>CAWGBP010000055.1:0-41544 GCA_963820835.1 Pirellulales bacterium | reverse complement strand
CAAAACCGCCGGGGACTCTCCGAATCCGCCGCGGCGGATGGGACTGTCCCCTTCTCCGCGGCGCGTTTTGAATCGCCGTGGGCAATCCACGCTCACCACCACAAACGCTCCCTCTCCACCGTTCCCCTTCCGTTGCGGCACGGTCTCCTGACCGTCGCCGCGCACTCTCTCCCCTGTTTGGGCATGGCTCCCGACCGTCGCCGCGAGTCCTAGCGAGTGCTACTATTATTAAGCATGCCTCCTCGACGAACTAAGTCGGCTTCTGTTTGAAAGGAACTCCACCGATGAAACGCACCGAAATTGCTTTACCCGAACTGGGACTGATTGCCGCCACGCGTGGCCTGCTGGGAGCAGGCGTTGGGTTACTACTTGCGGACCGAATTTCGGAAAAACCTCGCAAGGCAGTTGGCTGGACGCTGCTGCTGATTGGTGTGCTAAGCACGATTCCTCTGGCGTGGTTAGTTCTCGGCCGGCGCTGGCACTGCCCAACGACCGAAACAGCCGACCAAGATTGATTGGCGATTTAACGGCTGGATCGCCGCGTGCCACTGCTGGCTTGCCCAGAGAGTGCGCCTTCTCCACCAACCCGCCGCGCTGGGCAGGGGCCAAGATGCACGGCAGCGCGAGGCGCGTTTCTGTCCGCTGCCCACCGACCACCGACCACTGCACCGCCCCGTCCCCGCCCCGTAATTCAGCATTCATCGCCCTTCAGTTCCCCCTCCGTCCCATCCGCGTTGTTTCAGCTTGTGTGAAAGCGTACATTCAGGCGTGGGCGTCTTATCTGTCCAATCAAATCCCGATGGAGAAACCCGCCATGTACGTCGAAAACTACAGATCGCTGATCCAAGGAATCCTGATCCTCGTTCTCACCGCGGTTGCCTATTGGGTCAACCAGCCCATCGGCTTGGGCCTCCTGGCCTTTATGGGATTGATGAAGCTGCAAGAGAGCCGAACAAACTGGTGCCCGTCCGATCCCGTTCTCAAATCCATGGGCCTTAAGAAACGGATGGCGAGCTAGAAGGTCTGCATATGTAAGCCCCCGCCTTGGCGGGCGATTGCCGTCACTACCGCTCGCCGCATCGACCTGCCCTGTTTCGTTGCGACGCGAAGCGGAGCGGAGCAGACCGCGTTTCCGCCCGCTGCCCACCGCCCGCCGTCGTCGGCCTGGGTTCGGATCGCAAATAAAAATCAAAAGCCCAAACGGGGCGAAATATCGCGTTCCAACTCCCCGACCGTCGGTCGCAGTTCCGCGCCCCTCCATCGCACTTGCACCACTCAATGAAGGCGCAAGAGGCGACGTTTCCGTATCAAAGCGTTTCTCTACGATTTACTACCTTCACATTCTCACCCGCTCATTCCCCCTGCCTGCCCTGAACTGGTCGAAGGGCCGAACGGTCGCAGGGTCCACCAGCCCACTGCCCACTAACTAATGTCCCCGCGAACTTAGTTTTGTCCCGACGTAAATTCAACCTCTTATGTCAGCCAGCAATTCCAATGAACCTCGACATTTCCCGCGCAACCTACTTGCCAGCCCAGACAAAACCCCCCAATATTGTCACCATGATGTGGACACCCGGCGTCAAGCCAAAATGCCAAAACTCCGCCCCAATTCCGCATTCCGCGCTCCGAAATCGGAGTGACTCAGAATCCTGAACCCTGAACCCTGACGCCTGACCATGAGAATTGCCATCAACGGAATTGGAATCGCGGGGCCGGCGCTGGCCTTCTGGCTGCTAAAAGCCGGGCACGAGGTGCTTTTGGTTGACGAAGCGCCGCAACTTCGCCGCGGCGGATATTTGGTTGATTTCTGGGGCATCGGCTACGACATTGTCGAGAAGATGGGCCTGATCCCGCGAATCCGCGAGCTGGGATATCAAGTTGAGGAAGTGCGCTACTTGAACGAGCACGGCCGCAAGAACGGCGGATTTTCGGTGGAGCTGTTTACCCGCATGACCAATGGGCGGTTCACCAGCGTGCGCCGCAGCGACATTTCAGCCACGATGTATGCGGCGCTCGAGGGAAAAGTTGAAACGATTTTCGGCGATTCGATTGCGTCGATCGATGATGCCGGCGATCGCGTTCGCGTGGGCTTCGAGCATGCTGCGCCGCGCAAGTTCGATTTGGTGATCGGCGCCGACGGGTTGCATTCGCGCGTGCGCCAGTTGGCATTCGGGTCTGAGGGGGCGGAGGAGCTTGCGCTGGGCTACTATGTTGCGGCGTTCGAAGTGCCAGGTTTTCGGCCGCGCGAGGAGTTGGTGTATTTTAGCTATAACGTGCCGGGCAAGCAGATTTCGCGATTCTCGATGCGGGAGGATAAGACGCTATTCCTGTTCATTTTTCGCGACGAGTTTTTGCCTGCGGGCAGTCGCGAGAGCGAGCTGGAAGGCAAATCGGCGCTGCGCAGCGCCTTTGCCGACGTCGGCTGGGAATGCCCGCAAATTCTGGCGGCGATGGAAAGCGCAGACAATGTTTATTTCGACAGCGTTAGCCAAATTCGGCTGGATCGTTGGTCGAAGGGGCGCACGGCGCTAGTGGGGGATGCGGCGGCGTGCGTTTCGCTTCTGGCCGGCGAAGGGACCGGGCTGGCCATTGCCGAAGCCTATGTGCTGGCCGGCGAGCTGCAAGCATGCCAGGGGGACCACGCGGCGGCATTTGCAGCCTACGAGCGGCGAATGATGCCGTTTCTAAAACACAAGCAGGAAGGGGCACGGAAATTTGCAGGGGCCTTCGCGCCGAAAACGGCGCTGGGAATTAAATTCCGCAACCTGGTGTCCCGAGCGCTGCGATTTCGACCAGTGGCGGAATATTTCATCGGCCGCGATTTGCGCGATGAGATTGAACTTCCGGAGTATGGATTTTAGGTGAGGGCAGATGGTTTTTTTAAATTCGTACTCTTTACTTGGTACTCAGAGCCTGGGGACAAAACGTCCGCGGAGAGGGGGACAGTCCCTTCCCGACGCGCCGGGATCGGGACAGTCCCCGACATTTTGTCCCGTTCACGGTAGACTTGAGGGGTAACGCTAAGTCGACAACTGAATATCGTGTATCATATCGCCATGAGCAAAGAACTTTCTCATTTCGATGAACAAGGCGCCAGCCGCATGGTTGATGTCGGCGAGAAGCCCATCACGAAGCGCGTGGCCAAGGCTAGCGCGGTGGTGCGCATGTCGTCGCCAACGCTCGTGGCGCTGGTGCGTGATCGGACGCTGTCGAAAAAGGGAGATGTGCTCGAAGTCGCTCGCTTGGCGGGCATCATGGCGGCCAAGCGGACTAGCGAGTTGATTCCACTGTGCCATCCGTTAGCGCTGGATGGGGTGACGATCGACTTTGAGTTTGAGGAAGGGGTGCCTGTCGTCGACCAACGGGAGCCTCCAGTTGCGAGCGGGCAAAATCCGGGGGCTCGGCAGCACTTGGCCCCAGCCACCCAAGCCGCGATTCGCATTGAAGCCGAAGTGCATTGCACCGGCCGCACGGGCGTCGAAATGGAAGCGCTCACTGCGGCATCCGTCGCGGCGCTGACGATTTACGACATGTGCAAGAGCGCCGAGCGCGGCATGCTGATCGAACAGGTGCGGCTGGAAGAGAAATCGGGAGGGAGAAGTGGGAATTGGACGAGAGAGGCGTAGAGGGCAGATGTCACGCGAGAAGAGTCACAATGCGTTTGAGCGTGCCAAGCGATTGATGCCTGGGGGGGTCAACAGTCCGGCGCGTGCCTTTGGCGGCGTCGGCGGCGAGCCGATCTTCTTCGCTCGCGGCCAAGGCGCCTACCTGCACGATCTCGACGGGAATCGCTACATCGATTACATTGGCTCGTGGGGTCCGATGATCCTCGGCCACGCGCATCGGCAAGTGAGCGAAGCGCTCGAGGCGGCGATCGCGCGCGGCACGAGCTTCGGTGCGCCGACTGAGGCCGAAAGTGAACTTTGCGAACTGGTAATTCAAGCCGTGCCCAGCATTGAAAAGCTGCGGCTGGTGAACTCGGGCACCGAAGCCACCATGAGCGCCATTCGGCTGGCGCGCGGCTTCACGGGACGCGACATTATTGTGAAGTTCGCAGGCAACTATCACGGCCACGTCGATAGTTTGCTTGTGGCCGCCGGCAGTTCGGCCGCCACGCTGGCGGTGCCCAATTCCCCCGGCGTGACGCGCGGCACAGCCGCCGACACGCTCGTGCTTGGGTACAACGACGCGCCCGGCCTCGAAGCTACGTTCCGCGAGCATGGGAGGAAAATTGCCGGAGTGATCGTGGAGCCGATCGTCGGCAATATGGGCTTGGTGCTTCCTAAGCCGGAATTCATGGCGGCGCTAGTGCGGCTGACTCAAGAGAGCGGCGCGCTACTTATTTTCGACGAAGTGATGACGGGTTTTCGCGTGGCTTATGGTGGGGCGCAATCGATTTTGAACATCAAGCCCGATCTGACGACGCTGGGCAAAATTATCGGCGGCGGATTGCCTGTGGGAGCGTACGGCGGCAGGGCCGAGGTGATGGATCACATTCTGCCAGCGGGCAAAGTATTTCAAGCCGGCACGCTTAGCGGCAATCCGCTGGCGACTGCCGCCGGCATTGCCACGCTTAAAGTGCTGCGCGACACAAATCCCTATTCGCGCTTGGAAACGTTATCGGCCCGTTTGGCCGATGGCCTTTCGTCAGCCGCCAAAGCGGCCGGCGTGCCGTATACGCTGGCCCGATCCGGGAGCATGATGACGCTATTTTTCAATCCCGAGCCAGTAGTTGATTGGCCCACGGCCAGCCGCAGCGACACGAAGCGGTACGCCAAATATTTTTGGGGTCTGATCGACTGCGGCATCTACATGCCTTGCAGCCAATACGAGGCACTGTTTGTTTCGACAGCGCACGGCGAAAGCGATATCGAGGCTACGATTGCGGCAGCCGGGGTAGCGCTCGCGCAATTCAAGTACGGCTGACACTGAAATGACGTTGTGCGCCTACGGTTTTGTCCGCCGACGAAAGCACATTCCGACGAGCCCAATCCCCGCCAAACCAGCCAGCAGCATTGAAGCCGGCTCCGGCACGGCTACAAAGTCGAGCGTGGCATTGTCGAAGTTGCCTTGGGTAAAAGTGGATGTAGGCGACGCGTCTCCATTCTTGGTGCCCGTGTTGGCCATGTCCAAGCGGATGGCATAGTCGTGGCCGAATAGCGCGGCATCGGCAGCGGTAAGGGTCAACGTGTAGGTTAGGGTCTGAGTGTCGTTGGTTCCCAAAACCGCGGTCGAGGGAATCAAGGTAGCATCGCTCGGCGTTCCAAGTACCGTGCCTGATTCGCTGCCGTAACCGTCTCCACCATTGGCCGGCGCGCCCAGCACTGGATCGGAGACTAATGAAAGGCTGTAGCTGACATCGTTCCAGGTAGTGGATGGACGGGCTCCAATTCCGAATGTCAAGGTATATGTGCCCTCGGCAAGCTGTCCGAGAATTCCAGACTGCACCGAAGCAGCGGTCCCATCGCCGTCTTCCAGATTAACCGATCCTATGAAATAGCCGTCAAACGCCCCGTCGAGCGGCCCGATCGGATCGGTTGCCGAAGTACGATGATGCTGACTGGCTGCCGGATGATCCAAACCCCATTTGCCATTGGCGCTTTGTGGTCCATTATTTTGCCAGCCGGAACCATAGCTTGGGTGCGTCGCGTACGATTCATCATTGTGATAATACTCGTCGTTGGCGCCGCCATAGGTATACCCGGAAGGCAAACTCGACCAGCCGGGAATGGCTGTGTAATCTTCAAAATCGCCATTCGGAATGGTAATCGGGTTTGCACGAGCAGCGGAAAGAGCCAGCAGCGTGCCGGCGCAGAATGCCCCTGCAAAAAGACTGATGCGATTAAAGCAGTTCATTAGCAGTTCCCCCTAAAGCTCAGGTTTTCACAAAAATATGAAAAACTGCGAGCGGATTCGACCGCCTTATTCCCCCCTCACTGAGGACCGCAATCTCCAAGTGCGAATTTAAATAGCTATCAATCGCGAGTCAATAATTTTCTACAAAAAATCAAAAAATTATTGCGGCGCGCTCTCGCGATAGATCCCTGTTTTTCGCATAAAGATCGCATAAACGTGCGAGCGAACGGATTCATACAGAAGGGATTTAATTCAAACAATTTTCAAGTATTTAAGTCGCTTGCTACGAACTTACCGCGGGACGGGGGGCGCTGGAATTTCCTCGCCTGGTGTGCCTGATGGTCGGCTCGCCGAGGGTGAATTCGTCTGCTGGGGCGGGATGGCTGGTCCGCCACCTGCGGGCTGCGGCGGCGGGGGAGGGTTTGCTCGCGGCGGGGTACTGAGACCGGCGGCATTGCCGGAGGTGCGGCCATTGCCGGCCGGCGGCGCGCTCGGGGAGTTGGCCACGACCTGATTTTGCTGCATTTCGATGACGGCGTTGATCGACAGCGTGTGCCCGTCGAGTGCGGCGTCGGCATCGAGCTGGCGAAGCCATTGCAGAATGGGGGCGGTGAAATCGGCGGGCGCGGGGTCGAACAATCCGTCGAGCAAGCGCGTTTTGTCGGCCGGCAGCTTCGTCGAGATCCAGGTTGGCAATGTGCCTGCCGCTTGTTGCAGTTGATATTCGCCACCCAGCGGGCAAACGAAAGTGGCATCGGTAAGTTGCTGGGCGACTTTCAAACAGTCGGCCGGCGGAACATACAACTGCGAGGCCAGTTCGTGCAAGAACTCCACATTACCGACCGCGGCATTTTTCGCCGAACGGAAGAACAAACCATTGATCAAGCCGGTCAATTTCGAATGAGCCAAGTCGCCTGCATGCGCCCGAAACTTGCGCCGGCCGGCGTGCGTCGACAAATTGAAATTGCGGCGTGACCGTTTCCAGCACGACGCGCTGCGGGGAGGCGGTCGTGAATTTGCCATCGCGCCGCTGCCAAAGGCCGTTGGGCATTTGCGCATAACCGGCCTGATCGAGCGGGGCGTCCTCACGCAGGCCGAGCATCGCAAAAATTGCCGGGGTTGGATAGGCGCCGAAATAAAACGGCGGCAACAATCCGAAGGGCGAGAGCCCCGTGCCCTGTCCGGCGGCCGCACCACCCAGCAATCCGCTGAGGAGCGGGCTATTCAAGATTTGCCCGCGGCCAATTGGCTGGCCGTTGACGATGATTTGCGGAGCGTCTTGAGTCTCGGGCGCGTTGGGATCACTTGGTGCGACATTGCTCGCCGCGGCTGCTGCTGCGCCGATCCCTTCGGGAACCTGATCGCGCATGGCGCCGAACAGCCGATAGACGCCCTGCGGCTGACCCAAGCCTTTCGACGCGAGCAAATTGCCGCTCATGATGGCTTCGGCCGAAATCAGGTCGCCGGGAATTTGCGCCAAGCGTTGTTTGGCAATGGGCCCGAGCGCGGTGGCGATTGCCTCGTAGTTCTTCGCGGCCAATGGCGTAAGTTGAACGTCGAGCACAATGCGTTCGACGCCCGGCTCTTTGAGCTTACTGGGTTCGCGGCGAATGCCGGCGACGACCGGATCGATTTGCGAGACCTTCGTTTGTAGCCAATTGGCGAATTGCTGATAGCGTTGCGCTTCGCTGGGCGTGATGCGATCGAATTCGACATCGGGAATCGGTAGGAACGTGCCGCGGCCGCCGCGCAGGGAGTCGACGAACTCCCCGCTGTTGGTAATCTCCAAGCGACTATCGTCGCTGCGCTGGCCGAACCCCTCGGGCAAGTATTCCGCCTTGATTAATTCACTAAGCGGCTTTTTATCGGAGCCAGTTGCGCCGGCTGCGGCTTCGGCGACTAGGGCCATGTCGATCTCGGCCGTCGAGCGCAAGCGGCGGAGCATTTCCGTTTGATAATGCGGTCCGGTCACATTTTGGAAGTAGATGCCCGACAAATAGGCAAAGACGGTGTAATCCTGCGTGGCCGGCATCAAAGAGCGTGCATAACGAAATTCGGCGGTCTGGCCCAAATCGTTTTTGCCAGCGCCGGCCTCGAAGAATCGCTTCACCAACTGGCGCGAATTGGTGACAAAATGAAAATCGCCGTCGATGGCGTAAAACGAACGTACGCGGTTGTCGGGCGTAGAAAGCAGCGACACCTGATGTCCGGCGATATCGACCTTTTGCTCGGTGCAATCGGACTCGCGCTCGAGGGTTTCCGAGCGCTGGCGATTGAAATCGGCCGAGAGTGCGAAGTTGTTGCGCGCCTGGAACAGCATGCCCATGGCCGCTCCCTCGCGGAAAAACAGATCGTCGCCGACCATGGCTACGTCGGCCACGACAGTGGGTCCGAGCAATTCAGAAAGCGCGGATTCTTTGAGCGAGATTTGCCGCTCCATGCGCGCGGTGAGTCGATAATCGAGCCCGCGGCGATTGAGCAAGTTTTGCAAATCGTCGTGCCAGCGGGTCATCGTTTTGCGGCACCAGATGTAGTTGCTAAATGTGCCGAAGCGGACGTAGAAGCATTCGGCCGGAACGTGCATGGCGATTGGCTCGACTATTACGTTGGCCGGCACCTCGGGGGAATTGGGGGTGTACGGAAGCGGGGCAGGAAGCGGTTCGCTGGCGGTTTCTGATGGTTCACTGCGGCGGGCGAGCACTTCGGTTTGCATGTCGCTGCGCAAATCGTCGGCGCCAAACAAGAGGCCGATTTGATGATCCAACTGCACGTCAGACGATTCGAGTTCCGTGGGCTTCGAAAGCGGACTGGTGAGCGAGCGCAGTAAACCATCGGTAATCGACCGCACTAGCGGCGGCGGCAATTGGCCAGCCGGTGGCAAATTCAACCGCCGGGAAAGAGTAGCCAGCAAATAATTGTCGAGCAGATCGGGATAATCGGCCGGCCGACCGATGCGGTTGGCTTGACGCGCGTATTTCACCCACCAATCGGTCAGCAGCCGGGCATGGCCGACCGGATCGGTTGCCGGCGTGGTGTTGGCCGAGACTGGCATGGGTGCATAGAGCTGCAACTCAAGCGGCTGGGTGCCAGTGAATAAAAAATAGACCGTGGCGGTTTGCGGCCGGCCGAGAAACTCGCGGGCGATGGCACGCAGCGGCTCTACTTGAAACGCCTGAAAGACTGCGCGGCCGTTCTTTTCGGTGAGAGTGAAGTTGTTGCCGCCCAGCAAACTTGTGTTCGTTCCCGGCGGCAGTTGCAAGGTCCAACGGCCGACGCCGTAGGGTTCTCCGGCGATCGTTTCGATTCCCAGTTCCACTGGGGGACGAAGCAATCGGCCGCCCTTAAACAATTGGGCATGGCTTGGCGGCGGCGCCACAAAGATGGCGATGCCGACCGCCACCGAGGCACATAAAATGAACCAAGCTGAGCAGTAAACAATCTGCAGCTGAACGGGGATTCTACGAGCCCACTTAAAAATGCCTCCGGGCATTAACGACATCCTCCAACTGACTATAAAAATGGACGAAGAGCCCCGCATCGGCCGGAAACTCATTGCTTATCGAACGAGCCGACCTAAGTTTATGCCAACAGGAGTTTGATGTCGCGGGGGCACAGCGGCGAAAACCAGCAATTTAGCCGGCAATTTGGTTAGTGAGAATTTGCAAAAGTGACGCCGGTCAAACGCTTTCCGGGCGTCCATTGAGCGCCTGCTGGCTGAGATGAAAATCGATTACCAGCGGCAAATGATCGCTAGCTCGCTTGGCAAGAGGCGTATGGACGATGCGTGCGTGACGAACGAAAACTTCGCCGCGGCAAAAGGCTTTATCCAATGAGCTTAAGGCAAGATAGGCAGGAAAGGTTCGGAATCGAGAAATAGGGGTTGTCAGTTGGTCGAAGCCGTGCGTTTTGAGATGGGCGCGGTGAAGCGTATTGCGCCAGTCGTTGGCATCGCCGACGATCAATGTGGCCAATTCGAGCGACTCGCGGAAAAGATGATGGTTAAGCAAATGTTCGATTTGCCAGTGCCGCTCGCGTTCGGCAAGCCCCAGATGATAATTCACCAGATGGAGCGGGCCTTCTGGTGTTTCGATGACGACCATTTGGGCACCCCGCGGCTTTTTGGAATTGCGCCGCAAGGATATATGATGCTTGCGCTCCAACGGCCATCGCGAGAGGACTAAATTGCCGTAGACTCCCGCCTGAACGTGCACATTGGGTTGATAGGCGTGCGCGACGGGCTTGAAGTATTTGCACAAAAGGCTCGGTTGGTCTTCGAATTGCGAACGACGCCCTTGGCGAGCGACTTCCTGTAGGCAGATGAGGTCGGGGTTTTCGGCCTCGATGACATCGATGATTCGCTGCAGGCGATAGTAACGGTCGCGCCCGCCAATGCCTTTGTGAATGTTGTAGCTGAGAAGACGCATGCTACAGGGGTCAGGGTTCAGGATTCAGGGTTCAGGATTCAGTGGTCACAATGATTCCGATGGAAGTTACTCAATCGGCCGAATCGTGTTCCTGATGGCAACTTGCTTTATTTTATCACCAATCCACCGCCACTTTCACGACTGCTTTAAGTACGCGACCGTTGCCAGCCAGCGGGGCGTGCGCGTCGCCTGGGAAAAATACGACAAAATAGCCAGCCGGGACGGTGAACCAGAGTTGGGGCTTGTCGCCAAAGTACACAATGTCTTTTTCCTTGTTGTACGGCGTGGTGACGCTGGTGCAGGTGGCGACGGGCCGCCAGCCGAATTCTTCAGCTTTCGCATTGGGATCGGGGATTACATATTGTACGTCGATATAGCGCCGATGGGCTTCCAGTGGGCTGGCATCGCGGCCGCGGGCTTCGATATCGTCGATGATCAAGAACAGGGAATCGCCCATCACTTCGTGGCGGCCGGCTTTCAGTTCGCCAAAAGGGGTGCTCAGCAATAGATCGAAGGCGGCGTCGAATCCGCCGTGCAGCCGGCAATATTGCTTGGAATCTTCCAGCCGATCGAGGATCATGGCGGGGGCCTCTTCCACTTGCGCCGGATGTATCTGGCGGCGACAAACAAATAACGCACGGCCGTAAAATTTCGGCTGCGTCTAAAACACATTAACCCGCGAACGTACCACGGCTTCTGGCGATTGCCAACCGTCTCGCCGGGGATTTTGGCCTAGGCTTTCATAGGCTAAGATGCAGTTTCATCGCGGCCGCGACCTGGGGAGGAAGCAGGGCGACCCATTCGTCAAAACTATGTCCATTAAACCAATCCGTAAGCTGCTGGTCGCCAACCGCAGCGAAATTGCGATTCGTGTGTTCCGCTCGGCACACGAATTGGGCATTCGCACCGTCGCCATTTATTCGCACGAAGACCGGTATGCACTGCACCGCTTCAAGGCCGACGAAGCGTATTTAGTGGGTAAGTCGGGCGAACCCATTCGCTCGTATTTGGATATCGAGTCGATTATCGCGCTGGCTCGCTTGTACGAGGTTGATGCCATTCATCCGGGATATGGCTTCCTGTCGGAAAATCCTGCGCTGCGAAAGGCATGCGATGAGGCTGGCATTACTTTCGTCGGTCCGCGGGTGGAGCTATTGGAGAAATTGGGCGATAAGACGGCGGCCCGCGAAATTGCCGAAAAGGCGAAGGTGAACATTCTCGGCGGCAGCGCGCGGGCTGTGAATAGCCTCGGTGAAGCGCGCGACGTGGCGAAGAAGCTGGGTTACCCGATCATGCTCAAAGCCGCTCACGGTGGCGGCGGCCGCGGGATGCGGGTGGTGAATTCGCCTGATGAATTGGGGCCGAATTTAGATACGGGCCGACGCGAGGCGGCCGCAGCGTTCGGCAATGGCGAAGTGTTTTTGGAAAAATACATCCGCCGCGCGCGGCACATTGAAGTGCAACTGCTTGGCGATTTGCATGGAAATTTAGTTCATCTGTTTGAGCGCGATTGCTCGGTGCAAAGGCGGCATCAAAAAGTCGTCGAGCTGGCGCCGGCCCCGAGTTTAGATCCACAGCTTCGTGCCAATCTATGTGAAGCGGCGTTGGCCATTGGTCGGGCGGTGCGTTACGAAAACGCCGGCACGGTCGAATTTCTCGTCGATGCTGAGACCGGGCAACATTCCTTCATCGAAGTCAACCCGCGCATTCAGGTCGAGCACACGGTCACGGAGGAAGTGACCGGAGTCGATATCGTCAAAAGCCAAATTCTGATTGCGCAGGGGCACAAATTGAGCGATCCGGAAATAGGGCTGGCCGATCAGCGGGATGTAAAGACGACCGGCTTTGCCATGCAGTGCCGCGTGACGACGGAAGATCCCGAAAACCGCTTCGTGCCCGATTACGGGCGCATTTCAGCGTATCGATCGGCGGCCGGGATGGGTATTCGCCTGGATGCCGGAACTGCATTTTCCGGCGCCGTAGTGACGCCGTACTACGACTCGCTGTTAGTGAAAGTAACCGCCCGTGGACGGCGGTTTGGCGACGCAGCCGGCCGCATGGAACGTTGCTTGCAGGAATTTCGCGTTCGCGGCGTGAAGACGAACATTCCCTTTTTGATCAATTTGGTAACACATCCGACGTTCCTGGCCGGCGAATGTACGACAACATTCATCGACGACACGCCGGAATTGTTTCATATGCCTCTGCGGCGCGATCGCGCTACGAAGCTGCTGCAGTTTTTAGGAGAAACGATTGTTAACGGCAATCCGCTGGTGAAGGATCGGCCCAAAGCGAAGCGGCGGCAGCCAGCACCGGCGCCAGTGTTCGATGCGAGTAAACCAGCGCCACTCGGAACTCGACAAAAGCTGCAAGAGCTTGGCCCCGAAAAATTCGGAAAGTGGATTCTCGATCGGAAACCGCTTTTGATGACCGACACGACGCTGCGCGACGCGCACCAGTCGCTCTTGGCCACGCGGATGCGCACGCACGACATGCTGCAGGTTGCTTCGGCCTACGCGCACTTGGTGCCGCAACTGTTTTCGATGGAGATGTGGGGGGGCGCGACGTTCGACACGGCGATGCGGTTTCTCAAAGAATCCCCATGGCAACGCTTAGCCGATTTGCGCGAGCGCGTGCCGAATATTCTGTTCCAGATGTTGCTGCGGGCCTCCAACGCCGTCGGCTACACGAACTATCCCGATAATGTGGTCGAGATGTTCGTGAAAGAAAGCTTCCAAGCGGGCATGGATATTTTCCGCATTTTCGATCCGCTCAATTGGACCGAGAACATGCGCGTGGCAATGGATGCGGTGCACAAGCATGGCGGAATTTGCGAAGCAGCCATTTGCTATACCGGCGATATGCTGAATAGCGCGCGGCCGAAGTATAGCCTGAAGTACTACGTCGATCTGGCGAAGGAATTGGAGAAAATGGGGGTACATATTCTGGCCATTAAAGACATGGCCGGTTTGTGCAAGCCCTATGCGGCCAAGAAGCTAGTCGAAGCGCTCAAGAAGGAAATTGGTATTCCAATTCACTTTCACACGCACGACACCAGCGGGGCGGCCGCGGCGTCGGTATTGGAAGCTGCCGAGGTCGGGTTGGATATTGCCGACGGCGCGCTTGCGCCGATGTCAGGGCTCACCTCGCAGCCAAACTTGAACGCGATGGTCGAGGCGCTGCGGTTCGGCCCGCGCGAGACAGGACTCGATGTCGAGCAGCTTCGATATCTCGCACATTATTGGCAAGCGGTGCGCGAGTTTTACACGCCGTTCGAGAGCGACATGAAGGCGCCCGACTCCGATTTATATCTGCACGAAATGCCGGGGGGGCAATTCACCAATTTGCTCGAACAAGCACGCGCCCTGGGGCTGGCGTCGCGCTGGGACGAAGTGTGCCGAATGTATGCCGCTGTGAATCAGCTCTTGGGCGACATTGTGAAGGTGACGCCGACGTCGAAATCGGTGGGCGACTTGGCGCTTTTTTTAGTGACGAATAATCTCGGCGTGGACGCAGTGCTCGATCCGTCGCGTGAGTTTGCCTATCCCGAAAGCGTGATCGATTTGCTCGCCGGCCGCATGGGGCAAACTCCTGGCGGGTTTCCGCCGGAGGTGCAAAAGCGCATTTTGCGCGATGTGAAGCCGGTGAAAGGCCGCCCGGGAGAATCGCTTCCGCCGGCCGATTTCACCGCCGCCAATGCCGCTGTAAAAAAACTCTTGGGTCGCGACCCGACTGATCAAGAAGTGCTCTCGCACCTGTTATATCCGCGCGTGTATCAGGATTTCGCAACGCATCTTGCGCAATACTCTGACACGAGCATGCTGCCCACGCCGTATTTTCTTTTCGGTCATCAGCCCGGTGAGGAACTGACGATCGACATCGAGCCGGGAAAAACTTTGATTATCAAGCTGCTCACCGTGGGCGAGCCGCACCCCGACGGCCAGCGCACTGTGTTCTTCGAGCTCAACGGCCAGCCGCGGAGCGTGTCGGTCTTCGACAAGTCGCTTAAAACCGAAGTTGTCCGCCGGCCGAAGGCCGATCCCACCGATTCGAAACAGGTTGCCGCACCGATGCCGGGGCTCGTGGTGACCGTGGCAGTGAAGCCGGGCGACAATGTAAAGAAAGGCGCCAAGCTGCTATCGCTGGAAGCGATGAAGATGGAGACCACGCTCTATGCCGAGGCCGACGGCCGCGTGGCCGACGTGCTGGTAAAACCCGGCACGCCGGTGGAGGCGGGCGAACTTGTCGTGCAAATGGAGTGAGTTGCACACGGCGGCCACAGGTCGTTGGGCGACCGCTCGAACGCGAGGATATCGATGGCGCTGGCGAGCCAATCTGCGGACGTCAACTTTGGAACATTGCCGTCAGCATCCCGCAATCGTTTCATCGCTTGGGCGATCGGAGCTATGGTTTTTTATGCCGTAGTAGTTCGAATTGCCGGAGGACGCGGCGAGTTGTGGCTGGATGAAGTGTGGGGAATTCTGCTGGTGCGAAACGGAGCGCAATCTCCTGCTGATATTTTTTTCAAGCTGCACCACGATGCGAATCATTTTCTTAATTCGCTAATCGTCTATGCCGTCGGTTCTTACGCCAGTCCCTGGGTTTATCGGTCCACAGGAATTGTCGGCGGCATCGTCACGGTTGTTTTGGCTGGCTGGATCTTCCGGCGCTGCGGTCGACAGGCAGTCATGATCTCCACGATACTCGTTGGCGGGTCTTACTTGCTTGTGCATTTCTCTTCCGAATTCCGCGGTTATTCGCTTCAACTGTTTTTTTCGATCAGCGCGTTTGCAATTTTGCGAGAATCGGACGCGTCGTTCGGTTGGTGGAAAGAGGCGTTGTTTTCGCTTGTTTGCATTCTCGGTTTTTTGGCGCACCCAATGTTTTTGATTATGTTTCTGGCTTCACAGGGCTGGACCTGGTGTCCTCCGGTCCGTGGCGGGATTCCGCGGTTATCAATGCTGATATTTCGCGTACTTGTGCCGGCGGCATTTTTTGGCTGGCTCTATATCGTGAACTTGCGCCAGATGGTGTTGGGCGGCGGAGCATCGCCATCGTACTTCCTGGTTATCTTGCAGGTGCTATCGCTGACATTGGGCGGTCCCTTTAATGGGCCAATTGCATGTGCGGTTGCGATTGTCTGTGCATCAATGTTCGCCTCGGCGTTGGTGATCGTTTGCCGACACTGCCCTAGAGGTGGCGTGTTTTACGCTCTGGCGATTGTCATTGTGCCGGCGTTGTTGCTTCTCGTTGCCAGGCGCGAGGACATCTATCCACGGTATTTTTTAACTAGCGTGTTGTTTTCACTTTTATTATGGACCGATTGCGTTGTTATCGTTATTCCCCGCCTTCCATCGTTGGCTAAGTGGTTGGCAGTATTCTTGTTGCTCTATATTGCAGCCAACGGCTATCACATATTGCAGCTTGTTGAACTGGGGCGCGGGCACTATCAAGAAGTCATCGGGACGATGGAGCGCGAAACAAAGCGGGACGAGATAACCTTTGCCGCCGATCATCCGGTGCGGCATTTTCTGATGCTCGATTATTACAGTGGCCGGATGAAACTGCAGAAGCCGCTGCACGGCGCGGCGCTTTCGGCAGATTCGCTTCGTACGTCTGAATGGCTGTTGGCCCACGATACAGACATCGATTTTGTTCCGCCGCAAATTGTGCGGTTCGATGGGCAAACCTTTCGGCTGCGCCAGCATTTTGCGTTTCCCGGTCTTTCCGGCTGGCAATTATGTTTGTATCACAAGGAAGGATTGGATCGCCCACCAGCGACTCGCGGCGAAGGGCAACCTGAAAAGGCTGCTCAATAATTCGGCCAGATACCGGGCGTAACGATTTCGATCAGATTTTGATCGGGATCGCGAAAGTAAATGCTAGTGCCGCCCATTTCCCATTTCACTCTGCCTTCGATCGGAATGTTCATTGCTGCCAATTTCGCTTCCCATTTGGGCAACTCCGCTGCCGTGCAAGAAAACGCCATGTGATATTGGCCGGTGCCGTCGTGCGGGGGAATGACACCGCCGGCGAGCGCCATTGGCTTCGTAGTGCCACCGTGCAAAAACAACAGCAGCACTTGCCGGCCGCAAACATCGTAAGCGCGAAACCGCTCGTCGCCGCGCATCAGTTTTAGGCCAAATAGGCCTTCATAAAACCGGGCTGCGCGGGCTATATCGGATACATACATTGCCGTTTCAAGAATTCCGGTAATTTCGGGCATAGATCACTTTTCTTGGTATAAAGTGTGCAGACGTACCGAAGCGGGTCACAAACGATTTTACGTTTGTCGCCCTTTGCCGCCTATTGCTCAACACTATGTCGCTTTTCATTGAAGATTATGCACTGGTGGGCGATTTGCACACTGCGGCGCTGGTGGGACGCAATGGTTCAATCGATTGGTGGTGTTTGCCGCGGTTCGATTCCGGCGCCTGCTTTGCCGCGCTTTTGGGAACGCCGGAAAACGGGCGCTGGCGTATAGCGCCGCGAGACGAAGTACGAAAGGTCAGCAGGCGCTATCGGCCCGGCACGCTGATGTTGGAAACCGAATTTGAGACGGACGACGGCAAAATTGTAATCGTCGATTTCATGCCGCCACGGTCCAAGCAACCCAACCTGGTTCGAATTGTCAAAGGCATTCGCGGTCAAGTGGCGGTACGCACCGAGTTGACCATTCGATTCGACTACGGCTCCATTGTGCCGTGGGTCCGTCGCACGAATACGGGAATTGAAGCGATTGCCGGCCCCGATGCGCTGTATATCGATACCGACGTCGAACTGCGCGGAGAGGACTTACGTACGGTGGGGGATTTCGTCGTCGCGCCCGGCGAGCAGAAGTGTTTCGTCGCCCAATGGCATCCGTCGAACGAAGAGCGCACCGGTTCGCCCGAGGCTTGCGCGTGCCATGACGATACACAACAATGGTGGGAGGATTGGTCCAGCCGCTGTGCGTACAGCGGCCCTTATCAAGATTTGGTGCTGCGGTCGTTGATTACGCTCAAGGCTCTTACTTACGCTCCGACGGGAGCACTGGCTGCGGCGGCCACTACTTCGCTGCCGGAATTCATCGGCGGCGTGCGAAATTGGGACTATCGCTACTGTTGGCTTCGCGACGCAACTTTCACATTGTATGCGCTCATGTTGGGAGGTTTCACCGATGAGGCAGTCGCTTGGCAACAGTGGCTGTTGCGGGCGGTGGCCGGCAGTCCAAGCCAATTGAATATCATGTATGGATTGGCGGGCGAACGGCGATTAACCGAAATCGAGCTGCCTTGGCTCGAAGGTTATGAAAAATCAAAACCAGTTCGCGTTGGCAACGCGGCCTGGAGCCAATTTCAACTCGATGTATTCGGCGAGATTTGCGATTCGTTCCATCTGGCGCGCCGCATGGGCGTGGCGCTGGACGAGCGCGATTGGGCGGTGCAATGCCATCTCGCCGAGTACTTGGAAATGCATTGGCGCGAGCCTGACGAAGGCATTTGGGAAGTGCGCGGGCCGCGCCGGCATTTCGTCCATTCCAAAATGATGGCCTGGGTCGCCTTTGACCGGTTGGTCAAATCGGTCGAACGGTATGGCACGGTTGGGCCAGCCGATCGATGGCGTAAAATTCGAGACGAAATTCACCGAGAGGTGTGCCAGCGTGGATTCAATGATGAGCTCAACAGCTTTGTGCAATCGTACGATTCAAAGGAACTCGACGCGAGTTTGCTGATGATGCCGCTGGTGGGTTTTTTGCCGGTGAGCGATCCACGCGTGGCCGGCACGGTGGGAGCCATTCAAAAACACCTAACCTACGACGGCTACGTTGCGCGCTATCGGCTTGAATCGACGTTGGGGCATTTGCCGCCGGGCCAAGGCGCTTTTCTCCCGTGCAGCTTTTGGCTGGTGGATAATCTGGCCGCAATGGGCCGCCGCGACGAAGCTGAAAAAATGTTCGAGCGTTTGGCCGCTCTAGCGAACGACGTTGGCCTGTTTGCCGAAGAGTACGATCCGGCCGCCAAGCGATTTCTGGGAAATTTCCCGCAAGCGTTTACACACCTGGCGCTAGTGAACTCGGCATTCAATCTATGGCATACGCAGCGCCCGGCTGAGGATCGCAAGAATTCCTAGACCATCTCGGTTCGACGGCATTGTCTCCTTGGAGCAAAGCTTGCGGTCGTACTGATGGCCGAGTATGTTTTGCAGTGAAGGTCGGCACAGAATCATTTATCGCAAAAGGGGGATGCCAAATGAAGTGCTACGTAGGGTGCAGCTATTTACTTGTCGTTTTAATTGTTGCCGTCTCATTTGGTGGCTCCTCGCGTGGCGATGAGAACGCGGCGGCGAAACCCTCGGGCGACAAACCGCTCATGTCCATTCTCGACCGCTTTACTGCCGCCGATGTGCCGGCGCTGGGTCCGGCGGAGGCCGAGGTGCCTGCGCGAAAAGCCCCCGACCAGCCGGCGCCCGCCAATCTTCCCGGCAATGGACTGGCCCAGCACCCGATGCTCTATGTGGGCGAAGGCTACAACAAAATGTTTTTGATCAACGATGGCAAGATTATTTGGACCTACTCCACGGGCAAAGGCAACGAATACGACGATGTGTGGATGCTCTCCAATGGGAATGTTCTCTTTACGCGCATGCAATACATCGCCGAGATTACGCCAAAGAAGGAAGTCGTTTGGCGCGTACGATGCGCCGACCGGCACCGAAATTCACGCCTGCCAACCGATCGGGCTGGACAAAGTATTGTTCATCCAAAACGGCCTGCCGCCGAAGTTGAAAGTGGTGAACATCAAATCGGGCGAGACTGAGGTCGAGCACGATCTTCCCGCAATCGAGCCTCCCGACCCCAAAACGGTGCACCCACAATTCCGACGCGTTCGCTACACGGCGCAGGGAACCTACCTCGTTCCGTTTTTAAACATGCACAAGGTGGTTGAATACGACAAAGACTTCAAAGAAATCTGGAGCTTCCCGGACGCCGATTCGCTTCCCGCCGATGAGAAATTCTCTCCCTGGGCTGCGATCCGACTGAAGAATGGCAACACGCTGATCACGAACGAGTCCGGAAAATCGCACCTGGAAGTGACGCCCGACAAAAAGATCGTGTGGCAACTGAAGCCCGAAGACCTGCCCGAAGAATACCGCTACGTCAACACGCAATCGTGCACGCGGTTGGCCAACGGCAACACCATCGTCTGTTCGCGCGGCAATAACGGCAAAGGCCCGCAGCTTGTGGAAGTCACGCCCGATAAAAAAGTCGTGTGGGTGCTGTGGGATTTCGCCGATCTGGGTCCGGCGACGGCGGTGCAGATTCTGGATGATCCGGGAATCCCGGAAAAGCCCGGGGAGTCGGAGCACTAAAAGAGAGGCGGCAAGTCAGCTTACCGATTCGACGATCGGGATTTGGCTTAGCCGGCCCGCGCAGGGCTTTCTTGGGTCTTTTTAGTTTTCTTGGCGGGCAGGGGCGCGTTTGCGGCGGACGTAATCGCGTATTTTGCATTCCAATTCGGTCGCCGCGAGCGTTATTCCGTCGCCGGCTGCCCCGCGATACATCCCAATCAAGCGGGCGACATCGAGCAAATCCACTTCGTCGGCAAGGGCTTGTGCTTGAAGGATCAAATTCCGGTCAAGTTTCATAATAGCTTTCGTAGGAGTTCTGAAACTTTGGCTCTTAAGCGTACCCTATTGATTGGCAAAATGGTCCATTTCCATTGGCCTCGATCGTATTTGAATGGAAATCCATCGACAATAATGCAAGTTCGAGACTTGTGACGCGATTATGACGAACCCGTGACCGTCGTCGTGAGCACAAACGGCTAGAATCAATGTGACTACCTGAGCTTGGCGTCGATTCGTCACAGGCAGCCTTTCTAGGCCCTGCCCTGTGGAAAATTGACCGATGCCTCTTCAAAATCACCTTAGTCACCTTGTCCCCGGCGACGATGTTGCAATTCTTCCGAACTTACAAGCGGAACCCTCCGAGATTCTGGGAATCGGGGCCGTGTTCTACGTCGGCGCTGTTTACATTCAATTGGCCGATGGGCGAATGTACGCCACAATTGGCGGCACTGCCTTGAGAGCAGGATCGAATGACTGCATCGTGCCGCTAACCGACACCCACCGCGCCGCGCACGAGGACAAGAATCGATAGAGAACCAGGCCGCCTTTGCCGCCGAAAAACAGCGCTTCTGAGCGCAAGAAAAACCTCGGCGTCGCCTCAGGCGGCACTAAATGCATTGAAGTTATTTCGGCGTGGCCTCAATCACGGTTTTTATTTCTTCCGCCGACATTCCCCGATTTAGCATGTCCTGCTTGAGCGCGGCTGCAATTTCCGATTTTCGAATCTTGTACCAACAAAGCGAAATCACAACTGCGACCGCGAAAACGACGACGCCAGTGGCGAAGATGATGCCCGCAACATCCTCTCCGCTCAATCGTGATAATAAATCGCCCATGTCAGCCTCCCGCAGCAGAGTCGGTTTGAATATGTGTAATTCGTCGATCGTTATCGATTATTGGATGCGGGGCCGTGAATATGTCCGCCGTCGCACGAGCATCACGCCTAGCGCACGGCTGCCATTTTTGCGGTGCGTTCGAAACGCTCCTCTGTAACATGCTTGTAGAATCCGGCTCAGTACGCGACGGAAAACATGGGTAAGGGTCATCAAACCAAAACGCCCGTCGTCGTTTTTGCCGATGATTATTTACTCGTACTTCAACTGACCGGCTGTTTAGGCGGATGGGGAGGGATTCGAACCCACGGTGGACTTGCGCCCACTCCGGTTTTCAAGACCGGTGCATTAAACCACTCTGCCACCCATCCATTTATTGTCTGACTGACGGCAACTTGCAGGTGCGGCTAACAAGCTCAATGCGCCTCAATCGAAGCCGCATTTCGAGCGCCGCTGGGTAGCATGCGGCTACCGCAACGACACCTCAATACGAATATATACCGTGTTGTAATGGCCCTGGCCAGATGACGCTCGTCCAACCGGGGCGGTTCACCGGCCGGTTGTTTTACGGACATGAGCGCGGAGCTTGCGCGCTTCCATTTTCTTGCGCAAGTTGGGAAACTTCGTCGCCGGCTGCCGTACAACACGCCGTCCGCGTTCGGCCATTGCAGTTCTCCTCGATCGGCGTTCACACGATTCGCTGTTAGACGTCCAAGCAATCAAACAATAAACAATACCACCGCCGGCACCAGATTAAATAGCACAATTCCCAGCTTGTACAAAATCATCAAGCCAATGTGCAGCGTGTCAAAATGTTGCGGTGGAACGTGCAGCCAGTTTGTGTAAACGCCCTGCATCCAATCGTGCGCCAGTTTATAAATGCAGAACCAGAGTAGTAAAATTCCGTAGTTAATCGCCGCGCACCATATCAGCACTGTTCGAATTTGTTCGACGCTCATAAGCCACCTCCAATAGAAGGACTGTACTCGATTTTATCCCGACCCCAAAGCGCGGGCAGCGGGTATTTTTTTCGCGTCAACGAAGTGCTCGAAGTAAGGGATAGGTGTAGTGCTGAAAACTCTCGGTGAAAATGCTTGTTTTGGCTACACAGTCGAGCTCGAGCAGAACGCGCAATTTTCAGGCCCGTTTTTGGGAGCGGGAATGAGATCCGAGGTTCGCGGTCTGCAACAGACAGCTGAGGCAGATCGGTCTTGACGGCAGAGAAAAACTGCCCGATCGTCAATGAGGCGTTGCGCTCCGGACGCAATTTATTACGGCAGGAATTGTTCACTGTGCGACTGCGGCGGCTTTTGACTAGCTATGTGCAGGCCGTTGACTGAGCAACGATACTACACTTCGATCGCAGTATTCATCGCTCCACTGCGACCATCAGCCGTGCCGTTGGAGAGCGCCCGGCCGGCACTGTCACGGTCGGGAGATCGGTGCCACAACGGGCCGAGCCAGAAGTAGGACCTGACGAGGTGGTTGATTAATGTCCGCCGCGGGTTTGGAGGCCTTGCATTCCCTCGTGGCCGCTGAGTTTGGGCCACGAGAACGCGTACAGGGCGATCAGAATGAAGCAGCCCAGGGGCATCCAAAACGCAGCCGACATGTTGTAAACATCGCCGATCCGACCCATCAGTTTACACATGACGGCTCCGCCGGTAATCGACATCACAATGAATGCCGAAGCCTTCTTCTTCGATTGGCTTCCCAAGCCGTAAATGCCCACGGCGAAAATGGTGGGGAACATAATCGACATGAAGAAATAGCTTGCGAATACGCATGCCACCGAGATCCAGCCGAGCTGGTTGATGATCAGTGCGCAAACGCCGATGTTTATTCGCGCATATAAGCCCAGGGTTCGATGCGCACTCCAGCGCTTCAAGAGCCATGCACCTGAAATCCGGCCGAGCAGGAAGCACGCAAAGGCGATAGAAGACAAGGTACTTGCCCCCTTGTCGCTGATGGCCAAAATGCTGTCGTGATATGGCAGCGCAGTGGGAAGTGCATCTTCAAGCACAAGGCGATTGAGCCGCAAAATCGCGTGATCGTTCTTCTCCTTGGCAGTTGCCAGCTCGGCTGCCTGGTCGCGCGTTTTCTGGCTGAAATTCATCCCAGCGTATCGCTGCGCGTCGTAAAAGACAGGTTTATTCTCTTTATCGTCACCCGGCTTGTTACTCAGTTCTTGCCGCATGATGCGGTTCAACTCACTGACGAGAGTTTTCTGGAGCTTTTCGCCCACAGGATCGCCATCCTTGTATTTATTCAACATCGATATCGCATCCTTTTCTTCCTCGCCGGTCGTTGCTTGCACGCCCGTCATCGAGGGCTTCGTTTCGGATTCAGGGACTCCCGATGGCGCCGGCACGCCCGAACTGGGCGCGGGGGGTGCTTCGGTTTCTGGAGCGGGAGCGCACGATAGTTGGCTGTTCACGAATGCAGCCACTGCATCGGGCTTGGTTTTGAGCCACGTCGCCAATGCTGGAAAATCCTTGATCTCTGCGGCGGAAAATGCAGTTCGAGTTTCGATCAAGCTCTTATTCTCCAGAAAGCCGGACCTCCAAGAGTCAGGAAGCGGCGGCACCATCGAGTAACCATTGCCATCGACCGTCATGCTGTTGATGAAAAAGCTGAAGATGCCGGCCTGCGCGGCGACATAAAAGAATTGAGCCAGCACCGCTCCCGAAAAATGCGGATGTGCCCAAATGCTGTGAGTCGTTACCTTTTTAGCAAAGGGAATCAGCAGCGGTATCGTCAGGACAACAAGGGCCCCAATGACAAGCGAATACGTATGCTCGACGGTGGCTTCTGAGACCAAGGGCACATCAACGCCACGGCTATCTCTACTGCCGAGACTAGGAAGAATCGTATGTAGAATCAAAAAGACCGCGAACCCGAGCGCGACGATATCTAGAAACATCATCAACAAGATCAGCGCGCGGTTGCGTTCCTTTGCAACCGGCACGGCAGGTCCGCCTTCGTCGGTGTGGTATTCGTCCTCAACCTTGATGTCTGGCACTGGCGAACGGAAGAATAACACTGCAATTATTAACACAACGATCGCGACGCCAAGATATGGGATAAAGAGCTGGCCCTGTGCTTTTTCGACACCGCCTTCCGAGTAAAAGTAACTCGCGCCCACCAGAGGCCCGATAATCCACCCCACGCCATTGCACGATTGCGCTAAGTTGATGCGACTGGCGCCGTATTGCTTCGGTCCGAGAACGGTCGTATATGGATTCGCGACGGTCTCTAACACCGTGAGGCCCATGGCGATGACACAAACACCGAGCAAGAAAGCCCAAAACTGTGAAATGCTTGTGGCCGGCATGAACCACAAGCCACCCAGGGCGACGAGCATGAGCCCGAAGATGATTCCACCTTTGTAGCCGATGCGGCGCGTGAGCAAGCCGGCGGGCAGGGCCATGATTGCGTAGCCCATGTAGTGCGCGAACTGCACCCATGCCGACTGCGCTTTCGACAGATGCAGTTGATCCTGAAAGTGCTTATCCATCGTGTCGATCATGCCGTTGCAGAAGCCCCAAATGAGGAACAACGAGCTGACCAACGCGAAGGTGAAGGCCAGATTCTTTCCGGCCACGGTGAACATGCCCTGTTTGGTAGAGGAAGCGCTAGACGTTGCCATGCGTGGATGCACTCCTGCTGTAGATGAGACCTGAATTTCCCCCTGCGAACACCGTCGGCCTGAGCGAGAACTGTTGCCATGGGCCGACCGCACCGCGACCTCTGCCAGATTCATTTCCAGCGAAGGCCGATTTCGATGGCTGCCATAATAACGTGCGGGAGAATTTACACAATCAAATTCATGAAGATTCGGCCACAATTCAGTGACTTGCAGCGGCAAACATAGTATTATCTGACCACAGGGGGAAATGCTGCCAGGCGGCGTCTATATATCAGATTCGACCGGTTTGCGCCGCTCCGACATCGAAGCAATGCCACGCTGCTGCGACCATCCGCCGTGCCGGCGGACGGCGCCCGGCCAGCAGTGGCACCCAATTCGGCGAGCAAGCTGATCGGCTAATTATTTGAGGATTCCAAACGCCATATTAAGGACCAACTGCAATGAAACGAAGTTTCGCCGTATCCGCCGTCGGCCTGTCCCGCATCGCTTTGGGGTTTTCTCTGATCGCCGCGCTTGTAGTCAGCGGAATTCTCACGGCTCAGGAGACGTCGTCTGACTCGAGCGTCGCCCCCGAAGCTCGGGCTCGTGATCAGGCGGCTGCCAAGGAAGCGCTCGATGGCTGGTGGACGGCTGCGTTACCAGGGCGCGACCAGCGAGTGCAATGGTGGCGCGATGCGAAGTTCGGCTGCTTCATTCACTGGGGCGTGTATGCCGATCCGGCGGGCGAATACAAAGGCCGCAAGGGGGGCGCGTACTCAGAGCACATCATGCGGCAGTTAAAGATTCCGCGACAGGAATACCTGGAAGAGATTGCCGCGAAGTTCGATCCTGAGAAGTTCGACGCCGATGCTTGGGTGAAGCTCATTAAAGGGGCCGGCATGCGCTACGTGGTGATTACCGCCAAGCATCACGACGGCTTCGCGATGTATCCTTCGAAGGTGAGCGATTTTAATCTTGAGAATGTGAGCAAATTCAAACGCGATCCGATGAAGGAGCTTTCGGAGGCCTGCCGCGCCAATGGCGTGCATTTCGGCTTCTACTATTCGCACGCGTTTGATTGGGAGCACCCCGATGCGCCGGGCAACGATTGGGACTACAAAAACCCGGGCGGCGATTTGCACCTGTACGATGAAAAAGTCGGCTCAACCTACAAACCATGGTACAACGTGCACCCGGAAATGGTGGCCAAGGCGCAGCAAGTACGTGGATGAAAAGGCGATTCCACAGCTTCAAGAGTTGATTGCCATGTATCACCCGGATATTTTTTGGTTCGACGTGGGGGGCAAGCTGCCGTTCTCGGAGCAATTGCGAATTGTGCAGGCGGTACGGGCGGCCGATCCGAATGTGGTGATCAACGGCCGGGCGGCGCGGGCGAAGGGCGCAACTGGGGCGACTACGTCGATACGGCCGACAACCCGGTGGAAGTGCGCGAAGCCGAGGGAGATTGGGAAGCGATTCCGACGGTGAACAATTCCTACGGCTACAGCAAGACCGACCACGCTTACAAAACGCCCGAGTTTTTTGTACGACTGATCGCAAAGATTACCGCGAAAGGGGGCAACACGCTATTGAACATCGGACCCAAGGGGGATGGGACCATTGATGAGAACGCCACGCGCATTCTGGAGGGGATTGGCAAATGGATGGACGTCAACGGCGACAGTATTCATGGCTGCTCGCGCACGCCGCTAGATCGGCAGGCCTGGGGCGATTCGACCGTGAAAGGCGACACGCTGTACTTGCACGTGTTTCAATGGCCCACTGACGGCAAGCTGGTGGTGGGTAATTTGCAGGGAGAACCCACCGCCGCCTATTTGCTTGCGGACGCGAGCAAGCAGCCGCTAAAAACTTCGCGGTTAAACGACAAAGACCTGGCGGTTGAAGTGCCATCGCAAGCGCCCGACGCGACCGATTCGGTCATCGTGCTGCAATTCAAAGATGCACCTGTCGGCGCCAAGGGGCGGCTACTGGCCACCAACGTTGCCGAGAATCAGTTGCTTGCCTTCGATGCCAAAGCTCACGGCAAATACACCTACGGCGATGGCAAGGCCAATCGCTTCTACGCCACGGGGTTTACCAAGCCCGACGACCACATGAGCTGGCCCATTCGGCTGAACGCCCCGGCCGAGTTCGATGTTTCGGTGCGCTATAGCGGCGGCGATGGGGCGAAGCTGGTCGTGAGCGCAGGGGATAAGTCGGTTTCGGCGGCCGCGGAAGCAGGGGAGAAAAAAGGCAAGTCGGATATGCCTGCACCGCCGCAGGTGGCAGAACTAGGCCGACTAAAGCTCGACGCCGGCGAATATGAACTGCGGTTCCAGCCGGAGAAGCCGACGGAAGTGAGCTTGTTCGAGGTGATGCTGAAACCGGTGCATTAGGGTCGTATTGGGGGTTCAGGGCAGCCCCATCCCAGCGCGCCGGGATTGGGACAGTCCCCGGCGATTTTGAGTCCGATTCTAGGCAAGCGGTCCGTCGCACTGGCAAGCGATACACGCCAGCGGTGTCAGATTGCAGCACCATCTGTGTGTATCTTATAGACTGTGTCAGTTAGGTCAGTCTTGCCGGGGAGTCGCCACCGCGATTGCAGCAAGTACCCCGATTCTTCAATCGCAGCGGCTGTCGCGTCTAAAGCTAGTCGGCCGGTACCCATGAGCCCTTCTCCTGAAACTCGCGCCAGTTTGCTGTTGCGGCTGGCCGATCGGACCGACCAAGAGGCGTGGGCCGAGTTCGCCCGCATCTATACTCCGGTGATCTATCGGCTCGCTACGGCTAAGGGGATGCAGCATGCAGACGCTGAAGATCTTTCGCAGCAAGTGCTGGCCGCGGTCGCCAAAGCCATTGATCGCTTTGAGCCCGATCCTGCACGAGCGACGTTTCGCACCTGGCTGCATCGCGTGGCGCAAAACTGCATCATCAATGCTCTATCGCGTGCCAATCCCGACCGGGGTGCGGGTGATACGCGGTGGCTGGATTATTTGCACGCGCAGCGCGCGCCCAATGGTCCCGACTCCGATTTGGTGCGTCTGGAAGTTCGCCGCGAGGTATTTCGCTGGGCAGCGGATAAAATTCGCGACGAATTTCGGCCAGTAACCTGGGATGCTTTCTGGCTCACGGCAGTCGAGAATCAGCCGGTCGAAAGTGCGGCGGAGAAGCTCAACATGTCTTGCGGCGCGATTTATGCCGCCCGCAGCCGAATTATGCGACGTCTGAAAGAAAAAGTGGGGGATTTCGACGACGAGGAATTTCGCGATCGCCCGGAGATGGCCTTCTAACCACGCTTTTTTATGCAGGTGGGCGACCCATGCCGTTCGGGTACTACACCATTGAGAAGTGGACCAAGCCACGCGGCAAGGGCGGGCGCTGGGAGCCAATCTGCCACGTCGGGCCGCAGCACAATTTGGCCAGCATCCTCCGGCAATTGGAAGAACTGGGCAAGCCGGGTCTGTTTCGCGTCTTGCAAATGCAGCGCGTGGTGTGGGCAGAAGCTAATGGCGGCAAATTGCGCTTGCGGAAATGTCATTCGTCATCTCCTGAGGGACTCTCGCGGTTGACGGCGATGTTTGATGAGGCTGCAGGAGTTTATCCAGTTGAAAAAGTACGTGCAGAGCGTGCGGCTACCAAGGCAGCAAGACAACGTGGTCGAAAACGCGAGTGACGGCGAATTGTCAGATTTATTGAGCCCTTGTGTGTAATGAGATAGGCACAATGCACCTTCGCTATGAACAATCCAGCCATTAACTGTGATCCGCGCCGCATCGAAGAATGCCTCAACGATGCGCTGGCCGACGACGATCGGCAGGCATTCGAGGCGCACCTTGAAGCATGCCCGAGCTGTCGGCGGGCGCTGGAGAATCGAGCCGCAGCGCCGAACGATTGGCGCGACGTGCGCGATTTGCTCAGTTCCGAATCCGGCGTACCGGCCTTGGCGATTGCCGGCACGGATGTGCGGCCGGCAGGCGAAGGTAGCTCCGGTTCGGAGGCTATCGAAAGCAACCGCGAAATGGTGGCCGATGTGCTCGCGCTGCTTTCGCCCACCGATGATCCACACATGCTCGGGCGGCTGGGGGGTTATGAAATTGCCGGCGTGGTGGGGCGCGGCGGCATGGGCGTGGTGCTCAAGGCGCTCGATCCGGCGCTGAATCGCTATGTGGCCATCAAGGTGCTCGCGCCGCAATTGGCCACGAGCGGCGCGGCCCGGCAGCGTTTTGCGCGCGAAGCCCGGGCGGCGGCCTCAGTGGTACACGAAAATGTCGTCGCCATTCATGCCGTGGCCGAAGGCGGCCCGCTACCGTATTTTGTGATGCCCTACCTCCGCGGCGCTTCGCTGCAAAAACGGCTCGATGTGCGCGGGCCGCTAGGCGTCGCGGAGATTCTGCGCGTTGCCGTGCAGATTGCATCGGGCTTGGCCGCCGCACACGCGCAGGGGCTGGTGCACCGCGACATCAAGCCGGCCAATATCTTGCTGGAAGACGGCGTCGAGCGGTTGAAGATTACCGACTTCGGTCTAGCCCGCGCCGCCGACGACGCTAGCCTAACTCGCACGGGAGTCATTGCCGGCACGCCGCAGTTCATGTCGCCCGAACAAGCTCGCGGCGAGGGAGTCGATTCGCGCAGCGATTTGTTCAGCCTGGGCAGCTTGATGTATGCGATGTGTACCGGGCGGCCGCCGTTTCGGGCGGAAACAAGCTATGGCACGCTGCAGCGAATTTGCGATAGCCAACCGCGGCCGATTCGCGAGATCAATCCGGAGATTCCGGCCTGGCTGACCGCAATTGTCGCGCATTTGCACGAAAAAGATCCGGAAGATCGGTTTCAAACTTCCCAAGAGGTGGCAAGCCTGCTCGAACAGTGCCTGGCACACTTCGCCAGCCACTCCTCGCGCCACTGCCTGAAACCGTAGCGGCGCTCGTTTCCCGAGATGCAGTTGTGCCCCCCCCGCGGCGCACCGATCGGCATTCTGACTTACCGCGCTGGCCGCGGCGCGCCGCTTCCAAAATATTCGCGTCGAAATCGTCGACGATTGCCGCAGCCGTAATCGCTGCGACAATCCTCGCAATTACTTCAGTCATTGGCTGGTATTTATTTGGCAGTGCGAACAAGGGCGCTCACCCTCTTGCGACCGGCGTTGAATCGATCCCGGTAGTGGGCGACCATGCGATAGCGAGCGATTTCTCTGCTCGAACGCGGCCCAATGCCGTTGGCGAATCGCAAGACGGATTGCCATGGAACGACGATATGGCACGCGAGCTTTCGCAACTCAAAAGCGACGTTAACCAGTTGGAAGCGGAAGTGCATCAATTGGAAACGAAACTCGGCCCCGCCACAGAACCGGACTCGTCGGTACGACAGAAACGAGAATTCAACAGCACCAAGACCATCAGGCCGTCAATTAAGGAGAAATAATCATGAAGAATGCGTTTTTAGGTGCGGCATCGATTGCACTGGTTCTATTGCCGATTAGCTCGATTGCGTTTGCCCAAGGCGCTGCATCCGCCCAAGGCAATGCGGCAACGCCTGCACGGCCCAGCGCTCCGCCAGCGCCGGCAGTGCCGCCTGCAACAGCGATCATGTCGGCGCCAACCTTGTCAGTGCCAGGCGCTACGATGACAGTTACCGCCGACGCCGGCTCAACGGCCAATCCATCGCCGGAGCTTAAAATATTCAGTTTGAAATACGCCGATGCCGCTTCGCTTGACCAATTGCTAAAGCAGGTCAGTGATTGCGTCGTGGCGCCCGATGTGCGCAGCAATCAGATTGTGGTAAGCGGTTCGAAGAAAAGCATCGAACTGGCTGAAACGATCATTAAAGGACTCGACGTGCCGGCTGCGAATCGTTCAACCGGTGGAGGTTTAAACGTCGTCACTGGTACCATTGCGGGCGCTCCACCAAGCATACCGGGCACAATCCCGTTTCCGGCCGAACCCAGACGGCAAGCGGGTTCAGATGGCTCCAGTGGCGCGTCGGACTATCAACAAGCACAGCAAGTTTATCGAGAGCAGTTGCAAGCTGCGGATACGGCGATCAAGCAAGCCGACGCCCAGGCGAAGCAATTCGCCGAAGTGCTCAAGCGGTTTCAAGATATATCGAAATCGGGTGATGGCGAGAGCGAGCAACAGAAGCAGGCGTATCAAGCGATGCAGCAGCTTATCGACGCCGATCGCGTGGCCGCTGAAAACCAGCGCCGTGCGGCCGAACAGCAACGACGCCAGGCCGAGCAGATGATGCGAAACGAAAACGGCGGCACGACGACAGTGAACCCGTTAAATTTTGCACGCACGGTAATCATCCATCCCGAGCTTTCGGAAATCGATCAGCAAATTGCAAATTTGGCGACTACAATTCGCGCGTTGTCGGCCGATCAGTCGTCGGACGAAAAAATCAAGCAGCTTGTATTGTTAAGAAAGAAGTTGGAAGCCACGGTTGGCAAGCAGTTCGACGAGCATCAGCAGAGCGCATCGAAGCAACTCGATGAGCTACGTTCTCGGCTGGATAAGCTCGAAAAGGAGATCTCCGATCGCGCTTCGCAACGGAGCGAAATCATCGAGAAGCGGATGGACGAATTGCTGTCACAAAACTCGCCAACGTTGCCACTGGTCGGGAGCGGGACGATCATCATTAAGGATGGTCCAGCCGGCGGCGAGCGGGTCTTGAAATTTAATGGTAATCCGCCGCAAGTGATTATCCAGGGAAAAGATTTGCCAGGTGCGTCAAGCGGAGCGCGAAGCACAAAATCTAAGGGTGAGACGAGCGGAGGAAGTAGCGGAAGTTCTCAGCCGCCAGCGACCGAGGGACCAGCACCTGAAGGAGGCAGCAGTGCAAGTAGTGGAGAAACTAAAGATTAATTCGGCCAGTGTTGAGTAGTACAGAAGGCCAATTCTCGCTGAGTCGCCGGCGGGCCACAATCTCCGGCGACCTATCGGAAAACTTGTAGCCCTCTGGTGGGGCGATATACTTGAGCGTACTTGAACTCTGCGGCGGCGGCAGTCGTAGGAATCAACGTTCAAGCATTCTCGCACGCCACTCGAGAGGCTCTATCAATGTGCGGCCCGAGGCAATGGTCGGTTCGCAGGGCAGGTTGGCTGTTTATTGCGCTTTTAATTACCGCGGGCTTCGATGCTAGCGCTCGCGCGGCATCGATTGTCAATCTCGAATTGATACCCGACGGGTCGGCCGATCCGCCGGGTGATCGGCTTGAATTTACGCCCGTTTTATCGCCCACTGAGAAGGATGCGTCGATCGAGGTCCGCGCCTACGTTGTCAGTGCAGATCGCAAGCATTCAAACCCGGTCGATGCCAAGGGCAAGGCGTTTCGCGACCGGGACGGCCATTTTTTGCTTTATCGCGAGATTGATGCGACGAGCGGTGCGGCGGAACTCGTGCGCATTGTCGTGCCTTATGATGCACTGCGGCTCGAAAGCGGCACGCACTGGCTGGCGTACTGCATCACGCTGAAATGCGGCAAGCAAGCACCGCTGGTGGTGGCCACGAAGCTTACGCAGGTGATTGTTTCCGACCAGCCGCGCAGCCACATGCAAGTGAAGGAAACGACTCGCGAACAAGCCGTCGATACGCGAGACCAAAAGGCGCATTTGGGAACCGAGGAGGGATCGCGCGGCAATGAGGCCGAAGAACATGCGATCAAATTGGCGCTGCCAACTCTGCGGACGCAAACCAAATCGACCGATGTCTCCGTGAATATTCCCGGCGGCTTCGAGCGCCGCGTTCCGCCGCCGGAAATTTCCCGGGGGGACGATTCAAGTTATGCCGAGCGCGATGGGGTGGTGGCTTCGCCGATTGCTCTTGCGCCCTTGTCGGCGGCTGATCCAAAAGACTCGCGAACCGTTTATTTCGCGACCAATCGAGCTTTAGCGGCCGATAGCAGCGACGATGCGCCAAAATTCACCGCGGATCTTGGGGACAAATTGATCACGGGCCAATGCGTCGTGAACATTCCGGTGCAGCACCAGCGCGGGGACCTGGAGCAGCCGAGTTTTTGGCAACCGCTCGATCCGAAGGACGATTTTTTGGTGGAAAGTTCGCGATTGTTGCCCGCCGACCAAGTATTCAAGGACGCGACAGCCCAAGATCTTCTGCTTTACGTTCACGGATTTAACACGGAATTTGATTTCGCGGTGCTACGCGCCGCGCAATTGCATTACGATTTGCAGTTTCCCGGGGCGGTCATGACTATGTGTTGGCCGTCGGCTGGATCAATGACGGCGTATACTCAAGATCGCCAGCACGCCGAGCAAAGCGCCGGCCAATTGGCCGATTTGTTGCAATCGCTGGTGACTGCCGCTCGAAATCCTGCGAGCAGCACGCCAAGGAAAATCCACATTTTGGCACATAGCTTGGGAAACGACGTGCTGGTGAATGCGATTTACCAACTCCACGCGCGCGGCGTGTTTCCCGAGAAGGACAAGCTGTTCGGCCAAATTGTGTTGGCAGCGCCCGATGTCGGCGCACTGGAGTTCAATAATATGCTGCCGTTTGTCATCGATCACAGCGAGCGCGTGACCTATTACTATTGCACGCGCGACCAAGCCTTGGGGGCCTCGCGGCAAGTGAATCAGTACGAGCCGGTTGGATTAATGCCATTTTTCCGAACAGGGCTCGACACCATCAATACCGACGCAGTCGATACGTCGTTTTTATTTCACGGCTATTACGCCTCGTCGCGGCAAGTGCTGTCGGATGTTGAATTGCTTTTGAACAATGACTTCGCGCCGCGCGGCGTTTGCCGCCACTAGCGCCTGCCACAATGGTGCTTGGCCACCAGAATTGGTCGTTTGCCGCCGGGATGTTAACGGCCGCCGCGGCAGCGCCTCCGGCTGGTCATTAATGCAATATAAAGAACGACGATTTTTTATATTCGCCTCACTGCGGGAGGCCTCCAGTGAGCGGTCTAGAGAGACAATCGAAAAACTTTCGATCAATTCCAGGATCGAGGCCGTAAAGAAATTCGAAGTCCCGCCGCCTGCCCTTGGCCGGCTAACTTTGCAGCCGAAACTAGGGGGGCTATACTGGGTGCTCGTGGAAGCGCACCCTCGGAATTACTATCTTTTCGAGCCGGTTCGATGGCAGCATTCTCCTGCCGAAATAATCCCGCCTCGATTCATTGCAATTTGCTGATCCTTCGCTCTTTGTTAGCAAACCCAATCTCAGGAGATCACTAATGTCACGTCGTTTGTGGATTTCCGCCGCGATTTTCTGCGCGCTTGTTGCTGCTAGTTCTTACACCGCGCTCAACTGCTTGTCGGCCGATTCTGGCAAGCAAACCCAAGGCGCAGCGAAAGCGGCTGGGGGTAACGCCGCTCTGGGCGGGGCAACGACGAAGGGCGCAAAATTCACGCTTCCTGCGGCCAAAAAGAATGTAAAGAGTTTGGCGAGTGCAAGAGCGAAAGCGAGCGCTGCGGTCAAATCGCTTGGATCGACCAAGGCCGTCCATACCATGAGCACAGAAGATTATAAAGCTGGCGCGTGGTATGCGCTTAATTTGGAGTTCGACAATGCGGACGATTGCCAGAAATTCGACGTTGACGGCACGCATCTGATTACGCGCTTCGGCCGATTCGCCGACATTTTCGCCACCGCGTCGTACAACAAGGACATCGACGATTTCGAAATAAAGCCCGATGTGGAAAAGGCCATTTCAGGCGCGCCAGGATTGGTGTGGTACGACATTTCGAGCAATCCGTTTTTTCCCCCCATGCCGCACACACCGGTGCGCCAGGAAGGTGCGCGTGCGCACGCGGAGCCTGACAAAACGGCGCTTGGCGGCGTTGGCGGCTACACTGGCAAAGGGGCGATCATCGCCATCGTCGATAGCGGGATCGATTTTCGTCATCCCGATCTGATTACCAAAGACGCATCTGGAAATGATGTTTCGCGGCTGTTGTATTTTTGGGATACCACGAGCGAGCAATATAAGGCTGGAAAAATCGGCAAGCCGTCCCCGTACACGTATCCAAACGATAAACCGGGGCATCCGTCGAACATCGGGACGATCTACACGCGCGACGAGTTAACGCGAAATCTCCATCAGCCGTATCCAGAAATTCCGGAATGGGATACGAATGGTCATGGAACGTCGTGTGCAGGCATTGCGGCGGGCAACGGGCAGGGTGGACCCAAAGATGAAAAGGGCAAACCGCTTTATGCTGGCGTGGCGCCGGATGCTGACATTATCGGCGTGCGCATTGGCACTGGCGAAAATTTAGAAAACGCTTATCTGCTGGGGGCAGTATGCGAGTGGCTGAACAAAGTGGCGGGAGATCGGCCGCTCGTGATTTCGTGCAGCTTCGGCGGTCACGATGGCGGCCACGACGGTTATTTGGTGGAAGAACGGGAACTTGATGCCCGATTCCCGCTTTCAATCAAAGGCCGCGCCATTTGCATAGCTGCTGGCAATGAAGGCCAGGAACATTTCCATGCTGACGTATTCGTCAGTAACAAAGAAAATCCAGCGATCTTGAAGTGGAAGGCGGCGCATAACACCGAGTTGAAAATCTATTTTCAAACCAACGATCTGAGCGATCTGCAAGTCGACCCCGACAAGTCTTCCGGCATTGTCGCGAATTCGGCCGACGTCACCGTGCATCCCCTCACGACCGAGGCAATATTGAGCGTGACCGTGCAAGCCGGCGAAGGCCAATTGGCCCTGTACACTGATTCCGGCCGTACGATCGCTGGCGATGCATACCTTACTCAAGGCTCCGATGCCCAGTTCGCCGCGAAGGATAACGATTCCACGCCGACGGGCTATTCGCCAAGGAATCAGCTTGGCACGCCTGGAACCACGGGCAACGCAATTACGGTGGGTAGCTACGATTGGAACGATCGGTTTAACCGCTTCGGAAAAGTTGGCACGCTGCCGCCGGCGCAGCACTTAGACAAGGACATGAGCATTGGCGAGCTGTCGGACTATTCAAATCCCGGCTATCGGCGAATTGGCGAATTGATTAAGCCCGAGATTGTTGCGCCAGGCCAATGGTACACGGCGCCGGCAGCGCTGAATGTGCCGGCCGACCGCGATTTCACGGGCTTGTATGAGCAGTTCGCAGGCACCAGCGCAGCAACGCCTTATACAGCTGGCGTTGTGGCGCTGTTGATGCAAAAGAATCCCAAGATTACTTTGGGTGAAATTCGCGATACGCTCGAGAAGAACGCGACAGCGCCCGACACGAGCGTCGACAAAGAACACTCCGGCCAAATGCCCAATCCGTTTTACGGATACGGCAAGCTCGATCGCGCGGCCGTGGCGCGGATGCTCGGTGTGAAGCCGTAGATGCCATATCGCACGTTTTTAAGTTAGTGCGACAGTCGAGAGTTATCGCACAGTTGCGGTACACTTTTTGCCCAACTAGCATACAATGGCATATTTGAATTGCGGCGCAGGCGGCGGCCGCGCACCCCCGGCGGAACAGCTTGCATGGCATCCGACGATTTTCACGATCGGCCAAGCGAGCCGGATACAGCATCGCCACCAGGCAGTTCAGCCAACGCGAATTCTCAGAGCGGGACCTCTGCGCCGCAATCGAAGCAAGTCCAGCCTGCAGACGCGGCAGAGCAACCGCCGCCCAAACCGTTCTATCGCCGGCCCGTTTTGATGACGGTGCTAGTGATCTTGGTGGTCGCCGCGATCATTGGCGGCGTGGGCTGGTGGCTTTACTCCAGCCAATACGAATGGACCGACGACGCGTTCATCGATGGCCATGTCGTTGAAATCGCGCCCAAAGTCCCGGGCTACGTGTCGAGAATTCTCGTCGCCGACAATCAAATGGTCGACGCCGGCGAATTGCTCGTGGAAATCGATCCGCGCGATTATCAAGTGGCTTTGGACGAAGCCCAAGCGGCGGAGGTTTCGGCCGAAGGGAATGAAGCACAGGCCAAAGCGCGTGTCGATGCCGCGATCGCCCAAGCGGCCGCAGACGAGTCGGAAGTTACCGCTGCCAATGCGACTGCAATGAATGCACAGCAAGACTACGATCGCAACGCGCGGCTGGCGCCGCGTTCGGTTAGCGAGCAGTCGCTCGATTCGTCGGCGGCAACGGCCGCATCGACCCAGGCTCAGGCGCTGGCGGCGAAATCGCGGGCGGCGTCTTCGGTAGAACAGGTAAAACTTGCCAAGTCGGCGTTGATTACTGCCCAGGCCAACGTCGAGCAAGCTAAAGTGAAGGTCGCCCAGGCAAAGCTAAATCTGTCGTATACAAATATTATCGCGCCGATTCGCGGCCGCGTGACGCACCGGACCGTCGAACTCGGCGAATATTTGCAGCCCGGCCGCGCTATGCTGGCCCTGGTCGACCCGGGTCTGTGGGTGACGGCTAATTTCAAGGAAACCCAGCTAACGCAAATGCGCGCAGGGCAGCACGTAGTCGTGAAAGTCGATGCGTTTCCCGATCGCAAGCTCGACGCGCACGTCGACAGCTTCCAACATGGCACCGGGGCATCCTTCAGCGCCATGCCGCCGGAAAATGCAACCGGTAATTATGTGAAAGTGGTGCAGCGCGTGCCTGTGAAGATCGTGTTCGACCAGCCGATTCCCAGCGACATGGTGTTGGGTCCGGGCATGTCGGTGGTGCCGACCGTTTCGCTCGATGAAAAGCATCGATTGGATCGGGCGGGCACAATTTCGACCGAAGCTAGGGGTCGCGAGAAAGCGCCATCCGGCGCCCTACCGGCAGAACGCGTTGCATGGCCTGCCGGGGAAGATTCGTCGACGCATCCGCAATGAAGCGCTCCGATGAGTTCCGCAGCGACGCCTGCTCACGACCTTGCCGGATCGCGAACAATTCCTGCCAAGCGGAAACAGGCCCAGCCGCTACCCCTTTCGCTTGCTGGCGGGCGCAATCCGTGGGTTATCGCGACGATTATTTCGATCGCCACGTTCATGGAAGTGCTCGATACGAGCATCGCCAACGTATCGCTGCGCCACATTGCCGGCAGCATGTCGGCATCGCTCGATGAATCGACCTGGGTGCTGACGAGCTACTTGGTATCTAACGCGATAATTTTGCCCATTAGCGGTTGGCTGGCGAGCGTCATCGGCCGCAAGCGGTTCTACATGGCCTGTGTATTCTTGTTCACGGTCAGCTCGCTAATGTGCGGGTTTGCGCCGTCGCTAGGAGTATTGATTTTCTTTCGCGTGCTGCAGGGCATTGGCGGTGGCGGTTTGGCGCCGAGCGAACAATCGATGCTGGCCGATTCATTTCAGCCTGAACAGCGCGGGATGGCATTCGCCATGTATGGAGTGACCGTGGTGGTGGCGCCGGTGATTGGTCCGACGCTGGGGGGCTGGATTACCGACAATTATTCATGGCGTTGGATCTTTTTCATCAATGTGCCCATCGGCATAATGTCAATGGCGCTGACGCATTATTTTCTCGTCGAACCGCCGGCGGAGAAAAAGGAGCGTGAACAAATGAAGCGCCGCGGCATTCGCGTCGATTACTTCGGCTTTGCCCTGGTGGCGCTCGGCTTAGGCAGCTTGCAGGTAGTGCTCGACAAGGGGCAACGCGACGATTGGTTCGGGTCGGCCTTTATCGTCTGGTTTTCCATCGTTTCGGTGGTTTCGCTAATCCTGCTGGTGCTTCGAGAGCTGACGATTCCCGAGCCGATTGTGGATTTGCCACTTTTGAAGAATCGCAGCTTTATGGCGGCGAACATCGTGATGCTTTCGGTCGGTTTCATTCTCTTTGGCACTACCCAACTTTTGCCGCAGTTGGTGCAGGAGGTGTTCGGCTACACGGCCACCCAAGCAGGACTCGTGATTACGCCTGGCGGGATTGCGGTGCTGTTTTTGATGCCCGTGGTTGGCTGGGCGCTAAAGGTGATTCGGCCAAGTTATTTAGTGGCGCTCGGATGGATTATCGAAGGGCTGGCGCTGTTTCACCTGAGCAGCTTTACCACGCAGGTGAATTTCGGCCACTTCGTTTGGGCGCGCATTTTTCAAGCGGCCGGAATCGCGTTTTTGTTCGTGCCGGTGACCACCGCCGCCTATGTCGGGTTGCCGCCCGGTAAGAACAATAATGCGTCAGCTTTGATTAATTTGTCGCGCAACTTGGGTGGTAGCATCGGCATATCATGGGTGCAAACCTGGCTGGCGCGGCGCAGCCAGTTCCATCAGTTTCGCATGGTCGAGCACATGACCCCGTATGACCGCACGTACCTGCACGCTCTGAACCACATCCAGCAGGCATTCCCGGAAGCGAGCAATAAACCGATGGCAGTGCTTTATCAGGGAATGCAGCAGCAGGCCAGCATGCTTTCGCATTTGGATATTTTCTACTTGCTGGCTTGGGCATCGCTGTTGATTGTGCCGATTGTGTTTTTACTGCGCAAACCAGAGCCGGGTGCCGTAGCGGTGCATTAAAGATGCTCAGGCGATGAAGTCAATTCGCGTGCCGCTCCAACGTTCGCCGATCGAAGGGCAAAATATTTCAGTTCGCGGGCATTTGGTCGATCGGCGGCAGCGGCTCAATTTTCGTTCCAGAATTGGCACTACTACTAAGCGGCTTCGAGACGCCGGGAACCGGTAGAGGCACATTCTCTGGCGGCCTGGTTGGATCGATCGGAGTGATTGCCGGCGCCGCAGCAGAAACGGCGACGCCACCCGGAGGGCCGCAGTTTCCACAAAAGCACTGCCAGCCGCCCCCCAGCGCGCGATAGACGCCGATCAAATTCACCGCGATATTGCCGCGACTTTGGGCGAGCTGGTCTTGCTGAGTGACCAAAAGCGATTCGGTGTTATAAACCCGGTCAAAGTCGGTCAATCCGTTCTCGAACTGCTCCTTGACCAGATCAACCGAGCGGGCCGTTTCCGCGACGCCTTGCTGTAAGCTGGCCGCCTGCTGTTGCGCCTGTAAAAACCCGACGAGCGAATCTTCTACTTCACGCTGCGCGGTCAGGGCTGTTTGCTGATACTGGTAAACGGCGGCTTGGAATTTGGCATCCTGCGCGTGTACGGCATTGATCAACCGGCCGTAATTCAGAATGTTCCACTGCACAATCGGCGCGACGATGCCGGTGAAGCTGCCGGGCTCGAACAGATGGTTCAAATCGTTGGCTGAAACTCCCAGAAAGCCATCAATCGAAAATCGCGGGTAAAGCTCCGCCTCTGCCACCCCGATACGCGCGCACTCGGCGGCCACCTGGCATTCTGCCCGGCGAATGTCTGGCCGGCGGCGAAGCAGCTCTGCTGGAATGCCAACCGCGACCGTGGGGGGCGGAGTGGGAATGGTGGCGGCGCTCAGGCGGGCGGCTAAATCGTCGGGCGGCATCGAAAGCAGAATCGAAAGCGCACTGCTCGATTGCCGCACGCCGGTCATTAGCGGCGGAATGAGCGACTCGGTTTGGTTTAGGTTTGAGCGCGCCTGACGCACATCGAGTTCGGTGGCGACGCCTTTGTCGAAGCGATCCTCGGCAATTTTCGTCGATCCTTTTTGAATCTCCACATTTTGCTGGGCATAGAGCAATCGTTCTTGGAAAGTGCGCAATTGCACGTAGCTCGTGGCGACTTCTGATAGCAGCATCACCAGTGCATCGTGATAATCTTCAACTGAGTAGCAATATTGTGCATTCGCGGCTTCGACGCTACGGCGATAGCGGCCCCAGAAATCCAACTCCCAAGACATGTTGAATCCTGTTGCCCAAAAGCTGAGCGGGTTGGGAATTGGCAGGCCGGTGACATCGGGCAACTGAGCGTGAATGTATGTGGCGACGGCCGACTGCGTTTGCGGAAACAGATTGCCCACCGCGATATTCCGCTCGGCGCGGGCTTGCATGATGCGCTCGCCGGCGGCTTTGAGATCTAGATTCTGCTGGTAGGCCAGCGCGATAAGGCTGCTCAAGGTGGGATCGTTAAATTCCGTCCACCATTGGCAGTTGTCCGCACAATCGACGCGCAGGCGGCTATCCGACGAGTCGATCCATTGCGCCTCGACCGGCGCGGGGGGCTTGGAATAATTCGGCCCGACTTTGAGGCCGTTGTGCCACCATTCGCGAACGCTCGTTGTGCAGCCGGCGGATAATATTAGCAGGACGCACGTAGTGCTGCAGACTTTCCGAAAGAGCGGTCGGCGTTTCCACGCCTGCTGCGACTGAAAATCGCCGTTGCCCAGGTGGCGGTGCGCGGCATCAGAGGTCAATGTGTGATTGATCATGCCACGAGAGCAAAATCAGCAGGCCGCCGAATCCGCTTGCTGCTCTGGATGCCTTGAGCGCAGTGCCGTCTTGGGCACATTCGGAAAACGCCGAAAACTCTTTGTCATTGTCATCATCGAAAGCCGTTCAACATCGACTTGAGCGACGATATCGGTCGTGCTAGCATCGTCTGGCGGTGAACTGTCGATTCTCGATAAGCTGTACCGCCTGCCAAAACCTTTTCGTGGAACTATTCGAACCAAGCGAGAGATTCCGATGTTTTCTTGGATGCGCGAGTCCCGCCGGCAGCAACTCCTGGCACAAGCTTTTCCGCGCGAATGGAACAGGACACTCGATGCGCGCGTGCGTCATTGGAAGTATCTCGATGGCGAAAAACGCAGGCGGATTGAAGGCTTTGCGCAGGTGCTCCTGGCCGAGAAAGATTGGGCCGGCGGCAGTGGATTTGAACTCACCGACGAAATGCGCGTGACAATCGCCGGCTATGCCGGAGTGATGACGCTGGGGATGGTTGAACCCTATTACTTCGATCGCTTGAAAACAATTATTGTGTATCCAGGCACATATTTGCCCTCGCGCAGCCGCTTCGATCAATACTCGGGCGACTTGTTTTTGACTGCACGGCTGGGCGAAGCATGGCATTACGGGCCGATTGTGCTTTCTTGGGCGGAAATCGCGGGACCGAGCGCAGCCGCCCGGGTAATAATTTGGTCTTTCACGAATTTGCGCATCATATCGACGGCCTCGACGGCGATGTGGATGGCACGCCGCCGATTGTGGGGCGCACTAAAAGCCGAGCGTGGATTGAAACCGCCGAGCGCAAATTCGAACGATTACGCACTGCGGGTCCAATGGTGAGAAGACCCTCTTGGATCCTTATGGCGCGGCAAATCGGGCGGAGTTCTTCGCTGTGGCCAGCGAATGCTTCTTCGAGCGTCCGCGCGCGGTGACGCACGCAACACGGCGACCTGTATGCGGCACTGGCCGATTTCTACTGCCAGGATGTCGCGGCGTG
>CAWGBP010000054.1:0-26594 GCA_963820835.1 Pirellulales bacterium | reverse complement strand
TCAAGCAGCTTGTATTGTTAAGAAAGAAGTTGGAAGCCACGGTTGGCAAGCAGTTCGACGAGCATCAGCAGAGCACATCGAAGCAACTCGATGAGCTACGTTATCAGCTGATAGCTCGAAAAGGAGATCTCCGATGGCGCTTCGCAACGGAGCGAAATCATCGAGAAGCGGATGGACAATTGCTGTCACGAACTCGCCAACGTTGCCACTGGTCGGGAGCGGGACGATCATCATTAAGGATGGTCCAGCCGGCGGCGAGCGGGTCTTGAAATTTAATGGTAATCCGCCGCAAGTGATTATCCAGGGAAAAGATTTGCCAGGTACGTCAAGCAGAGCGCAAGAAGCGCAAAATCTAAGGGTGACAGAGCGGAGGAAGTAGCGGAAGTTCTCAGCCGCCAGCGACCGAGGGACCAGCACCTGAAGGAGGCAGCAGTGCAAGTAGTGGAGAAACTAAAGATTTGATCAGCCAGTGTTGAGTAGTACAGAAGGCCAATTCTCGCTGAGTCGCCGGCGGGCCACAATCTCCGGCGACCTATCGGAAAACTTGTAGCCCTCTGGTAGGGCGATCTGCTCGACGTACTTGAACTCTGCGGCGGCGGCAGTCGTAGGAATCAACGTTCAAGCATTCTCGCACGCCACTCGAGAGGCTCTATCAATGTGCGGCCCGAGGCAATGGTCGGTTCGCGGCAGGTTGGCTGTTTCTTGCGAGTTTAATTACCGCGGGCTTCGATGCTCGCGCTCGCGCGGCATCGATTGTCAATCTCGAATTGATACCCGACGGGTCGGCCGATCCGCCGGGTGATCGGCTTGAATTTACGCCCGTTTTATCGCCCACTGAGAAGGATGCGTCGATCGAGGTCCGCGCCTACGTTGTCAGTGCAGATCGCAAGCATTCAAACCCGGTCGATGCCAAGGGCAAGGCGTTTCGCGACCGGGACGGCCATTTTTTGCTTTATCGCGAGATTGATGCGACGAGCGGTGCGGCGGAACTCGTGCGCATTGTCGTGCCTTATGATGCACTGCGGCTCGAAAGCGGCACGCACTGGCTGGCGTACTGCATCACGCTGAAATGCGGCAAGCAAGCACCGCTGGTGGTGGCCACGAAGCTTACGCAGGTGATTGTTTCCGACCAGCCGCGCAGCCACATGCAAGTGAAGGAAACGACTCGCGAACAAGCCGTCGATACGCAGACCAAAAGGCGCATTTGGGAACCGAGGAGGGATCGCGGCAATGAGGCCGAAGAACATGCAATCGAATCAGGCAGCTGCCAACTCTGCGACGCAAACCAAATCGACCGATGTCTCCGTGAATATTCCCGGCGGCTTCTCAGCGCCGCGTTCCGCCGCCGGAAATTTCCAGAGGGGGACGATTCAAGTTATACCGAGCGCGATGGGGTGGTGGCTTCGCCGATTGCTCTTGCACCCTTGTCGGCGGCTGATCCAAAAGACTCGCGAACCGTTTATTTCGCGACCAATCGAGCTTTAGCGGCCGATAGCAGCGACGATGCGCAAAATACGCCGCAGAATATCGAGACACAACTGATCACGGGCAAATGCGTCGTCAACATTCCGGTGCAACACCACGCAGGGGATCTGGAACAACCGAGTTTTTGGACAACCGCCGACCCGAAAGACGCATTTTAGGTCGAAAGTACGCATTGTTACCCACCGACCAAGTCTTCAAAGACGCAACGGCCAAGATCTATCTGCTCTACATTCACGGATTCAACACCGAATTTGATTTCGCCGTGCTTCGCGCCGTGCAATTGCGTTACGATTTGCAATTTCCCGGCGCGGTAATGACTATTTGTTGGCCTTCGGCTGATTCGATGATGGCCTACCCTCAAGATCGCCAACACGCCGAGCAAAGTGAAAAACAATTGGCCGATTTGCTGCAATCGCTATGTGGCTGCCGCGCGTTAAACTACCTGACGGCAAAACGCCAAGCGCAAATCCACATTGTTGGCCCACAGCTTGGGAAACGACGTGTTGGTGAATGCGATGTACCAACTTGCACGCCGCGGCGTGTTTCGCGAAAACGACAACTGTTCGGACAAATGGTGCTCGCGGCGCCGATGTCGGCGCACTGGAGTTCAATAATTTGTTGCCATTTGTGATCATCACAGCCGACCGCGTAACGTACTACTACTGCACACGCGACGCAGCCTGAGGGTCTCGCGGGCAATGAATCACTACGAGCCCGTTGGATTAATGCCATTTTTCCGAACCGGGCTTAGACACCATCAATACCGACTCGGTCGATACGTCCTTCTTATATCACGGCTACTACGCCTCGCCCGGCAAGTGTTGACGATGTGGAACTACTCGTGAACCAACAGTGCTCCGCCAACGCAGCGATTGCCGCCACTCGCGCCTGCCACACTGGTGCTTGGCCACCAGAATTGGTCGTTTGCCGCCGGGATGTTAACGGCCGCCGCGGCAGCACTCGGCTGGTCATTAATGCAATATAAAGAACGACGATTTTTTATATTCGCCTCACTGCGGGAGGCCTCCCATGAGCCGTCTGAGACAATCGAAAAACTTTCGATCAATTCCAGGATCGAGGCCGTAAAGAAATTCGAAGTCCCGCCGCCTGCTTTGGCGGCTACTTTGCAGCCGAAACTAGGGGGGCTATACTGGGTGTCGCAAAGCACACCCTCGGAATTACTATCTTTTCGAGCCGGTTCGATGGCAGCATTCTCCTGCAAATAATCCCGCCTCGATTCATTGCAATTTGCTGATCCTTCGCTCTTTGTTAGCAAACCCAATCTCAGGAGATCACTAATGTCACGTCGTTTGTGGATTTCCGCCGCGATTCTGCGCTACTGTAAGTTGCACCGCGCTGGTCTTGTCGGCCGATTCTGGCCAGCAAACCCAAGGCGCAGCGAAAGCGGCTGGGGGTAACGCCGCTCTGGGCGGGGCGACGACGAAGGGCACAACTTCACGCTTCCTGCGGCCAAAAAGAATGTAAAGAGTTTGGCGAGTGCAAGAGCGAAAGCAGCGCGCTGCGGTCAAATCGCTTGGATCGACCAAGGCCGTCCATACCATGAGCACAGAAGATTATAAAGCTGGCACGTGGTTGTCAGCTTAATTTGGAGTTCGACAATGCGGACGATTGCCAGAAATTCGACGTTGACGGCACGCATCTGATTACGCGACTTCGGCCGATTCGCCGACATTTTCGCCACCGCGTAGTACAACAAGGACATCGACGATTTCGAAATAAAGCCCGATGTGGAAAAGGCCGTTAGGCGCACAGGATTGGTGTGGTACGACATTTCGAGCAATCCGTTTTTTCCCCATGCCGCGCAGTACGCAGGAAGGTGCGTTGGCACCGCGGAGCCTGACGAAACGGCGCTTGGCGGCGTTGGCGGCTACACTGGCAAAGGGGCGATCATCGCCATCGTCGATAGCGGGATCAATTGTCGTCATCCCGATCTGATTACCAAAGACGCATCTGGAAATGATGTTTCGCGGCTGTTGTATTTTCAGATGCAGGCGGGCAATCTGAGGCTGGAAAAATCGGCAAGCCGTCCGTACACGTATCCAAACGATAAACCGGGGCATCCGTCGAACATCGGGACAATTACACGCGCGACGAGTTAACGCGAAATCTCCATCAGCCGTATCCAGAAATTCCGGAATGGGATACGAATGGTCATGGAACGTCGTGTGCAGGCATTGCGGCGGGCAACGGGCAGGGTGGAGCCCAAAGATGAAAAGGGCAAACCGCTTTATGCTGGCGTGGCGCCGGATGCTGACATTATCGGCGTGCCGATTGGCACTGGCGAAAATTTGCGAAAACGCTTATCTGCTGGGGGCAGTATGCCAGTGGCTGAACAAAGTGGCGGGAGATCGGCCGCTCGTGATTTCGTGCAGCTTCAGCAGTCACAATGGCGGCCACGACGGTTATTTGGTGAAAAAGCGGAACTTGATGCCCGATTCCCGCTTTCAATCAAAGGCCGCGCCATTTGCATAGCTGCTGGCAATGAAGGCCAGGAACATTTCCCATGCTGACGTATTCGTCAGTAACAAAGAAAATCCAGCGATACTTGAAGTGGAAGGCGGCGCATAACACCGAGTTGAAGTACTTCAAACCAACGATCTGAGCGATCTGCAAGTCGACCCCGACAAGTCTTCCGGCATTGTCGCGAATTCGGCCGACGTCACCGTGCATCCCCTCACGACCGAGGCAATATTGAGCGTGACCGTGCAAGCCGGCGAAGGCCGAATTGGCCCTGTACACTGATTCCGGCCGTACGATCGCTGGCGATGCATACCTTACTCAAGGCTCCGATGCCCAGTTCGCCGCGAAGGATAACGATTCCACGCCGACGGGCTATTCGCCAAGGAATCAGCTTGGCACGCCTGGAACCACGGGCAACGCAATTACGGTGGGTAGCTACGATTGGAACGATCGGTTTAACCGCTTCGGAAAAGTTGGCACGCTGCCGCCGGCGCAGCGCTGCAACAAGGACATGAGCATTCGCAAGCTGTCGGACTATTCAAATCCCGGCTATCGGCGAATTGGCGAATTGATTAAGCCCGAGATTGTTGCGCAGGCCAATGGTACACGGCGCCGGCAGCATGAATGTGCCGGCCGACCGCGATTTCACGGGCTTGTATGAGCAGTTCAGGCACCAGCGCAGCGACGCCTTATGCGCCTGGCGTTGTGGCGGATGTTCTGATGCAAAAGAATCCCAAGATTACTTTGGGTGAAATTCGCAATACGTCAGAAGAACGCGACAGCACCCCGACACGAGCATCAACAAAGAACACTCCGGCCAAATGCCCAATCCGTTTTACGGATACGGCAAGCTGGATCGCGCGGCCGTGGCGCGGATGCTCGGTGTGAAGCCGTAGATGCCATATCGCACGTTTTTAAGTTAGTGCGACAGTCGAGAGTTATCGCACAGTTGCGGTACGCTTTGCCCAACTGGCGTACGATGGCATATTTAAATTGCAGCGAGCAGGCGGCGCGCAGCCCAGCAGAACAGCTTGCATGGCATCCGACGATTTTCACGATCGGCCAAGCGAGCCGGATACAGCATCGCCACCAGGCAGTTCAGCCAACGCGAATTCTCAGAGCGGGACCTCTGCGCAATCGAAGCAAGTCCAGCCTGCAGACGCGGCAGAGCAACCGCCGCCCAAACCGTTCTATCGCCGGCCCGTTTTGATGACGGTGCTAGTGATCTTGGTGGTCGCCGCGATCATTGGCGGCGTCAGGCTGGTGGCTTGCTCCAGCCAATACGAATCAACCAACGACGCGTTCATCGATGGCCATGTCGTTGAAATCGCGCCCAAAGTCCCGGGCTACGTGTCGAGAATTCTCGTCGCCGACAATCAAATGGTCGACGCCGGCGAATTGCTCGTGGAAATCGATGCACGATTATCAAGTGGCTTTGGACGAAGCCCAAGCGGCGGAGGTTTCGGCCGAAGGGAATGAAGCACAGGCCAAAGCGCGTGTCGATGCCGCGATCGCCCAAGCGGCCGCAGACGAGTCGGAAGTTACCGCTGCCAATGCGACTGCAATGAATGCACAGCAAGACTACGATCGCAACGCGCGGCTGGCGCCGCGTTCGGTTAGCGAGCAGTCGCTCGATTCGTCGGCGGCAACGGCCGCATCGACCCAGGCTCAGGCGCTGGCGGCGAAATCGCGGGCGGCGTCTTCGGTAGAACAGGTAAAACTTGCCAAGTCGGCGTTGATTACTGCCCAGGCCAACGTCGAGCAAGCTAAAGTGAAGGTCGCCCAGGCGAAAGCTCAATATGTTCGTATACAAATATTATCGCGCCGATTCGCGGCCGCGTGACGCACCGGACCGTCGAACTCGGCAAATATTTGCAGCCCGGCCGCGCTATGCTGGCCCTGGTCGACCCGGGTCTGTGGGTGACGGCTAATTTCAAGGAAACCCAGCTAACGCAAATGCGCAGGGCAGCACGTAGTCGTGAAAGTCGATGCGTTTCCCGATCGCAAGCTCGACGCGCACGTCGACAGCTTCCAACATGGCACCGGGGCATCCTTCAGCGCCATGCCGCCGGAAAATGCAACCGGTAATTATGTGAAAGTGGTGCAGCGCGTGCCTGTGAAGATCGTGTTCGACCAGCCGATTCCCAGCGACATGGTGTTGGGTCCGGGCATGTCGGTGGTGCCGACCGTTTCGCTCGATGAAAAGCATCGATTGGATCGGGCGGGCACAATTTCGACCGAAGCTAGGGGTCGCGAGAAAGCGCCATCCGGCGCCCTACCGGCAGAACGCGTTGCATGGCCTGCCGGGGAAGATTCGTCGACGCATCCGCAATGAGGCGCTCCGATGAGTTCCGCAGCGACGCCTGCTCACGACCTTGCCGGATCGCGAACAATTCCTGCCAAGCGGAAACAGGCCCAGCCGCTACCCCTTTCGCTTGCTGGCGGGCGCAATCCGTGGGTTATCGCGACGATTATTTCGATCGCCACGTTCATGGAAGTGCTCGATACGAGCATCGCCGACGTATCGCTGCGCCACATTGCCGGCAGCATGTCGGCATCGCTCGATGAATCGACCTGGGTGCTGACGAGCTACTTGGTATCTAACGCGATAATTTTGCCCATTAGCGGTTGGCTGGCGAGCGTCATCGGCCGCAAGCGGTTCTACATGGCCTGTGTATTCTTGTTCACGGTCAGCTCGCTAATGTGCGGGTTTTGCGCCGTCGCTAGGAGTATTGATTTTCTTTCGCGTGCTGCAGGGCATTGGCGGTGGCGGTTTGGCGCCGAGCGAACAATCGATGCTGGCCGATTCATTTCAGCCTGAACAGCGCGGGATGGCATTCGCCATGTATGGAGTGACCGTGGTGGTGGCGCCGGTGATTGGTCCGACGCTGGGGGGCTGGATTACCGACAATTATTCATGGCGTTGGATCTTTTTCATCAATGTGCCCATCGGCATAATGTCAATGGCGCTGACGCATTATTTTCTCGTCGAACCGCCGGCGGAGAAAAAGGAGCGTGAACAAATGAAGCGCCGCGGCATTCGCGTCGATTACTTCGGCTTTGCCCTGGTGGCGCTCGGCTTAGGCAGCTTGCAGGTAGTGCTCGACAAGGGGCAACGCGACGATTGGTTCGGGTCGGCCTTTATCGTCTGGTTTTCCATCGTTTCGGTGGTTTCGCTAATCCTGCTGGTGCTTCGAGAGCTGACGATTCCCGAGCCGATTGTGGATTTGCCACTTTTGAAGAATCGCAGCTTTATGGCGGCGAACATCGTGATGCTTTCGGTCGGTTTCATTCTCTTTGGCACTACCCAACTTTTGCCGCAGTTGGTGCAGGAGGTGTTCGGCTACACGGCCACCCAAGCAGGACTCGTGATTACGCCTGGCGGGATTGCGGTGCTGTTTTTGATGCCCGTGGTTGGCTGGGCGCTAAAGGTGATTCGGCCAAGTTATTTAGTGGCGCTCGGATGGATTATCGAAGGGCTGGCACTGTTTCACCTGAGCAGCTTTACCACGCAGGTGAATTTCGGCCACTTCGTTTGGGCGCATTTTTCAAGCGGCCGGAATCGCGTTTTTGTTCGTGCCGGTGACCACCGCCGCCTATGTCGGGTTGCCGCCCGGTAAGAACAATAATGCGTCAGCTTTGATTAATTTGTCGCGCAACTTGGGTGGTAGCATCGGCATATCATGGGTGCAAACCTGGCTGGCGCGGCGCAGCCAGTTCCATCAGTTTCGCATGGTCGAGCACATGACCCCGTATGACCGCACGTACCTGCACGCTCTGAACCACATCCAGCAGGCATTCCCGGAAGCGAGCAATAAACCGATGGCAGTGCTTTATCAGGGAATGCAGCAGCAGGCCAGCATGCTTTCGCATTTGGATATTTTCTACTTGCTGGCTTGGGCATCGCTGTTGATTGTGCCGATTGTGTTTTTACTGCGCAAACCAGAGCCGGGTGCCGTAGCGGTGCATTAAAGATGCTCAGGCGATGAAGTCAATTCGCGTGCCGCTCCAACGTTCGCCGATCGAAGGGCAAAATATTTCAGTTCGCGGGCATTTGGTCGATCGGCGGCAGCGGCTCGATTTTCGTTCCAGAATTGGCACTACTACTAAGCGGCTTCGAGACGCCGGGAACCGGTAGAGGCACATTCTCTGGCGGCCTGGTTGGATCGATCGGAGTGATTGCCGGCGCGCAGCAGAAACGGCGACGCCACCCGGAGGGCCGCAGTTTCCACAAAAGCACTGCCAGCCGCCCCCCAGCGCGCGATAGACGCCGATCAAATTCACCGCGATATTGCCGCGACTTTGGGCGAGCTGGTCTTGCTGAGTGACCAAAAGCGATTCGGTGTTATAAACCCGGTCAAAGTCGGTCAATCCGTTCTCGAACTGCTCCTTGACCAGATCAACCGAGCGGGCCGTTTCCGCGACGCCTTGCTGTAAGCTGGCCGCCTGCTGTTGCGCCTGTAAAAACCCGACGAGCGAATCTTCTACTTCACGCTGCGCAGTCAGGGCTGTTTGCTGATACTGGTAAACGGCGGCTTGGAATTTGGCATCCTGCGCGTGTACGGCATTGATCAACCGGCCGTAATTCAGAATGTTCCACTGCACAATGGCGCGACGATGCCGGTGAAGCTGCCGGGCTCGAACAGATGGTTCAAATCGTTGGCTGAAACTCCCAGAAAGCCATCAATCGAAAATCGCGGGTAAAGCTCCGCCTCTGCCACCCCGATACGCGCAGCACTCGGCGGCCACCTGGCATTCTGCCCGGCGAATGTCTGGCCGGCGGCGAAGCAGCTCTGCTGGAATGCCAACCGCGACCGTGGGGGGCGGAGTGGGAATGGTGGCGGCGCTCAGGCGGGCGGCTAAATCGTCGGGCGGCATCGAAAGCAGAATCGAAAGCGCACTGCTCGATTGCCGCACGCCGGTCATTAGCGGCGGAATGAGCGACTCGGTTTGGTTTAGGTTTGAGCGCGCCTGACGCACATCGAGTTCGGTGGCGACGCCTTTGTCGAAGCGATCCTCGGCAATTTTCGTCGATCCTTTTTGAATCTCCACATTTTGCTGGGCATAGAGCAATCGTTCTTGGAAAGTGCGCAATTGCACGTAGCTCGTGGCGACTTCTGATAGCAGCATCACCAGTGCATCGTGATAATCTTCAACTGAGTAGCAATATTGTGCATTCGCGGCTTCGACGCTACGGCGATAGCGGCCCCAGAAATCCAACTCCCAAGACATGTTGAATCCTGTTGCCCAAAAGCTGAGCGGGTTGGGAATTGGCAGGCCGGTGACATCGGGCAACTGAGCGTGAATGTATGTGGCGACGGCCGACTGCGTTTGCGGAAACAGATTGCCCACCGCGATATTCCGCTCGGCGCGGGCTTGCATGATGCGCTCGCCGGCGGCTTTGAGATCTAGATTCTGCTGGTAGGCCAGCGCGATAAGGCTGCTCAAGGTGGGATCGTTAAATTCCGTCCACCATTGGCAGTTGTCCGCACAATCGACGCGCAGGCGGCTATCCGACGAGTCGATCCATTGCGCCTCGACCGCGCGGGGGGCTTGGAATAATTCGGCCCGACTTTGAGGCCGTTGTGCCACCATTCGCGAACGCTCGTTGTGCAGCCGGCGGATAATATTAGCAGGACGCACGTAGTGCTGCAGACTTTCCGAAAGAGCGGTCGGCGTTTCCACGCCTGCTGCGACTGAAAATCGCCGTTGCCCAGGTGGCGGCGCGCGGCATCAGAGGTCAATGTGTGATTGATCATGCCACGAGAGCAAAATCAGCAGGCCGCCGAATCCGCTTGCTGCTCTGGATGCCTTGAGCGCAGTGCCGTCTTGGGCACATTCGGAAAACGCCGAAAACTCTTTGTCATTGTCATCATCGAAAGCCGTTCAACATCGACTTGAGCGACGATATCGGTCGTGCTAGCATCGTCTGGCGGTGAACTGTCGATTCTCGATAAGCTGTACCGCCTGCCAAAACCTTTTCGTGGAACTATTCGAACCAAGCGAGAGATTCCGATGTTTTCTTGGATGCGCGAGTCCCGCCGGCAGCAACTCCTGGCACAAGCTTTTCCGCGCGAATGGAACAGGACACTCGATGCGCACGTGCGTCATTGGAAGTATCTCGATGGCGAAAAACGCAGGCGGATTGAAGGCTTTGCGCAGGTGCTCCTGGCCGAGAAAGATTGGGCCGGCGGCAGTGGATTTGAACTCACGGAAGAAATGCGCGTGACAATCGCCGGCTATGCCGGAGTGATGACGCTGGGGATGGTTGAACCCTATTACTTCGATCGCTTGAAAACAATTATTGTGTATCCAGGCACATATTTGCCCTCGCGCAGCCGCTTCGATCAATACTCCGGCGACTTGTTTTTGACTGCACGGCTGGGCGAAGCATGGCATTACGGGCCGATTGTGCTTTCATGGGCGGAAATCGCGGGACCGAAACGCAGCCGCCCGGGTAATAATTTGGTCTTTCACGAATTTGCGCACCATATCGACGGCCTCGACGGCGATGTGGATGGCACTCCGCCGATTGTGGGGCGCACTAAAAGCCGAGCGTGGATTGAAACCGCCGAGCGCGAATTCGAACGATTACGCACTGCGCGGTCCAATGGTGAGAAGACCCTCTTGGATCCTTATGGCGCGGCAAATCGGGCGGAATTCTTCGCTGTGGCCAGCGAATGCTTCTTCGAGCGTCCGCGCGCCATGCGCGCCCAACACGGCGACCTGTATGCGGCACTGGCCGATTTCTACTGCCAGGATGTCGCGGCGTGGTTGTCGGATGCCGAGATTCCGGCTTCCGCAAACGATCGTGTTAGTTAGCGCAGGGGTCTCTTTGGCGGCGCGAGATCGTTTTCGAAAAGCGGCCGAAACGGCCGAAATGGCAAAAACGGAAATAAACGGTGGAAAACCGATGGGAAACGGTGGAAAACGGCGACAGCTTGCGCAGATCGGCGGATCAATGTGCGCACGAAAAGGCGTCGGCTGCCGCAGTCGTGTTAAAATTGCCAAAGAACGATTTGGATTTCGTAACGGATGATACTATACATGCGTATCGTATGTCAAGATCTAGAACTGGGGCAGCCTGAGGTGTTCGAACGACATGATCGAACGGATGGATTAGAGTTCCTGACGCAGATCCGGGACGGATCCCAGAACGTTAATCAAAAATAAAGTTTGTTCTGACACCGTTTTTCGTTCTCGACCGAGAGGGATTTAGCGATTGCAATTCGGTTGCAGCGATCGAGTCCATGGTTAATCGAACATTGGATTGAAATCTCTATTTTCTGATGCTATCTTCAGTCGGTGCTTTGAATAAACGCCCCTCGGCCTTTCGCGTTTTCCGCATTTTTAGCTATTTTCATTGTGGGCATATCAATTGAGTTCCTTCGGTTCTTGTGTTGATCGAAATCTCGCAAAGAGTACCTATAGAATCACGTAAAACATGCAGACGCCACCTCCAGCGAACAGTTCGATAGAAGTCCGCACCAGCGATGGTGCCACTCAATACGATTTTCCAGTTGGTGGATTGCAATGGTATTTTATAGGTTTATTGCTCGTGGGAATTGTCGGTCTTGGGGCATGTGCCGAGCAATGGGGAGCGATTCTTGGTTTTTGGCCCGGTGATATATTGGATATATCCGGAAAAAATCGTGTCCTGATAACCGGAATTTTTTTATTGCTATCCGGAGTGTGCGTTCTTGGCATACTTGGCCGTTGGCGAATCGTTTCAAGCATATACTCAATAACAAAACAACTGCGCTTCTTGGGCATTCCTATATTGAAGTTAACTATTCCCTGGGAATCGATTAGTCAAATCGATGTGGGACTGGATTCGGGCGGTGATCCGGTCATGTGGTTGCGCCAAAAACAAGGCGAATCGGTTATTTTCGAGACTTTTCGCACTGCGGAAGAAAGAGATTGGTTCCGCGATTCTCTTGAAACCCATCGAAAGATTGCCTCGGGGAATAAAAACATTTAACCAGGGCCAAATAAAAGGCATTGCCGTTTCCCGTTCTGATCGACGGTGAAGGAAAAACGTGCGCTGCCTATGGAGTGAGTGGTTTTCCCTCGACACTGTTCGTTGATCCCCAAGGCCATCTCGTGAAGTGGGGCGACGCAGCAATGTTGGAAGAGAAACTCGATCAGAAGCAGCCCTAACGCCCGGTTTAGCCGCTCAATCGCGCATAGTTCGCGCGGACGTACTCGTCGGCGTCGTCCAGCGAGGTGAAGCACAATGCTTCGGACATATTGTCGGACCAAGCGGTTCCCGTCCACACTAGATACGGCCCGTTGACTTTGTTAGGGGCTCGTTTGCTCGGCGGCCCATTGATGATGTGGTCGGATGAAATGACGAACGTTTCGTCCTGCTGTCGCGTTAGAATTCCCATGGCCAGCTCCAGGCGGCGCCAAATCGGACGGCGCGGTTTCAAAACCATCTCGGAGAGGGGGACAGACACATTTTACTCCGAAGACTCCGTAAAAATGAGCCAGTCCCCGATGGTTCGGCTATCTGTTGCGTATGCCTCGGCGAAGGGAGCAGTCCCCATTTTGCTCGGCCGCACTCACAAAATCGCGACAGTTCCCGGCAGCCTCGGAACGCGCACTACTCAGATGGCGCTACCGGGAGGCGGACTTCATATCGCGTTTTGTCGTTCACCTTTTGCGGCATCTCTTTGACCATGCACTCTTTTCGGCATTCGGCAATGCTCATGGGATAAGGAACCCAGGCGCCGGAGGCGTACTCAAACGTGTTTTTTTCGCGATCCTCCAGCAGAATGAACGGCTTGCCGTAAACTTTGGGCAGTTTCTTTTCGCGCACGATCGGTTCGGGCAAGGGGGCGTAGCGCGCGGCCGGGATGAGAGAGGTCGCTGCTGCTTGCGATTAAACCGATGTCGCTGTGCCATGAACGGCTCCACTTGGGTTTTGGGATTTCGTCGCCGAAAATACTTGCCACAAATTTTCGTAGGAATCGGCCTTGCGAAGCGCGGCGAGCAAATTGTCTCTGGTTCCTTCCGCCGAATGCGAGCCTTCGCGGACCGAAATCGTATTTTCGTTGGCGACGACTTCCAGATTCTCCAGCCGGTTGTGCCGTCCGAATTTTTCGACGATCGCCGTTTTCACGGCGACGGCGGCATAGTCGATATCGCGGAGCATGCAGAATATCCTTTCCTAAACTCAACCACATAATAGAAGGGGACCGTCATCCCGCGATGGCGGAGAAGACGGTCCCCAACCAATTTCTCAGAGAGGCTTCGATTTTTTACAAATCGCAGGCGCTTGTGACTAACGACGACCGTAGCCGCCGCGTCCACCACCACCACCGCCGCCGCCGTATCCGCCGCGTCCGCCACTGCGCTCTTCGCGCGGCGCGCTTCGTTAACACTCAACGGTCGGCCATCGTGCTCTTTATCGTTCAAGCCGCGGATGGCTTGCTGGGCGGCGTTGTCGTCGCCCATTTCCACGAAACCAAAACCCTTGCTACGTCCTGAATCGCGATCCATGACGACTTGGGCGCTCTGCACTGGTCCGAATTGCGAAAACAATTCTTCCAGGCTTTCGTTGGTCACATTGAAGCTCAAATTGCCGACATAAAGTCTTTTACCCACCGAAAACACTCCTTACACAGAAAACTATGGATCCGAGGAACTTTCCGGATCGATCGAAAGGGACACAACAATGGTGGTCCAGTCCAGGTGGGAAAGCCGAGAGAGAGTGTGGCAGCAGAGCCCAAAGGACACCCGGCTACAGATCGCGGTCGTCAAACCAACCAATAGCACTATAAGTCATTGCGGGGAAATTACCAGGGCAATTATGGCCCGTTTTACGATTTAATTGGCCGTTAATTCTGGGCAAGTTCACAATTCGGGCAGCTTTATCGCACATTGCCGTATCTTTAGTATGGTTGAATAACTACCATGCGGCGCGTTGTGATTCTGGATTGCAAGGGCGAGGAAGGCAATTTTGTGAAAATTCGCAGCCGGTGGCTGAATTGGTTGCTGGCAGCGAGTGTAGTAACGGCGTGCCGAATGTTGTTTCGCACGCTGCGAATTCACTACACATTGGGCGCGCCGAATACAAATCCTTACGACCGGCAGTGTACCGAAGGATTTATCTATTGCGTGTGGCACGAGTCGATTGCCTTTCCGATGTTCGCCGGGCGTCATTTTCGAACGGTGGCATTGGTGAGCAAGCACGTCGATGGCTCGCACCTGGCATTCGGATTGAAAATGCTCGGGATTGGATTGGTGCGCGGTTCCAGCGGCGTGAGCGGCGCGGCGGCGATCCGAAATCTGTTGGGTTTGCCCAAGAATACGCACGTGGTTATGACGCCCGATGGTCCGCGCGGACCGTGCCGGCAAGCGAAAATCGGCTTGGCGTTTATCGCTTCGCATTCGGGGCGCTCGATCGTGCCGACTGCATTTTGCGCGCGGCGGTCGTGGAAGATTCGCGGCAGTTGGTCGAACATTGTCATTCCGAAGCCGTTTACCACGGTGTATGCGTTAAGCGGGCCGCCGATTTGCGTGCCACACAATGCCAGCACGCAAGAGCTGGCCGATTCGCAGCATTTGATTCAGACGGAGATGGATCGGCTGGGGCTGGAAGCAGAGCAACTGGCCATGGGGAAGCGATCAGGCCGTTCCCACGATCGTGAAACGCTCAAACGAAAATCGGACGCGCTGAGTCGAATGAGCTAGCGATTCTTTCCTGCGGGAGCACTTGCGGGTTTGGCCATGGTAATGTGCGCATAAAGGGGCCTGAATTGAGCGTTCCGTGGAGCTTTTGCGGTAACAATCTGCTGGGTTTGGTGGTATAATGAAACAGTTACTTTAGCTGGTCCCTCCTAGACGACTCGAAGCCGCCTAATTGGGCGGCTCTTCTTTTTTGATGAGGTGCCAGATGCATTCGGTAGAAGTCAGCCATAACGGCGTCGAGTTGGGAACCGTTCAGTTTCGCGGCATCACTCCGAACCGAAATGCCGACGCCCCCTCGCGGCGATTCAAATGCACGCCGAAAGCTTGCGTGCCCAAAGTGATCGTGAAGAAAATTGCCGATCGTTTGGCCTTCGGCGTGACCGCCGGCCACGAAGACGATTACGAGTGGCACGTGTAGGAGGCAAGGCAACGAAGTAGCAAACGGGCTGGGCTTATAAACGCACAATGCCCCGCGGGCCGATGACGGCCGGCGGGGTTTTTTGTTGGGGATGTATGTGGTAGGGGCGGTGCCCGAAGTGCGGCAATTGGATTCACTTCACCATCCCCAACAAGTGCACCATCGATGATGCCGAAGCCGCCACGCTCCCGCAACTCCCCGCCAACTGGCGCGAACGAAGCGGTGATTTTGCAGCCGACCGCCGGACACGTTCGTACACAAATGCCGGGCCGTTTCTTTGACTCAGCTTCGTCATCCAACTAAAATGTGCCCCTCAACGTAATCGTTTGAAAAGATAAGCATTTGGTTGGGCATTAAGTCAGAACGTCGGAAGCATTGATTGTCAAAGTCTCCATCAAAATCGCGAAGTCGTTCAGCATCCCAGCCAAATTTGCATACCAAGGCATGGGTCGCGTTTGAGGACAACCTCGAAGTCGTATCGCACATGATAAGGATCGGGACGCGTGAAATGACCCTAATTAAGTCGTCAGGTGCGAGACTTTTACCGGCAGCAAGATCTGTTGATCCAAAAAGTGCGGCAGACGTTGCAAAACTTGTGAGAGCAATTAATCGTTTCAATAAAATATTTCCCGAGCGATTTGAACGATTCAAGGCCGTAACGCTCTGGCAAGTAGTAATGAAGTTGCCCCTCTGATAGTTGAAAAGAGGCGGTTGCATTCATTGATGGATTGTCAGCCGGTTTTGCCTTTGGTGTCAAGTTGCGTGACGTCTAGTGCGGCCAGGAGTTGGGGGATTTGTCGGTAGCCTCTTGCACGGCGGAATTTTTGTTCGGCCCGCATCAGTCCAGCGCTGCACCAACGTTGTCGCATGTCGCCGTCGCGCCAACGTTTCACTCGCGCTGTCACGGTGCGCGTGACACTGAGGGCTGATTCGATCACATTGGTGCTGGATAGGGTGCGACGCAACAGGTCGGGCAAGCCCAGACGAATGACCGTGAGCGTTTCCTGCAGGCCCTCTTCCAAGCTGGCCGCGGCGTCGGGAGCGAGGCGGTGCAGCCAGCGCACCGTATTCTCCAAGGCGGAACGAGCCTTCAAGAAGTTGGTTTGTTGGTACGCCTCCGCGAGCCGGCGATCCAGTTCTTCGTGATGCCGCTCGTGCAGATGGGCTTGGACGTTGCGGCGCTTATGGACCTGGCAACGTTGAATGACCGCCTGCCGGCCGAACACGCGTTTCACGCCGGCCACCAAGGCCTTGGCGCCATCCAGCACAAACAGCGTCGGCCGCGACGTCTCCAGACCTCGCTCCACTAATTCTTCCAACAGCGACGTGACCACCTGGGCGTTTTCGGTGGCCCCTTGCCGCAAGCCCAGCAGCTGTTTGTAACCCTGGTCAGTCAAGCCCAACGCCACCAGCAACGTTTCTCCCGCATATTCCACGCCGTCGATGAACACGGCGACATACCGTGCGCCGGCCAGGCTCCGTGACGACCAGGCCGCCAAACTCCGGGTACTGGCCCGTACGAAACCGCGGCTGACACTGGACTTCTTCACGCCGAAGCCCTCGCTCGCCAGGTCGATCACGCCTTCATAATCTCGGGTGGAAACGCCGCGAACCATCCGCCGCAGGAAGGTCTGCGGCAAGGCGTCGGGCTGCTGCAGTTGAGCGTATCGCTCCAAGGATAGCTCGCCGGCTCCAGCGGTCGATCGAACCCGCGGCCGCTGGATCGAAATCTTTTGTCCACCGATACAAACGTAGCCGGGTTGCCGGCCGTGGCGGGTGGCCTTGCGATCGGCTTGGCCCCATTGATGCCGCGGTCCGCAATGCGCTTGGACTTCGTCGTCCAACAGGCCGACTGCTACCCGGCGACCAATCTCGATGGCAAACAAGTCCAGGGATTGTTGCAGCAGTTCCAGCACTTCTTCCTGGTCCAGCGAGAGCTGAAGCATCTGACGAACTTGCCGGCCCAGGGCCTCGCCCAACTCCGGCCCTTGAGGTCGCCCCGTTCGTCGATCACCTTCGATCCGCTCGCCCCTGGCCCGCTTGCCTGCTCCGCTACTTCTGCGATAACTTCTCCTCATGGCGGTTGCTCCTGTTTCAAGGGAAACAAATTACCAGCCGGGAATGTACTCCCGGCCGGAGCAACCGCCAACTTTTCAACTACTCAAGGGACATCCTCGTAGTAATGTTGGTCACCTGTACCGAAGCGTATTTGCAGGACGTACTCGCGGGTGCCGCCAGCGTTGACCACAATTTGATGAGCCGTACTGAAATTACCGCTGCCTATTCCGATGTTAATTCGGCTAGTTCGTTGGAAGAGCTTAGATCTGAACTGCGTGAGAGGTGGGCTCAGTCCTGGTTGAGAGATGGAGGTCCAAACAGTTGGATTATTAGTTTTAAAAAAATGGGAGTACGAGGCTTTCCGGATGGCCTTGCAACTGAGTTGGAGTTGATTTGGGGTATTCGACACGTGGTAGTTCACAGAGCCGGTGTCGCAAATGCGGACTTTGTTAAACGTCATCCCGCGGTTACCAAAGTTGGCGAACGCTTGCGAATAAAAGTGGACCAATTTGGTCAATTCCTTGGAACCGTTAAAAGCTTTCTTGAGCCGATTGAGAAATATTTTCTTGCAAGATGCCCATCTTTGGGTACCCCTGTTCCTGAGAAAGCAGGGGAATAAGGGCATGTTACGGCTGAATTGATCCCTGAGCACAACCGTATGCATTTACGGTTCAAGGTGGTGGGCGGGAATAAAAAACTCCGCGGCGTTTGGCCACCTCGGACTTTTGGTTGCAGATACCCGTCGATGACGATTTCAATCGGAAGGGGGGCGAACCGCGATGACGAATGCGGTCGCGAATCGGAAATCGCCGGACTACCAACCGATTTCAAAGCCCAGCGTTGCGTCTTGTAAGTGGCCGGCGTCCTCGACGCTCCTCGACAAGCCTGGATTTAGCAGACTGCGAGTGGCCGCGTCGGTCGCGAGCACTAGGTCGGGAAGCCAGACCGAAGTGCGTCACAGCTGGCGAGCCGTTCCAGACTTATACTCATCGAAGGCCTGAGCCGCCATGGCGTCGAGCTTTCCGGCATTGGCGTCGGCTTCGATTTGCGGCATCCCAGGCGGCGGCATCAAATTCTGCAAACCAGCGGCGGAACTCGGCTAGCTCAGCGGGCGAGAGAGTGGCGACGGCTTGTTCGAGCGATTGAACGGTCATGGCAGATTGTCATACAAGGTTTGCGACGATGGAATCGCGTCAAAATTATATCACGCAGAGACAACCACGCGAATTCTATTTCAAGGCGGCCAAATCAATTAGAAAACCCGCAAAGCCGGTTGGTTAAGGGGCGCTTTTTGTTGATTTTATCCGGCAATACCTGCTCGCGCTCTATCGGCATTTCCATCGGCAAGCGATGCTTTACCCCAACCGCATCATCATTGGTTGAAGGGTGCGGTTGAAGGGGTTAAGAACGAGGCCGAGGGTTTCCAAGGTCACGGCTCCGAGCAATGCATCGTCGCCGGGTTCGCCGAGGATGACCGGACTATGGCCTTCTTCGCCTGCCAGGGCGAATTTGCACTCGGAAACACGCCGCTTGATTTTCGTTCCGTCGGCCAAAGTGAATGTGACGGTGCGTTTGGGCTTGAGCTTCAATTGCTTCCACGTTTGCTGCGGGAGCAAACTATAAACAGCTCCGCTGTCGACGAGAAATTCTACATTTCGCGACGTGCCGTTATTGGAAACGATGCCTTCGATGAACGTGAGCCCCATGAAAAACCTCGCGAAATGACAACGTGACATTTAAATTATGGGCCGCGCCGACGTGTTGGGCAAGAAGAGGCCGGCCCCTCGATTGCTGTGCGTTGGCTATGGCCAATATGAGTGCAACAAAAAAGCCCCGCGGGTTTTTAGCCTGCGGGGCTTTTGTTGAATTGATCCGGCGATACCTACTCTCGCTCTTTGGGAACTACCATCGGCTCCGAAAGCTTAACTACCGTGTTCGGAATGGGGACGGGTGTGACCTTTCGGATATGGTCGCCGGAAAAAGACCACGCCGCCTGTCGGCAAGCGTGGGCTTGATTGACGAATGTGTTGTTGGCATTGGCATTTGCTCTTAGAGCAAATTTGAAATCGTAGTAGATCCAATATCAGTCTTGCTCTTCGATATAAGAGCGTTTGATATAGGTGGTAAAGCGTTTGTCCGTTAGTACCGGTTAGCTAAATGCATTGCTGCATGTACACATCCGGCCTATTAACCTAGTGGTCTTCCAGGGGACTTTCGCGGCATAAAGCCGCAACGAAACCTAATCTCAGAGCGGGCTTCACGCTTATATGCTTTCAGCGTTTATCCTTTCCGTTCATAGCTATCCAGCCGTGCCGCTAGCGCGACAACTGGTACACCAGAGGAACGTCCTTCAAAATCCTCTCGTACTAAAGAAGAATCTCTTCAAGTTTCGTGCGCCCACAGCAGATAGGGACCGACCTGTCTCACGACGGTCTGAACCCAGCTCACGTACCACTTTCATTGGCGAACAGCCAAACCCTTGGGAGCTTCTCCACCCCCAGGATGTGATGAGCCGACATCGCTTTCGAATCCACACTTTCATGTGGCATAGACTATATCATCTTCCTGTCGCTGAGATTAGGAAACAGATGTCTCCATGCTCTAGCTGATTAATGACAGGAGTCGGCGTATTAGCTTTCGAATAGGCTCACGATTGAGCCAACGAAAGCTCTTTCCTTTCGGATCAGTCGTTACGGGGTCATAAACCAACACCATTTCGATTTTGGTCGAACACGCAGGCAAAAAAGCTTGCGTTTCAAACTACCCATTCACAGCTTTGTAGAGACCATCGCTTCGAGCCGAACAACGATTCGTTTTTGCGAATATTGCCTACGAAGAGATCGAGCTCACTCACAAAGAGCTAGTGAAAAATCGCATGTGTGCTGACGGTAGACTTCCCACGGTATCGCCGGGCGAAGCAACTGGTTGTCGTTAGACTTCCAGCCATAGTTTCGCTGACGGGTTCACCGTTATAAGCCGATTTTTTGGTACAGAATTGCTTCTGCAGCACCCCGATTTATTAAGGTGCCAAACCGCTCCGCCGCTATGGACGCTCGGGAGCGATAAGCCTGTTATCCCCAGAGTACCTTTTATCTGATGAGCGATGACCCTTCCATACGGAATCACCGGATCACTATGTCCGACTTTCGTCTCTGCTCGGCTGATAAGCCTCGCAGTTAAGCACCCTTTTACCATTGCGCTCAAAGCCTGATTGCCAACCAGGCTGAGGGTACCTTTGAACTCCTCCGTTAATCTTTCGGAGGAGACCGCCCCAGTCAAACTGCCCAACAGACACTGTCCTCCGCCCGGATTACGGGAATCGGAGTTAGAACTAAGACAACCTCAGGGTGGTATTTCAACGTTGGCTCCATCTCGGCTAGCGCCGAAACTTCAAAGCCTCCCACCTATCCTACACAGAGAATGCCCGAGACCAATATCTGCCTGCAGTCAAGGTTCACGGGGTCTTTCCGTCACACTGCGGGAACGTGGCATCTTCACCACGGCTACAATTTCACCGGGTTACTGGTTGAGACAGTAGAGCAGTCGTTACGCCATTCATGCAGGTCGGAACTTACCCGACAAGGAACTTCGCTACCTTAGGACCGTCATAGTTACGGCCGCCGTTTATTGGGGCTTCGGTCGCGAGCTTCTCCCCTTACGGGGATAACCCTCTTCCTTAACCTACCAACACCGGGCAGGCGTCAGACTCTATACATCCACTTGCGTGTTAGCAGAGTCCTGTGTTTTTGATAAACAGTCGCTGCTCCCGATTTACTGTGACCCCCAGAAGCGTAAACCTCCAAGGGCACCCTTTATCCCGAAGTTACAGGGTCATATTGCAGAGTTCCTTAACCAGTATTCTCCCGAGCGCCTTAGACTTCTCGTCTCGCCTACCTGTGTCAGTTTTAGTACGGTCGCCAACGATTCAACCCTGAGAAGATTTTCTTGGACGTCCTTCGGATGACTACTCGAACGTAAATGCGATCGGTCCAGCAGGCCAGATTATGGGGCGGATTTACCAATCCCCCACCAGCCTACCGTCCACGGACATTTCTAATCGTACCGCTCACCCTACAGACGCCGTCTCTCCATCAGTCCTCGTTAGCGGCGCAGGAATGTTGACCTGCTGTCCATCGTCTACGCCCTTCGGCCTCGACTTAGGTACCGGCTAACCCTGGGCGGAATTACCTTCCCCAGGAAACCTTAGGCTTTCGGCGAACAGGATTCTCACCTGTTTTATCGTTACTCATTCCGGCATAATCACCTGGACGCCCCAACACCGCTCCTTACGGTACGGCTAGTATCTGACGTCCAGCGCTCTCCTACCGCATTAGGCCGCCCGCAGGCGCCTAATACCCATGGCTTCGGTGTCGAACTTACTCCCGTTCATTATCGGCGCAGAATTGCTCGGCCAGTAAGCTGTTACGCACTTTTTAAATGGTGGCTGCTTCTAAGCCAACATCCTGGCTGTCTCAGCAACTCAACTTCCTTAGTGACTAAGTTCGACTTGGGGACCTTAGCCGATGATCTGGGTTGTTTCCCTTTTGACCGCGAAGCTTATCCCTCGCGGACTGTTTCCCGAGATAGTCGCAACGGTATTCGGAGTTTGGTTCAGCAGAGCGACCCGGTAAGGTCCTCAAGCCGATTCAGTATCTCTACCCCCGCTGCGTAGTTGCTCGAGACTAGCCCTAAAGCTATTTCGGAGAGAACGAGCTATCTCTGCGCTTGATTAGACTTTCACTCCTCCCCACAAGTCATCCCACCGGTTTTCAACCCAGATGGGTTCGGTCCTCCACTCGGTATAACCCGAGATTCAACCTGCTCGCGGGTAGATCGTGCAGTTTCGCGTCTGCCACTAGTGACTTAGTCGCCCTATTCAGACTCGGTTTCCCTACGGCTTCTCCGCTGAGCGGATTAACCTTGCCACTAACGACAACTCGCCGGATCATTATGCAAAAGGCACACCGTCAGACATTCCCACCGAAGCGGGCATAGTCCTCCGATCGCTTGTAGGCACATGGTTTCAGGTTCACTATCCTCCCCTAGCAGGGGTTCTTCCCATCTTTCAGTCGCCCTACTGAGTTCACTATCGGTCGTTAGGGAGTATTTAGCCTTACGGGATGGTCCCCGTCGATTCAGTCCAGGTTCCACGTGACTGGACCTACTCAGGTACTCCTCGGGAGGCAAATGGTTTTCGTCTACGGGTCTGTCACCCTCTGTGGACGACTTTTCCAAATCGTTCGACTAACCTTTTGCTTGGTAACTCCCATGTGAAGAGCCCTACAACCCCGCGGAGGAAAACCACCGCGGTTTGGGCTATGTTCCCGTTCGCTCGCCGCTACTGAGGAAATCGAGGTTTCTTTCTTTTCCTGCGGTTACTGAGATGTTTCAGTTCACCGCGTTTGCTGCATTGCACTTATGGATTAGGTGCAAGCCAGTTCGGGAATCCCGGGATCAACACTCGTTTGACAATTTCCCCGGGCTTATCGCAGTCTTCCACGCCCTTCAAAGCCTCCTAACGCCAAGACATCCCCCATGCGCCCTTAGTAGCTTAACCACCTAAATCGAACGCTCTCGTTCGGGTGCCACTGCTGGCTTGCCCAGCAGTGCTGGAGCCAACCGTCTCACCCAATCGATCCCATCAATCGTCGGCTGCTACTGGATCCAATTGGCCACCATCGCCGGCAAGCGCGCCGGCCCCGTGACCAAATAAGTAACGATTCCAAATTCATCGTGCATGTGGTCAATCGCAATTGGATTCTGTTGGCGAAACCGCCAGCAGGTCCTCCTGCCATTAAACACAGTCGATATTTTATCTAAGAGCCTTGGAGAACTCGGTGGAACACCATCGTTTAAATGATGTACCGCCAGTTCAATCAAGATGCCAATTACCAACAACTCAATTGTCAAAGATCTGTTCCGGAAGTTGCTCGCCAGCAGCGATGTTCCCTGCAGGGACCAACGCCGCCACCGAACCACCACCGAACTACTCTCAGTGAGCAGAGGCCGAACTTGCTTGCCAAGCGCCCAGCGGAAATTCCGCCGGCGTGAATCACCTTCCGATGGCTAACAAAACCGGCCTCTGATCACAGCTTCCTGACGACCGCACTCGCGACTTCCCGGAGCCGCGTCCCCGAAAATCCCCATTTATTGGGAAACCAAAAAATGTACCAAACGCAACAAAACCTGTAAAGGAGTGTTCGCTAAGATTTTAAGCGAACCGTAGATGTTCCGCCGATTCGGCTGATTTCCGCGGAGGAAAAACTGTGCCGGGTTGGGCAAAACTGTTGATACCGGTCCGTCGCATTAGCCAGGGGATTTTACCCGCGGCTGATCGTGATTATATCGGTTTTCTGCAGGGCGACAAGTAGCAAAACGAGCGCGTTATTTTGTGATTGTTTCCGTCGATCCCGTAAATGGCTTGAACGCATTCGTAAAATCCCACGGTTGTTGCGGGAGGCCGCTGGCGGTGTTGCCGCCGTCGCCGCCGCGCTTACTCGGCTTGCCCGAATCGCGATTGCTGCACCAAAAGCCGAGGCTGCAGACCCACGGCTTGTCTTTCGCCCATTGATACAGGGCGTTGGCCTGCTTGAGGTCGAACACCTCCGAGCCTTTGTCGCCCCCTTTGCCGATCATCGGCGTCAGGCCGATTTGCATATTCGGGTCGATTTTCTGGCACTGCTCGTGGGCCTTTTCGGCGCTGGCGATGCACACGTCGCTCAGCTCTTTGCCCGTGGTGAATTGCGGGCCGAAATACATGGTCATCACATTGGCCGATTTCACTTTCACGCCTTTGCTGACGGCGTCTTTGAGCATATCGCGCGAATGTTTTGAAATACCGTTGGGATCGACGGGCAGTGTGAAAGAAACCATCAGGCCGGGGTTCTTCTTTTGCAGTGCCGCGAGCGCATTGTTGCGGCGCTCGTTGGCCGCATCGTCTTCCAGTTGCTTGCCTTCGATGTCGAAATCGAGCCAGGTGAATTTGTATTGATCGATGACCGATTGATACTCGGCCTCGAGCTTTTCCAGATCGGTCTCGACCAGCGCCAAATCCTTGCCCGCCTCGCCTCCGAAGGACACGATCACATCGCCGCCGCGCTTGCGAATAGCGTCTATCTGATCGCCGTAGAGGTTGTCGCTCATCGGCGTGCGGCCGTTCCACGTGGGCACCGGCTTGAATTGGGCTGAAGCGCCGCGCCCCTCTTGCTGGGCGATGATGAAAGCCAGCGTGTAGAACTTCTGGCCGCAGGCATCGTCGCAATCGGTTAGTTTGAACTTGTCGCCAGCGCCCAAAAACATGTAGGGAGCGAACACTTTGGCCGGCCACGCGGCGCGAGCCGTGCCAGAGAGAAATATCGATGCGACGGCGACGCTTGCCAGAGCGACGAAACGAAATATTTGCTTGGTCATAATTGCTCCATCAGTTCAATTGGGATCGACCGCCGGGCATTCAAACGGTCGATGCGAGATGTGATTTCGAACTGGTCAGTTGCGCATCGACGTCGTTGGCCACGATCACGCCGTAATTCATCGCGCCGAGCCAGCCCGACATGATGATGCCGACGCTGCCGGCGTGGTACAGGCCGGCGATCTGCTGCGGGAGTGCCCGGCTGACGGCCAGACCTTCGAACTTGGTGCCGAAGCTGGCGCCGTGCACGTGTTGCGTGTAGTGCTCGAAACGTGCGCGGCGTGGAGGCTTCGACGTGATCGACTTTCTCGCGGATGTCGGGCATGTAGCATTCCAGGCGGTCGAGCGTCGTTTCGATCAGGTCCTGCTTGCTGTTCGTACTCTTCGTCGGTGAGGCTGGCCCAATCGTCGTAGTTGGCGTTCGTGCTGGAGACGAGGCAGCAGCGGTCGCTGCCGGGGCGCGTGCGGGGGTAGTAGAACGAATACGTGCGGCTGGTGATGTCGCGGCTCAACAGCAACTCGGTGCGAAACAGCGGCGCGGTGGAACTGAACAGCAGATCGCCGCAGGCTCTTCGTCGATCAGCTCGCCCGGCTTCAGCGCCATGTAGACCTGCGTGCTGGAATTGTTCAGCCGCACGGCCCGGGCCTCGTCGACAAAGCGGCGATCGAAGTGCTCGTCGCCGACGAGGTTGAAAATCGTCGCCTTGAGATTGGCGTTGGAGACGACCGACGCGACAGGATTTGGCGGCCGGCGATTTCGACGCCGGTCACGCGGCCGCTGGTTACGGCGAGGATTTTCTCGACGTCGCATTTGATGCGCAGCATCGACGCCGTTCTGCGCTCCAGCTCGGCGTGCATCAGCTCGATCAGCCGATCGGTGCCGCCTTCGAACGTGTACACGCCCTTCGACATGAAGTTCGAAAACACGATGCCGTAGGTCATGGCCGGGTCTTCGAGCGTCGAGCCGTTGGCGTACGTGATCGGCTCCATCAGCAGGCGGATCACGTCCTCGCGGCCGGGAAAGAATCGCTCGAACAGCTGGCCGACCGTGGTCGTCTGGTCGTCGTAAAGATTCATGCCGCGGGCGGTGTCGAAGAAGGCGGTGACCGCGCTCCGCCGGAACGCCGAAGCGTTCGATCAGCAGCCGCGTGAAATCCTCGCGGTCTGAACGTCGTCGTCAGCGAGAACATCGGGTTGTCGAAGCGGATGTGCTTCAGCTGCACGATCGAGTCGGCGATTTCGCGCGTCCAATAGCGGCGGCAGCTTTTGATCATGCCGACCGGAAAGCCGTGCAGCGAGATGTCGAAGATGTGCCCGCCGCGGGCGGTTGAACCAGGTGGCCATGCCGCCCAGCTTGTAGTGCTGCTCCAGCAGCAGCACACGATGGCCGGCGCGGGCCAGCATGTTGGCGCCGGTCAGCCCGGCCAGACCGCTGCCGATGACGATGACATCGTACTCGTCGGCGACGCCTTGGAGAAAATCTTTGGACACTGCGGATCGAGTCAGGGTTCAGGGTTTGCGTGGCGTAGGACTTTGTTCGCGATTTGAATGCCGCTGGTCAGCGCACCGACGATCCCGACAAAGCCTTGATCGGCGCCGCAAATGGAAAGATTAGAAACCGGTGCACTTGCATCGTAATGCTTTTGGGCTCGTGCTGTACACCGCCCCGGCGTCGTGACCGCGTAAAGTGGCGGATGGTCTTAGGCGTAAATGTGTCGTGGGCGACAACGTGCGCCGAAAGTCGGGAACGAAACGCGTTGCGGAAGCTAGCAATTGCTCATAGGTTTGCTGTTTTGCGGTCTGATAATCTTCGTGCGAAAGCCTGACCAACGATCGAAGTTGGCAAGCGCTGTGAGGGTCCGGAGCGTGCCTTCCGCAGGATCGACATTATTTGCATCGCCATATTCGTAGTTATTGGGCGAGCAAACGATTCCGCAGTGGAAACTGGCAGGCTCGCGAGGGCGGCGATATTGAAACACGGCCGATCGTTAAAGAAAACGATGGTGTCGCGAAATCCCAGGTCGCGCGGCTGGCAATCGAGTGTGGCGA
>CAWGBP010000053.1:0-469716 GCA_963820835.1 Pirellulales bacterium | reverse complement strand
TGGCGACAATCGGCTGCACATTGTGATAATTCAATCCGTGCCCTGCATGCAAAGCCAGCCCCGCCTCCCGCACGCGCTTCCCGGCCGCCACCAGCGTCGCTAATTCTGCCTCGCGTTTGCCCCCCTTCGCCAGCGCGTAGCGCCCCGTGTGTAATTCGACCGCCTCCGCCCCCACCAATTTCGCCAAATCCAGCTGCTCGGGGTCAGGATCGAGAAACAAGCTCACGTAAATCCCCGCGTCCTTTAATCGCGCCACCGCCTCAGCCACCACGCTCCGCTGCCCAGCCACGTCGAGGCCCCCTTCCGTCGTTACCTCTTCGCGGCGTTCGGGCACCAGCGTCGCCTGCTCCGGCTTCACACGGCACGCAATCGCCACCACATCGCTCGCGCAGGCCAACTCCAAATTCAATTTCACGCTCACCGTCTGCCGCAGCAGTTCCAAATCGCGGTCCTGAATGTGCCGGCGATCTTCGCGCAAATGCACGGTAATGCCGTCGGCCCCGCCCAGCTCCGCAGCCGCCGCTGCCCAAACCGGATCGGGCTCGTAGGTGCGCCGGCCTGCCGCAACGTGGCCACGTGATCGATATTAACGCCAAGCTCAGGCATATTCAGTTCAGGATTCAGAAAGCGACGACAGTGATCAACCGCTCGCGGTTCGCTTGCGGTTTAGCAGCTTTGCTGCGTTTGATTATATCATTCGACCCCACATCGGGTGCCACTGCTGGCTTGTCCAGCAGTGCAGGCGAGAGCGCCAATGATCTTCACGTTGATGCGCTCGAACTGACTCAGCCGTACGCAAAACCTAATGGAATAACCGAATTCAAGGGAGAACTTATGCGTTAAGAAATCATCCCAACAGCGCGTGCGTCGCATGCGTCGCTAAATTCTTCTTGTCGTACATCGGTCTTAAGGCTCCTGTTTGAAATACGGGTGTAGCCGCAGCTTGAGCATCACAATCGGCGAAGCCATCAGCAGCGCTCCCAGCACCAGCGAAGCCACAAAAACCCACGCCGATAGCACGTCATCTAACTTCGCGCCCCAATACGCCCAAATGGCGATCGGGTAGAACAGCACCACTGCCGTCCCCAAGCCGGGCGACCAGCGGCCGCGCGTCGTGATAAACGGCATCACATGAAAAAACGTGGCGTTAATCAGCATCAACGCCGGCAGCGAAAGAGCATATGCAGGGCACGACCAGCCAACCGACGAGCACGATATCCCCAACACAACCACCAATCCATTCACAATTCCAAAGTGAATCCAATTCACCGGCAGCTTCATCACCGCCATAGACCATCCCTTCCAATCGAACGTATATTCCTCCACGATGTGCAGGCCATATGCAAACGTGGCAATCCAAAGAATGTAGGTGTGCATGGATTTTTGCGACTAAGACCCTGGGGATAAAACCGCCGGGGACTGGCTCATTTTGCGTCGTCCGCGGAGCAAAATGTGCCTGTCCCCTTCTCTGAGCGGTTTTGTCCCTCTGTTCTAAGCAGAGGGAGCTGTTCAACAGGCCGACACTGGCAAAGTTCTAGCAAAAATCCGCCCATATGCCAAAAGTCGGCACTTCTCCACTAGCGCCGCGGCACAATCCGCCGCACACCCTCCATCACGTTCGCATACTCGCGCGGCTGGCATTGAATGTTCCCCGCCGCCAGCATATTGAACGATAGTTCCACCGTCGCATCGACCCCCGCATCACGCAGCGCTCCAATTAAAAAATGAATCGGGTAGATCGCCAGCGATCGATCGGGCGACAATACTCCGGGCGCGGTCGAATTGCCGTGGTCGTGAAACGTAATCATTCCCCACTGCCAGCCGAATTCCCGCACCAATTGCTGGCCCCATAAGGTGCCCAGCGCGAACGGCAAATCCTCCGCTGGAAACTTGCCCAAGTTCGGCCGCTTGCCTTGCTGCGTGTTGAACACAAATTGGTCGATAGCCTTGATCACCTGCTCGGGCTCAGCCTGCTCTTTCAACCCCAGCACCGCCAGCCCCTCGCGCCACGAGCCATTAATCGACGCCATCGTTTTCTCAGGAATCGGCTTTTCAGAAATGTTGGCCATCAGTGCTTTTGCTCCCGTAGCTCCCGTAGGTCACGCACGCGACGTGCGTGACAGCCGCCTAATTTTGCCGCGTGCCACTGCTGGCCGGGTACCCTCTGGGTGCAGCAGTGCGATTTTGTCCAAACACACACCACTTCGAAGCATCACACCAAATTCTCCTTCCCCCGCTCCTCGTATTGCGGCCAGCCGTAGAACCCCTCAATATTCTCCACCGCCAATTCGCACTTCGGCTGTTTCGGCAGCGCATCAAAGACATGCTCGGCGCGCGCCGTTACAAGCACCTGCTTGAGCGCCTCGCCGATGATCGGGCAAATCAAATTGTCGGGATCATCCATCACATCGATCTCCTTACCCGACATGTCGATGAAACTCACGCGCTCCCCTTTGGGCAATTTGTGCCATATCGGCCAGCCCGTGCGCTCCAGCACCGTGTTCTGCTCGACCATATCGTCAATCGCCAAGGTCCACTCCCCGTCGGGCTCAGCGTCCGGTCGCGTGTCGAACACCAATGCCACCCAATTGGCCTGTCCAAACTCGAAGCCGAACTGAATGCAACTTAGCGGCTCTTTGCCGGCCGAACTGCCCAAGTGCGCGGCAACCCGCTCGCGCAAATACTCCTGAAAATCGGGAACGTCTTTGCGAATATCGATGATCATAAATCCTTCTTCTTCTCCCCGCGGAGGCCCGCGCCGACAATTCCTCCCTCTCCCTCTGGGAAAGGGCCGGGGTGAGGGTGCCATGCTCACGGCTTGGGCTATGCCTTACCCATATTCTTCATAGCAGTCGGAAGTTGTCGTGTGGGAGATGGCGAGTCGATAGCCGGCGAGGAGGTCGGTGAGTCGACGCCAACCACGCCAGAGTGTTTTCACTCCGGGAAAGCCATCTCGTTTTCTGCCGAGGAAGCCTCCCAGGCGGGCGCATTGGCGGACCGCCGTGATCAGATTAGGCGGTTGTCCGGGAAGTGGCGCGCGAGGATTCACGGCCAAGTGCAGCACGCGCCATTGGTCCGTAGTAAAGATGCTGGTGCAGCAGGTCGAGGGCTGGCGGCGTGCTTCGTAGGCCATCCACAATACATGCCAGGCGATGATCGACAGCGTGGCCAACAGTCGCTCGGCGGTGCTGGCGTGTGGCCAGTTGATGCCGCTCGATGCCCAAACCGCTTTTAAGTACGTAATGAAACCGCTCGATTCGCCAGCGGTACAGATACCACGTTAACACCCGCCGGGCCTCGTCGATGGTTTCGATTCTCACGGTGGTGGCCAGCAGCCAGCAAAGCGGCGTCACGCCCTCTGGCGGTTGCTCTTCCCGGGCCTGCAAAAACCAGAGGATCACGGGCTGAGCGGTGCGGTGCCGCGGTGGTTGACCGGCCGGCAAATCGTCAAGCGTTTCCAGCGCAAGGTGAGATCGGCCTGTCTCGCGGGACGATCATCCGCCCGCGGCACCTCGATCATCCGCTGGCAGCGCGGCGGACTTTGGGCGACCGCCTCTCCCAGATGCTGGGCTGAATCTTCTGCACGCCGCCGACGATCTCGCACCCGCACGAGCAAGCCCAGACGATCCGATCTCGGTGCGGCGAATAAGTCGAACAGGTCCGACTCACGATCGCCGATCAACATGACCTGGAGATGCGGCAAGTGCCGCTGCACCGACGCCAAACCTTCCAGCCAACGCTGGCTTTCCTTCTCCGCGGTGGCACGCTGATTGCGCGTCCGCCGTTTGCCCAATTCCTCCAGCGGCCGCGTCCAGGTGAATTGATCCAATAGCCCCAACGGCGATCCCGCGGCGGAAAGACACAGCACATGATGCACCAACAAGCCCCGGGCGTGCTTGCAAGCAAGGTATCCCAGACCTTCGGTCGCAGCATGGGCTGACAGGTCCATCTCCATCGTGTCTTGTACCGCCAAAACTAGCGCGTGCTCGCTGTGCGCTGGATCGTGCGCTGTCGGTGCGGCTGCAAAATGGCCTCCGGCGAAACCCCTTCGTGATCCCAAAACCGATAGGCGGCTTTCGTTTCCGCCACATTGCCGCAGGCTTGAGGGATACTGGCCTCCGGCCGCTCATCCAATCGCTCCGCCAGCCGCACCAGCCGCCGGCTCAATCGAATATCTCCCAACTCCGCTCCCATCAACTCCTGTGCTACCCAACTGCTCATCGCCACTTCCTCCCCCACCCCTGCTGATGACATCATAGCAATGCATCGTGTGGGTAAGGCATAGCGGCTTGCCGTGAACATGTGTAACGCAGTTGTGCTTCCAAATAGTTTTAGCAGTTCACTCACTTGCCGCGCGCCATATCGCATCGACATACTGCTGAGTCTTCAGTGAAGCCTCTGCATATTCGGACCATTGCTTCACATCCTTCGACGCCGCCAGCTCGGCAAATGTTTCGATCATCGCCACTTCCTGCCCAACACCCGCAGGCGTGGCAACAAATGTGGCGTCCGCGCGAGTCGCCATCCCTGTCCGGTGAAAATAGCCAGATTGAATATTAGGATTCTGGAACGCGAAAGCTATTGGTCCAATCCAGCACGAAATCGTCCATTTCGATCACACCGGTGGTACCGATCAGTTCCAAATCCATAATCACAGTCCCTGCCGTGTAGCCGATGTCGAAAGTCGATATCTCGCCGGTGCTAAAGGCGATCAAACCCGACGCTCGCACAATGGCCGCAGTCTGCGCGTCACGTTCACAAGCGGTGGCGACTTTGCTAATATCTCCCGTCGGTCGGAGATACTCGACCACCGCCCGCATCGAGTACCAGGCCATGTCCCCCAGCGCCGTCATCGGTTCCTGCTTCGCATCGAAGCGAATATTAGCCCGGTCGGAAAGCGGAAAATAAAATGCAGTATGTAGCGACCTCGGCGAACCAATCTGCTGGCTAATCGCTGCTTGCAGCGCTCGGCGTGCGCGGGTGGTGGACGAAATGCGTCGCGTCCATCAAGAAGACTCTCTTGGCGGCCGCCGCCGCAATCATCCGCGCAATCGAATCATAATTAGCGTGGGGCTTATCGATGAGCACGTGCTTACCAGCCGCGATGGCGGCTAGCGCGATGGCTTCCTTCGCCGCCGTCGGCGAGGCAATGTAGATCGCGTCGATATCATCGCGATTGATCAAGCCATCGGCTCCCTCGACGGCCGCCACGCCCGGCCGCGTGGCCACAAACCGCTCGGCGTTTTCCAGACTGCGGCTGGATACTGCAACGAGCTTCGCATTGCGCGCTTTGCCAATCGCCTCGGCAACCACGCCGGCAATCATCCCAGTGGCGACAATTCCAAATCGCATTTTGGCAGTCTCGGCTGGCTTCATTTTGTTACTTCCTCAATCACATGTGCGCTGGCGCAGTGTTTAACCCGCACACCAGGCAGCCGTTGTAGCGAGTGCCGTAATCAATGTCCACGCATGAAGAATCGTGTGTTCGAAGTTGGGAACGGGTCGATCGTCTCGAATCGGCAGAAATGTAATCGTTCCGTGATGCAAGCGTTTATGGATGTCGCACCAGTGTGTAAGGGTATCACCCTTTTCAAAATTTGAAGTGGCGCAGGCGAGCAAACAATTGTAAATGCCACGCCACCGGCCGGAGGGAACAGTCAAATAGGGTATCCACCAAATGATTAGCTCCGCCGCAAACAGGAAATAGTAATAGACGACGCCATAAATCATCAGCCCCCGAATGTGGAAGCCAAAGCCAACAGGCGCAAGCATCATCAACACAAAATTGCTGCCCCCTTCGGCCAGCTTCTCGGTGCGGGAATAGTTGCGGGCGCCATTGAATGGAAAGAAGTCGAAGTAGGTCGTAAGCTGATGATACGCCAGCAGAATAATTTGGCAGATTACGGCGATCGTTGGCATCTCATTCAGGCTTTAATTCTCACGCCCAATGAAGTGTTGGCTTCTTATGTGCCGCGGCGCATTCGCGTAGGTACATGTTCATCAGGTTCTGATAGGAAATCCCTGATTCGCCGGCCAGCTTTTTGAAGTAGTCGATGGTTTGGACTTCGATGCGGATCGTGATCTGCCGTTTCAGCTTTCGGCTGTATGGATTCCGTTTCGATTTGCTGAAGTCGAATTCTTTTCTCATGGCAAGAAGTCCCCGTATTGTTTCCGTTCTTTCTTCGTGGCTCTCCGCGCCGAAATAATCCGAATCATTTCTTCTTCCAATCGATATGCATGGCAGACCACCAAAATGCGCAACCGGGCGCTCATGCCTAACAAAATGAATCGCTCCTCTTCGTGCGAATGGTCCGGATCGAACTCCAATCTGGCACAATCGTCGAAAAAGACCGTTTGAGCCTCCTCAAACGACACGCAGTGCTTCTTCCTATTGCGATCGGCTTTGCCCGGTCCCACGAAAAGCGAATCGGCTTCATAATTATAGCATATTGCTAATGTAATTGTAACGCCTCGTTGAAGGCGGCTTGCGTCTGCAGCAAATCATCCAGCCGAGTCGCACAAAGAGCGTGGCCCACGCTACCTTCCAATAGGAGTCTTAAGCACCAAGAATTGAAGCAAAACGATCGCTAAATAGACAACTAAAGCGATCCCAGCGAACATGAATGCTACTCCTAATCTTCTTCGCCAACTCGGAACGAAGGCTTGCGGGTACATATTGATTGCATGCGCGACGCACTGATCGCTCCGAACTGTAATCATATCTGGCAACTGGTTATTGATAGAAAACAGTTCGCATCCCAAATACTCATTTGGTGCCAAACTATCAAAGATCATAACGTATCGAGAATCAGCCTGGCTGTGCTCCTGAAAGTGACGGGAGGGCCAGATGTTTATGCAAAGCGGCTTCCAATTAAAAACCAGTTCGACCTTTGTTGCTGTTTCTTTGCCGGCATTCCAAATCACGAGCGAACGAGTATGGACCGTTTGCGAGGAACTGATTTGATTACCTTGTGCGTCACGCAGAGGCTCTGGAACAAGGAAAGTGAACGTATGAGGGCTCGAAAACAGCAATCTGGCCCTCGCCCGAAAGAACGTATTCAGGCCCCATGCTATGAGCGGTACCAATAGCGAAACAATCTCTTTCCCATAGGTTTCTAAAAAGGCCATATTTAATTCTCAAGAAGATTGTGCTCTCGTCGAAAAACCCCCAACTGTGCGAAGATTATAAAAGACTGAGCAAGCCGAGCAAATAACCCGGTGCATGCCAAATAATGAGCCGTTCGTAAAAAACGCCAATCGCGCGTCCCAAAAATCCCCTTGAAATTGGGCCAGCCGATATGTGATAATACGTACACTAGTGGTTTAATCTGTCTCGCCGCTCGATTCATCTATCATGATTCGTTGATCGGTATTTAGTATCGCTCATCGGCCCACACACATCCTCTGTTAAACGCAATCAATTCACAAAAAACGCGCCCTTAAAGACGTAAACTCAGCCAATTATGTCCGCCTCATTTTCAAACTCCCACGTATTATCTCGCACCACGCCGCATTCATTCGTCACCCGCTCGCCCGATCTGCCTCCATTTACTGCTCTGTGTCTCGGTGTCTCCGTGGTGAAATCAATGATGCGACCGTTTTCCACAGTTTACCTGCCGTTTATTTTCCGTTTTCCATCCGTTTTCCACCGTTTTTACCGTTTTCCGAAAACGGCGGCTTTTGCGAAACTACGAACATCCGCGGCGGGGCCGCCGGGGCCAAATCACCCTACACCTCCTCACCCCTTCACCCGCGCACCTCTTCACCTCCTCATGCACTAAACTAGCCACCAGCCACTAGTCACCAACCACTAGCCACTTGCCGCCGTCATGCCGCCGATTCCCCCCACTCGCGCTCCGCTCCCCAACAAGCCTCCCGCCGATCTTCTCGCCACCCCCGCCCAATATCTCAAAGGCGTCGGGCCCGATCGCGCCAAGCTGCTCGAGCGTTTGGACATTCGCACCGCCGCCGACGTGCTGTTCAACTTCCCGCGCGATTATCAAGACCTCACCGATCTTGCGCGCATCGATAAGCTCGAAGAAGATAAGCCCCAAAGCATCCACGGCATCGTCGAAGAAATCGACCTGCGCGCCACCGGCATGGGCCGTTCGATTCTCGGCGTGCTGGTGCGCGACAATCAGCACTATCTGCGATCGCTCTGGTTCAACATGCCCTTCATGGCCGATAAATTCAAACGCGGCCAGGAAGTGCTCCTCTCCGGCAAGCCGCGGCTCAAAGGGCAGCGCTGGGAAATGGCCCACCCGCGTGTGCAATGGATCGATCGCGAAGAAGGGGGCGAACCCCAAGGCGAGCTGCTGCCGGTCTATCCGCTCACCGAAGGACTCAAGCAAGGCGCCATGCGCCACATTGCGCGGCAAGCGATCGAAACCTACGCGTCGCTAGTCGAAGAGCGATTTTCGCCCGAATACCTCGCCGCCCACAAGTTGCTCCCCATTCAAACGGCCCTTCGCGAAATTCACTTTCCCACCAGTCGCGAAAACATGCAGCTCGCCCGCCGGCGGTTTATTTATCAAGAGATGCTCATTTTGCAACTGGGCCTGGCGCTGCGCCGCAATTTGCAAATCACGCGCGAGCTCGCGCCGCCGCTGGCAGTCACGGCGCAAATCGATGCCCGCATCACGCGTCTGTTGCCATTCGAACTGACGCCCGACCAGCGACAAGCCATCGACGAAATCGCCACCGATATGGCCCGCACCACGCCGATGAACCGTCTCCTGCAAGGCGATGTCGGCAGCGGCAAAACCGTAGTGGCCGTGTATGCCATGCTGTTGGCCGTGGCGCACGGATGCCAGGCCGCGCTCATGGCTCCGACCGAAGTGCTCGCCCGGCAGCATTTTCGCACGCTGGAAAAACTGCTCTGCCAGCAGCCGCGTGCGCATGGCGCTGCTCGAGCGGTGGCCTATCGGCGCGCGAGCGTGAAGAAACCGAACAGAAAATCGCCGCCGGCGAAATCGACATCGTCATCGGCACGCAAGCCATCGTGTACGGCGAAGCGACATTCAAGCGCCTGGGCCTGGTCGTCATCGACGAGCAACATCGCTTCGGCGTGCGCCAGCGGGCGACGCTCAAACAATCGGGCGTCGATCCGCATTACTTGGTGATGACTGCCACCCCCATTCCCCGCACCGTGGCGCTAACGCTCTTTGGCGATTTAGATGTGTCGATCATCGCCGCCAGTCCGCCGGGTCGCCAGCCGATCAACACCTATTCGGCCGAAGGCGAGAATCGTGCCAAATGGTGGGATTTTTTCCGCAAGCATTTGCAGGCCGGCCGCCACGGCTACGTAATCGTGCCGCTGGTGGAAGAAACGGGCGAAGTTATCTGGGCCGATCCAGACGAGCAGCCTAAAGTGTATCCCGGCCTCGATGCCACCTTCGAAGAGCTTGCCCACGGCGAGCTGGAGGCCTTTCGATTGGGCCTCGTGCACGGCCGCATGAAGAGCGAAGACAAAGATACCGCGCTGGCCGAGTTCGCAGCCGGGCGCACGCAAGTGCTGGTGGCCACCTCGGTCGTCGAAGTCGGCATCGACGTCCCCAACGCTACCCTCATGACGATTCTAGGCGCCGATCGCTTTGGTCTGGCCCAACTGCATCAAATGCGCGGCCGCATCGCTCGCGGCAAATATCCCGGCTATTGCTGCGTGTTTGCCGATTCCCCCACGACCGATGCCCAAGAGCGTTTGCAAGCCTTCGTGAGCACGACCGACGGCTTCAAAATTGCCGAACTCGATTTTCAATTGCGTGGTCCCGGCGAATTGTTCGGCACTCGCCAGCACGGCTTGCCCCCGTTTTACATGGCCGACCTCGTGCGCGATTCCGAAATCGTGAACGAAGCGCGCGAAGACGCCAAGCAACTCGTTGCCGCCGACCCCGGCCTGGCAAATCCCGAGAACATCAGCCTCCGCCGCCAAGTGATCGCCCGCTACGGCCAAGCGCTCGACCTAGGCGACGTGGGATGACTAGAAGCTGTTTCAAAACCGCCGGGGACTGTCCCCTTTGCTGAGGCGGGTTTTTGAAACAGCTTCTAGTCGCACGAATTACCGTGCCGCCAGAATTTGCTCACCCGCCGTCCAGCGGTTCCCGTCGCGCTCGACGCGATGGTACAGCGTGTCGCGCTCCACCGGTTCGCGGCCCGCTTCGACAATCAGACGCCGGATCTGCTCGACCGAAAGAATCTCCGGCGTCACGGCCCCGGCATCGTGATAGATCAACTCGTGCCGCACCGTGCCGTCCAAATCGTCGGCGCCGTAGGCCAGCGCCATTTGTGCGGTGCCGAGCCCGAGCATAATCCAATACGCCTTGATGTGATCGAAATTGTCGAGCATCAATCGGCTGACCGCCATCGTGCGCAAATCCATCAAGGCCGACGGCTTCTTAATGTGGGCCAGCTTTGTATTTTCCGGATGAAACGCCAGCGGAATGAACGTTTGGAAGCCGCCAGTTTCATCCTGCAATTCGCGCAGACGCAGCAAGTGGTCGATGCGGTGGTACGCGTTTTCCAAGTGGCCATAGAGCATCGTGGCGTTGGATCGCAGTCCCAACTCGTGCGCCGTGCGATGAATTTCCAGCCAATTGTGGGCGTCAGCCTTGTGTTCGCAAATTTGGTCGCGCACTTCGGGATGAAAAATCTCCGCCCCGCCGCCCGGCAAGCTTCCCAAGCCTGCGTCGCGCAGCTCCTCAATCACTTCGCGCACGCTGCGCTTGGTGAGATGCGTAAACCAATTCATTTCGACCGCCGTCCAGCCCTTCAAATGCAGCGAGGGAAAATTATCGTGCAAGCAGCCGAATCAGGTTCAAATACCAATCGAACTTCATCTGGTGGTGCAGCCCGCCGACGATGTGCATTTCGGTGCAGCCGGCGTCGACCGCTTCCTGTCCGCGAGCCAGAATTTGCTCGTCGCTCATCAAGTAGCCGTGTGGGTCGCGCAAATCGGCCCGGAACGCGCAGAAACACACAGCGGTAAACGCACACGTTGGTCGGATTCAGATGCGTGTTGATGTTGTAGTACGCGAAGTTGCCGTTCTTCCGCTCGCGCACGAAATTGGCCAGCTCGCCCAATTCGTTCAAATGCACCTCGGGCGAATAGAGCAGCGATCCCGTCGTCCATCGACAGGCGCTCGCCGGCTTCGACTTTGCGGCGGATTTCACTGAAAGTTGGTTTTCCGTTGTGCGCCACTGCTTGCTCCTAAAGCCACAAATCGAGGCCGCCCAAAATCAACAAGCCCACGCTCACGACTGCGTTCACGTTGAAAAATGCCGTGTTCACGCGGGCCAAATCGTCGGGCTTTACAATCCAATGCTCGTACGTCAACAGCGCGGCAATGGCCGCCACGCCGATCCACCACAGGCTGTCAAACAAAGGATACACAAATGGCACCGCTGCGAGAAGAACCACCATCGTCAGGTGACAGGCTGCCGCCAGATCGAGCGCCGCCTTCACGCCCAGCCGCGCCGGAATGCTGTGCAAGTTCTGCAAGCGATCGAACTCGACATCTTGGCAGGCATAAATGATGTCGAACCCGGCGACCCAAAACATGACTGCGCCGCCAAGCAGTAGAACCGGCAGCACATCGGCCGGATGGGCCATCACCATTTCACCCCGAATGGCGATCCAAGCCAAAACCGGCGCCAAGCCCAGCGCCGCCCCCAGCCAAAAATGCGCAAGCATCGTAAATCGCTTGGTGTAGCTATAGCCGATCAGAAACGCGAGCGTCGGCAGGGCCAAGTAAAGCGGCAATCGGTTGGGCAAAAAGATCAGCGTGCTGGCGACAAACGCGATGCTGCATGCAAGTGCGAATAGCGCGACGCTGCCGACGCTCAATGTGCCGGCCGGCAAATGCCGCCCTGCCGTGCGCGGATTGAGCGCGTCGATCTTTCGATCGGCCAATCGATTGAAGGCCATCGCCGCACTGCGCCCCGTAACCATGCACAGCAAAATGCCGACAAGTTCTTGCCAGCGGAACCAAGGCTGCGAGTCGTGGACACCTTGGGGCCAAAGCACATCGAATTCGGGATCGGTCTTGGCGGCAGTCGCATCTGCCAGCGGCATCGCTTTGCCGTCAACGACCACTGGCGTTGTGCGCTGCATCCGAGTTATCAAATCTGCTGATCGCGAATCTAACAAATTCACTCGCCACGCCATCAGTGCCGCCAACAGTGCAAACGGAAGCGCAAACAGCGTGTGGCTGAAGCGGATCATCTCCAAAATGTGGCGAATGCGGGTGAGCATAGCAGTAGCAGCATTCAGCGACAGTGGTCCGATCATTGTGCCGCACCTTCCGACTTGCTGCTACGATCGCTTCGCCCCACCGTCGAATCAACGTCTGTTCCACACCCAAGCTGATCGCAAATCCGCCCTACGACAAAATCGACCAAATCGTCGATCGATTTGGGCCCATGATAAAACCCCGGGCTCGCCGGCAGCACCACGGCGCCGGCTTCGGTGGCTTTTCGCATATTGTCGATTTGCGGCAGCGACAGCGGCGTTTCGCGGGGGACTAGAACCAATTTCCGCCGCTCCTTCAAATGCACTTCCGCCGCCCGATGAATCAAATTGCTCCCCATCGAGTGCGCAATCGCACCCAGCGTACTGCCCGAGCAGGGACACACCACCATGCCGTCAGTAAGGAACGATCCGCTGGCGATCGGCGACATCAAATCCTGGTAATGGCAGTAGCGAAGCTTCTTCTCTCTCTCCCCATGGGAAAGGGCCTGCCTGTCCTGAGCTTGTCGAAGGGGGATGATGGTGGATGGGTCGAATCGCTCGAGATCGATTTTGATGCCCAGCTCGGTTTCGAGCACCGCCCACCCCGACGGACTGATCGATAAATAAACCTCCCGCCCAGCGCCCAACAGCGTCTCCAATAGCCGCACGGCGTAGGCCGCTCCGCTGGCGCCGGTAATAGCAAGAACGATTGGCAGCATTATTTTTTTGGTTTCACCCCCACATACAACGTTGCGATGCCGAACGTCAGCGGCCAGAAGCGGACTTCGCTCAGGCCGGCGGCACTCATTCGTGCCGCCAGCGCCTCGCCATCGGGAAATTCGCCGACGCTTTCGGGCAAATAATTGTATGCCGACGACTGGTTTCCCGCTAACGCCTGACCGACCCGAGGCACCACGTGGCGAAAATACCAGCCATACAAGCCGCGCATCGGTTGGCGGCGCGGCTTGGAAAACTCCAGCACTGCCACGCGGCCGCTCGGGGCACACACACGCACCATTTCGCGCAATCCGCAGTCGGTATCGGTAATGTTCCGCAGGCCGAAGGCGACGCTGACGATTTGAAACTGATCGTCGGCAAACGGCAGCCGCTGGCCATCGGCCTCGATAAAGGTCATCGAGCCGTTGTGGCCATGGCGGGCGGCCTTCGCGCGGCCGATGGCGAGCATTTCGTGGCAAAAATCGGCCCCGACGATTTTTCCGTCCGCAGGCATTTTGCGCAAATGCCAGCGCCAAATCGCCAGTGCCGGTGCAAAGATCTAACAGGGGCTCGCCGCCGTGAGGAAGCACGCGGCGCACCGTTTGCCACCGCCAATATTTGTCGATGCCCAGCGACAGCAAATGATTCAGAAAATCGTAGCGCGGGGCGATTTCGCCGAACATCCGCCGCACTCGAGTTTCCGATTTATCGACTGGCATGGGGAGTAAGTGTCTTGGTGGCTGGGGTCTAAGGGTCTGGGTGTCTAAGGTGCTGGGCGTCTGAATGGCGATGACGGCTTTCAAACTCGCTGCATCATAGCAACCTGCAACCTGCGGCCGAAATGTGCCGGCGCTGCCATTTCGAGCCGGGGCTGAAATTCGTATCATCAGCGGTTTGCGTTTGCAGCCACATTTAAAAAATTCCCCATGCCGCGAACTTTATTTGCTCATTTTCTGCCCGCCCTGACCTCGGCCGACGAATTGGCCGGTGGCACGGTCGTGGTGATCGACGTGCTGCGGGCATCGACAGTCATCACCGCCGCGCTGGCAGCCGGGGCCCTCGAAGTGCTCCCGTTTTTGGAAATCGACGAGGCGCGAGCGCAAGGCGGCCGAATTGGGTAGGCCATCGAAAGCGCTCTTGGGGGGCGAACGCAAGGGGGGCAAGATCGAAGGCTTCGATCTGGGCAACTCCCCCAGCGAATACCGCCCCGAGGCGATCGCCGGCCGCACGCTCGTGCTCACCACCACCAATGGCACCGCCGCCATGCAACTTTGCATCAGAGCCCGCGACGGTACTGATCGGCTCGTTCGTCAATGCATCGGCCGTGGCACGGCGACTGTCGGGCCAAACAGCAGTGCACCTTCTCTGCGCCGGCACCGACGGCAAAATCACTCGCGAAGACGTGTTGTGCGCAGGCTGCCTTGTCGAAATGGTATGCAACACGACCGTCGATAAAATCGAAATCAACGACGAGTCCCGCCTCGCCCGAGCCGCCTGGCGGCAAGCTATTGGCCAGGCGCACTCGGGCAATACCGCCGCGATCGAACAGCTCGCCAAAAGCCTGCGCCACACGCAGGGGGGCCGTAATTTGATCGGCATGGGATTGGAAAAAGACATTGCTGACGCCGCGCAAATCGATCGCTATGATTTCGTTCCTGTGCTGGATACCAAACACTGGCGCATCACGCGCCCTGCCTCCTGATTTCCGACCTCCTGACCCCCGACCCCTGAACCCCGAACCCTCCCGCCACCATGGACATGGATAAACTCGTCTCGCTGTGCAAACGCCGCGGCTTCATCTTTCAATCGAGCGAAATCTACGGCGGCCTGAACGGCTTCTGGGATTACGGGCCGCTGGGCGTCGAGCTCAAACGCAACATCAAGGAAGCCTGGTGGCGCGACATGGTCACCGGCCACGACGATTTGTCCACGCTGCCCGGCGCCCCTGAGCCGTTCGAAATGGTCGGCCTCGAATGCTCGATCATCATGCACCCGCAGGTCTGGAAATGCTCCGGCCACTACGATTTGTTCGTCGACAAAATGGTCGATTGCCGCACCGAAGGCTGCAAAGGCCGCTTCCGCGTCGATCACATTCCCACCAGCCAGTGCCCGCTCAAGCCCAGCAAGCACCCCGGCGAATTCGATAAGTGCCAGCTCACCCCGCCGCGCGATTTCAACCTGATGTTCAAAACCATCATCGGTGCGCTCGGGGGCGAGGAAGATGCCGCCTATTTGCGCCCCGAAACCGCCCAGGGCATGTTCGTGAATTTCAAAAACGTGTGCGATAGCACGCGCGTGAAAATTCCCTTCGGCATCGCGCAAATGGGCAAGAGCTTTCGCAACGAAATCACCCCGCGCAATTTCACCTTCCGCAGCCGCGAGTTCGAGCAGATGGAGATGGAATTCTTCTGCCATCCCAGCCAATCGCAAGAGTGGTATCGCTATTGGCGCGATCGCCGCCTGAAGTGGTACACCGATCTGGGCCTCTCCAGCGAGCGACTCCAACTGCGCGAGCATGGCAAAGACGAACTCAGCCACTATTCCTGCGGCACGTCCGATATCGAATACGCCTTCCCCTTCCTCGCCCCCGGCGAGTACGGCGAACTGGAAGGGGTGGCCCACCGCGGCGATTTCGATCTCCGCAGCCACATGGAAGGCAAGCTCGATCCCACCACGCGGCCGCTTCAGTTGGAACTGGGGTCCGACGGCAAACCGAAATATAAGGGGAGCGGCAAAGACCTAACCTATTTCGACGACGTGAAGAAGGAACGCTTCCTACCGCACGTCATCGAACCTGCCGCCGGGGCCGATCGGGCGACGCTCGCCTTCTTGTGCGAAGCCTATCACGAAGACAAAGCCCCCGACGAAAAAGGCGAAATGCAAACCCGCGTGGTCATGAAGTTCCATCCGCGCCTGGCGCCGGTCAAAGCCGCCGTGTTCCCGCTGGTGAAAAAAGACGGCATGCCCGAAGTGGCCCAGCGACATCTATCGCGACCTGAAACAACACGTAAGTGTGTTCTACGACGAAAAGGGGGCGATCGGCCGCCGCTACCGCCGTCAGGACGAAGCCGGCACCCCATTTTGCATCACGGTCGATGGCCAAACGCTCCAAGATCAAACGGTCACGATGCGCGACCGCGATACCTTGGAACAATGGCGCGTTAAAATCGACGACATCACCGACGATATCCGCCGCCGCGTGAAGTAATGGGCCATTCTCTCCCTCTCCCTCTCCCTTTGGGAGAGGGCCGGGGTGAGGGTGCCGAGCGCCCTGGCTCCGCCAGTGCGAGCCTACGTAACGGCCAATCCACCGATCTCCCACCTCGCCTGTCAGCACGATATACTTTAGTTGATTCATTGATGCGATCTTTTACCCCTTGTCTTGGATCCGATGAGAGCGCCGAGTGGGCCAACTATTTGAGAAAATTCGAGAATTAGTCGCGACCGATCGGTATCTCGTGGGCCAACACGCTTCGGAGCAAATTGAAAATCGCGGTTTCGTAGAATGGCAAGTCGTCGCCGGCCTCGACCAGGGCGAGCTACTGGATGAATTTCCGCAATCCAAGCCAAATCCTAAAATAGAAGTGAAGGAATCACTTCCCGATGGTACTGAATTCAACGCAGTCTGGTCGTACCTCGCACAAAGCAATGTCGCCAAACTCGTAACAGTTCATTTTTTTGATCGGACCTAGCCATGCAAATCGAAGGACAACGAATTCATCGAACGCGGCTGGTGCAGACGCCGAAATTCGTCGTCGCGGTCGAAGTCGAAATGGTAATTCCGCTCGACGATCCCAGCGAGCCGTGCTACGAGCCAGATACTCTGGCACTTCTCAAGGAAGTAAAAGAACGCGCCGAGCGCGGCGATATCGAATGGCTCAAACAACACGGCCGTGTCTACGAAGCTCTGGAAGCCGCCTAACGCAGTCCTCTTGACATTTCCCCCCTCTTCCCTTGCGCTCGGAGGGCCTGCCTGACCTGAGCTTGTAGAAGGGGGCTGGGGGGTGCCTGGCCCCTGCGCCCATCACCCCATCACCTGCTCATCCTTCCTACCGCCCCTCCTACTTCACCCCAAGCGCCATGCCAATCTGCCCAATCGCCGCCTGCACATTCGCGGCCGCTCGCGGTGTGATGCCCCCTTTTCTTCGCCCAGGGATCAGGTTCGGCCGTTCACATTACTGACCACTGCCGCGATTTTCCCCGGTTGCTGGCATTCGGTAATCCTTGCTCTGTTGAACAGGACACCGAATGACTGTGTTGTTTGTTAGCACCGCATCAGGACTATTGACCGCGACGATGCCGTGGGCGAACGCGTCGCGGATGTAGCAATTGCTGATTTCACCGCTGGCATTGAAAAAGGCCACCGCATCATCGCCCGACGCTATGAAACGGCAGCCTTTGACAACATCGCCGGTTGTCGGCGGGTCGTCTTCCTGGCCAATCTGCGGGCCGCCACCGGGCGATGCCAAACACGGAGTCTGGCCGTTGATCGGCGGAGAACGGTCGGTCACGCAATCCAACAAACGAATGTTATTGAATCCGCCCCGAAATACCCCGCGCGTCTTCTGCGTCCATTTGACCGATTGAAACAGGAAATCCGATCCACGACTGATCCAGTATGTCTGCCCGCCATGTTTTGACTTGATCCCGACCAAGTCGCCTTTGGTGTAGTTCGCCAATTGATTTGTTCCTGGCAAGCTCGATTTCCCACTGTTGAGCCTTGAGGTGGTTGGCGCTCTTCCATGGAATCTGGGCGTTATCTTTCTCAACCAACTCGGGATCCGTCTGGCTGTTCGTATAGCGGCGCAGGTACCGACCTTGATTGCTCGACGGATCGAAAATATCCGCGGGCGTTGGAAAGCCCTCCTGAATATCGAGCACGACCTTGCCCGGCCCGGTCTCAACGACCAACCCCTGGCTGACGGTGTAGTCCTTGCGGGTCATGTGCATGTCAGCCATGGTCACTCGATAGACGTCCCGCCCATAAATGGCGTGTTTGCTATCGCCGAATACCAGGGTGGTTTTGTCGATGCCTTTGCCTTGAAAAACCAGTCGCCCGTTCGGTCCGGGTTTGATTCCGCTTAGATCAATGGTCCCTTTGCTGTCGCCTTGATCTTCGAGATCGAATACACCCTCATCGAATTCCAGAACGACGACGTCGTTCGGTCCTTTGTCGAAGTGGTTTCGTGCATCTTGGATTGCCTGGCGGACACCGGACGCTGTAATGCCATACCTGGTTTGGACATTCCACGTCAGCGTCTCCGCCCCCGCCGACATGGCCAAGGCACCGATCAACAGTGTTGCCGTCTGCCAGAATCTAGTCATGCGCAATTCCTGCGGCTGAACGTAGAAAGCTGAGCTACCGCCGACTCACGGCGTGAATTGCAGCCGCAGCGACAACGGCGGTTGGCTCCGCGGACTTGTTAGGGGAAATTGCATCAAACGCGATAAGCGATTGGAATAAAAATAGTCCGCCTTCATGCTAGCTCTGCCTTCTTCATCACAAGAAACAGGAGCGAGCCAGGGAAGGCGAACTTTGGCGGCAAGTGTACGGTTTGTTGAAGCGATTGGGCAAGGGCAAGGGGGTTGTGCGTGGATGGTATTCGAACGTCCAGATTGTCGCCGTGTACTTCTGGAGTGTGTTGCATGACCGTCCCCCTTGCTGAGGCGCGTTTTGAAACGGCCACTAGGCTGACATCCCGCGTGCCACTGCTGGCTTGTCCAGCAGTGCGATGCCGCAACCCCGCACCACAAAGAGATGCCATGCTCGGCAGCGCGAGGCTCCCGCCGAGCCGCCGGGTGCCTGTGGTCGAGGCTTTGCGAGCCCCCACAATTCTCCGTTCAATGTTCATTGCTCATTGTTGACTGCTTGTCTGCCCCCACTCCAACCCGACCATCAGCCCCCGGTTCAATCGTCGGCGCAGTAATCTTGGCAGAATCGACTATGCTCCCCTTTTTCGAGCCTTGGAGAGAAATATCGAGATTGTTGCGAGTTACCTGAACGTGCGCCATAATTTTTACGATGATTGCTATATTTTTTTTCGCGACCTTGGAACTGTCCCCGCAAGCGTTTTTCAACGTGGTCGCAATAGCAGTGTTTCTTATTTGGTTCCGAGTTTACAGCGTTCGTCGCGCCGCTGAGCGAAGGCGATTTCGAGCAATCAGTATAGCCAACATCGACTATATGAGTGGTGTGGAATTTGAGATATACCTTCAAAAGCTGCTTACCACCCAAGGCTATTCAGCAAGGACTACCACAGCTACCGGCGACCTAGGCGTCGACCTAATTGCATCAAATGGTGTTGATCGAATCGCAATCCAAGCAAAGCGGTGCAGCACTCGGATTTCGCGCCGCGCAGTCAGCGATGCAGTTGCAGGGATGAATCATTACCGATGTAACAAGGCGATGGTTATCACGAACAACTACTTCACCAAAGGCGCAATGACATTGGCGCAATCGAATCCATGCGTGCTCATAGATCGAGACACTCTCGGTGAATGGATCGTCCAAATGCAAGGCCAACCTTGCACAAGGGATACGCGCAATGGCGACGGGGGAACTAAAGGCACGAGTAACCGTCACAATGGTCCTTGGAACAATTGGTGATACGCACAAAGTGCGGCGGTCATCGTCAACCGCTAGGCCCCGTAAAACCAACGCCCTACGCAAAAGTATATCGGCGACTGTGGGAGTGAGTTAGTTTGCCGTAAATGGCTCGCGCTTATAGAGCCAGGGTACACGGACCTAGCCACACAAGGGCTATACTATGCCGCATGGATGCTGAGTTTCGACCATTACCGGGCGTCGGTTCATTCCCCGTTCCGTCCGACATTCTGGAAGACGTGTTCCCGTTGGCTGTTCGCGACCAATGGCGAAAACGCTGGCTGGTAAAGCCCAGTGACGAACTGTTGGAACGACTTAATATACTTTGCGCTTGCGGGCCACGCCCGATTTGTGATTATCAAGCACATTTGCTTGGCTACTGGAAAGCGTGTAAATCCGCATGGCACACCTATATGTTGACCGCTTTCGCCTGTGGAGTGTTTGAAGTCAAGGGACAATCATTACGTGGACGCTTAACCAGCGACGATCCAAATGGTTTCCGTGGAGCGATGGCCGAATGTATGGCATGTTGGTTCCTTGCAGGACGTATGAAGTTGCCACTTTCGCCCTATGCGCCGGGCCGAGACGGAAGTAATCTCGAAATGCAGTTGGTCTTTGATACCTTTCGCGTGGGCGTCGAAGTCAAAGCGCCACAATGCGAACGTCCACATGAAATTGCATTTCACGCTGACGATTCTGCAAAAATTGCCGCCGCGATTGCGTCAGCTAACAAACAATTCTCCAAAGATTGTCCGAACATATTGGTGCTAGTCCCACGCCTACGAAGGCCAATCGATCAATGCCGAAATGATTTAATAAGAGCAGCTATCGGACAGACTGTGATTCAATGGGACGTTCCGTTGCGTGACGACTTGGAGCCGGGACCGACAAGACAAGTATTTGTGCCAAGCGGAAAATTGCTCAATCCGATCAAAGGCGATGGTGAACCCGGCCATCGCAGGATCAGTTTGATTTTAGTTATTGAAGAAATGGTCCAAGAACGCCATCCCATGCCGATGGATTTGGTAATTCTAGCAACCCGATACAAGAATCACTCACTTATTGAACTAATAGAACGCAAGAACAAATTGAATCGTAGCCCTCTAAACATATCTCGAATTGACCACAATGTCTTAGTGGTGCACAACCCGCACGCCTACCATCCCTTGAACAATGATTGGTTTGGGGAATTTCCACAACTCGACGCCAAGAAAAATGCGAGGGCGTGGTCGGACGGCGTTGAATTCGTAGTGTGACTAGCGGATTTCAATAAATCACTCTTCATTATAATGTCAAGAACATGCAGCGGTAAAACAACCAAGGAGATCGTGAACCTAAATGCCGACCATTAACACCACGCGCGGACGCCGCTACTGGCCTTGCACGGTCCGCCGGCAGGGTGGACGGCCCCAGCAGTGCAGCACTCAATGCGATCACCTCTAGCAGCGTTCAAGGATTCCCAGGTAACGGTTGTCCGCAGCCTGCGGAAAATCGCAGTTTCCACTTCCGGCCAACGTTCGCTTTTTCGCGAACTCCCCCGTGCCTCCAAGTCTCCCGTGGTGAAAAACTGCGCGGCCAAAAACTCTCTTGCATTCTAATAGCATTACTGTTAATATGTACACCATTGGTTAACCGAGCGTTTCGTTCGTGCTGCCAGCAATTGAGCACGGTTGCCCTAACGGCAACCGAGCGCAATGCGGTAGTGCCCCGTTGTCCATCGTGCGCCTCGGCCAGCAAACGACCGTCGGAGTAGCCCCTTTTTTCTTTTTTTCGATCGATCGCCCGCCGGTCGGGTGCCACGTCCCCTTCAGCGAAGTGAAGGGCGTGGCTAGCCGAACCGGGGCGCACGAGTTTTTCTTTTTCCCGAAGTACCCCTATGTGCCCACAGCACTGTCTTCTGCTATCTGCCTTCTGCCGTCTGCCTTTACTCCGCCTTCCGAATTCCGCCTTCCGCCTTTGCTCGTCCTCTCCGCGCTTCCACAGCTCGGCGGTTCAACCATGCCGCACACCGTTTTCGCACCGTTTATTATCCGTTTTCGGCCCGTTTATTTTCCGTTTTTCACCGTTTTCTCCGTTTTCCAAAAACCGTCGCCAACGCCCACAACCCTTAGCCCACTGCCCACTGAAGTTCCGCCTTCCGAATTCCGCCTTCCGCCTTGACACTACCTCCCGCTACCCCACTTACCCCGCGCCGTTGAAATTCACAAATCACAAAAAAATGATTTCCAGTCGCAATTTCCCGACCCAAATGCAAACGCCCAATTGGTCCACAAAAACACGTGGTGTAAATGCAGGGAAAGTGTTTGGCCCAAAACCCTCACTTTTTTCGAGAGTTTTGCCTAAACACTTTCTCACCAACTTCCAGCCTATCAAAAAAAATTCAAACCTTCCGCCTTTATTCCCCATTCCACACTCCCCATTCCCCACTCCCCATTCCCCACTCCCCCCACTCCCCACTCCCCACTCCCCACTCCCCACTCCCCACTCCCCACTCACCATTTAGTCGGTCGGAAAACAGCGATAGGGGGTGTGTTTTGAAAATGCGATGCGTTACCATAGCAGCTTCTCTTTGGCGCCGATCGTCCGATGTGATTGCCTCGCAGCACCTCTTTTGATCGGTTGGCGCATTGGGTGCCGACGACTTGCGCAACGTCGCTGCTGGTGCAATGTGTGGCGGTGTTCCTTTTTGATTTTCTGCAGGCCATTTTGACGAATTATGCAAACGCTTTTAGTGCCTAACGCTTCACCTACGCTGCATCGCTCGCCAACGGCGGAAGTAGAACGTTCGGCACGCCGAAGCCAATTGCCGCCGGAAGGAACCCGGCCTGTTCGATTGCGGCGCGGATATTTTGCGAGCATTGTCGCCATTCATTTACTAACTTTGCTGATTTTCGTGCCGTGGTTTTTTAGTTGGACAGGTTTGGTATTGATGTTGGCAGGGCATTACGTCTTCGGCCTGTTGGGAATGACGCTGGGATACCACCGACTGCTGACGCACCGCGCGTTTACCTGCCCGCTTTGGCTGGAACATTTCCTGGCGATTTTGGGGGTTTGCTGTCTGCAAGATTCGCCGGCGCGGTGGGTGGCGGTACACCGCAAGCACCATCAACATTCCGACGAGCAGGACGACCCTCACAGCCCGTTGGTCACAATGCTGTGGGGGCACATGGAATGGCTGTTCGTCGAAAATAGCGAGACGGCCAATATTTCGTTCTTCGATCGCTACGCCCGCGATGTGCTGCGCGACGGGTTCTACATGCGCATCGAGCGCCGGTTGACATGGCTTTGGATGTATCTGGGTCATGCGGCGCTGTTTTTTATCGTTGGTTTAGGGATTGGCTGGCTGACGAGCGGCCAATATTGGAAGGGGGTGCAATTCGGCGCGAGCTTGCTAGTGTGGGGCGTTTTTGCTCGAACGGTGCTGGTTTGGCACGTCACCTGGTCGGTGAATTCGCTCACGCATTTGTGGGGCTACCGCAATTACAGCACCGATGACAACAGCCGCAACAACTGGCTGGTGGCGCTTTTGGCCCATGGCGAAGGGTGGCACAACAACCATCATGCGCAGCAGGCTTCGGCGGCGCATGGGCAGCGCTGGTGGGAAATTGATTTGACCTATGCCATTATTTGCTTGCTGGAATCGGTCGGACTGGCCAAGGATGTGGTGCGGCCAGAGTCGCGGGGGAAGTAGGCGGACTCGGTCCGCGGAACTTTTTGAGAATAGGCCCTCACCCCCATCGACAGGATCGACAAGCTTCGGCCAGCAGTTTAAGCAGGCATGCGACTATGATTCCTGCGCTAAGCCAAGTTTGCACGCTTCATTCCGCGTTCGAGCAGGACGTGGTCGATTACGCCGCAGGAAAGTGCCCGGCGATTGAAATTTGGCTCACGAAGTTAGAAACCTATCTCGAATCGCACAATCTTGATGACGTGCGGCGGCTGTTGGCCGAAAACCATATCGCCGCGCCAGTCGCGAGTTTTCAAGGGGGTCTGCTCGTTTCGCAGGGGGATGCGCGGCGCGAGCATCGGGCACATTTCGAGCGGCGATTGGAACTGTGCCGCGCGCTTGGAATTCGCACTCTGGTCGTGGCAGGCGATGTTGCTGGGCCAGTTAGTCAGCAAGATTTCGATCGGTTGCGAATGTCGCTGGGTCAGGCGGCCAAGCAGGCTGGCGAGCATGGAGTGCGCGTGGCTCTCGAGTTCCAAGGCCGCGCGGCGTATCCCAACAATTTGCAATCGGCCGCGGCACTGGTCGAAGAAATCGCCAACCCGCACTTGGGCCTCTGCCTCGATGCGTTTCAGTTCTTCACCGGCCCGAGCAAAGACGCCGATTTGGCGTATTTGACCAGCGGCAATTTATTTCACGTCCAGTTGTGCGACCTGGCGGGGCAATCGCGCGAGTTCGCCGCCGATGGCGACCGAGTGCTGCCTGGCGACGGCGATTTTAATTTGCAAGCGACCGTCGCGCGGCTTAAGGAAATCAACTACAAAGGGTGCGTGTCAGTGGAACTGATGAACCCGGCGATTTGGCAAATTCCGCCGCGGCAGTTCGGAGAGGTAGCGATTACGGCGCTACGGAAGGTGCTCGGGATGGCGAGCATGGAATGAAGCGCGAAGGGACGAGAGGCGAGGGGCGCGGGACGATAACGCTAGGGCTGCGACATTCGCATCGTGAGCATATCGAGCTGCCCTTTGAGATCGGCCAATAGCACGTTTGGATTTGCGCCGGCGGCCATGTGGGCATAGAAAGATTGACCGGCGGATGCACTGGTGGTTTGCAATAGCATCGTTGCCTGGTTGATTTCCTGCAGCCGCGTGCCGACGTCGTCGATCGAATCGGCCGTGCGGCGATTGGCCTGCCACAGCGAGTCGAGCTGCAGCACCAGTCCCAAAAGCAGGCCGAACTGCCCGGCCAGCGTCATCGGCATGCCGAGGTTCCATAAATCGTTGCGGCCGCCCAACAGCGACCAGCCCAGACAGACGCTGCCGCCAACGAAGGTAATTAAGCCCAGCGACAAGATCATCCAAGCCGATTTCGAGTGCCGCGGGCACTTGGCCGGCGCAATGATTGGGCCGTCGTTGCGTTTGCCAGTTGCGTGCTCTATGTCTTCGATAGGCGCGGCCATTGGTCCAATGCGCGCGGCAATTGCTGGTCCAGCAGCCGGCTGGTGCGCCGCCGCAAATTTCGGCAGCCCGACGCGATGGTTCAAATGGAAGAATTCGTCTTCCAAGAGCCAGTCGTCAGAAGAATCGAGTGGCCGGCGGTCCTTGAGGTCGGTCGCGTTTTTTTCACTAATGCCCAGCTCCAAACCATTCTCAGCAATTTCCGAAAGCCCGTCGATTTGCGCCACGCCGCTTTCGACGCGCTCGCACGCCTCGCCGCACTGGGCGCAGCAGACCATGTCGTCTCGCGACGACACGGCCGGCACATCTTGTTGGCAGTTAGCGCACCACATGGGAGGAGCGGGGGTTCAGGTTTCTAAAGTCAGCGAACAGGAGTCAGCGCAGGAATTAGCCGCGCTCTAACCATCGACTGCCTGGATGAGAAACTGCAGCGATTTTGGAAGATTTTCCGGTCGGGTAGAGATTGCCGTCAGAGTCGGCAAACCGCGGAATATGCTGAAGCTTGCTAGCAGAAGGCGCAGGTGCAACGATGCAGCCTCCACGCTGAAAAGTGACGGTTCATAGGCTGTCGAGCAATGCATGGTTCGCACTGCAGAATCGTCGTCTTTTTCCCGATCAAAAAAGTTTTTCTGAGCCGCATCTTCATTTCATTCGATACAGCCTATAGCACCAATCCGCGGCGCGTGCTAGCAGCGACAGCGAACGTTGCCGGCGTCGATCGTCGTGTCGCGAATATTGATGCGGTGATTACCAGGCGGTTGTGCGGTGCAATCTTTCAAAACTCTGGCTGGGTGAAATTCAGTTTATGTTTGTTTCCGTAGTTCTGAGCACGTACGAATCACCCGCGTGGTTGACGAAAGTCATCTGGGGTTACGCCGTTCAGACCCACCGCCAGTTCGAATTGGTGATTGCCGACGATGGCTCCAGTGAATCGACTGCGGTATGTATTGAGAAGTTGCGCCAGGCCACACAACTGCAGCTACACCATGTTTGGCAGCCGAAACAAGGGTTCGGCAAATGCCGAATTCTCAATCGGGCGATCATGGCTGCCAACGCAGAATATTTGGTCTTCTCCGATGGCGATTGCATCCCGCGGGGCGATTTTCTCGCACAACATGTGCAACTGGCTGAGCGCGACCGATTTCTTTCTGGCGGCGTAGTGCGCTTGCCTCACAAACTGAGCCAGCGGATTTCAGTCGACGACATTTTCAGCGGGCGTGCCACCAGCATGGCATGGCTCGCCGCCCACGGCTGGCGGCCCAGCCGAAAGTTGTTCCTGCTCCTTGGCCACGGTCGCAGGGGTGCATTATTCGATCGGCTGACACCTACTCGCCCCACTTTTAATGGACATAATGCGTCCGCCTGGAAAAACGACCTCCTGTACGTGAATGGTTTTGACGAGCGGATGGGCTATGGCGGACTCGATCGAGAACTTGGGGAGCGATTGATCAATGCTGGCGTACGACCCAAGCAAATTCGCCATCGGGCCATTTGCGTTCATCTCGACCATCCACGCGATTATGTCGATGCAGCAGTCGTGTCGCGCAATCGTGAGATACGCAATGAGACACGGCGCGACCGACGTCAATGGACCTTTGATGGCATCGAGCAGAAGGCCGATATCCTGAGCATGGCAACGGACGTCTCACCGGCGCTACAGGCCAAATTCGATCCCGGCGCTCGCATGCGTCACGCTGCTTGAATGGGTGGCTCGCGTTCGGCGATTTCTCTTGTGGGAGTATGGCCTGCGCACAGCCTCTCCAAAATTTGGCGAGTGATTCTCGCACCGTCGAGATTGATTCCGTGCCGAGGCGCCGGTGCGCTGAGTTGATCGAGAATCGCCCGGGCCAGCCGCTGAGGAGTCAGTTCGGTGGGTTCGATCGTAAACGCCAAGCCACGCTCGGCAAACCGTTTGGCACGGCGGCACTGATCCGTCATGTGCATGTTGGGAACCAGGATGGAACGGATGTTCGTCTGGAGGATATTTGTGCAGGTGTTATATCCTGCCTGACTAATCGACAAACAGCCATGCTGCATCCAATCGATAAAATCCGACTGGAAGGGAAACACCCGGATCGAATCATCGTTTGAGGGATGTTCCAAAATTGCTAGTTCCTCCGGCCGCGGAAACAGCGGCAAAAAAACAGCGAGCGTGTAGTCCGCGACGATGCCCTTGGAATGCAGAAGCTCCCACGCCGCAATCGAGCATGCTGCGAGACCGGTGCGGCCGTCGCCACCAGCGCTGACGATTACCATTTTTCGCTGGTTCTTACCTTGCCCAATTGTTTCATTCCAGCCGGGCAAACCATCGCTTGGACGCTGAGAAACGTAACCCGTATATTCAACCGGCGGCTTGATTTCCGCGGCCCAGGGAACATGCTCTTCCAGCCGCACTAGGTACGGATCGGCGTGCACCAAGACCAAATCGAATTGTGCATCAAGGACTTGGAGCGCTGCGCGGCGACTCCGATCATTGCCTAAATTGTCTCGGCTTCCCGGCGCGATGTCGCGCGATGAACACACAACCGGGACCCGCTTATTGACGGCCCGCGCCCGGCGGATAAGGAAAATAATCTCGTTGTGCAATTCCCATTTACTGAATGGAAAATGTTCGATCATCACGACGTCTGGCCGGATGCGCTCTATGGCTTGCAACAGGGCAAGACTTCGCTGGCGCATTATTTTATGAATTTGCTGGTCGGCATCGACAGGAAGAATTCCCTGTTCGTTGCGGAAAATCCTGGGTATTGAAATCAGAGTCAGGCGGTCGGCATAGTTAAATCGCGGCACGGGCCGTCCGCCATCGACAAGGTACACTTCGTGCTGTTCCGACAGCGCCAGAGCAATTTCATGCGTGCGCACGAAATGCCCGGTTCCAGCCAAATGCTGGCAGTACAGAAAATACCGCTGGCCGTGCGCCATGAGATGCTGCTTATTGAATTAGTCGTCTTCCAGAACCTGGCAAACCAGATCTTTAATCGGACTGCGGCGGGCGTGCCCCATTTGGATCGATTCCGCTAAAAACTTGGTCCCTTGCCCATATTTTTCGCGCTCCTGGGGAAGCTCGATGATTTGGTTCTCGGCAGCTTCGCGAATTACGCCCAGCGGGTCTTGACCCGGCCTCGACGCGCACGATCTGCTCCAATAACAGGCGGCGATAGAGCAAGATACCTTGACGGAATTTCCAATAACGAAGATTCTTGAGCCGATTGCAAACTCGGGCAAGTTGCATCGCGTTGCGGATCCCCAGCCTGCGGTTGTGTTGCCGCTCTAGAGACGCGGCCATCCGCCGCGACACTGGGTTGTCAAAAATCCGGCTTGGCATGTTAGACCTTCCGTGGAGTGCCAAAAGTGCCCAACATAATAACGAAACTTCCCGATCCTGCCAATTCAAGTGAGATAGTCCAAGCGATTCAGATGTTGAATTCCAGCGGACTAAACGATTGGATTGCTCGCTTATTCCAAAACCCAGACCTGTTGCGGATGGGACACTGCCAGCGGCTCGACGATCTGAACTTGGGTATGGGCTGGTTGTACTACGGACTAGCTAGGCTGATTCGGCCAAAAAACGTGGTGGTGATCGGCTCTTGGCGCGGATTTGTGCCGTTGGTGTTCGGCAAAGCACTGGCCGACAATTTGGAAGAAGGTTCAGTCCTGTTCATCGATCCGTCGCTTGTCGACGATTTCTGGAAAGATCCGGCCGCCGTCCGCGAACATTTCGCCCATTATGGCGTGACCAACGTGGAACATTTTTTGATGACCACCCAACAGTTTGTGGAAACCAAAACTTATCGATCGTTGGGCCAGACGGAAATTGTGATGATCGATGGGTATCACACGGCCCAACAAGCGCGCTACGATTACGAAGCGTTTCAGCACCTCGTAACACCGCAGGGGGTGATTCTACTGCACGACAGTCTGAATGCAGGAACAGTGAATCTCTATGGCCCGGAGCGTGCCTACCAGCGCAGCGTAAAATTCTTCGTGGAGCAACTGAAGGACGATTCGCAACTGCAAGTACTGGACCTGCCTTTCGCTAAAGGCCTGACCATGGTGCGAAAGGCGCAAGTCCCGAGTCTTGAATTGAACATCGAGGAAAGCAAACCGTGAGCGAAACAGCGCATCTTCGATATTCGCTGAAGGCGATTCTGGGCCATTGGCCCCTCAGATTGCACGATGCGATCCAAAATCGCCGCTTTGCCACAGCCGATCAACGCTTTCTCGTCGTGCGGCATCCGAGCAAGAACCCATTTTTTTACGATGTTTTACTCCATTGGCTGGAGCAAAGCTTTCCCGCAGTGCGATCTCTTTTCGAACTGCGCACAATTCCGTTTCACATTCCCCACGGCTCAAACTACGTGCTGCATATTCCCTGGCTGCAGGATCCTGTGCAAAAATGGTCGCCGACGGTTTATCGTCAGGCGAACCGATTGGCAACACAGTGCGACGATCTAGGGATTCCCATTATCAATCGTGTCGATCGGCTTCCTAATGCCGTGAAATCGACTGGGGCGCGCCTCATCGGCAGTGCCGGCATTCGTACTCCCAAGATGGCGCTCATTGATAATGCAGATGAATTCCGCGAAACGCATGGCGGGCTGGAGTTGCCGTTATTGGTTCGCGAGGATTGGGGACACGGCGGTTTGGTGTGCCGTGCCGATACGTCCGCCGAAGTCCAAAAACTTCCGCTCCGGCGATTTTCCCGCCCCGTGGCAGTCGAATTCATCGACGTGCAAAGTCGCCGCGATCGGCTCTATCGTAAGTATCGCTATGTGGCTGCGGGCGATTTGGGAATCGCGCATAGCATGCACGTCTGTAAAGGGTGGAAGGCCAAGGGGACCGAGGCCGAATACACTGACGCGTTGCGCGACGAAGAATTGGCATACACCAGTTGCCCCGATCCGAATCACGAACAACTGCAGGCGGCCCGTGTGGCGCTCGGTCTGGACTTTGTCGCCTTCGACTACAGTTACGACCTTGCAGGTCGACTCATCGTGTGGGAAGCCAACCCGTATCCACACATTCACTTTTCCAATACTCGGCGGTTGTACCGCCGCCCGGCGACGATTCGCACCCTGGCGGCGATGGTTAGTCTTTATTTCATGCGAGCTGCCCTAAGCGTCCCGGCTGAAATCGAAGAACTCTTGGACGAGAGCGGCCAGCCAGAGCCTTCAAAGGCTGGCGTCCGTCTCAAACTCACGCAGATCCAATGAATGCGTTTTCATCGGAAGTCCCTCCTTGACTTGCTCACTAACTTGCCGATTCCACACAAAGGGCGCTAGATGTTTGTGAGATACGCTCTAGTTTAGAGGTTTAACCCATCGCCGCACGCACCGCGGCAAGTACTTTCTCTTGGGCTGACGATAGCGGCCCCTTAACAAACGCGCCGGCCGCGGCTTTGTGCCCGCCGCCGCCGAATTGCTCGGCGAGTTTGCTGCAATCGACATTACTGCGACTGCGGAAGCTCACCTTCAAGTCGCCACTTGGCTGCTCGACCATAATGACCGCCACTTGCGTGCCGCCTACATTGAGCGTCGAGTTCACCACATCTTCGGTGTCGGATGGCAAAGCGCCGGTGGCTTTGAAATCGTCTTGCGTGACGGCCGTATGAATCAGCCGTCCGTCAAGCTCGCTTTTTGTGCGCGCCAAGATGCGGCCAATGAGACTCAACCGCGCCAGCGTGTCATTTTCGTAGAGCGACTTGTAAATGGCGCTGGGCACCGCGCCGGCATCGACCAATGCGGCAGCCGCGCGATAGGTGTCGCCGCTAACCGAGGCAAAACGAAACCAACCTGTGTCGGTGGCAATGGCGGCAAACAGCGGCGTTGCGATCTCGGGCGTCAGCTTGACTTCAAGATGCTGCGCGGCTTGAAGCACCAGCCGACCGGTGGCCTCGGATTTCACATCTTTGAATTGTTCGGCACCCAATTCGTCGCTACTGACGTGATGATCGAGCACAATCTTTTTGGCCGTCGATGCTTTGACGACCTCGGCCATCGGGCCCAATTGAGCCCAAGCACTCGTGTCGAGGACCATGAGCACCTGCGCATCGGCTAAATCAGCAGGTTGAACATCGACATTGATTGCGCGAATGCGCCGGTGCGGATCGATGAATTGATAATTCGGCGGCGTTGCCTGGCCGTTGACGATGCGCACTTGTTTGCCCAGTGCATCGAGAATGCCGGCCATGCCCAGTTCGCTACCCAGCGCATCGCAATCGGGCCGAATATGGCTCACCAGCAAGAAGCGCTGTTGAGCGAGGATGATTTCGCAAAAGCGCGGCCAGTTGATGCTCATTGAACCGGGGTAAGGTGAAAGGTGCGCGGGGCAGATGTCTGAATTTGAGAGGAGAGGGGGAAGTGCCGCAGTCATTTCACGCCCGAGTTTTGAAGCGCCACTTGTGCCGCCGCAACATCGCGGGCCAATTGGGCTTTCAGTTTTTCCGCATTTTCGAATCGCTCAATGTCGCGGAGGCGCGCGATGAAGTCAACCTCAAGCGGTTGCCCATAGAGCGACTCGTGAAAGCCAATCAAGTGTACCTCGACCTTAAGGGATTGTTCGCCGAAAGTGAGATTGGGGCCGACGCTGATGGCCGCTGGCCATGTCGCGCCCATCACGGTGCTGCGGCCGGCATAGACGCCGGGTCCGGGAAGCAGCGTATCAATGGCGTCGACATTCGCCGTGGGAAAGCCAATTTTTGCCCCGCGTGCCGACCCGTGCCGCACCATGCCGCGAATACGGTAGGGCTGCGTGAGCAAGCGATTGGCCTGGTCGATATTGCCCGCGGCAATCAATTGGCGAACGCGCGAGCTGGATACCGGTTGGCCGTCGATGAACACCGGCTCGACGATTTCCAAAGGAATTTGCTGTGCCGCGCACAATTGCCGCAGCACATCGACATTGCCGGCGCGATTGTGGCCAAAGAAAAAATTCGGGCCTTCGACTAAGGCTCGCGCCGCGAGCTTGTCGCGCACAATGCGCTGGAAGAAATCGTCGGGCGAAAGCTGCAGCAGCGCTTCATCGGTGGGGTAGGCGATTGTAGCGTCCACTCCAAGCTGTGCGAGCAGATCGGCTTTGCGATCGGTCCAAGTAAGCGGGGGCGGCGCATGCTCGGGGCGCAGCAAGCGCACCGGATGCGGGTCGAAGGTGAATACAACAGCCGGACCGCCCACGCGGCGCGCCTGCACGAGCAAATGTTCGACAATTCGCGCGTGACCCAAATGTACGCCGTCGAAATTGCCAATGGCCACGGCGCCCGATCGAACGGCAGCGGGCAAATCGACAATGTCGCGCAGGAGTTTCAAGTGCAATCCAGCAATGGGCTTCGAAGGTTCCGCGGGCGTCGCAGGCTTGGGCGGCGGGGAATAGGGCAGGAGAATTATTGATTGTTCGCGGCGTTTGTTCAACTCGCGTCGCCAATGGATAGCCTACTATGCTATTCTTAGAATACATGGCAGCGAGGCTTTGATCTCGAAAAGCTGAACGACGATTCTGATGGACGAAAAGCAGAGTGTTTTATCGACCGAACTTGCGCACCGCCTGGCGGCCATCGATATTGGCTCCAACAGCGTGCGATTGATCGTTGCCGAACCCTTGCGCGGCGGCACTTACCGCATTTTGGATGAAGAACGCGAATCGACGCGTTTAGGGCGCAGCCTAAGCTCCACAGGCATGCTCGATGCGCAATCGATGGAGCTTACGCTGGCCGCGCTGCGGCGATTCAAGCAAATTGCCGGCGGATACCAGGTTGCCGAATTGCGCACCATTGCGACCTGCGCCGTGCGCGAGGCTCTCAACGGCCCGGAGTTTTGCCTTCGCGTGAAGGAAGAGACCGGGATTAATATCGATGTCATTAGCGCCGATCAGGAAGCTCGGCTCGCGTTCTACAGTGTCCAACGTGCGTTCGATTTGAGCGGCAAAAACGTCGTGATTGCCGATATTGGCGGCGGCAGCACGGAAATTGTGCTGGCCAGCGGCAATGTTATCGAATATATCGCCAGCACGCCGCTGGGAGCCGTGCGTCTGACCGAAACGCACGCTGGCGGCGGCGCAATAACCGGGGCCGATTACGATCGGCTCGTGGAAACAATCGATCGCACGCTCAGAAAACATGCCAAGAAGAGTTTCTTTCCGCCGCATTTGCTCATCGGCTCCGGGGGCACCTTCACGAGCATGGCTGAAATGATGATGGCGGCGCGCGGCCAGGTTGGTTTGCCCTCCCGCGGCTATATGCTCACGCGCGCCGAAGTTAGCCATTTGCTGGACCGGCTGCGCAAAATGCCGCTCAAAACACGCAAGCAAGTGGCCGGGCTCGCGCCCGATCGCGCCGATATCATTGTGGCGGGCATCGCTGTGGTCGATCGTTTGATGCGGCGATTCGACGTGAATCTTCTGCAAGTGCACAGCCGCGGCGTGCGCGACGGGTTGTTATTGACGATGATCGACAACTCGCTGGGCGCTCCCAGCGTTGATCCGGTCGATCGCGAAGCGGCCATCGAGCGGTTTGCGGCGGCCTGCAACGGCGAATTCGAATTGGTCCACGGGAAACAGGTGGCGCGGCTGGCCGGCCGAATATTCGATCAGATCGCGGAGCGATTCAAGCTCGACTTGGAGAGTCGCCCGTTTTTGGAGGCGGCGGCGCGGCTGCAAGACGTCGGCTACTTGATCAACTACGATCAGCACCACAAACATAGTTATCAGTTGATTCTCAATAGCCGATTGTCGGGTTTTCGGCCGCGCGAATTAGAGCTTATCGCCAATATCGCGCGGTATCATCGTGGAGCGCGGCCGAAAAAGGGCCACGCAAATTTTCGCCAGTTGCCGCCGGAAGATCAGCGGCGCGTGCGACAGCTTTCGGCCATTTTGCGGCTGGCAGGAGGTTTGGATCGCAGCCACACTCAGCAAGTAAAAGATGTAACAATCAAACCGCTCGATAAAGCCGGCGAGAACGAAACGGAAGGACTGCAATTGCTCGTGCATGCCGACGCGAATCCGGAAGTCGATTTGTGGGGCGCGCGCGGCGCGTGAAAATATTCCGCAAAGTGTTTAAGGTGAGACTCGAGATCGATTGGGCAGATTCGGACTCGTCTCCCGAGCGAGCCGAGAACTCGACGACTCAATCGAACCTGACTAGCGCCTTGCCGTCGGCAGGGGATCTGTCGATCCATGGTGAACCAAACAGCGCAATGCGCCGCAATGGTGCTTTTCGCACGGTAAGTCGCAAGTCGCGCCGATAATGCTCGTCTTCTTCCATCGGCCGCAAATCACACATTGCTTCAATATCGAGTCAAAATTCTGTTCCACGCGCCTTCTGCTGCTTGACTCATGCGCTGCACGATCTAAGAATGTCTTGGATTGGGGAATCGGGACGTTGCGCCGCGGGCTAAGGCTGCCCGGGCCATAATAATACTAGGCAGCTCTAAATCATCGCACTCGTGGGCTTGCCCGTATGTCTATTTTGCCTCGCCTAGCGGTGGGAACCATTCAGCCCGAGGCGGAGCCGCGAACGTTGTTTTGGGCGCTGATGGGGCGCTCCGCGCGAAGGAGTTCGCACGCAAACGTTTTTGTCGCGAGCTTGTTTCACGCCACAAGATGCCGCCTCAGCCGTGAGCGGCGCGACGCCGCGCCATCTCGATAGCTGGCTGATGACCCCCGCAGCCTGCCGGCAAATTTTTTTGAAGGCCACAGCCGAAATTGATCTGGCCATTGTCGAGGGGCGCTACGATTCAGCGATGCCGGGGCGCCGCGGCGGCAGCTTGAACACGCTTTGCCAGTGGCTCGATTTGCCGCGCGTGGCGGTGGTCGATTGCTCGCACTTGAATGATTGCCATTTTCCCGACCGCCCGGCGGTCGATGCGCTCTTATTGAATCAAACCAAAGGGCCGTGCGATTCGTCGCGCTGCCAAACGATTCTAGAGTCGCTGTGGGGTATTCCTGTGTTGGGCGTGCTCGATCAACCGCCGGCATTGCGTGAGGCAATCGCGCTATTGCCCGCCAGCCAGAAGCCGTCGCGGGAATTGTGCGCGGCGTTGGGCGACGAACTTCTGAAAAACCTTAGGCTCGATCGGCTGCTGAAGCTAGCTTCGCGCCGCGGCATTCCGGGAGATTGGCTGGCCGCAGATTCGACATCGAGCGATGCAAAGATTTGCTCGTCTGCGCACAGCAACGTTCACGTTGCGGTCGCTTACGACGATGCGTTTCAAGGCTATTTTCCCGATACGCTCGACATGCTCGAAGCGCGTGGAGCTACGGTACGCGTATTTTCGCCATTGCGCGACGAATGTTTGCCGCCCGAAACCGATATTGTGTATTTGGGTTGCGGACATCCGCACGAGTATGCCAAGGCGCTAGCCGATAATCACTGCTTAATGATGGCGCTTAAAGAGCACATCTGCGCCGGCCGCCGCGTTTATGCCGAAGGGGGAGGATTGGCATATCTTTGTCAGCACATTGCGCTGCCCGATGACAGCCGGGTGCCGATGATCGGCGCTCTGCGGGCCGTGGCTCATCGCAGTGCAGTCAAAGTTCCGCCGGAACCAATCGAGATTACGCTGGCAGCCAACAGTTGGCTCGGCATGGCCGGCACCCGGTTGCGCGGGTATCGCAATGCCAATTGGCAATTGGAGCAGACCGGCTGTCTAACGAACTTTACGACCCAGGCCGACGGTCAACTCGATCTGATCGGCAGGCATCAAGTCATCGGCAGCCGCGTGCATTTCAACTTTGCGGCGCAGCCGGCGCTACTGAGCGGATTCATGCAACCTTGCCCCGCCGCTCTGGCTTGGGGCACGACGCAGTAGCCCATTGCCGCTGGAAGACCGATCGCATGTTGAACCGGCTGTTTGGACTGTCGTGCATTTGGCGATCCCTCTCGAAGCAGCTACAATCGGCCATTGGCAACTACGGATGCGGACCAACTCTTCTTATTTCACATCGGGCTTAGATAATGGCCAGTGAGATTCTTCCCAAACAATCGAAGCAACCACTAGTACTGGCCATCTTGATTATCACCGTGGGGGTCGGCTGGCTACTTACGGCGCAAGGGATTGGGTCGGGAATTAATTGGGTGTGGACGCTAAGTCTTGGGGCTCTGGGCATTCTGACATTCGTGCTCAGCGGCGGGATCGACAAGTTGAGCATTGTCTTCGGGCCGCTGTTGATCTCGGCAAGCGTGCTCTCGGTGCTGCGCCAAACCGGCCAATTGCAAATCGATACCGAGATTCCGATTCTCGTCATTTTGCTGGGAGTGTTGCTGTTAATGGCTCAGTGGAGAGCGATTCCGCTGCCACGGTGGTTCGTGCCGCCAACCCATTGAGATTTTGAAAACGTAAACAAAATGAACAAGTGAATTTAGGTGAGCGATGCCGATCACACGCGAAAAAACTAATATCGCTAAGGAATTTGAACAGGCGCTGGCGCGAAATCCGGCTGCGGCGAAAAAATATCGCGGCCTAGCCGCCTCGCATCAAAGGGAATATCTCAAGTGGATTGGCGAAGCGAAAAAGGTCGAAACACGCCAACGGCGGATTGAGAAGGCGATCGAGATGCTTGCGGAGGGAAAACGGGCGGCCAAGCGATAATTGACAAATGCCAAGCGGCCGGCGCCGTGACCTTTAGCGTTTGACGTTTTGCTTTGCTTTATCCTTGCCCGCCCACATCGCGCTGAAACGCCTCTTGCATCAGTTTTGCTTCGCGGTGGTGATGCTCGTCGAGCCTAATGAGCAGTGCTTCCAGTTCTCGGCACGTTTCTTCGATGCGGGCCTTATCAGTCGGCGCCATGTTCTCCAACCGCAGCACGAGGCGGTGCATCGATTCTTCAAAATGGTCGTGCTCTTTCAGTAATGCTTGTACCTTTTCGGCCACGGACGGCATTTGCTCGACGACATCGGTCATGTAGCCGTCTTGCTCCTTAAGCGCCATGAGTCGCTCTAAATGGCGTTGGAACGATTGGGCGATGAAGCGCAGGCTGGCGAGCTTGCGGGCAAAATCGTCGCCGGCGGGCTTCCAATCCATCACGGTGCGCAGTGCGGTGACGATGTGCTTTAGCGCCTCAGATTCGATAGTGGCTTGCTGGTTGCGCTGGTGATTGGCCATGATCGGGCTCCCAGAAGTCCCGGAACTGACGGTCCAGGTTAATGGAAATGCAATAAAAAGCCGAGGACGCGATAGACAGCACGGGCTAATAAAGTGTACACTTTTAGATTCCCAAATGTACTAGAGAGCCGGCTAATTGTATCGCCGCTACTCTAAAAAAGAACAATTCGAAAGGAGGAATGGTGGTTAAGCTTACGGTCCGAGATCGAGAGTCCATTCAAGAGGCGGTGCGCCGTTTCCGCAAACTAGTGGAACGCAGTGGCATCAAGAAAGAAATGCGCCGCCGCGAATACTACGAAAAGCCAAGCGAAATTCGCCGCCGCGCCCGTCTACGGGCCGAGCGCCGCACCCGCCGCGTCAAGCCGGTCGGCGCTTGAGAACCCTCATCAAGCGATTCGCCCGCCGCTTCGCCGGGGGCAGTAAACGCAATCTTTCCCTTTAACAACAGGGCACTCTGTGACGTTCGCGCGATATAGCGCACAAAAAAGCCCAGAGACGGCTCGTCTCCGGGCTTTGCAAACGTCAAAAATATCTGGCAGCTTCTAGAACGTGTATTCCAGACGGACGAACAATCCATCGAGTGAGAGGATGTTTGAAGTGTCGATCGGCTCGGCGAAAATGTTGGCGCCTTGCTCGAAGGGGCCCAGATCCCACCAGGCTTGCCATTCGTAACCGGCCGACAGATTCAGGTGGCAGGTCATTTGCCAGCTTGCACCCAAGTCGATGTCAACTTCCGGAATGATGCGGTCGTGGCTATCCAAGTAGGTTTCTCGCGTGGCGGTTTCGCCAGGAGTGAAGCGGACTTCCTCGATATCGTACTGCCCCAAGAGCAACGACAGACTCGATTTGGCGTACAGCGAGAAGCCGCTGTTGCCGAAAAATCGGCGTCCTTCCAATCCGACGCGCGGGCCGGCTCCCGTGAATTTCGTGTTGATAAAAGCCTGTTGGAAAATGCTTGTATCGGAATTGTTGATTTGCGTGGTATCGCCACGATCGACACTGGCAATTCGCACGCCGGCATAATACTTCAGACCCCACGGCGGGCATTCGCAAGGACAGCAACCGCCGTAGGTTAGGCACTTGGAGTATTCGATGTCGTAGGTATTCATGTTGAGCGAGTTGTTCACGATCATCACCTGGCCCGGCGTGAGCGCATCGATTTCAAGCTGGCCGTTGTAGGTAATGCTCGAATCGTCAGGAACCGGATCGGTCACCTGATGCGTGCTGTTGTTGTAGTTCCAGTAGGTGAACCGGATTTCGCCGCAGCAATCGCAGGTGCGATAACCGACGAAGGCACGAACCGAGCCTTGGTAGTCCCAGTCGCGCTGAACGGCAGTGTCGGTGGACGTGGCAATGCCGTCGGTGGCAGTTGCGATTTTTTGATAAGCGATATTTTCACTCGACGTGGGGCGCAGCAGCAAGAATTCGGCGCCGGCGAAAAACCCACCCGGCTGCCATAAGCGGCAACCATTGCAGCCACCGCAGGGGCCGCATTCTGGGCCACAATCAGGACAGCCGCCTTCGGGCGCTTCCCATGGATTGGTGGCTTCGCCGGAAGGGACTTCTTCCGGAGGCGCCGACGGAGGCGCTAGCGGCAGACGGCGGACCGGAGCCATCTGGAGCAGCCGGTGTCGGTTCATATCGGGCAGCAAAACGTGCGCCTGGGCGATAATCGGCAGAGCTTTGCATGGCAGAACCCGGGTATGGGCGAGCCGCTTGGGCCACGCGGTCGTTATAGGCCGCGGCCGAGCGCTGATTGCTGATCGGAGCAGCCTGTTCTGCGTACGCAGGCCGGTAATTCGGCGAATATTTGTTGGTGTATGGCGCTGGCTGCGGACCAGGGTTCACTGAATAGCCCGAGGTATTTCGTCCCGCACAGCGCGGCGCGGGCTGATAGTCGGGGGCTTGCTGGTAATTTCCACGCTGAACAGGTGCGTAATCGGCCGGCGATTGGCTTGCGTTGCGCACGGCGGGGCGGGCACGGCGCTGTGGCGCCGCCTGTGGAGCATCGGGATCGTTGCCATCAGGCGGAAGCGAGTCGACCGCCGGATGGCGCGGATCGGCCGGGAGCACCCCAGAGGTTTGCCTCACTTGCGATTGGCGGGAAACCGAACCGCTGCGGGGAGCCGCGTAATTGCGGTCGCCGTTGCTCTCGCGATCGCCATTTGATTTGTTTTGCTTAAGCGAGGCCGGCTTGTCGAGCTCCGGCAACACAAGATCATCAGCCGATTCACCCGAGTCGTTGGCCACGGCTTGGCGCACTTGTGAACTACGCTGATAAGCGCCATCATTCGAGTCGGCTACAGCGACCCAGGCCGAGGAGAGACCTAGGCCTAAAACGACCGCTCCAGTGGCAAAAGGCTTAACGATCCTCATGCTAATCCCTCGTTCGAAAGGTTCTGTTTTGGTTGCCCACGATGTGCCCAAAATGGCAGCTTGCGCGATCGCACAAAATACGCAGGCATATTCCGGCTTGGCAGTACATCGGACGCCAGATAACCGCTACTTGCGGAAATTACGGAAAAACCGGCAGGAATTAAGCGGATCGCCTATCTTCACAGACGTGCTTGCGCTCGGACCACCGGGCCAGCGTTGAGAGACTTTGTCGGGCGCTAGCAGGAGCGCCGCGCGAGCCAGCCGAAAAGAAAGCCCATTACTACGCCGCCGGTGGCGGTCCCTGCGATGAGCTTGTATTCGCCATAGTGGTAATCGATTTCGGACGCTAGCACGCCGGCGACAAACAACAATAGCGCGACAGCCACGAGAAATATTGCGGCGGTCAACCAAGTCAGTCGACGTCGAATCGAACACAATTGATCGGCGACGTTAGGCCCAGCCGCGCCGTGTTCGTCTAAAAATGTTCGTTGAGATTCGATCGGCTGCTCGGCGAAGTCTATCGACATGGTGTTCGCTCCCTGAACGGCGATTGCAATCCAATCGTGCATTCTACGGCGCGGAGTCGACGTTTTGGAAGGTCAGTGGATGATCGGAGAGCGGATCGGTGATGCGAATGCTCAATTTGCCGGCGAGTAAATCGTCGATCAGCGTGCCGACTACCTCCGCTCGCCAACCGTGCGCCAATAGCGGCGGCGGCCCTTCGACAAACCCAAGCCGAAAAGCGACGAGATCTCGCACATCGCTGGCGGTACCAACCAGCGCCGGCGCAAGCTGGTTAGAACGGCATAAGCTGGTCAGTGCGGTCGAAAGGAATTGTCCCAGCACATTCACTTGGCCGGGCACTTCGCGGCGTTCAGATTTGGGAAGGTCGTTGTGCGCTAGAGCTAGAGCGAGCTCAATGTGCTCCGAGATTTTAGTAAGCAGCGGCTGAAGTTCCCGGCGTTCCATGCCGCGCACCACGCGAATTTGCCGAATGTCGGCGCTACGCCGTTTGGCCAGCTCCACCAGCAGGTCGTCGCGCAGAACTTGGCGCGGTGGAACATCGCGCCGTTCGGCTTCGGTTTCGCGCCATCGCCACAACTCGCGCGCCACTGCCAGCGAGCGCGGCGATAGCCCGGAAATTCCCGAAATGCGGCGCCAGCGTTCCCGAGTGCGGGCGGCTTCGACCTCAGTTTGAAACGCCTCCATTTCGGCTTCCATCCACTTGCTGCGGCCGAGCTGTTCGAGCTTTTCGCACAACTTGTCGCGCAATGGGATAAGATAGCGCACATCGTCGAGGGCATATTCCAATTGCTGCTGGTTCAGCGGACGCCGCCGCCAATCGGTGCGCGTTTCGCCTTTGTGCATCGATTTTCGCAGCCAGCGGTCTAGCAGCGTGGCGTATCCAGCCGGATACTCATCTCCCACAAGGCCCGCAGCAATTTGCACGTCGAACAGATTTGCCGGGCGCTGGGAGATCACCGTCAGTGAAAAGCCGAGTTCTTCACGGCCCGCATGCACCACGGTTTGGTGTCCGGGCGCTGCGAGCGCCTTCCAAAATGGCCTAAGATCTCCAGCCGCGAACGGATCGACGACGGCCAGTTCTCCCGGGGTACAGATTTGCACCAGGCACAACTGGGAGCGAAAAGTGTGTTCGGAGACAAATTCGGTGTCGAACGCAATGACGTCGGCCCGGGATAGCACATCGCAGAAATCCGCAAGCTGCCCGGGCGTGGTAATGTGCGTGTACGACATTCGAATGAGAAATTAGCGTTCTCGTCTAGCGCCAGCGGACTCGTGGCTGATCATCGTTGTTGTTAAATTAATGCGGCTTTTGAATAACAGCTTGAACGAAGGCGCAAATTCACGATGCGAGAAACCTGGCTGCGCTCCAATCGCCGCGTTTTGTTGATCGGCATGATACCGCCTGCGCTATTGTTTTTGATAGGTGTGCTGATTGCTGTGTGGGGAGGCTCTAAAGCGGAGAGTTGGGGGCGAATTGTCGGTTTTTTGTTTGCCGGTCTTGGTGCTGTTCTATGGGGAGCGATCGCTGTTCAACTTCGGCAGCCGCGCATGGCCTACGAAAAAGGGAACATGCTTGTGTTTTTGCGCCGGCCGACCGTTTCGGGTGCCGGTGAACGTCGTCGAATGTTTCTTCTTTTCGAGCGGGGCAGGGCAGGTCCCCGGTGCGGCAGGAAAACAGCTACCGCTGCGAAATTTGGTCGTAAGATTGGCAGAAAAGGCGACCGAGTATCATCACCGCGATGTCAAGCCGGCGCTAGGCCGCTGGGACGACGGATACATCACGGTTCATGGCGCATGGTGCGAACCTTTGAATTTAGAACTGGTGAAGCGGTTGAATGAGCAATTGGCGTCGGTGCAAAAAGATCTCAGCCACGATGGCACGGAAATGTGAGCATAGAAACCGCGGAGAGCTTGGATGCGCAGCGACCAATCGCGGCGTAGCAATAAGTGGGCCAATGTACGAAAACTTTTTTCCTGCTTCGTTTTAGCGCATTGAGGCGAAAAATGCTTGACAGTATTTGAATCGCGCCGAATACTGCGTGCTTCGCAAAGTGGGTGGAGGAATCGCCCGTAAATAGCGCCGCGCTCGCAGGATGTGATCCCAACAGCGGCGTACAAACCTCTTGAGGGAAACAGGAGTCACGGCGTGCCAATCTCTGTTTTAGACGCAGTGAAGATGGGCTTGTGGGATTACGAACCACCTAAGGTTGCGAAAGAACTGTACTCTTCCACTCGAGCGCTTCCCGGCTCGAACGAGAAGTTGGCAGTCTTGGCCGAGCGGCTGCGTTTGGGGCTACCGTTGTGGCACCCAAGCGATTCGCGAAATTACGCCGATTTAACCGGCGATACCGAGTAGCCGCACGTGCAGGTGGACCATTCAATAGTGGTGCGCACCCGCAATGCTCTGCGCCAGTTCAAACGCTGCTTCATCGGGGAGCAGTGTCTCTCTGTGCGCACGGCTCTAATTTGCTAAGCTCTGTCGCGTGATTGGCGGCCAGGCGAAATTGGCCGCACGTAGGCACGTCTAGCGGTGTAAACAGCCGTCGGGCGCGGATATCGTGGGATTTAAGGGTACACTTGCTATGCCGAGTTTGAAACTCACCTATCCGCATCAGTTGGGCCAGGAAGAAGCCGCCGCCCGCTTAAAGAAGCTGCTGGCCAAAGTGAAGCAGCACTATCAAGACCAGGTGTCGGACCTGCAGGAATCGTGGAACGATAACACCCTCACCTTTGGATTCACCACCTACGGCTTTAAAGTGAATGGCAACGTGGTGGTGCAGCCCAGCGAGGTCGTTCTCGACGGCCAAATTCCCTTTGCCGCTATGATGTTCAAGGGCAAAATCGAAAACGCATTGAAAGACCAATTGTCCAAGACGCTCGCCTAATCAGCGATTAGCAATTCGGCAATTGGCGATTAGTTTTCAGCGGCGAGTCAAACTTCTGCTTGCAATCGGCCGCCTTCTTCCTTCGCCTGCCCGTAAACTTTGTGCGAATTGTGCGCATTGTTTGAACTTTTTCTCAAGTTGAATGTTGCGATGGGCGCCTTGCCGATGATTTCTACGGATCGCGCCGCTCTCTGCATTCTCCTTTCTACTTTCCAAGTATGGATACTTCTCCGGTCATCTTCGCGCCTCCGGAATCGGCCGGTTTGCTCATTGAACTAGAAGCGAGGCAGGACGACGTGCTGCGGCAGCTCGACGAGTTAAATGCGCAAATCGAGCACGCAATTACCTCGGGGCAGCTAAATATAATCGCCAAGCAATTGCCAAACGAAACCAACGCTTTTCGAGCGGCTTAGAATTTGACCCCGACGCGTGCGGCATGTTAGGCTGCCGCCATGGTTTGCCGCTATATTTCATTTACCAGTGCTGCGTCGATCGCTTTTGCGCTGGTCGCAATTTCAGCGCATGCGGAAAACTGGCCGCAATGGCGCGGACCGTCGCACACCGGCGTAAGCAGTGAGACGGGTTTGCCCACCCAGTGGAGCAAAACAGAGAACGTCGCGTGGTCGCTGGCGCTACCCGGCCCCGCAGGTTCCACGCCCGTTGTTTGGAACGATAAGATTTTTCTCACCTCAGCCGACGGCGACGATCTCGTCCTTTTGTGCTGCTCCACCGCGGGCAAGCAATTGTGGAAGCAAGTGGTCGCCACGGGGAATAAAGATATTCGCCGCGACGAAGGCAACTTGGCCTCGGCTTCTCCCAGCACCGACGGCAAGCATGTATGGGTGTTTTTCGGCACCGGCGACTTGGCCTGTTACGATTTTGATGGCAATCAGGTTTGGCATTTCAACGTGCAGGATCGCTACGGCACGTTCAAAATCATGTGGGGCATGCATGTGACGCCCCTGTTAGACGGTGACCGGCTGTACTTGTCGCTCATCCATAGCGGCGGATCGAAAGTTGTCGCGCTCGACAAGAACACGGGGGGCGAAATTTGGGTCCAATCGCGCCCCAGCGACGCCCGCGATGAATGCGAACAAAGCTACGCCTCGCCGATTATTTATCGCGATGGCAAGCAAGAGTTTTTGCTCACTCACGGGGCCGATTACATTGTGGCCCATAGTTTGAAAGACGGCTCGGAACTCTGGCGCTGCGGCGGGCTGAATCCAAAAGGACACTACAACAACTCGCTGCGATTTATTGCCTCGCCGGTGGCAGTGCCGGGATTGATCGTCGTTCCGTCGGCAAAAAAGGGGCCCGTGCTGGGCCTCTCGCCCGATAACCAGGGAGATATCACAGCCTCCGAAAGCGGGCACTTATGGACTCGAAGTACCGGCACGCCCGATGTCCCCTCGCCGCTGGTGTACGATGGGCTTGTGTACTTGTGCGACGAATCGGGCGTGCTGACGTGCTTGGATGCTAAGAGCGGCGATGAAGTTTATAAGCAGCGGCTGCACACCGACCGTTACCGTGCGAGCCCACTTTATGCCGACGGAAAGGTGTATCTCACGTCGCGCGATGGAACAATTACCGTCGTCAAGGCAGGCAAGGAATTCGATGTGCTGGCGACGAATGAAATGAAAGAAAACATCACGTCATCGCCGGTGATTTCCAACGGCACTCTCTACTTGCGCACCTACAATGCGCTGTACGCAATTCAAAATGGCGCGCAGGCGAAGTGATTGTTCGCAGTTGTCTGAATGCGGCCCAATTGGTAGAATGGTTCGTAACCCTAAGTGTTTGTTCACTTTGCTTCCCCGCGCAGCCATGAATAGAAATCCTCACCCATGCCCGGTGCTGCGGGCTGCTGCGCTCAAAGCTCATCCGCCGAGCAACGGTTAATTCCGCCATTTATTGGCGTTCTGTCTGGCGGTGCGGCTGCCATTGGTGCAATCGCATTATTTACCTTGGCCGGTCTACGGATCGTGCTAAACCGCAAGCGGATCGATCCCACGATGCGTCCCCTCCAGCGATCAAAGGTCGCGGCTTTCTGTCCTGAACCCCGAACCCTGAACCCTCCATCATGCGTCGCAACGACATTCGTAATATCGCCATTATCGCCCACGTCGACCACGGCAAGACTACGCTCGTGGATGCCATGCTCCGCCAGAGCGGTCAATATCGCTCTAGCCAACTCCAGGGAGAATGCATTCTTGATAGCAACGATTTGGAGCGCGAGCGCGGCATTACGATTTTGGCCAAAAACATCGCCCTGGAATACAACGGCGTGAAGATTAACTTGATCGACACGCCTGGGCACGCCGATTTCGGCGGCGAAGTGGAGCGCGTGGTTCGCATGGCCGATGGGGCGCTCGTGCTGGTCGATGCAGCCGAGGGGCCCATGCCGCAAACGCGCTTCGTGCTCAGCAAGGCGCTCGAGAGCCGGCTGCAGCCGATTGTGATCGTCAATAAGATAGATCGCGGCGATGCGCGGCCGCTGGAAGTGCTCGACGAAGTGTTCAATTTGTTTTTGGAGCTTGGGGCCGACGATAAGCTCGCCGATTTTCCCTATTTGTTCGGTAGCGGGCGCGGGGGATATCTGTCGCACGATCCACAAGCGCGCGAAGGCGATTTGAAGCCGCTGTTGGATTTGATTCTCGAGCGCGTTCCCGGACCCGATGTGCAAGAGAATGCACCTCTACAAATGCTCGTCACCACGCTCGATTGGTCCGACTTTGTCGGCCGCATTGCCATCGGCCGCATTCATGCGGGGAAAGTAACGAAGGGGCAGGGGGTGGCGCTCATGCAAGCTCCGGTTTCGGATCCTTCGGCCGATCATCACGATGCAGAAGATCACCTCACTTCCAGCCGCATCGTTGCCGGCAAGGTCACGCAATTGCACGTCTTCGATAAGCTGGGCCGCGTGGAGGTCGAAGAAGCCACTGCCGGCGATATAGCAGCCGTCGTTGGCTTGGATACTGTCGAAATTGGCGACACCATTGCCGATCCTGAGCAACCGATCGCCTTGCCGCGCTTGTCGGTCGATCCACCGACGTTGCAAATGGTATTTGGAGTGAATACCTCGCCATTTGTGGGGCGCTCGGGCAAGTTTTTGACGACGCGGCATTTGCGCGAGCGGCTCGAGCGCGAACTGGAAAAAAACGTCGCCCTGCGCGTCGAACCGCTGGAAGGAACCGAGCAATTTGTCGTTTCCGGCCGTGGGCTATTGCATCTTTCGGTGCTCATTGAAACCATGCGCCGCGAGGGATACGAGCTTTCGATCGGCAAGCCACACGTAATATTGCATGAGCACCATGGCGTAAAACAGGAGCCGTTCGAGTCGCTTGTGGTCGAAGTGCCACACGAAAAACTCGGCCCGGTCATGGAACTGGTCGGCGCGCGCCGCGGCCAAATGCTCGAAATGCAAAACCACGGCGAGTATGCCTATTTGATTTTTTCGATACCTGCCCGCGGGCTGATTGGCTTGCGCACGCGGCTATTGAACGCCACGCAAGGCACCGCCATTATGCATCACCGTTTCGAGGCCTACCGGCCGATGGAAGGCGAAATTCCCAACCGGCCCAATGGCGTATTGGTATCTATGTCGACCGGCCGCGCCGTGGCTTATGGGCTGAACACGCTGCAGGAACGTTCCGATTTGTTCGTGGGCCCCGGCGACGAGGTGTACGAAGGGATGATTGTCGGCGAGAATGCGCGAAACGAAGATATGATCGTCAATCCGACCAAGGAAAAAAAGCTGAGCAACATGCGCGCCGCCGGCAAAGACGAAAACATTTTGCTGCGTCCGCCGCGCGAACTGACACTGGAAACGGCGCTGGAGTACATCGAAGAAGACGAACTGGTCGAGGTTACGCCCGAAAAAATTCGCCTGCGGAAAATTGTGCTTTCCGAAAACGGCCGGCGAAACTGGCGCGGGCTGGGGCGAAGGTGGGCGTCTGAGCGGCATGATCGACGGATCTGTTATGCTATAATCGCAAAGGAGGTACCTGCCGATGAGCAGCATTTCGCGCGAAAACGAAAAGTTCATCAAAGAAGCAATTGCCAATGGGCAATTTGAGGATCGCGCCGAAGTACTCGATGCTGCCGTGGCGCTGCTTCGTCGTCGCAAAGATCTGCTGGACCATGTCGAAAGAGGGACAAATCAGCTTCGCGATGGACACTTCACGGAATACGACGACCGTGGACTCACGGTTTTGCGAGATCGCATTAAAGCGCAAGGTCGAGCGGCAAAAGGCAAGGAAAAACGAGGATGAGGTTATATCGCCTCTCCCATCAGTCTGAAACCGACCTCGAGTCCATCTGGAGCTACCTCGCCGACCGAAACCCGAGAGCCGCCGATCGCATGCTTGACGGACTATGCGTTCGCTTTCGAGTGCTCGCGAAAAATCCTCTGTACTGCCAGTCCAATTTTCCTCGCTGACGGGCCAATATGCGTTCAACATCGACCCAATCTAATCCGCGGTCGGCGAACGCTTTGGTGGCGATCAGATCTTCAGCGGACGCGGTCGGCACTACCACGCCTTCGGCCAGTTTGAAAGGAGTTGCTCTACAGAGCATTTTCTCTTCGAACGGCATCCACCCCAAAGCCACGTCAATCCCGACGCCATTGGCTGCTTGAATGAGCAATACGCGTCGCTCCTCGGCGAACTCCGCAGCCTTGTCGAAACGGGGGGAAAAGTGCAAAAGAATTTCGTCGATGTAACTGCGCTCGTTTCCCAGGCCGGTGAGCAGGCAAATGTCAACGTCCTTTGTGGCGCGGGGCTCGCCCCAATGTTGAACTGCGATACCACCGACGAGGCAGTATTGCCATCCGCGTGACTTCAGAAACGCATCAAGCTGCTTAACCGCCTCAGCAAGTTGACTCATGAGGCTCGCGATTTAAGAAAGAGCCGCTGTTGTTCGACGAACCCACTGGTGTTTGAAAGTTGATAGTGTGGCGACGACAGAGCCAATTCAAAAAGTTCGTTGGCCGCCTCCGCCGCTTTCTCATCGCTAAGCGCGGCAGTTCCTCGTGCCTAATTTTCTCAAGTATTGGCCCCACCCGCTTCCAATTCTCAACCCACTGGCGCATGGAATCGAGTTGTTCGGGGGTGTAGTTGGCTATACTCATCGGGGTCCTCTCGTCGCATTGTCCACCAACAAATTATACGCCACTCGAATGTTCGTCGCACGATCAGAACTGTATCGTCTCACGCCCCATATTTCCCCAACCGCCCGGCGTTCGCCAGCGCCAGCGGCATGAGAAATTTCGCTTCGAACAGCCCCAGGCCGCCGCGCAAACATTCATTCTCGCCGAATTTTTGGCAGCCATCAGTGCGGCAGACCTCGGATACAAGCATTGTCGGCACGGGATGCCAACTGTGGCTCTTCAGCTTGCTGGGTGTGCTGTGATCGCCGGTGACGATAAGCACCGTTGGATTGAGAGACGTCAATTGCGGCATCGCGGCGTCAAGTTCCTCGATCCGTTTTACCTTCGCGGTGAAATTGCCATCCTCGCCGGTGCTGTCGGTATATTTGAAATGGATGAAGAAGAAATCGTATTTCGACCAGTTTTGTTTGAGCACTTCAATTTGCTCAGCCAGCGTTTGAGCTTTGCCAACAATATCCATCCCCACCAGCCGCGCCAGCCCTTTGTACATCGGATACACCGCAATTGCCGCCGCCTTGAGGCCGTACACCTCTTCGTACGAGGGTAGTTTTGGTTTCTCCGCGAATCCGCGCAGCGTCAGCCCATTGGCCTTTGGCTGATCGGCCAGAATTTTGCGAGCTTGCGAGATGAATTCTTTGGCGATTTGCGCAGTTTTTTCACTGCCGGGTTTGGCTATCGGCTCCAGCGGCGGCACGCCGACGACTTGCGGATCGGTGTCGGCAACGTCGCCTCGCAATTCCGGACCACGAAAGACAACTACGAAGCGGTGCTCTTTCACGGGCCGAACGAAGACTTCGATGCCCGAGATTTTCACGGCATTCAACTTGTCAGCCAAGGGCGCGCTTTCTTCGCTGGCAATGCGGCCAGCGCGGCGATCGCTGATATTTCCTTTCGCATCGAGCGTGCAATAGTTGCCGCGCACGGCTACGTCGTGGGGCCCAAGTTCAAGGCCGATGCCGGTCGCTTCCAGAGCGCCGCGCCCAATCACATATTTAAGCGGATCGTATCCAAACAAGCCCAAGTGCCCCGGCCCGCTGCCGGGAGCAATGCCGTATTTCACCGGAATGCTGCCGCCGCAAATGCCACGCCTCACGAGCGCATCGAGATTCGGCGTATTGGCCGCTTCGAGTTCGGTCGGGCCGCCCGGTTCCATCGGCAATCCGCCGATTCCGTCGGCCACAAGCATCACAATTTTCGAATCGCTCTTTTGATGCAGCGAGCGTGTCATCTCGTGCATGTCGAAATCGGTTTGAGTCATGGCGAATTCCCATTGTTGGCAATCGGCGTCCAAGCGCGTAAGCTGCACGCTATTGTGGTAACAAAAACCGTGTGCCGTTCAAGGGGATGACTGAAATCGATGTGTTCCACGCGGATCGAACAGCCGGCCGAACCAATTCGACTCGACCTGACCGCCGCGTTTTCCTTCGAGCACGGCCTGGGGCGAGCCGATCTGCTGCAATTCGGGTCGCGCTTGGACGAGGCGCGACAACGGTTGCTGGCAGAAGACTGCGAATTCGCTCCGCGGCGGCTACTCGACGATTATAAGACCAACCGCCATCGCGGATTGTTGGGGCAGATTCTCGCCGCGGCCAAGCAATTGCGGGAACTTGTCGATCGAGCAGTCATTCTTGCTTCGCCCGCAATGGTTCGCGCCGCGCAGATTTTGTTCGCCGCGTGCTGTCATCCGCACCACAACGATCTTTCGCGGGGAGCCCGGGGCGGCCGGCCGCGCATTTTTTTTGCCGCGTCGATGCCTGATAACGATGCGCTGCAGGGATTGCTCGACGTGCTGCCGCACGGTCGGCGGCTGCATGCAATCGACGAGCGCTGGGGACTGGTGGCGGTCGACGTTGGCGGCCGCAATTTTCTCACCGGTTTGTTTGGCATGCTTTGGGATCTCCTGCAAAGCACAACCGATACTAGCGCGGAGTCTCAACTTGCCATTGCGGTCGGCGCGGCGGGCTCGCCGCTCATGAAACTGGCGGAGCAGGCCCAGTGTCGGCGAATCGTCGCCGAATTGCCGACCAGTGCCGTCTATAGGGAGAACTCAATTTGGAGTTCCGCGTTTCATCCTGGCGTTTTGCTGGCCGCTTCCGTGATGGGGATGGACGTTGTGAAACTGCTGCGCGGCGCTGCGATGATGTCCGAGCGATTTGCAATCGCGCCACCGGGCGATAATCCGGTGCTCGATTTCGCGGGGCTGCATCACTTGTTGGCCGCGCAGCGCGGCATTGAAGCATGTAAGTTTGAATCGCACGATTCCGCCTTGCGGCCGCTGGCCGAGGCGGCGTCATCGAATCGAGACTCGGCGCAGCATTTGCTAGTTCAGATCTTTCCCGAGGCACTTCGCCGCGACCGGCTGCGCGTTACAATGCGGCCAGATGATGCCGCCGCCGGCGATAAAAAGCGAATCGAACGTCGTTTGCCCGACCTTGCCGCGTCGGAGACGCAATCGGTAATTTCCGTCCGCACCGCCGCAGCCCAACCGACTGCGATCATTCGGCTTGCGACCATCGACGAAGCCAGAGTCGGCCAATTGATCGAACTATTCTCGCTTGCCGATATTTTGCAACACAACTTCATGAACCTTGACCCCTGAACCCTCCGCCCATGCCCATCGAACTTACCTGGCTCGGCCACGCGTGTTGGTTGATTACCACCGGCAAATACACGATCCTCGTCGATCCGTTTCTCGACGATTCGCCCACCGCGCCGATTAAATCGGACGCGGTCAAGCCGAATTTCATCCTCGTCACGCATGCGCACAGCGATCACCTTGCCGATGCCGCCAAAATCGCCAAGCGCGAAAAGTGCACCGTCGTCGCCCCGGTTGAAACCGGCACCTGGCTGGGCAAGCAAGGGGTCAAAGACGTCGTTGCTATGAATCTGGGCGGCAAAACAAAATTGCCGTTTGGCGAGGTGAAGATGACGATTGCCCACCATAGCTCGTCGTTGCCCGACGGCAGCTACGGCGGCAACCCGGCGGGCTACGTGCTGACGATCGACGGCAAAAAAATCTACATCGCCGGCGACACCGGTTTGTTTTTAGATATGCAGCTTTACGGCCGCGATGGGCTTGATCTGGCGATCTTGCCCATCGGCGATTTTTACACGATGGGCCCCGAAGATTCGGTCGAGGCCATCAAGCTGCTCAAGCCGCAGCGCGTCGCACCGTGCCACTACAACACCTGGCCGCCCATCAAACAGGATGCCAAAGCATGGGCCGATATGGTGCTGTCGGAAACCAGCGCCAAGCCCGAGGTGGTGGAACCGGGCGGAAAAATTAAGCTTCAATGAACAATGGCTCGACGCGGATGAGCGTGGATGTTTTTCGCATCCGTGAGAATCCACGCAATCCGCGGTCATACTTTCGGTCGCGGTTCAGTTGATACCTGAATCTCGTCTCCTTCGACGCGCACGTCGAAGCTATCGATTTTGATCCGCGGGCTGTCAGCCCACGTGCCGTCGCAAACTTTGAACCGCCAGGCGTGCCAGGGGCAGGTGACCACCCCATCGCACACTTCGCCGGCGCCCAGGGAGGCTCCCATATGCGGGCAAATATCATCAATCGCAAAATATTCGCCGCCGTTCTTAAAGACAGCTATCAACCGCTCGCCCACCGCCACGGTAATGCCTTGCCCCTCGGGAATGGAACCGACCCTTGCGACGGTGACAAATTCAGACATTGTGCAACTTAGCTTCTTGGAATCGAGGATCTCACGACTATCTTAGTGATATCACGCAGCACAAAATACCCATCCGGGTTGTATTGCTCGCAAAGTTTCGTCGATAATGATTCATCGCCGAATCCTGAACACTGAACGCTGATCCCTCGCCTCATGCTCAACACTGAACTCAAAGATTTCGTCACTCGCCAGATTCTGACCCGTGTCCAGCAGCCGGCGCAGTACGTCGGCGGCGAGTTGAACATGGTCCGGAAGGATCACGGCAGCGTGCGCGGCAAACTGTGCCTGGCGTTTCCCGATACCTACACCATCGGCATGAGCCACCACGGCCTGCAAGTGCTCTACACGCAGATGAACGCCCGCGACGATTGGGCGTGCGAGCGGGCATTTTGTCCGTGGACTGATATGGAGGCGCAACTCCGGCAGCACAGCAAGCCGCTATACAGTTTAGAAACATTCACTCCACTGTCAGACTTCGACGTGCTTGGTTTCACGCTGCAATATGAAATTTGCACGAGTAATTTGCTCACCATGCTTGATTTGGGGGGCATCCCTATTCGCAGTGTCGACCGCACCATGGAGCATCCGCTCGTGATTGCCGGCGGGCCGTGCGCACAAAATCCCGAGCCGCTGGCGCCGTTTATCGACGTGTTCGTTACCGGCGATGGCGAGCCAAGCTTGCCGCTCGTTTGCGACGAGTGGCTGCGGTTGAAGGGTTCAGGGTTCTGGGCTCAGGACTCAAGAAGTGAGCGCGAACAGCTTCTCTCCCAGCTTGCTGCGAAGTTTCCCTTCGTCTATGTGCCGCGGTTTTACGAGCCGGAATATTACGCCGACGGCCGCATCGCCGCCATCAATCGCACCCGCAGCGACGTCCCCGAAACCATCGAGCCCTCGGTCATTAGCGATCTCGACGGCATGCCGCTCCCCGTCAAGCCGATTTTGCCGTTTGTGGAGTGCGTGCACGATCGCATCGCTATTGAAATTATGCGAGGCTGCCCTTGGCAATGCCGGTTCTGCCAAAGCACGGTCATTAAGCGCCGCTGCGCATGCGCGAAGTCGAAACCATCGTGCAGTCGGCGCTCGAATCGTTCCGCCACACAGGACATAATGAGATTTCGCTCTTATCGCTCTCGACGAGCGACTACCCATATTTCGAGCCGCTCGTGCGGCGCATGAAAGAAGTGTTCGGCCCACTGGGCGTGAGCATTTCGTTTCCCAGCCTGCGAGTGAACGAGGCGCTAAAGGTCGTCGCCTCGCTCATCGGCACCGAGCGGCACTCGGGCATGACGCTGGCGCCCGAAGTGGCCCGCGACGACATGCGCGAGCAAATTCGCAAGAAAATCAGTAATCAAGATCTGTTCGACGGCTGCCGCGAGGCATTCAAAAACGGCATCGATAAGGTGAAACTCTATTTCATGTGCGGCCTGCCGGGCGAGCGCGAGGTCGATCTCGACGGCATTGTCGATATGGCCGAAACCATCGTCCAAATTGGCCGCGAAGTGCGCGGCAAATATGCCAAAGTTACCGCCAGCGTGTCGAACTTCGTGCCTAAACCGCACACGCCCTATCAATGGAACGGCATGCAGCGCCGCGAGTATTTTCATTGGGCGCACCAATATCTCAAGCGGCGTGTGAAAATTCGCAGCGTGCAAGTGAAATGCCACAACGTGGAAACGAGCATGCTCGAAGGGTTACTGAGCCGCGGCGATCGCCGCGTGGCCGAAGTGGTCGAACTAGCCTGGCGGCGCGGCGCGCGGTTGGATAGTTGGACCGAATGCTTAAAGCCTGATCTATGGTGGCAGGCGCTGGCCGATTGTGGCTTGGATTTTGACCAGCTTGTGCATCGCCCGAATGAAATTTCCGACCGCCTGCCGTGGGACCACATCAACGTGAAAAAAGGTCGCACGTATTTGGAAAAGGAGCACGACCGCAGCGTCGTGCAACTGGCGGCCATGGCTGATGCCACATAATCTTTTTCACCGCGGAGCCGCAGAGACGCCGAGCCGAAAGTCTGAAGATTTGGCCGCGAATGAATGTGAATGAATGCGAAATCAAAAAATGTTTTAGCTAATTCCTCTTTGATTCGTCTGTACATGCGTTCTATTTCTCCGCGTCTCGGCGCTTCGGCGGTTTAAGATGTCTGGATTCAAACTCTTGGCGCTCGATATCGACGGCACATTGGTCAATAGCCGCGATCAACTAACGCCGCCGACTATTGCCGCCATTCGCCGCGCGTGCGACGCAGGCATTCGCGTGGTCCTGGCCACCGGCAGGCGTTATTCCAAGGCGCTGCACCTGGTCGAACCGCTCCAGTTGCACGTACCGCTCATCTCGGCCAGCGGCGCGCTCATTAAAGATCCCGTCGATCACCGCACGCTGTTTTGTGCCGAGTTCAAGCCCGGAGTTTTGCATGCGGCCTTGCACACGGTGGCTGCCAATGGATACGACGCGCTATTGTATGGCGACACGTTTACACAAGGATTCGATTTCTATTGCCGCTCCCTAAACGCTGAAAATCAACCCGATCTGTCCGATTATTTTCGGCGCAATGCGCACTGCGGGCGCGAATGGCCGAATTTAATGAAATCGCCTCCGCCGGACGCATTCGCGGGCTGTGCGTTGGGGCCACGAGAAGAGATGGCGGAACTTGGCGAACAATTACAGCGGCAGTTCGGTGACGATTTATACATCCACGTGCTGAAAAGTCCCTTCTATACCGGCTGGTTTTGCGAAATCGAACCGGGCGGCGTGAGCAAATGGTCGGCCGTGCAGCACTTAGCCCGCGATTGGGACATTGCCGATGAAGAAATCTGTGCCGTCGGCGACGATGTGAACGACATTCCCATGGTCCGCGGCGCGGGGCTGGGCGTGGCCATGGGTAACGCAGTGCCCGAACTCAAAGCCGCCGCTGACCGCGTCGCCCCCTGCCACGATAGCGACGGCTTGGTCGAAGTGGTCCGCTGGTTGTTGGATTCCAAAGGTAATGAGGTGCGCGTCCACGCACTATAATTGCTATGCGAGAGCAACCGCATGAATAAGCCTCTGGTTTACATTGAAACGACCATTCCGAGTTTTTACTGCGAAGACCGGACTGCACCAGACGTCGTTGCTCGCATGCAATGGACAAAGCAATGGTGGAGCGAGGCGTTGGACCATTATGAACTCTGCACGAGTGAGGCGGTCTTAGACGAACTGAGCGGCGGCGAACTCCATCAGCGTAATGCACAACGGTTAACATTGATCAACGACATCCCACTTTTGCCGATCGAGGAACCAATAGCTGAGATTGTGCAGGCCTATTTGCAACATCAATTAATGCCCGCGAATCCCGCTGGCGACGCTTTGCATTTGGATTTAGCCTCTTACCATCGGTGCGATTTTCTGGTGACTTGGAATTGCCGGCATTTGGCAAACGCAAATAAATTTGGCCATATTCGCCGAGTCAATACAATTTTAGGATTGTGGATTCCTGCGATTGTAACCCCGTTGGAGTTGCTGGAGGGCCATGATGAAACCGAAAGATGATCCCGTAATCGACGAAATTCGCGAAGCCCGGAAGAGAATTTCAGCGCGGTTCAATCACGATCCTGCCAAGCTAGTTGCTTACTACCAAAAGCAGCAAGAGCAGCATAGTAACCGGCTGATCAAGACCGACAAGTCTGCGACGCCCGTTACCTGAGCGGCCGATTTACGCCGCCGACCGCGTCGTGCCGTGCCACGATAGCGACGGCTTGGTGGACGTGGTCCGCTGGTTGTTGGATTAGTTAATTCAATCCTAAGAATTCCAGCTTATATTCTGCGGCACATTCAGCCGCACCAATTGTGCATTGGAGAATATTTTCATGAGCCACCAATTTTTCATCTTCCGACGTTCATCTTTTCTTTGCTCATTGCTCGTCGCTCTCGCCGCTGCGCCCGTTTGGGGCGCGCAAGGCTATCTTCCTGCCGGTGCGGTAAGTGCAGTCGATCTTTTGCCGCCGCCGCCGCAAGATGGCTCGGCCGAGCAAAAGGCCGATTTGGCTACAGTTCAAGCAGCTTTCAAGAACCGCACCAAGGCTGATGAAGAGCTTGGCCAAAAACAGCAGAAGGGAATTACGTTCTATTCGTTCGCGCCGGTCATCGGCAACGACCTCGATCCTGAAAAGCTCCCCGCCACCACCGCCATGTTCGAGAAAGTTGCCAAAGACACCAAATCGGTCATCGACGGCGGGAAGAATCATTGGAAACGCCAGCGCCCCTACGAAGTCGATGCGTCGTTGTCGCTGGGCGAAAAGGAGCCCAGCTTCGGCTATCCCAGCGGCCATTCAACGCGCGGCACGGTTTATTCATTGCTTCTAGCCGAGCTTTATCCCGATAAGGCTGCGGAAATTCTCCAGTATGGCCGCGACATGGGCTGGCGTCGCGTGATGTTGGGCAAACACTATCCGACCGATATCTACGCTGGACAGGTGCTTGGCAAAGCCATCGTCCGCGCATTGCAGGCCAATCCTGAATTCGAGCACGATTTGGCAGCCGCAAAGGCCGAAATTCAGCAAAGCCAACTGCAAACCGCCAAACGGTGATCGCCGATTTGCCGCCTATCGGTGTCATCGAGTATGTTCAAAGCTTCTGCCGAATGAAGGCGGGAGCATCCCATGCGGAAAATGCTTTTGACAGCAGTCGCGATTTTTCTTAGTGCCACCCGTGTGTGGGCCATCGATTACGACAAAATCGACCGCACAATTGTCAAAGAACCCGTTTATCAATCGGACGCGCCAAAATATGTGCTGCTTTTATTTGGTCCGCAGGCTAAACGCGTATGGGTAGTTATCGACGGGAATACGGCGTACATCGATCGCAATGGCGATGGTGATTTGACTACTGCAGGCAAACGGTTCGAGGGTGATGGTCCCGAGGACTGGAGTCCGAATGTCGAAATCGCCGACCCCGACGGCAAAACAACTTATCTGATTCCGAACATGAGCATCATCAAGGAAGAGCCAGCGCCAACGGGCCATGTTTTGTTTATAAATCTCAGAATCAACGGTCCCGTTAAATACAAGCAAATGAGCGAAGTTCCACTGTGGGGAAACCGGAAACAGGCGGCAATTTCGCACTTCAATGGTCCGCTCACCATCGGACCTATCACGATTGGTTACAAGCTTGATCCCGCGGAAAAACTGCGCACGGGTGACAAGCCGACCGACCTTATGGCAACCATCGGCACCATGGATGAAAAGCATGGGTGTTGGGTCGTGGTCCGTTCGATGAATGGGGAAGAGCCGGAATTTCGCGGATACGCGCCGTTAGCGGATATCGAATTCTCCGCTAAGAATCCCAGCGATCCGCGCGTAAGGCAGCGTTATTTGCTCGACGATGTCTGTTGTCAGAGCGTTTTCAAAGGCGAAATCAAAGCGCCTCCCGAAGCCGGTCCGGGCACTGCGAAGGTGACGTTTTCGTTCGGAATGTGGAAGGAAGGACACGTAGCTCCTAGCACAGTCGAAATTCCAGTCATCACGGCAAAGCAAGCCGCACAGGAAGACGATGCGACAAAAGCGTCGGAGAAAACGACCCGCGATAAAAATAACTGAATGCCTTTTGTCGCGGTGCAGCAATCAGGTCATTGATTGCGGGATTGAACTGTGCGCATTCGCAATTGTGACTCCAAAGCGCTGGTTTTGAATTTTGATGGGGTGGCGCACCCTTGAAACGAAGTAAAGTGCCAGGGATGTGCCATCTAAGGATCCGCCAGCTTCATACTGATCGTGCCACTCGCGAACCTTTCCGCTATGCTCGGCTCATATTCTTCGAACCATTTCGAGGCGCAGCATGAGCAAAGAATACTCGGAAATTACCGGCGAGTTGGCTGACTGGATAAAAAGCCAGCATCTGTTTTTCGTCGCCACCGCGCCTTTGGCCCCCGATGGTTTGCTCAATTGTTCCCCGAAAGGGCTCGATACGTTCCGCATTCTCGGCCCGCGGCATGTTATCTATCTCGATCTGACTGGCAGCGGCATCGAAACCACGGCCCACGTTCGCGAGAATGGCCGCATCGTACTCATGTTCTGTGCCTTTGACGGGCCACCCAAGATTTTGCGTTTGCACGGTCGAGGCACGGTGCACTCGCTCGGCGATTCGCAATTCGACCGGTGGAAACAACTCTTCCCGGCTCTGCCCGGCACGCGCGGAATCATCTCGGTCGAAGTCACTGCGCATCGCCGACTCGTGCGGGCTGGCGGTTCCCAAATATAAATATCTTGAAGACCGCCACGGCTTGTGCGAGTGGGCTCGCAATAAAACTTCGGAGGAGCTTGCCGACTACTGGACCAGAAAAAACACGCGCAGTCTCGACGGTTTGGCGGGCCCTTCCAGCGTCGAAACGCAAATGCCATAGGATTATGCCATGCTGGCAACTTCGGCCGTCCCCATCGCAATCATCGGCGACATGCGGCCGGAGAACTCCACTCACGTGGCCACGACTGCGTCGCTCGTTCACGCCGGCGCAGCCATTGGCGTCGCAGTCGAGCCGCGCTGGATCGGCACCGATGAATTAGCCGGTGGTGGATTAACGTCCGAAAATCTGCGGCACCAAATCGCGCGCTATCGGGGCATTTGGATCGCGCCGGGCAGTCCGTAGAACGACATGCATGCGGCTTTGGCTGCAATCCGCTTCGCGCGAGACCACAACGTGCCGATTTTGGGCACCTGCGGCGGATTCCAGCACATCGTTCTCGAATACGTGCGCAATGCGCTGGGAGTGACTGACGCCGATCACGAAGAAACCGATCCGTATGCGTCGGTACTATTCATTTCCAGATTGCAATGTTCGCTTGTCGGCCGAAAAATGACGCTGTCATTCGCGCCCGACTCGCTGTTGGCGCGCGCTTACGGCGCAACGACTGCAGAAGAAGGCTACTACTGCAATTTTGGCGTGAATCCCGATTTCGTCAGCGTGCTGCGAAGTGGCCCATTAAAAATTACGGCCTCCGATGCCGAAGGCGAGGTTCGCGCGGTCGAACTGCCGGATCAGCCGTTTTATGTCGGCACGCTGTTTATCCCACAAACGAGATCGACTCCCGAAAATCCGCATCTATTGGTTTCAACGTTTCTGCGCGCCGCCGCGGCCGACCGCACTCTTGCAAAGCGGCTGGAAAAAACGGAGACAAAGCACCTCTCTGGCCGGCGCGTCCGACCGGCTGATCTCGACGAAAATGTGCGCCTGCATGCCGACCCCCGGGTTGTGGAAACTCTCGGCTCGCGAAACGCGCAGGAAGTCCAGGAACTTCTTTATTCGCACGATAACCATTGGAGCACCTTCGGTTTCGGCCCCTGGATGTGGTTTTCCAAGTCTGATGGCCGCTTCGTCGGCCGCGCCGGCTTAAAACGCGCGGTCGTTGGCGGCCGCGACGAAATTGAAGTCGGCTACGTGCTGGTGCCCGAGTATTGGGGCCGCGGCTTGGCAACCGAAATCGCCTTGGCCTCGATCGACATCGCTTTCAATCAGCTTCGGTTGCCGGAAATCATCGCGTTTACGCTCCCGACGAACCATCGCTCCCGCCGCGTGATGGAGAAATGCGGCTTCAAATTCGAGCGCGAATTCGTGTGGAAAGATTGGCCCCATGTTCTGTATCGGCTAAATCATTAAAATGGTCGCATGTCTAACACAAAAGAGCCTGCGAACATCACCCTCGCCGATTTCCAAAAGCTCATTCGCGAGATGTACTTGGAAAAGGACGTCGCCCGCGGCATCGATGGCACCTTCATGTGGCTCATGGAGGAAGTGGGCGAATTGGCCTCCGCCCTGCGCAATGGCACGCACGAAGAACGGCTCGGAGAATTCGCCGACGTGCTCGCCTGGCTGGCCACAATCGCCAACGTCGCCGGAGTCGATTTAAACGAAGCGGTCGCCCGCAAATATGGCTCCGGCTGCCCAGGCTGCGGACAGTTCATCTGTACCTGCGCCGACGCGGAAAAACCGTGAAAAAGCTTTTCTAACCGCAAAGGTCGCGGAGGGACGCAGTGAAGCAGTCATCTCACGCGAAGGCGCAAAGACGCTAAGAGCAATTTACAAGAATCGTTTTGGACAAAATGATCATTTTTTATTGCAACAGTTCATTCCTCCGATTTCTATGTGCCTTTGCGACTTTGCGTGATAATTAATTGTTTTGTTTGCCTCTCCGCGAACCTCTGCGGTAAAACATCGATCAGCTACTTTCGCGACGCCATGTGCAGCAGTTGCAAAATAATCGCCGCCGCGCCAAAAGCGGCCAACAGCGATTTCAGCTCGTTCGGCCAGCCTGTCCAAGCGCCGCTGGTGCGCGCGGCAGATCGATCGCTGGGCGTTCCAACGATCAAGGGCGCGCTTACGGCCAGTGGCCGGTCGATATGAGCCGGCTGACTTTGATCGAAGTCTTGTGTGCGCTGCGCAATTTGCACAGGCGCACCCGTCGCATATGGAGGGGCGGCACCCGCGTAGGCTGGGGTGCCAGCCCCACCCTCACTGCTAACTGCCAACTGGCTTGCTCCCGTCTGCCCCGCCGCCACAATGTTGTTCGCGCTGGCGCGGTTGGTCGGCAACGCTCGTAAATCGGCCGATGCCAGTTGCAAGAACTGATGCACGCGCCCCGAGTAGCTGCCGTCGGTCGACCCGCCCCCCTCGCCAAACAGCACGCCGGCCAACTCGCCGCGGCTGTTGAAGATCGGGCCCCCCGAATCGCCGTGCCGCGCGGCGGCCGAAAGCTCAACGATCTCCTGCGGCTTACCCGGGGCAGGGGCCACATACTTCGTGCACCGCCCCGATTGCGCCAAATAGCTCCCGCTGCCGTAACCCGCAATGGTCAGCAACTCTCCCGGTTTTGGCGCAACGGCTGAAAGCGGCACAGGTTGCACGGGCGGTTTCCAAATCAAAAGGGCCGCCAAATCCCAATCTTTGTCGGTCCGCACCACTTGCCCCAGCGAATGAAAACCGTCGGGGAACACCACTTCAATCGCACCCACGGCGTCGCGCACCACGTGCCAGTTGGTAATCACCAATCCGTACTGATCGTTGGCATCGACCAATGTTCCCGAGCCCAGCGACATGCTGTCGCGATCGATGGTAATCACGCGCACCACCGCCGGATGCGGCTGCGTTTGCTCTTTGCTCGCAGGCGGATTGCCCCAGAGCGCAGCCAACCGATATTCGTCGGCCCTGCGCACTTGATCTTCAATTTGCGCCGAACGCAGCGGCGCTTGATCTGTTTTTCGATCCGCGGCCGTTTGCTCCGTCGGCGCAGAGTGCCAGCCAATTTCCGCCCCGCTTGCGCACCGAGGCGGAAATTGCCAGCACAATAATGAGCGGCCGCAGGGAATCGAACTTCATGCCTGGTTTTTTGCGTTCCGGCTGCCGGCGATCGCTCGTCGGTTTGGGCGCGAGCCGATGGCGCTTGCCCGCCGCCGCGCCTCGCTCTTGACGATCAACTGCAAGAGCCGTTTGCGCAATTGCGTTTCGTCTGTGGCTTGCGTATGTCCAACTTCAATGGCCACCACGGGCGCCGGATCATTGGATGGTGTCATCATGCGGCAATGGGCCGACCACCTTGCAGGTCGGAATCACGGGGAGGAAAATCGAGGCCTTGGTTGTATGCGTCTTTCAAGCGGCGCAGCTCGGCACGCAGGGCGGTGTCAGCCAGTTTTGCCAGCGTCAGGCGTGCCGGAAAACCGGCCAAATGCACAGCGGCGTTGCGAGCTTCTTCCAGCACATCGGCCGAAACGTAAAGCGTCGCGCGAACTTTGGGAGCGGAACCTCGGAAGGGTTGGAGCATGGCGGGATCCTGGGGAGGGAAATCGTTCTTGCAAACGGGCGGGAGCCGGACTGAATGTCGAATGACTGAATGCCTTAATGACTAAATGGGTAGTGAACCGTGCAGCGCACGTCCTTTATTCATTCAGTCATTTAGGCCTTTCGTCATTTAGTCATTCGAGAGTGCAAACGTGCGACGTTTCACCACGCGTCCGACCTATGAATAATTTCGGACAACATCCGTGCGCGGCCGCAAAAAGAAAATTCCGCCATGTGCTGTCGGAGAATGTGGCGAAAAACGCGCCGGCGGCAAGGTCTTTGCAGTTTACGCAAGCGGAAACAGGGCCAGAGACTGGTTGGGACTTGGATGAAAGCCCCTTCTGATAAGTTGCATGACTGCTAGCCCCCAGTTTCTCACCCTTCGCCTCTCGTCCCTCGCCTCTCGCCCCGACTCCTCACACCGGCCCTGCCACTTCCACAGCTTGCGTAATCGGAACCACCTGTACGCCCCCCTCGCGCAGCCGCCGATACAGCTCGGCAATGTGATTGCGATCCGAGGTTTCCACCGTGCAGCGCACATTGACCGCGTTGATATCTGGCCCGGAAAACTCGCGGTCGTGCTCAATGTCCAAAATGCTCGCGCCGCAGTCGGCAATTTTCTGCGCCAGCACGGCCAGCCCGCCGGGCCGATCGCTCACCACGGCGGTAAAGCAGCACAGCCGCCCATCGGCGACCAGCCCGCGCAAAATAATTCGATCCAGCACATTCAAATCGATGTTGCCGCCCGCCAGCACCAAGACCACGCGTTTGCCATGCAGCTCGCTAAGCTTGCCGCTCATGCAGGCCGCCAAGGGTGCAGCGCCGGCCCCTTCGACCACGCTTTTTTCCAATTCCATCAGCCGCAACACCGCCAGCGATAGTGCTTCCTCCGACACAGTCACCACTCGATCGACTCGCGGCTGCGCGATGGCAAACGAAAGGTCCCCCACGCGGCTCACGGCCAAACCATCGGCCAAGGTAGGATGAACCGGCGTGTCAATCGGTTGTCCCGCCGTCATGGCAGTGCTGAAGCTCGGCGCATTGGCCGCTTCCACGCCGACGATTTTCACCTCCGGCTTGAGCGTCTTCGTGGCCAGTGCAATTCCCGCGATCAATCCCGCGCCGCCGACAGGCACCACAATGGCATCCACCTGCGGCACTTGCTCCAAAATCTCCAAGCCGATCGTTCCTTGGCCGGCAATAATCGTCGGATCGTCGAATCCATGCACGAAGGTTTGATTCTTCCGCGCTGCAATCTCCAGGGCGCGCGTTTTCGCCTCGGCGTAAGTTTCTCCTTCGAGAATCACATGTGCGCCGAACTTGCGGCACGTCGCAATTTTCACAAGCGGCGCAAACCGCGGCATGACCACCGTCACGGCAATTCCCAACAACTGGCCGTGATAGGCAATCCCCAAAGCATGATTTCCCGCGGAGGCCGTAATCACTCCTGCCCGCCGTTTTTTCTCATCCAACTGCAACAGCGCATTGCGGGCACCGCGTTCTTTGAAGCTCCCCGTGCGCTGCAAATACTCGAGCTTGCAGAAAATGTGCATGCCGCACAATTCCGAAAGTGGAATCGATTCGGGGCATGGCGATAGATAAATGCCCTCGGCAATTCTGGTCCGTGCTTCGACAATATCTTCAGGAGTAACCGCAGGCATACTGTTCTTGCTCAATGTCACGCGTGTGTAACGGCCTGCATGGCCGCCAGCCACCGGGCTATAATCTGTCTCAGTGCTACGAGATAGTCTATCGCACACTAGCCCCTAGCCACTAGCAACTAGCCCCCCTCCCTGAACTCTGACCCCTGAACCCTGAACCCTGCCCCATGCCCGTCCCCATTCTCACTCCCGACCAATTTCGCGTCGCCCTCGATTGGCCGGTTCAATGGGGCGATCAAGACATGTTCGGTCACGTGAATAACGTCGTCTATTTCCGATGGCTGGAATCGGCGCGTGTCGATTATTTTAGCCGCGGCGGCTTGGCCCGGCTGCATGGGGCCGACGACCACGGCCCCATTTTGGCTAACGTCGAATGCAATTTTCGCCGGCAACTGACGTTTCCCGACACCGTGCGCCTCGGCACGCGCGTGGCCCGCATCGGCCGCACGAGTTTGACCGTTGAACACGCCCTGTGGAGCACCGCCCAGCAAATGGCGCTTGTGGCCGACGGCACTTCGATTGTCGTCGTCTTCAATTATGCAACGCAACAGGCAATTACCGTGCCCGACGAAATCCGCCATGCGATCGAACAACTGGAAGGATGTAAATTCGAATGAAGAGACTGAGGACAAAACGTCGGGTGCCATGCCCACGGCTCGGCGTGGGCATGATGCCAAAATAGTTTCTAATCCAAGGCTCTTAAGTGATTGGGAACTCGAAAGCTACTTCGCGCGTCTATCATTTCGCCCGCATCGCCTAACAACCCCTGCGAATTTCCTCACAATGCATCGATCGCACTTACTCGCTGCTCTTCTCCTGCTGCTCGCGCTCGATGCCGCCGCGGCCGCTCGACTCAATGCCGCTCCACCCGCCGAGCCGCGCCTTGTTTACGCCTCCGATTTCTCCAAAGGCGCAACCGAGGTCTGGTCGAATCAAACGACCAGCACCACTCCCAACGGCCAGCGCCGATTTCTCGGCCAATTCTCCGCCGATCAAGTAAAACTCCAACTGGCCGACTTGCCGGCGCACGCCCGTGTGCGCGTCTCGTTCGATCTTTTCGCGATTCAATCCTTGGATGGAAATACTGCCGAAGGCGGCGCTGGCCCCGACATTTTCGATCTCACCGTGGAACATGGCCCGCGCCTGCTGCACAGCACTTTCAGCAATCAACCGAACACCCAGATGCAGAGTTATCCCGGCCAATTCGGCATCGACGATGTTCCAGGGGAAACTGGTGCAACCGAAGTGAACTCGCTGGGCTATCAGTTCGGCGGAATCCCAATGGACTCCGTTTATCACATCGAGCGCACGTTTGCTCATACCGATAGCGCGCTAGTGCTCGCGTTCACCGGCATCAATCTGCAAGGCGTGCCCGATGAAAGTTGGGGGCTCGACAAGGTGCGTGTCGAAGTGCTGCCCGCCGCTGGGCAGGCAGCTCCCGACGAAAAGGCAATCGCCGCCGCCTGGATTGCGCTGCTCGACGACAAACCCGCTCGGCCCGCCGCCGCTATTGCCGTCGCTCGTCGAAGCCGGCGACGGTGGCTTAGCCTCCTTGCGAAAACGGATCGCTGACGAACAAACCACCAGCTTAAGCGCGAAAGAAGTCGACGCCATTCACAAATGGATCGCCGATCTCGAGTCCGATTCATTCCAGCTGCGCGAAAAAGCCACTGCCGAACTGAAACGCTTGGGCGATGCCGCACTCCCTGAACTCGATCGGGCGTTAGAAACTACGCCGCCATACGAAACCCGCATCCGTATTGCCGCCCTGCTGGAGTGTTCCGCCAACCGCACGGCCACGCCATCGATTCGCCGCCGCCTGCGCCTAGTGCAGGCGCTTGAGCAAATCGGCACGCCGCAGGCCAATAAAATGCTCGCTGTCTTTTCGAAGCTCGCCGACCAGCCCGACGTCGTCGATCAATCCGCCGACGCGCTCGCGCGCCTCTCCGGCCGTGCCGAACTCCCCACCCCCGCGCTCGTGCAGTAATGTAGCAGGCACACAGCAACGTCCGGGGTCTGGAACATTTTTTCGCCGCTCGACTATCCATTTCGAAAAACTCCCGACCAAAAACATGTTCCTGACCCCTTCTGCGGCGCCGGTGGCACACCCAGCATGGGCGTGGCGCCCTTCGTAGGTCGGCCGTTCCAGGCTGACATGGCGCTTGCCCCAACAGGGAAACCTACGACAGCCCAGCGTGGCGCCCTGCATTTTTGTTTGTTACACATTACCGCTGCCGCTCCTATCAATTCGCACGGATCCAAAGCCGCTCGACCCGCTGCCGCCAGCATCTACAATTAGGCATGCTTGAAGATCTGGCGAAATCGGTCTCAACGACCAATGGAAGCGCGACAAGTGCAAATCCGACCAACGGCGGCACAACCAACGCAAACACGGCCACTGGAAACGCGACGAGCGCAAATTTGCATTCTTCCAGCCGCGAGCGCTTCGAACACTATCGTAAGCAAGTCAAGCACAAGGAACTACCCGCTGGCGGGTATCATTCCACCGACTCGCCTCGCAGCGCGAAAGACCGCGTCCGTTCGGCCACTCAGCTCGTCTGGCAGTTTTTTCGTTTGCTGATTCCTTATCGCCGGCAAACATTTTTGATTCTGCTCTCCGCCGCGGCTGCCACTTTGCTTGGCCTGCTCCCGCCGGCCGGCACGAAGTTCGTCATCGATTATGGACTCAATCACAAGCCGGTGCCCGAGCGCTGGCTGAATTGGATTCCGTCGTTGGCCAATCCCAGACAACTCCTCTTGCTCACGGTGATTGCCGTTGCAGTCATCTCGCTGGTCAAGATTGTCATTCAAATTTGGGGACGCTGGTACGCCACGAAAATCGCCAAGCAAATTCAATTGAATGTTCGCCGTCGTGTGTTCGAACATGCCGTTCGCTTGCCGCTGCATCGTGTGCAGGAAATTCGTTCCGGAGGCGTGGCCTCCATCTTGCGAGAAGATGGCGGCAGCGTCGGCGAATTGATGTTTGGCATGCTGTTCAATCCGTGGCAAGCCATCATCCAATTGATCGGCAGTTTGGTCATTTTGGCTTGCGTCGATTGGACATTGCTGCTTGGCGCCATTGTGCTCTTGCCCACCGTCTATTTCACGCATCGTGCTTGGATCAACAACATTCGGCCGCAATTTCGCGTCATTCGCAAGCAACGCGAGCAGATCGACGCCAGCGCCACCGAATCGTTTGCAGGCATGCGCATCGTCCGCGCCTTCAGCCGGCAAAAGCGCGAGGCGGCGCGATTCACCACCGAAAACAACCTGATGGCCCGCCAGGAGCTGTACGCCTGGTGGTGGATGCGCGCCATCGAAGCCGTGTGGGCCGCTTTAATTCCGACCGCCAGCGCCGCGCTGTTGTTCTATGGTGGCTTGCGCGTGCTCGATGGTCACATAACGGTGGGCGATTTGACGATGTTCACCGTCTATCTGGTAATGCTCTTGGAGCCCCTTTCGACGCTCGCTCAAAGTGCGACTCAATTTCAAAACAGCTTAAGCGGCTTGGATCGCGTGCTCGATCTGCTGGGAGAATCACGCGAAATGCCTTCGACCCCGCATTCGCTCAAAGCCGATCCCCACTCGGTCGCAGGGCAAATTGCCCTGGAGCATGTCTCGTTTACGTACCCCGGCAGCGATCGGCCAGCGCTCGACGATGTCAATTTGCTCGTGGAAGCCGGCCAAATGGTCGCTCTGGTTGGCCCCAGCGGCGCAGGCAAAACCACGCTCAGCAATTTGGTGGCCCGCTTTTACGATCCGATCTCGGGCCGCGTCACTTTAGACGGCCGCGACTTGCGCGATTACGACGTCGAATCGTTTCGCTTGCTATTGGGCGTTGTCGAGCAAGATGTGTTTTTGTTCGACGGCACCATTGCTCAAAACATCGGCTACGCCAAGCGCAGCGCGACGGCCGCGGAAATTCGCCGAGCCGCCGAAGCCGCCAATGCCACAGAATTTATCGACCAAATGTCCGCAGGCATGCAAACCATCATTGGCGAACGTGGCGTGCGGTTAAGCGGTGGCCAGCGCCAGCGGTTGGCCATTGCCCGTGCACTCCTGGCCGATCCCAAGCTTCTCATTCTCGACGAAGCAACCAGTAATTTAGATACCGACAGCGAAACATTAATCCAGCAAAGCCTAGCGGCGCTAATGCGCGGCCGCACGAGTTTTGTGATTGCTCACAGGCTCAGCACAATCTCCCGCGCCGATCGGATTGTCGTCATCGAAAATGGCCGCATCAGCCAAACAGGCACTCACGCCGAACTGATGACCAAAGGCGGCAAGTATCGAACCATGGTCGAGCAGCAAATTCACATGACCTTGGGAAACATCGCAGCCACGGCCTCTCATTGATAGACGCGTCAGGTGCCTGGGGAGCACGTGAGTACGGTCGACTTAATGTTGATCGAGCAAGCAATTGAGGACGGTTGCCTTAACGTCGACTGAGCGCAACACGGTAGTTACGGTTTGCTTAACCGAGCGTAAGGCGGTAATACTGCCGGGTGCCATGGCTCACGGCCTTGCGTGGGCATGCTTTTCAATCGTTGCAGCGAGCCTCCAGTGAATCGACAATTCAAACTCGCGCGCGGGTGGCCTGATTCCAGCACGCCCCCTTCACTTCAGCCCAATCTTCAGTCCATCCGCTTTCATCTGCAGAAGCGCCTCGGCGCTTCCGCGAGCGTCGTCCACCGGATGGTGCGTGTGTTTCGCCTTCCGTAAGTGTTTGAAATTCACGTAGGCGTCGCGTGCCAGACCCTTATACAGCGAGCCCAGGTTCGACGAACTGTGGCCAAACGGATTGCCGTCGATGAAATGGTGAAAACACCAATTGATGACGGGCGTCAGCCGAGCGCAACGCGGTAGTGCCGGTTTTAATTGCCTGAGCGCAGTGCGGTAGAGCGCCTTCTCAAAGTCCGCTTTCGGTCACTTGCAAATAGTGTTTGCGAGCGAAGGCGGGCAATTCTCTCGCTCCGTACTACAAAGGCACGTCACGCAGCTTTGGCGAACGAGATGTCCGCCAGATCGCAATGCCAATCATTCCCGCACCCGCGATAAAACCTAATGCCAGCGCCGACGGCTCCGGCACCGGATTGAAGGCAAGGTCCCAGGGGGCGATTGCCGCATTGGCGAATGTGCCGAGATCGGTACCGTCGGCGGCGAACCTGTGAATTGTGTTGGCAGCTCCCGGGCTGCTGCCGAAAGCATTATTATCGGCCACGTAGAGATCGCCGTCACTGTCGAAGGCCAAACCGTGAGGAGCAGCAAGCCCTGTGTTTGCGAATATGCCGAGATCCGTGCCGTCCACATCATACCTGTGGATGGTGTCCGGGCTGCCTGTACTAGATGCATATAATCGTCCCTGGTTATCAAACGCCAGCCCCAACGGCTCGGATAAACCGGTTACAAAATTGCCGAGATCGACGCCCGACGAACTGAATTTGCGAATCGTGTCATTGGCTTGATTGGCAACATACAGATTTCCGTGGCTGTCGAACGCGAGGTCAAAAGGGCCGGCTACACCTTGATGGGCAAACGTGCCAAGATCGGCACCCGTGGGGCTGAACTCGTGAATCGTGCTACCGTTATAATTGGCGACATACACATTGTTGGCACTGTCGACTGCAACGCCATAAGGTTGGTCTATTCCGGTACTTGCAAAAGTTCCGAGGTCGACGCCTGACGAACTGAACTTGCGAATTGTGTTATTGCCTTCATTGGCAACATACAGATTTCCGTGGCTGTCGAACGCGATGCCAGTCGGGAGGTTCAGGCCCGTGTCAGCAAATGTTCCAAGATCGACGCCGGTTGCACTGAATTCGTGGACAGCATTGCTCAATTGCAACGAAACAAATAGGTTGCCCTCCGCTCGTGCGGTATTCTCGAACACGGCGGATGCGACAACAGCAATTACAAAGATCGAAAGAGGGAAATTGTGCGAAAGGGCGCCGATCACTTTAGATAATTTCATTAGACTTTCCTCGTTCCTGTGTTCCTGTGTTCAGTCGGATGCAAGTATGAAAATTGAATGAGGCCTCGTCACCACACAACAGGCGTGCGGCAGAATCCGAGATCTAACCGACTCACCGCAGTCTGAAGACTAATTGTCACCGACCACTCTTCACATTCGGCTCAGAATCCGCCGAACGAACTATGGCCTGGCTGTCCCGAACGGTTGTGGAAGCTTCCACATTTAGAGCCCCTGATCTTGGAGCCTATTCTACAACACCCGCCCGCTATCGCAAACAGAATTCGAAGATTATCGTGCCGACTTGAGTCCCAATAGAGCGTCCACATGGCCCAAAAAATCAAACTCTAGCGCTAACTATTGATCGCGCTTGATCGTCCCTCGCCAGCATCCCTTGATCGTTGGATCAAGGAATCCAAGCCACCACAAATCAATCCGGCTATCACAACGCACGCCAGAAATAGCAGCGCGAACCAATACCAAGACAAAACACCGAATGCCGGGCGTAGCGCCAACGCTGCAAAGCCGGCGATTATCGCACGAAGGAAGATCGGGCCGAACAGATAGAACGGCCCCCTGCAGAGCGACCGTCCAATTTTTTGCCGTGTGCTGGTTCTATGCCCCGATTGTACCGATGAGCAGCATGCAATTCAGAACTCCCGCCTACCGATGGAATTTTTGACAGCGCACGAGCTAGGCCACTAAACTGCAGCCTTCGCCGCCACAAAAGTGTGGCATAAAGTTAGCCCGCAAAATGAGCGCCCCCATGCTCTCACCGGAAAACTTCATCGCATTATGGAGAGAAGACGGTTCGGCCCTCTTACGATTCCCCGAAAACACCGTATCGGCGCTGCGGATTTCCGGGGATGACAAGGCGTTTCTGACGCAAGCAGGGCTACCTAAGTACGGTGCGCCGTTCTTGACCTTTGACGCGTGCAAGTCCGGGGAGTTGCCAACAGTCGCGGCAAAATGGAGGCTCCCGAGAGAGTTCGAACGCTACCGAGTGATTGGCTTCGATGGATCGGGGAGCCCGATCGCGCTCGATGAAGAGGCAAATGGCGAGGTTGTTTGCCTGGACCATGGCAATCGCTTCATGCGAGTTCTAATGAATCAATGCGTCCGACAGTTGGGAGAATCGCTTCTCGCCTATCGGAAAATGATTAAAGATTCGCAGGCTGAATTCGGCGAGCACGCTTTTCTGGATGGCAAGACATCACCGGAAACTCGCGAAGCCTTGAGACAAGAGTTGGCGAGAATCGATCAGGCTGCAACGAAGCCTGATTCCTTTCGGCACCGTGAACTTCAAAATCTAGACGCAAACGCAAGTTAAACCAACGGCTGAAGCTGACCGAATACCGCCATTCCTCTTCTGCGTTTCCTCCGCATCCCTCTGCGTTCTCTGCGGTTAAGCCTTCTCACGCGCGGCCAATTTCCCTCTTGCCTTTTCTAGCAATACCTGATAATTTGTACAGTATCAGGTTAACCTAGCGTTTTGTTCGTGCGCCTCGGCCGGCAAAGGCCGCCGGGACCCACCCATTTTTTCTTTTTTGATCGCGATCGCCCGTCGGCCAACCAATTTATTGGATTGGGTGGCATGCTCTCGCGCGAGCGTGAGCATGTTCTGCCGAACCGAGGCGCACGATTTTCTTATTTCCCAAGGCACCCCCATGCGCCCATGTCACCACTAGCCACCAGCCACTAACCACTGATCACTAACCACTAACCACTAACCCCTGAACCCTGAACTCCGACTAATGTCCCTGCGAACCGAATTTTGTCCGAACGTAAATTCAAACCGTTTTGTCCATTCTCGCTTCCAATGACCCTCGCCGTTTTCTCATTCGACATAGTCGATAGCTCGGACAAAACTCCCACATTTTGTCCCTGTCGTGTGGGACCCCCGACAAAATGCCAAAACTCCGCCCCACTGTCCACTGCCTCCTGCAATCTTCAATGCCCTGCCCATCACCTCTTCACCTGCTCACCTCTTCACCTGTTCATTCCTCGACCGACCTCCGCCGTCCGCCGTTTGCTTTCTGCCTTCCGCCTTCTGCCTTCTGCCATCTACCGTCCTCTCCGTCCCTCCGCGTCCTCGACGTTATCTGTATTCGTCCTGTTCATCTGTGTTTCCTCCGCGTCCTCCGCGGCCTCCGCGGTTCAATCCCGTTCCGCCGTCTGCCTTCTGCCTTCCGCCGTCTGCGTTTCCTCTGCGTCCCTCCGCGCACTCGGTGTTAACCGCGTCCATCCGCGTTCATCCGCGGTTTCATTCCCTGCCTCGGTGGCCTCCGCGGTTCAATCAGTTCCGCTTTCCGTGTTCGACCGTCTGCCTCCTCGGCGGTTCAATCCCGTTCCGCCTGCTAATCTCGTTCATCGTTATTACGCCTTCATTCGTTCCTGCCTTCCTGGCTTCCTTATTAATTGCCTTCTTCCGTCTGCCTTCATTCCCCATTCCCCACTCCCCATTCGATTCGCCGTTTCCCTTCGGTTTTCCATCCGTTTATTTCCCGTTTTTCACCGTTTTCTCCGTTTTCCAAAAACCGCCACCGCCGCCCACTTCTCACCTCATCACCTGCTCACCTCATCACCTGCTCACTCCTTTCCGCCTTCCGAATTCCGCCGTTCGCCTTCTGCTGCTCCGCGTCCTCCGCGCCTTCGAGGTTCAATCACTCGCATTCCCCATTCCGCAGATCCCGCCCATCAAATCAGATCGCCCGTTTTATGGCTTCATTCATTTCCTGTCTTCCTGATAAATGTCCCTGCCGGCTTCGTGTCTCCGCGCCTTCGTGGTTTAAAGCCATGTGGGTAAATGCAGGGAAAATGCCTGGCCCAAAACCACCACTTTTCCCGAGAGTTTTGCACGAACACTTTCACACCCACTTTGCGCCATTCCGAAAAAAATCGCGCACGACCACACTTTTCCCCTTCAAATCCCAGCAACTCACCCCTTCACCTCTTCACCCCTTCACCCGTTCATTCTGACCCCTGACCCCCGAACCCTGCCAGGGGTCTGGCAATTCGCGCCCGCCGAATTCACAATAAATCTCGATCGGGTCGTTTAGGGGGATCACTCGCACACGTTTGAAATACTAGAGGAGCAATTCATGACGGCGTTTTTGAAATCGCGGCTTTGTTTGACGGCCATTGTCCTAACCATCGTCTCCATCGGCGCCGGCATTTGCGTTCTGGCCGACGATGGAACTCCGCCTCCGGCAACAGAAAAATCAACCACTCCTCCCGCCAAGAGCGAAACCAAAAGCAAGAAAAGCAAGTCGGCTAAAAACGCCGATGCCGACGAAGTTAAAGCCGAGCACGAAACCATCGGCGTCGATTCCAAAGGCCACAAGCTTTCCACACACCACCAACCCCGGCGCCCAGTGGTATCCTCACGCTGGATTGGGTCTGTTCATCCACTGGGGTTTGGCTTCCGTCCGCGCAAGCAACATTTCCTGGCCGATGATTCCCGGCCGCCCGCTGGCGTCGCGCACTATTGACGATCCGTCCGAACGCGCGCGAATCATCCGCGAATCCGATTTCAATCTCAATGGCAAGCCGCCGGTGATTACACCCAATGAATATTGGTCGGTCGCGCCCCAATTCAACCCGCAAGAATACGATCCCGACAAATGGCTCAAGGCTGCCAAAGCCGCCGGCTTCGAATACGCCGTGCTCACCGCCAAGCATCACGAAGGCTTCGCCCTCTGGCCCAGCGCCTACGGCGATTTCAACACCAAGAACTACATGGGCGGGCGCGATTTGATCAAAGAGTATGTCGAAGCCTGCCGCAACAACGGTCTCAAAGTCGGGCTGTACTTTTCCGGCCCCGATTGGCACTTCGACCGCGACTACATGAGCTTTCTGTATCACGCCAACCGCGTCCCCTGGATGCCTTCGCTCGATGTCGATCTCAAGCCGCGCACCACTGAAAAAACGCCGGAAGAAATTGCCGAGCACCAAAAGCAATTCGCCGAACTGGTGCGCGGGCAAATCGAAGAATTGCTCACCAACTACGGCAAGATCGATCTGATTTGGTTCGACGGCAAGCCCAATATCCCCAACGCCGACAAAGTCATTAGCATCGAGCGCATTCGCGAACTGCAGCCGCAAATCGTAATCAACCCGCGCTTGCACGGGCATGGCGATTTCGTGACCTACGAACGCAATCTCACGACCGATAAAGTGGCCACCGGCTGGGCCGAACTTTGCAACACGTGGACCAATGGCTGGTCGCACCAAGAGATTCCGTTCCGCTCCAACGCCTACCACTTGGGCATGTTGGCCAAGTGCCGCTCGCTGGGAATTAACTACTTGCTCGGCGTCGGCCCAACCAAAGACGGCATCTTCGTGGACGACATTTATAAGAATATGGCAGTCGTCGGCGGCTGGATGGCGAAAAACGGCCGCGCCGTGAAAGAAGCCACCCCGCTGCCCGCCGGCGAAACAGCATCGGTCCCGGCTACGGCAGACAAGAACGTGCGCTACTTGTTCGCGATTCCCAAGTTCCGTGATGGCGGCTCGTACGACAAAGACATGCTGCCGCTGGAAACGGTGAAGTTGGAATTAAAGGGCATTCCCAAGCCGACCGCCGTGAAACTCACCGAAAACGATGAGAAGCTCGATTTCGATTACTCAGACAATAAGCTTACCGTCACGCTGCCGGTCGAAAAGCGCAGCAAATTGGTCGATGTGGTGCAGGTCGATCTGCCGGAGTAAGAATGTAGGTCACGCACGCGGCGTGCGTGACGTTGCAACTACGAAAGGAATTTCAATGAAAAAGTTTGCTGCTTGTGTTTTGGCATTTGCGGTCGTCGTTGTTTCCGTCGGCGCCATGTACATCACAGAGAATGCTGGCCTTGTTGGCGGCGCGCTGAAGGAATTGAAATTCGACCAACTGCCCGGCAACCCGAAGCTCATTGGTGCGCCGCCGGAATTCAAAGTCACCAAAGAGACGATCGACTTCCTCACCAAGCTGCAAAAAGATGGCAAAACGATCGCGGTGCAAAACGACGGCTCGATCAAGCTCAAATAGGAATCGCTTCACAAAAAAACCTCGGCCGGCATTGCGCCGGCCGAGGTTAATGAACGAACTCGAAAACCGAAGCTAGATCAAAGCTGTCAATCTAGGAACATCGAACCGTTTGCTCTTCGAGGGACAACTCGAGTCGCAAACCAACCCGCCTGACAAACACCAACTTCGAACTTTCTGACCCGCGCTTTCGCCAGGCCGCCGTCAACCCGGCACTTTCGGACACGAACGCTTGCCAAAAAATAACGACTCAATCTAACAACTAACCACTAACAACTAACCACTCGCAATTAGAACCGAGCTTGCAGGCCTGTGAACGCACCGTGCAGGACCAGGTCGCCGTTGCTGTTGATGTTTTTCCAACCGGCCTCATCGGCAAAGAACTGCGGAATCTGGTTGTCGCCCAAGGCCATATCGGTCGCCAACACCACACGGTAACCACCGATCCAGCTCCAATGGCACGTCAGTGCCACGTTGAAGCCGACATCGATCGACGCCATCAGCGAGCACACGTTCTTCGTATTGTTGAAGTTCAGCGCATCGCCGTTTGCAGTGAATCGCGCAACCGTGCCGTCGGAGAGTTCCATCAAGTTGCTGCCTTCAATGTGGTTGCCGAAGACGCCCACTTTCGGAATCGCAAAAATTCCAAAGCGGTCGCACACTTGGTAGTTCAAATAAGCACCAATCTGGAAGCCCACTAAATTGTTCTTCACGCCCGTGTTCAAAATGGCTTCGTCGGTCGTCGACCCTGCGGGCACGCTGCCGGCGAACTGATCCCATTCCAAACCTTCGGTGAAGCGGAAGTAGCGGATACCGGCCAAGGCCGTCATCTGGAACCGGTTGCACGGGTCGCAGCAAGGCATGTACAAAAAGTTTACTTCGACGTTATGGAATTCATCGTTGCGCGACAGAGTCACTTGGCGAGCGTTGTCGAACCACAAGCTGGCGTCGCCCCCTGCGCCTGAATTGATGAAGTACACATCGCCATCGTTCTGCACCGTGCCCAGCGAATTCGTGCCGCTGGTCACTGTGGCCGTTCCGTCCAATCCCCACATGCCCCAGTAAATGGCTTCGACGCCGAAACGGCCCGATGAACCACAGCTATTGCAGCATTTGCAAGGATCGCAGCAGCTATTGCAGCATCCAAACCAGTAGCCGATGCGCGTATCGACTCCGCCACCCCAATCCGAGCCGGGGAAGTACAGCAATTGATGCGAAATGTTGTTCTGATCGTAGGTTGTCCAGAACTTATTCGCCGTGTCGCGGCCCATGGTCAACCCGCCGACATACGCAAACCACGGGTAATTGCACCCGCAGCAGCAATTACCGCAGCTATTTCCGCAGCTATTGCACCCACTGTCGTTCCAGTAATTGCCCTTTGCCGCGTCTTCGTAAGCATTGCCGCTATTCTGTGACGGCGCGCCGGCTTCCGCCGCAGCCGAACCGCCCGGCACCGGCGCCTTCATTACCGGGCTGGAGCTGGTCGATGGATCGTTCCACGAAACAGGGCGGGCGTAAGAATCGTCTACCTGCGACAATCGCGCTGCATACGGTCCATCATCCCGCAGCGGATTGGAGTTCTGCGCTAAGGCAGTGCCGGCCAGGCAGGCCACGCCGGCAATTACGGTCGCAAATCGAAATACATGCATGTTGCGGATCCTTCACACAATGAACGATGGTTCCACCGCGAGCCACAGTGGCAAACGCGGGTTCACACCGGCCGCCGCGCGGTCGCGCATTGGCTGGCATAAATGCATAGGGATCCGTCCCCGCTCTCCAATCCTTGGATGTCTGTACCATCGACTCGCCATTGCACCGGAGTTGGAAAATTGCTTGACCGCCGGATGCCGGGCAAAACCAGTCAAAAAGCTACCGGAATCGAATTTCCCGCAGGCCGAACAGTTTCTCGTGTCGGAGCGCATTTATGACGCGCGTGCCGTACGCGCAGGCGCAATTGCCGGAATACGTGAGCGCATTCGTTCGCATGTGCGTTTCCGGCAATAAAGATAATCGTGCGCTCGCAGTGCCGCGCCGGAAATTGCGGCACATGGCCATTTCTCGGCATTGCGCGCTGCAAACGACAAAGTCGATGGTCTGCCAAGCCAAGAGAAAAGCTGAAATCGCGCTCACCGCGCCGCCGGCACTGCCAATTGACGTGAAAGCCGCACAATCAGCTTTTCCAAAACCAGCCGCGCTGCTCGCCCGAAGAATTGGTGCTTTTGAGCGCCAGATCGGCTTCCAACAACCAGCCGAAAACGTGTCGGGCCCGCTTCCGCCCAATTTGCCGCAATTGGCGCTCGGCCTTGTCGAGCAGGAATCTCTTAGGCGGTACGCCCGCCTCCTGCAACGCCTGTGGAAGGGTAAGCCGTCTTCGCTCGGCCTCGGCCAGTTCGACAATTCGCGACGCGGCCGCCGTTCGCCGTAGCGAACCGCTCATCATCGCCAAGAGTGCAATCGGTTCTTCGCCGGCCAGCAGCAGTCGATCAAGTTGCACGAGCGCATCTCGCGCATTTCCCTCGAGCGCCGCCTCAATCATGGCCCAAGCAGTTTTAGCTCGCCAGCCACTTACGGCCTGTTCGACCAGTTCCCGTGTTATGATTTTTTCGGCGCTAGATCCCCTTGTTGACTCCTGAGCTCCGCTTGCTGACTGCTGTGCGCTTCCGCCCCTGGCCGCTGGCTCTTGGGTTCCTGCCGTGGCCCTGGAGGCCAATAGCGACAACTTCGTCAGCTCTTGGTCCAACCTTCCCAACTGCGGGCCAACGATTTCCAGCAACAAATCGGCGGCATTCTCCGCTAATTTGGTTTGATGTTGCCGATAGGCGCGGGCCGAAAGCCATCGTAGCACCGGCTCTTCATCGACCCCGTCGCCCCATTTCTGTTTGGGCAAGTTGCAATTAATTTGCCAGCCAATTTGTGCCACTTTTTTGTAGAGCCGCGTGGTGGCCGGCCACGAAGCGACGCACAGCACAAGCACTGCCGATGCCCTGGGCCGCTCACAAAAATCTTCCAGCTTTTCGCGGTTTGTGGCGACGAATTTATCCGCCTCGTCGACAACAACCATTCGCTTCCCCCCGCCGAACATCGACACAGTCGCCAATTCGTCCAATACGTCGCGCAATTCGACCGAATCGCCGGCGTACGAAGTAAACGATAGGTCGCCCTGATCGCTGTCCAGAACAGCGCTTCTCAGCCGTTCAAGCGCCTCGTGCTTTAGCCACGGCTCGTCGCCAAATAGCACGCAGACAGGCGGAACGTCTTCCGCAGGCTTTCGTGCGATGAAATCAAAGGCAGATATCGTTTCGGCCATGAGGATTCGATTGATTTAGCCGCAGACGGCATAGGCATGCACCGGCGCGAGAACCATGCCTGATGGGCGCCGACCAGAGTGTCGCGCGCGGCAGCAGCCTAGTCAACCGTCAGATTTAACTGAGCATCTCGCTTAGAAACAGCGGAGACTTATCGACCCATAATTCCGCCGTCGACCCAACCTTGGATCGATGCCGGGCCGGATGCAGATGAAGCTTGACTCGCCGGATGCACCTCGCGAATGCGCCCCTCTGGGCGTACATGCTCCAAGGTGGTCGGTTCGGTCGTATCAAATGTGGCCTTGTTGCCCGCCTCGTCGCGGGCTTCGATCCGCACAAAAATGCGGTCTGGTGCGCGGTTGTCGGGTCGCCAGGCGTATGCGCTGGTATTTTCAAGCCCCGCGGCGATAATCGACCAAGGCCCCGTGGCCTTATCGCTGAATGAAAGCGTAATCGGCCGGGCCGCCAGTGCCGAATCGCTTGCTTCCCAACGAATCAAAAGCTCGCCGGCGTGTTCGCCCGTTCCAGGCTCGATGCCAGTTAACCGAACAATGGGCTTCGTCAGATCGACAACCACCCACATTTGCACCGGATCGCTGTCGCGCGGCGGCTGACCACCCAATCCATTGCCGCTTTGCACTGCGATGCGAAAGCCATACAGCCCTTCGCCCTCGGCGGATGCCCGAATCGGGCTGCGATTATCATCATCCACACCGTAGCTTTTCCAGGTATGGCCGCCATCGCGCGTACCCCACAATTCGACTTTCGCAATACCATAGGGACCGACTCCATCGACTTCGTAGTCTAAATCAAACGTGCGGCTGCCCACGTAGCGCGGCCGCTCGCCGGGCGGGAGAATTGCGGCATATTGCATTGCGGCATATTGCGAATTGAGCGACGGCGAGCTCGCGGCCGAATTTGGCATGCGCGCGTCGCCACTATTTCCCACTCCCGACCCCATCAAATTCCGATGATCGCCGGCCGGACTGCCAAACGATGCCTGATTGCGAATCGGGGCACTGATCGGGCTTTGCTCGGCTCGATCGGGCAGTTGCGCAGTGTCGATCGGCGAGCGGCCAAAAGGATCGGCAGCCACACGATCAGTCGGCCACTGCGTTGTCTGCGGCACGCCTGATGCGTTTGCCAATGCAAATGGGTATTGCGCCGTCGATCTGGGAAGAGTCGAATTTCCGCTTGCACTATTGTTATTTGGCGCCGGTCCCTTTGGGCCAATCCCACTTACCGCGGGCTGATTGGCGGGCGCCTGCAAGATAGGCGCTTGCACGCTCGGCGATTGCGTTGCCGCTTCGTTTTGCGGGGTACTGCCCCCGTTTGACGCCAGGTCGCTTGCGGCCGCAGCGTCGGCCTTAGTGTGCGTTACCGTCACATTGCCGGCCCGATCGCTCACTTCAGCACGTATGGCGACGCTTGCTGGCGCGTCGGTCGGCCACCATGTCATAGTTCCAGAGGTCGTGACGCGATTGCCGCTGCCGCTGGGCCGATCGATCGCCACGGGATGCCATTTGCCATCGTTGCCCTGATACTCAATTTTCAAGCTTTCGGAATTCAACAGCGGATCGACTGCTTTCCAAGTCGCGCGCACTTCGCCCGCTTCGCCGCGCGTGGCGGTTAGATCGAGCCGCGGGGCGATCGTGTCGACAATGACGCGCAGCTCGGGCCTTGCTCCCGGTTCAACGTCGGCCTTGCCGCTGCGATCGACCGAGCGAATGGCAAACCAATATTCGCCATCCGCCGGGGTGCGATACGTGAAGCTGCTGGCCTTCGGCGACAGGCTTTGCGCAAGCTCCCATTTCGCCCCTTGATTGGTCGAAACATACAGCCGTACTTCGGTCGGCTGCTCGTCGGGCGAGGCGACCGGCGCAATTTTGAACGGAATTGAAAAAGCGTTTTGCCGCCAAGCGATTGGTTCGGGCAGGGCTTCGTCGGCGCATGCGAGCATAGGGGCAATGCACAGCGCAAAGGCCGCAAGTGCTCCCCGCGCCAATCGGCTCAGCCGCATGTTGCTTCCGTGCATCTGTACCCAAACTCCGTCACGCTGCCTCAATCCATAGCGTCTCTTCATCTTGTATCGACGCTATCAGGCGTGCAGCTTGATACGGTGCTGCCAAGAGTGCTGGCTGGACAATTTCGGGAGACTGTGATACTGCGATGGCGCGGCGATGACGTAAAAGTCGGGAATTCCGAGATCGGAAGTCGGGAATGCTATCACAGGTTCATCCGCACTCCGGCGTCCCAGATCCGATTCGCTCCTCAATCCGCTCGGGCCTTTCGCACGATCTCCACATACTGCCTCGCTAGCTCGGTGATGCGGCCAAAGTCGCGGTTGGCAAGAGCTTTGGGATCGACAAGCGAACCGCCGATTCCCAGCGCGCAAGCGCCTGCTTTGATAAAGTCTGCGGCCGTGTTCAGGTTCACGCCGCCAGTCGGCATCAGCCGCACCTGCGGCAGCGGACCGTGGATCGCCTTCAAATAGCCGGGCCCTGTAAGTTCCGACGGAAAAACTTTCACGATATCAGCGCCAGCATCCCACGCCGTGAGAATTTCCGTTGGCGTAAGCGCCCCGGCATCGCCAGACGGCCGTAGCGGCGGCAAAGACGAATGACCTCTAAATTGACCGCGGGAGATACAATAAACCGCGCTCCGGCCAGAATTGCCAGGCGCGCGGTTTCGGGGTCCAAGACCGTGCCAGCGCCAAGTACGATTTCGTCCCCCAATTGGTCCGCCACTTGCTCCAATACGTATTGAGCACGTGGCACCGTGAAGGTTACTTCAATTCCCTCCACGCCGCCGGCTTTCAATGCCCGCGCCACGTCGCACAGAACTTCTCCGCTAGGGGCGCGCAGCACGGCGACCACCCCGTAGCGAAGAACGCGTTCAAGAGCGTCCGATCCACCCATAAAGTTCCGGTCGTTTCGAGAATTCAATCGCGTCAGTCGCTCGGCCGCGTGTCGTAATCAGCAAAAAATCCACGCATCCGGCCAGCCTAGGGGGAGCATCCTTGCATGTCAATCATACGGCGCGATCTGTCCGCCAATTCCGCCTACTACTTCGGAAAAATCACGCGCATTACCGCTCCTGTTCCCGTCCAGTCGCTTCATCTCTGCCGATTCTTCGTTCTGGACTGTTTCGGCGCGAGTGCCCATAATGGACGGGTGGTAACGCCGCCGCGCGGCGGCAACACCCAGCCCAGGTGCAAAGCCAATGGAGGAATTTCTCGCCCGACCGCTGGTTCGCGCAGGGCTGCTGTTTGCGGCTCTTGCGGCGCTTTCCGTCTTGGCCATTTTTGTAGTGTTAAGGTTTCGCGGTGGTGCGGGACACGATCGGCTTCAGGCTAGTGAACTGCTTAGCAAATTTCGCGAACTGCACGACCAAGGTGAGCTTAGCGCCGAAGAATTCCGAAACATAAAAGCGAAGCTGAAAGACCAGCTCGAACAAGAGTTAAAGCATAACGACAAGCAGGGTTAGGCCGAAATTGCCCGCGGCCGTCATCCGGAGCGGTGAGAGTGTTGATACGGTTTAGCGCTAGAATAGAGTGCGGCGCGGTTATTTCGATTGATCCATGTCCGGTTGCTACAACAAATAATTAACTGCTGACTGACTGAACTGCTCGACCACAACGAGGACAGGGATGCCCAGGCCTGACTGCGAACTTTCCAGTTCAAGCCACTCGAGCGACCTCATGATGAACTTATTCGCCCGTAGCGAATGATCGCTCGGCAAATAGAACTTGGAAAGGATTTGGCATGCCTAACGGAAGAGATGTAAACCTCGGTCGACGTCCAGGCGGCGGCGGGGGCAGCGGCACTACCAAGAAAAACGCGTTTTGTTCGTTTTGTCGCAAAAGCTATCGCGACGTGGGGCCATTGGTGGAAGGGCCTGGCGACGTTTACATTTGCGGCGAGTGCATCGAACTGTGCCAGTCGATCCTCGATCAAGAGCGCCGACGCCGTGGCGCCACCAAGCAACTCTTCACGCGCATTCCCAGCCCGCGCGAAATCGTCCAGCAGCTCGACGAATATGTGATTGGCCAAGAACACGCCAAAAAAGTGCTCGCAGTCGCCGTCCATAGCCACTACAAGCGGCTTACGCTCAGCACCGAATCATCCGACGTCGAAGTCGATAAGTCGAACATCTTGCTATTGGGCCCAACCGGCTCAGGCAAAACATTGTTGGCCCGTACGCTTGCTAAAATCTTGCACGTGCCGTTTGCCATCGGCGATGCAACGACGCTTACCGAAGCGGGGTATGTCGGCGAAGATGTCGAAAACCTGCTTTTGAAGCTTTTGCACGCGGCCGATTTCGATATCGAAGCGGCGCAGCGCGGCATTTTGTACATCGACGAAATCGACAAGATCGGCAAAACGTCGCAAAACGTTTCGATTACGCGCGACGTGAGCGGCGAAGGCGTCCAGCAAGCGTTGCTTAAAATGCTCGAAGGCACGGTGGCCAATGTGCCGCCTCAAGGGGGACGCAAGCACCCCGAGCAGCAGTACATTCAGATGGACACGACCAACATTCTGTTCATCTGCGGTGGCACATTTGTGGGATTGGATGAAATTATTGCCAAGCGCCTCGGCAAACGCACCATCGGCTTCGGCCAGCCCAGCGGCCAGCGCGAAGATCGCGAAATGGGCGAGCTGCTCACGAGCGTCTGCAGCGACGACATCCTCGAATTCGGCATGATTCCCGAACTCGTCGGCCGCTTGCCGGTCATCTCGTCTCTCAAGCCGCTCGACGAGGCTGCTTTGGTGCGCGTGCTGACCGAACCGAAGAACGCGCTGGTCAAGCAATATCAAAAGCTGTTCTCGATGGAAAGCGCCGACTTGAGCTTCACCGAGCCTGCACTACGGGCGATCGCTCGCCGCGCCTTGAATAAAGATACCGGCGCGCGTGGCTTGCGCTCCATCATCGAAGAGGTGATGCTCGACGTAATGTACGACCTGCCCGAAAATCAGGGCGCCCGCTACGTCGTCACCCAAGATGCGGTCGAAGGCCGCGAGCGACTTTACCCCTTGGTCGAAGAAAAGAAAAACACGGCGTGATATTCTCATTAGGAAACCGCGGTCATCGATTCTCGTCTGCCGTTCGTATCAAAGCATCAAGATGAATTGGTGCAAGGGATAGTCTTATCTTCGACAAGCCGATCCACCGCCGCAGGATAAATCGACCGTTTTTTGGCCAAGCCTTTCGATGCGCGCCAATTGGCCAAGGCTGTGGCGGAGTTGGTTGAGCAGGCCCGTACGGATTGATGATTCGCATCGAACTATAACTGCGAGTCAGCGGCGCATCGCAAGCAGGCTTAACGCGATACCGCCCAGCATCGCCATAACAATCGCACTTGGCTCCGGCACCGGCATAAGTGGATCGAAGTTATTGAAAGCCAACCCAACGTCGGTTGTTTTCGTGCCAACGAACGTAATGCGCACTTTATCGACGCCTGTTGGCAGCCCCGAGAATGAAAAGACCCACGGCAAGCCGTCCAATGTCTGATCGTCGCCTAGAGGGGAGAGTTCAGAAGTGATCAAGGCGTTGGATGCATCGAGCACTTCGACTTTCCACTGTTCAGTGTGCGTTGGATCGCCGTCGATATCCCAAATCTCGCCATGTAGTCCCGAAATTGTTTGCAGCGTATTGTAATCGACGATAAACGGAGGCGGAGGGCCGACCGGTTGCAGCTGGCGCAAAAAGAAATTGCCCAGTTGGCTCGCCAGTCCGCCATTGGCTGTATCACTGGTGGCGAGAAAGCCATTGGTGAACCCGTCGGTGCCATCCGGACCATAGGCTTCGAAGACGGGCCGATCGTCGGTCCCAGGGTCGAAAGTGTCGTTGCCATTTTTGTCGAAGAAAAATGCGACGGTGCCACCGCCGGTGACATTGTAGGGCGTCGAGAGAAATGAATCGTCGGTCGGTATGCCGCCGCTTGGAGTGGTTTCAAAATCGACGACCGCCGCCAGCGACGAACTGGCCGCGCATGCGACGATTGCCCAAGTAACAATGCAACACGCGTACTGGATTTTCATTAGCAACCCCCATTGCAATATGTGAGCTCGTGACAAGACGCGATCGCAGAAAAGATGGCAGAATTATGAAGAATTCCTGCGGTCGGGTCTATTAAATTGGCATAATTCTCAAGGCGAATTGGCGTATTTTCCGCGGATTTTCGCAGGTAGCTTGCCCTCGAGCGGTCGCGCGCAGAGACTAAGTGAGCAAAGCGGAGGAGCAGACAACCACTTACGCCCGCCGCGGCGATTACTGCGCGGGCCACTGGAGGTGTGTGATGCCGACCATGCGTGTGGCACAAGTTGCGCGGCCGAAAGCGAACTTCGAAATTGTTGAGCGTCCAATTCCCGAGCCGACGCCGGGCACGGTGCGAATCAAAGTCTTGGCTTGCGGCGTTTGCCACAGCGATTCGATCGTGAAAGAGGGGCTATTCCCAAACCTTGCTTATCCGCGCGTTCCTGGGCACGAAGTGGCTGGAATCGTCGATGCGGTTGGCGTGGGGGTCGCGCAGTGGAAAGTCGGGCAGCGGGTGGGCGTGGGTTGGTTCGGCGGTAACTGTGGCTACTGCGATCGCTGCCGGCGTGGCGATTTCTTCGCGTGCGCAAACGGGCAGACGACCGGAATTTCGTTCGACGGGGGATATGGCGAGTACATGATCGCACCGGCCAGTGCCGTGGCCACGATGCCCGATGAATTGGATCCTGTTGAGACAGCGCCCTTAATGTGCGCTGGCATCACGACATTCAACGCACTGCGCAATAGCGGCGCGCGGCCCGGCGACGTGGTAGCGATTCTCGGACTGGGTGGCCTTGGTCATTTGGGAGTGCAGTACGCGGCGAAGATGGGTTTTCGCACAGTCGGCATCGCGCGCGGCAAAGATAAAGAGCCGCTGGCGAGCAAACTAGGCGCTGCGATTTATATCGATAGCCAAGCGCAAGATGTCGCCGCGGAGTTGCAAAAGCTCGGCGGCGCACAGGTGATTTTGGCCACAGTCACCAGCGGCGAAGCGATGAGCGCCGCACAAGGTGGATTGGCTGTCAAGGGCACGCTTATATTAGTCGGTGCGGCGGAATCGATGCAGATTTCACCGCTGTTCTTGCTCTTGGGATCGCGCTCGGTGAAAGGCTGGTATTCGGGCACCTCGATCGATTCTCAAGACACTTTAGCCTTTAGCGCCCAAACCGGCGTGCGCTCGATAAACGAGGTGTACCCGTTCGAAAAGGTCCCCGAAGGTTACGAGCGCATGATAAGCGGGAAGGCACGGTTCCGGGTGGTGCTGAAAATCGGTCAATAAGAAGCGGATGCGGATTTTTGATGTGGTGACTTTCGAGGTTCGACATGAATTCTACGGTGGATACACAGCATCTCATTCAATTCGCGCCGCAACACAATGTTATCCTTCTTTTCCTTTCCGCCTGTTACCTGTTTTTGTTGGTCAGCCCAAGTACTGCCCAAGACGTTAAGGTTCTCACAAATCATATCGGCTATGAGAAAAGCGGTCCGAAGCAAGCGGTGATCTTAGGACATCAAGGCGACGAATTGACGGCGTTCAAATTAATCGACCTCGATACTGGAAAGGCAGCCGTTTCGGGAAAGGTTGCCAAAGCCGGCCCGGTCGACCAGTGGCACGATTGGATTTTCTGGACGGCGGATTTTAGCGATGCGACCGATGATGGAAGGTTTCTCGTTGAATGCGAAACGCCGCGTGGGCCAGTGCGATCAGACGTGTTTGCGATTCAGAAGGGTTTGCTTGCGCGGCAGACCCTGTCGGACGCACAATTTTATTTTAAAGATGCTCGCAGCACGGGCCAGAACGAAAAAGCGGATCGCCATTTGCAGTTCGAAGATTCCTTCGACAAAGGGAAAAAACTCGATCTGCACGGAGGCTGGGCCGACGCAACTGGCGACGCCGGCAAGCATTTATCGCACTTGAATTTCGCCGGTTACTTCAATCCGCAGCAGATTCCACTGACGACGTGGGCATTGTTTGAATGCTACGATGCCCTGAAGGCATCAGGCGATCGCAATTTTCGGCAGCTCGAGCGGCGAGCACTCGACGAAGCACTTTACGGGGCCGATTATTTATACCGCGCGAAGAACCCGCATGGTTCTTTCTACCGCTCGGTGGACGACCCAGGCGGCGGAAATGCTGAAAAGCGGTTTGTGGCGAAGGACGGCAGTGGCGGCATTTTCCCGAAGCAAAAAAACTCCAACCCACTTCAAACGGGCGATATGTCTCGTATCAGCGAGACGTTTTTGTACGAGGTTAGCTCCCGCTGTGGCGGGGCGATGTCGGTCGCTGCGCTTGCGCGGGCGAGCACATTCAAGGATTCCGGTGAGTTTTCAAGCGCCGACTACCTTAAAGCTGCACGAGACGGCTTCGACTTTTTACAAGCGAACAATCTGACTTACACCAACGACGGCAAAGAGAACATCATCGACGACTATTGCATTTTGATGGCCGCTACAGAGCTGTTCAAAGCCACAAAAGATGCTCGGTACAGATCGATTGCCAACGAGCGGGCTGAAAATCTGATGAAGCGACTGACGACCAGCGGCAGTTACGAGAATTATTGGCGAGCTGACGATGGCGATCGGCCGTTCTTCCACGCCTCAGATGCAGGATTGCCTGTGGTCGCGCTATTGAGGTATTTCAATATCGCTGACGAAGCTGCACAAGCCCGCGTGTTGGAAACCATCAAGAAATCGCTTCAGTTTGAATTACGCACGACGTCGGAAGTCGTGAATCCCTTTGGTTACGCGAGAGAGTTTGTGCAAAGCAAAAATGGCAGTCGACGGACGGCGTTTTTCTTCCCACATGATTCCGACGTCTCGCCATGGTGGCAAGGAGAGAATGCGCGAATTGCCTCGCTGGCTACTGCGGCACGAATGGCCGCTAAGCACTTCACCGGCGATAAGGAATTTCACAAATCCCTGGAGAAATACGCGATCAATCAGCTTAATTGGATTTTGGGGCTAAATCCGTACGACAGTTGCATGCTGCATGGAAGCGGCCGCAACAATCCGGAATACGCTGTGGCGTCGTACGAATATATCGGCGCCCCCGGGGGTATTTGCAATGGAATCACCAGCGGCCTCGATAATGCACACGACATTGCATTTAGTTTGGATCCTAAATTTAAGTCGAGCGGCGATGACTGGCGCTGGAATGAACAATGGCTGCCGCACACGACCTGGTTTATGTTGGCCGTCGTCGCGGGAGAGTAAGAAGGCCGACAAAAATATCAGTGAGCAGCCAAGTCGGTTTGCCACTTACGAGGACGAACACATGAGTAAGAGGCGATCGTTTCCGTGCATCATTGCCGCGATCTTTGTTCAATGTTTGGCAGTCCCCGCAATTCGTGCGGAAGAACCCAGATTCAAAGCACTAGCGTTTTACAGCACCAAAGTTGAGAAGGCGCACGTACAATTCGCCAACGACGCCCTTGAGTTCTACAAGAAGCTAGCCACGGAAAGAAACTTTGTCTTCGATTCGACGACTGATTGGTCCAATTTGAATCCGGAGAACCTTGCCAAATATCAGCTTGTGCTGTGGCTTGACGACTCGCCGCACAGCCAAGGGCAAAAGCACGTTTTCGAGGAGTACATGGACAAAGGAGGCGGATGGCTGGGTTTTCACGTGGCCGGATACAACGACAAGAATTCTCACTGGCCATGGTTCGTTCAGTTTTTGGGGGGCGCGGTGTTTTGCACGAACAATTGGCCGGTGATGCCGGCGAAGCTGAAGGTCGATACGAACGAACATCCGGTGACGGCGCGCTTGCCTGCGGAGTACCTGTCGCCACCCAACGAGTTTTACCAGTGGATTCCCAGCCCGCGGGAAAATAAGGATGTGAAGGTGCTGGTGACTCTCGATCCGTCGAACTATCCGCTGGGAAAGAAGGACCTACTCACCGGCGGCGACATTCCGGTGGTGTGGACCAACACCAATTACCGCATGCTGTACATTAACATGGGGCACGGAGACAAGATTCTGACCGACGACACGCAAAACAAGCTGTTCGAAGACGCGATTCTGTGGGTCGGGAAAAAGAAGAGAGAAACCGGCTCAATTTCGGCCTCCGGGCGCTAAGCGGAAGCCGCGCACGTAATTCATAGTTAGCCAATGCTCGACGAGTCCCTATTTTTCAGCAGGACGAAACCGCACGGCATATCCGCCTGCATTGAGCAAATGCGCGTGCAGCGTGTCGCCGCCGTTAACGGTTTGAGTGGTAACTTCAACATGCTCGGGCACGGTGTTGGCGTCTTTGCCGTCGGCATAGATCTCGGCGGTGTACTTGCCATCGCCGAGGAACGAAAGCGGAATATCGAGCTGGCGCGGATGCGAGTTGGTCATGGAGCCCACGAACCACTCATCGCCGTGGCGGCGAGCGACGGTGATATATTGACCGACCAATCCGTTCACAACGTGCGTTTCGTCCCATGTCGAGGGAACGGCTTTGATGAAATCGAATGCCTGCTGGCCTTCGTAATTGGCCGGGCAATCCGAAACCATTTGAAAGGCGGCTTCATATACGGCGTACATGGCAAGCTGATGAGCGCGCGTAGACATGACCATGGGATGATCCATTTGCGGCACGAACTCTTCGCGCGTGACGTTCGCGAACCCGCCGGGTGTGTAATCCATCGGTCCGGCCAACATGCGCGTAAACGGGAGCACAAGCTGATTGTCGGGATTGTCGCGGCAGCCGGCCTTTGATTGTTCCATGCCCAGCACGGCTTCGTAGCCCATGATGTTGGGCCACGTGCGCGAAAGACCGGAAGGCTTGGTGCAGCCGTGGAAATCGACCATGAGGTGATGTTCCGCGGCTTGCCTGGCTGTGCGATAATAGAACTCGACCCCTTCTTGATCGTCGCGCTCGACGAAATCGATTTTCACCCCCGCGACGCCCCATTTCGCGAACAATGGAAATGCCTCGGCGCCATGCTCGGTGATTTCGTCGTACGACGCCCAAATCCAGATTTTTACATTTTTATCGGCGGCGTATTTCACGAGGGCAGGGATATCGATCTGGCCGTTGAGTTTGGTAATGTCTTTGCCGACCGACCAACCGGCATCGATGAGCATGTATTCGAACCCGCTGCGAGCGGCGAAATCGACATAATATTTCATCGTGTCGGTCGTGTAAGAGTGCTTGCCGTCGGGTCCGATGCTGCCGCTCCACCAATCCCAACTGGCGCGGCCGGGTTTTATCCACGATGTGTCTTTGATTTCGCTCTCGGGGTTAAGGCTGGTGAGCACCGTGGATTCGATCAAGCGCCAGGATCATCGGCAATCTGCAGCACCCGCCAAGCCGAATGGTGCGGAAGCGTGCCGGAGACACAGACTTTTGGTTCGTCGACTTGAGGAGCCAGCCGCGATTCGAGCCAGTGCCCGGTCCAGCGGCCCGACGGGTTGGTCAGATACATCGACGAATAATCTTTCAGATCAGCCTCGGTAATGGCCAGCCAGGCGGTGCCAGGAATCTCCATGAGCAAGGGCAGGCCGATGAGCACGCTGCTGACCACCCCTCCTTGGTTGCTGAAGGCACTCAGTGGCAATTTGATGTATTCGCTTTCGTACATCGAGCGGTAGTTGGGCAGCACTTGGGCGTAACTGGTGGCATCGGTGTGGATGCGGAATTCGGTGGCTTCTTTCGTAAGCTTAAATTCGCTTAGCGACGGCTGCTTGGGAACGACGTAGCGAAACGCGACAGCATCATCGAATGCGCGGGCTTCGATTTGCAACCGCCGCTTATCGGCCCCATCTTCTTCGAGTTCCACCAGCAGCGTGTTGCAATGGTTTCGGGCAGACTTGGCTTTTCCAGCGACAAGCTGATACGTTTCATCAATGCTATTAGGCGTGGTTTTAACGATGTGGAAATTTGGCCCGAGCGCTGGCTTGTCAGCCAACTCGAGCCGCAGCGCGGAAACATCGATGACCGGCTTATCTTTGAAGGTGACGGAATAAACGAGCCGCGGACTTTTGTCGTTTTTTTCGGCGGAAGGTTGCGAGTCGGACGCTGACGGTGCGGCAATATCGAAGGAAATTGCCAGCCGACCGTCAGGTGACTTGAGAGTTGTTTTTGAAGAACGAGCGCTTTGACTTTCTTGCGAGTTTGCGGCTGGTGTTAGGAAGATTAGTCCGGCAAGCGCGAGCAATACTTTGACCGTTTGCTTTAGGTGTGATCTTTTCATGGCGGAGTTTCGGGAAATCGAGATTGATGATTGCCGGCTCGTTCACGCGGGATTCGCGGGAACTCAAAAACAGCCGGTCGGTCGGCCAAGAAGAGTGTAATCGAAACAGACTCGCCTTGAAGCGCTTGGAAGGAAAATTCTGGGCGCGATTTGAAAACGGTTGCGTCTGTGCACTCACCCGGCGAAACTTCGCCTATCTCCGCTCAATCGCGGCAGTCGATATCATTGGTCTGCGGATGCATCGATTTTCTGCCGCAACACGACATTCCAGTCGGGCGAATTCTCGTCAGAAAGCTTTGCGAGAAGGGCTTTGTAGCGCTCGCTGGGGTAGTGCGAAATTGCACGCCGAAGGATGTTCGCCAAACCACGCGGCGACCAGCCGCCCCCGAGTTGCTGATAGGTCCATTCTTGCTTGCCTTCAGCAAAGGGGACGAGGAAGTCAATCGCCCTTTGGATGCTGCGGCCGTCATCGGTTTTAAAATTCCAAATATCGATTCCCATTTTTTCGCCCAGGCCGGCCAGTGTCGTTAGTCCATTTAAGTTCATGAGCGTGTAACCCCAAGCGTGGGTGCGCGCCAATTCCAGCGGCTGGCGCCGTTAGGCTCGATTTGCACCGCAATTCGCTTTTTCCCAACGTTTTGCAGCGTCTTCTTTGCCAACTCGGTGTTGTCAGTGAAGAGCGCGTAACAAGTGAGCTGCATATCGTAGTATGACCCATGGTTGTTTCGGGCAGCCGCTTCGGCTTTGCCGTTTTTGCTATCTTGCATCCAGGCGACGAATTTCGTGAACCAATCTTGCATTCCGGTTTGATCAGCATCCGTCCAGGCCTTGGAACCTTGCAGAAGCCCGACGGCGTCAGTCAATCGAGTTAGTCCGGACGTTTCAATGAGCCCCGTGCCGCGGCCCGTATTCGCGCCGGGAATGAATTGAGCGAACTCCAAGTTGGGATTCATCTTCGTGGCCGGATCGAGAAACCATGCGCGCAGCAATTGAGTGGCTTTCGCGGCGTAGTTTTCATCGTCGGTGAAGTAATATGCCAAGGCCAGTGCATCGACGCCTTCGTAGAGGCGCCCCAGGTCGACGCGGTTGTGATACTTTCGCGTTTCGGGATTGCGTTCGCCGTCGTGGCGAATGTAAGGCAAGCCATCGGGCACGTTGGGATCGGGCCAGAAGTAGGGAGCCTGACTCAAATAATCGTGCTTGTCGCCGCTGGGGGGAGTGAAATCTTTATTGATGACAGAATACGGTCCGGAGCTAAGCTCGGCCTTGGCATCTTTTTCGAGCTGCGCCACGGCGGCGGCAATTGTCTTATCGCCGGCCTTGTAGCGCTGCTTGAGAATGACCAGGGAGGCGGGATCGAGAATGAAGACGCGCGGTCTGATTGGTTTGCCGGTTACTTCAGTGGCTGCGTTCGGCTCGCTTGTCGAAGTCGAAATAGCAGCAATTGGTTGGGAAGGCGCTGTGTCGCCGCCGCTGGCGGCGATTGAGGCGACTGCAACAAGCGCAATGCTTAAAAGCGCGAAAAGCCGCGGCTCAAATCTCAAGCTAGACACAAGTGTAACTCCCCAGTTATTGCGATACCGACGAAGCAGAATGCGTGCCGCGATTATCGTTCAGGCCAAGTAAATACTCAATCTTTTATCGCTGCGAGCGATTGGCGCATTGGGCCATTACGGAATCGTTTGCCCTGCTACGAATGTTGATGATTTAATAGGCTCGGGCGATTAAAGTTCCGCCGCCAAATTCGCTTAAAAGCCGCGAGAAATCACAAAAAACTTTGAGTTGGCGGCAATGCCGCCTATAATCGACAATTGGTGTGGAAATAGGCAACTTAAGAGATGCAACAGTGCGATACTGCTCGCTGATTCTGGCGGTGGTCTGGGGGTGCGCCGCCACAAGCGCCTGGGCCGATTTTCCAGCCGACCCGCCCAACGATCCATATTATCAACAGTACCAGTGGGCTCTGCAGGCGATTAATCTGCCGGCGGCGTGGCAATACACGACTGGATCGCCGAGTGTAACGATCGCCATTCTCGATACTGGCGTCGTGAGCACGACGCCTGATTTACAAACGAGGCTTTTAGCGCCGATTTCCGCTACCGGCGTGGCACCGTTTTCGGACACACAATTGACCAACGTCACGGTGCTTCAGCATGGGACCTATATCGCCAGCGTCGCGGCCATGGGCGTTAATAATGGCATTGGCGGCGCTGGGGTGGGCAACTTTTCAATCCTGCCAGTAACTATTACCAATCAATTCTCTACGAATCTTTCATCGTGGATCGCAAATGGAATTGAAATGGCAGCCGATGCTGGAGCGAAAATCATTAACGTTTCCAGTTCAACCAGCGATTACAACGCCGTGAACACCGCGGCGGCCGATGTCGCCGGCCAAGGCGCTGGTGTTCATGGCGGCCGGAAATACCGATGGCCTAGTGAATATGTCGCAATTCAGCAATTTGATTTTCGTGTCCGGCACCGATCAGAATAATCAACGCTGGAACGACGGCCAAACAGGCAATACCCACGGCAGCAGTTACGGGCCCTATATCGATTTGGCTGCACCGGCCGCAAACCCAATTTTCGTAGCCGATCCAGGGTCGCCGAGCGGGTACGGGGTGGGTGATGGGACAAGCTTCGCCGCGCCCTTGGCCGCGGGCGTAGCGGGGCTGATTTGGTCGATCAATCCGAACCTCACGCCTGACCAAGTAAAGAATATTCTGTACACGACGGCCGACGATCTTGGTCCGCCGGGGTGGGATGAAACCTATGGCTACGGGCTGGTCGATGCCGGGGCGGCGGTGCAAGCGGCATTGCTCACAGTGCCCGAACCGCACACAATAACGCTCGTGGCGATGGGAGCTGTGGGGCTGTGTTTACTTGTGCGGCGTGGACGGCGAAATGACTAGGCCCAATTGCTTTGGAATTCTGTTGGCACTCTGCTCGGCGGTGTTCTTGGCTGCGGCCATGCGCGCGACGAAGGCGCCTCGATGATTGCCCCAGGCGCGAAATTGGAAAAGCTCGCGGGCGATTTCAAGTTTACGGAAGGTCCTTCGTGCGATTCACAGGGGAATGTTTATTTCACCGATCAACCCAACGATCGGATCATGAAATGGAGCATCGATGGAAAACTCTCAACCTTCATGGAGCATGCCGGGCGTTCCAATGGTTTATGCTTCGACGATAAAGATCGCTTGTGGTCCTGCGCCGATGAGAAGAATGAACTGTGGATCATCGACATCGCAACCGGCAATCACACCGTCGCAGTGAAAGACTACCATGGCAAGCTGCTCAACGGCCCCAACGATGTTTGGGTTCGGCCGGGCGGCGGCGCGTACTTCACCGACCCATATTATAAGCGCAATTATTGGAGCCGTGGGCCGATGGAGCAGGACGTCCAAGCGACCTATTTCCTTTCGTCCGATGGAAAATCGCTCTCGCGCGTGATTGACGATTTGAAAAAACCCAATGGCATTATTGGGACGCCCGATGGGAAAACATTATACGTTGCGGATATCGAGGGCAAAAATACGTACGCGTACGACATTCAATCTGATGGGTCATTGAAGAACAAACGGCTATTTTGCGCGATGGGTTCCGATGGCATGACGATTGACGAGCACGGCAATGTTTATCTTAGCGGTGACGGTGTGACCGTATTCGACAAGAACGGCCAGAAAATCGAGCACATTGACGTGCCCGAGAAATGGACGGCGAACATTTGCTTCGGCGGGCCTGACATGCGCACGCTATTTATTACCGCCAGCAAGGGCCTGTATTCAATGAAGATGCAGGTTAATGGGGCAGGGCGGCAATAGTGTGCCGGCACCGAAACCAGTCAATGGGCTCGATTTCCGCGTTTCTCAGGCGAAATATCCGCGTTTTGGCCGCATTCTCCCCGGCTTTTGTCCCAATTCGCAGCCCGCCGCTTATTAAACCAGTGGAGAGGATAAAAGTCACTTGATTAAGGGTTGAGAGGAGAAATCATGCGGCAGAAATTCGGGTTTTCAATCGTCATTGGCTTAGTCAGCGTCGCTGTCGCGCTCGTCGCGATTGGAAATGGATCTGAGGCGATGGCTAAGAACAAAGCAGGCAAAAAAGCCGCTAAGGGCCAAATGCTCAAAGGTAAAATAGAATCGGTTGAGAACGATACGCTCACGGTGGTCACCAAGGAAAACGGTACCCAAAAAGTACAACTAACAGGCGACACGCTTTTCCGCCAGCAAGACGGCAAAAAGGGAACGGCCGCCGCCATTGCGGAGACCGATTTGAAACCCGGGCAGCACGTTAAAGTTTCGATGAAAGGCGACAAAGCCAAAGTCGTCGATGTTGAAGAAAAGACGAAGGCGGGAAAGAAGAAGAAAGACGCGGCGTAGCCGAGCATATTTCGGCAGCAGCAAGTTATGGCGCAAGAATTCGGGCAAGCGCAACGACGCCGAGGCCAGCAAGCAGTTGATGTTGCTCATGGTGCAACATCAGCGGCATATATTTTCGTTCATTTATTCACTCGTTCCCGATCGGAACGACGCCGAAGAGTTGCTGCAAGAGACCAGTCTGGTCATTTGCGAAAAATTTGATCAGTTCAAACAGGGCACGAATTTTGTCGCGTGGGCTTGCCAGATTGCGCTGTGGCGCGTGCGAGCAGCCCGGCAGAAGTTCGCTCGCTCGAAAATAGTGTTCAACGACCAGGTGCTCGAGCAAGTCGCTGCAACGTCGGCTAAGCTTGGCGATGAACTCGACCGTCGGCACGTGGCACTTGAAAACTGCTTGAAAAAGCTGCCCCAGCGCGAACGCGAAATGATTATGGCACGCTATCAGGCCGACGGCACCGTCGAAGATGCAGCGAAGATTTCAGGCCGCTCGATGGCCGCCGCATACAAGGCGCTGGCACGAGCGCGGAGATTATTGTGGCAATGTGTGAGCCGGCAGTTAGCGACAGGGGCATTGTAATGGCTGAGAACGAACAGATTCGGCAAGTCGCGGATTGGCTCGACAAACTAGTCGATGGTGCGCTAGACGCGCAGGAAGCGGCCCAGCTCGAGCGCGTTTTGGTTGATTCGGAGTCGGCGCGCACGTTCTACGTGCGATATTTGGGGTTGTCCGCGAGTTTATGTTATTACGCGGCGGACGACTCGTACGCACAGCCAGCGACGCTAAACGTGGTTGCTGCGTCCGCCGCAACCAGTTCGCGCCAACAACTTTTGCATTGGGGAACGTTTGTCGGCTTGGCGACTGCGGCCGCTATCATGATCGCCGTGGTGCTCAACGCAATTATCGGCAAAGAGGCAACCGTCGAAGCCGACGAATTCGCGGCGCAAGTGACCGGTTTGCAAGACTGTACTTGGGCTTCGACGGCGGCTGCCCCTGAACTTGGCGAATCGCTTTCGCGCGGTCGGCAGTTGGAATTGACCAGCGGCATTGTCGAAATCACTTTCGACAGCGGTGCTCAAGTTACACTCGAAGGTCCGGCGACGCTCGATTTGAATTCCGCATGGGATGCCACCTTGCATCATGGGAAATTGAGCGCCATTGTGCCCGCGGCAGCAGTCGGTTTTGGCGTGCAAACAGCGACCGTTGACGTCGTCGATTTGGGAACGGAATTCGGCATGACGGTCGATACGGCCGGCGCCACCGATCTTTGCGTGTTAAAGGGTTCGGTGGAGGCCATGCCCCGCGCAACGGCCCAAACGCAGCCGGTTAAGTTTGTGATGAATGAGCAGTCTGGCCGCCGATTTAACCGCGCTGGCAGCGAAGAAATTAAAGACGTTGATCGATTGATAAAGACGTTCAACAAGCCGACTCGGCTCGAGCGCATTGCCAAAGCCACGCACTACGTGCATTGGTCGTTCGACGATTTGAGCAGTCGAACAGCTTCGGCAGATGGGAATTGGCAGGGAAGCGGCTTGGGCGCGGCATTTGTCGGCGGAGGTCGAAGCGAGGCCATGCTGTTGCCGGGAAATGGCCGCTGGAATGGCGCGTTGGCGATGGTTCCAGATCGGTGCGGATCGGCAACAGTTCCTGGATTTTCCGGCCGATCGTCGCACACGGTTGCGTTCTGGATCCGTGTGCCAAGTGGCGCTGCTGTTTATGAAGATGGCCCGATAGCTTCCTGGATCGCCAAATCGCCCGACGCTCTGCCAGACCATGTGGTTCAAATTGGTTGGAATGGCAATCCGGCGGCGGGCCCCATTGTGCGCTGCGCACCGAAGTAAACCGAATGAGTACGGTAGGGGCCACAAATTTGCGCGACGGTCAGTGGCATCACATCGCGGTAATCTTCGTGCCGCGAAACAATGCCAAACAGCACTGGCAAGTGCGACAATACGTTGACGGACGATTAGAGGGGTCGGGTCTGCGAGCTCTCAAAGGGGCGCGCATCGAAGAAACCGCTGCGCCGGCCGACGACGTGGTCTGGCTGGGCCGCACGGCGGGAAAATCAACCTCTGATCGCGGCACGTTTCGAGGCGATATCGACGAACTCTTTATTGCTGACCGGGCGCTTCCGCCACAAATCATCGATGAATTGATGAGCGAGAACAAATTGGCGGCGCCGCCTGAGGGCGACTGAGATGATATCTTGCAGGCATAAAGCGATCTTATGGATCGCTGCGGCGATGCCGTTGGCCTTATTTGCCGCTTGCTGTGCCGAAGAAAAGTATGCAAAAGCCGCCGCGGACGGAGCGGCTGTGAGCGTCCCGCTGAAAGAATTGTCTGAGCAGTTGCTTGCCGTGGTCAAGAAGAGCTTTCCCGGCGGCAAGATTCTTAGTGCGAGCAAAGCTCCTCACACGCCGCAAATGTTGGACACCGATGTTTTGAATTTGAAGGTCAGAGACGGCAAGAACGACATCGTTGTGATGGTTGTCGGAATATCAGGCAGCTATGCTGTCAATCGAACAGCGAAAGAAGTGCCGCTGGCCGAGGTGCCAAAAGTTACCATTGAGGCTGTGAATCAACGATATCCTGCGGCGACAATCGGTTCGGTGCACGAGGTGCAATCGGGACTCGTGGCGCTTCAGCCTTGGGAAACGCGGCCATCGGAATACGAATTCTCGATCGTTACGGCCGACAAGCGATCGATCATCGTCTGCTTCGCTCCGGAATTGACGTTTGACTCTCTCGGAAAACGCCACTGGAATTCCGGCAAGTTCGATTTCCAGTGGGAAACAGAAAATAAGGCCCGCCCAAAGTAATTTCTCATCTGTCCGGCGATTGCTGCTGAGCCTTCTTCCGTATGTGGCGGCGTATCGTGCTAGAGGTCCTGAATCGATTACGTCTTCGCCCTTTGTGGTTGGTCTTCTGAAAGCACGAAGATACAATCGAGCGTTCAGTTGTGAGCACAATCGCGAGTGCGCGTGCGACAAGACGGCGCTTGCCAAAGATGGTGTACGACATGGCTAATTTCCAGGGCGATATTAAAGATACGGTTGCAGGGCGATATGCCATCGTCGCATCGCGGTATAATGGTTCGATTACATCCAAATTATTAGATGGGGCCTTGCGGACGTTGCACAAAGCCGGCGTAGCTGAGAGCGCAATCGATGTGGCGCATGTGCCGGGCGCATTCGAAATTCCGCTGGCCGCCGATCAGATGGCATCCAGCGGACATTACGTGGCGGTGCTGTGCTTGGGAGCGGTGATTCGGGGCGAAACCACGCACGACGAGCACATTAACCGAGCAGTTAGCCTGGGAATTATGGAAGCGAACTTGCGGCACGGAGTGCCCGTCTTATTTGGCGTACTCACTTGCAACAGCTTTGAACAAGCGATCCAACGAGCGGGGGAGCACGTAAGCAATTCAGTGAATGAAGAAGGAAAAGCATCGGTGGGAAATAAGGGAGTTGAGTGTGCCCGGGCCGCACTGGAAATGGTAAGTTTATTAAGGAAGCTCAAAAGCGATAAATGATCAGCAGAAAACGACAAGCGGCAATCGCGCAATTTAGTTTGGCGAACATCGCATTTGTCATTTGGCGTTCATCACTTATTGTCCATTCTTATGGCCAAGCGATCCAAAGCTCGTGAAGTCGCCCTGCAAATCTTGTATCAGGACGATATGAACTCCCCAGAGGAGCCAAAGGAGCAGGGAGATTTTCTGCGTTCGCGGTTGCGCGAAGACGCGGAGCTGATCGTGTTCGCTCAATCGCTAATAGACGGCGTGCGGCGAAATCGTTCTGAAATTGATGCGCTTTTAGCGCGCACGGCCGACAATTGGAGCTTGGAGCGCATGGCGGCCACCGACCGTAGTTTACTGCGTCTGGGAGCTTACGAAATCTTGTTTACACAAACGCCTGCGCCCGTGGTCATCAACGAAGCGGTCGAACTGGCCAAGCGGTTCGGCACGGCCCACAGTGCACAGTTCGTCAATGGAATCTTGGATAAATTCATTGAAGGGCACGGAAGAACGATGAATGAAAAATGAGAATGGTAATCCAAAAGGTGCGCGCATTTCGGTCTCGGCGCCTAGCATTTATCATTTGGCATTTATCGTTTATCATTGGCTGCATGGGAATTCTCGATCGATTTAAAAAAGGGCCGGTCCCTGAATCGCCCGCCGCTGAAGAAGCATCGACCGATATTTCGGCGAACGAAGGCACGGCTGACGACGAAGGCAAATTGCGTCGCAGATTTTTTGGGCGTCTCAAACAAGGCCTGCAGAAAACCACTCAGTTATTGCGCACCGACATTCGCGACCTGTTCAAGGGCGAAGGTCGGCTGGTCGATGACGAATTCTTGGAAGATGTGCGCGGGAAGCTGATCCGCACCGATATGGGACCGCAGGCGGCGAACCAAATCGTGCAGGAAATTGGCACGAAGTATCGCAGCCGCGTCATTCAAATGGCGGAGGCCCTTGATGTTGTCAAAACAAAGCTCAAAGAACTCATGGCGCAGGATGAAGCGCCGCTTAAATTGGCGGACGCAGGCACGACCGTCATTATGGTGTGCGGCGTGAATGGCGCTGGAAAAACAACGAGCATCGCAAAGTTGGCACAACTGTTTCTAAAGCAAGGAAAAAAGGTGGTGCTGGGTGCTGGCGATACCTTTCGCGCCGGAGCAGTTAAACAATTGGGCGAATGGGCCCAAAGACTAGGAGCCGACATCGTCAAGGGGGCGGATCGCAGCGATCCAGCCAGCGTAGCTTTTGCGGCGGTCAAGAAGGCACTCGATACCGGTGCCGATGTATGCATTGTCGACACCGCCGGCCGGCTGCAAACGCAGCAGAATTTAATGGCCGAGCTCAGCAAAATTCATCGCGTCATCGGGAAGCAAATCCCCGAGGCGCCGCACGAAGTGCTTTTAGTGTTGGATGCGACCGCCGGACAGAACGGCATTAGTCAGGCACGAGGTTTTTCAGAAGCAGTCAAATGCACTGGCATTGTGTTGGCGAAGATCGATGGGACGGCCAAAGGGGGCGTTATTGTGCCGATCCGCCAACAATTCGGCCTGCCGGTAAAACTCGTCGGCGTGGGGGAAACGGCCGACGATTTGGCGGTATTTCGGCCCGACGAATTTGTAGAGGCGATGTTCGAAGGATTAGCTGACGAATAGCAACTCTTTGGAATTGTCCTGCCTATCGGAAGCCCTTTCCCAGCCGATAAATTTTCTCCAATCGGCAGCATTTGTTGGTCCTTCAATTGGGACGACCGGCAAATCTTACCAACTGCCGATAGTGCGGTGGTCTGGCGCTCGGCTGCCGCAAAGCTTTAGTTCGATTTCTGATTAGGCCGATCCGATAGCGTAGTAAATACGGGCCGTCAATGCCGAGCGAAACGGCTCTCTTTTCCGGACTACCGCGCCCATTTGGTTTCCCACCAGAGTTCGGGCGCAATCGAATTGCTAGCCCCAGATCCAGGGACAGGAGAATTGAAAATGCGCAGCATGCGCTTCGGCATCGCGATTTGTGCCTTTGGAATTTTTTCTGTCGGTGCCACGTATGGTGAGCCGCAAACGTCAAACACGGCGATGCCATCGGCGTACGAATATGGATCCTACAATGTTTACGGTGCCGCCCAATCGGCTGTCACCACCGTGCCTAGCGCGGCCTCGCCGACAGATTCTGCATCGGCCGCCGGGTCAGACGTAACGAGCAGTAATGCGACCTCGTCGGGCGACACAAGCAGCAATGCGGCGCCTTCGTGCAATTCATCGGCCAGTTGTGGTTGCGCCTCTTGTAGCGACCATGGTTGCGAGTGCTCAAGCTCCAGCGATTCAAGTTGCGGTTGCGCTTCGTGCGGCGATTCCAATTGCTGTTGCCATGAGAAATTGCCGCACTTATTACACTGCGATTGCAAATTGCACCCTCTTTGCTGCTGCTGCGATAGTTGCCCTTTGCAATGCGACGACGTAACGACTTATCACATCCTCGACAATTGCTGTTGCTTGAAGGAAAAGAGCACGACACTCACGGGTTGGGTTTCGGGTGGCATCATGGGAAACAACTTAGCTCCTGCCACCCATTTCAACGGCCCCGTGACGTTCGCTGATCAAGATCAAGGACAATTAAACCAAGCCTATGCCATCCTGCAGCGCACGACCGATTTGAGCAAGAACTGCGGCTGGTTTATCGGCGGAGATGTCGATTTCATGTGGGGCAGTGATTACGTCTTCACGACCGCCGCCGGTTTGGATGGCTCGTCGATTGGTAACGTACCCCAATGGCGCACCAGTGCCAGAAGCTTCGATTACGGCTTTGCAATGCCGCAATTGTACGCCGAAACCGATTACGACGATCTGAGAATCAAATGGGGCCACTTTTATACGATTCTTGGGTACGAAGTAGTGCCTGATATCGGCAACTTTTTTTATACGCATTCCTACACGATGCAATATGGTGAGCCGTTCACGCACACGGGCGTACTGGCCAGCCGCAATATCAATGACAATTGGGCCTGGAGTGCAGGCATTGTCGCCGGCTGGAATGACTTTACATTGCAAGAAGGGGCGCAGTTTCTGGGTGGCATTACCTACACTGATAAAGACTACGGCAGCTTGGCGTTTTCGATCGTTTCGGGCGACGAAAGTGATTTCAACATTGCCGGACTGGGACCAGTTTCCAATCGCACGATGTACAGCATTGTGTGGACTCGCAATCTCACCAGCCGTTGGACGTACGTGCTGCAGCATGACCTAGGCGTCCAGCAAAACACACTGGGCTTCAATGCTACCGACAGCCGACATGCCGATTGGTATGGGATCAACCAATATTTGTTCTACAAAATCAATTGCTGCTGGACGGTCGGAGCGCGTTTCGAGTGGTTTGACGATCCGCAAGGCTATGTCGTCACTGGATTGCGTCCAGGCAACACCGATGCGATGTTCCGCTTCCCGGGAAGCTTCTACGAAACGTCGCTTGGCTTGAACTACAAACCCAATGGCAACTGGATCATTCGGCCGGAAATTCGCTACGACTGGTACACCGGACCGGGCGGATTCCGCGCCCCTGACGTTTTTGGCCCTCCGCCAAATCAGCCGTATGGCGATTTTATCAACAAGAACCAATTTCTGTTTGGAATCGACGCGATTTTGCAGTGGTAGGCCGATTTGATCGCGTTGGAATCCTGGGACCGCTGCCGCATAACGCCGCTCACCCCGACCATCATGCCTTAAATCGCGAACTATCGTGATCCTATCAGGCGATTCTGGCCGCAATTTATGCTGCCGCGAAAGGTGCACTGATTAGTCCGCGCAATCGGCAATGTTTATTCCCGCGGGCAATCAATTTCTTACATTGTCCGACGACCAATTGGGGACCATTGCAATGCTTTGGCGGGTTTCCACTGCATCGCTCAACCGGCCGCGTGCTCGAAAACTGATTAAGCTCGAGCCTTGTTTTAGGAACAACCGGCAGGGTTTATCGGACTGTCGGCGTTTCGGGGTGTGAAGCTGAGCGTTTTGTCGCCTTTCATATAAATTCCATCAGCAACGCGGTCCGATAGCTAATCGTGGCAACGGAGCCGAATAGCTAGGCGGCTCTCCCTCCATGCCAAGCCCGCCGATTTCTTCCCACCAACGTTCGAGGCGCCTTGGACAATGCGCCTCGCCCCCTGCGTCCTTCAACGGATTGGAGTTCTGGACATGAGTTGCACGAAAATGGCGATCGTGATCGTCGTGGTCGGCGGAATGACCGCCACCGTGGCTCACGCGCAAACGACCCAGTCGCACCCGGCAACGCCTTCGGCGTACGAGTACGGCAATTACGATTATTACAACACAGCCGCACAGCAGACTGCCCCGGCACCGCTCCGGCTCCCGCGGCGCCTAGCGACAAAGCCGCGGCCCCGGCGTCCGATTGCAATCAAGCGGCACCGGCCAGCACCTGCGCTTCGACCGAAGCCAGTTGCAATGCATCGCCCAGTTGCAATGCGTCGACTAGCTGCAATAGCTGCAATAGCTGCAATTCGTGCAATTCGTGTGGTTGCGGCTCGTGCGGTTGCGATACCTGCACCGATTGCAATGGTTGCTGCCATGAAAAGCTGCCGCACCTATTGCACTGCTGCTGCAAACTGCACCCGCTGTTCTGCTGCCACGAATGCTGCCCGCTACAATGCGACGACAACCCTGCCAAGGGCCTGTTCGCCGATTGCTGCTGCCTGAAGGAGCACTGCACCACGCTCACCGGCTGGTTGGATGCTGGCTACGAAGGCAACACCGATAATCCCTCGGACCATTACAACGGTCCGGTCACCTTCCCCGATCGCGACGAAGGGCAATTCAACCAAGCGTATGTGGCTTTAGAGCGCACCGCTCCGGCGAACAACTGCGGCTGGTTCTTGGGCGGCCGGGTTGATTTGCTCTACGGTAGCGACTACTTCTTCACCACCGCTGCCGGCTTGGACGGCTCGCCCAATGGCAACTTGCCGCGCTGGGGCAACGACACTTTCCAGTACGGCTTGGCCATGCCCCAGTTGTATGCCGAAACCGATCTGGACGACCTGAAGCTCAAGTGGGGTCACTTCTACACCATCATTGGATATGAAGTGGTCACCGCCAAAGATAACTTCTTCTACAGCCACGCATACACCATGCAGTACGGCGAGCCGTTCACGCATACCGGCGTGTTGGCCACCCGGCCGATCAACGACAACTGGTCGTGGTCGATGGGCCTGACCTCGGGCTGGAACGACTTCGACTTCGCCGACGGCCTGAACTTCATCGGTGGCATTACCTACACCGACAAAGACTACGGCAGCCTGGCGTTTGCCATCGTCACCGGTGACAACAGCACTGCGAATCTGTCGGGCGTCGGTCCCGATGCCAACCGCACAATGTACAGCCTGGTGTGGAACCGCACGCTGAACAGCCGCTGGACCTACGTGCTGCAAAACGACGTGGGCATTCAGCAAGATGCTCAAACCTTGACCGGCACCCGCAATGCCCCATGGTACGGCATCAACCAGTACTTGTTCTACAAGATCAACTGCTGCTGGACGGCGGGCGTGCGGGCGGAATGGTTCCGCGATCAAGATGGTTTCGTCGTCACCGGCTTGCGTCCGGGCAACGGCATCAACGGCGACTTGTTCCAGGGCAACTTCTACGAGTTGACCGCCGGCTTGAACTACAAGCCCAACGGCAACTGGGACATCCGCCCCGAAATTCGCGCCGACTGGTTCCACGGCACTGGCAGCGGCGGAGCTCTGCCGTACGACAACGGTTCCAAGGACCACCAGTTGCTGGTGGGTGTCGACGCGATTTTGCAGTACTAGAACGCGAGATTGGTTCGGTTCGCAACGATTGTTAGCATGACCTCAACCGCAGCCCGGCAGTCGAAAGACCGCCGGGCTGCGTTGTTTTTTGGTAGGTGTCTTGGTGACTGCTCGCCTAGGTGCCGGGGCGATACAGAGGCACTTCATTGACGCACGACTTAGGTGCACCATGGCGCGGCGCGGCCTGCACTCAAAATGCGCAGCGGGCCGGGTCCGAGCGTGAACCGCGATTGGAAAAGTGAGTGACCGGTTCTGCGGTAAGTATCTACAGCGTCGGCATCTGCGCAACTGGCGCACGGAATGGGAATGCTTCTGAGCCGTCTCTTGGCATACGCGTTGCTTGATGACCGCCCGGCGCTGTGGCAGCGGTTGCGCGAGCCCGAAATTGCATCACCGCGCCTGCGACGTTTTGTTTGGAATCATTTAGAAAATATCAAAGCCGGCGTCTGTGAAGCAGATGCCGCGAATGCGAAGTGTGTGGTGTGGCTGTGCGTCGGAAAGACGCCAGAAGCGCGTGTGCGGGTGTCACGGGCTGCCTACAGGTGAAAAGTTGGGCGTTCGCCTGGATCGGCAGTTCGTGACACCTGGTTTTTGCGCACCATGGAAAATGTGCTGGGCAGATCCCAGTTGAGGCGGCCTTAATCCTCACGACCCAGGCGGGTATCGGCTGTGTGCAAATCTACTCTGCATCGCACAGCGTCTCTTGAAAGACTTCCGGCTCTTTGCTGAGCCAGAAGGATGCCCCAATGGCTTGGGTGAGTGCTCCGCCTAGCTCACTCAAGCCGGGGCGTCTTTTTGTTGATGCCAGGGCTCTTTTGAGTAGCATTTCAGGCCTTGTTCCAAGCAGAGCGCTTTACTACTATCAAGTTTCTAACCTCGCGACCGGCGCATATGCGCAATTCGCGATATGCACACACGCGACTAATCAAATGAAGCTCATTATTGCCATCGTCCAACCTAGCAAACTGGAAGCCATTAAGGCGGCGCTCACGGAGGTCGAGGTTTTCCGCTTAACGGTCATGGATGTGCAGGGCTTCGGTCGACAGAAAGGGCACGCCGAACTCTACCGGGGCCATGAAATCAGCGTCAATTTGCTGCGGAAGGTGCAGTTGCAGATTGCGGTGAATGAAGATTTTGTGGAGCCGACGATCAACGCGATCATCAAAGGGGGCCGCACTGGCGCCACAGGGGAAATTGGCGACGGGAAGATCTTCGTCATTCCGCTGGAAGATTGCATCCGCATCCGCACCGGCGAGCGCGGCGGAGAAGCAATCTAGCCGTGAACTGCGAGCTTTGAGCAGTGAACGAGTTCGCGACCCGATGGCTCGGCAGGCGCCTCGTCCTCCCAGTTCTATTCCGTTTATGTCCTGCCCGCTCGCGGCCAGCGCTTGCAGAGCCATACGCCGCCGAAATAGAGCAGCACCAGGGGCGACGCCATCAGCATCATGCTGCCAGGATCGGGCGATGGGCTCAAAATCATCGCCAGCACGAAAATCGACAGCACCGCCACGCGCCACTGAGAAACATAAGACTTAACAGTGAAAATTCCGATGCGTTCCAAGAACAACATTACCAGCGGCAACTGAAAGCTCAAGCCAAAGCACAAGGGCATGATAAGTACGAAGCTCAGCCACTCGCTAATGCGCGGCGTGATGCCGATTCCCAGCCACGAGTTGAATTGAAATAAGAATCTCAGCACAACCGGGAACACAATAAAAAACGCGAGCGCCGCACCGCCTAAAAACAGCCCTAGGCTCGCCGGCAGAAACACATGCACATAGCGCCGCTCGCGCGTGTATAAGCCTGCCGCCACGAACGTCCAAAGCTGATAGAACACCCACGGGCTGGACAGAATGGCTCCCACCAAGATGGAAGCCTTCATGTAGACCATGAACGCCTCGAGCGGGTTCATGCCGACCACTTGCGTGACTTCGGATGTTTTTCGCCACAGCTTGATCGGAATTAGATCTTCCTCGGCCGGAGTTGTCGTCGCCGGCGCGGCAGTGTCGCTCGGCTTGGAGGCTTCGGTCGATGCCGAATTTGCCACCGCAGAATTTCGCGCCGGTTTGAGCTCTGCTTCGGGAAAGCGGTCTGGAAATTTTTCGTGCAGCGCTTGATAGGCAGCTTGTGGATCGACGAACACTTCGTCAAAGATCATGTGCTCGGCCTTGATGTGGCGCAGTTGTTCCGGCGGAATGCTACCGCCGAATTGCTCGCGCAATTTCGCTTCGTTTTCGCTCTCGTAGTAGCTGCTCAGTGCGCTAGTGAGCGGCACCTGAATGAATCGCACCACGAGATGACCCACAAAAAAGCCAGCGCCAACGCCAATGGCCAGGCCCAGAATGGCGCACCATAGGCAGACGCGCAGCTCTCCCAGGTGCTCGCCGAAAGTCATTACGGAGTCGTGAAACAGGTCGTCGTCAGTTTTTCTCATGGTTGGGCGACGGCCAGTCGGGCGGATCGGCGTTCAGACTGAATTCGAGGCAGGATCGATCAACCAGAATAGAAAAGTGTACGCTGAAAAACACCCGGTCGCCAAAGGGGGGAAGGGCTTCACGTGTCGCTTGCACGACAAAAATCTTCCAATTTTCTCGGGATTCTTCGATAAATCACTTGTCGACTAGTCATTCTAAGCCATCGCGGTAGAATTTTTGCAGTAGCGATGGAGTGTGAACTGTGGTCCTTTGATTTCCAGGAGGTATCCCAATGACGACCACGAGAAGAATTCTTGGTTCAGGCGGTTTGATTGCCGCAGCCGCCTTGGCAAGTTGGCTCTTGAGCGCAAGCATTGCCGCTGCGGGGTCACCCGTGCCGGTTCAGTTTGCGGTGCAGACTTCCGACAATGCCGCCGTGCCAGTGCGGACGGCAGACTATTCGTCGGCCGATCAAGCCAGTGTAACTATTGAGCCGGTGCATTGGGGTTGGGGGCGCCCGTACTACGCCTACTACGGCCCAAGCTATGCCTATGGCTATGCGGCCCCAGCGCCGTATGTCACTTATTACAATGGCCCTGGCTATGTAGCTCCGTATACGACGTATTATGGACCGGCCTACTATTACACGCCGTCATACACGTACTATCCGCGCCGCGCATTTTACGGTCCGCGGTTTTACTACCGGTGGTGAGTAATTTTGGTTGGCGCGAGGAGAAAACCTAGCCGACGACTTGTGGGAATGCTTTCGGCAGAAAGCGAATCAAGTCGCTCGCGATGAGCGATGTTTCGCCCAGTTCTTTGGCGGCCAGATCGCCCGCGAGTCCGTGAACGTAGACTCCTAGCTGCGCGGCGGCCAGCGGCGTTAAACCTTCGCCGAGTAGCGCAGTAATGATGCCGGTGAGCACGTCGCCGCAGCCGCCGGTGGCCATGCCGGCGTTTCCGGTAGTGTTTTCATAGATTTCATGACCATCGGTCACCAGCGTTCGATGTCCCTTGAGCACGACGATGAGCGTGCCGCGAATGGCTAAATCTCTCGCGCGGTCAATGCGCTCGCTTGGGTCGAGCTTGGTAATTCCAACCAACCGCGCGAACTCGCCCGGATGGGGAGTGACAATGCGCGGGCCGGCATGTCGCGGAAAAAGGTCGGGCTGCGTAGCCAGGGCGTTGAGCGCATCGGCATCGACGACCATCGGCTGCGGAAATTCGAGGAACATGCGGCCAACGAGGTAATCGACGTCGGGTGTGTGCTGCATGCCTGGACCGCAGCCAATCGAAGTACACTTGGCGGCCATTTCAGCAATGCGCCGATGTGCGGATTTGACAACGCGGCCTTGCTCGTCGCACGCAAGGCCGATCGTCATGTAGGAAGGTTCAAAACCTGACACGGTCGCTTGGCAGGCGTCGGGCGTGGCAATGGTGACCAAGCCTGCGCCGCTGCGAAGAGCTGCCATGCCGGAGAGGCTGATGGCGCCGGCCATGCCGCGCGATCCGCCAATCAATAGCGCGTGACCATAGTCGCCTTTGTGGCTTTCAGGTGGCCGCGGCGGAAGGTGAGCGAGCGGTGGATTGGGCATGGCGCGCAATAGGCAATTCGGAATACAGGTTACTCAATTATGCAGTATGGCTAGCCGTAAGGAGGCTGAACTCGCGCAAATGGCAACGGTTATGCCGAACGTGCGGCGGTGCGCTGGGCGATTAGTCCGGCGACATAGCCCCCTTTGAAGCCGGCGTCGACGTTTACGACCGTCACATTTGCCGCGCAGCTATTGAGCATGCTCAATAGCGCCGCCAAGCCGCCGCAGCTCGCGCCATAGCCGACGCTCGTGGGCACAGCAATGACCGGGCAGCTTACGTGCCCGCCGACCACGCTGGGGAGCGCACCCTCCATACCCGCCACGACGACGACCGCTTCGACCTCGTCCAGCAGGTGCAGCCGCTCGCGCAGGCGATGTGGTCCGGCGACGCCAACATCGTGAATCATGATTGGTTCGACGCCCATCCAGGAGAGCGTTTCGCGGGCTTCTTCGGCCACGGGCAGATCGGAAGTGCCGGCGGTAATAATGGCAACGCGAGGCGCAAGGGGCGAGAGACGAGGGGCGAGGGACGAGAGGCCAGGAGGAGTAATTCGCAGCGTGCGGGCGAGTTCGTTGTAGCGGGCGGCGGGGAATTTGGTTTTCAGTGCTGTAGCGACCTCGGGTGTGATTCGCGTAGCAAATGCTTCGATGCCTTCGTCGATAAGCCGGCCGAGCGATTTTTCCAATGCCGCCAAAGTTTTCCCCTCGCCATAGACCACCTCGGGGTAGCCACAGCGCCGCGCGCGATCGAGATCGAGCTGCACTTCATCGAGATCGGCAGTCTTGGGCTGGGCGAGTTCTGCCAGAAACTTTTCCAGCGTCAGTTCGCCGCGATGCAGCCGCTCGGCCAAGTTTTGTATGCGGTTGGAGTTCATAAGCAATGATATGCATTACGGTGTAATCTGGACAATCTGGACCACTACGGCTGATGATGATGGCAACTTCAGCGTGAACTTGCCGGGGGAGGCTGGCAACAGGAGGTCTTGCCACTTGCCGGTCCATTTGCCGTCGCCAGAGATTTCACTGCCACCTAAAGTCGGGCCGGTGAGTTGTGCAATGTCGTTGCTTGGAGATTGGAGCAGCAGCATTTCGGCGTGTGCATAGAAGGAGGCGGCGTTAATCGTGATTTCGGCATTGCGAGCGTCTGCACCGTTCTCTTTGTTGATGATGGTGAGTACCAGCGTTTTATCGGAGCCCAGAACGCCGTAGGCGGTGAGGTTCAATTTGTCGTCGGACGATTTAGCGGCGACTGGGATCGATTGGCCGTCGGCGGCAAAGGTGAAGGCTTTGAGGGCGTAGGCGATCGGATGGAGTTTGATGCCGCTGGGGCCGGTGTAGGAAATATCGTAGCCGCCGGGGATGTCGGTTTCGTTTTTGACGCGGTGGTTGCCGGTATGGAAGTTGATGCCTGCGGCTTGGTGCGCCGCCCACCAGTGCATGTAATCGAGGCCCCAAAGAGCGGAAGCAAAGGTGTTGCTTACGCCGGTGGCGCCGCCGTGGAACAAACTGTTGGCTTCTTCGAGGCGATATTGCTCGTGGTTCTTGAGCACTTCGGGCACAAAGCTTTCGTAGAATTTCTCGTAGCCCTTATCCATGTCGGGGGAGAGGATTTTTTCGCGGGCAGCGGCTGGGTCGGGCACTTTTTGCGCGTTGCCGCCGGGATAGGAATGCTGTGTAATTAGCCGCACATGGCCCCATTTGGCGAATTCAGTGGCGAAATCTTTGGCCCAGGTGGTTTTACCCGGCGTGGTGCTGGGGCCATTAAACTGAGCGTCGGGGACGGCGGCTAGAATCGCGTCGGCAAATTGTTTCCACTGGTCGCGGTAAGCGGGATACTCCGTAAAGTACATGTTCGGCTCGTTGCCGATCGTGAAGCAGCTTACCAGCGGCTTGTAATGATCCATGATGTACTTCACCAGATGCACGTCACCCGCCGGGTCGGTTGTTTCTTTGAGCCGCAAGTTGTAGATAATCTTGACGCCAGCGGCTTGGGCGAAGGCGAAGAGGGAATCGATATCGGGCTCGGTGGGGATTTTCACATAGGAATAGTCGGCCGTGTTGCCGCCGATGCGCAGGTTTTTGACGCCCAGCGATTTGAAGAGCGCGATCAGATCGGCATTGTCGGCGCTGAAAAAATACTTGCCGGCATCGTCGGGCAAGAGCATTTTGGTTTCGAAGCTCAAGCCACTGAAATCGGGGGAGATTTGGTGGCCGGGCGATTTGAGATCGGGGGTGATGCTGACGGTGGCGTCGGCGGCTAAGGCGCTGGTCGCGACGGCAAGCGAGCCGATTACAATCAGGTTTAAGACAGTGCGAATCAAAACCATGCGATATTTCATAATTCCTCCAGGCGATTGCAAGCTTAGAAGATGTTAGCGTAAATCATATGCCGCTGCGTTTCAAAGACGAATTAAAAAATGGAAGAAACAGTAGAAACGGCGGAAACGGAGATTAACGGTTCTAAACGGTGGAAAACGGTAATTGGCGAGTGGTCAGTGGCTCGTGGTTTGTGCTTGATCAGGCAATGAATGTATACATATGTATACTATTCGAAGAATAGCCTAGCAGATCTCTTGGCTCAAATTCAAGGGCTAAGAGATTGCGGGTTCGGATATAGGTCCGCTTTTTGGGAGTGATAGGGGCTGGGTTCTAGGCTAGTCGTCTGTTCGTCTTTTGAGCCGCTCGTTGATCGCTTTCAAGGCTGGATAGTCTTAGAACGGAGGGACAAAACCGCTCAGAGAAGGGGACAGGCACATTTTGCTCCGCAGACTCTCGCAAAATGAGCCAGTCCCCGGCGGTTTTGTCCCCAGGGTCTAAACGTACGACTGGATCGGCGATTTCGAATGTGCGGGGGAATTTTGCGACACCTGGGGGCGTCTAAGCGCCAATTACCTATCGGAACGGCCAAAGCGCACCATGAGATGGCCAATTGCTTGATGAGCCTACGCAACTTGCTGTAATTCGCGGTTTGCAAGCCGGCGACCGCGACGCATGGACCACGCTGTACGACAGCTACAGCGGGGATGTGTGGCGGTACGTCGCGCGGCTAGTTGGGCCGGATGCGGCGGCGGTGGCCGACGTCGTGCAGGAGCTTTTTCTCGAGGCGGCCAAGGCGGCTAAGAGCTTCGATCCGGCGCGAGGCACCATTTGGCGATGGCTAACGGGCATAGCGCATCACAAAGTGGCGGCTTATTGGCGGCAAACGGCGCGGGCGGCGAAGTGGCGAGCGCTGGCTGAGGCACGAGGCGATGAGCTAGGCCGGTGGCTGAACGATGGCCAGGCGGGCGGGTTGGCGCTGAGCAGCGCGAGTTGGCCGACGCAGTACGCGGCGTGCTGGCGGAATTGCCGGAGGAATATGCCGCGATGCTCGTCGCAAAATACGTGGATGACCAGAGCATGAACGAAATCGCGGCGCAATGCGGCAGTTCGGTTGAGGCGACAAAATCGAAGTTGGCGCGGGCCCGGGCGGAATTCAAAGAACAGTTTAGACGAATGGCAGGAAGTAAAACGGCGGAGGAGATACGGTGAGCGATCAAGTGCGAAATGATGCGAATAATCGATCGGACGACGATCCGCAGTTGAAAGCCGCGCTAGGGGCCATCAATGCTGACGCGCCGGCGGCTGATCAGGAGTTTTTGCGGGCGCTTCGCGAGCGAGCGCTGGAAGTGTTTGATGAACAGTCCCCTCACCCCGGCCCTCTCCCAGAGGGAGAGGGGGATCCGCGCGCGATCCCCACCTCCGCCGCGGCGGATCTGCGATCCGAGGGAGAGGGAACAACAGCCGCCTTACCCCCCTTCGACAAGCTCAGGGCAGGCAAGCCCTCTCCCAAAGGGAGAGGGGGACAAGACTCACGGACGAAGTTTATTCGCCGCTTGGCAGGGGTCACTGCTATTGCGGCGGCGGTGGCAATTTGCGTGACGCTGGTGATGCTCAAGGGAGTTAGCGGTGCGCCCCCGTTTTCGAAAGTGCTGGCTGATTTGCGCACTGCCAAGACTTTGGAAATGAGAGTGACCAAAGATGGGCATGCCGCCAATGTGTGGGTGCGAGCGCCGGGAAGTGTGCGGTGGGAAGATACGCCGGAAAAGTACGAAATAGCGTCGGGATCGCGGCTGTGGCGGATTGACGAGACGGCGAACACTGCGGTCGCGGGGGATTCCCCCTGGTTTTTGAATCCGCATGAGCAGATCGACTTGCTTGGTCTATTGGATGTGGGAGTGCGCGACGCGAGCGCGCTTTCGGTGGCCCGGGCGGTCGAGAAGGCCGATTACGATGGGCGGGAGTGCTACGTGTATCGCGTGGAATTGCCCGCTAAGCACGGGCCGGTGAATGTGGAAGCGTATGTCGATGCGAAGATCGATCGGCTGGTGGGTATTGTGGCGCGGCCCAAGGGAGCGCCGACGGTCGGGCCGCCGCTGGCGGAATTGCAATTGGTGGCCATTGACGGCCCGGTGGATGAATCGAAATTCGTGGTGGCGAAAACGCTGACCGAGGATGGACGGATCGGCAAAGTGCTCGATTCTCAGGGCTTGGTCGTGCTGCGGCCTGTGCTCGCGCAGCGCTGGACCCCCATTTCGCGCGAAATTCTGCTGAAACCGGGGGATTGGCTGCGGACCGATATTCACGGCGCCAATGCGGTGAAAATTCGCTTGTCGTCGGAAGTGGAACTGACGCTGGGGCCGGGCTCGCTCGTGGAACTGATTTCGCCGACGCAGGCGCGGCTGCATATGGGAGAAGTGCAGACGGAGCTGCCAAGCACGAAAGAGACGAAAGAAGCGACGGCGTTTGAACTGCTTGGGCCTCAAAAAGAATTGCACAAGTTTGGCGCGACGGGTAAAGAGTTGTGGCGCATTGATCGGGACGAAAAGCTGGTCGAGGAGAAAGAAACGCCGAAGTGGTTGGCGGGCTTCGAAGGGACTTCGAGCGACGAATCGCTCGGTTCACTCGTTGTGAAATTGCCCGATGGGCGCAATGAGCCGCTGGAGGTGGGCTATCACAAAGTGAGCGTCGAAATTCGGGACCAGATCGCCCGTACGACGATTGAGGAATCATTCGTCAATCACACGATGGGGCGGCTGGAAGGCGTGTTTTATTTCCCGCTGCCGCAGGATGCCTCGATCAGCGATTTCGGGATGTGGATCGGCAATGAATTGGTGGAGGCCGACATCGTCGAGAAGCAGCGGGCCCGCGAAATCTACGAAACCACTTTGCGCGAGAAGCGCGATCCGGGTTTGTTGGAGTGGACCAGCGGCAATTTGTTCAAAGCGCGCGTATTTCCGATTGAAGCCCAGTCCGAAAAGCGAATCAAAATTGTGTATACGCAGGTGCTGCCGCTACGGGGGAATCGATATCGCTACACGTACGGACTGCGCAGCGAATTACTGGCGAGCCATCCGCTAAGGGAATTGACGTTGTCGGTGCAGATCAATTCGGCGCTGCCGCTCAAAAGCGTGACATGCCCCACGCATTCGACGCGCAATGAGCAGACCGAACATTCGGCGCAGGTTGATTTTTCGGCGCAAGATTACACGCCGACGCGCGATTTTGAGGTCGATTGCGAAGTGGAAAGCCGCAATTCGGATGTGGTGGTGGTGCCGCATCGCCGCGGCGAAGATGGTTATTTCCTGATGCAACTCACGCCGCCGGAGGAAGATGGCAATTTTCAGCGCGAGGTGGTGCCCAACGGCAAGCCGCTGGAGTTAGTGCTGCTGTGCGATACGTCGGCCTCGATGGACGCCGAAAAGCGGAAGCAGCAGTCGGAATTCGTGGCGGCAATATTGTCGTCGTTGGGCAAGGACGATCATTTTCGGCTGGCGGCGGCCGATGTGGCGACCGCGTGGGTATCGACCGGAGGCCATGTCGCCCACCGCGGAAAATATCGCCAAAGTGCGGGAGTTTTTGGATGCCCGCGTTTCGCTGGGCTGGACCGATTTAGATCAGGCGTTCGCAGCCGTGCTGAAAGAAGCGCCGGCCGATGCGCAGATTGTGTACATCGGCGATGGGATTGTCACCGCCGGCGAGACGGACCCAGCGAGTTTTGTGAAGCGGCTGGGACGGATGATCGACGCGGCGGACGCGAAGGGAGAAAAATCGGGACGGGCGTTCCATGCGGTGACCGTGGGCAATACCTACGAGGCGATGGTGCTCCGCGGCATTGCAGAAGTCGGGCATGGATCGGTGCGAAATATTGGCGGCGAGCGCACGCCGCAGGCCGTGGCGCTGGAATTGTTAAACGAACTTACGCAGCCGGGCTTGCGCGACATCAACGTGGAATTTCGCGGCGTGAAGGTGGCTGCGGTGTATCCGGAGCATTTGCCGTCGCTGCCGGCGGGAACGCAGCAGATTTTGGTGGGGAGATACTTACCGACTGGGGCCGATCAGCAAGGAGAGGTGATCGTAACGGCAAAGCGCGATGGCGAGCCGGTGCGCTACGCTGCGAAAATCAACTTGAAAGATGCCGAGGAGGGGAATTCGTTCATTCCGCGGTTGTGGGCGCGCGAGCATTTGGATCATCTGCTCGCGCAAGGGCCGAGCGAATCGATTCGGGATCAGATTATTGCGCTGTCGGAAGAGTTTCACATCATTACGCCGTACACGTCGCTATTGGTGCTGGAAAGCGACGCCGATCGAGAGCGGTTTGGCGTGAAGAAGCGATTCTTGATGCGCGACGGCGAGCGGTTCTTTGCCGAAGGGCGCGACAATGCTAATTTCGAGCTATTGCAGCAGCAGATGAAACGGGCCGGCGATTGGCGATTGCGATTGCGCTATCAGATTTTGCGCGAGCTGGCCGGATTGGGGCGCGATCCGCGAGCGTTCCAAGCAGTGCCGCAACTGACCACTACGATTTACAACAGCAGGATGCCGATGTTCGGCCCGATGGCGGGTCCGATGACGGTGACGGCGCCGATGAGTGGAGCCGGGTACTATTTGGTGCCAAATACTGAAGCAACCATCCAGCGCTATGCCGCAGAGCGGGGCGAAGGCACTCTAATTCTCAATGGCATCAACAGCTACCACGGGACTACGACGGTTTCCGGCGGCAGTTTGTTTTTTGACGAAAGTGGAATGCTAGGCGACAAATGGGGGGCGGAGAGCGAGTCGAGCGAAATTGGAGGTAGTGGCGGAATCGGCGGCGGTGGCGGCGGGGGATTCGGTGGACAGTCTAGCCGGCGGATGATTGGGGGTTGGGCCGGCGACGATGTCGATTTTGTCGATCGAGCGGGACTTGATGACAAGTTGGCCGTTCTGAATGGAGATTTTGCCGAAATCGCACCGAGCTCGCCTGCGAGTGGATTAGATGGCTACGACAGCGCCAAACAACTTGAATGGGCCAAAGCGGGGATTCGAGATGAGGAAATGGATCTGGGGCTGGTGAAAGATGAGGCGGCGAATACGCCGTTGGCGGCCTACGGCATGAACAAGGGGTTGTGGCAGAGCAACGGCGATTCGCTCGATTTTGGACAACAAGGCCAAATGGCAGGCGAGAATTATGTGGGCAATCGGTTTCAAGTGGCAGCCGATTTGCCATCCTATGAAATGCGTTCCCGAGAGATTGCATACACCATCGCCAAGCCGGTTTATTCCGGCTGGCGCAATCCTTATTGGGCTGGTCAGCAATACACCGCCTGGCTCGATACATTGTTTCCTGCGTTGGCCGCGCCGCCACCAGCGCCGGCCCCGGAGAAAAAGCCGCGAGGTTGGTCGGCCGACGCGATTGCACTGTCGAAGAGTTTGTTGCGGACGGAGTCGCTGCAGAAATTAGACGGCGGACTGGAACTGGCGCGCACGACGGAAATGTTCGACGCGCGGTGGAACCGAACAACATCGCATTCGAGTGATTTAGTGCTCTATTCGCCGGCAGCGTGGCTTGTGCGGCCGCGGAACGTGGCCGATCAAACGATCGTGAATTATTGCAACGACAAAGAGCGCGATGTGTTTTCACTGGCGTTTTTGCTGGGGCGAACGCGCAAGTCGACCGAGCGCGATTTGAAGACGGTGCCGTTTCAATTGACCGATTCGTCGCTGGTGGCGATTCACACGCTTTACGGTGGCAATTCGCGGGCCAAAGTCGAACCGGCAGGCGAGAAGCAAGCGCACCTGGTGATTACTTTCAAAGACTCGAAAAGTGAAGTGCGGCTGTTGGTCGATACTGCGCGGCATGTGGTGCTCAAGCAAGAGTGGCTGGCCGATGGGAAGGTGACCAGCACGACGATCTTTTCGGATTTCGTGGAAGTCGGGGGCGGTTGGTGGGCGCGCGATGTGGAAACGACCGATGCGAAAGATCAAAAAACGAGTGAAACCAAGCTCAATGTGAAATCGCTCGCTTCGGATGCTTATTCAAAACGGCTGGAAGACGAACTGGCGGCCAAGCCACGGGTGCAATTCTTGAATGTGCCGGGTGTGACACTCAAAGACGCGCGGCAACATGTGGCCGACGGCTCGGCAGGTTTCGACGATCGGATCACGATGATATTGTATGAATGCCTGCTGCAGCAGTGGGACGAAGTGATGGTGCATTTGGAGGCTGCCGAGAAGCTGGACGGCGACAAACCGGGGGTGCAATGGTTGCGGCCGATGATTTTGCAGACGATTCGCCGCGATGACGAGGCGCGCAAGAGCTGGCATAACGAATCGCAAAAACTGGCCGAAAATCATCGGCAGGATGAAGTGTTTCTGGCCGAATTCATTTTGGGTCAGGTTGGTGGCGTTGCCAGTCCGGCTGAAGTGCTGGAATTCGTGCAGATGCTAAAGCCAGTATACGATCGGCAGCCTGCGGAGTTGGATTTGAAAGCGCGATGGACCGATCACTTAATCGGCTGCTATGAGGGAATGGCGCGAACCGAAGAGGCGTTGAAGTTGCGGCGCGAACTGGCCGAGCAGATGCCCTGGGATATTGGCCGGCAGATCGATTACGCGCGGCGGCTGTTGCAACAGGGGCATTCGCAGGAGGCATACGACTGGGTGCAAAAGGAACTCGATCGGCCGATTGCCTGGAGCGACAACGAAGACGAGCAGTTGTGTTCGGCGCTGGCGGAGTTCTATCGCACGGAAGTTCGCTGGGACGATTTGCTGCACTATACGAGCGAGTGGATCAAGCGCGAGCCGCCGTATCAGGCGGCCTATCAGCAGCACCTGTCGGCACTGGTGTACAACGATCAGTTAAGCGCGGCGGATGACTTGGTGGAGAAATGGCTGAAGGATTCGCAGATCGAAGGGAAGCTCAAACCCAGCGAGCAGGCGCGGCTCGATACGGCCGTTTCGTTCGCGTTGGGGAACTGCTGGAATTTGAATTTCAACCAGAACGTGATCGATCCGCGATGGCAAGCGCCGCTGTTGGCGACGTTGACGTTCTTCGCGGGAGAGAAAGATCATTTCGACGTTGTGAGCCGGATTGCGAACGATTATCGGTTTTCGCAGACCGAGGCGATGGATAAAGTCCGGGGATTTGCGCTGGCAAAATTGCAAAGCGATTTGGAGAAGCTCGCGCCCGATCAGGTATCGAACTACGTGAATTGGGCGATCTCGGGGCGCGTTGAACTGGAAGAGCCGATGGCGGAACGAAAGCAATTGGACGCCTCGGAAGTGCCGGCCAGTGTATGGAAAAACATTGCCGACCAACTGCACACTCGCTGGCAAGCCACCAACGATCGGATTGAGAAGAACACGCTGAGCGAGGCGCTGCGCACGATTTACAGCAACCGGTTCAATGAAACTGAGCTGTTGCCGTTTTTGCGCGAGCGCATTAAGGCGGCGGAAGCGGAAAAGTCGCGCAAGACAGACGAAGGCGCGGCGGATGACAACGCGGCGCAACGGAGCTATCGGCTGGCATATATCTCGGCGCTGTTTGATGCGCTGGTCGGCCGTTCGTGGACGGAAGAAAACGAGAAAGAGGCGTTTTCGCTGTTGCCGCAGTTGTCGGATTCGGACGACGCGACCGGGCGGCTGCTCGTCGAAGTGCCGGCGCTGTATCGGCTGGTGGATGGAATGGTCGCCGAACGGCAAGTGCACGATGAGCAAGAATTGCGCGACAAGGGAAATGTCAACGAGCTCACGCGCACTGAACTGGCGAAGAAGAAGGCGGAATTTGCCAAGGATGCGAAGACGGCCGTTTCGGCCCGACTGGCGGAAGAATCGAAGCCGTATGCGGCCGAACGGGCCGATGCGTTTGCCCGGGCGCTATTGCCGTGGCTGCGGATTGAACAGGCTTATCTCGACGTGCAATTGAACCAGAATTTGGAGAACGTCGAAGAGCAGTGCTGGACGATTTTAGGCGAAATGCCGCCGAAACCGAAGGAGCTCTCGGAGTCGGACGCGGGTGAGCAATCGGCCGCCGTCACAATTAATCAATTGCGGCAAGATATGCTTGATGCCGTGCTGCGCCAGCGGGCGTTCATCACGATGATGAATTTGGCGGCGCGGCGAAATGCGAAAGAGGCCACAATCAATCGCACGCTCAAGTATATCGATGCCGGCATGGAGCAGGGGAAAGAGCGCGCGGCATTGTGGCGGGCGATGAAATACCAGTTGCTGGTGGCGCTCGATCGGCCTGACGAATTGGAGCAGCAGTTGCGCGCATGGGTGCGGAGTGACGAATCGACCTCGCCTTGGCGCAAGCCGCTGGCATTGCTGCTGGCCGAGCGCGGCCAGCTCGATGAGGCGATCAAGCTGTTTGAAGTGGCGGAAAAGGACCAATTGCTCATTGCGGGCGATTACACGACGCTCGCCAACTGGTACCTAGTGAAGAATCGGCGCGACGATTACGAGCGGGCGCGCGTGGAAGCGTACAAGCGGACGCCGGAGAATTTGCTCAATCAACGGTTGTGGCAGGTGCGCGAGCGATGGATGCGCAACGATTTGCCGCCGCTTACGGAGCTCGACGACAACACGCTGTTCACGATTCGCGCGCTATTGGAAAAGTCGGCGCAGCCGAGCAACTATTTTTGGGAATTGCGAATGCTCTACGAGGCGTGCCGCGATTTCCGCCTGTTGCAAGCCATACCCGACGGCGTCTTGGGGCGCACGCCGGAGCAAATTTATCCGTACCTGCAAAATGTGCAATCGCAGATTTTGAGCGAGATGAATAGCGAAGCGACGGCCGATGAGATTATCGCACGCATTAAGAAACTGCGCGAGCGGAAGTTGACGACGATTGACCAGCGGGCGCTCGACTTAATGGAAGCCATGGTCGAGCGGCGCTCGTCGGAAGTATTGAATCAGCCGGGTCCGCATATCGAGGCGTGCGTGGCGGCGCTCAAGCGGGCGTTTGATCGCAAATGGGGCGAGCACGAGCCGGTTTTGATGGCCGGTTTTTTGGCCAGCTTGGGGAAATTGCCCCACCAGCCGATGATCGACGAACAATTGCGCGAGCTGCGCGTGCTGCAATCGCAAGCAGCCGGCGCTAGCCGCGATCATTTGACGATTACCAACAATCTTTGCAATTTGCTGGCGGGGTCATACGAAAAGCACGACCAGGCGATCGAAGAAATGCAGGCCGAAGTACGCACTTACGATGCTGCACACGGCGGGAAATGGCCCGAGCAAGATAACAACGTGCTCTCGGACTATGTGCATTTGTACGAGCAAGTGAATCGCGATGCGGCAGGGGAAGCCGTGTTGCAGAAGTATTTGGCGAGTCCGGAAACCGACCAGCAGCGGAATTGGCTCACGGAACAATTGCTGGAATTGTACAACCACGCGCTGGACCACGATTGCGAAGTATCGCTTGGAGTGGGCAACACGCTGTTTTTGAATTTGCTTAAGCACGAAGAGAAGCTTATCGAGAAAGCGAGCGATGAAAACGTGCGGCTTAACATCGTGCAGCGCATGTGTGCGACGTTCGGCGTTGCGCACCAGCACAAATTCACAAGCACCGAAGACGAAATGAAGAAGTTTGCCTTTGAGACGATTCCAGCGGTGCTCAAGCGTCAGCAATCGCAGTACAGCGGCACCGCGACGGCGCCGGTCACCGTCGTGCGCGACGTTTTGGGGCCGCGCGAGGCGCTGCGATACATTGTCGAGCGAATGGAGCAATATCCGCAGTGGCTCAACATCACTTGGAACAGCGCTTGGAATTCGTTTGGCTACGAACTGGCCGAGCGGCGGCGCGACGTCGGGCAATTGGGCGACTTGGAGCCGCGCGTATTGAAGCTGGTGGTGGGCGAGATCAAACGTGACTTGCGCACGCGGCAGGCGCGGAATCGAATGATCTATACCGTCGATAGCGGCTATTTCTGGGCCGACAAACAAGGTGATTTCGGTCGCGCGGCGGAAGACGTTTACAACGAGGTGAAAACCTCTGGACGCGGAGTGCAATATGTGGCCGATTATTTGTGGACGGGTCTGCACGACCACTCGCGCGCTATTGAAATGATGCTTGTGGCCCATAAGCAAGGGCTGCTTGATGAGGGAATGCAGGAACAATTGGTCAACTGGCTGCAAGAGCGGAGCCGGTATGGCGAATCGATTGCCATCTTGGAGCCGCTGGTGGAACTGCGGCCGGATGCAATGCATTACCGCGCTCAGTTGATGGTGGCGTACTATCACACGAAGCGGTCCGACCAATTGGATGATTTGGTGAAGCAGACCGACAAGCATTTCCACGAAGGAGGCCGATGGACCGAAGGGAATATTGCCGAATTTGGCAAAGCCTGCCTCGACAGCAAATTGTTCGACAAGGCGAGCGGTTATTTGAATGAAGCCATTTCGCTGCACCACCGGGCCAATGGGGGAGTGGTTGTTAACGACCAGTGGCTATCGGAACAGTATCAGCATCTTTCCGATGCCGAAGCGGCGCTGTTCCACACGAAGGAAGCGGTCGATGCGGCGTCGGGGGCGATTGTGTGCTGGGGCAATCGGCAAGATAAACGGCAGGAAGCGCTCAATAATTTGCGGCAGGTGCTCGAGCGGTCGAGAGACTTGGGAGGCTATATCGATTACTTAGATAAAGAAGCGGCGAAAACCGGCGAAGATAGCCCGATTTTGCGGAAGGCGATCGGCGAGGTGTATCGCAATCGTTCGAAGTACGACGAAGCGATCAAGCAGTTCGAGTTGGCCGCAGCGCTTGCACCCAACGACAAGGAAGTCTGCCAGGCGCTCGTCGAATGCTACGACAAGAGCGGCAACAAGGCGGATGCGACGAAGGAACTGCTAACGATGATCGGGCTCGACCCGCACAATTTCAAGCTCTATGAGCAACTGGCCGAGCGCGTGAAGAGCGATCCGGCCGAGGCGGAGCGGGCGGTCACGTCGATTGTCGAGGTGGGAGCGCAGGAAGCTGAAAATCACACGGCGCTTGCCGAAATTCGGCAGAAGCAAGGACGGTGGGATGCGGCCATCGACCAGTGGAAAGATGTGGCCCGGCTAAGGGCGCTTGAGCCAACGGGATTGATCAATCTGGCCGAGGCACAGATACACCAAAAGCAATGGGATGCAGCCCGCGAGACGATTGAAAAACTTCAGCATCGCGAATGGCCAGCGCGGTTTGGCGACGTGAACAATCAGATTCGGCCGCTACAGGCGCAGTTGCCGAAATAAACTGCGGGGTGGCTTCAGGCAGCAAACAGGCTGGCGGTTCGCCATTGCCAAACTTTGGCTGTCGCGCGGCCAAATTGGTCAGGCGCCGAGTCGAAAGTTGATTGTCGGCAGGCCTTTTTCGATAAATCTCTCTCTGGCGCGGCTTTTGCGTTCCTTCTGCCAAGGCGTTTTTGGCCTGTGTTTCACAGCGCCACTTCAGTTCTGTCACGGACGGAAAAATTTCACGCGAGGTGTGCATATGCTTCCGACAATTCTATTGATTGTGTTGGTGCTATTGTTGTTAGGCGCGATGCCGGCTTGGCCCTATAGCCGCGGATGGGGGTATTACCCCAGTGGCGGAGTTGGGCTGGTTCTGTTGATCATCGTGATATTGATGCTGACGAACCGATTCTGAATTTTGAATGAAACTCGTTCGATTTGCGACATGAAGCTGCCGCCGGGCATCGTCCGCCCTCGAATCGATTCGCATGCGGCGAGGATTTAATGAAAGCAGCCGCGCCGCATCGAGACGATCGAGTTGGGCCGACGGGTTCGGCGGCAGACTTTTTACCCGCCCGCTTATCGCTCAAGTCGCTGCGCGAGGCATCGAAGCATTGCGAGGGCTGCAATCTGTATAAACGGGCGACACAGACGGTATTTGGGCGAGGGGCGGCTCACGCCAAGCTCATGCTCGTGGGGGAAGTGCCCGGCGATCAAGAAGACCGTCGAGGCTTGCCCTTCGTAGGGCCGGCGGGCAAGCTGCTCGATGAGGCGATTAAGTCGGCGGGGCTGGAGCGAAACGAAGTATATCTGACCAACGCAGTCAAACATTTCAAATGGGTCCAGCGCGGCAAGCGCCGCCTGCACGCGAAGCCGTCGGCCCGAGAGATTACGGCTTGCCGACCGTGGTTGGAGGCGGAAATCGAGGTAGTTCGGCCGCAAACCATTGTATGTCTTGGCGCAACGGCGGCGCAATCGCTCTTGGGGCGCACGTTCCGGTTGACGAAGCATTTAGGCGAGCTTTTGCCGTCGCCGTGGTGTAGGTTTATGGTAGCGACATATCATCCTTCGTCGGCGCTGCGAGCGCCTGATTCGGCCGAGCGCGACCGAATCAGGCGGCAAATCGGACGCGATTTGCAACTGGCGGCGGGCAGCCTAGATTCTTGATTTTCGGATAGCGGCAAATGGTTTCGAGCAACGGCGGCACATCCACACGGCAAGCGCTGCGGCGACGGGCAGCGGAGCGTGGAACATCGACCACGAATAAGAAACGCCACCTACAAACGACAAAGGCGAATTCGCCCAAACGCGTTGCAAGGACTGCAACTCCCGCGGTTAATATTGCTCGATTGGAAAAACTGCCGGGTTCTCGCGAGGCGGCGCTACCGCGAACTGTAAATGCGCAGTTGGCGACGCTGGTCGATAAGCCGCCGGAAGGAGACCAATGGCTGCACGAGCAAAAGTTTGATGGCTACCGAATGTTTTGCCGGATCGACGGACGCGACATCCGATTCATCAGCCGCAACAATCAAGACTGGACCGGCAAGTTCAAACCATTGATTGCAGCCGCGGCCCGTTTTAAAGTTAAGCAAGCGATCTTAGACGGCGAAGTGGTGGTGCTTGATCGCCACGGTATCAGCAGCTTTCAAGCTCTACAAAATGCGTTTCGCGAAGGGAAAGCGAACGAAACCGTCTATTTTGTGTTCGATTTGCTGTATCTCAATGGCCGCGACGTTACCGGCTTAGCGCTTGAAGAGCGCAAGGAACTGCTGCGGCAGGTGCTCGAGAAGTCGGCGAAGAAGATAGAGCACATTCAACTTAGCGAGCATCTAACGGGTTCGGGAGCGAAACTGCTGGCGAAAATGTGCAAATTGGGTTTGGAGGGAATTGTGTCGAAGGCGCGGCGGGCGCCGTATGTCGCGGGGCGCACGACCGCCTGGCAAAAGAGCAAATGCCGGCAAGAGCAGGAATTTGTCATCGGGGGATTTACGCGGCCTGCGGGATCGCGCATCGGCTTCGGCGCGCTTTTGTTGGGCTATTACGGGGCTGATGGGAAATTTATTTATGCCGGACGCGTTGGCACGGGCTTCAAATCGCATACGCTCGTCGAGGTTTTGGAACGCCTGAAACCGCTGGCGCAGAAAAAATCGCCGTTTGCCGAATTTCACGACCGCCGCGGAATTCGCGAGGTGGTTTGGGTGCAGCCGAAGCTGGCGTGCCAGATCGCTTTTAATAATTGGACCGACGACAACTTGCTGCGGCAGCCGGTGTTTCTAGGATTTCGCGAAGACAAGCCGGCCCGCGATGTGAAACGCGAAGCAGCGATTTAGGGGCGATTGGCCAATCGTAGCCGCGCAATTGTGCTGCAGCGATATTGCTCGGACCCTTGCTTTTCGCAGCAGTTGGTTGCCTTTTGCCGGACCTTGCGGTTGGCAGGTCAGTGGCCAAATGGACTCTATCGCAGCCACGATGCCGAGCCAGTTCCGGCCTTGGATTGGGCTGCGTTGGCAAAAAGTGATCTTAGTGGGTGTTCGGCACGTCGATTGCTTTGGGATTCGGCGAAGCTTCGAACATAACAGCTTTTAAAAACCGAAACCGAACCATTGAGAGGGAGCTGAATTTATGTTGGCCCATCAAAAAAATGCGACTCGCGAATTGGGGGGACCGACGACCAAAGCCATCCGCAGTTTGACGCGAGAAATTCGCAACAACTGGACGGTCGGGGAACGGCATTACCGCGCACGCTTAGCGATGCTGCTGCAATATCGCCTGTTCATGAGCGGCGTGTGAGAAAGATGCGTAAGCGGAATTAGCGCAGAGGGAACGGTTGCTTGGTGGCTGCTTAGCGGAAGCGATGATTTGAGTTTCTGTTGACGATCGCTTTGGCGCATCGGCGGTACATGGTTTGCGGTGAGTCCTCCGTTCCACATGGGGCAATCACACTTCGCGTTGAGGAGATTTTGTTATGGAAGCGCGCAAGGCAATGGCATTGGCAACGGCAGTCGCGACGTTACTTTGGGTCGCAAGCGCTGTCGCACAAACGACGCAACAACCAGTTCAACCAAGGCAAGGGGGTGTACAAGCCGGACAACAAGGCGGGCAGCAAACTGGACAACAGCAATCTGGACAACAGCGTTACCAGGCTAATCGGGCCATGACGGAAGCGTCGGGCGCGGGAAGCCGTGGCGGGGCCGATGCCGAATTGGCCCAATGCCTGATCGCACCCAATCAAGGTGAAATCACATTAGGCAAACTCGCCGAGCAACGAACGAAAGATAAAGACGTCAAGCAATTCGCCGAACGCATGGTGAAAGACCATTCCGATTTCTTGCAGCAGGTTGAACGGTTTGCCGGGAACCGCAGCGGCCAAACGGGTTTGACCGGCGCAACGGCGGCGCATAGCGCACCCGACCGCAGTGCGATGCCGGGGGCCGCGGCAACGTCGACCCAACCGGCTGGCGGCCAGGAGTTGAATTGGGCGTCGATTCAGGAGCAAATTGATCAGCGCTCGAATGACATGCTGCAGAAAGATCTGAGCGAGAAAGACGGCTCGCAATTTGACAAGTGCTACATTGGCAGCCAAATCCCGGTGCATATGCACGTGCTGGCGACGCTCGAGGTCTTCCGAAATCAGGCCTCGCCGGAGTTTGCACAAGTGCTCGATAAGGGAATCGAAACGACCAAATCCCACTTGGAGGAAGCGCAAATGGTTGCACGGGCTTTGGAGAGCCAAGCCAGCAGCACTAAAAACTAGCAGCGGTAGAATGCGAGCTTAGCGGCCGTTGTTTCCGCCCTGCAATAACGCACGCGGTTGCACACATCCGCACAGCCGCAGTCGAGAAAGAGAACTCGACTGCGGCTTGTTCTTGCGCACTCTAAAGTGTGCAGGGGCGTTGCTTCGAGATCCGTTTTGCAGATCCTAAGAGGGCACAATTTCTGTGCGCACCGTCTGGCTAGCCGGCGCTTTGGGATGCAGATTCGCAAGATCGTCGCGTATCAGGCGATCGATCAATTGCTGCACGCCCGCGCCGCTTTCGCGATCGGTCACCCAGTCGGCATGGGCCTTCAATAGTGGAACGGCGTTGGCGACTGCGACTCCCAGGGCGCAATCTTCCAGCAAGGCGTGATCGTTTTCGCCATCGCCCACAGCCACAATGGTGTCGAGCGAAATGCCCAACTCCTTGGCTGCCGCGGCTAATCCGGTCGCTTTGTTGATGCCCGAGGGAAGCACCATGACCGCGCCCTTGTTGAAGACAACTTGCAATTCCAAACCCAAATCGCGAATGGTTTGCAAAACGGTTGTTTCGTGCGGTTGGCGGGTGGAAACGATCACCTTGCCGACGGTGCACGGGCTAACATTTCGGCGGCGCAGCGCGGCAACGAAATCGGCCGATGGCGGGGGCGACAACATACTTTCCAAACCCGTTGTCGGACGATAGAGCACAGCGCCATTTTCAGCCACGATAATATCAAACAGTTTCGTGTGAGCGCATACCTGCAGCAAGTCGGGTAATTCTCGGCCGGTAACCAAAATGAGCTTGCGACCGGAGGCAATGCAACGCTTGAGCGCGCTGGCGGTGGCATCGTCGATCCATCCGGTGCCAGCCACGGTTCCATCGTAATCGCATGCAAGAACTTGGAAGCGCATGAAGCGACCTTTTTAGTAATGCAGAATAGATCATTTGAAAAACGCAGCAATCAATATGCCGTATACCCCGGATCGCACAAATTGGGTATGCGCATTGCAGTGAGTTGGAGCACAGGATCGAGCGTCAGTCGAATCTGCGCGAACCCGTCTTTTTCTAATTCTGACGACTATGAACACGCTCGTGATTGACATTGGCGGCACCAATGTGAAGCTGTGGCGCAGCGGCGAAGCGGAAAAGTTGAAATTCGATTCGGGACCTGATTTTACGCCGGATAAATTTATCGACAAAGTAAAGAAGCTTTTGGGCGGCTGGCATTTCGACAGGATCTCGATTGGCTACCCGGGGCAGGTTCTATACGGCCAGCCGACGGAGGAGCCTTACAATCTTGGTAATGGGTGGGTCGGATTCGATTTTGCGAAATCGTTCGCGGCGCCCGTGAAGATCATGAACGATGCCTGCATGCAGGCGCTGGGAAGCTACGATGGTGGCCGAATGTTGTTTTTAGGACTTGGCACCAGCGTGGGCACTGTTTACATGATCGACGGGAAAATTGTGCCGCTGGCGCTGGGACACATGCAGCTTTACGACGGCAAAACGATCGAGGACCAATTGAACCGTGCCGCGTTTGATCGCTATGGCACGAAGCGTTGGCGAAAAGCGGTGGAAGACGCGGTGCAGATGCTCAAAGCCGCATTTCTGGCCGACTACGTAGTGCTCGGGGGAGGGCAAGCTAAGAAAATCGAAACGCTGCCAGAAGGCTGCCAACGTGGCTCCAACGAAATGGCGTATATCGGCGGCGTACGGATGTGGGAGACCGAGGAAGGGGGCGAGCAAGTTCAGAGGGGAGTGGTGGGGCTGCCAAAGATGACCGCCTAGATGCCGGGCTTGGTCTGGCAGGCTTCCGCAGGTTTGCGGTTCGAATGTCTCGTTTTGATGTTTGGGGCATTAAAATGATCGCTTCAAAGAAACGCAGACGGCGTAAACGAGCGAAAAAATCTGCGTCGCACCGCAAAGGAAGCGATCGCAAGTGGAGCGGAAAGGTAAAAACCGTTTCCACGTATCCCCCGGAGGGCTTATATACCAAAGATGCCGAGACGATCGCCCGAGTAATGGCGACCAAAAAAGTCAGCCCGAAGGGACTGGGCTCGGCAATTCGCATGGTGCAATTCTTTATCAACCGCGCGGGCAAAACGCTGCCGGTGGCGCGGCAAACGAGAGCTAGAAAAGGCCAAAGAACTACTGCGGGAGAAGAACCGGGCCAGAAATAAGTGACGGACCTTCGGGCAGTCGATGGGAGGTGCGTCGTCGGCCGCCTCAAAACTGTGCATGGAAGGGCAAAGTCTATGCAGGTCCTGTCTTTACGGCTGTCTTGATCGCGAACGTCGCAGTTTTGACCTAAGTTATTGCAGGCAACGCGGCAGCGGCAGAACGCAGCTCGCCAGAGCGATTCCGAAAGATGGGAACGGTCTGAAAATTGCCTTGCAACCATATTTTGTGCTGTCCATTTGCGCGATTTGGGAGAGTGTTATGCGAGTGACCAATTTCGTTGCGAAATCAACCGCCGTGCTGCTTTTGTGGCTATTGTTGGCGCCGATGGTGGCGCGTGCGGTCGATGCGCTGCCCCTGGAACGCGCCTCGGTTGTCGATTCGTCGGCCCCGCCGCCGGCAGCGGCCGCCGAAGAATCGCTGCCTTCGGTCAAAGCACTGGCTGGACCAGGCACGCGAAATCCCCGCGTACTGTTCATTACGTCGAAAGATACAGCCACCAGCGCCCAAGAGTTGGAACGGCTGAATCGCACAGGAGGAGATTTTGAAAAACTTCGCGCTTCAGGGTGGACGATTGGCGCGGGTCCGGAGAACCTGGTGCAAATTATCGACCGCGAGGATGTTGCGGATCTGGTCAAGAAAATGCACGTGAAGGAGTACCCGACGGTTGCGTGCATCGAGAACGGCGAAATCGTGCGCTACTTCCGCACGGGTTGCACCACGCCGCTAGATGTATGGACTTTGGGCTTTCTAGCCAAGGGCATTGACGAGCGGCCGCCGGGCATGGTGCCCGAGGAGGCGCGCGTCGAATCGACCGGCAGTTATCCCCTGCGCGGAAATCATTGGTCGGTCGAGGGTGATTGGAATCCGACGCGCGAAAGAGTAATCGAGCATTTACACGGGCCGAATCACGCCAGCCAATTGCTGGCCTCGTGGCACATTGAGAATTGGTCGCTTGAGGAATTGCGCTCGCTGCACGACGATTTGCACGAGAAATACGATACCGGCGGCGGATATTCGGCTCCGGCTGACAACCAGGCGCCGAGCTATTTGAAAGCCAAGGGGCTGCGATAGCGCGGGCTGTGTGGATGTAAAAGGGCGGTTTACTGAAAATCGCGCGAGGTGCTGCGCAATTGATTCATGGCTTCGTTCATGTTTTCCAGCCGCGATACCAGCACGTGAATAACACCCTGCTGGTTTTGCAAGCGGCCACTGGCGATAAACGCTTGTGCTGTGCGGGCCACAGTGTAAAACTTTTCCCACACATCCATGCGGATGATGAGATTGGCCACGCCGGTTTCATCTTCAAGGGTCACAAAGGTAATTCCCTTGGCGGTTCCAGGGCGCTGGCGCACCAGAACCAGGCCGCCAACGCGCACAAAACGGCCGTCTTTTAAGCTCGCCAATTTTGCCGCCTGCACCACATTCAATCGGTTCAATTGCTGGCGAAAGAACGACACGGGGTGGGCCTTGAGCGAGAGGCCCGCCGTGCAATAATCGGCGAATACTTCGGCGCGGGCATCCATCGGCGGCAGCCAAGTCGCTGCTTCAGCCGGCGCAGGCGCTATATCGCACGAATTCATTTCGCAGATATTTTCCGGATATTTTGCGTCGGATGATTTTTCAAAAAGAGGAAAGGCGCCCCGAGGATCGGCGGGTGCTAGCGCTTGCCATAATGAATTTCGGCGATTGAGCTTCAATGAACCGAACGCATCGGCTCGGGCTAGCCGCTGTACGATTTTCGCCGGCATGGCGCGCTGGAATTGATCCATCGACGCAAATGGCTGCAACTGTTCAATCTGCCGAGCTTGCGACTGCGGCAAGCCGACCACCATGCGCAAGCCCAGGCGAACAGCTCCCTCTTCCAGCGCGCAATCCCAGCGGCTGTGGTTCACGTCGATCGGCAGTACGGTAACGCCGTGATCTTTGGCATCGCGCACGAGTTGGGCCGGCGCGTAAAACCCCATTGGCTGGCTATTGAGCAAGGCCACGCAAAACGCCGCGGGATAGTGGCACTTTAGCCAGGCCGATACATAAGCCAGCAAGGCGAAGCTGGCTGCGTGCGATTCTGGAAAACCATATTCGCCAAAGCCGCGAATTTGGTGAAACACCATATCGGCAAATTCGGCTGAGAGGCCTTTAGCCCGCATGCCTTCGATTAAGCGCGTGCGAAACGCATCGATCACTCCCGGCCGGCGCCAAGCGGCCATGGCGCGGCGCAGTTGATCGGCCTCGCCGGGGGTAAATCCGGCGGCCACCATCGCCAACCGCATGGCTTGCTCTTGAAACAGCGGCACGCCCAATGTTTTGTGCAGCACGGCGCGAATTTCATCGTTGGGATAAGTAACCGTTTCCCCCGTCGAGCGGCGGCGCAAATACGGATGCACCATGTCGCCTTGAATCGGTCCGGGGCGCACGATGGCCACTTCAATGACCAGATCGTAGAATTTTCGCGGCCGCAAGCGCGGCAGCATGCTCATTTGCGCCCGGCTTTCAATTTGAAACACGCCCATGGTGTCGGCGCGGCAGATCATTTCGTACGTGGGGGCATCACTTTCAGGAATATTGGCCAGCGTGAGTGTGCGACCATAATGGCGCTCGACCAGATCGAAGCATTTATGAATGGCGGTGAGCATGCCCAGCGCGAGGCAATCGACTTTCAAAATGCCCAACTCATCCAAATCGTCTTTGTCCCACTCGATGACGGTACGGTCGTCCATGGTGGCGTTTTCAATCGGCACCAACTCGCACAGCGGGCCTTGGGTCATGACCAGGCCGCCGACGTGCTGCCCCAAATGCCGCGGGAAGCCGAGCAATTCGCCGACCAAACCCAAAAGTTGCCGGCCGACTGGCGATTTCGGATCAATGCCGGCGGTGGCACAGCGCTCGAGGGGCAATGTGCTGTGGCGATCGAGCGTTTTAGCCAGCGAATCGACGCGATCGAGCGATAACCCCAGTGCTTTGCCCACATCGCGCACGGCTGAGCGCGGGCGATAGGTAATGACTTCGGCCGTCATGCCGGCGCGCTCGCGGCCATATTTTTCATAGACATATTGAATGACCTCTTCGCGGCGCTCGTGCTCGAAATCGACATCGATATCGGGAGCTTCGTTGCGCTCGCGGCTGATGAACCGTTCGAAGAGCACATCCATGCGCTGGGGATCGACTGAAGTGACCCCCAAGCAAAAACACACAGCCGAATTGGCGGCCGAGCCGCGCCCTTGGCACAAGATATTGCGCGAGCGGGCGAAGCGCACCAAATCCCACACGGTTAAAAAATAGGCTTCGTAGCGCAGTTCGGCAATCAGTTGCAATTCGTGCGCAAGCAATTGCCGCACTTTCTCCGGAATGCCATCGGGATAGCGGCCGCGCGCCCCTTCCCAGGTGAGCCGTGTGAGATACTCAAGCGGCGTCATACCCGGCGGCGCGAGTTCCTCAGGGTATTCGTAGCGCAACTCAGCGAGCGAAAATTGGCAGCGGTGGGCGATTTCCACCGTGCGGCGAATGGCGTCGGGCGCGCGGGCGAATAGCTCTCGCATTTCCTCGGGCGTTTTTAAATGCCGCGCCGCATTGGAGAACAACAACTCGCCGGCTTGGGCTACCGTGCAGCCGGCGCGGGTGGAAGTGAGCACATCGGCCAGCGCGCGGCGGCTGGGATGATTAAAATGTACGTCGTTGGCTGCCACCAACGGCACGCGCGTTTGCTTGGCTAGTTGAATGCACCGCTGGAGCTCGCGGTCGTCATTGGGGCCGCGATGCAGCTCGGCGAATAAATAGCAGCGATCGCCAAATAATTCGCGGTAGCGGAATAAATCGTTTGGCTGAACTTCGCGAACAATGCCGGCCAAAAGCCCTTCTGCATGGGCGGCAACATCATCGAACGTTAAACGGCATTCCCCTTTGGGCGCATTTCGCCGGCCCACGGTAATCAGCCGAGCCAGGCGACCATATGATTTGCGGTTCGTCGCCAACAGCACAAGTGCGGGAGCATCGAGCGGCGTAATTTCCGCGCCGATGAGCAATTTCAAGCCAATTTCTTTGGCGGCGGCGTGGGCCCGCACCACTCCGGCCAGGCTGTTGCGGTCGGTAATAGCCAAGGCGCGGTAATCGAGCTCGGCGGCGCGCGATACCAGCTCATCGGGATGCGAAGCCCCTTCCAAAAATGAAAAATTTGTTTTGGCGTGCAATTCGGCATAGGCAATCGACGCCGGCCGGCGGCGCTGCTGCACCGTTTCCAATGCTTCCACAGGGCGGCGTTTGCTTTCGGGTTGCTCGGGCATTAGTCGAAACTCCCATGCAAAAACCATTGGCCATCGGCCAAACGGCGGAATAACCAGAAGCGCAGGCCCGCGGTGGTTTCGATGCGGTAATAATCGCGCTGGACGTAGCGGCCGCGCCACCAGCCGGTTTGAATTCGCTCCGGCCCCCAGCTTTTCGCCACACGATGCGGGCCGTGAAATTGAAATTGAATCGGCGGGCCATCGGGGGCGACCGACAGCACTTCCAAAGGCACCGGCTCGTTTTCCAACAGCAGCGGCCGCGGCAAGACCTTCCATGCCTGCTGCTTCGTTTTGCGCGGCACATTCCCGGCCAGCGGCTCATAACGAACGGCCAATTCCGGTTGTGCTTCTGCCTGCGGCATGGCGCGCACGACCGATTCGCGCCCTAGGCGATTGCTCAATCGATCGATCAACAGGCCTACTTGCCGCTGGCTTTCGCGATGCGATGGTTCGAACAATTCCTGCTGCCAGCATTCAAGCGGCGCGGCGCTCAATACCGAAAGCCGCGCCGTTGCCACAGGCCCGGGAAGCGCAAGCCGGTCTAACTGCAAGCCGATAAGTTCCAGCAAATGCGGGGCGCTGAGCAGTTGCGCGATAAACCCCGACAATCCAATCGACCGGCGCGCCTGCCTCGCATTCCAAGCGACAACGGAGTTGAATAATTCCTTGCTGCCGCACACGCAGTTGCTCGACGATATGCTCGAGCAGCTTTTGCAGAACGATGTTGAGCGATTGGCGATCGGCGGTGGGATACTCCAACTCGGTGTTTGCTTCGATGCCTGGCGGCGTGCGGTGCGACAAAATAGGTTCGGCAACCAGACCCATCGCTTGATCGAGCCGCAGCAGCAGTTGCGGATCGAACCGCACGGCTAGTGCTTCGCGTGGCAGAGCTATCAATTGCCCGATGGTTTCAATGCCTAGCTCGGCTAGAATTTCACATTGCGCATCTAATCGTAAGGCGGCTATGGGGAGCGCAGCCAATGCTTCGATTGTTTTTCCTGGCGGAACGAGGGAGTTTTTTCCATAATGAGCAATAGCCCAGGCGGATCCCAGCGTATCGGCCAAACCCAATTTCACGCTTAACCCCCGCCGCCGGCACGCCCGCAGCACTTGCTCGATAAGGGCTTCTTCACCGCCAAACAGCGCACCTAAGCCGGTTACATCGAGGCACAAATGATCGAGATCGCCTATGCCGACAATGGGGCTGAATTGCTCGCACCAAGCTGCCAGTTGCAATAGGGCACTTCGATCGGCATGCGCATCGTGCTGTTCAAAATGGGCTGCAGGCAAAAGCGTCATGGCCTCGGCCAGCGGCACGCCTGCTGGAATTCGCCGCTTGCTGCTGACGGCCACGCGCAACGCGCCGCGCTGGGGGGAATACAAAATTAATTCGCGGCGTTTAAGCTCGGGCCGTGCCAACTGCAATCGCCCTAGCGGCCATTGAGGCAGCCACAGGCACAGCGCGCGATTCTGCAAGCGTTCCAGTTTCATGATTCAGTTCCAAATCGATCGATGTTCCAGTGTGGCCGTGGCGCGAGCAAATGATGCTTGCTCGCAGGCGGCGAATTTCTCCGCCGGGCAAAGCCTCGATCCGCAGTTGCAATTCCGACCAGGTGGGCTGCCCGCGCACGCTTACCGGCTGCACGAACAAGCCCACCGCGCCGGTGGTTTCGGCGGCCAGTTGCAGCGCACGAAACACGCGATCGTCCAACGCGCCCGGCCAGCCCAGCACGGCGCCTACGCCTTTGCACCCGAGCGATTGATGCAAGGCCCAGAGTTGATCTTTCTTCGTGCGCGGCCGGACCAGCACGACGTTGGCATCGATGCCCAAGCTGGCGGCCGGAGGCGCATAGAACAACCGCCGGCGATCGACAACTATCAGTGCGCCCCCTTCGCGGCAGGCTTCGCGAGCGGCCACCAAGGCCATGCTGACCGCCCCGCAGCCGGCATCGGCCAAATATTCCACGAGCGTTCCCCGGCGTATTCCGCCGCCGAGCACGCGATCGAGCCTCGTGCAGCCGCTGGAGAACGAGCCTGCGGCGAATCGCCGGGCGTTTTCCATTTGCCGGCGGAGGGCTTGTAAAACATCGGCACGGCTTGATTGTGCTAGCATGCTAAATTACTATACAAGTGTATAGATAGTCGTCAAGAAGAATTTACCCATTATTTAAAGAGCTATGTGCAATCGATTCACCATTCGCATTCCGCAAGCTGTGCTAGTGCATCAGTTCGGCGTCGAAGCCGGAATGCAGCTTCCGCTGCGCTACAATGTGTGCCCGCAATCGCAAGCGAAATCTAATTTCGGCTAGACATTTAGAACACGATCAATTGAGGCGCTTAGACGTCCATCCCAGCGCACGGGAAGAGCATGCCACCCGGTAAGGACAAACACGCGTCAGCCAGCTATCGTCCCGGGCCCACTGCGGCCGCGACTAAATCGTACTCGGCGGTGCCGACGATTTCGCAGGAGACGATTTGACCCGGCTTGAGACGTTTGCCGGTCACATACACTACGCCATCGACATCGGGGGCATCGGCGTAGCCGCGGCCGAGCCAGGCGTTTTTTTCGCCCTCGACGGGGCGATCGATGAGCACGTCGACTCGACGGCCGATTTGTGATTCGTTCCATGCGAACGCCACTTCCTGCTGCACGGCCATGAGGCGGTCGCGGCGATCGTTCTTCACTTCTTCCGGCAAATGGTCGGGCAGGCGCACGGCCGGCGTGCCTTCTTCGTAAGAATACGTGAACACGCCGAGACGCTCGAAACGCTGGTCGCGCGCGAAATCGATAAGCTCGACGAATTGTTCTTCGGTTTCACCGGGAAAGCCAGTGATGAACGTGGTTCGCATAACAAGATTGGGAATGCGCGGCGCAATGTGGCGAGCAGCGTTTCGGTATCGGCCCGGTTCACGCGGCGCTGCATGCGGCGGAGCATGGTGTCGTTAATGTGCTGCAGTGGCAAATCGAGGTACGGTAAAATTTTGCCGCCGGCAGAAATTACATCCACCAGTTCATCGCTGAAGTACATCGGATACAAATACATCAGACGAATCCACTCGATGCCGGACACTTCTTGCAAGTGGCACAAAAGTTCGGCCAGGCGCGGTTGGCCGTAAAGATCAATGCCATAGTAGGTGGTATCTTGGGCGACGATGATTAATTCGCGCACGCCATCAGCAGCCAATTCGCGGGCTTCGGCCAGCACTTCTTCCATGGGCTTGGTGGCGTGCTTGCCGCGCATTTTGGGAATGGCGCAAAACGTACAGAGCCGATCGCAACCTTCGGAAATTTTTAAGTAAGCGAAATGGCGCGGCGTGATCCGCAATCGCGAGCGATCGGAAAACGGTCGCGAAGGGGCCGGCTGGAATACGCTGCGCTGCTCGGCCAGGCGGCCCACCAGGCGGTCGGCCACTTTGGTGACCTGTTCGCGCCCAAAAACGCCGACGATGAAATCGACCTCGGGGCATTTTTCCAGCAGGGCCTCTTTTTCGCGTTCAGCCAGGCAGCCAGAGACGATTACGCCGCGCGTGCCGCCCGACCGCTTGAGCGCGAGCATTTCGTGAATGGTGGAATACGATTCTTCGCGGGCCCGTTCGATGAAGCCGCAGGTGTTGACGACAACGAAGTCGGCCCCGCGCGGCTCGTGAACCAGCTTGTAGCCGTCGAGCTGCAACAGGCCGAGCATGCGCTCGCTATCGACGAGGTTCTTGGGGCAGCCCAGGCTCACGAAAGCATAGGTGCCTTTGTTGCCCGCGGCGCACGGCGACATTGGCGCGGGCTCGGGAGTGACGATGGGAAGCGAAGCGGTGGCCAAGGTGTCGCTCTAGCTTGTTGTCGGCGGAGAATTACAAACATTCCATCGTATCCGAAATGGCCTCGATTGGCGAGTGGCCGGACATTGGCCGTCGAAGTTGCACTCGGGGAGGCGCGGCCAAAAAATGCTTGTCACGGATCGCCATACTTGATATATACATGCGTATACATACTGGCCCTTGTTTGAACGAGTTGCACAAAGAGAAGCAAAATGCTGCCGGAAGTTGCCATTGAGGATTTAGCGGCGGCGCTCGATCGGGTCGCGGCGGAGATTCTCGAGTTAACCAGCGTCAGCGAGCCGCCGGTCGATGCGGTTATCGTAGCACGGCGGCTAGGCTTAAGCGTGGCCTGGGACGATCGGCAAAGTGGCCGGGCACGATTGGTGAAGTTGGCGGAGGTGCGCGGCAATCAGTCGCCGGCAATTTTGATTAAGCACGATCCGCGATTTGAGCGAATTCAGTGGGCGGTTGCGCATGAAATTGGCGAAGCCTGCGCGGAGAGGGCGTTTGCGGAACTGGCAATTGACGCCCATGAAGCGCCGCGGCAGGCGCGGGAAGCCGTCGCTAATGGAATTGCGAACCGGTTGCTGTTGCCGACTGCTTGGTTGGCAGTTGATGGACCGGAGTGCGACTGGGATTTGGTGGCGATCAAAGAGCGATACGCGACGGCCAGCAACGAGTTGATCGCCCGGCGAATGCTCGATTTTCCGACGCCGGTAATTGTATCGGTGTACGATCAGGATCGGCTGACGTGGCGGCGCAGTAACGCGGGGTACCGCGTGCCAAAGCCAATTCCCATCGAGATTGCAGCGCGGCGGCGAGCACACGAAGTCGCGCACTTTGTTGTAGACGATGGTCCGCCAAGGATTCGCACGTGGCCGATTCATGAGCCCGAATGGCAACGGGAGATTGTGCGCGTGGAATTGGGTGAATGGGTGGAGGACGGCATCAGCCTCTGCCACCAGGAGCAGGAGTCAGGGATCATGTAATGACACGTTGCGCGCCTACGAAATGCTCAATTTGCCATTCCAAATCGTCGTTGAAAAACGGCTTTGAAACAATCGCGGCTGCGCCGGCGCTTTTCAATCGCTCAACGTCGTCAATGCGCGGAAAACCGACCAGAGAGACGATTGGCGTGTCGGGCGCGGCGCGCTTGAGCGAAGCCAGGCAATTCAATTCGTAAGCTGACATTTGCTGGACGTCGAACAGAGCGAGTTGAAGTGCGGCCGATTTAATCTGCGCCCCGGCCGAAGCCAAGAAGTTGCATAACCAAAAGAATGACACGCTGCGGCAAGTGATTCCCATATATCGCGCTGCCAAGCGTGAATGGCTATGATGGCCCGATCCGCAAAGGGTTCGCTCGTTCGATCGTGGTTCACGGAATTTTTGCAAGGGTTCGGCAGCGGAACGCGAGGTTCGGCCCCCAATAGCAATTTTTCATCTTCGCCTGCCGTGATCGGCAGTGCCCACTGGGAGAACTCCCGCGCAGTCTGATCATCCCACTGCCGCGCCATTCGTGTCGGCCAGTGGTGCCAATAGGTTCGTGCAACTGTCGGCCATGGCTTGCCGGCGCGTATTTCTCCTTCGAGCCAGGGGCCAAGAAGTGCCGAAATCCTGCGCCAGGGGCGCGGCGCGGCGAATATGCTCAATCTGCTGCGCCGCAATTTGTCCGGGCCATTGCGCTGCAATAAGTACGATCGCCGGCGCAAAGCCATTTTCAATTTCCGCGAGCGCATCATTCAGGCTGGCCGTGAAAACTGCTCCGCGCTCGCCAAGCCATTGGGCCGCGGGACGAAATTCGGGCGCACTACAATCGCCGATTACGAGAATTGGCAGCGGCAAAGTCATTGCTTTAAATCGATGGCAGCATTCTCTGTGAAAGGCGAATGTCTTTCGCCAACTTTTCGGCTAATCGCTAATTTTCCTTTCGGCAGCTTGGATCCACTTAATAACCTCGTCTGCGTCGTGCGCAGTGCGTAGCGTTTGTAGTAAATCCGCATCGGCCACTAGTCGGCTCAGCCGCGCGAGCGTTTGCAGGTGGCCGCGATCGTCGGTCGAGCAAATCAAAAAGAATAAGTCGGTCAGCGTGCCGTGGCCCCCGCCGAAGGGAATGCCGCTGGCCGTGCGGCCAAAGGCAATGAAGGGCTCGGCCAGAATATTGGCCAGCGGCCGGCGGGCATGCATCATCGCCACGCCGCTTTCCAGCGCTGTGGGATGCAATTCTTCGCGCGCTCGAATGGCGTCGGCCATTTTTTTCGCATCCCAGAGCCAGCCGGTGCGGGCGGCCACTTCGACCATCGAGGTGATGGCTGAATCGCGCGTTTTTGCGGATAAATTGACTTCAATCGCCGCGCGCGGCAACAACTCGCCAACGGTTGTTGCGCCCTCGTGCGCGCCTGGTGAGCGGAGAATGGCCTCGACTTGCTGCAACTGTTCCTCATCCGATAAGCCGATACGATTCTCAAGCCAATGATGAATTTCAGCTTGCGAGAAGCGCCACTGTTCTTGCACCTTGCGGCCCGGCAGCTTGCCGCGATTGACCAGTCGCGCGACTTGGTCGGGCGACAAGTGCAAATAGGCGGCGAGGCGCGGAATATCGAAATCGTCGTCGGGCATGGGCAATAGCGTATCGCAATGGCGGCGGTCCATGCAATGAACGCAAAATGCGCCGCGCTTCAAATTTTCACGCCACTGGAACCGGCAGGAACTTCGTCCACAGCGTTCTTGTGCTCTTTGACAAGTCGATTGTATAGAGCGATCGTATCCTTACGCCGCAGCATTCCCAACAAATGAGTTGCATCTTGCGGATCGACAATCGGCAATTCGTCCAAATTAAGCTGCGTAAATCGGGTGAGCGCTGTATTCAAATCGTCTTCGGGTGTCACCGTTACCAAATTGGCCGTCATTACGTCGCGGGCCACAGCGAGAGGCCAAATGGCTTCGTTATACAAATAGGCGCGCACATCGTCGGCTGAAAAAATGCCGATCATTCGGCCGAGTTCATCGATGACAGGATAATACGGTTGGCGAGTTTCGGCGACAATTTGAAGAATCTGCCGCAACGGAGTGGATTCGTGAATGCGCACGAGTGGCCGCTGGCTCGAGGGAACATCGTTTACGCGCAGACCTTCCAATACGTCGACAATGAAATCGCCCCGATGTGCCGGTGAATCTAACCGCGTGGGGACTTGCTTCTCGTACAACTTCCAGCGCCGGCACAGTAAAAAGCCCAAGGTCGCAACCCACATGGTCGGTAGTAAAAGCTGGTAATCGCCTGTCATTTCCGAAACCATGATGATCGCAGTAATGGGAACGTGGGCGGCTGCGGCGAAAAAGCCGGCCATGCCGACAATGGCGTAAATTTGCGGGTTCGGAACCGCCATCGGCCAGACCCCATGCAGCATTTTTCCGACGGCAGCCCCCAAGCATCCACCGATCAGCACCGAGGGGCCAAACACTCCTCCCGACCCGCCGGAACCAATGGTTAGCGAGGTCGTCACGAGTTTTCCAATTCCGACGACTAGAAGTAGCCCGACACTCAAATTGCCTGCAGCTTCAAAAACTTGCTGCAGAAAGCCATTGCCTGTCGAAAGCACGGCCAATACTCGCTGATCGGACCTGAACGCGAAAAATAGTGCCAAGCCGACAATTCCCGATAACGCCGCACCGATCATGGGACAAAAATAATCGGAAATCGGAATCCGTTTGAAAAAGTGTTGCGTTCTGTAAAACGATTCGACAAAGCAAATCGCCGCCAACGTGAGAACGATTGACAAGATCAGAAGCGGCACTAGTTCCAACGGCGAGCCGATAGAATAATGCAATCGATTTCCGAACTCCGGCACAAACCGAACGTCCAGTGGCAGGCACAGTTGATAAACGCTGTAGGCGATAATAGAAGCAATGGCTGAAGGCAGCAGCACTTCGCTTTCAAAATCAGCGCTGCTGTAAAGGATTTCAGCAGCGAACAGAGCGCCAGCCAACGGTGCGCGGAAAATCGCCCCTATTCCAGCCCCCATGCCGGCTGCCAGCATAATGCGGCGATCTCGGATCGGCATTTTTAGCCAAGTGGCCAACATGGATCCAAAGCCAGCTCCGATCTGAGTGATGGGTCCTTCTGGTCCCCCCGATCCACCGGTGCCCAAGGTGAGTGCCGACGTAATGGTTTTGATCAATGGCACCTGGGGACGGATATAGCCGCGCTTATTGTGATAAGCATCGATGGCAGCATCGGTCCCGTGCCCTTCGGCTTCGGGGGCGAACTTATAAACCAGGAAGCCGGAGGCCGCGCCGCCGATAGTTATAACCGCCAAGATCGCCCACGGCCGAAACGGAGCGTCGGTGTTCTCAAACAGAGGGCGATCACTGGCCGTTTCCGACGGAAAGTACCCGGCAACTTGCCCTAAGGCGAAATGAATTACGACCTGAATGGCCAATTGAAAAACAACCGCGCCTAAGCCAGCCACGATGCCGATGAGCCCTGAAAGAAAAAACCACTTTCCCGTGGCCTTAAGCTCCAAGCGAGATAGCCATTTACTTAGCCGTGCCAAAGGAGTCGCCTCACAGAAGATTTAAGATTTTATAAACAAAGTATAGCCCAAACGATAGCAGCTATTGCATCGCACTTGTAGCGCATTGCTGCATTCGGAAGCGATTTTTTCGTAAAACAACTCTATGCTTTTGACCATTTTATCCATTACCGCTAGCTGTGGCGGATGAATTCACACTGAGTCGGTCTCGTCCAATTCAAACGAAATTTGCGACGCGTCTGCTGCGGTTTCAAAATGGCCAGCGGCTATAAAGCATATGGCATTCCGCTAGTTTCAGCCGCATTTCAGCATATTCGCCGAACTCTGTGAAGAAAACAAAAACGCCTTGACACAACGCGCCAAATCGCCACAATTCGGCCCCGGCTAAGCGCTCACGGGGCGGCCAAATGGGCTAACCCCGCGCTGGCCACGCATCACACGCGCGTGGCAGCTATTAGCGCACATGCCACACAACACACTTCCCTGCCGCGCGACACGGATGTTGCTCTCGCGGCAGCTTGTCGAAGAGAACTGCACGGCCGATGACGGCACTGGTGCCGCCATCGACGCAGGGCATGGAGGCCTTGCAACATGCCGAAAACAATCTCTGTTTGCGCGCCCGGCGTTCGATTGCGGCAAATATTGCCGGAGGCGAACATCATCGGAGCCGACGATTTGGTCGTTGGATCCTGCACGGCCGATTCGCGCAATTGCCGCGAGGGCGATTTGTTCGTCGCCCAGGTCGGCAGCCAGGTCGATGGCCACGATTATGTTGCCGACGCCATTGAGCGCGGCGCCATCGCCATTTTGGCAGAGCGGTTCGTGTCGACTTCGGGCACGCCGGTGTGCATTGTGCCCGACACGCGTGCCGCGTTCGGAAAGTTGTGCCAGGCGCTGGCTGGCAATCCTAGCCGGCAGTTAAAGGTGATTGGCGTTACTGGTACCAATGGCAAAACGAGCACTTGCTGGTTGATTGCGAGCATGTTGGAGGCCGCTGGTTACCGGGCAGGGTTAGCTGGCACAATCGTCAACAGCGACAGTCTGCGCGTTGATAGCAGCGATCTCACGACTGGCTCAGCGGCGGTGCTGGCCGACTGGCTGCGCGCTGTGTGGCGCAAAACTGCTCGCACGCGGTCATGGAAGTTTCGAGTCACGCGTTGGCGCAGGCCAGGACGGCTGGAATTGAATTCGACATTGCCTGCGTGACCAACGTTCGCCGCGACCATCTCGATTTTCACAATTCACTGCAAAACTATCGCGACGCCAAGGCACGGCTTCTGAGCCAGCTCACACCGTCGGGGTGTGCGGTGCTCAATGCCGACGATCAGGTGACGTGCGGCTTTACGTCGCTGGCGCCAGGTGCGGCGCTGACGGTGGGCATTGAAAATCAGGCCGAGGTTACGGCCACGATCATCGAGCGCCAGGCGGCCGAGCAAACGTTCTTATTGCAGGCCGGGCACGATACCGCGGCCGTTCGCACGCGCATTATTGGCGATGGGCACATTTACAATTGCCTGATGGCCGCGGCTGTCGGTCTTGTTTACGAACTAAAGCTAACCGACATTGTGCGCGGCCTGGAGCGGCTGGAGAAAATTCCCGGCCGCATGGAACGCATTGAGTGCGGCCAGTCGTTTAGTGTATTTGTCGATTACGCCCATACGCCTGACGCGTTGGAAACAACCCTTAGGTCGTTGCGGCAGGTGGCCAAAGGCCGATTGATTTGCGTGTTCGGGGCCGGCGGCCAGCGCGACCGTGAAAAGCGGCCGCTCATGGGTCGCGCCGTCGACCAACTGGCCGACGTGTGCGTAGTGACCGACGACAATCCGCGCCGCGAAGATCCAGGCAAAATTCGCCGCGATATTTTGCGGGGCTTCGAATCGCGCCGATCGGTCGAGGAAATTTCCGATCGCGCCGAAGCGATTGTATGGGCACTCTCGCAAGCCAATCCCGACGATTGCGTGCTGATTGCCGGCAAAGGACACGAAGATTATCAGCAAATTGGCAGCACGCGCCGCTGGTTCGACGACCGGCAGATCGCGCGCAGTTGGTTGCAAGACTATGGCGTAATGCCACAGGAAATGTTCATTCCTCGGCACGCACGAGCGGGCTAACAAAATCGTTAAATCATGCTTTACACACTTTCCGAACTTCGCGAAGTCACGGGCGGCCAGCTTCGGCTGGGCGTCATGCCCCCGCGCAATGGCGAAACGACGCACGTGGGCCCGATCGTCACCGATAGCCGCCGTGTGCAAAACGAAATGGTTTTTTGGGGACTTTCCGGTTCGCGATTCGACGGTTCCTGCTTCGCCGAGGATGCGCTGGTGCGCGGCGCGTCGGGCGTGGTAGTGGCCGGTCGCCATGTCGAACCGTGGGCGGGACGGTGGTCTCTGCAGGTTGACGATGCGCTCATTGCCTTATGGTTGCTCGCGCGATGGCATCGACTGCAATTCACGGGAGACGTGGTCGCCGTAACCGGCAGTGTGGGAAAGACGACCACGCGTCTGGCGATCGATGCCGTGCTCGGCTGGAAATATCCCGGGATCACCAGCCCGCGAAATTACAACAATCAGCTTGGCGTGCCCCTGAGTTTGCTGCGGCTAGACAAAGACCATCGCTATGCGGCGCTGGAGCTTGGCGCAGCGCGGCGGGGGAAATTGCGAAATTGGCGGAACTGTGCCGGCCGCAAATTGGCGTGATCACCAAAATTGGCGAAGCGCATTTGGGCGGCTTCGGCTCGCAGCGCGAAATAGCAGAGGCCAAAGCGGAACTGCTTGCCGCGCTACCGCGCGATGGCGTGGCAGTGCTCAACGGCGACGATTGTTGGCTGCGCCAGCTTGCTAGTCGAACGCCGGCTCGCAAACTGTTCGTGGGGCGCGGGGCCGATTGTCAATTCACCGCCGTCGATGTGCGCGCATTGGGCGGCCGGTTGCGGTTTCGGGTCGATCAGCAGTTGTACGACGTGCCGGTCTGGGGCAGGCACCACTTAACGGCGGTGCTGTCAGCAATTGCCGTGGGCGCGGAGTTCGGAATGTCGCCGGTGGAAATCGCCGCGGCATTGGCCGATTTTCAACCGCCCGCCATGCGTTGCCAGGTGACCGACACGGCCGGTGCAAAGCTGATCGATGATTCCTACAACGCCAGCCCGACGGCCATGCGGGCGGCGTTGGAACTATTGAGGGAAGTGAATGTGCCGGGGGAGCGGCTAGTGGTCTGCGGCGACATGAAGGAGTTGGGTCCGACGAGCGGCTGGTGGCATCGCCGTTTGGGCACGGAAGTCGTCACGCGCTCGGGCGCCGACCGACTGATCGCCTGCGGCGACCACGCCGAAGAGATGGTCGTCGCGGCGCGTGAAGCAGGGATGCCGGCAGCGCGCACGATTGCCTGTCGGTTGGTCGAGGAAACGATTCCCTTTGTGCAAAACGCGGTGCGACCTGGAAGCGCCGTGCTGGTGAAAGGATCGCGAGCAATGGGCATGGAGCGCGTGGCCGAGGCCGTGCGCACTTTGCCGCTGCGGCGCACCGCCTAAGGAGAACTGCAAGCCAACAATTGAAACTAAGTTGTGACTCCGTCCGCTGCGCCTCACTTTGCGGGAAGTTCGGCGCTACCCTCCCTCCTGGGTAGGAGCAATCGACTTGCCGCCGCGATTTCTGGGTCAATCGCACGGCAAGTGCTTCGCGACGGAGTCAAGACTGAGCGCCGCGAGCGGTGTGCAAACACCGCTCCGGCGTCTCAGGGAACAAAGTGAAGTGGGGAATGGGGAGTGGGGAATGGAGAAATTTCTGAAATTGGAACTTCGAAAATCGAATGGCGGAGATTGAACGGTTCCAGCCACGCTCCGAATTCCAATCTTTGACATTTGAAGTCGGGCTAGGATTGTTCCCGTACTTCAAATCCGCCTTTCAATCATCCTGCTTTTTTGCACTTTTCATTTTGTATTTCTCCACATGCTCGTCTGGCTTGTTGATCAGCTTACGAACGTCTGGCCGCGCGCCCGCTGGACGGCGACGCTGCTGGGATTGGATAAAATCACGTCGCGCGCGGCCCTGGCGGCTTTGGCCGCGTTCGGGTTGGCAGTTATTACAGGGCCGCGAATGATCCGCTGGCTCCGCAGCCGCTTTCGCGAACCACCGTGCTCGCGAGTGCCGCAACTGCACAAAGTGCAAGAGCAAAAGGCGTGGACGCCGACGATGGGGGGATTGTTTCTGGTCGGCGGCATCGTGGCCGCCACTTTGCTTCTGGGCAGCCCGCAGAATTCGTACCTGCCGATTGTGCTTGTGAACTTAATGGGCTTGGCGGGCATCGGCGCGGTGGACGACTTAAAAAAGCTATCAGGCCAAAAAGGCTTACGGCCGCGCGTTAAAATGGCGGCACAAATTGGTTTGGCGGGCGTTATTGCCGGCTCGCTGTACATCATGCAGCGCGATCTGCCGGGGGGAACCGAGCTGCAACTCCCGCTAATGGGTCATTCAATCTCGCTTGGCATTTGGTTTGTGCCGCTGGCAATGGTGGTGATTGTCGGCAGTTCCAATGCAGTGAATTTGACCGACGGGCTCGATGGATTGGCCGGCGGCTGCTTGATTTCCTCGGCCGGAGCAATCGCCATCATGGCCTATGTGGCCGGCCACGCCGAATTGTCGCGCTATTTAGGAATTGTGCATGTAGCCGAGGCCGGCGAGACGGTGATCGTCGCCGCGGCGATGATTGGCGGGTTACTGGGATTTTTGTGGTTCAACTGCCAGCCGGCGCAAGTGTTCATGGGCGACATTGGCTCGCTTTCGCTGGGAGGCACGCTCGGATTATTGGCGGTCATCTGCCGGCAGGAGTTTTTGCTGCTGCTTGTCGGCGGCGTGTTTGCGACGGAAGCCTTGAGCGTCATTTTGCAGGTGGCATCGTTCCGCTGGCGCGGCAAGAGAATATTTCGCTGTGCGCCATTGCACCACCACTTCCAACTTTTAGGCTGGAACGAAAATACCATTGTGGTGCGATTTTGGATCGTATCGGCACTATGCGCCTTGGTCGGATTGGGATCGCTGAAACTCAGCGCAACCGACGAGAGTAGGACTACGAAGCAAGTTAGCGTGAGTGTGGCGGGGCAAGATTTTTTATCGGCCGGCGAAGTAACCAAAGATCAATAGCGGTGTTAGAGATATAGCGGCGATTCGCATTCGCTCGGCGAATGGCGAACCCGTGAATTGGTCGGCGTGTCGTGGAATGAATATGGCAAATACAGCGCAACATATCGTGTTGGCCGGCGGCGGGACGGCGGGGCATTTGTTCCCGGGCTTGGCCGTAGCCGCTGAAATAAAGGCGACTTCCCGCGCCGCTGCGCATTACGTTTGCGGGCAGTGGGAAATCGTTTGAACGCAAGCGCGTCGAAGAAGCGGGTTTTGAGTATCTCGAGTTGCCCTGTGCACCGGCGCCGGCGGGGCGCGCGGACTGTTTCCGTTTCTTAGTAAAAACATTTCCGGCCACCGCGCGGCTCGGCAATTCTTACGCCGCGAAGACGTCGGTATTGTCGTCGGATTGGGGGGCTATGCCAGCGTGCCGATGGCCCGAGCTGCGATCTCAACCGATACCCCTCTGGTGCTGTTGGAGCAAAATGTTTATCCGGGCAAGGCGACGCGCTGGCTGGCTTCGCAGGCCGCACTTGTGTGCACGTCGTTTGAACAAACCAGGCAATATTTGCGGTGCGTGGGTCCGGTGCGGGTGACCGGCAACCCGATTCGCTCGGGCTTCCGCCCGCGAACAAAGGAGCGAAGGAAAAGCGGCGCATGGCAACGACGCTTGGTCGTGCTGGGTGGCAGCGGCGGCGCTCGATCGCTGAATGAACAGATTCCACGCGCGCTGTATAAGCTTCACGATCAATTATCGAAATGGCAGATTGTGCATCAATCGGGCGTTCACGATGTTGCCGTTACCAGAGAGCTCTATCAAAAACTAGCACTCGAAGCGACGGTCGTACCGTTTGTTCACAACCTGGCTCAAGTGTTGCGCTCGACCGATCTGGTCGTGTGCCGCGCAGGGGGCACGACGCTGGCCGAACTTGCGGCCACGGGAGTGCCCGCGCTCTTGATTGCGTATCCGCACGCGGCCGACGACCATCAGCGCCTCAATGCACAGTTGTTCGTGGCGCACGGGGCGGCGCGAATGATTGACGAGCGCGAACTTAACGCGCGGCTCGACGACACCATCGCGGCGATGTTGGTTGATTTAATTGCCGATGATTATCAACGCCGGTTGATGGCAGCCTCGATGCGCCAAATGGCGCATCCCGATGCCGCTTGGCAAGTGGCCATGATGGTCTACGACTTGGCTTGCCAGCGGGCACCTCGCAATGTGGCGTAAAAGGGCAATATTCCCGCACGGCAGAGGCTTCTGGCTGCCCGGCGAATTGAATCAGCTCGTGCTAGCGGAGTGTATCGCGGCATTGACCCTGCCACGATGACACCCGTATTATTCGTCCCGCTATCGACCCTGCTACTGTTGCGCGCCGACGTGGCGCCACTTTCCAAATGAAATTGTTACCTCAACTTCAGACGCTCCAGCCGCGGCCGCAACGCAATGGGCTTGGGCTTGCGCATTTTGTGGGTATCGGCGGATCGGGAATGCGGGCGATTGCACATTTGATGAGCCAGCAAGGCTGGGAGATTAGTGGTTCCGATACCCAAGCCGACATTGATAAAGAGCTATCGGAGCTCTCAAGCTCGATTTCGCCGGGCCATGCTGCTAGCAATGTGCCAACCAACGGCCGCGTTGTGATTTACAGCGAGGCTGTGCCGCGCGATAACGTCGAACGCCGTCGGGCAGCCGAACTGGGCATTACCACGCAAAGCTATGCGGAAAGTCTAGCGAAAATTGCGGCCGGGAATGTGACTTTGGCTGTGGCCGGAACGCATGGCAAATCGACCGTTGTGGCGATGGTTGCGGAAATTCTGTGCCGCGCAGGAATCGACCCGACGGTGGTCTGCGGCGCAGCACCAGCCAGCAATGGGACAGGAGGTATTGGTCCTTTTGGCGGCCGTCACGGCCACGGTCAGTTCGCGTTGGTGGAAGCGTGCGAGTATCGTGAGAACTTTTTGCACCTGCGACCGAATGTCGCGATGATATTGAATATCGAGCCGGACCATTTCGATTTTTTTCAGTCACTTGAACAATTGGAATCGACGTTTGTTCGTTTCGTACAGCAAGTGCCGCCGGAAGGCCTGCTAATCGTCTCCGAGGCGTGCCCGAGCGCAATGGCAATTGCCGGCATCTCTCGTCGGCAAACCGTGACCTTTGGGTTCTCGAAGGATGCCGCCTGGCGGGCGATAAATTTGGAACACTCGCGCGGCAAATATGGGTTCGATATTGTGCGGCATGGCCGGCGGTTGACTCCCGTCACGTTGGGAGTGCCTGGTAAGCACAACGTGCTTAATGCACTCGCGGCGGCGGCGCTGGCGCGGCATTGCGGCGCATCGAGCCAGCAGATTGCAAACGGGCTGAATTCGTTTCGGGGCCTGAATCGCCGGCTGGAACAGCGCGGCTATTGGGGCGCGGCGCGATGGATTGACGACTATGCACATCATCCGACCGAAGTTGCGGCTTCGCTAGCCACCGTGCGGCAAATGTTTCCGCGGCGACGTTTGTGGTGCGTGATTCAGCCACACCAAGCCTCGCGTTTGAAAGCCTTACTGGACGAACTGGCAGCCAGTTTGCACAATGTGGATAAATTGGCGATCGCCGAGGTGTATCGGGCGCGGGAGGGAGCGCCGACACCGGGCGAAGCCACGGCAGCCGATTTGGCCGCACGCCTGAAGCGCGGCGGCGCCGATGTGCTCGCAGAACATCATCCGACTGAAATTGCGAGGCGATTGGCGATTGAGCTGGAACCAAACGATGTGCTTGTAACCATGGGAGCTGGCGATCTTGGGAAAATCTTCAATCAGTTTCACGAGCGGCTTCGACGAAATTATGCGGCCGCATGAGCCGCTCGCGCCGCATACGTGGATGGGAATTGGCGGACCGGCCGAATATTTTGCCGAGCCGCGCAGCATAGCCGAGTTGCAATCGCTGGTGCGCCGAGCGGCCGATGATGGGCTGCAGATGCGAGTATTGGGAGGGGGCTCAAATACGATAGTGCGCGATGAGGGAGTGAAGGGGCTGGTAATTCGGCTGGCCGGAAATGAGTTCACTCAGATTCAAACGGACAAGCTAACTGTGACTGCCGGAGGCGGTGCGCGTCTGGGGCATGTGATCTCGACGGCCGTACGATCGGGATTGGCAGGGCTAGAAACGATGGTGGGTATTCCTGGCACCATCGGCGGAGCATTGCATGGCAACTCGGGGAGCCACGGCGGCGATATTGGCCAGTGGACCTGCCAAGCCGATGTGCTCACGCGCACCGGGGAGATTCTGCACCGACAGCGGGAAGATTTGGTGTTCGCTTATCGGCAGAGCAGTCTGGATGAACTGGTCATTTTGCAAGCGAGATTCCAGCTCGAGGAAGAAGATCCGCTTGAATTGACCAAACGCATGCAAAAACAATGGATTGTGAAAAAGGCAGCGCAGCCGTTGGCGCATCAGAGCGCTGGCTGCATATTCAAGAATCCGCGCGGCATTAGCGCTGGCATGCTCATCGATCAGGCAGGGCTGAAGGGAACTCGCGTGGGCGGAGCGGAAGTGAGCGACCGGCACGCGAACTTCATCGTGGCCGACCGCGACGCATCGAGTCAGGATGTGCTGCAACTGATCGATCTTGTGCGCAGCCGCGTGGCCGAGCAATTAGGGGTGGAGTTGGAATTGGAAATACAGGTGTGGTGAAAGGTATGGGTCTGAGTGTCTAAGGGTCTAAGTTTCTAAGAAGCTATTTCAAAACCTGAATTGGGTTGCTAGTATTTCGCCTTCTTGTTCCGCAAGGAGGCGAACAAATGGCTACATTAGTGCCGAATAAGCTATGGAACGAAATCGAACCGCTATTGCCCAAACGCATCCCATCGCCCCAAGGGGGACGACCGTCGGTTTCCGACCGGGCTTGTCTGGCGGGAATTATTTTTGTGCTCAGGAGCGGTGTGACTTGGAACATGCTTCCCTTGGAAATGGGTTGCGGCAGTGGCGTGACGTGTTGGCGACGGCTGCGAGAGTGGACCCGCTTGAACATCTGGCCCCAACTCCATCGGAAACTCTTGCGTCGCCTGGGAAAACGGGGTGCGATTCGGCTTTCCCGCGCCGTCATCGACAGCGCCTCGGTGCGGGCTGTTTTTGGGGGGAACATACCGGACCCAATCCCACGGATCGCTCGAAAAACGGCTGTAAACGGCATGTGATTGATGACGCCAGGGGATTGCCGTTGGTGGTCGAAACCGGCCCGGCCAACGAACCCGATGGCAAGCGTGCGATTGCGATGTTGGACAAAATTCCCGCCGTCGCAGGCCGGCGGGGACGGCCACGCCGCAAGCCGAAAATCTTTCAAGGAGACGCGGCCTACGGCAGCGCGGCAATCCAGCGGCAAGTCGTGAAGCGGGGCATCCGACCGCTGTTGGCTCCCTACGGCAACTCGAAACGCGAACACGGCAGCGGCCTGGGGCGAACCCGCTACGTCGTCGAACAAACCCTCAGTTGGTTCGGGAACTTCCGTCGTCTTAAATTGTGTTACGAACGTACCGCGGAACATTTCCAAGCCTTTCACGAATTGGCGGCTTCCCTCATTTGCTTCAATCGGCTAACGCATCAGCGAAAATAGGTTTTGAAACAGCTTCTAAAGAGACTCGTGTTCGGGGCTATTGGCATTGCCGGGAAGCGACGCAACGACACCCAGAAACCCAGATACAATAGACACCCAAGGAATTCATTGCCATGGACGGCAAATCTACAATCGATGCGCGTCGCATCGCGGTTTTGGCCGGCGGGCATTCGGCCGAGCGCGACATCAGCCTAGCTAGCGGCCAACATGCGTCGGCGGCGCTTTCGCTGGCCAGTTATGAAGCTGTGCTCATAGATCCGGCTCAAATTGAACTACGAGCCGTTGAATGGCAAACGTTCGATGCCTGTTTTGTCGCCCTGCACGGCGGGGAAGGTGAAGATGGCCGCGTGCAGGCTGCGCTGGAACAGTTCCAAATTCCGTACACAGGCAGCGGTCCCGAGTCATCGCGGCTGGCAATGAGTAAGCAAGCGGCGAAGGAAGTGTTTCGCCGATTCAACGTGCCGACGTTGCCATTTGCGGTTCTAGGCAACCCTCGGTGTAGAAATGCAGTGTCAAACGAATTGCTGAGATTGAGCGCTGAGGCACTCAGCTTTCCATTGATCGTGAAGCCGGAGAGCCAGGGTTCGAGTCTGGGCGTCTCCGTCGCGCGCGACTGGGATGAATTCAGACAAAGCGCACGTATGGCCCGGGAATTTGACGATCGTGTTCTGATCGAGCCGTTCATCGAGGGACGTGAATTTACGATTTCGCTGTTGGCGCAGATCTGCTCCCGATGCTTGAAATTGTTAGCCCGCAAAAAGTATTTTCATATGCGGCGAAGTATTCGGACCGAGGAACTGAATATCGATTAGAGACGGGACTGCCGCGGCACGTGGAGGCGGAACTATACCGAGCAGCCATCAATGCAGCTGAGGCGCTGGGAACTTCGGGATTGGCGCGGGTCGATCTGATGCTCGATCGAGAAAATCGGCCGTGGGTGCTGGAGGTGAACACGATTCCCGGGTTGACTGCTCGCAGTTTAGCGCCGCGGGCGGCACGGGCGGCAGGAATTGAGTTTCCCGCATTGGTCGACTGGATGGTGCGCGATGCTGTCGGTCGTTTTCGCCGGTGTCCGCTCGATCGAGCTTCAGCACAACGGCTTGGAACAATTGCCTTTGCCAGCTAAGGGGAACTGCGTGAGCCCGGCCGCGAAGAAAGACTCATCGCCTGATAGGCATCGTGTACAGAGCTTGTGGTTGCGCTGGTTTCCCAAAAGCACGCGCGGACGCATTGTCTTCGTTGCGATTGTCGCAGCGAGCGTTGTTTTCGGAGCGCGGCAGATTTGGCGCGGCGTGCAGTCGCACGTCGAGGCCGAATCGGAATATCAGGTTGCGCCGGGCGATATCGAAATTTCTGGATTGCCGGCGTGGATTAAGGCTGACGTGAAAGCCGAGGTCATCCGCGACGCGGGGCTGCCCGAACGGATATCGATCTTGGACGACCGCGTGCCGGAACGACTTTCTCAAGCATTTTCGCTGCATCCCTGGGTGGCAAAGGTCGAAAAAGTGGAATGCACATATCCTGCGCATATTCGCGTGAAGCTCGTCTATCGGCGGCCGGTGGCGATGATGGAAGTGCGCGGCGGCTTGCTGCCAGTAGATAGCGACGCAGTGCTACTGCCGACCAATGATTTTTCGTCGCGCGAGGCCGAAGGATATTTGCGCGTATCGGGCGCCGCGAGCAGTCCGGCCGGTCCGGTCGGAACGCCGTGGGGCGATTCAGCCGTGCAGGCCGCGGCAAAATTAGCGGCCCTATTGGATCCGATCAAGGAGAAGCTGCAATTGCGCCGCGTTCGAATTCATTTTGCGCAAAATGCCAGCGATGACTTGCCGCATGCTGAGCTGGCGATTATCACGCGCGCGGGAAACGCTTTTGTTTGGGGATCGGGCCCTGGCGACGAAGCGCTCGAAGAAGCTAAGCAAGACGAAAAGTTGAGCCGATTGGAAAAACTAGCGGCAGATCGCGGTTCGCTTGATGCTGTGCCCGAGAAAGAGCGAGATTTGCGGCGCGTCCCGGCCGCGGCTCCTCTGGCGGAAACATCGCGCGAAGAGAAAAAGCAATAGTGCCGTGCGGTACAGGTCTATTTCGCGGCGCAGCAATGGCGGAGTGTAATTTGAATCACTTCGGATGGGCCAATTTGCGCCGCCGCTCGATTGGCAAGTCGTCGGGGCGAATTTCTTCGCGCATCACGGTCATATCCGACGGCGCTTCAACGCCGATGCGCACTACGCCTGGTCCAATGCGCACGACCGTCACTAGAATCTGTTCGCCAATCTGAATGCGTTCACCGACGCGGCGAGAGAGGACAAGCATAAAAATTCCCTCCTGGATTAATTTGCAGACTTCTTGTCGCATTGCAAGCGGCAGCTCGACCTTCCTTCACTTGGAGACGCGCTCTTTTTTGGATCGAATATGCGTGCTAGCATAGCATTGCTAGCTAGAATTATGCAACACAACTTTCCTTTTCCCAAATTATGCACCCTGCCGCATTGGTCACTGGGGCTTCGCGCGGAATAGGCCGCGGCATTGCTCTGGAATTAGCGACGCGGGGCTTTTTTGTTGGCGTAAATTACGCCGCGCGGGTCGACGCCGCCGAGCAATTGGTGGAGGAAATCGGTGCTGGCGGCGGCAGAGCTGTTGCAATTGGGGGCGATGTTTCGTCGGCGGCCGATCGCACCGTTTTGGTCGAGCGCATGTTACAGGAGTTCGGCCGGCTGGATGTGCTCGTGAATAACGCCGGCATTACGTCGCCCGGCCGGAAAGATTTGCTCGAAGCGACGGAAGAGAACTGGGACAAAGTATTTGCGATCAATTTGAAGGGGCCGTTTTTCTTGTCGCAACTGGCGGCGAAGCGAATGATTGAATTGATTCGGGCCGGCAAAATGCCGGCGGGAACGATCGTCAACATCTCGTCAATTTCGGCATTCACGGCTTCGATTGACCGGGTAGATTACTGCTTGAGCAAGTCGGCCATGCAAATGATGACGCAACTGTTTGCCGCTCGGCTGGCCGACGAGAAGATCAACGTGTACGAGCTTTGCCCGGGCATTATCGAAAGCGATATGACCTCTGCTGTGAAGTCGAAGTACGACAGATTGATTGGCGAGGGGCTCACACCGATTCGGCGCTGGGGCAAACCCGACGATGTCGGTAAAGCGGTGGCCGCGATTGCGAGTGGCGCATTTGCGTTTAGCACCGGAGAACGCATTCATGTCGATGGCGGATTTCACATTCGCCGGCTGTAGAGTTGTAGCCGCTCAGTTATCTATTAGACATCGGGTAGTGGGTCAGTTTGAAATTGCCTTTTGCCGACGCGGGCGATCTCTGGCACTGGCCAGCGCTCAAGCATTGCAAGGCGGATCGGGTATGATGGGAGCATGAGCGACGCCAACAGTGATCCGTTTAGACCTCCGACTGACGAAGAAATTGCCAACGCTGAGCAGCGACTTGGTATGTCCTTCCATCCTGACTATCGTGCCTTTCTCAAGGGTGGCAGCGACGTTGCAAACGCAATCCTAGAACCCGCATCAATTCTGCCGAATGCAGGCCATTTAGACCTCTTCAAGATGGTAGACGCGGCTTGGAACAAGATGCGCGTGCCAAAACATTTGTTACCGTTCGTGGAAGATAATGGCGATTACTTCTGTCTTACGCCTACTGGTGAGGTAGTCTACTGGTCACACAATGGCACGACCGACGAGAAATGGCCATGCATAGCTGCCTGGAGACAGCAGGTTTGTGTCGAGCGACGATAATTCTCCAATTTCAGACTGACCCACTACCAGACATCGCGACTAAGCATCAATAGAACTCCCGTGCGAATTGCACTTCTTGGCGCCGACGATGAAATGCTGGCAGTGGCCACGGAGGCAAGCAATTCCGGTCGCGGCCAAATCGTGCGTGCCACCGAGTTGGGAAGCCGCCAGGATGAACTGCTCGAGCTTTTCCCGCACATTCAAATCGCCGGCGAATGGGAGCAGTTGCTCGACGGCAAAGGCGTTGACGTCGTACTCGTTGCCGGCGGTCCAGCCGAACATCGCATCGAGCAGTTGCGGCGGCTGATTCAAGTAGAAATGTCGGTGCTGGTTTCGCACCCGATCAGCCTCTCGATGCTCGATTGTTACGAGCTCGACATGATTCGGGCGGAAACTCATTCGGCCGTGCTTCCCTATTTGCCGGCGCGTTGGCATCCGGCAGCCGATGAGCTGCAGGAAATGAACTATGATGGCAGCCGCTCGCCCATGGGCCCCATCGAACAGATTTCATTCGAGCGATTTCTTAGCAAACGCGGTCGTGATAGCGTTCTACGGCAATTTGCACGCGATGCTGATTTATTGCAATACATTGCCGGCGAAGCGACGAAACTGCACGCGTTGGGGTCGGCAAGCGCAAGCGGGCCGTATGCGAATCTGGGCGTGCAATTGACGTGTGAACGAGAAACCGTGTGCCGCTGGACCGTGGCCCCTGCCGAAAAAGAACCCGGAGCCCGGTTAACGCTGGTCGGATCAAACGGAAAAGCAATCTTATGGCTGCCAGAGAATTGGAGTCCCTGGCAATTGGAAACTCGCGGCGCGACTGGAACCAGTACGCGTGATTTCGATACGTGGAATCCAGCGTCTGCGGCGATCGCAAAACTGCAGACGCTCTTGGGAGGCGAGGAGGTCGACCCGACCTGGACAGAAGCTGCTCGAACCGTGGAACTGGCGGAGACGATCGACACGAGCTTGAAACGCGGGCGCACGATCGATCTGCATCATGAGGAGTTTAGCGATATTGGAACATTCAAGGGGACCATGGCCTCGGTCGGGTGCGGAATTCTCATGGCAGGTTTGGCGCTTGTGGTATTGGCGCTGTCGTGCGCATGCTGGCGGCACAAGCCGGTTGGGGCAAGCTGGTGGCGGTTTTGGATTTTTGGCCCTATTTATTGCTGAGCATTCTCGGGGTGTTCCTCCTGATGCAGCTCATGTTGCTGGTAGGCAAGCCATCCAATTTGCCTAACCCGCAGAGCAAACCCGATCGGCACGATGACGCCGACCGATAAGCCTTCTTGTCGCAAGCGGAAATTGGGCAGGCTGTTAGGGCAGCTTGGTAGCGTTTTAAGCGGCTATAACTCGTGGGCCGAATTAACGAGCATGCGGCGGCGCTAAAGCAGCAAGGGCGCCGCCGAATGTGGACCCGCCCGGCTTGGCATATCGGCCCAAAGCCCTAATCACGACGCCTGCCCTCCATCTGGTCGATCGGCCCTCCATGTGTAATTTGTTAGCTGTTGGCATGCCTGCGTCCGTGCCTCGAAGGGCGCGCATTTGCGCGGCACTGTGCGTCGGCGCAAGCATGCTGTTGGCGGCCGCGACGAAACTCGATGCTTCGGAGTTACGCCGCACCGCGGTCGTGAAAGCCGTCGAGGAAGCGCGCGATTCGGTCGTGAATATTCACGGCCAGAAGATACTCACCGCTGCGGAAGATCCGACGGCGCGCATCGATGGCCCGCACCGCGTGAATGGCATGGGAACCGGAATCGTGATCGACGAGCGCGGGTACATTATCACCAACTTCCACGTTGTTGACGGCGTGAAAAAAATCGAAGTGTCGCTGGCCAACGGCAACGATTACGCGGCCCAGTTAGTTTCGATTGACCCAGTGAATGACTTGGCTGTCGTAAAAATCAGTGCGCCGCAAAAGCTGCCGGTCATCAACATTGGCACGTCGCACGATTTGATGGTCGGCGAGTCGGTCATTGCGATGGGAAACGCGTTCGGCTACGAAAACACCGTGACGCGCGGGATCGTGAGCGCGCTGCATCGCTCGGTGCAAGTGAGCGATACACAAAGTTACGACGATTTGATACAAACCGACGCCAGCATCAACCCGGGCAATTCAGGTGGTCCGCTGATGAACATCGACGGCGAGCTAATCGGCATTAACGTGGCGGTGCGAGCTGGAGCGACGGGGATTGGGTTTGCCATTCCAATCGACAAGGCGCTCGAAGTGGCCGCCAAGCTCATGAGCACCGAGGAGGTTGAGCACAAGTGGGTGGGCTTGAAGGGAACCGACACGCCATCGCACGCTGACGGCATGGTCGTTTCGGCCGTGGATGACGACAGCCCGGCGGCAAAGTGCGGGTTGAAGGCGGGGGATGTAGTGACCGCAGTCAACAAGCAACAAGTGGTGCGATCGCTCGATTTCGAACGCGCCATGCTGGGACACGACATCGGCGAGGATGTCACCGTTACGGTGCGACGAAATAACCAACCCGTCACGCTAGACTTAGCAATGGCCGACATGCCGCAGCGTCCTAGTTCGACCGAAGACGCGTCGTGGGACCTGCTCGGGCTGAAGCTGCAGCCGTATCCGCAACAACAATTTCGGCAGTTGAACACCCGTTACCGGGGCGGTTTGTCGGTTGTGGCGGTGCGGCCCGATAGCCCTGCGGCAAAACAGGGAATACGGCGAGGGGATATCTTGGTTGGCATGCACATTTGGGAAACGACGTCGCTGGAGAATGTCGACTACGTGCTAAATCGGCCCGACTTCGCCGATTTCGAGCCTGTGAAGTTCTACATTGTGCGCGGCACTGAAACGCTGTATGGGCATTTGCCGGTTTCGCTGCAGCGGCGGTAGGCAATCGTGGGCCTTGGGCGGTAACGCGGCGGGCAGGCGAACGGCAATAGGGTCGCCACTGTTTCTCGAATAACCGGCCGCGGCATCGCTGGAAGCCGCTTTGCCCACTTGTGTCGGCGGCACTCGCGTTTTATTGTCGGCAGGATGGAAGCCGATTTTCTTCGTTGGCTGGCCGAACAACTTCCGCCCCATCCGCTGTTAAAACTGGGAATGGGCGACGATGCCGCCATATTGGCGACGGCCGGCCGTGGCGACGTGGTTGTAACCACCGATCTCTTATCAGACGGCGTCGATTTTGATCTGAAAATTCACGACGCGCGGCAGGTCGGCCGCAAAGCGCTGGCGGTCAATTTGAGCGATCTGGCGGCCATGGCGGCGCGGCCCCTGGCGGCTGTCATCGCGCTTAATTTGCCGCGTCATGGCGGCGCCGTTCTGGCAACGGCACTTTATGAAGGATTGCTGCCATTGGCAGAGAAATACAGAATTGCGATCGCCGGCGGAGACACCAACAGTTGGGACGGTGCGCTGGTGATCAGCGTCACGGCGCTGGGCGAAGTCACGCCGGACGGACCGCTGCGGCGCGGCGGTGCGCTGCCGGGAGATAGGATTTTGGTTACGGGCCAATTCGGCGGCAGCATCTTAGGCCGGCACTTAAACTTTTGGCCGCGCGTCGCCGAGGCGCTACTGCTCAACCAGCGCTACACTTTGCACGCGGGCATCGATTGCAGCGATGGATTGTCGCTCGATTTGTGGCGGCTGTGTCAAGCGAGCTGCTGTGGGGCGGTCGTCGACTTAGATAAGATTCCCGTGGCACCGGCGGCTTACGAACTGGTCAGGCAGAGAGGTGATGGAGTTTCGCCTTTTGATCATGCGCTTGGCGACGGTGAAGATTTCGAGTTGATACTGGCCGTTCCACCAAAAACGGCCGAGCAAATCTTGGCAGACCAGCCGTTGGTCCAATTGAGCGACGTGGGTCGCACGATTTTGACCGATATCGGCGAATTCACTAGCGACCACGGATTGTGGAAACTTAATTCAACGGACGGTCGCGACCTATTGAGTCCGCGTGGATACGAACATTAGTTTGATTGAATCCGCGATCGGTCCCGCTTCAAAGTACCTGTAACGCGTTGCAACTTCGCTGAAATTACTGATAAATTCAAATGCCTTGGCAACGCCTCGTTAACGTCGAAGAGTGCCCACCCGGCCAGTGTGTCGAGAAAATCGTCGGCGAGCAGATTGTCGCATTGTTCAATGTGGGGGGCGACTTCCACGCATTAGACGGAATTTGCCCGCATCAAGGCGGCCCGCTGGGGCAGGGGGCGCTAAAAGGCTGCGTTGTCACTTGCCCGTGGCATGGATGGCAGTTCGACGTGCGTACGGGCAAGCATGCGTTTAACGCGAACATCAGTCAGCCGCGATTCGAAACAAAGACTGAAGCGGGCGCAGTTTGGGTGAACTTGCCGGAGAGATAGTCGCATATAGCCTCATTCGGCTTGTTCGGCCGCCCGATTTTTTCTATGGTTGATGACAGAAATTGGGCACAGCGACTAACGCAGGTGGCGCGCCTTGATCGGCTATCGATGGTTTCGGAATGGCGATACTCCGCGGCTGGCGGAAATTTGGCGCTCGCGGTCCGGATTGCGCGGCTATGTGCAGCCGATGACGACCACGCTCTTGGAGCGCCACGTTCTAGCAAAACCGTATTTCGAACGCGCCGGATTGGTTGTTGCAACGGATGACAATAAGCCAATCGCCTTCGCGCATGCCGGATTCGGGCCGACAGATGATGAATCGGCTCTTTCAACGGAACTTGGCACGACAGTGCTAACCGTTCCTTCGCCGCATGGCGAGGAAGCTGCAATTGCCGGCGAATTAATTCGCCGCAGCGAAGAATATCTGCGCGGTAAGGGGGCGAAGATACTCTATGGCGGCGGCATTTGGCCGCTCAACGCATTCTACTTGGGCTTGTACGGCGGCAGCGAACTGCCCGGAATTCTCGATTCCGACCAGCAGCAGCAAGATTTTTTTCGCACCACCGGATACAAGGAAGTCGATCGCACCGTCGTTTTGCATCGGGAACTTACCGATTTCCGACCGACTGTCGATCGCGAGCAAATGCAACTGCGCCGACGTACGCGAATCGAATGCGGCCAGGAACCGCCGACGAAATCGTGGTGGGAAGCGTGCACGATGGGGGACATTCCGCGGCACGAATGCCAGATTTTTTTGCGCGACGAGCCTGAAGCGATCGGCACGATTACGCTAACGGAAATGGATTTATTCGGCCATACCTGGGGCGTGCGCACCATGGGGTTGGTCGATGTGTGGGTGGCCGAAAACCATCGCCGCCAGGGCATGGCACTCGGGCTGATTAGTGAGGCACTGCGCCAAATTGCGCAGCAAGGCGTCGGCCTGGTCGAGGTGCAAACCATGGAACGCAATGGTGCGGCGCTGGCGATGTACGAGAAGCTTGGATTCAAGAAGGTCGACGGCGGCGTGGTCTTTCGCAAAGAATCTTAACTAATTGGGTGATTCAGCGGGCCGAGATTTGGTTCGCCCGGAGCTGCGCTACTTCGTGTTTCCCAGCTTGCGCACATGTTCGACAACTTCTTGCTCAGGGTTCCCTGGCAATCGCGCGATATACTGGCTTAGCCGCGCGGCGCGCCTGTGCGGTGCAAATCGGCAACGTAGTTCTGCAGTAGCGTTCGCCGGGCGGGTTCTGTTTCCAACAGCCAGTGTACCCACGCCCAGCTTTCGGCATATTCCAGCTCGGTCATTTCGGCCGGCGAGTGCATCGATTCCAAGCGCCCGATATTTGGCCGCCATTTGCCTTGCTTGGCTAGCTCATTTAGTTGCTTAACATGCGGCTCATTGACGCCGTGCGTGCCGCGCGGCACCTCGAAGTATTCGGCTAGTCCTTCGTCGAGCCACAGGGGCAAATTCGAGACGACCGAATGCATGTAGCCGTGCGAGACCTCGTGGCGCAGATCTTCGGCCATGCGATCGCCCCATTGGGCGTAAATCAAAAGCTGCGTGTCAGTTTCGACGAAAAATGCGCGGCGATCGGGAAAGTTCGGGTATTTCGTGCGAATGAATTTGGTGAATTGTTCGGCGTCCTTGAATAAGTAAACGTTGATCTTCTCGTCGGAAACCGGCAACGCTAGAGTGCTCGCCACGTCGAGCCGCTCGGCATTGATTTCCTGCAACAGGCGATGCTGGCTGGGAAGTGCGAAGTTGGTGTGAATAACCAATTGATCGAGATTGACTGTGAATTTGTCAGGGAGCGCGGCTGCAGCTTCGGCCTGAGTCGATGACCGCCAAGTGGCGCAGCCGGCGAGCGCTGCGCAGAGCGGCAGCGCAAGAATCAGCCGAACAAGCGTTCGCGCTCGACGATGAGGCGGCTTTGCCCCCAAACGCATTTCGGTCCTCCATGACCCATTTGGGCATCGCTGCCAACTAGTTCCGAGCGATTTGCTCAGCCAGCATGCCCAAGAAAACGCGGAATGATAGCAAAGCGGCGCAGAGTCGCAAAGATCATTCAAAACTTCGATTTACAGCAGTTTTTGCGGGTTCCTGCGGCGGCCATAAGATCCAATCGCCGATTCTATTAGGATCGTGCTGTTGGTCATTTTGTATCTCTTTCGCCGGCCGCCAGATTTGGATTAGGTATTCATTTTGTCGCCTTGTTCTTTAAGGCACGCACGCGAGGAATTCTGCAACCGTAAGATCGGCCGTGCGGATCAAACTCCGTAATGTTCCACGCGCCACTTCGCGATGGTTCGGCACAGAGAGAGTCGACAAATGCCCTGGTTTTACCAGAATAATATGACTACCGCTTTGCCGAGCAACTTGCCAGCCAAGCAACACAAAAACGCGAACTGCTTCGCTGCCGCTCAAGACAGGCAAACGAGGCATTAGGCCTCCACTTCCACTTGCCTCGTTTCAATCGTCAAGGGCAAACCCTTCTCGGCCCTTACTTCCAGACAACTCCGAATGGCATCTTCAATATTAGAGAGCGCCTCGTCTTTGGTTTTTCCCTGGCTAACACACCCGGGAATGGAAGGGCATTCCACTACCCACACCCCGTCTTCATCTCGATCAATACTAACGACGAATTTCATGATTGATAATTGACCAAACTTGATTTGGAAAGGTACACCCTCAATTATATCCTATTTTACCATCTTCATTTTTTGCTTGGAGATAATCGCATCCAGCTCGCTCTTCAACCGCGGCAGTATTTTATCGTAGGGGAATGCACCAAGCTCTTCGCTGCCGCGCTTGAGGTTTACGACAGTTCGGGCCGCACCAGAGGCCAAGATCGGCATCGTCGGTTTCGCCGGGGCCGTTCACGCGGCAGCCCATCACGGCGATCGTAATATGCGTGGTCCTCGGCGTAGCGGGTCATTTCTTTGACTTGCTGGGCGCAGTTCGATAAACGCTTCGTTCTCGACGCGCGAGCAGCTTGGGCAGCTAATGATGTTGAGCGTTTTCAGTCCGTAATCGACCACGCTGCGCACGCGGCCGGCGGCGATATCGGCCAGAATCTGCGCGGCCGGCGGCAATTTCTTCACCCTTGCGCGCATTGGGCACCGTGAGCGAAACGCGAATCGTGTCGCCAATGCCGCGGCTGATGAGCTGCTCGAACGCGATGCGCGTTTTGATGATTCCATCCGGCGGCATGCCGGCTTCGGTCACGCCCAAATGCAGCGGCACGTCGGGACGCTCCTCCGCGAACCGACGATTCACTTCAATCACTTTGCCGCGGATCGGAATCTTTCAGCGAGACGCAGTATTGAGTCGAACCTTAGCTTATCGAGCAGTTCGCAATGCTCCCACGCACTTTCGAGCATGGGCGTAATCGAATCGGCCGGGTCGTATTTTTCCTTCTTGGCCGGATCGACGCTGCCGCAATTCACGCCAATGCGAATGGCGCAATCGTGCTTTGGGCGGCGACGTCGACAATGAATTTTACCTTCTCTTGCCACGGCTTGTCCCGCTCATGATGGTAGAGATGGCCCGGGTTATAACGCACCTTGTCGACGTGAGGAGCGACATCGGCCGCCAGGCGATAGTTTTCCTGCAGATCGACCGCCAGATTCGCTTTGGTCTGGTTGCGGATTTCGGCCAGCGCTTCGGCATCTCTGCGGCTGTCGACGGCAATGCGCACCACGTCGGCGCCGGCCTCCTCCAGATCGCGTACTTGAGCCACCGTGGCGGCCACATTCTGCGTGGCCGTGGCAGTCATGCTTTGCACGGCGATTGGATTTCCAGCGCCAATCGTGGCCGTGCCGATGCGGATCGAACGGGTGGGGTTACGTGGGATGGAAACCATTCACTTCCTAGGTGGTTAAAGATGGCCTTCCGAATTCTGTAGGGTCATGCCGGCTGCTTCGGGGGTCTGGCCGGAACACCTTCCAGCATTCCGCGGGCGCTAATATCCTCGTCGACATCCGGCCAATGAACTCCCTCGCCGGTGCCGATTAATTCAAAGTTATATCGTTGCGCGGGCGTTGTGTTTGAAAGGCGCCACGACCACGCCAAAGGCACACTGATGACGCGACCATCCACCAACTGAGCGGTGATTAAATCGTCGCTCACTTTGATCGTTTGAATGCGGGGCTCGCTGCTAGCCGCAGTGTTCATCGCAGGCCTCGATGAGAGCTGACAGATTTTCGATAATGATTTGCCGAATGTGATTCAAATCGTGTGCTCGAAATCCATTATTGGACGCTAGCGAAATTGGTTCAAGCCAGAATTTGCATGTTCTGTTTTCGCGGCGCACATGCACATGCCGCGGTTCGTTGCAAATCGAAGCTGTAGAAGAAAAATCGGTAAGGGCCGGCAATTCCTGATATCGCTGGCACGTCAACCGCTCCTGAATTGAAAGGAAACAGATTTCCAATTGCAATAAGGCAGAAACCGATCCCGTGACAAGCCCATCTTATCCCCATTTCTTCCCGAGTTCGGCCAAGCCTCCCTTTTGCAAATCTTCGGCCGACATGACGGGATGGATTCTGCACTCGGCATTGAAATTCAGAAAGAACGGTTCGGCCAGCGATGGAATTTGAGATGCGCTTTCCAAATTCACCACCAGCAATGCAGTGCGCTGCCCTTCGATCTCCGTAAAATAAGCCGCCTCTGGTTTGATGGACGCCAAAATCTTGCCCATAACTTCGCCGGCTGTGCCCTTGCGAACCAATGTGTTAAACGGTTCCACCGGACAGCTTGCTCTGAGCAATACGCGCATAACTCACCTCCTGGAGATCGAATGTGCGAGAATGGAAAAGCCGAATTCTACACCCCGATATCTTCATTCCACAACTCGGGCTTTTCGCGAATAAAACGGCGCATCATTTCGATGCATTGCGAATCTTGCAGCACGTCGAGTATCACGCCACGACTGCGCAGCAACTCTTCTTCCCCCATGAATGTTTGATTTTCGCCGACGATTACGTGCGGAATACCGTAGAGCAAAATTGTGCCTGAGCACATCGGGCACGGGGAAAGCGTAGTATAGAGCACGCACTCGCGGTAAACGCGCGCTGGTTGGCGGCCGGCATTCTCCAGCGCGTCCATTTCGCCGTGCAAGATCGCGCTCCCCTTTTGAACACGGCGATTGTGCCCTCGACCAATGATCTTTCCTTCGTGCACAATGACTGAGCCGATTGGAATTCCTCCCTCGGTCAATCCTGCCTGCGCTTCGTCGAGCGCGGCTTGCATGAATGGATCCATAACTTACCTCGAGCCGATTTTTTACCAACAAGGCACGGAGCAGAAAGGATTGTATAAGGAAGGAACGGGGAGAGGAATCGAGCAAGAGGCGCCTATTGCGTCGACCCTTGTCGGAGCAAATCGATTTCGTCGGCCTGTTGTGCAATCCAACTGCGTAATTTGTTTGCCGTGGGAAAGCGTAAAAGCATGAGCACGACGATGGCAGCCGCGACAGCCATAACGATCATCCGATGTTCGATCATGCATGCCACACACGCCAGAAAGCCAACTCCTTCCAAAAGCGCCAGGCCGACAATTGAAGCGGCTTGCCTTGTCGAAAGAAGCTGTCCGAAAATCGTGGTGGACCAAACGGGATCGGCATTTTGAGCCGGCTGCCAATTGCCGGTGACAATTCGGCCGACATATTTTTTAGCAATGAGCCGGGGCAACAAAAACGAAAGTGGAACGAGTGCCACAAAGGCCGCAACGGCAATTGCCGTGAGCACTGGAACCGCATCGGCCTGCGGGTTGGGAGGAACCGGCTTTGGAGAGATAAAAAGGATCGCGATCAGGCAAGTGTTCACTAGGCCGATGACCAGCGCAGCGGCAATGATTTGCATCATCCGGAGCGACTTGATCAGCACTTGTTCGTCGTGCGCAATCATTCGAGGTTGCGTATTTTGTCGAGTATGAAGCGTTGTATTTGGCGACTTCTCTACCAGTGTGGCTTGTTCCAAGCCAATCTACAATGGTCATTTCAACCCGTAAAATTCTGCCTGGCTTGGAACGCATGCTTGGCTCGCGGTTTGCACGGCGCAGCAACTCCTCGTCCTTCGTATCTCATTCTGATTTCAGTTTTAGAGGAGCCAATCATGGCAGCCGAATTGAAAGGAAAACGAGTCGCCATTTTGGTGGCCAATGGTTTTGAGCAAGTCGAAATGATTGCGCCAAAAAAGCGCTCGAAGATGCCGGCGCTGAGACTGCCGTAATTTCGCCCGAGCAAGGGAAAGTGAAAGGCTGGAAGATGACCGACTGGGGGGACGAATTCAAAGTCGACATTCCTCTTTCCGACGCCAAGGCAGAAGAATTCGATGCCTTATTGCTCCCTGGCGGGGTCATGAATCCCGACAAACTCCGCCGCAATGAGTGGGCACTGCATTTTGTGCGGGCGTTTTTCGAATCGGGCAAGCCCATCGCGGCCATTTGCCACGGACCATGGACCCTGATCGATGCCGATGTGGTGGCGGGACGAAAGATGACTTCTTATCCCTCGATTCAAACCGATCTGAAAAACGCCGGCGCGAATTGGGTCGACGAGGAAGTGGTCGTCGACAATGGCCTTGTGACCAGCCGCAAACCCGACGATATCCCCGCCTTCAATCGCAAGATAATCGAAGAAATTGGCGAGGGCGTTCACGCCCGCTCGGCGTAACATTCGATTGATCCGTCGTTACGCAGAATTTTCACTTTGTCGAGTCGAGATCTTCAATATGTGCATTGAGCAACGGATCGTAGACAATTCGAATGTCACGCTGGTTTAGACTTGGACGGCACGTCGCCGCGCGACGTATCACTCGATCGTTGGGGTCGGTATTTTTTTGATAAACCATCAATTCGATTTGTTTATCGGGCAAGTCTGTCAACTCAAAGTGCCCTTGAGCGTCTGTTTGTGTCCAAGGTGGGGAGCGATCGGGTCGTCGAGAGAGATGTCCAACACGTTTCCCGACAACCCCCGCTGAAACAGTGGCATCTGCAACCATGTTTCCCCGCGGGTCGACGACGATTCCGGACAGCGTTTGACTCATTCCAATCAGGTTAACGTCAGGGAGTTCAATTTTTTCCTTGGCAGCTTGAGGCACTTCCGAGATATAAGGCGTTTGATGAGTCCACTCCGGGTCGGCGGAGCCATCGACCGAATGGATTTCGAAATAGTAGTGATCCCCTGGCGTCAAACCTCCCGCTGCAAAACTCCCATCTTCGCCGGTCTTGACATCGGCACACTCCCGAAACTGATTAGGATTTGCCGGTGTGGATCGATGTAAAACCATGAGGACGCCGGCCTCGGGCTCCTTGTCTTCGAGAACACGACCGGTGAGCACGACGCCTGGCTTGAGCGTTAGCTCGATGTTTTCCACACGAGTTTTATCCCACGGGTGCGTGGCGTCGGCCGGTAGAGAAGAATCGGCGATTGCGGAGCCGAGCGAAGCCGATATTTGAACTTCTGCTCTGGGCGACAAATTGCTCAGCTTAAAATGCCCCAGTTCGTCAGTTTTCGCTAGGTAGTATTGATTGCGCGACTCTGCCCGCACCGCGGCTCCCACCGCGGGTTTTCCTTCCGAATCGCGAATGGTTCCCTTGAGCACTAATCCGTGAGCTACGGGAATATTGACTGCTGGAACTTCACCTGCTTCAGGAATGTCGACTGCAATACTCGGCAGGTCGCCTTGACGGTCGCTATTTGCGAAACAAGGGGCCCAATATCCATAGACTGGAAAGCGAAACGACAATTTTCCCGGCCCGGAAGGAACGGGCAACTGAAAATTTCCCGATCGATCGCTCACGGCAACCGACCGTAAAGGGTTAACGCCAGACTGTTGCTTAACCGTTTGAAAATAGTTTACATAAGGCACTGTTACCCCCACGCCGGTATCGGCATCAGGGCTTACGCATCAAAAATGGCATGTTTCAGCACGCGCAGTAGGTAGTTAGGGTCGAGGGCCGCTTTCATTCGCTTGGCTTTGGCGCCGTTGGTGATGGTCTTATCTTGTCGCAGGAGACTAACCGCTAATCGGCGGATGGTGGCGAGGTTGGCAGCGCCATGGCGATCTTGCTGGCGGCGGTCATCTTCGCGGAAGGCAACGTCCAAGACCCAATGCTGGCTGTTTTCGATACTCCAGTGACCACGCACCGCTTGAGCCAACCGCTTCGCATGCGGCTTTTGGTCACTGATGTAGTAACGCACTTCACAGACCTCTTTCCCGTCGCGCTGGGTGGCCGTGACCACGCAGCCCACACTCGTCAGGTCGCGCCAGGCGTCGCGGTGACGCAACATTTCGGGCACGGGCGTCGAGTAATAGAATCGCCGCTCCTGGCGACCGTGACCGACCTCAGCGGTGGCATGGTGCTGTTGAATCGGCAGTGTTTCCTCGGCTTCCAGCACGCGGTCAAAGTGTTCGCTCAGATCCTCGCGCAAGTGCGGCTGGTTGTCTTTCACGGCCAGCACGTAATGCGCTTGAGCGTCGCGGATTTCCTCGACGATTTCCTGCTGACAGCCCATCGCGTCGATCGTCACGGTGCAACCTTTGAGGTTCAAGAGTTTCAGCAGTTCGGGAATTGCCGTGATCTCATTGGACTTGTCTTCCACGGCGACTTGCGCCAGCGTCAGTCCATTCTCGCTCGACCACGCCGTAACCAGGTGCAAGGCGGCCAAGTCGGCCCGCTTGCGATGCGACCGACGCAGCGTCTTGCCGTCGATGGCAATCAACTTGCCGCCGGTGGCTTCCGCCAGCGCTTGCGTCCACCGCAACAAACAGACCGCAAACTGCTTCCGCTCGAACAAACCGAACACGCGACGAAACGTGTCGTGCGAGGGAATCCCGCCCGGCAGTTCCAAGAACTCAGCCAGCCAGTCCGCGCGCGTTTCGGCGAATACCTCCATGTCCGTCCAGTCGTCGGCACCGCTCAGCACCGCCAGAATCGCGATCGCCAGAATATCCAGCAGTCGATGCTGGCAACGATTGACCACACGGGGGTCGGGCAGGTCGTGAAAGCACTGCCGCACACCCTTCACAAATCCCTGGCGCTGGGTCGTCCATGACCGGTTCCAAAACGTGGCCGCGAGCAGACTGTCGCCTCCAAGCGAACAATCACGTCTGCCTCGCATTCGGAACATACCACGGCCAAGTGATTTACGGCAAGGTTTTGATGCGTAAGCCCCGGGTACTCGGCATCGATTACTTTTCCGGAAAGCAAACGCGTTTCCGGCAATTGAATTTCGATTTCGGGCGAGGCGACATCGGGTTTGATATCACTTTGCTTCGAGCTTGAAATGTGGGGATCGAGCGGGTCGCCGGCATAGTCGAAGTTGGTTTTGCCTGCATGCCGCAATTGGATTTGGACGATTCCGTTTTTGTCAAATGGCTCATTCCAACCACCGGCCCGGACAGCCGGTGGGACAAAAACTCCCCCGGTGGTGATTCGATTTCCATTCGAATCGACCACTTTTACGGAAGCAGTCGGCCCTCCTTTGGCTAAATCGATGGAAAACGGGGAGCGAAAACACGAAGCGGTTCGATCGTTTTATATTCCGATTGCAGCTCCGCCGTTAACGTGCTGGTCCCCGTATCAAGGGCGAAGTATTTGTCGGCATAGCCCAGGCCGCCGACTCCCAAAATTAAACGATAATCGATCGGCAAATGGCGCAATACAATTTGACCATCGGCATTGGCATGGAGGATGTCCCTTGAGTAGTTGAAAAGTTGGCGGTCGCCCCGCTGGGAGTACATTCCCGGCTGGTAATTTGTTTCCCTTGAAACAGGAGCAACCGCCATGAGGAGAAGTTATCGCAGAAGTAGCGGAGCAGGCAAGCGGGCGAGGGCGAGCGGATCGAAGGTGATCGACGAACGGGGTGCCCTCAAGGGCCGGAGTTGGGCGAGGCCCTGGGCCGGCAAGTTCGTCAGATGCTTCAGCTCTCGCTGGACCAGGAAGAAGTGCTGGAACTGCTGCAACAATCCCTGGACTTGTTTGCCATCGAGATTGGTCGCCGGGTAGCAGTCGGCCTCGTCGGACGACGAAGTCCACCGCATTGCGGACCGCGGCATCAATGGGGCCAAGCCGATCGCAAGGCCACCCGCCACGGCCGGCAACCCGGCTACGTTTGTATCGGTGGACAAAAGATTTCGATCCAGCGGCCGCGGGTTCGATCGACCGCTGGAGCCGGCGAGCTATCCTTGGAGCGATACGCTCAACTGCAGCAGCCCGACGCCTTGCCGCAGACCTTCCTGCGGCGGATGGTTCGCGGCGTTTCCACCCGAGATTATGAAGGCGTGATCGACCTGGCGAGCGAGGGCTTCGGCGTGAAGAAGTCCAGTGTCAGCCGCGGTTTCGTACGGGCCAGTACCCGGAGTTTGGCGGCCTGGTCGTCACGGAGCCTGGCCTGCGGCACGGTATGTCGCCGTGTTCATCGACGGCGTGGAAATACCGCGGGAGAAACGTTGCTGGTGGCGTTGGGCTTGACTGACCAGGGTTACAAACAGCTGCTGGGCTTGCGGCAAGGGGCCACCGAAAACGCCCAGGTGGTCACGTCGCTGTTGGAAGAATTAGTGGAGCGAGGTCTGGAGACGTCGCGGCCGACGCTGTTTGTGCTGGATGGCGCCAAGGCCTCGGTGGCCGGCGTGGAACGCGTGTTCGGCCGGCAGGCGGTCATTCAACGTTGCCAGGTCCAGTACTCGCCGCAACGTCCAAGCCCATCTGCACGAGCGGCATCACGAAGAACTGGATCGCCGGCTCGCGGGAGGCGTACCAACAAACCAACTTCTTGAAGGCTCGTTCCGCCTTGGAGAATACGGTGCGCTGGCTGCACCGCCTCGCTCCCGACGCCGCGGCCAGCTTGGAAGAGGGCCTGCAGGAAACGCTCACGGTCATTCGTCTGGGCTTGCCCGACCTGTTGCGTCGCCCCTAGCCTAGTCGAGTACAGCCGCCAAATTGCCGTGCCGAGTCAAACGTAGCGGCCGGTGCAAATCGTCGGCTCGATTCTCTTGCTGCATTACTAAGAGTGCCATGCGTCCCATCAGGCGCGCGTAGCTGAACCAAGCCGCGGCCGCCAGCGGGGCGAATATTAGAGGCGATGCAATTCCGATCTGCAAATATGCTACGACTGCGACTCCGCCGACCATCGACAGCATCATTGCCGACAGTAAATAAAACAGCGCCCAGGCGTGAACCAGCATCGCTAAGCTTTTCCAAATCGGCAAAGACAAGGGGGACAGCGAGTCGGACTCAAGTGCACCAAGCACCATGATGGGAAACAGAATGAATTCTGAGATGGCGTACACAATTGGTAGCGCGCAATAATCGAACCGACCGCAGCAACCGCGGCGGAAGGAAGTGCGGCCAATCCAAAAAAGTAAGCAAAGCGCAACAGGTAAAACAACCGTTCGCGCGAATCTTTATCGGGCCAGTCCTCCGCTTTGTCGGCGCGATGGGTCGTATTGATAATGATGTCGGTCGCGCGACGCGGCGCCATACGAATAGGCGAAAACGAGAATGAAGCTCGCTGCAAGTGCGATTGAGCCGGCGGCAACTATGCCCATCTCCCCGCCGATCGAAAATGCACACAGGCTGAATATGCCAGCCCGCAACCAATCGCGGAACTCACGGTTAGAAATATCCATTTGCCAAGCGCATTGGGCCACCACGGGTTGAAAACCCCAAAGAACAGTGCCCAGGTGAGCGAAATTTGCATCGGCGGTGCGACCCAAGTTTCGGGCGGCTTTTCCAATTCCGGCTCTGCCGGCAGGACGCTACGGAATACTGCGATTCGATCGATCGCGGGTTCAGGAATGAGTTCTTCTGTGTCGGCCAGCGGCGCAAGGTCGTCGGTGGCATCGACCGCAACTTGAATTGCCGCCTCGATCTGGGATTCGATCGCTCCGGCCTGCTCGGCTACCACCGCATCGCCGCCACGATGAATTTCCGTCGAGCATTGGCGGCAGCAAATGCGCTCGTTCAACTGCGACCGCGGCACCTGCCGGCGCGAGCGGCATTTGGGGCATACCAGCCAGACAGTTTTGGAGGGTGAGCTACTCATTCATGTTTAAAGGCCAAGGGGTACGGGGGCCGATGCCTGCTTTTGTGCAATTAATTGGGCATTTGACCATATTCTGCTGGCAATTAGAAATTCATTGCAGGCAAACTCATTGGGCTCAATGCCACTGGCAGCAATAGCCGACTAAGTACAGAAGACGGTTGATTTTGCCGGTTTCCAGGCCTACGATGCCTGGGATGAGGGCCAACATGGCCGTCAAGGTTTGCCTCGCTTCGCCGTCTTTCCCCTCATAAGTTATCCTTGCCATGGACAGCAATTTCACCTGCAGACGGAACCTGTGCGTGTGTTGTTGTCCGGTCTAGTGCCGGACGCGCGTGAAGTTTGCAGCGTCTTGGCCTTCCCCTGTATCCGCCGCAAAGCGGAGCCCCATCGTAACATTCGCGCCCAGAATCCGCTGACAAACCTGAACCCTGAACCTTAAACCCAGCTCTGTTCTGCCATGGCCACCGATCTGCGACTTAAAGAGCAACTGCCCGAGCTGACCAAGCAGATTGTGCAGACCTACCAGGAGGTGGGCTCGATCAACCACTTGGGCCATTGCCCGCTGCCGAACTACGACGTCATTATCTCCTGCTGCGAGGAATTGAAAGAGCTGATCTACCCTGGTTTTCGCCGCCGCGAAGGGCTGCACATGGGCAACGTGCTGTACCACGTGGGCGAACTTGATCGATTCGCTGCACGACAAGCTGACGGTGCAAATCGGCCGGGCATTGCGGCACGATGCCGGCGCGAGCGAAATGTGCACCGACCAGGCCGACTTCGAGGCCTTGGCCAAGTGAAGGCGGTGCAGTTCCTGGAGCAGATACCCGAAATTCGCAAGATGCTGGCGCTGGACGTGCAAGCCGCCTACGACGGCGACCCGGCGGTGCGCACGGCCGACGAGATGATTTTCTGCTATCCGGGGCTAGAGGCGGTCACCATTTACCGGCTGGCCCACGTCCTGCACGCGCTTTGGGTGTCCGTTCATTCCGCGGATGATGACCGAATGGGCCCACTCGCGCACTGGAATCGACATTCATCCCGGGGCGAAAATTGGCGAGTATTTTTTCATCGATCACGGCACCGGCGTGGTCATTGGCGAGACGACGGAAATCGGCAACCACGTCAAGCTTTACCAAGGCGTCACGCTCGGTGCTCTAAGCTTCCCGACCGACGGCGAAGGCAATCTGCTGCGAGGCCACAAGCGGCACCCCACGATTGGAGATCATGTCATCGTGTACGCCAGCGCCACGATTTTGGGCGGCCGGACGGTGATCGGCCACCATTCGGTCGTCGGCTCGAGCGTCTGGCTAACGCAAGAGCGTCGAACCGCACACGACAGTGGTGCTGGAAGCCCCGCGGCTGAAAATGCGCAACGAAGTGGAAGAGATGCAGCCGGAGCTGAATTACGTGATTTAGAGGCGGCCGCACCGATTTTCGCAAATCTCGGCAAGCAGTACCAGAGATCGCTCTCCTCTGGGATTTATTCGTTATGAGACGGATCGCGTCGGAATTGTTTTCCTAGCCCACGCGATTCTTCAATCGCTCGAATTCGGCATGCAGTTGGGCCGACAACCTGTCGAAATCGGCATCGACAAACTCGACCTTACAGGAATTGCCGATCGTGGCGCTTCGTAGCCGAGGCAAATTGAATCGTTCGGCGGGCGACGGTACGAGGTAGCTCGATTCGGCGACGAGGTCCTCCCAGCCGCTGGCGCCGGCTGCTCGGTCGAGCTCGATCCATCCGATGACGTCGCTCAAAGAATCGTCTTTCTGAATTTCTCACAGTCGTTGATGAGAAAACGCTCTATGACTTCGTTTCGGCATTGGCGATAGCAACCAATGAGCGCCAGATGGGAATTGCCGTGCAAATTTCAACGGCAGGCCAAGCGAGAAACGCCGAGAGGCCGGTTTGTAATGAGAACGCGGCTCGTTGGCTAACGGGCGACGCCCGAATTGTGCTGGGCGATGCGCAATTGAGCACGGGCTTGCAACTCTGCTCGATCGCGAATGGCCATAAGCTCCGGTGAACTGGCCTTGCGAGCGCGGGCGGCGGCTAAGTGTTCACGGGCCGTGGCGGCATCGAGCTTTTCGGCGGGAATAGCATGTTGGGTCAGAATTGCGACCTGATCGTTGGCGACCTGCACAAAGCCACCATCGACGTAGAGCCTGAGGGTTTTGCCAACCTCGGTGACCCGCAACTCGCCAAAACCCAGGCGGCCGATGAACGGGCTGTGGCCGGGGGCGATGCCCATTTCGCCATCATATAATGGGAGCGCGATAAACTGTGCGGGGGTTTGCAGGGCGGTGGCGTCGGGGGTAACGACTATACATTCCATAACGTGCACCGGACTGGTTACGTCGATACCTTGTTCGTAGTGGTCGGTCATGTGGATATGAAATTCGAAATTCGCGAATGAAGTTTGGTCCCTGAATTCCCCCAGACACCGTCAACTCTTCATTCGATTTTCGTCATTTGTAAGTTACTTATTCGCCAGCTTCTTGGCCTGTTCTTCGGCTTGCTCGATCGCGCCGACGTACATGAACGCCGCCTCGGGGAGGTGGTCCCACTTGCCGTCGCAAATCTCTTCGAAGCTGCGGATCGTTTCGCGCAGCGGAGTGATTTCACCGGGCTTGCCGGTGAACACTTCGGCCACCAAGAACGGCTGCGAGAGGAACCGCTCGATGCGGCGGGCGCGGTTGACCACTTGCTTGTCTTCTTCGCTAAGTTCCTCAACGCCGAGAATCGCGATAATGTCTTGCAATTCGCGGTACCGCTGCAAAATGCCTTGCACACGGCGGGCAATCGCATAATGGCGTTCGCCCACGTATTGCGGATCGAGAATGCGGCTGGAGGAGGCCAGCGGATCGACCGCCGGGTAAATGCCCTTTTCGGAAATCGCGCGTTCCAAATAGAGGAAGGCATCGAGCTGGCCGAACGCCGTGGCGGGGGCGGGATCGGTCGGATCGTCGGCCGGTACGTACACGGCTTGCACGCTGGTGATGGCCCCGCGCGATGTCGAGGCAATTCGCTCTTGCAGGGCGCCCATTTCCGTTCCGAGCGTCGGCTGATAACCCACGGCGCTGGGCATGCGGCCCAAAAGGGCCGACACTTCGCTGCCAGCTTGCGAGAAGCGGAAAATGTTATCGATGAACAGTAGCGTATCGGCTCCGGTTTTATCGCGGAAATATTCGGCCATGGTCAGCGCCGAGAGCGCGACGCGCAAGCGAGCGCCAGGGGGCTCGTTCATTTGGCCGAACACCATGCACGTTTGCTCGATGACGTGCCGGCCCGTATCGCCGATCTTCGCTTCCTGCATTTCAATCCACAGGTCGGTTCCTTCGCGAGTTCGCTCGCCGACGCCTGCAAACACCGAGTAACCGCCGTGAGCGCTGGCGATGCGGGCAATCAGCTCGGTGAGAATGACCGTTTTTCCCAAACCGGCCCCGCCGAACAAACCGGCTTTTCCGCCGCGCACGAACGGGGTGAGCAAGTCGATGACTTTGATGCCCGTTTCGAAGACTTCGGTTTTGGTCGAAAGATCGGTCACCAAGGGGGGATCGCGGTGGATGGGCCAAAATTCCTTGGCATCGACCGGGCCGCGGTTATCGATCGGCTCGCCCAACAAATTGAACACACGACCCAGCGTGACTTCGCCCACCGGAACCGTAACCGGCCCGCCAGTATCGATCACTTCCATCCCGCGGACCATGCCGTCGGTGCTGCCCAGGGCGACGCAACGCACCCGGCCGCCCCCCAAGTGCTGCTGTACTTCGCCGGTGAGATGAATCTTGGTTCCTTTAATGTCGGCATCGACGGTGATCGCGTTATAAATTTGCCGGCAGATGCTCTTCGGGAAATTCCACGTCGAATGTGGAGCCGATGACTTGAGTCACTTTGCCGATGTTTTTTGCGGTGGAAGCGTGTCCGGCCGAATGTTTTGCGGGGGCTGTTGCAGTTGCCATAGCTTGGAGGGTTCAGTAGTAAGTGGTGCAGTTGAGTTCAGCCCCGGACTCAGGCCGGTGCAATTAATTTCCGATTATTTGACTACTTTCAGCGCTTCGACGCCGCCGAGGATTTCCATGATTTCGCCGGTAATTTGGCTTTGGCGCGCGCGGTTGTACGACATGCTGAGCGCCTTGATCAATTTATCGGCGTTGTCGGTCGCCGATTTCATGGCGGTTTTGCGGGCAATTTGCTCGCTGACAGCCGAGTCGAGGAAGCACTTAAACAACTTTACCTTGAAGCTTGTGGGCACGACTTCTTCGAGGATGCTCGCGGCCGACGGCAGGAATTCATACTGAGTCTCGCCGACCGGTTTTTTGTCGACTTCGAGTTTAGCAGCGGCGCCCTTACGCGTCTCTGGCAGCGCAAGCGAAGATAGCGGCAGCAACGTTTCGACCGTAGCAGTTTGCTTGCTCAGGCTGTCGAAACGCGTGTAGGCCACGTCCAGCCGATCGAGCGTGCCGGCGGCGTATTCATCCAAGTATCGGCTGGCGAGCAGATCGACCTCGGCGAACGACGGCTTATCTTCGAAATGAGTGTACGAGTGATTCCCTTTGAGGCCGCGAAATTTGAATGCCGCAATGCCGCGCTTGCCGGAAATCTCCAGTTCCACCTGGGGCACTTGCTGCTGAAGCTCATTGTAGCGCGCCCAAGCCTGGCGGAAGATGTTTGAGTTGTAGCCGCCGCACAGGCCGCGGTTGCCGGTGAGAACCAGCAAAATGGCGCGATTGGTTTTTTCGCGAGGCTGCAACAATGGATGGGTAACTTCCAGTCCAGCGGTCGCCAAGTCCGAAACCAGCTTCGTGATCCGCTTCGTGTAACGCCGTGGCTGCATGGCGCGGTCCATCGCCTTCTTGAATCGCGCGGTGGCGATCAATTCCATGGTCCGCGTAATCTTGCGAATATTGCGGACGCTGCGGCGGCGTCTATCGAGTGCGCGGGCTTTGGCCATCCGAGTTAGTTAATTGATGATGATTTCCCGAGGTTTGGATGAATCAGACCCTTGCCAATTCTGGCTCTTTCACGCGGCTGCCGAATTGTTTTTTGAAATCGGCAATCGCCGCATCGAGCGCCTTCATCGCGTCGGCGTCCAAATCTTTGGTATCGACGATCTTCTTGCGAATTTCCGGCTTCTGATCTTTGATGAACGTGAGATATGCTTTTTCCCAAGCGGCGACCTGGTTGCGGGGCACCTGGTCCAAATGTCCCTGGTTGCCGGCGTAGATGCTGAGCACCTGGTCGACAACTTCCATCGGCTGATACTGGCCTTGCTTGAGCAATTCGACCATGCGATAGCCGCGATCCAGTTGCTGCTGCGTGGCGGCGTCCAAATCGGTGCCCAACTGTGCGAACGCTTCCAATTCGCGGAAGGCGGCCAGGGCCAGACGCAAACCGCCGGCCACTTCCTTTTTCTTCATGGCTTTGATTTGGGCGGCGCCGCCGACTCGGCTCACGGAAATACCGACGTTCATGGCAGGCCGAATGCCGGCGAAGAACAGGTTGGGCTGCAAATAAATTTGGCCGTCGGTGATCGAAATCACGTTGGTTGGAATATAGGCCGACACTTCGCCTTCCAGTGTTTCGATAATCGGCAGCGAGGTGAGCGATCCGGCACCCAATTCGTCGCTCAATTTGGCGGAGCGTTCCAACAAGCGACTGTGGGCGTAGAACACGTCGCCAGGGTAAGCTTCGCGTCCCGGAGGACGCCGCAGCAATAGCGACAACTGGCGATAGGCTTGAGCCTGCTTCGACAAGTCGTCGTAGACAATCAGCGCGTGCTGGCCGTTGTACATAAAGTACTCTGCCATGGCGGTGCCGGCGTACGGAGCGATGTATTGCAGCGGGGCAGGGGTACTGGCTCCCGAAAGGATAACCGTGGTGTAGTCCATGGCGCCGTGTTTGCGCAGGGCCTCGATGGTGTTCGCCACGGATGAGTCTTTTTGACCGACTGCGACGTAGAAGCATTTCACGCCGCTATTTTTCTGATTGATGATCGCATCAATGCCGATGGCGGTTTTGCCGGTTTTACGATCGCCGATGATGAGTTCGCGCTGACCGCGGCCAATGGGTGTCATGGCGTCGATCGCCTTGATGCCGGTTTGCAGCGGTTCGCGCACCGGTTGGCGGCCGGCGATGCCAGGGGCCATCGATTCAACCGGACGACGCTCGGTGGTGACGACGGGACCTTTGCCGTCGAGCGGATTGCCCAACGGATCGAGCACGCGACCGATCACCGCATCGCCCACCGGCACGCTGAGGAGGCGGCCCGTGCTTTTGACTTCGTCTCCTTCTTCAATCTTCAGGTAGTCGCCAAGAATGATGACGCCGACGGAATTTTCTTCCAGGTTCAACGCCATGCCGGTGATGCCGCTGGGGAATTCGACCATTTCGCCGGCCATGACGCCGGAGAGGCCATAGACGCGCGCAATGCCGTCGCCCACCTCAAGCACCCGACCGACGTCGCGAATGTCGATCTTCGATTGGTACTGCTTGGATTTCACGCTGGAGAACTAAAGCGATCTCGTCGGCTTTGAATTTCATGCACGCTCCTGGTCAGCATCTGTTCACGCAAGCGTTCGAGCTGCGTGGCTATAGATCCATCGTAAACTCGGTCTCCCACGCGCAGCACAATGCCGCCGATTAATTCGGGATGAACCTGTTTTTCCAGCACCGGCTCTTTCTTCAGGCGGGTGCGAATTTCTTGTGATATGCGCTCTTCGGCGATACCGTCCAGCGGCTCGGCGGTGCTAACCATGATTCGCACGCGGTTATGCAGGCGATTTAGCTCTTCGTGAAATGCGAGGTGAATCAGCCGCAGCATGCTAAGGCGGCCATGGCGCGTGACCACCTTCAAGAAGCTTAGAAACACCGGCGAGGCGCGATCGCCGAGCGCCTTTTGCAGCATGGCCTCTTTAGAGTTTTCATCGACAAAGCTCGATTCCCACACGGCTTCCAATTGAGGCAATTTGTCGAGCACGTCGTCGATAAACGAATCGAACTCTTGTGCTACATTATCGGCCGCGGCGGCTTCCTGTGCCGCAGCCACCAACGCCTGCGCGTACACGAAAGCGGCGCGCCACTCGACGGTGTCGGAGGTGGGCAGCTTCGTAAACTTTCGTGGGGTGGTGAGGGATTGTTCCAATGTAAGGGTTCAGGGAGCAGGGTTCAGAGGTAGGTATCAGTTGGCACTTGGGGCTGCGGCGGCGAACTTGGTGAGCGAATCTTGCACGAGCTTCGAACGCTCGTCGGAGGTGAGCTTGGCGCTGATGACTTTGCCAGCCAGTTCAACTGCCAAATCGGCACTACGCTTCGACAGTTCTTCGACCGCAGCATCGGTGGCCGTGCGAATGTCGCGCATCGCCCGTCCGTGCTCGGCCTGGGCGGCCGCCTTGGCTTCGGCGAGGATTTCCTGCTTGACGTTTTCGCCATCGCGGCGGGCTTCCTCAAGCATTTCGCGCACCTGGTCGGCAGCGCCGGCCAGTTTGCGCTCATACTCGGCCAGCAAGCTCTTGGCTTCCTCGTGGGCTTGCCGTGAAGCTTCGATGTTCTTGGCGATATTTTGCTCGCGGCGATCCAGCGAGGCCGCGATAGGGCCCCAGGCGAACTTTTTCAACACCATGAACAGCACGACGAAGACGACAAAGGTCCAGAGCGCTAAATCGGTTTTGAACTGCAGCGGATTGGGCGGGCTTTCCGCCGGGGGGGCTTTCGCTTCCCCAGCGGCTTGTGCCGTCGTTTCGTCTGCAGCCAGAGCCGCGCCTGAAGTCATCAGCACTGCTGATCCGCCACCCAAAATCGCGCAAAGCCACACGGCAAGCGCGAATTGTGCGCGATGACGAACGGCTAACAGTTCACAGCGATAGCGCATGAAACCTTCCTTAATTCAGTCCGCATTCGCGGATTCGACATAGTCAAATGCGCGAGAATGTCGGATCGGTTTTTCCAAACATTCAGGTTATTTGAAAAACAGCTTCAACAAGCAGACCAACAGAGCAAAGAACGTGGCGCCTTCAATCAAGGCGGCGGAAACGATCATCGCGCCTTGGATTTTGTCGGCGACTTCCGGCTGGCGTGCCATGCTTTCAACGGCCGATCCGCCAATCCGGCCAATGCCAAAGCCGGCGCCCAAAATCACGATGCCGGCGCCCAAGGCAATTCCCAGGTCCATGCTAAATGAAGCTGGAGCCGGCGCTGCGGCCGGGGGGCCGCCTTGCGCGAAGGCGGGCGCAGCCATCAACATTACGATCGCACTCAGGGCGAGAATTCGGGTCAACTTGTTCACTCTTGAATCTCCTTTGAATCTGGGGCATTAACTCGGCATTCGATCGGTTCGGTTACATCAATGCGGGTGAACCGCCATGCCGATGAACAACGCCGACAAAAACGTGAAAACATAAGCTTGAATAAAGGCCACCAACAATTCCAACAAACTCAACATGACAATGCTCAGCACACTTACCGGCGCGACAAACCAAAATAAAAAACTCGTGGCCGTGGCACCGATAAAGGCGAGAATGACCGCCAGCACCAAGTGACCGGCTAGCATGTTTGCCAGAAGACGAATGGCCAACACGCCGTGCTTGATGAAGATGCCGATGACTTCGATTACGAAAATCATGGGGATGAGAAAGACCGCCAGAACGGGAGGCAAATCCAAATGAGGAACTTGCGCTTTCCAAAACCCCAAAGCGCCGAATTTTCCCATACCGGTCGCCAGCACAACGACAAACGTGGAGATCGCCAAAGCACCGGTTACGGAAAGCGACGCGGTCGGCGAGCCAGCCCAAGGCAGCAAGCCGAATAGATTGCAGATCAAAACGAAAAAGAATGCCGTCCATAGAAACGGCAGGAATTTGCCGTAATCATGGCCGATTGCCGGATGAGCGACCTGGTCGCGAATGAAGATCAACATCGCCTCGAACATATTCCACAGGCGGCCTTTGGGGATGTCGGTCTTTTTCATGCGATTGGCCAATCGAATGAAGATGACCGCCATCAAGAGAGCGACCACAACTTCGATGAGCATGAATTTGGTAAGCCGAAAGTGATAGCCTTCGACGTTGACCACATCTTCAGTTTTTTCCCCTGTCAGTGAGATCTTTCCATCGGGCGGGGCGAGAAACCGCGGCACCTGAATGTACGGAGTATCCTGCACATGCCCGAACAAGTGTTCCGGCGAGAGGTAGTTTTCGTGTTGTGTATCAGATTCGGCCATAGACGCCGTCTAGTCGTTGACGACAGCTAATACAGCTTTGACTTTGGTTAGTTGTTGGCGATTGCCGTTGAATTCGTCCTGAGCACCGCCGACCAAGCGTCGATCGGCAAAATGGCTAGGTAAAATGCGAGCGCATAAAAGACAAACCCAGCTCGCGCCGGGGAAGAATCGGTCAACAGTACGAGGAGACATGCACACAGCGTTAGGCCCATTCGAATAATCATTCCAAACAGCAATTTGAAAAGCGCGGCGTTAGGGCCATGAAACAGTTCGCCAATGGCAATACCGCAAGCAGACGCAGCCCAGACCGCCGCCGCTGCCACAGCGGCGGCAACAATACCATCTAGCCCGCCGAGCAAAAACGCCAGCGGTGAAAGAAGGATGCACATCGCCGCGGCCATCACCAGCAGCAGGGCGATAAGACCTAGAGTTCCCGATTTCGTGATTCGATTGCTAAGGGTCGATATCATTTTCACTGCGAAGGATAGATCGTGAGTCCTCAGAGCTTCCTAATATCTTTGCTCTTTGTAAGTCGAATCAAATGGAGCATCGCCACGAACATGCCCGCGGCGAAGCCGACGAAAGCAAACAAGATCATCGCCCAGGAAGCGATGAGCCTACCGAGCCACAATCCGATCAAACCGGGAACGACCATCTCGCCGGCGATCACAATAATCGTGGTGGCCCAGGTGTAGGCCATCGCGATGATCGACCGTTCATCATCGGGAGCGCGGTTCATGGATCGCCATTTGGTGAGCAAGATCCGGGCGGCGCATCTTTTGAACGCAGCGCTGACCTCCCCAACTCATGACCTGCAACCGAGCCAGAAAAGGCGCGGCGACGGGCGTGTTCGACGCCAAAATCCTGCTCCGAGTGCGTGCCAGCAAAGATGTTTAGGTGGACAATCTAATCTGGCGGAAATGAACCGTCAACGACTGGAAAACGGAATTTGTGATTTTTTTCACAAATTCCATCTTCTTTGCCCATGACGGTTTGCATCAAGTGCCGTTTCAACATGGAAGTTGCCTTTTCAGTTGATCGCGCTGGTTTGGTCGCCTAGGCACCGTCGGTCGTCACACGCCGATTGGATGCCATGTTCACAACTACTTAAGGCTTCAATAGTTAGGAGCTCTTCTTTCTGGAGGATTTCGGAGACATAATCCAGCTAAAAGGTTGTATTTTCCCCATTTTGTGATTAAACTCGCAAATTGAGAGGAAAGTCGCTTGGGCAGGCAATACAGTGCACCATCGGCATCCTCTGGGGGAAATACCCTATCTCTCGAGCGGCTTAGGCGGCTCTTTAGACTGGGCGGGAATCGTGGCAACAACGCACAGACGGGTTTGTCGGATTCAAGATCAAGGACGATTCTCTGAATCGACGAATGCCTGACGCGCCGCGCAAACCGCGTTGGCGACGGCCGGTAGCGAGAGGATGTCCTTGATATGACCGCCCAATCGTTGCGGACACAGAGCATCAAAAACCTGGCGGAAATGGCGCAGGCGCGGCGTCGATGGTTGGCACTCCATGCGCAAAGAGCAGCTTGTCCGAGCTTTATTGAAAGCAGTGGTCAAGCGACCGCCGGAATTAAAATCGTCAAGCAAAAAGAACGGGGTTGTCCAGCGGCCCTTGGGCAACGCGGCCGTAGTTCGTTCGGCCGGAGGAAATTCCCGCAATGGCTCGGGGAGAGTTATCTCCCGAGAGGCCGTGAACCCCCACATTGCCAAGCGGCTGGAACAGGCCAAGCTGCGGCTGCTGAAGGCGAAAATCTTGGCCACTAACAGCAGCGACGGCCAGAAATCGACCGCCAAAGATCGATTGGTGGTGATGGTACGCGGGCCATATTGGCTGCACGCCTATTGGGAATTGACGCCCACAGGAATTGTTCGCGCACAGGCTGCCCTGGGAGAACAGTGGCATACCGCGAGACCGATTCTTCGCGTGTTGCAAATTTCGGCGGCGGGTTCATCGACCGCGTCGGAGCGAGTGAATTCGGACATTGCAATCCACGGCGGCGTAAAGAACTGGTACATCCATGTCGAGGATCCGCCGCAAACTTATCGGTTGGAAATAGGGTATTTAGCGTCCAACGGGCGGTTTTTTTCGCTCGCGCACAGCAACACCGTCGCCACGCCGTCTGCAGCGGCGGAAGAAAAGCAAGACAACCACTGGTCGGAGGTGGTTGAAGATTGCGATAAAATTTACGCAATGAGCGGAGGCTTCTCGCCGGAAGTCAACTCCAATGAGTTGCAGGAAGTGCTCGAAGAGCGGTTGCACCGGCCCGTGGGTGCAACGATCAACAACCGCTATGGAACCGGCCCGGAATACTTGGTGATGCGCGATCGGGCGGTCCAATTTAAGGTGGGGGCCGAAATGGTTATTCACGGCACCACGCATCCGGACGCCATTGTCACGTTGCAAGGCACGCCGATTAAGCTGCGGGCCGATGGGACATTTAGCGTACGGCTCGATCTGCCGAACCGCCGCCAGGTGATTCCGCTGGTTGCCAGTACTCGCGATGGCACTTCGCAGCGCACGATTGTCGTCGCCGTGGAGCGAAATACAAAGGCGATGGAACCTATTCAGCGTGAAGCCATCGAATAGTTGGTGGCAAGCTTTGGCCTCTTTGTGAGCCGAGGCTGTGGGCCAAAGTTTCTTGTCGGTCCGCCCAGTGTCGATTCCACTTGGCGAGGCGATCGGCCGTCCCCCTTGCCCGAAATACATGCTCACCGCATGATGGACAGGGCAACCAAGTGAATTTCGCGCCGCTAGATGAAGCGGCCGGACGAAGAAGGCTCTTTTGCAAGCAGATTGCTCGACATCCAACGTGTCAAACGATCTTACGCCGATTCTCGAAGACTGGCAGCACGATCCCGATCAGTTCTCGGTTCGGATTATTCCGGGAGACGACGGCCGGGACAAAATTCAAGTGCGGCTTGATTTGGGGATTCTGCAATTGGAGATCGACGGCCGACCCGACGGGCAGCATCCCGAGGGTATGGAATCGTGGTTCGACGTGGTTCGCAAGCGCCAACGGGAGCACGATGCCGCCAATCCTGATGGCGCGTCGTTCCAGCTTTCGCCTGGCGATTGCCAATTACTGCTGCGCGAAGGGGTGCAATATTACCATCGGTATTTGAGTTTCTGGCATCTAGAACGTTATGAGCTTTGCGCGCACGATACGTCACGGAACTTGAAGCTATTTGCTTTCGTGCGCGAGTTCGCCACCAAAGATCAGGATCGATTGCTGTTCGATCAATACCGCCCTTATGTGACGATGATGCACACTAAGGCCGTTGCGACTCCACTCATTGAACTGAAGCAGTTCGATGCGGCAATTAAAGTCATCGAGGCCGGCATTTCGGCCATCGAAAAGTTCTTGTGCGATTATGGTCAGAGCGAGCGCACGAGCGCTGCGGCGAACTAACGCACTTACAGCGCTGGCGCGATCAGATTCTGGCGCGCAAACCAGCGCTACCCGCACCGCCCCCCGATCCAGTTGACCAACTTCGAACCGATCTACAGCAGGCAATCGCCGAAGAGCGCTTCGAAGAGGCGGCTCGGTTGCGAGACGAACTGCGACGACGGACGAATTTGGGGTAACCGCACGTCGAATGGTGCCCCGGATTCGACTGCTATCGGGTTTGAACTGCTGAAAGAAGCAGTTTGGGCAGTCGCTCCGACCCCTGGCGATAGAGATTTCTAAGCGACTGCGGCCGACAACAATTGTCCGGCTATATTCGAGCCATCGAGCGTGGCGAAGTATGCATCGACCGCCGCATGCACGGCATTCGCGTCGCCCGAACGATGAAATAGTCCGCCGTCGAGCGATGCGCCATCAAGCGAAGTTTGTGCAAGCTGGGCTGCGGCACTGTCGCTAATGACGGGCGAGTCGCTAGCGGAGGATTCCACGGCGCTGGCGGCAATTGAACCATCAGCAGGCGCTGCAGAATCAATCGCCACCGCGCCGCCCATGGATCCAGTCGCCAAGCCGCCACCGGCTCCTTCATCAAAGAATCCGCCGAAGCCACTGAAACCGCTTCCTCCAAGGAAGAAGGGGCGATGGCGAACCGGTGAGCTGGCAATTGAGCTGACCGTGAAACTAGTCGAGCCGGTGTATGCAACCAAATCGCGCACGACCAGATTGGCAATCGGCGAACCGAGTCCGGAAGCAAGATCATATCCCGATGATGCCGAATAGCCGTTAGAGCCGGAGGTGATGTCGCGAAAATCAGACCGCGAAATGCCGTAGAGGGCTGCTTGAGCGTTCGAGAGCGAGCCCAAGTGGGACAGTGCCCGGCCTTGATCGGCAATTGCAATGAGCGCGGCCCATTGGGGGGCACCGACACTTGTGCCGCCGAATTGTGCCCAACCGCCGCTCCCATAACTGTCGTAGACCGCGAAGCCGGTGCTGGGATTGGCATCATAGGAAACGTCGGGCGTGCCACGGCTCGATAGTCCAAGCGCGCTTTGATAACTTGGCGTGCCCTCGTAGCGACTGGTGCCGCCGCCGCCATCGCTCCACACGCTTTCGCTCGACCATGTGCCATTAGACGTGATTCGCAGCGTTGTTCCTCCAACACTAAGGACGTCGGGCGAAGACGAGGGATATTCCGCCGGCGCGCCGTTGTCGCCGGCCGCAACGGTGAAGGTGACTCCCGCGTGGCCACTGGGAGTGGTGAAGTGAACATCGCTCGATGATTCGGTGTTATACTCGCCGCCGCCCCACGAGTTCGAAACCACAACCACGCCTGCGGCATTGCGAGCATAGTCTTCCGCAGCGTTCAGATCGGAGGTGTACGACGAATTGGCTTCAACCAACAGAATATTGGCGCCCGGTGCGATGGCATGGGCCCATTCCACATCGAGCGCGATTTCGCTGGCCCAGCCACGATTGTTGCTGGGAAGGCGGGTTCCACCGGTTTGGCTGACCACTTTGATGCTCGGCGGCGCCGCCAAACCGAATTGAGCGTCAAACTTCGCTAAGTCGCTCAAGATATTGGGGTCGTTGTAGGCATCGACAATGGCGATTGTCTCTCCGGATCCATCGCCCACCACATTTCCAAACTTGATGCTGCTGAACCCATAGGCCGCCTTGATTTGGGTAGGCGTCATTCCTGTCGGGCCTGAGGTCGCCAATGGCGAATCGATCAACAGTAGATTTGGCGATACTTCGGTTCCCAGCGATGCGCTGAGCACCTGACGAATTTCGAGCGACTCAATATTTAATCGGCGGGAGCTGCGGGTAGTCGTTGATGCCATGCTGGGTCATGTTCCTTGATGCGTGGTGGCCGAAGTGCGGGAACACTTCGGCAAAGAATCGCCCCAATTATTGAAAGTTTGCGGGTGGCTTCCTTGAGTTTTCCTGCTTGTGTCTTGGCAAACCAATTTGGCAAATTATAGCCGATATAAATTTTCCATGTAAACAACTTTTTAGCGGCGGCGGAAGCTATGTCGTGCGAGCAGCCCCAGGCCAGAGTCGGATGACGAACTGGTGCTGAACGGTCCGCTAATGGTCGTTCCGATGCTCATAGTCGAGCTTGAGGTTACTGTCAATCCGGCCGGAAGTTGGCCGACACTAGCGCTTTTCGGATTCGACGACAGAATTAGGAAGCCATCGCCGTTGGCATTGGTCGTGATTGAACCAACCGAAGTGCCGTCGATCGAAACATCAAACGTGGTGCTGGCGTCGGCCCCTTTCAAGTGCACGCGGAGAATTTCGGTCGTGGTGCCGTCGGCGGCGGTAATTGACGTAAAAACCGCTCGGCCGACCGTGGTGCCTGCTTCGGTAAGGGTGGCGTCGAAGCGTGAGATGGTCGCGTTTTCGTCGCCGTGGCAGCCGCCGATATTGCCGCCCAGTCCGATGGCTCCTGAGGCAGTGGCGAACGTGCCGCTTAAAGTATCGAGCGTGGTATCACTGGGGGCCAGCGAAAGGGTCGCGCCGGCTGCCAGTGTGAAACCGTCCGGCAAGGTGCCATCGGATGTAAGTCTACACGCCGCGGCAGCAGTGGACGAACTGGACCCGGTTGAGCCCGACGAATCGGTGGTCGACGTGAGCAACAAATGGCCATTGCCATTGGCGTCTGTCGTAAGGGTCCCGAGCGTCGTCGAATCGGCCGTCACGGTATAGCTGGCGTTGGCTGCGGCCCCGGCAACCGAAATCAGCAGTTCCTCGGTCGTCGTCGTACCTTTGACGACCGTTTCGAACGATGCCGTGCCGACAACAACGCCGCTGGCATCCGTGAGCGTCGTGAACAGGTAGCCGGCACTGGTTGTTGTCGATGAACTTGTCGAAGTGCTCGAACTTGCGCTGGCGTGCGAGTTCGAAACGTGTGCGACGAGCATCGAACTGCCGGCTCGCAGCGCGGCTGAGGAAATTGCTGAAGATGAGCCCGATGCGGCTGAACCGCACAATAGTTCGCGCCGTTCGAGTGACTCGATTGTCAGCCGGCGGGCAAGATTCCAGTGACGAGCGGTTTCGCGTGCCATCTTTATTGCTCCGTTCGTGCGAGCCCCCATGACCTGAATCCCGGCCTGATAGACACCATCACTCGTCAGCTCGATGATACCGATTTTCATGAAGGGCCCGCCTGCGGAAGCAAGGTCGCTACCTATAAGAACGCACGCGGAAGCTAAAAGCGCGCGCGGAAATCTCAGATTTCAGCGCAATCTTCGGTCATCGTTACGGCGGCGTTAGGCCGGTAACCCGGTCTTAAAAATGGGCCGCTCGGGCTGCTTTTGTTCGGCGGCGCAAGTAAGGCAACTGCACAAACTTGCGATATTGGGCAATACCGGGTACCGATATCCGTGGTCTAATACGCAGCCGCAACTTTTTGAATTGGCGCGAATTTCTTGACAATCCGCTACGAACCTACATAAATTAACTGGTAAGGGGACTTTATCGCGGGGGCCAAGATTAGCTTCCGATCGGAACAGGAATTCTAAGCCATAAGGATGTCCCTATGCGCAACCCCAATCGTCGCGCAGATGCTATTCGTGCCGTCGGCCAAAATCGCTTGATGCGCCGAATTGAACAGCTCGAAACACGGTGCCTGCTCAATGCCGCGTCCATCGAACCGGCGTTTTCTGGTTTGATGCGAGCGCCGGTAGGCGATGATTACGGCATGCCCGACAATCGAGGGTATCAGGCTGCGGGGTTCGACAGTGCACGTGGACCGGGCGGACAATTCGATTCCATGGAAGGCGCCGCGTACGGCCTTCGCAACAGCTACGATTCATTTGGTCCGACGATCGATCAGCGCAGCATGCAATCGGCTGGAATGATGGAGACGCAAACCGATGGTGGCAATTACACGATCGTATTCGTGGAAATGGTTCCAATTGCACCGGCTCATGAGGCAGCCAGTCATTCGAACGTGGCGACGGGCGCTTCGTTGATCGCTCCACTGGCCGGCCCAAAACCGGGTGGTCAAAATATTGATGTGCCGGCCAATTTTATCGCGCCAAAGCCGATTGTTTCGGCTGAAGTTGCGACGGTACAAAATTCTGAAGCCGCTGGCCGGCTGGCCGTAACATCGACGTCGGCGATTTTTGGCGTTCGCACAGCGAACGAGGCGGTTTTGTCGGGGGTAGGATCGCTGGCAATTTCGCCAAAGCAAAATTCCGCGTTAGCAGCGCGGGCCAAAGTGGGGGACGAACTCGTCGGATTGCAGATTGATGTTCGTCACTCGGGTGAGAATGGATTGCAATCAAACTCAAAGAATCATATCGCCCCCATTAGCCAGCAGCTTGCGAATGGCGCTTACGTTGAAGGCACGCTGGAAAAATCAGCCAGTGCGGAATCGATGCCCAAGGCGGCGCTGGCGGTTGTGGGGCTCGATGTTGAAAAAGTGGAACAAGCGATCGCGAAAGTCATGAAGGAAGTCGGGCAAATGGGTTTCGACGTGGCAAACTGGCTCGATGAAGCGCATCTTACTCCGTTGACTGCTGCCGTCGGGGCCGTAGCCGCAGGCGGGGGAACTGCATACTATTTACGGCGTCGAAGCGGCAAATTGAGCGCAGCGCTGGGTGACGAGGAGCTCTCAAGCTGGCATTTCGCGCGAATGCAACCGGTTCCCAAGCGGCAATGACCGATTCTCTGGAAGCACTCTTAGAGCGGCTCAATGCCGGCGATCGGCTGGCGGTGAAGCGCATGTTTGTCGCCTTCGAGCCGTATATGCGGATGGTCGTGCGGCGGAAAATATCCGGTTCGCTGCGCGCCAAGTTCGACTCAGCCGACGTGGTGCAATCGGTGTGGGCCGATTTCGTGGCCGGCATTGAGAACGCCAAATGGCACTTTGAGAATATCGACCAGTTGCGCGCGTTTTTGGTAATCATGACGCGCAACCGGTTCATCGATCGCATGCGGCGGCATCGCGATTCGCTGGAGCGCGAAGTGACGCTGGCAAACGATCACGTCGACGAATTGCCGGCTGATCGTTGCCCGCGGGTGAGCGAGAATTTTTATGCCGACGAATTGTGGCAACAGATGGTGGAAGCTTGTCCGCCGGCGCATTACGAGCTGTTGGCGCTGAAGCGAAATGGCGCCTCGATTGCCGAAATCGCCGAGCGCACGAAGCTTCACAAAAGCAGCGTGCGGCGTATTCTTTACGATATAGCTCGACGCGTGTCACGGCTCCGGCAAAGTTCGGTCGGATGAAACGCTTTACTCTCCTGGCGCGAATTCATGAGTGGCTCGCATTCGTTGCCCGAAACAAAAGATCTGATCGCGTCGGTCGCGGCGGAAGCGCCGTTTGATCGCAAAGCGCCCGACATCGACGACGAAATGCACGGTCTGCTGGCTGCCGTGCTCGAGCAATTGGCTCAATCGTGGCGGGCAGGGCAGGGGGCGGAGGTTGAAAGATGTCTGGGGGACCATCCGGAACTGCTGGCCGATCCCGAGGCCGCCGTCCGGCTTATTTACGAAGAGTTCTGCTTGCGGGAAGAACTCGGCGAAAAGGTGGACGCCGCCGATTTTTTCAAGCGATTTCCGCAGTACCAAGAAAAACTAACGATCATTTTCGAATGCCATCGCTTGCTGCACGATGGGGATGGGCCCTCCGGGCTTCCGCGCGCAGGCGAGCAACTTGGGGAGTTCAAGCTCGTCAGCGATTTGGGCCGGGGCGCGCTTGGTCGAGTTTTTTTAGCGATCCAACCCTCTCTTTCCGATCGACCGCTGGCGGTAAAAATTACGACTCGCACGGGGCAGGAGCACCTGTCGCTGGCGCGGCTTCAACACACCAACATTGTGCCGCTGTACCTGGTGCAAGATTTTCCTGAACGCCAGCTCCGCGCGCTTTGTATGCCGTATCTGGGAGGCGCGACATGGTCGGCGATTTTGAAACAGTTGGCGGAAACGCCTCCCGATCGTCGTTCAGGAAAGTCGATTGCCGGCTGCCTGGCCACGGATCGAGCTATTTCGCCGGTGGAAGGTAAAACTGCCGGCCCGGCGCTCGGTTTCTTGAATCGCGCCGGCTACACCGAAGCAGTTTGTTGGATCGGCGCAGCATTGGCCGATGCACTGTACTATGCGCATCAGCGAGGCCTGGTGCATTTGGACATCAAGCCTTCTAACGTGCTGATCGCCGCCGATGGCCAGCCCATGCTTCTCGATTTCCACTTGGCACGCGAAATCGAAGAATTGCGGAACAATTCCATCTCCCGATTGGGTGGCACGCCAGGCTACATGTCTCCCGAGCAAACCGCAGCGACCGATGCGCTTCGCGGCGGGACGCTCGATACCGCGCAGATCGATGGCCGGTCGGATATCTATTCGCTCGGTGTGCTCTTGTACGAATCGCTCACGGGAGAACTGCTGTCGGCTGTCGGCGGAGCCGCGCGCTCGGAGTTGCGACTAGCGAACCCGCACGTCAGCCCTGGGTTGGAAGACCTTGTTTGCAAATGTTTGGTCGTCTCGAAAGAATCGCGCTATGCCAACGCCGGTCAATTGGCCGACGATCTGCGCTGCCATTTGGCGAATTTGCCGCTGCGCGGCGTGGCCAACCGCAGCTTCAAGGAACGATGGCGAAAATGGCGGCGGCGAAAACCGCACTCGTTGCCGATTGCAGCCGCGGCGTCGACCGCCATGTTGACGATGGCGATCGCTTTTGGCGTGTTCTACCGTGACCGCGTTCGCGGCGGCGAAGCGGCACTCGTGCAATCGCAGCGCGAATTGGAAAGCCACCAGATCCCAAGCGCCATTGATCGCACACAGTCAGCATTGTGGGGTTTGCGGTTTTTTCCCTGGAAGACCGATTTGCAAGGGCAACTCAAAAATCAACTTGCCGCCGCTCAGCGCGCGCAGGCAGTTGCCAGTCTGCACGAGATGGTCCAGCAGCTTCGCTTTCTCGATAACGAGACTCTGGCCCGCAAGAAGCTCGCGGAGATCGCGGTTGGTTGCGATCGAGTATGGCAATCGCGAACCGCATTCGCGGCGGCACTGGAAAGCACGACCGATGAAAATGCGCTAGCAACGTCTTCAGTCGAGCAATTGCGCGACGACTTGCTGGATCTAGGCATTCTTTCGACCCGGTTAAATTTTGCATTAAATTCGCAAACGGCGCCCGAGCAAGCCCGGGCAAATGCCGTCCAGCGACTTCAAGAAGCCCAACAATTGTCTGGCGCGAGCCCTGTCATCGATTTAGAACTCAGTGACTACAAAACGGACAATGCGGCGTCCCCAGGGGCCAACGAAGGGCAATCGCTTCCACCAGCGAAGACAGCCTGGGAGCACAATGCCATCGGCCGATGGCTATTGCGCCACCAGAAAATCGGCGAAGCCGATCGGCAGTTTCAAGACGCCCTGCAAATACGTCCCGATGATTTTTGGGCGAATTTCCAAGAGGCTCTTTGTAAATACAAGCTGTCACAATTCGACAAGGCACTCACCTACGTTACCGTCTGCGTGGCGCTGGCCCCAGATCGCCCCGAGTGCTACTACAATCGCGCTTTGGTAAACGAGGCGCTGGGACAAAATGAGATGGCGCGGTCCGATTTGAATCGGCGCTAGCTTTGGGCGCGAAGCCGACGGACGTGTATTATTGGTTGGCGCGCCTTGCAGCCGACGAGCACGAAGTTGCCAAAGCCGCCCAATGGCTTGAAAAATCGTTGGCTGCCGATCCGACGAATGCCGAGGCTGCTGCACTACAACGTCAATTATCGCCGCGCGATTGATCTAGGATCACCAACTTTGCTTGTCCGGCTGGGCGCGGACCTTTATGATTTTGTCAGTGGCCTTCCTGCGAAATCGAGCCAGCCTTAAGTGTCCATGAACGCCGCACTAGAAACGAAGCGAGATCGACTCGTCGAATTGCTGCGCAGCTATCGCAGTTGCGCCGTCGCGTTTTCCGGCGGTGTCGATAGTGCTGTCGTCGCAAAGGCAGCACAATTGGCCCTGGCTGATCGCGCCGTGGCTGTGACGGGTGTTAGCGCCAGCCTAGCGGAAGGAGAATTGGAGGCTGCTCGGAAGCTAGCGGAACAAATCAGAATTCGCCACGAGGTTTTGACGACTGAGGAGTTCGACGATTCGAATTATTTGGCCAATCCGACGAATCGATGTTATTTCTGCAAGAGCGAGCTATACAGCCAGATTGAGCCGCTTGCCGCACGGCTGAATTTAGTGACGATCGTCAATGGAGCGAATTCCGACGACGCCGGCGATTGGCGGCCGGGCATGAAAGCCGCCGGCGAGCGCGAAGTTCGCAGCCCTCTTCTGGAATGCGGCTTCAGCAAGGCGGACGTTCGGGAACTCGCCGCCCACTGGAAATTGGCCGTGTGGGATAAACCTGCTTCGCCATGCCTTTCCAGTCGCGTGGCGTACGGAGAAGAGGTGACACCCGAACGGTTGCGGATGATTGATCGCGCAGAACAATTGCTGCGGCAACTAGGAATGCGCACGATTCGAGTGCGCTTTCATCGTGGAGAGCTGGCCCGTTTAGAGGTTCCCGTCGAAGCAATTCCCCAGTTGGCTGCTCCCGAGACTCGCGAGCGATTGGCCCGACAGTTGAAGGAACTCGGATTCAAATATGTCACGCTCGACCTCGAGGGATTTCGCTCCGGAAGTAATAACGAAGCAATTGCAGAGTCGATCGGGATCACTCCATTGCCAATTCTTGGCTGAAGCCGATGCTAGAGCGGCTTTGCCGATTTCGCCCATACAGGCGCGATTTGTTGCGGCGTGCCGCCATAAACGCGCACAAACGCGGTTTCGAACTCTTCGCCGCCCCGTAGTGAGGTTAAAAGCGATGAAAATTTGCCGCTGGCAGCCATCAGATCTTTTACGAATCCGTAGGCGGCAATATTGTTGTCTTCCGGCCCGAGCTTATTGTTTATAAACCCTTCGATTCCCTTGGCTGCGAACAATTGGTTAAGCCGATCGTTCCATTCGCGTACCCGCGCGGCTCGGCCATTGACGCGAGCGGCATGCGCCATGCCGACTCCTTGCGAGAACCATTCGGGCGGTTTGCCGGCGAGGCTTGCCGCATAGACCGATGCCGCCTGTTGGCCGATGATTTCGGCCAGGGAATAGTCGGTGCCTCCGGCGGGGGTCATTACCACGCCGTACGCATCGACAATGTCGTATTTCCAGTGGCCGCGCCACTGGGCAGGCAATTGGCGGTCTTCGACCATCTGGCCGAACTCGCTGTATTGATAATGATTTGGAAATAGGAAGAGCGTGATTCGGCCTTTAACTAGCGGCTGATCGGCCCCAGCGCGAAACTGTCTCGCGATGGAAACTGCCTGCGCTTCAGCGGCCTCGGCAGCTTCGTCCAAAACCGACTGGCTCACGTTTCCAATCAAGAAGAAGTTCTTCGTCTCTTTCGAGATTGGCTTATCGCCGGGATCGGCCAGCCGCCACTTGTGCTGGGCTTCTTCGCGGCGGTCGGCGCTCAACTCGTCGTTGGTCTCCGTCTTGGCGCGGGTAATCGCGGCCAGCGTTTCCGTCGATTGGGCCGGATTTGGGCCGTCGAACGTTGCTCCCTCGGAAATCCATTTTTCGAATTTCGAGATCAAATCCGCCGACAGCGGCGGCTTGCGCAGCGGCATACGCGCTCCGGCCATGCCTTTAAGCTTTTGCACGATGAGGCTATCTGACGGATCGCCCGGCTTCCAGGCGTTGCCGTTTTGGCCGCCTTTGATCATTTCACGGAATGAGTCCATGCGAAATTGCCCTCCGGCTTGCATGGCCCCGTGACAGCCCACGCAATTGGCTGCAAGGACAGGCGCAATGTCTTTCGCAAAACTAATCGTTTCTTTTCCCGACGGAGCGGCGATATCCAATTTTGGCTGATCGGCTTTGCTGGCTGCCAAGCCCGGGCCAAGCTTTGCCAAGGAAGCCATTGGATCGGGCCCGTCAAACTTCGCTCCCTCGTCGATCCACTTCGAGATGGCGGCGATTTCCGCTTTACTCAGTTTCTGACCCCCCTTGGGCATTTCGCCGGAGTCGAGCACTTCGATCATTCGGCTGGCCGAACTTTTGCCGGGCACGATCACCGGTCCGTCGGGCGTTCCCTTTTTCAACGCATCGAAGGTGGCCATGCTGAACTTGCCGCGACTATTGGCCACATGGCAGCGGCCGCATTTCTCCACCAACAGCGGCCCAATGTTCTTCATGAAACTGAGATTCTTCTGGGGAAGCGTCTCAGCGGCATTGGCGCGACTGTCACCGCTCGGCTGGCCAAAAAGGCATAGAAGGGCGCCGATAGCGAGCGCTAATGCGCCCGCCGCTCGATATGCCTTGCTTCCCCGCTGCCGTTGCCTTTGCATTCCAGCAATATAAATGCTGATCGCTCGGGAAAACAGAGTGTGGCTATAAAGAAGCGGCTTAACGCCGCGCGTGGCCGGACTTGCGGGATGCGTTGACACCCACCGCAGCGAGCGCAATTAGCGTGGTTTGATCGGCCGATGGTGGCGGCGCACCATTTCTCTCGGCATGCCGAATTGAACGCGCGTCGGTTTGTAGCCGTATTGAACCGCGAACCACTCGGCATATCGCTCGCGATCGACGGAGTTCGAATTCCGTTTGTCGAGCAAATGTCCTAACTCATGGATCAAAATGTTATTAAGATAGAAGTCTTTTAGTGCCCGTTCGGTCCAGACCAGCTTCCAAAGGCCACCGGATTCTTGTTCCCACTGTGCGCCATACATCTGCGCCTCGATAATCTGGCTTGGCTTTGGGGGGGAGCGGAACTGTTCGACGAGGGTTTCTTCCACTGGATAGAGATAAATTGTTTGCCCCCATTGCATTCCATAGCAAGGAAAACTTAGCTTCTTACGGGTCATTCGGCTCAGTTGAATCACTTCCAGCGGGGCAATGAATTCCTGCGGAAGCTGGGCCAAGCGATCCCGGATCTCGGCCGGCGAAAGGATGTGGCGGTAGCCGGGCCCGGCCGACTGTACGACGAACCTATACCCCAGCGGATGCTTTGTGGCCGCAGTTGCCAGATGGCGCTCGTCGCACGGCTCGTGCCAGTTTTCGGGGGGCACGAATGGCAATTGCAGGTTGCGAGGCACTCCGCGGGCTCGCTTGCTCGAGCGGGCTGCGCGGCGCGAGTGCTTCGCGCGGACGATGGCATTGAGGTGTTCGACCCGGTTGCGAACTCGATTGCCGAAGTAGGCTTGAATGCGGTGAGCCATAGTTGATTTACCCCGCTTGCCGAGCCGCGAATACAAGGAGCATTGATTGGGAACGCCCAGCACCTTCGGCCCGCGCTAGCACATTTAGTTGAATCGGTCGGACCAGTGTGGCGAATGAGGCCACATTTCCACTCTAAGTAGATGTCTTCTGAACAAGCAAGTGAACACCATAAGTCGTTTGTTGTGAACACCTTACGATTTCACCAAAAGAGGGGATGCGGTGCCGCGCGCGGGACTAGTGAAAACCTCGGGAAAACTGGCAAAAGAGCGCAAAATCATGCCGAAAAATGGCCCTCTCATGACCCAAGATCCGGCTAAACTGGGCGTGGCACGAGTAAAACTAGCGATTCTGGAAAGCCGGGGTAGAAACTCAGCCGGATTGGTAGACCGTTCAGTCTAGGCAAGCTGTACGGTCACTGAAACCGGTGCCTATAAAGAGAGTGCCGGGCGAGTGCTCATTACCACTTCACCAGGGCCAGAACGAGTCCGACGATGCCCGCTAGCGCGGCCACGCCACCCAGCAGCGCAAACCAAAACCATTTCGGCAGCCCTTGCTGGTGCTTGAACCGATAGGCGCTGCTGGTAGCCGGATTGAGCCCGGGCACCTTATCTTTTCCGATGACGGAATGCGATTCGATTTCGCGCAAAGCATCGTCGATCATCGCACTGAGGGTCTCGTCTTTCTTGGCTTCGCCGGCTGGTTGAGCGTCGGGTTGCGGTTCGAGCGATTTGGCCACCGGCAATGGCTGGCTTTTCTTAGAGCTACCGCCAGGGCGCGAGCCACCCATTATGTTACTGCCGCTGTGGCTGACAGAACTTGCGCCGCTGCGCCCCATGACACTGCTGCCGCCGCGACCCACAATACTGCTCTCGGGCCTTGATGGCTGGTCTTCGGCCAAACCCGGATAGGATTTCCCAGGATCGCCTGCCAATGTTTCCTTGTTTAAGTTCGATACAGTGTCATCGCCGCTTTTGTCGCCGCGCCGCGGCGGCTTGGCCGGCGTCGTGCTCGGTCGGCGCGGCGGAAGCCGCACAATTCGGTGCGGGCCGCTGGTACCCATGCCCTTGGCGCGCTGCTCAAGCCATTTTGCGAGCACTTGTGCTACTTCAGCACCCGATTGATAGCGCGCCGCTGGCTCTTTGGCCATCATTCGCACGCATACATCAACCAACTGCGGCGGGGCATCGGGCCGGTCCTCATATACGCTTTTGGGCATCTGATTTACGTGCTTCAAAATGCGTTCGCCCAAAGTCCCTTCTGGGAATGGCGCATGCCCCGTGAGCAGGAAATATAACGTGCAGCCGAGGCTATAGATGTCGGCACGCTTGTCTGCCGAATGGCTGTTTTTTGCCTGCTCTGGCGCTAAATAATCAGCGGTGCCCAACACATTCTCTTCGTGGGCGATGGTGAGCGAGGCGTTTTGCTCGTTCTGCTCCCAGCGGGCCAGCCCTAGATCGAGCACTTTCACTACACCCTTTTGGTCCACCAGCAAATTCGCGGGTTTCACATCGCGGTGAATCAAGCCGGCCTGGTGCGCGTGCTCCAGCCCTTCGGCCGCTTGGCGAATGTAGTCGGCGGCTGTGTCGTAATCCATCGGGCCATCGTCATGCACCATCGACTGCAAATCGCGCCCTTCAACATATTCCATCACGAGATAATGGATATTGTCTTCATTATCGATGTCGTAGGCCCGCACAATGTTGTTGTGTACCAGACGTGCGGCCGATTGTGCTTCGAGCATGAATCGCGCTAGGTACGATGAATCATTCACGCGACTTTTGGGCAGCACCTTCAAAGCCACGCGATGGTGCATTTTTGTGTGTTCGGCGAGGTACACGCTGCTCATGCCGCCCGTGCCCAAGAGCCCTAAGAGCTTGTACTTGCCCAAAAAGAAGCCCTTGTTGCGACCGTCCATCAATTTGTCGCGCTGCCAAGAAGTAATCAGCTTGCGGTCAATAAGCCGATCGGCAATTTTCGCCGATTCATCCCCCGACAAAGAAATGCCCTGGCGCTCAAGTTCCTGCAGAGCTTTTTCGAGCAGGTCGGACTCCACCAGTCCGCTGCGTCGCAGCAGGTCTAAGAATTTATCAGTCGTCAGCGCAGCCATGAGCACATCGCCCTGGTGCCCGCGGATATTTGAAAAGGCCCGACGCCCCCTTGCGGCTAGGCGCACACGCAACGTATAGACGCACCCAACTCAACAACTTACCAACAAGATCGAAAAGATGCTAGCTAATGTCGTGCCCCAACCGATAATTGTACGCAGACCGTGGCATAATATCACCAAAAAGCCTTGGTTTAAGTGCGGCAATTACTTACCTCAGAGAGGGGCGTGAATCCCGCTTGGCCCGGTCGCTACAAGATCATCTGCCTCACCGCAAAAATATGAAACAGGCCATCCTTTACACGCGACGCGGCTGCTGCCTGTGCGATCAGGCCAAGGCACAGTTGGTCGCCCACGGCTTCTCAGTTGACGAAGTGGATGTCGACGCTGATCCCCAGTTGCACGCCCGCTACGATCAATGTGTGCCTGTTGTGGTCATTGATGGCCGCGAGCGATTCCGTGGCCGAATTAACGAAATTCTGCTGCGACGGCTGCAAGACTCCTCTGGCTAGCAACGTTGAGTTTCATGGTCGCCTGAACCGGATGCCAATTCGCTCGTGCCGCTACTCTTCGCGCTCAAATTTTTCAATTGCTTCCAGGAGCTGCCCGCGAATATTCTCGAGTTGCCCTTCATCTTCAATCTTCTGCCCGCGATTGTTGGTCACATAAAAGACGTCGACCACTTGATCGAGATAGGTCCCGATTTTCGCGACCGATACCGAGAGGCCCAATTCGAACAGCTTGCGCGTAATGGTGTATAGCAACCCCATGCGATCAGAAGCGAACACGTCGATGATGGTAAATCGTTCCGAAGTGCTATTATCGAGCCGCACGTGCGTCGGCATCGCGTGGAGTGAATTTTTTATCTTTTGGGTCGCCGAATTCCATAATCGGCGAAACGCCGGCGCATGCCCCGATTGGATCGATTCCTTCAAGCGCCGCTCGATTTCTTGCTGCCGCTGCGGTGGCGGTTGATCGGAAAAATCGGGATCTTGCACGCGAAACCGGTCGAGCACCAGCCCGTCGGCAAGCGTGTTGATATCGGCTGAAAGAATTTGCAGGCCCTGACTGCTTAATCCGCCAGTGAGCTTGTGGAAGATGCCGGGCGTTAGATCTTCATATGTGCCGACGGTGTATTCGACTGTGTTGGTATCGGGCAAATAGCGATGCCAGATCTTCACTTCGCCGTGGCGCAAATCGCGCAGCCGCAGGAGTTCGGTCGCAATTTGCTCCGGGGGTGTGCCTAATAAGTAATGGCTGGGCAGCGCCGCAATTTGCTCGCGAAACCAATCGGCTTGCGGGTCTTGTTTGAACATCGCAGCCGCCGCCGCACGCCGTTCGTCGGCAATTTTCGACGGCGGATCTCCCGACAAATGCCTCAAGGTGCGCAGATACAAATCGTTGAGCACTTCTTCCTTCCATGAGTTCAGCACGCCTGGACCAACGGCAGCTAAATCGGCGCAGGTGAGCACGAACAGCATTCGCAGCAGTTCCGGCGACCCGACATCTACCGCGAATTTCACGATTAGTTGGTCGTCGCTCGTATCACGGCGGAACGCCAAATGCGACATCATCAAATGCTTGTGAACCAGGAATTTCAGCGTTTCCGTCTCGCGCCGCCGCAACCGCAGCCGCCGTGCGGTTTCATCAGCAATTCGCAAACCGACATCGCTATGATCTTCGACGAAGCCTTTGCCGAGGTCGTGAATCAATAGCGCCAAATGCAGCGTGCGCTTGTTTTTGATCGATCGATAAACTTGCCCGCACGGCCGCTGGTCGTCCCAGAGCGCGGTGGCGGCTTCCACGGCGCGCAAACAATGTTCGTCCACGGTGAATTTATGATAATCGTTAAACTGCAGGAGCGACCGGGCGTGGGCAAAGGCGGGAATGAGCTTTTCCAACACTCCCAACTCGTGCAGATTGCGCAGCAACTCGCCAATTCGGCCAGGTTGTGCGATGAGCGCCAAAAACTGTTCGGCCGATTGCGGCGTGATTTCAGGGGGCAATTCGCTGGCGGTGCGGCGCACCGCGACCCAGGTGTTGTGATCGATGCGCTTATCGTACAAATTTGCCAAATCTGCCAGTCGCAAGATCTCCGTCACGTTGCCTTGCAGTTTTTCCAATCCCTTCTTGGTGGCGCTAATGCGCCGCGGCCCGACCCGATAATCCCCCTCGACCACATGGCTCAAGAGCGGTGCAAACGCTCGGTTCAATTTCATCCACGGCTGCGCACCTTCCAAAAACTGCCGGACAATCTCGCGCACTGTGCCTGTATGCCAAAAATATTCGCGCATGAATGCTTCGACCGGCAAAATTCCCTCGGAGCCGTGGTAGCCGAAGATTCCAGCCTGGCGAACCTGCTCGGCGCGATCGAGCACGTCGTGGGCTTTACCCGAGTGAAAATGCAGCTCGTTTCGCACGCGCAACAAAAACTCAGAGGCATTCAACGGCGCAATTTGATCGGGCTTCGAGAGCACATCCATTAATTGCAAAGATTCAGGCGATGCCTGGCCGTAGCGGGCGAAGCCGACCCAGCGAAGCAATTGAATATCGCGCAAGCCACCGGGGGAGCGTTTCACATTTGGTTCAAGTAAGTAAACGGTTTCGCCGAACTGCCGGCTCTCGTCCGCTCGCGCCAGTTCAATTGCGCCCACCAATTTGCGCCAGTGGCGTTGGGCCGCCCTTAAGAACTTTTGTTGAAATGTCTCAAAAAGCCCTTCGCTGCCGGCTAAGAAACGTGATTCGACCAGCGATGTAAGAATCGTCGAATCTTTAAGCGCTAGGCTGCAAGCATCGGCAATCGTTCGCACGCTCTGGCCAAGCATCAAGCCGCTATCAAATAGATCGTACAGCAGTCGCTTGGCCAATGGCAATACGCGCTCGGTTGTACGCGGCGTGTGCAAGATCATCAGATCGACATCGGAATACGGCGCCACATCGCGCCGGCCATAGCCGCCGTGCGCCACAAGCGCGATTTCTTGCCGCAACACATCGCCTTCTTCAATCGGAAGGTCAGCCAGTGCCGCTTCGTACAAATCGAGCACCGCTCGATCGAGCACGTCGGTGAGCCGTGCGCAAACCTGGATGCCCGGGGAGCCTGCGTCGTGCTGCTGCTTAAGCTTAGCGCGCTCTTGGGCCAGCCAATCTTTGGCCGCTAGAACGCTGGGGCGAAGCGAAACAGTAGAGGACATATTCGAGGAAGACAGAAAGCAGAAGTCAAAGTGTGGGACAATCGAAATCAATAATATGAACGGCGTTGGCTACTAAAGATACCTTGTGCGCAAGGATTAAGCAGCCGGGGTGCGGTCGCGAGCTGCAGCCTTCTGCCGTCTGCCGTCTGCTGGCTTACACTGCGTCATCACCGGTTTCGCCGGTGCGAATGCGAATGGCGCTGGCCAGATCGGAAACGAAGATTTTGCCATCGCCGATCTGCCCGGTCTGGGCCGCCCGCATGATGGTGCTCAGCGTCTTTTGCAATTGCGCGTCGGGCACGACCACTTCTATTTTCACCTTGGGCACAAAATCGACCGCGTATTCCGTCCCGCGGTAGATTTCCACATGCCCTTTCTGTCGGCCGAAGCCGCGCACTTCGCTGACCGTCATGCCCAGCACTCCTTGCTCGGTCAGCGCGTTCTTCACGTCTTCCAATTTGAAGTGGCGAATGATCGCTTCGATTTTTTTCATGAAATCCCTCGGGCCGAACCGCTCTACACTGTTGCCTTAGCTGCGCAACAAAATAATCTTACGCGCCGGAGAAGTAAAGATCGGCAGTTCTGTCGGGTCATTGCACCACGACCTCCTGTTCGGATCCTGACCGCCTCCAGGCGCGAAGAAATTTGGACTTTCGTCCGACTACGGCGCCGGCGGCTCAGAAATTTCGACTTGGCGATCTGAATGGGCAGCCATCGAAGCGGCCACGCCGCTGGGAGTGATTTTCGTGCCGGTCGCATGCACGACCATCAGTGAGGGAATTTTATCGAGTTCGGCTAATCCCTTGTCGGTAATCGCCGTATCGTTAATCGATAATTGATACAGAACTGGAAGTTGTGCCAATGCGGCAAGGCCGGCGTCGGTAATTTGTGTTTGATCAACATATAAACTTATGAGCGACCGGCAATGTGCGATTTGCACCAATCCCGAATCGTTTATCTGCGAACCGGCCAATTCAAGCTCGGTCAATTTCGGTGTTGATTTCAGACCCCCAATACTGAGCCCAACAACTTGCGTGCTGCATAGTCGTAGCTGTTGCAAATTGGCGAGCGGAACCAGTTTTGCAATTCCGACATCAGAAATCGGCAACCGATCTAAACAGAGTCTTTGAAGCGAAGAAATTTTCCCAATGTGCTCTAACCCACCATCGGTGACGGACGAATCGCTGAGGCTTAAATCCGTCAGTGCAGGCAGTTCGGCCAAATGATTTAGCCCAGAGTTACCGACGCGTGTTCCATCGAGATCCAATTCTTCTAAATGCTTGAATACCGTCAAATACTCAAGTCCCTCGCTAGTAATTTGGGTTCCAGAAAGGCCGAGCACTTCTAAGCGGGTCAACGATTTTAGATAGCTCAAACCTTCATTTGTGATATGATTACTCGACAAAGACAAACTCTCCAAATGCGTGAGTGGCGCAATTTTCGCAACTGTTTTATCGGAAAAAGAATCTTGGAGGTAAAGTTCCTTTAGCTTCGACAACTGATCGATAAAGCCTAGAGCTTCGTCGGCCAATTCGATCAATCGCGCATCGTTCTCTCGAGAATCCGTCTGCGTGAGGCAGATGCCTGACAGGTCGAGTTTTTCCAATTGCTTAAGCCGCTGAAGTTTTTGAACCACGGCTACATCGGAAGCTTTGAAATCGACCTCAAAAAAACCAGCCAGTACTTCGACCAAGGAAGGCATTCGGCTAACCAGATCCAATCCTTTGGGAACGTCCTTACACATAATCAAATTAGCCCGCAGGGGCGTGGCGAAAAAATGTTCGCCCAGCACATCGCGAATCCATCTCGGTCCGGGAGCTTCGATGTCTTCGCCGTGCGCATCTTCTTGATAGTCGTAGGTAATCTGCCCGCCCAATGCGATTAACTGAGCAATATTTCGTTCTTGCTTAATTCCTGGAATGATAAAAAACCCCAGCGCGATTGCTATCAGAGCTATAAGCAAGAAAATAGTGCGCAGCGAGTAGCGAATTCGTGACATGGCAATTGAACTTTGGATCGGATTGCCGACGACGAAAATTGAACGGGAGCTTGCCTACGCCCAATTCTAACTCCGCTTCTTCCATTCCACATCGGCTTGGCCAGCGGATTGGTTCACGGCGCGGGCCAGCACGAACAATAAATCGCTCAGACGATTGAGATAAATCAAAACGTTATTAGAAATTTTGCCTGGTTCGTTTTCCATCAGCGTTACCGTGCGGCGTTCGGCACGGCGGCAAACTGTTCTCGCCAAATGCAACCACGCCGCACCGCGCGAGCCGCCGGGCAGAATGAATGTTTTCAAAGGGGGAAGCTGTGCGTCGAATTTGTCGATGGCGCGTTCGAGCGATTCAACCTGTTTGGACGTGATTAAGTTCGTGCCGCGCTTGGCTGGATCGGGCGTGGCTAATTCCGCACCCAAATCGAACAGTTCGTTTTGAATTTGCCCCACCAGTGCATCGATTTCACCCAGAAGCGCTTCGCACCGCGCCAAACCCAGCACGGCATTCAATTCATCAACGGTTCCATAAGCTTCGATCCGCGCATCGTCCTTGCGCACTCGCGGTCCCGCATACAGGCCCGTCTCGCCGCTGTCGCCGGTTTTGGTGTAAATCTTCATGCCGCTTCGGTTGTGCTTGTTATCGATGTGCAACACTTCTGAGCAAAGCGCCCTGCTTTGGCGCCGTGCCAGCAAGTATATTCCCGCGCCCCGGTTGCTCGCTACCATCATTCGATTTCTAGCGATTTCTTCCTGTAACTCGGCATTGTCTCACAAGTCGAAAACGAATACCCTCTGGCCGCTTTTCTTAAGCCAGGCGGGCAAGAAACTAAAGCCTCAGGAGAGTTCTCATGCGGCACGCGCGATCCCTCGTCTCATGGGTTGGTTGCTGTTGTGTATTGGGTTTCATTAGCTCCATTGTCTGCGCGGATGATGCAACAGTGGCACCTCCCGCGCCGCCGGCGCCGCTATGCGACTGCCGCGGCGCATGCGCGCCGGTGATTTTGGATTTTGGCCCGCCACCGACTGTGTATTCCCCGTCGGCCGATTTTGGTGCCCGTGTAAGTTTCGATTGCCCTCAGCCCCCGCTGCCCGGTCTGGCCGGTTTGCCGCAACCTCCGATTTGCACCGGCTATCCAGCCGCATGCGTTTCTGCCGCGGCGCCTGTGCCGCCGCAATGCACTGCGCCGCAGTTTAGTTCGCTGCAAATGCCGGGGCCCTTCGCCGCGCCGCCGGTTGGTTGGGCATCGTATCCGCTGCCGGGCATGCCCTATCCGCACCCGGTTCCTGCGATGGTCCATCCGCTGCCGGTGGCCTACGTACCAGCCGGCAATTTTGCCCCTGATAATCAGGGCGAATATCCCGCAAACTATCCCGGTGCGTTCGCAGCGTCCCGGAGCTTTCCAGTTTACTGCCCGCCGCGCAGTGATTGTGCTTGCCAGTGCGCGTCATGCCCGTATCAAGCTGCTTCTGATTCTTGCCCGTGCCCACAGTGTGCTGCCCGATCTGCAGCGTGCCCCCGGCTTGTCCGCAGCGCCGCTTGCCCAGCGCCCTCCAGCGCCTGTGGTTGAATGGCTTGGGCCAAACAACGCGCCGTTGGCATTCTTCCCGTGCGGTGGCCCGACGTTCGCGTTTACGGCTTGTGCGGGTTCAAATTGTGCAGCAGCATACGGGCCGCCGGCCGCATGTTGCTCAGCAGGATCACAGTGCGGATCGACGGCATCCGCCGATCGGCTGGATCACATTCTGCAAGCCGTGCATCATTTGGAAGCCGCCGGAATGCAGGAAGAGGCCGATCGCCTGCGCCGCCAGTGCGATGCTGAGGTCGCTGCGGTCATTCACGAATTGAAGCTCGCGCAAGCTGAACTCGCTCATCTACACTCAGCCGCGTATTCGCCTGAACGCAAGGCAACCAATCGTGAAAAAGTAAGTCAAAATCTTGGCCAGAATTGGAAACCCGCGCGGGAGACGCCGTTGGTGCCTTGCGGCTTAATGAAGCCAGACGACTGCGAGGGTTGTGGTGCGGTCACGGCGAGTGATGTGGGTGAATGTTATGCGCAATCTGGCGAACATTTCGATGTTGGCCCCGTACGGTATTCTTCCGTTGCGGAACTTTGTCAAAGCGCTAGCGACGATGAAAGTTCAGCCATTGGATTCTTTGGCCGCATTCAAGACTTGAGCGAATCGAGAATCGCTCAAGATGAATCCAACAGCAGCAACTGCTGTTTATCGAATGAAAAGGAATCTCCGATCTTGTTCACCCTGTCGCCCCAAACGATTCAATTCGACTCGTCGTTTAGCTCGCGTCGCGCCAGCGACTGGTTCGAATTGCCGTCTCGAGTGGCAACGCCGGTGGTGTTGCCGCCGCAGGATCGGTAGGCGTTCGACTCGGCGGGAGTCTCGCCCTCCCAATTTTGGCATCAGCACACGTCACTCCACGTCCAATACCTCAATCTTCAATTGCCCGATGACTTGTGCCACGGGCAAAAAGCAACTGTAAGCTTGCGCACGGCGAGGTCGGAATCGGTTAGCATCAGGTGCGCCGCGCCGATGCCGCCACGCCCTAGCGTGGCATCCAGCGGCACCCAGCGGTCACCAATCCACAATTCGTTCCACATGTGATAGCCGAAGCTTTGGGTCGACGGCTGGTAAACTAACCCAATGGCCACCCGCGCCGGAATTCCCCGCGCTCGCGCCAGCGCCGCCAACAGCACGGCATGCTCGGTGCAATCGCCTTCGGGCGTGCGGGCAACTTCGGCCGCCGTAGCGAACGCTTGCGAAAAATCTTTGAGCTTAATCGTATCGTGAACAAATTTTTCCAGCGCGACCGCAAGCTTGGTCGAATCGCGCTCGTCGGGGGCGACTGAATTGGCCATCGCTACCACGGCTTCGTCGTCGCTTTGAATCAAACTGTTGGGCTGGCGATCCTTTTCTGTCGGCAACCGTGTAGGGACGGCCGGTTCGAGCGCTAGGGCCTGTTCGGCCGATGCCGGTGACAACTGCCGCACGGTAATTTCCGCCGTGTGGTCATCGAGCGATCGCACCGATTGCAACGGCCCCGTGAAAAACACTTTCGCCGGGTCGTCGGCCTGAAGCCATACGCGGTAACGGACGAGCTTCGTTTCGTGCGGGTTTACTATCGCTTTCGCCACCGGAACAGTGTTATCGACCACTAAATCGATCCGCCGCTGGCCCCCATCGGCCATCGCCAGTTCGCGCGTGGTACGGAAAGTTTCCTGGTGCAAGGCTGCAATGGAAGTTTTGAGCACCTGCCCTTCGTGATTGGTCCACATGAGCGACCGCACAATGGGCGGTTTCCCATCGGGCGAATTAATTGGCAGCGTTAGAGTGCACTCGATCCGCAGCAGATCCTCGGTGTGATCCAACAGCGGTGTCGGCGCGTACTTGTCGGCGGCCAAATCGATGGTCACCACTTCGTTCGTGGCCGGCATAAGGGCCTGAAGCTTGCGCTGCTGGCCCGGCAGCATGGGCGATCGCCCGAACGATTGATCGGTCGCGCTAAACCCCAATATGCCGGCCGGGCAGGGGACCGCATCGCTAATCGTCTTGCCTGCGGTCGTGGTTTCGATCGTTAGCTTGCCTTCAGCAATGCGGCCGTTCATCTGCGTGCGGCTCGTGCCGGTCGTCATATCGGTTCCGAAGCGCAGCAACTGCCCGTCGGGCGTCTCGACGCTGGTAGTGGTAATGTCGATATTCGTGCGCTGCCGATCGCGGTCGATCGCCAGGTGATTCTGCATTTCGATGCGCACGAGCTTCTGGCCATCTTCATCAATATCTGTTTGGGCCATGTGCCCCCAGCCGATTTTTACTCCGTTCACATAAACGGCCTCCCACCACTCTTTCGGATTGCCTTGCGGCGTTAGTGCCGCGGCGGGCGCTTCTGTCTGCGGGAATAAACTTGGCTTGGCCGCTTGTGAGGGGGATGTATCGCCTGTGACGGCGCTGGCTGGCGGCTGGTCTGGGGCAGCGCCAATCGATAATTGCGGCGCCGTTTTCTGGCTGCAGCCGGCCGGCGCCACCGCTAAAAGGGAAGCAATTAGGGCAGCCGCTGCGAATTTTGGCCGGTCGAAGTGAAATACAAACAAAGCGATTCTCCGCATGTTGTGCAAAGGCAACGTGTTGTCGGCTGGCAATCCTCCGCCCTCTTTGCCGCCTGAGCGAGTGTTTACCATTACCCAATCGCGGCGGCTGCGACAACAGCGATTTGCTCTCGGCCAGTGTAACTACTTAGTGGCTTAAAGTTTTCGCCATCGGAATAGTTTGCCAACAAGTGTCGATTTTGCCCTCGCTTGTGTGCCAGAAATGCAACTGCCCGGCGATTCGGCGCACAAGCAAGAGGTAAACTAACAACAGCCACTCGGGGATTCTCGCGCATTGACAAGCAAAGCGCTGGTTTTTCCGTTCGTGCCGCCTCGATTGCCGCGCATTCGCGCCCTGGCTCGTCTGGCTGCCGTCCGCGCCAAGGGTTGTGTTCTAAATTTGGGTATCAGACATCACGTTTTGCTTCGCTTTCGTGCTCGTCAAATGCCAATTATCGTGCCGCCGGTCGTTGGGCAAGCCGACCGCCTGTGCACTTAAGCAAGGAACATTGCCGATGGGCTTTTTGAATAAAGTTTTCCGAAACGTTTTCCGCGATGGCGCACCGCCGCACAACTCCAGCAGCTTCGAACGACTGACCGAGGAGCAATTGGAACAGCACCTGAAGGTGTGCCGCTACGGCAATTTCGTGCTGACTGAAGCCGTGCGCCCGTCGTTCGATTTGCAAGTGGTTCCCAGCCAGGGTTACCGCCACGATTGCTTTATCGACGAAGAGTCGCGGGTGCGCGTGCCGGTGCTCATGGCCTCGGCCACCAAAGAAGAGTTGTTCGAGCTGTTTCTCGACTTGTTGGACCCCTTGGGGAACGAGGTCGATGTGGTGCTCGAATCCAGTCATAATCGCGATGCCAAAGGGCACGTCGATCTGTACCGGGAGCACATCGATTTGCCGGTGCTCAAAAGCACGCTGTACGACTACGAAGATTTGCTACTCAACGACGGCTGCACCGGCATCGCCGTGCTCAACCCCAGTGCTCCGCTGGAAGTGCAATTCGACGAGCACAAGCTGCTCATTGCCTACGGCCAGGACCTAACCGCGTTCGAAGCGGTCTTCGGCGATCGCGCGGTGCCTTGCAATGACAAAATGAAGTTCATTACCGAGGCCGAGCACGTTCACTCATCCAGCGAACAGTTCCAACGGCAATTCGAAGAATTGCAAACCCGGCTGGGCATGGATTCAATGTTTGATTGATTCAACCCGCCGGCACGTACCTCCAGTCCATTTCTGGACTTGTTCCATAGCGCTCTTGTTTTGTCAGAGTCAGCGTTAGAAAATGGCGCAGGGGTTAGGCACTCTGGCCTGTAATTTGGCATCAAGTCCATGAACTATTGGCGTAGGACGCGCTGGATGGCGCTTCTGCCCGCGTTGGGGCTCATCGTTCTCCTCTGGCCACGCCAATGGAAGTGGGAATCTAACGCTGCCGCAAGTTCGGTCGAGACAAAAACCGATTCGCAAAATCTAGACGCCATCTTTTCCCAAATCGAAAAAGATTTGGCCGACAGCAAAGAAGTGGACAAGTTTGGAAATAGACTTACCACCCTGGAAGTTCTAGCGAAGCGATATCAGAAGCAAGCGACCGCTGGCAACCATGCTGCGCAACTCAAATTGGGAGCGATGTATCTCGAAGGCCTCGGTGTTTATACCGACTACGGGCAAGCATTTCGTTGGTTTGCCAAAGCCCGTGGGCGCGAACAGCCACTGGCACAACTGGCTTTGGGATTGTTCTGCCTCAAATGTCGCGAAGATAGCGGCCGGGACGAACGCTTCCGCGAACATGCCATTCGTGCTTTGGGGGAAATCGGTCCCGGCGCCGAAGCTGCAGTTGAGATTTTAAAGCAGGAAATGTTCAGCGGCAGCCGGATTAATTATGTGGCTGCCGAAGCATTGGGAGGCATTGGCCCAAAGGGGCTTCCCCCCTTGATCGAGGCAATTCGCGATGGAGATATCCGGCTGCGTTGCTGGGCGATTCGGGCACTCATGAAAGCAGGCGATGCAGCCAAGCCCGCAATTCCCCTGCTTACGGACGCCTTGAAAGACCCCGACAAGGAAGTGCGCCAAGACGCCGACAATGTTTTGAAGATGCTTCGTTCGAAGGAGCAGGACAAATGAAACCTGCTGCTAAAATCGTCGCCGGATTGTTGGTGATTGCTATAGTTGGTCAGTGCGTGGCCCATTCCGATTCCGAAACTGTACCCGACGACGCGATTGCCGGCCACATCCGCGAGTTGCAGGACAAAAATCCCGATATCCGGCAGCACGGCGCGAGCAATCTGGAGGATTTGGGAGAACAAGCGGTCCCGGCGATTCCCGCCTTGATTCGAGCCTTGTCTGATAAAGATGCGAATGTTCGCGAATATTCCGCGACGGCTTTGGGTTCGATGGGGAAACTGGCTGAAAGTGCGACTGAGCCTCTCACCAATCTTGCCCGCGATGACAACGGATACGTACGGGAAAGCGCGATTAAGGCGCTCAAACAAATTGCCCCCCAAGTCGTCAACGATGTGCCGCGTTTGATCGAGCAGCTAAAATCTTCCGACATGAAAGAGCGTCGTTGGGCAGCCGAAGCCCTCGGCTGGCTGCTCGGCAAAGCCAAACCGGCGGTAAAACAGTTAACTGTTGCACTGAAAGATAATTCGTCGGATGTTCGAGTGTTGGCTGCGGCAGCACTGCGGAACATGCGCGAAGAAGCCAAGAAAGCAATTCCTGCGCTGATCGTGGCCGCCGGGGATTCCGATGACGAAGTTCGCGAAAACGCGGTTCAAGCTATCGAGTCCATTGGACCGGGATCCGAAGATGCGGTCCCTGCGCTCATTAAAGCCCTGGGCGATTCGAATGGCGAAGTCCGCAGCAATGCCGCCCGCGCATTTCTTACCGATTGGCCTGGCGCTGAACGCGCTTTGCCGGCGCTCATCAAGACATTTGACGACAATGACAGCGGGGCTCAAATCAACTCCGGCTATGCGGTCAGTCATTTGGCCCAACATGGCCATAGCGAGGAAGTGGTCTCGGCAATATTGGAATATTTGAAAGCAGGAAAGGGTGGGAAATGGGCGGCCATCGATGCCTTGGGGCAAATCGGCCCCTCAGCTAAGTCTGCGGACCCTGTTTTAAAAGAATTGCTCAATTGCCCCGATCGTGAAATTCGCCAAACCGCCGCCGAAGCGTTAGGGAAAATCGGCAGCGAAACGGTGAATGATGGAATTCAATCGCTCGTAGCCGATTTGTACGACGGAGATTCGACCGTTCGTGAAGATGCTGCTCGCGCATTCGGGAATGCCGGCCCGGCGGCGAAATCGGCCGTGCCGGAATTGTTGCTGGTGTTGGGTGATCGAAATCAGCAGGCGTTCGCGGCCTTCAAACACGCCGCCGAGCAGGGAGTCGCCGAAGCCCAATTTCAGCTGGGGGTGATGTATCGCGACGGATTGGGAACCCCGCAAGATAACAGCGAAGCGGTCAAATGGTTTAATCGGGCCGCCGAGCAAGGCAATCGAGCGGCGGAAAAAAGTTTGGGTGTTTTATATCGTCAGGGAAGGGGAGTGCCGCAGGACAATCGTTTGGCGGAAGAGTGGTATCGCAGTGCAGTAGAAAAAAGTAGCGCGCTTTCGCGGCTCAAAAATCGGCCGGTCAATCAAGACGCCTACAACGCAGCCATGGGTCCGCATGAATCGGGAAATAATCCGGGGTCCAAGTTATTGCTGGCAGTGACTTTTCTTGATGAAGATGCCACGCAAGCCGACCACCGGCAGATCGAAACCGACGGTTCGGTCCAGGGCTACGAGGTTAATTATGATCACGATCGCCGCAGCGGCAGTCCGTATCCTTACAAATTGAGCGCCGCCGAATTGACTCGGCTAAATTCGCTTCTCAAGAAAATTCCCGCGGGGGTTGAATTTGTTCCCGTCGAGCAAAAGCTGATTTTCAGTTGCCGCGTCGACGACAAATGGTCGACCCGATTTTACGATCGATTGGCGCTACCGCGCGTCGTGCGAAATATTTTGGAGCTTGTTGAATCGCCGGCTGCCGCGCTACCCTATCCTCCCCAGGAAACGGCCAGTTTGAAAATCGATTCGCTTCCTCCCTTTGGATTAATTTTCCAACCCGATGGCACGTTGCTCGTCTGGGGCAAGGGTCGAAAAATCTTCCATTTACAAAACGGCAAATTGGCTGGGGTTGATGATCTTAACCATGTGCGAATTCAGGGGCTGCCCGTCGGCGTGTCGCCCGACGCAGCACGAGTGGTAACCTACGAAGATGCGCAGAAATTTGCCCTCTGGAATTTAGCCACCGGAGAGCGACTGGCCGACATTCCAGGAAATGGCATTTATAGCGACCCCAAGTACGCTCTGTTCACCGCCAATTCCCAAACTTTGGCCGTGCCGCAATTGAATCACCATTTTATCAGCGTGTGGGACGCGCAATCAGGACGGTCGCGCGGTGCCATATCGCTTAGCCAGTTCTTCGACCGCGAATTGTCGCTATCGCTGGATGGGAAACTGGTCGGCATCAACTGCGAGGATAAAATAAGTCGGATTTGGAATTTATCAACACTGAAACAAATGTGCGAAATTCACAGCGAGGGCAGCATGGATTTTGCGATTTCGCCCGATGGCCAACGCCTCGCGACACATAGTCAATATGACCTCGAAATGTGGGATTTGAAAAAGCAGGCGAAGCTCTTTCACTGGAAGTGTGGATGCTGGACCCAGCACCTGTGCTTTTCTCCCGACGGAACAATGCTTGCGTCCATTCAGATGCGCCGCATCGTGAAACTTTGGAGCGCCGACGACGGTCACGGACTGGGGATTGGCGAAGGCCACACGGGTGACATTACCACACTCGCCTTCTCACCCGATGGCAAGCAGATTGCCACCGGCAGCGAAGATGGAACGATCAAGCTTTGGTCGGTCGCGCAACTGCTGCGAATCGATTGATCGATAACGATGATTCCACGAATGCTATTTCATTGTTGATGGCCGCATCTGGCGTCAATTGACCTCATACACTGTACCGGCGATTTCGACAGTTACCGGATCGTCGCTGGCGAAGAACCTGGCCACGTCGCGGCCGTGCTTGTCGATCAGCGCGAAGAAATCGGGCGAGAAGCGTTTCAGCTTGGTCGCGCTTTTTTCTTGTTCCGCAGTCACGCTCGAATCGACCCAGCGGTCGCCGCGGCGGTAAAACGCCTTGTTGCCAACCTGGCGCACGTTCTGCGCCGATTTTTCGGCTTCGGCCTTGTCGCCGCCAACAGCCGAAAAATAATCGAACTGAGCAGTGTTGGCACTTGATGCAGTACCATTCGGAGCTGGGCCGGTAAAGCTGCCTGCGCGATAACCCTCGCCGCCGTACCCGCCGCCCCCCGCACGATCGGAACCGAGTTGCATCGGCGCGGCCGCCGGTGCAGCCGCCATGCGATAGCTCTCCTTCAAATTGCGCAGTTCGACGCCCGATTGTCCTTCGACATTCTGCTTCATGGCATCCAACCGACGACTTGCCGCCCCATCGAGGCTCAGCGTGCTGCTCTGATCGGCCGTTTCATTGGCCATGAACGACGTATACGGCGTCATAATGCCGTGCTCCAGCGATAACGCTACGAGTTCCTTCACCAGCTCGTCGTTCTTTCCATGCAGATCGATCTGGTCCAGAATTTCGCCGATCCGCCGCACCGCCCACAGCTTTTCGATGAACGCCTGCGAATTATCGTCGCTGTGCTCGGCGAAATTGGCGGGGAAATCGAACTTTTGCTCCTTGTCGCCAACCTTGCCGGTAACCACAATCTTTCCCGCGCCGGCTTTTTTGTATCGCCCTACAATCACTAATTGCTCGCCGGCAAACAGATCGACCACTTCTTTGGGATACACGCGGTTCGTCGCCGCGCCTTCTTCCGGCTTGATGCCTTCCACGTCGATCGCCAGCTTCACATGGCTCATTACCGGGGAGCCAATGCGGTTGTACAGCTCGGCCACCGAGCGCTCGATGTTTTCGCTCGGCCGCACGTATTCGCTCAACCCGAAATTCTCGCGCCGAGCTTATCCAACAGCCGGCTGTTCACGTCGTAGCCCACGCCAAAATCGAAAATGTGCGCGTGCAGGCGATTGTTCTCCCGCGCATGGGCCACAATTTTCGCCTCGTTCGTTTCCCCCACGGTGGGAATGCCGTCGGTCAAAAAGATCACAAAGTTCGGCCGCGACGAATCTTGCAACTGCTTAAGCGCCGTCGATAGTGCCCCATCGATATTCGTGCTGCCGCCGGCATAAATTCCCTCGATAAAGCCCAGCGCCGCTTTGCGCGTGTCGTCGCTATACTTCTGCAATTCCGGCCGCCAGCTTTCCACTTCGGTGTCGTAGGCGATCAAATTGAACAAGTCGCCTTCGTGCAAATTGTTGATGACGAATTTCGCTGCCGCCTTTGCTTGGTCGATTTTCTGCCCGCTCATGCTCCCGGAGCGGTCGAGCGCGAGCACCACGGTTTTCTTCGGCCGCTGGGCTTCATCGGCCGAAATTTGCGGACTGGCTAGCAGCAGAAAATAGCCATCTTCGCCCGCTTTGGGTCGATAGCTGATCACGCGCGTGCCCACAATGCCCGGGCCAACGTCGTACAGCAGGCGAAAATCGTCGCTGGGGATCGTGTCGTTCGCGGTGTAAGAAACGACGTGCGTGCTTTTCATCGGGCCGCTTGATATCGACCGAATGCGATGGGCTGTAGATGTTCTTAATTGCCGACTCGCTTTCGATCGCCAATTGAAATTTCACTTGCTCGACCGGCCGCGAAGTGTACTTCGCCGTCGACAGCGGAAAAATAAAATCGGTCAGCCCGTCCCACTTGCGGCACAGTTGCGAATAGCGCAGCGTCACTTGCCGCTCTTGACCCGGCGGCACCGGGAACACGCTCGTTTTGAATACTCCCGTCCCCATCCATTCCAAGAGCGCCGGGTCGCGGTTTTTGCGCACAATTTGCTCGTACATTTGTCGCGCTTCCTTCGCATCGAGCAATTTCGCCGGCACTTCCTTCCCGTCGATGAGTAAAGTCAGTTGATCGACCGCCCCATCGTACGGCAACGGAAACACAAAGCTCACTTCCATCGGCCGGCTGCCTGTGTTCACAAACGATTGGCTCACTTGCACTCGGGCTACTTGCTCATCGAGCTTCACGTTCACGTCGAGCGATTTGATCTTGTAACTCGATTCTTGCGGCTCCGGCGTCGGATGCGGATGTGGCCAAATCACAATTGGCCGCGGCAACACCACAACCTCATCGGGATTTACATTCACGAGCAGCCCTTGAGCCACAGGCCCGCAAGCGGCGCAAATGCAATCGCCGCGAATAGGCCACTAAGTGCCCCGAGAAGACAGCGCTTGAACGAGTTCATGGAAACCTCCGGTCGCCGCGGTCAAAAGGTCGAAAGAAGCGGTTCCTAACGCTTCGACGTGGCAACGCGGCAATTCGTTCCCCGAACCTCCCTCGCCCGCGAGGCTGGTGCGGTCTTCTCGCACCAGCCGGAATCGCACATTCCACAGCGCGATCACCCCGCAAACGCTCCCCGTCGCCAATCCAGAGCATAGAAACACCCATTTGGCCAATCCAGCATCGTGCCCAGTGGCTGTGGGAATGTAATAGCCGTCCGGGAAGTAATACCCCATCGCCGTGCCACCGACATCGACTGAATCGTAAAATTCCCTGGTCGATGAATAATTGATTTCCGGCTGGTGGCTGCCGCGAAGAATCACGTGCGGATAGCCGCTGGTGTGATGTCGGCTCGAATTGATGTACTTGCGAACCACCGACAGCGTTTCCGGCTGCACTTCGCCCGTGCGAATGCTGGTCTCTTTGGCCTCTTGATCGCGTTGGTCGACCCCGGCGCGAATATACATGTAGGTGCCGATAACGAGCGCTCCGATGCTGAAAAAACCAAACATCGCCGCCGTCATCAAGGGCGTAAGACTGTTCAACGATGCCAACGAATCCGCCAAATCAGATCGATACATACTTTAATCCGCTGAATGCTGTGTTAGATCGCGCCTCAAACGTTCGTCTCGCAGCGTTCGATATTATCCTTCACGGTTTCCACTGGTCCTCAATTTTGCCGACCCGCTCCAGGGTAAATCGCTGAATCAATTTTCCATCCTGAAATGCAAAGTAAACCCGCCGCGGCGCTGAATGCAAGCTAAGGTAGTCGGCCTTGGTCGCCGAGGAATTTGGTTCGCCCAATTCGAAGCTCACATACATCACACTATCTCCCTTGGCATCGGGTTCGACGCTCACTTCCAGCGTTTCGTCGAGCGGATAATTAATGCCCTTTAGCGCCGCACGGGGAATCGATAGCTCGTTGCCGTTGCTAATCACCTTGATACTCTCAATTGAATGATCCGATGCCTCCGCCGAATTCTCCATTGTTACCAGGACTGTGCCGAACGGCGGACCCGCCTCTACAGAGATCCCAATCCCCCGGCTATCGCTTACTCCCGAGATTCGCCACAGCAGTTCACATTGTATCTCGGGCGATTCGACCTTTCCCGACCACCACGCGTCTTCTTTCACCGCATCTGCTTCGGCTTTCTCGACCTCGTAAACTGCCCGCAACCTAAACCGTTGGCTTTCGCCATATCGCAGCGGCTTCGGAAATCCAGTCCACAAATTGGAATTGGCAAATTCGATGTTCGCAACGACGCATTGGTGCGGTTGTAGGATCCAATACCGGAGTCCATTTTTAGTCTCCTTTTGAGTTATGGCCTGAGCCTCCGTTTTTTTGCCCGAAGCATCTGTGAGTTCGAATCGCAAAGCGTCCAAGTGGGAATCGAGATGCAGCGGCTTCTCGGAAAGGTTGGTAATGACAACGGGAAAGTTGCTCGTTCGACTATCGGCTGCAAACAGATGAACCGCCGACTCGCCATCGAGCGGCCCATAAACTGGCAGGCCAATCGCAATCGAAAGCCTCGGCTCTTGGGCACACACCGCAGCCGCGAACCAAAGAACGATGGTGCCAGCAATACACGAGCGATATTTCATAGGTGCGCTCCCCATAACGAACGCGAAATGAATGCGGATAATTAGATGCTGCCAGCGACCAAAAGTTCCTGCGCAGTTCTCCCTATTTTATGACTGATCGTGATTCCTCGTGGCTCGAAACCCCTTGCCTGGGGGCAATCGCCGGTTGAAGGCTTAATAGCGGCAACTTCGAGTGCCTTCGGAAAGCTGGCCGGCTGCCTCTTGCCGAAAATCTCTTGTTTTGCGACACTCCCGCTCTATTTTGCCGATGCTTTTCCAATAACAAGGCCGTTCGGCCGCCAATTCCTCCGCACATAGCCGCCGCCATGGGATCGCGCTTCCATGGACCAATCCATTCATGCGCAGATTGATGCGATTCCACGCTCGTAAAGCATTTGCTTCGTTGGCGGCAACATTGCTGCTGGCGGCCAATGGCTGTAGCGCGCTCAATCCGTATGGCCCGTCGTCGGTTCCCATTTCGCCGCCGCCGACCATTGTCATCCCGGCGCAGACCAGCGCCCCGCCCAGCACCACGCTGCCCCCGGATGCAATCGTCGGCGCATCGACCATCATTCCCGAAAGCACGGCCGTGGTTCCCATCTCGAATCCCGATTGGGCTTGGGATCAGATCGTGGACGTGGTGGACGACTATTTCAAAATCTCGCAAGAAGACCGTGTGAAGGCCGACATGCTGGCCCCAGGTCGCATCGACACCTTCCCCGTCACCGGCGCGACCATTTTCGAGCCGTGGCGAAAAGATTCCGTCAATCTCGCCGAGCGCTGGGAGTGTACGCTGCAATCGATCCAGCGCCGCGCGTCGATTCAAGTCATCCCGAACGACCCATTTCACTACACTGTCGATGTGAGTGTGTGGAAGGAACTGGAAGATTGCCCCAAGCCCATGATGGCCTCGGCCGGGGCCGCCACCTTCCGCTACGATACGTCGCTCCAGCGCGATACCGAGTTCGATCCCGATCAAAATCGCATCCCTGGCGATCCCGCGCGCCCCGTCGGCCCGCGCACGCCGACCGCCGGCTGGATTTACCTCGGCCGCGATGTGGGGCTGGAGCACGAAATTCTGGCGAAAATTCAAACCCGCCTCGGCTGCGGCCCCAATTCAGGCGCCACGCCCACGGTCGTGCCCGCGCTCATTGGCACGCCCCCGCCGCAATACATCGCCCCCGGCCCAATCGTGCCGCCGACGGTCATTACGCCGCAACCGCTGCCATCGCCGTAGTTTCAATTACGGGCGGTCTCGATACCATTTCAGATTCAAGATTGCCTCCCGCGCTGGATGGCTTTTTCAATTCGCCGCATCGCTTCGTCGTTATCAATTGTTTCCACATCGCCACGCTCGATTTCGGCCCAACGGCGTTGGATTTCTTCCGCCCAGAGCTGATCGTAGTCGGAATGTTTTGGCACATCGCGATCGAGGCTGATAATTAATTCCCGCGCAAGCTCCTTGCGCTTTTCCAGCGGCAGCGCCAGAGCGGCATCAAAAACAGCGGATGTGTCGGGGGCGAGACTCATCTAATTACCTTTTGGGGCTTACGAATCAGCTTATTGTATTGTAAACGTTGTGCCATATATTCTGTTCGATTCCTGCTGTTGGATGAACAGTAGCGGCAATCAACGATCAATCCACCTCCGTGTAAGTTTCCTCGTATAGTTCGCTAAGAAGCCTGCCGTTATATCGCCATAACGGTGTAGGGCGTACCGCGTAGTCAAGCTCTAGGATCTGCTGTGTAGCCGCAGACAAAGAAACGTCGTCGTCACCGAGCCTTACTTTTTTCGGCCCGGATACTAAAACAGTCGTACCCGGTGGCACTACGAGCTGTAGCGAAGCGCCATCCGGAATTCCCATCTCGTGAAAATTTAGGTTGGGGCGACGCGCTCTCGCTTGGTCTGCAGCAGCGCGATCTGTGTCATCAACGCCTACTGTAGGTTGCGCAGCAATCTCGGCCGTTGCATCGGGCTTATTAAGTAGCTTGAGAATTGCGACTGCCTGCTCAACTTCGATTCGGAAGAATTCTCTCCTTGGATTTAATCTGTATGGCGCAAACGCTCGGTGAAGCACTTCTTCAACTTCGCTGGCGTTCTCGACCCGACAAGCATATTGCAAATCAAACGGTAGCGGCACGCCGGTTGTATACAGTCTGTCCGATCCGTTCACCGGCTACGTCGTCGTCAGTCATTCCGATTTTTACGAGGCTTGGCATCGCTCCATTAGTTAGGACATATACTACGCCCATGCAAAGTTCTCCGATTCACGCGGGAGATTGCCGCTACTCATCCGTCACGCACCCTTCGCTGGCGCTCTTCACATTCTTGATGTACTTGTAAAGCGTGCCGCGCGTCACTTTGTATGGCGGCGTTTTCCAAGCAGCCCGACGCTTCGCTAGTTCATCCGCCGATAACCCCACGTCGATTTTGTTCGCGCCCGCATCGATCACAATTTTGTCCCCATCGCGCACCAGCGCCAGTGGTCCCCCTTCTTGCGCCTCCGGCGTAATGTGCCCGACGATGAACCCATGCGAGCCGCCCGAAAACCGACCATCGGTCAATAGCGCCACATCCTTGCCCAAGCCCGCCCCCATAATCGCCGATGTCGGCGTCAGCATTTCCGGCATGCCGGGGCCGCCTTTGGGACCTTCGAAGCGAATAATGACCACGTCCCCCTTGGCAATTTTCTTTTGCTCCAAGGCGTGCAGCATGTCTTCTTCGGAATCGAACACTTTGGCCGGTCCTTCGAAACGCTGCCCCTCTTTGCCGGTGATTTTCGCCACCGCCCCCTCGGGCGCTAAATTGCCGCGCAAAATCTGAATGTGCCCCGTCTTCTTGATCGGCTCCTCCAGCGTCATCACCACTTTCTGCCCCGTCTTGAGCCCCGGCAGCCCCGCCAGATTCTCCCCCAGCGTTTTCCCCGTTACGGTCAAACAACCGCCATCGATCAATCCTTTTTCGAGGAGATATTTCATCACGCCCGGCGTCCCGCCCACGTTGTGCAAATCTTCCTGCACGTAGCGGCCGCTGGGCTTCAAATCGGCCAGGTACGGGACGCGGCTGCTCACCTTTTGAAAATCGTCGATCGTCAGTTCCACCTCGGCCGTGCGCGCCATGGCGATCAAGTGCAGCACGGCATTGGTCGAGCCCCCCAGCGCCATCACGATGACCATCGCATTCTCGAACGCCCGCCGCGTCATAATGTCGCGCGGCTTGATATCGCGCTCGAGCAAATTGCGAATCGCCGCCCCCGCCGCAAAACATTCATCCATTTTGGCCGCATCTTCCGCCGGATTCGACGCGCTATACGGTAGCGACATCCCCAGCGCCTCAATCGCCGAGGCCATCGTGTTGGCCGTGTACATGCCCCCGCAAGCTCCCGCCCCGGGACACGATTTCTGCACGATCGTCTTGCGCGTTTTCTCGTCGATCTTCCCGGAAATGTATTCGCCATAGCATTGAAACGCCGACACAATATCGAGCGCCTCCCCCTCGGCGTGCTCCCCCGCCGCCGCCGGCATGTGCCCCGGCTTGATCGTTCCGCCATAAATCATCAGCGCCGGCCGATTCAGCCGCGCCATCGCCATCACGCAGCCCGGCATATTTTTATCGCACCCGGGAATGCTGATGTTGGCGTCGTACCACTGGGCGTGCATTACCGTTTCGATCGAATCGGCAATCAGATCGCGCGATTGCAGCGAATAGCACATCCCTTCGGTCCCCATCGAAATGCCGTCGCTCACGCCGATGGTATTAAACCGCATGCCCACCATGCCCGCGGCGGTCACTCCTTCTTTCGCCGGGCTGCCAGTTTGTTCAAGTGCATGTTGCACGTGTTCCCCTCGTACCACATCGAGGCAATTCCCACCTGCGGCTTCGCCATGTCGGCTTCGCTTAGGCCCGTGCCATACAACATGGCTTGCGAAGCGCCTTGGCTCTTGGGCTGCGTGACGTGCGAACTATATTTGTTGAGCATGGGATAATTGTTCTCATGTATTTAGTCCCCGGTGAATCACCGGGGGGCGACGTGCGTTAAATCACAGATCGCACCGAACAAAAGAGCATCGTAAAACATCGCAGGTTCACGGTAAAGCATTGCCTTCACTCCCACCGCGCTCGTGGATTAGGCCCTGATGCGACCCGCCCCGCTTGCTATAATCGCCCGACATTCGAATTCGTTGACAAGACAATCACCCGCATCCACTTCTTGCCTTCTGCTTTCTGCCTTTTGCCGTCTGCTTTGCCATGCCTCCCGCCTTCATCTATTTCGATTTCGGCAACGTCATCAGCTACTTCGACCGCCGGCGCGAAGTCCAGCAGGTCGCGCAAGTATCGGGCGTCCCGGAAGAGAAAGTGAAGGAAGTTCTGCTCGGCCCCAAAGGCGTCCTCTGGCCCTGCGAGTGGGGCCAGTACGACCAGCGACAATTCCACGAAGAATTTTGCAAAGCCACCGGAAGTTCTCCCGGCATGGCCGAATTTCTTCGAGCCGATGCCGATATTTTCACACTCAATTTCAGCCTGCTCCCTCTGATTGCCAATCTTGAAGAGGCCGGCTATCCGCTGGGAATTCTCTCCAACATCTGCGAGTCGCACTGGAAGTTCTTATCCGATGGCCGCTACGGAATTGTGCCCGCGGCCTTCGACAAAATCGTGCTCAGCTACGAGGCCAAGGCGGTCAAGCCCGATGCCAAAATCTTCCAATGCGCCATCGATTTCGCCGGCGTGCCAGCCCAAGAGATCCTCTACATCGACGATGTCGCAGGCCACGTCGCAGGCGCCGCCGCGTCGGCATCGACGCCGTGCAATTCACAACCACCGAAGCTCTCTTGCCGGAACTCCTAATACGCGGCATTCGGTGCAATTTCTAGCAGCGCCCGATTGATCGTCGCATGACTATCAAAGTGACCGCCGCGATCGCCATCAGATAAATGCTTTCAGGCTCGGGCACTGCGGCGACCGACAGCACTCCGCTGGTGTAAAGCTGCGAAGTATCCCAACCGAGCGATCCCCCCAGCGCCGGCAACTCCAATGTCGAGAACGTGCCCGACCGAGAACCCCAGGTGAGAATTTCAAACGTTTGCCCGGGCGACGGCGTGAAATTATTGACGAGCGACACTTGCAGCGTCCCCACCAGAGCCGCCGCGCCGGTCACATCCAAATAGTCGTACTGCGTTTCTTGCATCGTGCCTCCCAGTTCCATGTTCAAGAGCGACCCGGCGTTGAAAGTGAGTGCTCCGACGGTTAACTCGCCCGGGCTATTGTTTGGCGAAACAGTGCCGCCGCTGGCAACGCTTACGGATCCTGGCACCGTTCCGCTCCCACCCAAAGTTCCACCGGAACCGATGGTGACTGATCCTGGCAGCGTGCCGTTCACCACCAGCGTTCCGGCATTAATCGTGGTGCCACCGGACCAGGAATTGGAAAGGCTGCTAATAATTACCTTCCCTGGTCCGTTTTTGGTGACATGCCCGGTGCCGCCAATCGCACCCGTGATATTGAGCACAGCATTGGCGTTTGCCGTGCCGCCGGTCAATGCACTGCCGGCGTCGAGAATACCGCCGGCGCGTATTGACCGTAATTGCGCCGGCGAACGTGTTCTGAGTTCCGGTGCCGCTTTCGGCCCAAACTGTACCGCCATTAAGCGTGCAAAGCTTGTTGACGACATTGGTCATGCCAAAGAATCCAAGCGTCGCACCAGAAGCCACAGTCACGGTTTTCGTGGGATCGCCCATCGAGTTGGTGTTTGCTTGAAACGATAAAACTCCTTGATTGATATTAATATTGCCCAATGCCAAATCGACCGCTGCGCCCACCAGCGAAACTTGGTTGGTACCAGTCTTGGTAAGCGCGTAATTGGTGCTGCCGGTGCTTAAGGTTGCTCCCGAGCCGCGAATATCCCAGCGCCCGGCGCCGCCAAACGTCGGTTGCCAGTAAGGGTCACCCTCGTGAGGGCGCTGGTTTGTGCCGAGCCAGTGTTGATGATCGCGCCTGCGCCGCTGGCGCCGGTGCCAGCGACCGAAATCGGCTCGGTGCTGAGGTTAAAGCCGTTGATATCCAGCGTGCCCCCGTCGATCTGCGTGCCGATGGTTGAATTGGTGCCCAGCGCGGCCGTGGAACCGGCCTTTAATGTGCCGCCGGTGAGGGAGACCAGCGAGCTATTGCCAATTGAGCCGGTTACGAACAATGTGCCCGCCCGTACGTCGGTCAGGCCTTGATAGGAATTTGTCGTCGACAACGTGAGTGTGCCCGTGCCGTCTTTGCGCAGCGTAGCCCCACCGGTAATCGCGCCTGTGCCCGAGACCACATAATTCTTGGTGGAGTTAAAGCGAATGTAATTGGGCCACACGTTGCCTGAAATGTTCACATTCGTATTGGCCGCCGCGTCGGTGAAATTGATCTGGTCGTCGGTATTGAACGAGGCTGCGCTTGCACCATTCAAAAAGCTCAGCGACGTGTTGTTGTCCCAAGTGTTGGTGCCGGACGTGCCATTCCAGGTAAGCACGTTGCTCGAGCCGATGTAGCCGGTAATTGTGCGGTGCTCGACCCACGAGTCGCCTGCAGGAACGCCGTCGGTGGTACTGATTTTGCGATAGAAGCCGAACTTGGGGCGATACACGGTGGAGTTAGTAAGATCGATAGCCTGATTAGTAACACCGGTGAAAGCGCCGCCGTTGACGGAGAGAAGAATAGAGCCAGTCGATTGGCCCAGAGCGCAGGGAGTGATACGGATGTCGAAGTGGATCCATTGACCGGCGGTATAGTTGAAGGTGGTGGCAACGAACTGTGAGCTACTGCCGTCGGTGTTTGGCGTGTCGCCATCGGTGAAGTACTGCACTTGCCCCTGGATGCCCGAGCCGTTTTTTAAGAGCGAGATGGTTGCCAGCGGCAGGCTATCGTTGCCGTTGGTGGCTTTGAGCTGAAAGATATGGCAAAAATCATTAGTGGCTTGAAAAGTTGGATCGGTGCGAAAGTCGAACGAGTATTCGAACGTTTGTCCGACTGGCTGGTTGCCAAGGGCCGAGATGCCCCGGACTTCGCTGCGTTGGCGATCGGTGTTGGAGGTGTTGCGGTCGCCGTCCCACCAACCTTGCGTCGCATAATCGTTACGCAGCGTGTCGCGAAACATGCCGCCCCCTTCGTCGACGTGGTTGGCGTAGGAATCGTTTTGAAACGTGTTGGTGCCAGGAAAATAAATGACGGTGGGGTCCTCGAGCCCTTCAAAGCCGGATTCGTTCTGCACAATGACCGGCGTGGCGGCACGAGAAGTCAGCGCGCAGAAAAGCACCACAGTGACGCAACCGACAAGTGAAGCGTATGAAAAATGCTGCCGCGATGGTGGACTTTTCTTGATGGCCCTGCCAGCGCAGCGCATGTTGCCTCTCCCGATATTGCCTGATGCCTGGCGCGCTAAATAACGCGATTTCGATACGTTCAATGCGCAATTTCAGCAAGCAATAGATGTCGCTCTGTCCTTATCCCCGCATCCGCTAATGTGGTTGATCTTACTTAGATCGCTGCCCGCCAGTCAAGAAAATAGCTAAGATAGATTTCTCGATAGGGCCACTCGAGTTTGGTTCATTCTCGCATCGCATCTGGCACTCGTGCATTCGCGCGAGATTCTTTCGCGAGAGTAAGTGCAGCCAACGTCAAAGGCGTGGCCAATATTGCCCCCAGCACGCCGCCGATGAAGCCGAAGATCGCGATACCGACAATGGTTAGCGCCGGCGGCAGGCGAACTGCGGTGCGCATAACCCACGGATAGATGAAGTAGCCCTCCACCACATGAATTCCCAAATACAAGGCGACAACATAGCCAGCGGTAACAGGGCTTATGGACCAGCCCATGAGAATTGCCGGCAGCGACGCGAGAACTGGACCGAGATACGGAACGAGCTCGGCGCAGAACGCCAATAAGCCCAGCACCAAGGCTTCTGGAATGTTCAACAGCGACAAACCAATGCTGGCCAACATGCCTACGATCAGCATTGTTGTTAAATGTCCCAGCATCCAGCGGCGCAAGTTGAAGGCAAGTTTTTCCAGTAGAACCTCGGCGCGGCCGCGATCTTCCTCAGGGGTCAGTTGCAGCGCGCCTTGTACGTAGACTTGCGGAGCAGCCGCGCCGTACAAGCCGATAAAGCAAATCAATAGCAACCCAACGATTCCATTGACGACCGCCAGTGCGCCTGTGGTCAATTGGCCGAGCACGGATCCGCTCGTAAGCCACTCCTGCAATTTCGAAATCTCGTCGCTCCAGATTTTCCCCCAATCGCTTTCTTCCATTTTGCGCGCAGGCGGGAAATTGAAGCAGGAAGTGATTGCTGGAGTGCAACTGCTTGATCTGCAATGCGCGTCCCAAACAGCCAAACAATCGCGGCGAATATGCCAAGCAGGACGACAACGATTACCACCAAAGAAAACCGGTAGCTCAAGCGACTCCACGAGCTGCACCAAGCTGCCAGGGTTTGTAATAATAGTGCGACGAGAACGCCGGCAAAGATCAGAAACAGCAAGCTTCGGGCATACCAAGCGAGCGCCAGCAGGGCGGCCAAGAGCACGGCTTTGACCGCACTGTTGCTCGACATTCGCCTTCGATCAGCCGGCGTCGGAGCGGACATCGGTTGCACCTGCGTTTCCAGAGAATTACTCACCGCGAACAATTAAACTGATTGGCAAATCGGATTTCAATTGAATGGCGCCGTTTGCCGAAAGTCGAACGACGGTGAATTGACCCATATTGATGAGTTCAATTTGCTACGTCAGGCGACTGAGTCAATTACACCCATCATGCATATTGTTCGTCAAAGTGCCACTGCACTATTCGACTCGCCCACCAGTGCTCCCCGGTGGGCGCTTCACAATTTATCGTTAAGCAATAACCTAAGATTGAACGGCCACGCATACGAGGCAACTTGTTGCCCGACAATCGCTGGGCTATATTCGACCGATTCACTCCTGGCAACAAAAGTAATAAGCGCCAGTGGCAGAACACGCGCTGCTGGCCCTCACCTCGCCGCATATTTTCAGTGGGACCAACATCACATTCCGTCGCCCACGGCTCGGCCGGATCGCTCCCGCCGCGCAAAGAGCAGCGTGACGGTAATGCGCTTGCCGATTCCGACCGAAACCCCAACTCAATCCAATCGACAACCCTCAATTCGCGCAGCTACATCGGCCTTGTTCTTTCGCAGTTCTTGGCTTCTTTCAACGATCAGGCCAGCCACATTGTCGCCTTCTTCTATGCGACCGACATGCTCGTGCGCTATGTCGATTTGCCCCACGTGGATACCAAGCTTATCGTCTCGATCGTCACCGCCTGCTACATCACTCCCTATTTGCTTTTCTCGCCGCTGGCCGGAGTGCTGGCCGATAAATATAGCAAACGATCGATTGTCGTCGCCTGGAAGCTGATCGAAATCGGCATCATGGGGCTGGCGCTGGTCGGTTTTCTGTTGCCACACTTCGAGGGCCTGTTCGGTCTTTCCTCGCACGCGCTGGCCGTGGTTAGTTCGTTCCTTTTGGTATCGGTCGTGTTTCTGATGGGCACGCACAGCGCTTTTTTTGTGCCGGCCAAATACGGCATGATGCCCGAGATTCTGGACACCTCGATTCTTTCGCGCGGCAATGGCTTACTCGAAGGCACCAGTTTCGTCGCAAATATTCTGGGCACGATGTCGGGCGGTTTGCTCTATGGATTGGTGAAATCGAAAATCGATCCTGCCACTGGCGCACTGCATCACGGGCACGAATGGCTGATCGCCGTTCTGCTGTTGGGCCTGGCGGTGGTCGGTGCGGCGGCCTCGTTCCTCATCGCGCATATCCCGGCATCGGCGCCGCACAAGAAGCTCATTTGGGAACCATGGACGCCGATGAAGGAAAATGTTTCGGTGCTGCGCCGCAGCCGTTCGCTTGTGCTGGCCGCGGTAGGGATCGCTTTTTTTCTGTTCATGACGCTGTTTCTGCGTCAGAGCTTGCTGTTCCAGGGAGAACTGCTGGAGGAAAAAGTCTTGGCCGACAAGTTGCCCGTGGCGGCGGCAGTTCCACTAAGCAACCCGTCAGATTCGCCCGCCAGTAACGAAACCTCAGGGGGCGACTTTACTGAATTTGTTGGCAGCGCCGCCGAAACGCACGCCACGCGCATCGAATTCAAAGTGGCGTTTCTCATCGGCTTGGTCGGCTTAGGCGTCGGTATCGGTTGCTCGCTGGCGGGATATTTTTCGGGCAATCGAATCGAACTCGGGCTGGTCCCGATTGGAACCGTGCTCTTGATTCTGTCGGCCGGAATTATGGGCGCACTCGTTTCACCCGATCGACTCGTTAGCGGGAAAATCATCACCTGCCTGATCGCCATTGGCTGCTCGGCGGGTTTGTATATTGTGCCGCTGTACACGCTGCTGCAGCACCGCTCCCCCAAGGAAAGCAAGGGAAGCGTGGTCGCCACGAGCAATTTTCTCAACGTCGTCGGCGGACTGATTGCAGTGATCGTGTTTTTTCTAATCACCACCACGTTGCAATCCGTAATGGGCCTCAACCTCACCGCGGAGAGGGTCAAGCACGAACCAGCATTGGTGCTCGCCTATCAACATCAACTCTTGCGGGCATCGCAAATTCCAAAGTTGCTGTTTCTTTCTGCCAGTATGATTACCCTTGTCATGCTCGTGTTGTTGCGTTGGAATCGGCCCGACTTTTTGCTGCGCGCCGCAAGCTGGCTCCGCTCGCCGCGGCAGCGTCATTTGCGCGCCCTGGGGTTAGATAATGTCCCCTTCAACGGCCAGGTGATTCTGATCAGCAACTCGCACGATTTCGACCATTGGGTGTTAGTTGTTTCCGCCATCGATCGGTTTGCGCGGTTCGTTGCGCCGGCTGCCGGCGGAGGCGATCGTTTTCTGCGCACCGTTGCGTTGCAAACCGGCGTGATGATTACCGCCGGACCCAAAGTGCGCCTTTCGCCGGAAGATAATGCGCTCGCGCGGGGTTTGATGACGCTCGGCCAGGGCAATGTGCTCGGCCTCAGCTTGGCCGAAGAATACACGGCCGATATCCGTCAGCCCGGCAGCGGCGCACATTTGCTCACTGAATTGCGGGCGAAAGTGCCGGCTGCCATTTTGCCGGTCTATTGCGGAGAGCACCCGGCGCATCCCGACGCCATTCATCATCCCGAGCGCCACACGTACGTGGTCATCGGTGAATTGCTCCCATCCGACACGCCGCTGGAGAAAATTCGCACCGCAGTTGCGGCACTGGGAACGTAGATGAGCAGGTGAGCAGGTGAAACGGTGAGCACGTGAGAAATACGGTTAAATGGCAGAGAATGAAGGGACGAGCATGACAAGATTAGTTAAGACGCATCAAGACCTAGAGGTTTATCGTCGCGCATTTGATGCCGCGATGCAGATCTACGAACTGTCGCGACAATTTCCGAAAGAAGAAACCTACTCTCTTACAGACCAGATTCGTCGAAGTTCACGATCCGTTTGTGCGAATCTCGCAGAGGCTTGGCGCAAAAGGCGCTATCCAGCGGCATTCGAGAGCAAATTATCCGATTCGGATGCTGAAGCGGGCGAAACGCAGGTATGGATCGAGTTCGCCGTTAAATGCAAATACCTTTCTCGTGACAATGCTGCGAAATTGTATCGAATCTACGATGGAATCTTAGCGACTCTCGTGGGCATGAAAAACCACTCAGAAACCTGGGTTCTGCCACCTAGATCGAACAAGTGACGTAGCCGTTCTCACTCACCGGATCACCTGCTCACCTCATCACCTGCTCATCCCTCTCATTCCCATTCAATCGTCGCTGGCGGCTTGCTGCTGATATCGTAAACGACCCGATTGACTCCTTTTACTTCATTGATTATCCGCGTCGAAATCCGCGCCAGCAACTCGTACGGTAGGCGGCTCCAATCGGCCGTCATGAAATCTTCCGTATCGACCGCCCGTACCGCCAGCACATTGTCGTAGGTTCGGGCATCACCCATCACACCGACGCTTTGTACTGGCAAGAGCACCGCGAAAACTTGCGCCGTCTGACGATATAAGCCAGCCGCGCGAATTTCCTCGATGACAATCGCATCGGCCTCGCGCAGGGTATCAAGGCGCTGCTTTATAACCTCGCCTAGGCAGCGCACGGCCAATCCGGGGCCTGGAAATGGGTGCCGCCAAACAATTTCCTCTGGCAAGCCTAACTGAATTCCCAACCGCCGCACTTCGTCTTTGAACAAATCGCGCAGTGGCTCGACTAGTTCGAAGCCAAGTTCCGCCGGCAAACCACCCACGTTGTGATGCAGCTTAATCGTCGCTGCCGGGCCATCGGCCGCCGCGCCGCTTTCGATCACATCGGGATAGAGTGTCCCTTGAGCTAGAAAGCGCACATTTTTTATGCGGTCCGCTTCGGCCTTGAAGCAGTCGATGAACACATGTCCGATGCGCCGCCGCTTTTCTTGGGGATCGACCACGCCAGCCAGCGCGGCCAGAAACTTATCTTCCGCTTTCACTACGTGCAGATCGGTTTTGAAGTGGGTCGTGAATTCGCGAATTACCGCTTCTTCCTCGTCTTTGCGCAAAAGGCCGTTGTCTACCAAGATGCACGACAATTGTGGTCCAATGGCTTTCGCTAAAAGCGCCGCCACCACCGCCGAATCGACGCCGCCGGAAAGGCCGCAAATGACGCGGCTATCGCCAATTTGGCTACGCAATCGACCGATCGTTTGCTCGGCGAAATCGACCAACTTCCAAGTTCCACTGCAGCCGCAAACTTTACTAAGAAAATTCGCCAGAATTGCCTTGCCCGGCGGCGTATGCGTCACTTCGGGATGAAACTGAAGTCCGTAGATCGGCAGTCGCTTGTGCTTCACTGCAGTGATCGGGCAAGTGGCCGTTCGCGCCAGCGCTTCGAAGTCTGCCGAAACGCCTGTGACCTGGTCGCCATGACTCATCCATACTTCGGTTTCTTGCGGGATGCCGGCAAACAATCCGTCGGCTGCCGCAACACCGCCGCCCGCCAAAATTGTGCAGTGCGCCCGGCCGAATTCGCGCGCAGGCGCACTTTTTACGCTTCCGCCAAGCGCTTCGCATAGCAATTGCATTCCGTAGCAGATGCCCAGCACGGGAATGCCGAGATGAAACAGCTCGGGATCGCAATGCGGCGCGCCTGGATCGTAGACGCTTGCTGGTCCGCCGGAAAGAATCAGCCCCTTGGGCGCGATTTCGCGCACCCGCGCTGGGGAAATATCGTGCCGTACGATTTCGCAATAAACGTTCTGCTCGCGCACGCGCCGCGCAATAAGCTGCGCGTACTGCGCGCCAAAATCAAGCACCAGCACTTTTTCAGCAGCGATGCCGGCTGATTTTGCAATCGTGGGTGTCACGCGATCGAGTCGTTGCTTCAAAACGATGTTGCCGGAAAATATCCGGATCGGGCGGAAACCGGGATTATAGGTGTTTCGCGCACCTCAGGCCAGCAGCCAAAGCGCGATGGTCGTTGTCGCTGACTGGGGCCAGAGATATAGTGGAACTACTGCAAATGGAATAATTCGATTCAGCGATTGCGAACAAACAACCGTGCAAATTCTTCTCACGAACGACGACGGCATTTATGCTCCCGGCTTGGCGGCCATGCAGCGGGCACTTAGCCGACTGGGCGACGTGGCGGTCGTCGCCCCCGCGACCGAGCAAAGCGGCGTCGGCCACACCATCACCTTTCTCACGCCGCTCGTGGTTAAAGAGGTGTTCGAAGGGAAATGCTGCCGCTGGGCGGTGGAGGGGAGCCCTGCCGATTCGGTGAAAATCGGCATCAGCGAGCTGTGCCCGAAGCGCCCCGAGCTCATCGTAAGCGGGATCAATGGGGGGCTGAATGCTGGCATCAACGTGCTTTACAGCGGCACGGTGGCGGCGGCAATCGAAGGTGCCTTTTTCGGCATCACCAGTGTGGCGGTTTCGCTGGAATGGAACGAGCATGCCCAGTTCGACAAAGCAGCCAACATAGCCCTGGAAATCATCAAAAAAATCGTTGCCCAGCAGGGCCCCAAGGCGCATTTGTACAACTTGAATATTCCCACGAAGGCGTTGGAGGGTCAAATTCGGCTCAAAGTTGTGCCCATGGCCGTCGAACAATATGGCGAAAAATTCGAAAAGCGGGTCGACCCCCGCGGACGTAATTACTACTGGGCCGTCGGCAAGGCGCCCACGTCGCGCGGCGGAGAGGAAACCGACCTTTCGGCCCTGGAAAAAGGCTACATAACGCTCACGCCACTGCACTACAATATGACGAAGCGCGATTTACTCGATACAATGCAAGGGTGGCACTGGGGCGAGCTTGCGTTGCCGTAATGAATGCGATCGACGGCAGCGAAGCTCAAAAAATGCGGCAATTGAGTAGGGAGGTCTGGTCATGACTTCGACGAATTCTTATCGCTTTGCAGCCTGCGGATTGTCGCTTGCCCTTCTTTTGGCCATTGCGGGCTGCGACGAGCTTGACCAGGCAGCCGGCAAAGGTCCGCCGCCGAAGCCAGGAGTCTCGCCAGTTTCACAGCAGTTTCTTCCGTTGGATGTGACCGAAGCGCCGAAAACGGCCAAACCAAATGTCCAGCCAGCAAGCGGTGCTGCGCAATCCAGTGCTAATGCAAATCAAACGACTGCGACTCAAGGAACGTCGCAGCCGCCCCAACCAATGTCCGGCAATGGGTCGCTCATGGAGAAAGCCGAAGCAGGCATGGGGGTGAAGGGACAGGGCTATGGCGGTGGAATGGTCACTGAACCATTGAGCGTATATTTCCGAGCACAGGATCGAATTACGTTCGAAATTCAAATCCCCCATCAGTTGGATCTCTGGAAGGCCGAGCACAATAACCGCTTTCCGCGCGATAAAAACGAGTACATCAAAGAGATCTTGGAGCCGTGCGGAGTCGATCTACCCGAATTGCCGCCGGGCAAGGCCTACTACTACGACGCGAAAGACGGCCAACTGCTCGTGGGGCCTGCGCCGCAGAAATGAGCTGATTGCGGCGACGAGTGTTCGCACGCGTGAATCATCGTTCATCTGGGCTGCGCGGCGGATTCCCAAGCGATTGCACGGCCAGCAAAATCACTAGCGCCACGAGGTCGATGATCCATAGTGCAAAGAGGACGAGCGCGGTTCGGCCCAGAATCTGCCCACCGACTTGATCTTGCATGGCCTCCAACAGCCTTGCCAGCGCGTAAAGAATGCACAGCGCGACCGGCAGTGCCAGCGCTCCCACCAGAAGCGAAACTAACGCGCGTTGAAAACTCACGGTGCTTTGATCTCCAAGTTGCAGATGAGCGAGATTTTCCGGCCTGCAATCAGTTGTGTCAATCGTCGCGGCAGGCGCTATGGCACGACTTCCCAAGCTAACACCTTGCCGGCTGATACTGGTAGCCGTCGTGGTTTCAGCGATCGGCGCGGTTGCTTCCTTCTCGGGTTTGAATTGTTCGCTTCGGACCGTTTTCGAAAAACGGAGAAAACGGTGAAAAACGGACAATAAACGGAGAACAAACCGATGGGAAACGGTGGAAAACCGCGACAGCGTACAAGGCTCGGCGGATCAATGTGCGCAGGAAAAGGCGTCGGCTGCCGCAGTCGCGTTAAATTGCCAAAGAACGATTTGGGATCCGTAATGCATGGTACTATACATGCGTATCGCATGTCAAGATTGGAATTGAGCCAGCCGGATGCTCGAAGACCAAGCCGATGGATTTACGACCCTGACAGAAGATTTAGAAGGTGTTAATCAAAAATAAATGTGTTCTGACCGTCAGAACTTAATTTTCTTAAATCGTTCTGACCCCTTATTCCCCCCTATTAAAACGTTCTGACCCCTAATTCCCCGCTAAGCAGACCCACCACATCCGATATACACAAATCCAGACCCCGGATTCAATTGTGGATCGCCTACGTACCAAACTTTCAGCGTATAGTGTGAATTCGCAAGCGGAATGAAACGTGATCCCCTCTCTGAGTACAACGCATAACCGCTCTCGCGCAGTGGAGTCGACCATCTTAGGTCGCGGAGCGGATGATCGACTTGGCAAACGAGCTGATCGTGCTCGTCATAAACCTCCATTTTAAACGTCGCGACTAGTTGGCTGATTCTTTTGTCAAAGTATTTGAGATTGGTTCCCTGAACACAAAGATAGCAGATCGCATGTTGCCCCTCCACGATCGGCAGGTTTTCGATCTGGTAGGATGCGGAATAATCACGATCCAAATCGAAATTGGGAAATTTGATTTGGTAGCCCGGTAATGGAATCCCCACTGTGACCCAGGGGAACCGCCACGATGTATTCACGAAGACACCATCGCCCTTATGGGGAACGAGGGTTGGCATCGCTAAGAAGTAGTAAAGCACTACCCCCATGCCAACGCTCAGCGTTATCACGACGAGCAATGCTTTTCGAGTCACTAGTGCCATTGTGTCGTCTTGTCTACGTCGTTGGGCAACGCCATCGGTTGCCATAAACCTTTGCGATCAAGTCAGTCTACGAATGTTAATTCCTGCGGAAGGATTAAAGGTGACGGGAATGTGACGGGAATCATTGACTGGATAGTTGACTCCCGTCTTCCTGACCTTTTCGATTCTGCCGACCGTTTATTCCTGCGTTTTCGCAGTGGGGCAATATATGCCTGCGGCTGGCCCATTTGCAAGCAGTTGGGAAAAGAGTCGCTTGGAACCAACCTTTGGGGAACAGTAAATCTCGTAAGCGGCCAGCGGCCGCCGATAAGGGCTTCGGTTTGCACACTTTCGCAGTTCCAGTCAGAATGAATTTATGCGAGTGCTCACGTTCTCCCACAGCATCTTTCGCTTCTTGCCGACGTGCAGGCGCCTATTATTGGCTGTCGGAGTAGTTGTTCTTAGCTTGCACTCTGCGCGGGCCGACAAAATTACGCTGAAAGACGGCCGCGTGATCGAGGGGAAATTCACGCGATTGCCGTCGCTGTTGGTCGATCCGCGCCATCCCGATGCCGGCGACAAGCCCACCAGCAAGCTGGTGGTCATGGCCGACAACGATCTAAACCTCACGTATTTTCCTTGGAGGTGGGTCGATGCCGTCGATCCTGCCCCTCCCAGCCAGCACCTTGAGCAAATTGATATTCCTCAAGATGTCGTTAGCACTGGAGCGCGCGTTGGCAGCGTGGGGCCGGCGGTGGCCATCACGCAGTTCGACGATAGAGGCCGGCGAACTTACTCGATGATGACTGCGAAAGGCCGCGTTGATGTCATTCAAGGCATCACGAAGATTACGCCGCTGTGGACTCGCATTCAGGGCTTGCAAACCTCGGCCGGTGTGCCGTCGTACGTGTGGGACATGCGCGTGGCGACCAGCTCGATTCCGCGCGACCAGCTTTCAAAAATTTTAAGCGGCGTCGTCAATCCTAAAAATCTCGACGATCGACTGCGCGTGGTGCGGCTGTACTTGCAGGCCGAGCGATATCAAGACGCCGATGCGGAGCTGACGCAAATTCTGAAGGATTTTCCCAACGACAATTCGCTCGATGCCGCAGCACGCGAACTGAAGCAGCAGCGCGCGCTGCAGCGGCTGAAAGAAATCGAGGTGCGTAGCGATGCGGGCCAGCATCGGTTGGCGTACGACATGCTGCAAACATTTCCGGCCGAGGGAGTTAGCGGCGAAATTCAACAGCGCGTGCGAGCTAAGCTCGAAAAGTACGATGCCGACCGGGCGGTGCCAGAAAAAATCGTCAAGCAGTTGGCCGATTTTTCGGGACAAATTACCGACGCCGCCACACGTGCTCGGATTGCACCCATGGTGAAGGAGATTAGCGCCGAACTGGGGCTATGCACGCTCGATCGCATGGCGACTTACCGGCGATTCGCTGAGGACGATCAATCGACGCCCGAGCAGAAAATCGCTTTGGCCGTCAGCGGCTGGGTCGCCGGGGCCGACGAGGCGACGGAAAACATTCAATCGGCGCTGTCGCTCTTCGACACGCGCGATTTGGTGCTGGCGTACATGCGTGAAGAAGGCAAACTGAAGCGTGATGCAATTTTTAAGAAAATCCAGACCCAGGAATCGATCTCGGTCAAACAGTTGGCCGCTATTATCACTAACCTCAAGCCTCCGCTGGAAACAGCTCCGCAGGAAAAGCCCGGCTATTATGAGCTTTCCATTCCTGGAATTCCCAACGAGCCGGATGTCACGTACTACGTGCAACTCCCGCCTGAATATGATCCGCACGCGTCTTATCCTTGCATCGTCACGCTTAATGGCCTGACGATGTCACCACAGGGGCAAATCGAATGGTGGGCAGGGCCCTGGGCAAAGGTGGGTGGAGTTGAAATGCGCTATGGGCAGGCGTCGCGCTATGGGTATATCGTGATCGCGCCGCAATGGATTCGACCGCACCAGGCGAAATATGAAGGCTCAGCCCGCGAACATGCTGCCGTACTCGGCACGCTGCGCGACGCGTGCCGGCGGTTTGCCATCGACACCGACCGCGTGTATCTCTCGGGGCACTCGATGGGGGGCAATGCGGCCTGGGATATTGGGCTGGCGCATCCCGATTTGTGGGCTGGCGTCATTCCGATTGTGGCGGTCGCCGAACAATTGGTGCCAACCTACCAAAAGAACGCTGAATATGTGCCGCTTTATTTTGTGTGCGGCGAGCTCGATGGCGACAAGCTGCAGAAAAACTCGGCCGAGTTCGAGCATTACATGAATCGCACGCTGGCGTACGATGCGACGCTCGTCGATTATTTGGGCCGCGGCCACGAGTCGTTCCCAGACGAGATATTGCGCCTGTTCGACTGGATGGGGCGCAAGCGGCGAAACTTTTTTCCAACTGAGTTTCAGGTGTACACGCAGCGATCGTTCGACAACTTTTTCTGGTGGGCCGAGCTGCACGACTTCAATTCAGGCAATCGCGTCGCAAGCGTCGCAGCCAAGAATATGGGCACCAATGGGCTGAATGTGACGACCGGCGGCAAGTTGACCGTATGGCTTTCGCCAGAATTGGTCGATTTCTCGCGACCGATCACTGTCACGCAAGGCAGCCGTACACTGGCGCCCTCGAACAGTATCCATCCCGATGCCGAGGTGCTTTTAGAAGATGCCCGCACACGCGCCGACCGCAAGCATCCGTTTTGGGCGAAAGTGGAGTAAATACAAAGTCGGAAGTCGGAGATCGGAGGTCGGAGATTAGAATAATTAGTTTCATTAACTTTAAGGGTGCGGCATGAAGATGAACTTGCTCCGGGAGCGAACAAAGCAACTTGCCCTAAGAATTGTGCGAGCCTGGAGACAAAACGTCCGCGGAGAGGGGGACGGTCCCATTTTTCTCCCAGGGCACCGAAAAATCGGGACAGTCCCCGACGTTTTGTCCCTAGGCTGAATGAATGTTTTCCGCACTACCCAAGCATACCGCTGCACAAGTTTTGGGAACTCAAGTGCTTCGTTCGGGAACAAGCGTTGCTGCAAACTTGCGCGAATCCACACGTGCGCGTTCAACGAGCGAATTCCTTGCGAAACTCGGAATCGTGGAGCAAGAACTCGACGAGACGTTGCTCTGGCTTGAATTGCTGGTGGAAGCGCGGATAGTCTCAGAGCGACGAATGGCGCTTTTGCGCTCGGAGTGCGATGAACTGCTCCGAATCGTCGTAGCTTCGATTAAAACGTCGAAGAAACGACGGAAATAGCAACTTTCCGATCTCCGACTTCCGAATTCCAACCTGGATTTTACGGTTTCGCGCTGCTCAGTTCCGTCGCGGGGTGGTTATCGGCCACGACCTGCCGATTGGCAACAGAGAACCCCGAGAGCAGCCAGCCGTCGTCCAAATTCGACATCACAGTTCCGGCCGGTCCGAAATAATGACGCACGACTTCGAATTCGGGCAATGCATGTCCGTCGATGCGTTGCTTACGGGGCACGCCATCTTTGCCGTCCCCCATGACGCCGTTTAAGAATTTGCCGAGCAGCGTTTCCGATTGCGGCATTTGGCCGGTGCGGATCAGCTCGTAGGTGGGGCGAAATGCCAAGTCGGTGCGCGAGAACGCCCGCAAAACCGGCGATGGCTGCAAAGCGCCAGCTTCCTTGGAAATCGCATCGAAATCAGTTGCGCCTGCTAAGCTGTCGTGTTGTTTCTGTTGCCCGAGCACTTTCTCCAAAAGTTCGATATGCGAGGCAAGAAACAGATGCCCCTGCGCTACGCAAACGGTCGAGGTCGGCAGGAAATGGTCATCGTGCTTGGGGGACGTTTCTGTTTCGGTGTGCGTCATTTCGCCCGGTGTTTCGATTTCCAATTTCGGCGCTTCGCAAGTGCGCTCGACGATTTCCCAAATCACATACCCGTCAAAGTCGCGTTTCTTTGCGTCTTTGTCGGCCTGCATGAGTTTGGCAATCGCTTCAGCGACGGGCTGCTCGTCGGTCACATTGACGGCGAACACTTTGCGTTCGCTTTTGGGGCCGATGGGCAATTCGTTGTCGGTAATCATGGTAATTCGATTGCCCAAGTGCGCCACAATGCTTTTCTCGATATCCACGCGCGGCCCATCGGGATCGTCGCGCAGGCTTTCCAGCACGTCGCGGTAGACGCCTTTCTCGCCAATCACTTCGTCCACAAGAGACTCAGCCGAGGTGAAAGCGGTTTGGATGTCGAAATTGAGCGAGGTGTAAGAGGCCACGTCGCTGGGAACCCACGGCTGCGGCATCAGATCGCCGGCCAGGGGAAATCGCAACATTCGCGCGGCCAAGTTGTATCTGTCGATTGCCAGCGGATTACGACCGGCGATTGGAGGAGCATAAATCATCGTTCGATGAACCAACTCGTATTTCTCTTGGGAAAAATCGACGAATCCGCCAACGCCCTGGATAGCGTCGAAGCCTTGGCCCTTGAGCACTTTGATGAGATCCGGGCCTTTGTGTTTGTCGCGCGGCGGTAGATCGACCGTCAGTGTTTCGGCGTATCCAAACGGCTCGACAAACCATTGCAGTTGCGGAACTTGTTCGCCCGACGCTGCGGCACACCGGGACATAATCTCGCGATAAGCCCTCACGCTAGCCAATGAATCGCTTCGGCCGCCAGGCATAGACGCCGACATCGCTTGCAGCACCGGCAGGTTGTCGCCTGCAACAAGCATGTCGTTTTGAATGAAATAGGCCGCCACCGGCGCGATTTTGCGCCCCGCGTCGTTGGGCAATTGGAATGCCACGATCGGATCGCCGGCGGCACGTCGCAATCGTTGACCGCCGTTGCGCGAAATTCGTTCCGACATTTTGGCCGCCAGCGCCTCGGCTTGCTGGCGATGTCCGGTGACATTTGCCACAAGCACAATGGCCGCTTCGCCGGGGGCGGGCTGAACGGTGGCCAGCGCAATCTCGCCCCCAGGCAAGCCTTGAACGTCTTCCCAACTAATGCCCAGTTGCTCCAGTTGACGCAGTCCTGTTTGACGCAATTGAGTTTTAATGCTCTCGACGAACGGCTGCATAACAGGGTCGTTCACGAGTTGACCGATTTGCGAGCGCCGAAAATGCTCGACAAGCTGATCGAGATTTGGCGCACAGATGTAGCCTTTGGTGGTCGCCGGCAGTAAACTGTCGGCCGGTTGGGCAGCCAAGGCGGTACATACAATTCCAGAAAGCAGAATCCAAATCGCCACTAATCCAGCACCCAGCGAGCGAGCAGTCACAATCGACTCCTTGTTGTTCGTGCGGCGAAGTGGCAATCGGTCTCAAATCAAATGCTGTAGGCTCGTCAACTCCCGCAATGAACAAACAAATCGAGTGCCAAATGCGTTTCGTGCGATTGGCCCGATGGCACTTCCCTGGCATTGGGCCTTCGACGTGTGTGGCGCACAAAGTATATGAGGCAGGCTGTGGGTACTGTTTTTTATCGGGCAAAATGCGATGTAAGCTGCGGTCGCAATGGCATTTCGGCGCGCGAAGCGGAACCCACCGGCCCTAAAAAGCGTGCTGAATGGCAAAACTGGGGGTCGAGGTGCATCCGCGTGCAAAAGATAGGAAATATGGATAAGAAATGCGGGCGGTAACACCAACTGCGCGTTTGTGCGACTAAATCCTGAACCCTAAAGTTCGGACCAGCCAAAATGCCCGATTTCCGCCGCGAAGCCCTCTGTTTCGATCCGATTCATGGCTACATGCCGTTCGTCTCGAATGAGGGCCTTGAACCAGGGGAAGTTTCAGAACGACAGTTGATCGACCATCCTTGGCTGCAGCGGCTCCGCCAAATTCACCAATTGCAAACAGCTTGGTGGGTATTTCCGTCGGCAGAACATACCCGATTTCAACACGTGCTCGGGGTCATGCACCTGGCCAGCCGCGCGGCTGCGGCACTCTACGACAGCTTGCGTGCATCGTGCCACGATGTTCCCAGTCGCGGGTATATCGAGTGCCTCCTGCGTTTGGCCGGATTGTTGCACGACATTGGCCATGGGCCGTTTGGTCACTTCTTCGATCAGCACTTTCTTTCAGTTTATGGTTTAACGCACGAAACGCTCGGTAGCGCGATCATCGAACAAGAATTGGGTGAGTTGATTCGCCACGTTCGTCGCAATCCAAATAGCGCGCTGGGGCCGGAGGAAGCGCTCGATCCGAAACACATATCACAGCTAATTACACGGCCAAAGCCCGCCACGGACAGTGGGGCGAGCGCCATGCCGCGGTGGCTCGAGTTGCTGCGCAGTTTGTTTTGCGGAATCTACACGGTTGACAACATGGATTTCGTATTGCGCGATGCTTATATGTCGGGCTATAACACGCAGGCGTACGACCTCGATCGCTTGCTGCGCTACAGTTTCTTTACTGAGTCTGGCCTAACGATTCATACGCGCGGTTTGGATGCCTTGCACCGCTTCATTTCGGTGCGGGCCGAGCTGTTCCGCACCATCTATTTTCACCGAACCGTGCGGGCCATTGATTTGGAACTCAAAGATTTGTTCGATGCCAGCCGGCTATGGCTGTTTCCAGGAAATCCGCTGGAACGACTCAATGAGTATCTGCATTTCACCGAGTGGACGCTGTTGGTGGATGTCGCTCGCTGGCACAAAAGCACCGACCCGAGCCAGCGTGAAGTCGGCAAGCGATGGCAAGATTTTTTGAACCGCAAGGTGCGCTGGAAAATGGTTTGCCAGCGCACGCTTGAATATCGGCCCGGCGATGCCGAACAGGCGAGCATCTTCAGCAATGCACAGTTCGTCGAACAAGCATTACGTTCAGCATTACCGGCACAATTGCGCGGTCTGTCGATGCGCGTCGATCTCGCGCGGCACGTTCATCGACCTGATACGCGCGGTCCGGCGGCAGATCAGAATTTCTTATTCGATCCGACGCGCGGAATTCCCCAGCCGCTTACCGCCGATACGCTGTACCGCAACCTACCCTTGGCGCAGCGTATTTGCCGGATCTATGCCGAAAGCCAGGACCACGCTGCCGAGCTGTCGCAAGCCCTGGACAGCTTAATCGGACCGGGCGTGGCCGACGATTTGACGAACATGTAGTCGTTAAATCTTGCGCAATCGGATCGGCCGATGGCCGCTCGTAGCGAAGAGCGTCCGCAAAGTTCTCCCAATCTAACAATCATGAATGAATGAAAGAATGGATATTGTCGGGCAAGTCGAGCGCCTATAGCATGAATTTGTAAGGATTAATCATGCTTTGCACTTTGCGAATGTGCATCCCTGGGATTTCTGAACTAGGTTTCTGATGCTCCTCAAATATCTGCATTCGCAGTGCCATTCGGAGATAGCAACTATGTTCATGCGCTCAACTGCGCTTGTATGCGCACTTGCTACTGGGGCCGTGGTTCTGGGAGGGGAAGTTAAGAATTTCTCGCTGGTCGATTTGAAGCCGGGCAGTCAATTCGAAATTGCCACCCAAGGATTTGTGTATCGTGGCGAATTAGTCGATCCGACGACGGGGGAAGTACGTCTGGCCGCTTCGACGGATGGCGTGCAGTTCACTGCCCCGCAAACCGTATATTTGCTGGGAGCAACGCAGGGGCGTTATGCTGAAGCCGGCGGATTGATGTTAGTGAAAATGCGCCAGATTCAAAACGGCATGGGCCTCGAACTGGGCATGGGATCGCTTGAGCAAAAAGATCGAGCGGTCACCGAACCGATCAAATCGATTCGTCTTCAATAGTGCCGTCACTTCAATTTACCCCGGATGATGGAAATTGATCCGGCAGGTAGAGTAAAGAGGCCATCGGCCGGCGGCGCCATCGTCGTGTTTTTGTTCTCGCTTGGCGTGTTGCAGTATTGCACGAGCGCAATCGGATCAGCGAAGGAATGCAGCGCATGGTTCGCGTTATCCAGAACTAGATGAATCTGATGGGCAGCGTTGACATCATGATTAATCAGCATCAACGACCAATTGCCGTCGGGGCGATGGACGGCGTAAGACGTGATCACGGTGCGGCCGGCGGCGTCCTTCAAATCGGCTGAGGCCGGATATATCTGATTGGCTCCGGCTTCATGCTGCAGCCACTCGAAATTGATGAGATGGGCCGATGTGAAAGGAGTATAGTCAGGCGTGCCATAGGCGCCACCGCCCGGAGGACCTTTGCTGTTTCGCCGCCCACCCGCGCCGTTGTTGATTGCCGGCCGATAGAATGCTGTGCCCCCCTGCTCAAAGAAGGTTCCAAAGGCATCGCACTCCCAAATGGCGTTGCCCGTTACACCCATGTAGCCGCGCTTGCCCGAGCCTGCGGTGATTCCGCTTTCGGAAATAACAAGCGGTACGTCCTTCGGTACCCCATCGTCGCGCCACATTTGGAGCACATGCTTCATGATGCCCGGTTCCAGATACAGCGAATCCCAATCGTTGGGCGGACCAACGCCGTTGAGCATGAACGGGTAATGTTCAAACGACATGAATGCCAGGTCTTGAAGGTGCCCGTGCGATTTCAGATAGTCGAGGAACCGCCGCAGCCACGACGTGCGCCCTGGTCGTCGGCCCAGAGCGTAATATCTTTGTCGACGCCTTCAAACACCGGGCCCCCCAGCTTGGCCTGCGGAGCGAGTTTGTGGATGGCATCGGCCCACTGGCAATAGAGCGCCGCATAATCTTCCGGCATGGTGTGCTTGCCGTCGCACTCTTCGCCAATCTCAATTCCCACTACTGGATAGCCGCGCTTGTAGATGTAGGCCACCTCGTTGGCCGCGTCCTCGGGTGTGCCGTAAATTACGGTGCAGGCTACGAGTGCCGGATGCCCCATGGTCAATCCGCTGGTAAAGAAGTTGTCCATACCGTTGTACTGATCGCCCCCGCCGGTAATGAGATTGTCGGCTGCATGCCAAGGATCGACCGAAGAAGCGCAGAAAGAGCCACCGGTGTCGTTCGCTGATCCAGGAAATGCCCCGCCGCCATTGCCACCTCGCTGCCGTTTTCCTTTGGCAGGGCCCGGTTCCACGCCATCGGCGGGATACACAACTGAATACTTCCCGTCGGCATCGATGTTTCCCATCGATAGAGTCTGTAATGCGTAGCCGACACAGTTGCGAATGTCGTCGGAGCCGTGGGTATCGGGAGTGTTCGACGATTGCGTCATGAGCACGCGCACGAAGCGCGCGGTAATGGGCTTTTCTGTCAGCTTCAAATGCACGTCGCCACCTTTCCCATTCGTGATCGTGCCTGATGGAAAGGCTTTCCAGACGCCGTTAGGACCCATGTCCCAATCGAGCGCATTGTTGTCGCCGATCCAGTATTGCACCACATAGTCGACGGCGTAGGGATCGACCCATTGAATGTGGATGGCGTCAACAGCTCGCGAAGCGCCCATGTCGATCACGATCCACTGCGGGTGGAGTGCATCGCTTTCGCCGGTGAAATGGCTGGTCAAATATGGATTGCTCTTCCAATAGTCTTGATGGCCGGCCACCAGCGGATCATCTCCGCTCGTCATGAAATCGCGATGCGGAAGCGAATACGAATAACCGTAGTGAATCGGAGCGCCGAGGTCGGCACTGCCGGTGAAATAACCGCACTTGTTCTCTGGATCGCTCCAGGCGCCATTTTCATTCCAGTGCCAGGCAGCCAGCCGCAACTCGCTGTTGTTGCGCATGGTGATCGAACCCCAGCCCAAGTTTTTAATTCCTTGAATGGTCTCAGGCTTGCTGAGGTTGTCGATCTGATTCTTCGAGAGATCGTCCATCCATGCGCCGGTGGCGGTATCGGGATTGATCGAATTCAGAAGGTGTGGCGGCGTGACATCGACATGAACAGTGGCAACGTGCTCGGACGTTTGCGCCTGCGATAGAGCGTTGGGCACAAAACAAGCCCCAAAAAGGCAAAGGCAAAAAGTCAGCCCGTTAATTACTCGATGATGATGGTTAAATCGCGGTTTGGTAGTCACAATCGCCGACTCCGTAGAAAGGATTTAGAACATCCGATCTATTGTCGTGGCCTGCGCCGTGAGATTCCATTGTGAACGAATGCTCAGATGAACTCAGAAATCGCCGTTCCGCTGCGCCGAACCGACTGCTTGAAAGCGTTCGAGTCGGTTATTTGGCCGTATATCCCAGAAACAGACCGCGGAAAACGTCAGTCAGCGCGAATGGCCTCGGGGCGTTCTAGTGAGGCAACAAGAAAACGGCCTTGGCGGTATCGCCAAGGCCGTTTGCAGTGGCGGGGGCGGGATTTGAACCCACGACCTCGAGGTTATGAGCCTCGCGAGCTACCGGACTGCTCCACCCCGCGTCATTTTTTGATTTTTTCGGCCAGCAGATCAGCTTTTTTTGGCCGACGCTGAAGCGATCGACTGAATCCGACCGCAGGTTGGATTATACCAGATGGCCAACAACAGTCGAGACCACCCTTGGGCACATCGGGCTGTGACCAATTTTACTCGCAATTGCCCAGTTATTATCGGCGAATAGAAAATCTAGGCGATTTCGTGCAAAAACTCTTCGCGAATTTCTTTGGGACCAAAGGGCCATGTCTTTTCCACGCGCGCCCAAATAATAAATGCAACCAGGCCCAGGAATATCCATACAAGCGACAGTGTTCCCGGGGTTTTCAAGATCGCCAGCCAATAATCGCTCCCCGTGAGTTTTTTTATGTCGGAGTCATCCAACAACATGGGCCAGCCGGAAGCGATGAAAATAAACACCCAACCGAATAAAGCGACAACGGCCGGCAATGGATACCAAAATATTCGGTAGGGTCGCTTTAATCCAGGTTGGCGTCTGCGCAATATTACCAATGCGGCAATTTGTGCGATCGATTGAACCAAAACCGCAACAGTCATAAGCACACTGATGACAAAATCGAGTGAAAATAACGACCCGATGGCGGTAACGATTCCCATTACTAACAACGCGACATGCGGAAAATTCAACCGCGGGTGCAAACGACCAAATATGGGAAAGAAAACTTTATCCCGGGCTGCATTGAACGGCACGCGCGAACCACCTAATAAACCTGTAAAAACTGAGGCAAAGGCCGTGACGACAATCATACCGGTCAACACATAGGCCGCTATCCGACCCCAATTCTGTTCCACGACGATCGAAGCCACAAAATTGGACTTCTTAACGTCCTCCCAATGCACAACGCCCAAAATGCCAATATTCATTACTAAATAAATGACCATCATCGCGAGGATAGAGAAAATAATCGATCGCGGAACCACACGGCCAGGATTGCGCAACTCCGCTCCCATGTATGCGGTGGTGTTGTAGCCCCAGTAGTCGTACACGGCATAAACCATAGCGCCGCCCAAGCCGGCGATAAACTTATGGTTGACCGTGAAAGCCCCTTCGGGAAACTGAAAAGCCAACTGCGGATCGAAGTGCGTAAACGAGGCCGCGATCACTCCGCAAATCGAAATGAACATGATGATCCACAAGGCCACGGTCAGTTTTTTGATCGAACCAATGTTTCGATACAAAGCAAAAAGAACGATCGCCACGATGATTAACGAGATGGCGGCCCCCCATCCCGTAACGGCGATGATGCTGGAGCCGCTGTCAGAAGTTGTCGTTGCTGCGGCGGCAGCTGTACCTGATGTTGCGTCTGAAGTAGGTGGACCCCAAATTAAATTGAATCCATAGTATTCCAAATATTTTAAGACTCCGATGACGCCGCTCGACATGATGAGCGGAATCACAAGCACTGCCGTCCAAATAAACAAGAACGGCATTAATTTGCCTGTGCGGTATTGGAACGCTTCGCGCAAATATAAATACGTTCCCCCCGCACCAGGCATGGCCGCGCCTAGCTCGGCCCACACCAGACCATCGGCCATGACCAAAACAGCTCCGATGACCCAGGCGATCATGGCCTGGGGGCCATTCATCGCCGCCACAACATAAGGAATGGTGACGAACGGGCCGATACCGCACATTTGCGTCATATTGATCGCCACGGCCGACCAAGTGCCAATGGTGCGGCGGAAGTGCGGCGCAGCTTTCCGACGGCGATGGCGCGGCAGAGATTTCTGGTTGAGACATAGCGGTCGGCGTAACGCTGCCCGAGTGCGTGGAGTTCAGATCGGAGATTCAGATTGTGCGGCGATTGTATACTCGATTGGCGAGCAACAGGCAATCATCGTGGGGCAAAAAGAACGTCCAACGAGAGAATGTTCACAATCCCGCTAATGTGCAACGGGCGCCGGATCGACGGACCGCGTGCCGCCTGTGTTTTGGCCACCTTGATAGGTTTGCAGCCATACTTTGATTGCGTCGGCCAGATCGATGCGCCCCTGCTGTTGCGCGTACGTTAGCGCTTTCTGTGCAGCTTCAATCGCTTCCGCCGGTCGGTCGGACACCGAGAAGACGATTGCCATTTCGACATAGACTTCGGGATTACTCGGCATAAGGTTCGCCGCGCGAAGCACATCGTCAATTGCTTCCTGGAGCCGGCCCGTTCTCCGCATGGTTCGGCTTAAGTTCAAATATACCTGGCCATAATCTGGCTGCAGTTTGAGCGCCTTTTGCAATTGCGGCAATGCTTTGTCAAATTGGTCGGTTTTGTAGTATGCAAAACCCAGGTTGTTGTAAGCCATTGCGTAGCGCGGTGCAATTTCGATTGCCTTTTGGTATTGCTTGATGGCCTCATCCGTCTGGCCGATCTGAAGCAGTACGTTCCCTAAATTGTTGTACGCATTCACGAAGGCCGGATCGAATTCGATTGCTTTGCGATATTCCTCAATTGATTCCGATAATTGACCTTTAACCGTAAGCGCCAGCCCCATGTTGTAGTGCCCCTCTGCATAGCGCGGATTCAAGCGGATGACCTTGTCAAAATCGGCGACGGCTTCGTCCAGTTTTCCGCTGCGCGCGGCGTTCGGCAAATCCATCCAAATTTTGCCGAGGTTGTTGTAAGCCATCCAACAATTCGGGTTGTGGCCGATTGTCGTTTGGTAAAGCTTCACTGGATTGGCATACAGTGCGGTTTGATCGCGAGTGAGCATTACCAAGATCGCTACAAGCGAGGCGGAGGCGGCCTTAAGTGCATGATTCCAGGGGCTAGCGGCATTTTCATGGCAAATCGCCCAAGCGGCGGCCACGATCGCGACGACGGCGATGATCGCGATATAGACGTAATGGTCTGACACGAGCGAGTACATCATAAAGCCCACATCGACCAAGCCCAGCACTGGTATGAGAGCGATCGCGAACCACGCCCAGGCAAACAGCAAGCCGCGAGCAGTTTCATACGCTTTCGCGCGCCACAAAATCGTGGAAATTCCAATGGCTGAGGCCAGCGGCAGCCACCAATTGAGCGTCCGAGGGTCAATGTTCCAAGCGGGATAAACGAAAAACTGATTCAGCGGCAATAGTGCCTTCGACAAGTAAAACCAGATGACCCCGCCAGCGCCGCACAGACGTTGCACCACTGTGGCGGAGCGGAATTCAACGCTGCTGCCATGTTTTTGAAACCATATATTGACGCCGGTTAGCACCGCAGCGATGAGGAAAAAGGGGACACTGCGGACGATGTCGATCAACCTTATTCGGCCCCCGCGCCACCATATGAGGAGAAGCAACAATGGGGGCAGGATGGCCACCGAGCCTTTGGCAAGCATGGCAGCAACGAAGCTAACGAGACTTAACCAATAAAAGCCGCTAGAAAACGACGCGGAAACGCGCGGCTCGACGCTTTGCTTTTGCCTGTCCTCATTGCGGAGGAAAAGCAAAATTGAAAGCAGAAAAAACACCATTGACAGCGTGTTTTTTCGCTCGGAAATCCAAGCAACCGATTCAACATTCGCAGGATGAATGGCAAACAGAATTGCGGCCAAAAAAGCGCCGGGGATCGATAATCGTCGAAGAATGATCCAAACCACTAGCGAGCTTGCCAGATGCAATACCAAGTTCGTGCAGCGATACCCTAGCGGATTTTCGCCCCACAACCGCCATTCGAGATAGAGCGAAGAATTTGTAAGGGGCCAATAATCTTGCGGCTCGGTGGTGAACCAAATTCGATACAGTCCGTCGCTTGCGCGAATCATTTCATTGCGACTGAGCAACGGCTCGTCGTCCATCAGAAACGGACCGCTTAGCGAAGGCCAGTAGGCAACAAGCATGGCGGCGATGACCGCTGCGCCGCCGATCATCCATTGCAAAGCCGGCGATATTCGAATATTCGGTGACTGCGGCCGCACTTCAGGCGCCGGATGTTGTTTGCGGCGTGTTGGCGGCATGGGAAATTTGTCGCTTTGAATAGCGGACTTGCGCAGTACAATCGGAGATCCCGCGTTATGGCGATTGCGAACCGGCGGGATTGGGCGGAGCGTTGTCGTCCGTCCGCACAATCGAGTGTAACCAAGCTTCAATTCGCTTGGCCAGTAGCAATTGACCATTGGCGCGGGCGATTTCGATGGCCGTTTTCGCTGACTCTATTGCGTCGGTGCGATGGTTCGATTGCGAAAATGCGATAGCCAGATTTGCATACTGCTCGGCATAATCGGGCTTCAATGAAATTGCAGCATGGTACTGTGCAATGGCTTCGTCATAGCGGCCGAGCTTCAGGAAGCAATTTCCCAAGTTATTGTGAGCATCCGGATAATCTTCCTTAAGCGCGAGCGCGTTTTCGAAGCGCAATTGGGCTTCGTGCAATTCGCCGGTGTCGAGCAATGTCTCGCCCAGGTTGTTTTGCAGCACCCAGGCGCTCGGGTTGCGGGCCAATGTCGATCGGTAGAGCGCGATCGGTCCGGCGTAAAACTCCGCTTGTCGATGCGAAAGAAATATCAATGCACATAGCGCAGCGGCGGCTGAAAATAGGGGCAGCCAAGCAATCGTAGGTCGGCGTTGCCAAACACACCACCCGGCGGAGACGGCGGCGACAATGACCACGAGCGCAATTTGCGAGTATTGGTCGGCGACGAATGAAAACCGCATGAAACCGACGTCGACAATGCCGAGCACGGGAATGAGCGCGATGCAAAACAGCACAGCCGTTGCGCCCATGGCGCGTGGAATGAGGCAATTGCGGACTCGCCACAACAGGCATATTGCAACCACGGCCGAAATAGCGGGGATCCACCAGGGCCAACTGCGCACTGCAACGTGCCACTGTGGATAGATGAAAAGCAAATCAATTGGCAGCAGCGACTTGGACAGGTAAAACCAGATTGCCGCGCCACCGGCCGCTATGCGCTGTGCGAGTTCGGCATTGCGAAACGCGATTGCTTTGCCGTGGGTCTGAAACCAGATATTAACAAGGGTGTAGACGATTGCGACTGTGAAAAATGGCACAAGGCGCGCACAATCGCGTGGGTTTATTTTCCCGATTTGCCACCACAGAAGAACGAGCAGCACAAGAGGCAGAATTGCGACCGATCCCTTGCTCAGCATGGCACAAATGAACAACACCAGACTGATGGCATACCAAAGTCGATCGCTACGACTTTCGTTCGAGTTGCCGCAACTGAGTAAAGATGATGGGCCGCACGGTGAAGCGGCAATTGTGCCAGCAGGCCGACGAGAAAATGGACAGCAATAAATCGACAGCAGGAACAGCGGCATTGCCAGCACGTTTTTTTGCTCTGATATCCAAGCGACCGATTGGACGTTGAGCGGATGGACCGCATAGGCCAGCGCGGCGAAGTATGCGCCGGGATGCTTAAGCGCCGCAACAGCGCCCATATCAACGAGGCGGCCGCGGCATGCAATAGAAGGCTCGTCGCGTGATATCCGGTTGGATTGGACCCGAACAATCGCCATTCGAACCAGAAAAGTGAATTTGTTAGCGGCCAATAATCGTGCGCCGTCGTGAACCAGATTTGCTGTAGCCCGTCGGCCGCTTGGACGACGCTATTGTCAGTAATCAACTTATCATCGTCAAAGAGAAAAGCACCATGGATTGCCGGCCAATAGCAGGCGGCGATCCCGATCGCGATTGCGGCCATACCCCCGATAAGCGCAAGGGGCCGCAACGACTTAAAATCGACGGCATCGTTTCGCAACATTGATCCTGTCTCGATTGGCGTCGGGCAAATGAACTTCGGCGCACGGCAGTCACGCCTGATTTCAAGCTTAAAGACTCAAGTCCGCTGGCCATGTCAAGTTTAGGCCACGGCTCGAATTCACGGATAGGGCCGCGAATGCCGGCTTCACGGCGGTGCCGAAGTCGCCGCAAAGAATCGAGCCGCCGTAAAGCTAATCCTCAGATCCACGCTGGGACCTGCCGAACAACTACCCCCTTAGACAGAGCGCGTCAGAGCGCTTTCATCGCTACGCGGTCGTTTTCCGCGGCACGGTTTCCCCACGACTCTACAAGCTCCACCAATTCCGCCACATCGAGCGGCTTGGTGAGATAATCATTCATGCCGGCATCAAGGCAGCGCTGGCGATCCCCGGCCATGGCGTGTGCTGTCAAAGCGATGATGGGCAGTTTGGAACTGCTCTGCCGATTGCGAATCGAGGCGGTCGCCTGGAACCCGTCGATTTCCGGCATTTGCACATCCATGAGCACGACATCGTATTTATTGGCCGCAACGAGTTCCACTGCTTCGCGGCCGTCTTGTGCGATATCGACCAGGTGCCCGCGCTGTTTGAGAGCGTAGTTGACCAACAATTGGTTGGCGCGCGTGTCTTCAGCCAAAAGAACCCGCAATTGACGCGACGGCATACTTGCCGAGTCGTCAGAGGCGTGCGATAGGGACTTCTCATGTTCGTGGCGCACTGCTTTTGCCTGCACTGCAATTCGCAAGCTAAGGGTCACCGAGAACGTGCTCCCTTTTCCCACCTCGCTTCGCATATCCAATTTGCCCCGCATGGCGCGAATTAGATCGGTGGCAATCGCCAAGCCAAGCCCAATGCCGCCGTGGCGACGCGTGGTTGAGGCATCGGCCTGCGCGAACGGAGCAAAAATTCGTTGTTGATCTTCGAGCGAAATCCCAATGCCGGTGTCGCTCACCGACAGCCGCAATACCACATCACGCTCGTCGCGGGACACGAGGCCAACATCGACCGCAATGCGGCCCCGATCGGTAAATTTCAATGCGTTGGAAATGAGATTGTTCAAGATCTGCCGCAGCCGCATCGGATCGCCAAGCAAACTCTCGGGAACGTCCTCCCCCACGACTGTAACAAATTCAAGGCCTTTATCAGCGGCGCGAAATTGGTAGGCTGCCGCCAGGTCGTGAATAAGATCGCGTAAGTCGAACGCCACGCTTTGCAGTGTGAATTTGCCGGCCTCCATTTTGGCCAAATCGAGAATCTCATTGAGCAATTCAAGCAAAACGTGCGAACTCGATTGAACGGTGGAAAGGTACTCGCGCAAAATTGGCGTCAGTGGTTCTTTGAGCGCCAAATCGGTCATGCCGATGATCGCATTCATCGGCGTGCGCAACTCATGGCTGATGTTGGCCAGAAACTCGTTCTTTGCGCGATTGGCCTGTTCGGCGGCGACTCGCGCCGCGTGCTCATGGGCCAGGACCACGCGCTCTTCGGCTTGCCAGCGAATCTGCTGCGTCATTCGATACAAATCGACGAAGACGGCTACTTTCGTGCGCAGCACATCGGGCGAAGCCGGTGTGAGGATAAAATCGACCGCGCCCACCGAGTAGCCGCGATCGGCATAGGTATCGTCAGGAAATGCGGTTAGAAAGATGATCGGCGTGTGCTCCGATCGCTTTCGCTGGCGAATAAGCGCGGCCGTTTCGAAGCCGTCCATCTCGGGCATATTCACGTCGAGCAGAATGACGGCGAACTCTTCGTGAAGCAATCGTCGCAGTGCTTCGGCCCCCGAATCGACCGACACAATTTGCTGCCCCAACTCTTGCAATACCACTTCCACAGCCAGACGTTTTTCTGGCGTATCGTCCACGATCAAGATTTTGGCCAGCTCTGGCTGTTCCATTATTTGACCGTTAGCCAAGCTCGCAGCACCGAAAGCATTTGATCAGGATCGACTGGCTTGGATAAATAATCCCAAGCGCCGGCTTCAAAGCATTTTTCACGATCACCCTTCATGGCTTTGGCGGTAACCGCCACAATCGGCAGGTTCCTGAAACGCGGGATCTGGCGAATAGCCCGAGTGGTATCGAGCCCATCCATTTCCGGCATCATGATATCCATCAGCACAATATCGACGTCTTGCGCGGCCTGCAACAAATTGATAGCGTCGCGGCCCGTTTCGGCAGAGACAGTAACCATATCATACCGTTCCAAAATGCTGGTTAGCGCGAAAATATTGCGAATATCGTCATCGACGATTAGAACCTTCTTGCCATTGAGAATGGCGTTCGACTGGCCCGGCTCGTCGAGCAGTTTTTGACAGGCTTCGGGTAATCTGGCAACTGGTATGCAAAGCGCGCCAGTGAGCTGATCTGCTAAATCGGCGAGGTTATCGGCGACATCGAGATTGAATTCGTGTGCCAAGCGCCGCCAGCCGCCAATTTGATCGGCCGAGGCTTCGGTTGGCAGATAAAGCATTATTCGGCGCCCGGCGACTGGCTGCTGCGATGTGAGTTGTTCGGCCAAAGAGGCCAGGCTCATATCGGAAACAGTCGGATTGATGATAACGACATCGGCAGGTTCCTTCTCGAGTTTTTCGAGCACTGCAGCACCGCTTTCGACAGCGCACACTTCGATATCGGGAGCCGGCAGAATCTCGGATAGCTCAGCGCGCCTTTGGCCATCGGCCTCCAAGAGAACAACGCGGCGCTGAGGCCGACTTACATATTCGTGGACTTGGCCCAAAAACTCTTCTAGCGCCTCTGCCGTTTGAATTGGCTTCGGTAAGATGCCATGTGCGCCCCGCTTGAGACCGCGCTCGAGCTGATCGGCGGTCGAGACGATATAGACCGGAATGTGCCGCAGGGAAACGTCGTGTTTCAATCGCTCCAGCACTTGCCAACCCTCGATGTCGGGGAGCGATATATCAAGCAGAATGGCGTGCGGATGAAACTCGCCGGCCAGCGCGATGCCTCCCGCGCCAAGCGACGTGGTCAAACCCTTGAATCCCACTTTGTGCGATGTTTCGAGCACGAAACGGGCAAAATCGACATCGTTGTCGATCACCACGACGACCTGATCACCCGGCTGAATTGAATTGCGGTCGTCGATGGCATCCTCGGTATAAGCGAACGACTGCTCGATCTCTGGACGAGGTTGATCGTATTCAATTCTCGCTGGTTCTGCTGTCGAGGAAATAGCGGTCTGCCTGGGGCGAGCCACGGCGGCACGGCGCACAATTTTCTGCGGAATGAACGTCTGCGGCAGATATAAGGTGAACGTGCTGCCTAAGCCCGGCTGGCTGTACAGTCCGATTTCGCCGCCCAGCAGGCGGGCGATTTCGCGGCTGATGGCCAGCCCCAATCCTGTGCCACCGTACTTGCGGCTGGTGCTGCCATCGGCCTGCTGGAACGCCTCGAAAATAATATGCTGCTTTTCCAGCGGGATGCCGATGCCGGTATCGCTCACCGAAATTGCTAAAACGCAATCGCTAGCTGCAAGGATTTCGTTCTCCGGATGCCAGCCGCGGTGAGCCACGTCGACTTTGAGGCTAACATTCCCCTCATGCGTGAATTTGAACGCATTAGAGAGCAAATTCTTGATGACTTGCTGCAGCCGCTTGCTGTCGGTCGTAATGTTGCGCGGGAGATTCTGATCGAGCTCGACGCGGAAATCGACACCCTTCGACTCGGCCACGTGCCGGAACGTGCGTTCGACGTAGTTGTGCAAGTCGGCGAAGCGCAGTTCGCCGATATCGAGCACCACCGTGCCCGATTCGATCTTCGACAGATCGAGAATGTCGTTAATCAGCATCAGCAAATCGTTGCCGGACGAATGAATCGTCTTGGCGTACTCGGTTTGCTTGGGTGTGAGGTTCCCATCGGGATTCTTCGAAAGTTGATCCGACAGAATAAGCAAACTGTTAAGCGGGGTGCGCAACTCGTGCGACATGTTGGCCAAGAATTCCGATTTATACTTGGAAGTGAGCGCCAACTGCTCGGCCTTTTCTTCGAGCGCTTGACGGGCTTGCTCGACTTCTGTGTTTTTGCGCTCGACTTCGACATTTTGGTGGGCCAGTAGGCGAGCCTTCTCTTGGAGTTCTTGATTGGTTTGCTGCAATTCTTCCTGCCGGCTTTGCAATTCTTGAGCAAGCGATTGCGATTGTTTGAGCAAATCTTCGGTGCGCATATTCGCTTCAATCGTATTGAGCACAATACCAATGCTTTCGGTCAACTGGTCGAGAAATGCTTGATGCGTCGGATTGAATCGCTCAAATGAAGCCAGTTCCAACACCGCTTTTACCTGTCCTTCGAACACAATCGGCAGCACGATGATGCTGGCCGGCGCCGCGGAACCAAGACCGGAGGAAATCTTCAGGTAATCGCTGGGCACATTGGCCAGCATGATTTTTTGCTTTTCCACCGCGCATTGGCCGATCAAACCCTGGCCTGGTTCCAAACGGCGGATCTTGTCATCCGGATGTTCGTAGCCGTAACTGGCGAGCAGTTTCAGAGACGATCGTTCATCGGAATTATCGTTTGTGTAAACCACCGCATGTTGGGCGGAAACAAGGGGCGCCAGTTCCGACAAAATCATCCGGCCGACGGTGATCATGTCTTTCTGGCCTTGCAGCATGCGGCTGAATTTCGCGAGGTTCGTCTTGAGCCAGTCTTGCTCGGAATTCTTCAGCGTCGTGTCCTTCAGGTTCACGATCATTTCATTGATGTTGTCTTTCAGCGCGGCGACTTCGCCTTGTGCTTCGACTTTGATCGACCGCGTCAGGTCCCCCTTAGTCACGGCTGTGGCCACTTCGGCGATCGCACGAACCTGCGTCGTAAGATTGGCCGCCAATCGATTGACGTTGTCGGTAAGGTCTTTCCAGGTTCCTGCAGCGCCCGGCACGCTTGCCTGACCGCCGAGCTTGCCTTCGACGCCCACTTCGCGAGCCACGGTGGTAACCTGATCGGCGAACGTGGCCAGCGTATCGATCATGCCGTTGATCGTGTCGGCCAAAGCGGCAATTTCCCCCTTGGCTTCCACGGTTAGTTTCTGCTTCAAATCGCCGTTGGCAACGGCAGTCACCACGCGGGCGATACCGCGCACCTGGCTGGTGAGATTGCCGGCCATGAAGTTCACATTGTCGGTCAGGTCTTTCCACGTGCCCGACACGCCCTTCACTTGGGCCTGCCCACCCAGCTTGCCTTCGGTGCCGACTTCGCGGGCCACGCGGGTCACTTCGGCGGCGAACGAACTGAGCTGATCGACCATCGTGTTGACGGTGTTCTTCACTTCCAGAATTTCGCCCTTCACGTCGACCGTGATTTTCTTCGACAAGTCGCCGCTGGCCACGGCTTTGGTTACTTCGGCGATGTTGCGCACCTGGCTGGTGAGATTGCCGGCCATGAAGTTCACGCTGTCGGTCAAATCCTTCCAGGTGCCCGCCACGTCGCGCACATCGGCCTGGCCACCGAGCTTACCTTCCGTGCCCACTTCGCGAGCCACGCGGGTCACTTCCGAGGCGAACGAACGGAGCTGATCGACCATCGTGTTGATGGTATCTTTGAGCTCCAAAATTTCGCCGCGCACGTCGACGGTGATCTTTTTCGACAAGTCGCCGCTGGCGACCGCTTTGGTGACCGCGGCAATATTGCGCACCTGGCTGGTGAGATTGCCAGCCATGGAGTTCACGTTATCGGTCAAATCTTTCCACGTGCCGGCGACGCCTTTTACTTCGGCCTGACCGCCGAGTTTTCCTTCAGTGCCGACTTCGCGGGCCACGCGCGTCACTTCGGAGGCAAAAGATCGGAGCTGATCGACCATGGTGTTAATGGTGTTCTTCAACTCCGAGAATTTCGCCGCGCACGTCGACCGTGATTTTCTTCGACAAGTCGCCGTTGGCCACAGCCGTCGTCACTTCGGCGATGTTACGCACCTGGCCCGTAAGGTTGCCAGCCATGGAATTGACGCTGTCGGTCAAATCGCGCCAGGTTCCTTCGACGCCGCGCACGTCGGCCTGTCCGCCGAGTTTGCCTTCGGTGCCCACTTCGCGGGCCACGCGTGTCACTTCGGCGGCGAAGGAACGAAGTTGATCGACCATCGTGTTGATGGTGTTTTTGAGTTCCGAAATCTCGCCGCGGACATCGACCGTGATCTTTTTCGACAAGTCGCCGCGGGCCACGGCCGTGGTCACATCGGCAATGTTGCGCACCTGGCCGGTGAGATTACTGGCCATGAAATTCACGCTGTCGGTCAAGTCTTTCCAAGTGCCGGCCACGTCTTTCACGTCGGCCTGGCCACCGAGCTTGCCTTCGGTGCCCACTTCGCGGGCGACGCGAGTCACTTCGGCGGCGAATGAACTGAGCTGATCGACCATCGTGTTGATCGTGTTTTTCAGTTCGAGAATTTCCCCCTTTACATCGACGGTGATTTTTTTCGACAAGTCGCCGCTGGCCACGGCCTTAGTCACGTCGGCAATGTTGCGCACCTGGCCGGTGAGATTGCTGGCCATGAAATTCACGCTGTCGGTCAAGTCTTTCCAGGTGCCGGCCACGTCGCGCACGTCGGCTTGGCCGCCGAGTTTGCCTTCAGTACCCACCTCGCGGGCCACGCGCGTCACTTCCGATGCGAAAGCGCGCAGTTGATCGACCATCGTATTGATGGTGTTTTTCAGTTCCAAAATTTCTCCGCGCACATCGACTTCAATCTTCTTCGACAAGTCGCCATTAGCCACGGCGGTAGTCACGTCGGCGATATTTCGCACTTGTGCCGTGAGATTGCTGGCCATGAAATTCACGCTATCGGTCAAGTCTTTCCAGGTGCCGGCCACGCCTTTCACGTCGGCCTGTCCGCCAAGCTTGCCTTCAGTGCCGACTTCGCGAGCCACGCGCGTCACTTCGGCGGCGAACGAGCTAAGCTGATCGACCATCGTATTGATGGTGTTTTTCAGCTCCAGATATTTCTCCCTTCACATCAACCGTAATTTTCTTCGACAAGTCCCCGGTCGCCACGGCGGTGGTCACAGCGGCAATGTTGCGCACCTGAGCTGTTAAGTTGCTGGCCATAAAGTTGACGCTGTCGGTCAAATCTTTCCACGTGCCGGCCACGCCTTTTACGTCGGCCTGGCCGCCGAGTTTGCCTTCAGTACCCACTTCGCGGGCCACGCGCGTCACTTCGGCGGCGAACGAACTAAGCTGATCGACCATCGTGTTGATCGTGTTCTTCAGTTCGAGAATTTCCCCTTTCACATCCACCGTGATCTTCTTCGACAAGTCGCCGGTGGCCACAGCAGTCGTCACGGCGGCGATATTGCGCACCTGAGCCGTCAGGTTGCTAGCCATGAAGTTCACACTGTCGGTCAAGTCTTTCCAGGTGCCCGAAACGCCTTCGACGCGAGCTTGCCCGCCGAGTTTTCCTTCAGTACCCACTTCACGCGCGACGCGTGTCACTTCAGACGCGAACGAACGAAGCTGATCGACCATCGTGTTGATCGTGTCTTTCAGTTCCAGGAATTCACCGCGCACGTCGACCGTGATTTTCTTCGACAGGTCGCCGTTAGCGACCGCCGTGGTCACCTCAGCGATATTGCGCACTTGTCCCGTAAGATTGCCGGCCATCGAGTTCACGCTGTCGGTCAAATCCTTCCAGGTGCCGGCCACCCCCTTCACTTCGGCTTGTCCGCCCAGTTTTCCGTCGGTGCCGACTTCGCGGGCCACGCGCGTCACTTCCGAAGCGAATGAGCCAAGCTGATCGACCATGCGATTCACGGTTTTCGCCGTGCGCAAAAATTCTCCTTCGAGCGGCCGGCCGTCGAGATCCAGCGCCATGCTCTTCGACAAATCTCCCTTCGCAACGGCGCCGATGACGCGGGCCATTTCACTGGTAGGATGCACCAGATCGCTAACCAGCGCGTTAACCGAATCGATCGTTCCAGCCCACGAGCCGGTTAGGCCGCCAGATGTTGCCCGCTGTTTGATTTTTCCCTCTTTACCAACCACCCGGCTGATCCGATCGACCTCGTTGGTCATGCCTTCGAGTTGATCCATCACGTCGTTAAAGATGTCGGCAACTTTTCCGCCAAGCCCCGCCCAAATTCGCGGAAGGCGAACGGTAAAGTCGCCATTGCGCAACGACGCAAGCGCGCCAATCAGCGATTGCAAGTCGACATCTTCGTGACCATTTCCGTTGAGTGCCTCGTGCCCGCTGCGCGAGCCGACAGGTTCCTCGACGAGGGACATAGGTTCCCTTTCCAATCGTTGTAAGGGGCAAGAAAAATGCGGGGATAAAACCGGATTTGCTGTGCTGCTATAAAAAGAGGGCGGCCTTCCAGACCGCAGATGTACGCACCGCTGGCTTCGTAACTGCCAAATTGGTCGCGCCTAAACCATCGCTGTTGTTGCGAAACGCTCAAAGCAAGCGCCGCAAATTGGACAACCTGCAACGGATTCGACGGGACTATTAGCAATGATATAGTAGGCCAAATTGGTCAGCAAAAGCCGTTCCAGTGCAACGTTTCGCATTTAGGAGGATTAAATGCCGGGACCAGCAGTTTTCAATTTCAGAGATTCCGCTAGTATCGGAAGTGCTTAATCTTCTCGCCCCGGTGGCCAATATCGGTCATGGCTTCGATACCGATATCGAGATGCACGTCAGACCAATTCTGAGTCACTAAACGATCCGACTCCTCGGTCTTTATCCCTTCAGGCGTATGAGGAACGTCGGAAACAAGCAACAGGGCTCCGCGAGCGATTTCGTTGTAATGACCGACAATGAAAATCGTGGCCGTTTCCATATCGATGCCGATGCAAGTCATCCGCTGCAAGCGGGCCAGGAATTCGCCATCGTGCTCCCATAGCCGTCGATTGGTGGTATAGACGACTCCAGTGCGGTAATCGAGCTTGCGCTCGACGATTTTATCCGAAACGAACTTGTGCAACTTGAAAGAGGGAAGGGCGGGAACTTCGGGCGGAAAATATTCGTCGCTCGTGCCATCGCGGCGGATTGCAGCAATGGGCAAAATGAAATGTCCGATTTCGGTCGAATCTTTCAGCCCGCCACACTTGCCCAAAAACAGCACCCCCTTGGGATGACGCGCGGAAAGCAGGTCCATGATGGTCGCCGCGTTGGCCGAGCCGATGCCGAAATTGACAATTGTGAGCCCGGCGGCATTAGTGGCCGCCTGCATCGGGCGGCCTTCGCCGCAAATATCGCACTTAAATTTCTCGGCGAAGTGCTCCAAGTAATAGCGAAAATTCGTCAACAGCACGTAATCGCCGAAGTGATCCAGCGGCATGCCGGTATAGCGCGGCAGCCAATTGCGGGCGATTTCCAAACGATCTTTCATGGCACACCTTTGTTTTCATTCAGTGTACCAAGAAACTACGCACGATTGAATTGCACATTGCTTTGTGCAGCAATCAAGTGCGAATTGTGATCCGCTGGATGAAGATTTGCGTTCCGGCAAGCGGCGCGAGAGCTAATTAGACGATACCGGTCGACGCCCGCGCAACGTTGTCATGAAGCTGCCGTTGTCAGCCACGTCGAACAGCGGTCGGTCGGGATCGAAGCACGGAGCGTTCGCGCCGAAGTACCAAACGAGGTTGCAGCCCAGATTCCACGTTTCTTCAGAGAAGGCACGGTTGCCGCCGCCGCTAGGAATCAGGTAATTGAAGCCCCCTTCGAACGCGAAGCCTCTCGCAATGGGCACTTCAAAATCGGCGCCTATCAATCCGGCCATCGTGCCGCCGCTGGGCGTCAAACCGCTGCCGGTGAAGCCGCCCCACACGCGAGCATCGCCCCCGCCGCAGAACCGACGGCGGTAGAAAAAGTTGTATTGGTCGATCGCCTCGTAGCGATCGGCCAGGTCGAGCCGGCTGTCGCTGTTGCTAATGCCCGTGGCGAACCAGAAGCCGATGTCGTTGCGACAATTCCAGACCCAACTAAGCTCGCCGCGAAGCTGCGCTACGTCAAAATTTTCAAAGTATTCGTCGTGCAGCCAATCGTAAACTAACCCGTACTGCAATCCTTCTCCGCAATGGGGGCGGTGAAACAATCCAGCAGTCAGAAAGAACTGGTTGCGCGTGTCGGTGTCTTCAACGGTGCCGGCCAAGTCACTTTGCGTAACCTCGAAGCCGATTTGCCCGTCGAGCCCAAGCGTATGCCAAATGGGCATGCCGAAGTTCATGCCTTCTTGAAATCCGAAATTCGAATTGTTCGATGTCAAAACGGCATCGATAGGATTGCGAAAATCATGCACGCCCGCAAACACGGTCAGGTCTTGGCCCCACCACCAACTGCCATCGGGCCCTGCTCCGGCGCGTGCCAAGCCGCCGAATACAAAATCGAAGGGCGCGAGAATCCACGGTCGGCCATACCGACTGCCGCAGCCGCATTCGTTGCAGCTCTCGCAGCCGCCGGAGGACTCACATTCGCCACACGAACCGCACTGACCGCAACTGCCGCAGCTTGAGCCGCAACCACAGCCGCCGAATAAGTGGCTGAAACATCCGCCGCCGCGATGGCTGCATGAATCACAACTTGAGCAAGCCGGCCCGCCGCAGCCGCAGCCGGTGCAATCGTTGCAGTACGGGTTAGTAAAGCCGTCTGGTCCACGACCTGTCATCGGCGGCCCTTGCATCATCATGCCGTCGCCTTCCATCATCGGCGGTCCGCTGGTCATCGGCACCTCTTCGATCGGTCCGGAATTCATCATTTGTCCGGGCATGATGGTCTGACCTGGCGCGATGGTTTGGCCTTCGGGCACAGTCGAATACATTGGGGCACCAACTTGTGCCGACGAGCCGCGCGGCATGCTATAGCCGCCAATTACGCCCGGATTTTGCGCCATTCGCTGCGGTCCCATACCCGCTTTGCCGACGGTCACATTCTGCCCGTCGATGAAAACCACGTCAGGCCCTGGCGCACCACCGGCAGAACTGTTGCCGTATCGCGACGATGGCAATTGGTACGTGCCACGCTGTTGTGGAGCGTGACTAGAGCCGGAATATGTGCCGCTTGAATTGTCTGTTCGAGTTCGACGGCGATTGGCCGCTGCCGCTAGTGCCGACCATGACCGAGTTCATGCTGCCGCCGTAGCCCTGATTTGCCGCCAGCCGGGGCGATTGCTGATAGCCTGGCATTTGATTTTTCGCTGGCGCTGAAGTTTGGCCATAATTGCTCTGGTTGAATGTGGCTTGGCGAGGGCCGCTAGGCTGGACAATTCTCGATCGCAAATTCTGCGGCGGAGATGGAGGCGCATCGCCAGATTGCGTGGTCAAATTTGGCGGGGAATTGGTAGTAGCATTCGTTTGATTGGGCAACCCGGAGCGTTGCGCATATGTCTGGCTCCGCGGCTGGTTCGCATAGTTGCCATAGGCCGCGGTATTGCCTTCGCCGGATTTCCGGGGCTGTGAATTCTGGTTGTAATCGCTGCTGGCTGAATTCGCATTTGTATTGGACGAGGCACTTTGCGGAAAAAACAGTGGGTTCAAATCGATCGCGGCGCGCGCGCTGACTGGCCAAACGAGCATCGCGCTCGCACCAAGGGTCGCACACACAAAACTTCGCAAACTGTTCATACCGCGCCGCATCGAAACCTCCCCCGCAACCGTGGACAGAAACTGGCCGCTGTGGCAATACGGTCTGCCAGCGGATTAAATCGGGGGTTATCTGACCGGAACTTTTGGAAAAACCGGCAAATCCGAAAGAGTTTGCCTAGATTAACGCGCAGTCAGACATGCGGCCGGGATGACACCACTGCTTTGTGAATGCATCGCAAGTGGTGAATGCGCCTAGCCGAGCGCCGATGCGAGCACCCGATCGAGGTCATCGCGCAAATCTTCGAATGCCTCTAACCCGACCGAAAGGCGAATGAGGCCATCTGAAATGCCGTGCTTTTTCCGATCAGCCGCATCGTAGCTAGCGTGCGACATCGAGGCAGGCTGCTCGATAAGTGATTCCACAGCGCCCAAGCTTACCGCGAGCTGGAAAAGCTTGGTCGATTCGGCCACCTGCTTCGCCGCGGCAAAGTTGTCGCCCAAATCAAAACTCAGCATTCCGCCGAATCCGCCCTTCATTTGGCGCGCGGCGATTTCGTGTCCCGGATGGCTCAGCAAGCCAGGATAGAGAACTCGCTTGACCGACGGATGAGTGCTAAGCCATTCGGCCAACCGCCGTGCAGTGCGGCAATGCTCGCCCACGCGCAGTTCCAACGTTTTTAGCCCGCGCGAACAGAGGTACGACTCCCACGGGCCCATTACTGCGCCCGTTGCATTTTGAATGAAATAGAGCCGATCGAAAAGTTCCTTGTTCCGCACGACCAGTGCGCCGCCTAGCAGATCGCTGTGGCCGCCAATGTATTTGGTGGCCGAATGCATGACGATGTCGGCCCCGAGTTCCAGCGGCCGCGTGAGTGCCGGCGTGGCGAAGGTGCTATCGACGCCCAAGAGCAATCCGCGGCGCTTTGCAATTTCGGCGCATGCGGCAATGTCGGTGATCGTCATCAGCGGGTTGCCAGGTGTTTCGATCCAGAGAAGCTTCGTTTTGGACGTAACGGCCGCTTCAACCGCTTGCAAATCGCCCGCGTTCACCAGCGATACGGAAATTCCGGCGCGGTGAACTACTTTGTGCAGCAGCCGATACGTGCCGCCATAAATGTCACTCCCTGCCACGATGTGATCACCCGCCGCAAGCAGCATCGTCACGCAGTGCGTGGCCGCCATGCCCGAGGAAAACGCCAAGCCGCCGATGCCCGACTCCAGGTCGGCCAGGGTGGTCTCAAAGGCTTTTCGCGTGGGGTTGCCGCTGCGAGTGTAATCGAACTGGCCCCACACGCCGGCGCCGGGCTGCACGAATGTTGATGACAGATGGACCGGCGACACAACCGCGCCGGTTTGCGGATCGTGCTGGTTGCCAACGTGAATCGCGCGGGTGCGGAAGTGCATGGGTAAGCCTGAACGGGTGAGCGGGTGAAGGGGTGAACGGGTGAATGTTGAACTTGCGATGGGCTCAAATCTCGCTTACTCGCCCAGCGCCTTAGGCACACTCGTGCGCTTCGACGGTTCTCACATGCGATTCACCCCTTCACCCGTTCACTTTGTCACCCGATCATTGCTCCAGCGCCTGCTTCAAATCGGCCACCAGGTCTTCAGAGTTTTCGATGCCGCAGGAGAGTCGGATCATGTTGTCGGGGATTCCGTAGCGCCGGCGATCTTCCACCGAGCACTCGTAATAGCTCATCACCAGCGGCTGCTCGATGAGCGATTCAACGCCTCCCAGGCTAGGTGCAATTCGTGGAATGCGCACACTATCGACCACTTTGGCTGTTTGCTGCCAATCGGCATCGCGGACCAAAAACGTCACCAGGCCGCCGAAGCCGCGCATGGTGCGCTTCGCTACATCATAATATGGATGCGAAGGGAGTCCCGGATAATAAACTTTTTCCACCCGCGGGTGGCTGGCCAAAAACTGCGCGACCACCAAGCCATTATCGTTCTGCCGCTGCATGCGCAGCTCGAAGGTTTTCAATCCGCGCTGCAATAGATACACGTTATGCGGCGAATTAATCGCCCCCGTAATGCCACGCAGTTTGCGCACCGGCTCGAGCTTTTCGGCAGTGCTCACCAGCGCCCCGGCGAGCAAATCGTTATGCCCGCCCAAGTATTTCGTGGCGGAATGCAACACGTAGTCGATGCCGGCAGCCAACGGCCTAATGTTAAATGGCGTGCCCAGTGTGGCATCGATTAGTGTTTCCACACTATGGCGACGGCCGATTTCAGCAAACCGATCGAGATCGACGACGCTTAAATGCGGGTTCGTGGGCGATTCGCTCATCAAGAGCTTTGTTTTCGACGTTATCGCCGCGTCCATTGCGTCGTAGTCGCACGCCTTCACCTGCCGAGTGACGACGCCAAACCGCGCCAAGTGCTTCGTGCAGAACTCGCGGCTGCGGTGATAACACTCGTCGAAGAAAACGACTTCGTCGCCGGAATTGAGTTTTGCCAGCAGCAGCACGACCAGTGCCGACATGCCGGTGGAAAACAACAGGGCCGATTCGCCTCCTTCCAGCGCCGCCAGTTTTCGCTCCACAACGCGCTCGCTGGGATTGCCATAGCGGCCATATTCCTCGCGCTCTTGCTTTTGCTCGAGATAATCGATGACCGCCTGCGTGTTGGCAAACGTGTAGGTGGCGGCCGGGAAAATCGGATCGGTAATGGCGTCGGCGGGCTTTTGGCGACTCTCGCCGCCATGCACTGCGACGGTTGAAGCTCCTTGCTGCTCCTGCTTTGCTGGGGCGACTGTTTTGATTCGGAACTGGCCCAGCGCCGGTTGGCGATTTCAAATCGTCGCTCGATTCGGTAGCCGTCGGCTTGCTCGTTGATTTTGTTTTCATGTTTGTTCAAGCCGGTCCTTGCGCCGGGACTTCTCACGTTGAGTAAAGAATGATCTCGCTCGCGGGAAATTGCCGACGCAACAAAAAAAGCCGCCTGTGGCGCGAACACCACAGGCGGCTTTCAGTAGATCTGGTCAGGCTGGATCGCGATTTTCTATCTGCTGGGCAAACCGAGTCACGCGATGGCACTTTAGCAGTTCTGAAGGCTGCAAGCGGCCGCAAATCCCGTGTTCAAATTCTAACGCCCAGCCGGCCGACAAGCAATAACGGGTTGGCCAGCCAGTTTTTTCCGAAAAACTACAGATTTTACAGCTTCAATGTCGGCAGACCTGCCATGGCCCCCAACGATTTCGCCAGGGTTACTTGCGACGATTTGAGCCAACCTAATGCCGATGCCGCCAGCTTGTCGAAATTCAGCGTAATTTTGTAATCCGACGATTTGGAATCGAAATCGTTGAGCGCCGTAGCCATTACATCGCCGGGATCTTTGCCGCCGGTAAACCGAGCGCTTTCGGCACTGCAATGCACTACTGCCAAGAAATCCACGCCAGCGCCGGTGTCAACGTTCAGACAGTTTTCGGCGCATACATCGACCAGTCCGACGAAATCGATGCCCTTTCCCGTGCACAAACTAAAATCGCTCGTGTGAATTTCCGCCATGAACACGATATCGTTTCCGTCTCCAGTATCAAAAGTTGCCGACGATGAGGTGGAAAGCGCAGGCGTCACGTCAGTGGATACGGTATTCTCCGCCTCCTGCGTGTTGACACACACAGCCGCCAAGAGATCGTTGCCAGCACCTGTGCTCACGTACACGCTGCCGAGGTTCAAATTCAATAGCACGACCGCGTCATTCCCCGCGGCGGTATCGATGCAGAGACTTCCATCCAAACAGCCATTTGCTACGGCCACCGCATCATTGCCCCCTTTGAGCTGAATGTTGATCGATGAAACATCGCTGAAGGTGGCTGATTTTTGGCCGCCGATTTTCGTGTTCAGCAGGCCGTCAACTTCCCAATCGCCCGATTTCAGTTGGTGAACGGCGATCACGTTGTTGCTGGCATCGCCGCACAATTGAAGTGTTCCGCCGGAAAGGATCGCTATCACATTGCCGGCCAACATCGCCTTCTGTTCGAGTTGTTCGAAACCGAGCCCTCTAGTAAACAACCGATTAGATGTTTTCATGATTAGATTCCTGACGAATGAGCCTGGAGGAATAAATAGACACCGCGAATTTGGGCGAATGAAGGCTATACACATATTTGGAAAAATAAAAAGGAAGCGTCGAGATTGCGGCCTCGTGCTTTACGGGAAATGATGAGGAATCACCCATTGCTCATTAAGAATGCTTAATGCCGCCGACAAAGTTAAACGTGGGCCTACTTTGAAAGTTGTGAGCGTCAGGTTAGCCAGGCTGTCTTGACCGCCCTGCGGGAAATTGAGACAAGACCCTGCCCGCGATACAGATTTCTCGCACAACGCTGTGGGACGCATGCGAGAATCTGTCTCCCAGCTCTAAAGGATTCTGAGTTTTATGAGACGTCAACGACTGGTTCGAGCAAAGCCGCCCGTGTGGACCCTTTTAATTCTGATATTGCCCGCGGTTGTCGGTTGCCAAACGTATGCCGGGAACGGTTCTCTTTTCGGCGGCTTAGGTGGCGCGGGGCTGGGTGCGTTAATCGGTAGCGCCACCGGCCATGCTGGAGCCGGGGCGGCGATTGGCGGCGTGGCAGGAGCGGTAACTGGCGGCGCGGTGGGCGGAGCGCTCGACGATATCGACGCGAAGAATCGCGCAAATTGCCGCGGCGATGGGTCACGCGCCGGCGCCGGAGCGGTGAATGTAAACGACGTGGTCGCGATGTCGCGCGCCGGTGTGAACGAGCAACTCATTGTGAATCATCTCAATGCGAATGGCTTAGCGCGGCCGCTGCAAGCCAACGACATTATCTACCTGCAGCAAAACGGCATTAGTCCGTCCGTTATCGATGCCATGCAGCGCACGCGCGTCGCCGTCGCACAGCCGGCCGGCGCGGTCGTCGTTCCGGGCGGCCCGCCGCCGGGAGCCGTTGTGGTCGCCTCGCCCGGCTACTACTACGGCCCGCACTATGGCTACGGATATTATCGCCACGGCTGGTGGTAAAAAACCGGCGGCCAGTAGGGTAAGCACGACGGAAACGAACGTACGAGAATCTTTGATTGCGTACTGCTGCGCATAAAAAGCCCCGCATCCTTGCGGGGCTAAGGTGAGCCAGGGCTCGTGGGGGTACCCGTGGCTCAGTGGGGTGTTTGATATTTCGAGCGAGGGCCAAAGCACCCTCACCCCAGCCCTCTCCCATAGGGAGAGGGAGATTTCAGATTACTCCGCTTTCAGCACTACGAATCGGTTTCCATTCGGCGTGCGAACTTGCAATAGCACGCCATCCTTGATCGATTCATTCTTCACGGCGGTCTCGAAATCGTGCACGTTCTTCACAACCGTCTTGCCAACCTTGTGGATGAGCAAACCCGGCCGCAAACCTTTTTGAGCGGCAACACTATCGGGATCGACCTTGCGAATGATCACTCCGTCGTGACCGTTATAGGCGTCGGCTTCATCGGCAGAGAGGTCGCCAACTTGGATGCCCAAATCGTCAGACGTATAGGTCGCGTCGGAGTCGGCCTCTTTCGAACTGTGCTCGCCAGAACGATCAGCCAGGCCGAAATGGTCCGGTAAGGATTCGATCGTGAGCGACAGGCTCATTGGCTTACCGTCGCGGATAATATCGACCGATTGCTTGGAATCCAGCGGCGCACGTTCCACGAGTTCTTGCAGTTCGCGCGGGTTATGCACTTCCTTCCCCGCGAACTTCACAATGATATCGCCTTCCTGCATCTTGGCGTTGGCGGCCGGTGTCTTCGGGAACACTTCGGAAACGAGCACTCCTTCGTCCTTAGTGCCGCCGAATTTCGCGGCCAGGTCGCTGGTCATTTCGCCAATCGCCACGCCGAGATAGCCGCGGTGGACCGAGCCATTCTTTACCAATTGCCCAGTAACCCACTTGGCCTCGTTAATCGGAATGGCAAAGCCAATGCCCTGGTATCCGCCGCTGTTGGAGGCTATGGCGGTGTTGATGCCGACCACTTCTCCATCGAGATTCACTAGTGGTCCGCCCGAATTGCCCGGGTTGATCGCGGCATCGGTTTGCAGATACTTGGTGCGTTGCGAGGAATCGAGTTCGCGTCCCTTGCCGCTAATGATTCCGGCGGTAACGGTTTTTTCCTGGCCGAACGGGTTGCCGATGGCAATGACCCAATCGCCAATCTCCATATCGTCGCTATTGCCTAAGTGCGCGGCCGGCAAATCGCCGTCGGCCTTAATGCGCAGCACCGCTAGATCGCTTTGCGGATCGGTCTTGATGTCGGTCGCCTTATATTCGCGGCCGTCAGAGAAGTGAACGGTCACGGTGTCGGCGCCATCGACCACGTGGTTATTCGTGAGCACAATGCCCGACTTATCGATAATCACGCCCGTTCCCATGCCGTCGTGCGGCTGCGATTGGAAGTTGAAGTCTTGTCCGTCGGGGAACATATTTTCAAACGGCGTGCCCTTGAAGGGATTGTCGCCGCCGCCGAATGGCGTTCCTTTGAAACTATAGCCCTGGCCCCGCATGCCTTTGACTTTCTTGGCCGATTCATGTGAATCAATGCGCACGACTGAAGGCGAAGCCACACTGGCGGCTTCGCGGAACGCTTGAGAAAGCGCCTTGGCGTGAATGACCGATGGATCACTCTTTAGTTGTTCTGGTGTTTTGGTCGGAGTTAGGTCGGCGGCGGTTGTCGCCTTGACAGCGGTCTTGCCGTTCTCTTCACCCGACACTTGGCCTTGCCGCAAAGCTAAATTTAGTGCCATCGAAACGGTTACGGCTACCGCGATGACGATCCACCAACCTTGGCGAAACGATGCTCGACTCATGTACAATCCTCCTCGATCGACTGATGACAAAATTTGGTTGCAGATGCGGCAGGCTGCCGCCCGCACAATAGTTTCCAGATCGCTCGCTCAGAATTCTGTTCCGGACCCTCAGCGATGCGCCTCTAAAAAACCCATACGCGAAATCCGTTTGCGCGGTTCGTAAGAAAGTTTAGTGCGGGCAGGAACTTACGCCGCGCGGGGTTCGGTATGCCGAGTCAACTAAGTAATCTTCTCGGGCCAGTAATACAATATCGCTCGAAAGTTTGACAAAAGTGCAAGCGGCTGCTAGAGTTAGATCAAGTATTGCGTAATTTACGCCGTCCGTTGAAAAGGGGAACGGTACGCAGCCGCAGGATCGATGCGGTTGGAAAAGTTCCCTTTCTCTACGGGCCGCCCATCGAGGTTGCCCTATTTGCGAGCGCGGCTTGCATGAATAAACGCTCGAGCCCGCCCGGGGTCGAGGAGTTCTCCCCCGAACTAGCCGCTCAGTGCGAAGCTCGCCTGGGCTATACGTTCACCGATAAATCGCTGTTGCAGTCTGCGCTCACGCATGCTTCGGGAGCATTGCATCGGCTCAAATCGAACGAGCGGTTGGAATTCTTGGGAGATGCGATTCTGGGCTTTGTCGTCTGTGAGCGGCTCTTTCGATTGTATCCCGATTATTTGGAAGGCGATCTGACGAAAGTGAAATCAGTGGTCGTAAGCCGCAGCACGTGCGCCAAAATCAGCCAGGAATTGGAATTGCAAGATTTTTTGATTCTCGGCAAGGGCATGATCACCCATCCGCGCGTGCCGCCGTCGCTTTTGGCCGACGTATTCGAGTCGCTTATCGCTGCAATTTATTTGGATGGCGGCGAGCCAGCCGTGCGCACTTTCATCGAGCGCTATATCGGCCCGGAAATCGATGCCACAGTTTCCGGCGAAACCGGGGGAAACTACAAATCGCAGTTGCAGCAGATGGCGCAGCGCGATTTTGGCACCACGCCCACCTATACGCTCTTAGACGAAAAAGGCCCCGACCACAGCAAGTGCTTCAAGATTTCTGCTCAATTGGGAAGCCAGCGCTATCAGCCGGCTTGGGGCCGGAACAAAAAAGAAGCCGAGCAGCGCACGGCGCGAAATGCCCTGTGCGAAATTGGGGGCGAGGAAGTGCCATACCCGTCGGATTGATTTTGCTAGAGCATTCGCCGGTCATTCGTCTGCGTCCTGAACTGACAAGCGATAACGCATCATTTGCTGGTATCGTTGCTCGATGCCTGGTTTGCTGCCGAGCGTCTCGATCGGTGGGTTGACCACCAGAACGTCTACTAAAAGATAACCGGATACGAGCACGGCCGAAAACAAGAACAGTTTTACAAATCGAAGTAGAGACATGTGGCTTTTCAGGCCTTTGTCGGCAGTGTATGGGTTGACCACTGTTCTCGCTCCTACGGTGAGATCGATTTCGCGATAATTCGGGACAACGGGACTCTTCATGGTCATCATTGCTGCTGCTCCCTTGATTCAGAAAAACGCTTGACCGGCGGTGTCGCCTTGAGTGTGTGCCTAGCCCACGCTCTAGAGATACATGCGAGAACGGCGCGACATTATCTCGCAAAATCGGAAATTTTTTTAGATTCTTGCCGGTGCTGCTCTTCTACTAGGCCAGACGGCGAAATCACCGGAAAAGGAACCGTCCGATAGTTGCCGTAAAGAGATCCGGCTAGGGCTTTTCGGCTCGGGACGACTGCCCAAAATCGGTTTGTGAGCTTCCCGCCACCCTGCGTGCTGGCGCGGCGGCGTGAATGGCTACTTCAGACCGGTCGGAGCAATCATGGATTCGGCCTCGCGTCGAAATATTTCCAAAAGTGCCTGGCGATCCCAAAGGGGATTGGCTTTGACTTCCTTGTTCATCGCAGTTTGTGCTTCCGCGAGCAATCGCTTGGCCTCCGCTTTGTCCCCCAATTGATGCTTAGCCATTGCCAGAAAGAATTGCGGATAAATCGCCCAATTGTTCGCTTCCGGATTCTTGTCAAAATCATCGATCGCTTCCGAGAGTTGTTTCGCGGCCTCCTCATAGTTTCCCGTGCGGTACAGCAAAATCCCCAGCGCGTCGCGGTAACCTGGATTTTTAGGATCCTGCGCCACAAAATCCCTAGCCTGCTTGAGTGGTGCGATTAAATCTTCCTTTGCCACAAGGCCAAGACCGCAAGACCAAGTGAACCAGAAACGGGAATCTGCGTCGGCAGAGGCTGCGAATTGTTTCGACATGGCAGCGCAGGCTTTTTGATAGCCGGGCAGATCGCCTCCGCGCAGCCGGATCAAAGCGTAATGGTATTGATCCTGTGCGCTGCCTTGTTGCTGACCGACCGACTTATCCAGGATTTTGATCGCCGCCTCATAATCCCCTTGGGCTGCCAGAGCAGTGGCCAGAGCCGTAATCAAGTCAGGGTCCTGGTAGTTTGTTATTTCGCAGGCTTTTGTCGCCAATTCGACGGCCCAATCGTAGTTGCGCAATTCGGCTTGCGGCGCACTGGTCAATACCGTGAGGAGTATCGACAGATGTCCCAAATCGACCTTGTGTGGATCGCCACTGCGAAGCGCGTCGAGATACATTCGATAGACAACCGCGTAGAATTCTGCAGCGCGATCGTTGCGCCCGAGCCCAACATATATGGCTGCCATGCTTTTAAGTGGATCCCCACGTTTTGTGTTTTCCAGCGTCTCGATCGACTTCAGATTCGCATGCACCTCTTCCAGAACTGCTAGCGCCCCGGGCTTATCGCCGGCCAATTGACGACAAAGTGCCAAGCGCCAGGCAGCATATAAGCTGTCGATATGCGTCGGCCCCAGCACGCGATATCTCACAGCGAGCAAGGGCTCAAACACCGCAGCCGCTTCTTTGTATCGGTGCAGATCGAACAGACATGCGCCATAGTTGTAAGCAGCAAACATCGCACGTGGGTACTCCGCACCCATGACTTCGCGCAGCCCCACGGCCGCAGGTTCGGCATTTTCCAATCCTTTTTGCGGATCTAACCCGCGCCAGCGTAAAATCCAGCCATAAATATTCTGAGCGTCCAAGGTCAGCGGATGTCGTGGTCCTAAAAACGCGCGCGCTTGCTGGTATGTCTGCTCGCCGAATTCAAGAGCATGCTTGTCGTTGATTTCCATCAGATCTAGCCCTAAATTGACTGCGGTCTGGATCGTATCCGGATCACCTTTCCCAAGAACTTTGGATTGATCGGCTAAGGTCGACTCCAGCACCTCTTTGGCCTCGCTATACTGATTTGCATTGTGGAGCGCAAGCCCTAAATTAGAGCGGCTTTTCATGGTGCTCGGATCCAACGCGCCGGCAAATGTACTGCGCAGTGAAACCGCTTTCTCGAGTTGTTTAACCGCCCTTGTCGGCTCGTCGATGCCGATATAGACCTCGCCAAAACGATCGTGGACGACGGCGCGTTGTTCCGGATCATCGGGAAAGCGTTCGTCGATCTTGCCGGCCGCAAGATCCAACACGTCCATCAGGCCGACTCCCACGCGCCCGGCACGACCGGGGTCGGCCAGGCCGAACACTTCTTCTGTAAAAAATGCGTTCACCCCGTCCGCGCGTTTTTTTTGCAGCTTGGCTTTTGCCAACGAGTCTTTAGCGGCCGCCGCTTCCCGCGACGCGGAAGCGGCAAAAATCGACGAGGTGACAATGCCCGCTGCGAGAATCACAAACATTGCCATCACTGCACTGGCCGCTGCTCGGTTGCGGCGAATAAACTTGCGAAGACGGTAGCTGGCGGATGGAGGGCAAGCCTCAACCGGTTCATCACCAAGGTGGCGCAACACATCGGCTGCCAGATCGTTGGCGGTGTCGTAGCGGCGGGTGCGATCTTTTTCCAGCGACTTCATCACGATCCAATCGAGATCTCCCTTGACCAGTTGGCTCAGCCGGCGCGAATCGACTTGGCGACGGGCGGCCGTGGCAATGCGTGTTTCCTCCAACGTGCTGATCCGCGTGCTGGGCTTGGGCGGCTCTTCTTCGCGAATAATGCGGCGCATTTCGTCGAATGCCGCTTCGCGCAGCCGCTGCTGATCGAATGGCGTTGTGCCGGTTAGCAATTCGTAGAGCAGCACGCCGAGCGAATAGATGTCCGATCGGGTGTCGATATCGAGGCTGGTCATTTCCGCTTGTTCGGGACTCATGTAGAGCGGCGTGCCGACCATTTGAGCGAAGGCGGTGAACAGAGTCTTCTCGGTCAGTTGTTGATTGGTCGCTTTGGCAACGCCGAAATCGATGACTTTGGGCACCGGTCGGCCGTCGTTGATTGTCACCAATACGTTCGACGGCTTAAGATCGCGGTGAATGATTCCCTTTTGGTGAGCATGCTGCACGGCATGGCAAACTTCGATGAACAATTCCAGCCGCTTATGCACGGGCAAGTTGTTCTGGTCGCAGTATTCGGTGATCGGAATGCCGCGCACCAGTTCCATGACGAAGTAGGGGCGGCCCGAATCGGTCGCTCCGGCATCGAGCACTCGGGCGATGTTCGGGTGGTCCATTAAGGCCAATGCTTGGCGTTCGGCTTCGAACCGGGCAATAACTTGCCGGGTATCCATGCCCGTTTTGATGATCTTCAGCGCCACGCGTCGGCGGACTGGCGCCTGCTGGTCGGCCATATAGACGACGCCCATTCCCCCTTCGCCTATTTGTTCCAGAATTTTGTAACGGCCGATCACCGAGCCGGGGTGCTCGGCCTGCGGCGATTCAATGGAAGACAAATCGACCGTGGGTCCAAAAATCGCGGCTGGTTTGTCGAGAAAGGCATCGGGGTCGTCGTGGGCTTGGACGAGCACCATAACCCGTGCGCGAAGAGCGTCGTCGCCGCCGGTGGCTTGTTCTACAAAGATTTCACGCTCGGCGGGCGGCTTCTCCAGAGCGGCCAAGAAGATTGACTTCACCTGATTTGGATCGACCATTTCAGCCTTTTTCTTACGGCGCTGGCGCTTGCATAACCTTCGTTATCTGTTCATGTGATCTTCGCGCCGCTTTGTCTCACAAAATTGCAATTTTTTTAAGATTCCTGGCGAATCGCTTTCGGTTTGCATCTGACAGCGCAACCACGCCCGCGCATAATTCCAATGCCGATAAGCTGTTGCACGCGAAATGCCTAGCACCTTGGCCGTTTGTTCAAGCGATAGCCCTGTAAAGAAGTGCAGCTTTACCAATTGCGCTGCCTCCGGGTCTTCCTGTGCCAAGTTCGTTAGCGCCTCGTCTAATGCCAGCAGCTCGTCGGGCGAATCGGCAATGGCGAGATCCTGATCTAGCAAATCTACCTGCTGCCGACCACCACCGTGCCTTAGCCGTTTTTTACGGCGTGCGTTATCGATGAGAATTCGGCGCATGGCCTCGGCAGCCGCCCCGAAGAAATGCGCCCGGCTATCCCAATGCTGCAGTTCGGAATTGCTATCTGACGAACCGCTAAACAATCGCAGATAGGCCTCGTGGACCAAGCCTGTTGCGCTGAGAGTTTGCCCCGGCTTTTCTTGCGCCAGCTTTTGCGATGCGAGCCGGCGCAGTTCAGAATAGACAAGCGCCAATAGCTTCTCGGCAGCCTGCGGATCGCCCTGCTCGACAGCAGATAGGATAAGAGTGACCTCGTTCATGCCCTCCAGGATACAGCGCCGCTCGGCAAAACGCACTTATCCAATGGGCTCGAACTCAATTGGTCACGGGCTATCCCACAAAGCTCTCGAAGCGCACGTGGCTGACTGAGCCGAATGTGTTGCCGCCAAGATCAGTAAACGTATCGAACCCGGGCCCACCGAAGTAGCTGGCTGCACCGGCAATTGTCGCATTTTGGACTGAGATTGAATCTGTGCCGTAGTTCAGCACCACGTTCAGTTTCGCGGCATTGATGCCATTAAGCGCCACGCTGTCATTCCCCGCACCGGCATCGACGTTGAAGCCCTTCACGGTGACGTCGATGCTCGTAAGGTTCAATTGGTCGTTGCCATTGCCGCCGTTGACGAAACATTGCGTGCAAGTTAGATCGGTCACGTTGAGTGTGTCGTTACCGTCACCGCCATTGAGCGTGGCAACCTTAGCGGTCACATGATTGAGCGTCAGTTGATCGTCGCCGGTGAACAGGAAAACGTTCAAATTCATGGCGCTCACATTGCCAAAATCGACAGTATCGTTGTCTTTGCCGCCGTCGATCGTCGTTGGGCCGCTGATCGAGACATGATTTGCCGTGAATTGATCGTCGCCGGGGCCGAGCAATGAACTGAGCGAACCGACGTTCGTGTTTTCCAGATCGACCGAATCATTGCCAAACCCGGTATTGAGGATCGCGCTGACCGACACCGTGCTGTTTTCCAACAGAACTTGATCGTTTCCGACCCCCGTCGAGAGTGCCAGATTCTTCGTGGTGACGTTGTTAAACGTGAGAATCGCCTGGCCAATATCGGCGAAACTCACTTCGTGAATGATGGAGGCGTTGACCAGCGTCATCGTATCGACACCGTCGAAGCCGCTCGCCGTGAAATTCGCGCCGGGCGTTTGCGAAGTTACGTCGCGGGCATATAGCAAGTTGTTGCCGCGCTGCATCGAGATGGTGAAACCTTGGCCCACGTTCACCGCACCTAACAGGCTGTTGACGGAGGTCTCCACTGCGCCGGAGGTGTTGTCGTAATCGCCGATGCCGATGATGTCGTCGCCGTCGCCGGTGCTGATCGAAATGGAACCGGAGATCGTTAAGTGGGTGATGATGATCGTATCGTTCCCCTCATTGACGCCGGTTTCGCCGTTGTTGAAATCGAGAATGATGCTGGTCACACCGGTGCCTTGCACGCTGGAGCTGCCGTTGATCGTGGTTGCCAAACCGTTTTGCATGAGTCCTGTAAGCTTGATGACACCGTTGGAAGGCGCGGAAATCACCAAGCCGTTCGAGAAATTGTCGCCGATAATTGCAAGGACGCCATTGGCGAAGCTGGTAGTTATGTTGCCATCGAGCATGCAACGCCGTTCCAAATTCTCGAAGCGAAATTGCCGCCGGCCATTTTTGCGATTAATCATGTGATGAATTCCAAGCGAGGGATGTAGTTGGCTCTCGTCCGACTCGTTGCGCGCGGCGCGAAGTTGGGCAACCATGATTGGGGAAATAAGCAACCCGGGATACCGGGCGTGTTCCGCACGAAAAGCAGCCGGCCTACAGTGGTGTTAAGTCACGGTAGCGCCAAGCCGGGTGCGGTAAGTATCAAAAGCACAGAACCTGAGCAAGGGCGGTCGCCAAAGCGCCGTTAACAAATTGCGTTAATCGCTTACGGCAGCGGCACTTTCCTCGTTGCAAGCATGCGCCGAGTGGCAATGCTATCGCGCCAGCGTGCGATTTCAGAGATCGTCGGAATTGAACGTGTCGCCCTGGGTGATATCGCCCGTATCGAAGCCTTTGCGGAACCACTTGATCCGCTGGGCCGAGGTGCCATGCGTAAACGAGTCGGGCACGACGTAGCCTTGCGCTTGCTTCTGGAGGGTATCGTCGCCGATGGAGCCGGCCGCTCGCAGGGCTTCTTCCAAATCGCCGGGCTGCAAGATGTTCTTCATCTTTTGCGCATGATTGGCCCAGATGCCGGCTAGAAAATCGGCCTGCAGCTCCAGCCGCACAGAAAGATCGTTGGCCTCTTTTTCGCTTGCCCGCCGGCGCGCGGCATCGACTTTGTCGGTAATGCCCAGGAGCTTTTGCACATGATGGCCGACTTCGTGGGCGATAACATAGGCTTGCGCAAAATCGCCCGGCGCGTGGAAGCGGCGGCTGAGTTCGTCGAAAAAGCTCAGATCGAGATACACCTTCTCATCTTCCGGGCAATAGAACGGGCCGACGGCGGCGCTGGAAAACCCGCAGGCTGTTTGGGCCGCGCCGGTGAAGAGCACGAGCTTGGGATCGCGGTACTGGCGGCCCATCTTGGCGAATTGATCGGTCCAAACATCTTCAGTATCGGCCAGCACGACTTTTACGAATTTCACAAGTTGTTCTTGTGCCGGATCGGGCGGCGCAGCGCCTCCACCGGGTTGCATGACAACCTGCCCGCCCTGATTCCCCTGCGGCATTTGCTGCAATAGCTGCAGCGGGTTGACGTGGAAGATCCACGAGACGATCAGCACTACGACGATTGTGCCAAGGCCGCCGTGCACGGCGATCGGCATGCCCATGAAGCCGCCACCCGACGAGCCGCGCTCGTCCTCGACGTTTTTACTTTCACGTTGTCCTTGCCAATCCATGATGGTGTTCCGAATTGGTAAACGGTGGAGCGCTTGGTTGATTTTGGGTGCTAGGCATTTTTCAAATGTGATTGGATGAACGCGCGGGCATGATCGTAATCGGCGGCGCGAACGACGATTTCGACTGCCAGCGCATCGCTGCCGACCAAGCCGGCCTGGCTTTTGCCGTTGACTTGGCATTTGATGCCCTCGGCCTCGAGTGCCATGCGAATGACTTCGGCCTGGTTTTCATTATTCGTGGTATAGGCGACGCGAGGTTCGTTGTGGTCCATGGGGATTTAGGTGTCTGAGGTGTCTGAGGGTCTGGGGGTCTAGGTGGCTAGGTGTCTGTACGACGTCGATCAATCCATCTACGAAGATACCACTTTAGTGAGGGCTTCGACAAAGAAAAATTCGCCCCACATGACCGATTCATCAACGCCGAGATTTTTGGCAGTATGGTAGACACCGTGCCTCAAGATGCCTTCCCAGCCGGGCGTTTTGTCGGCCAGGTACTCGGGCTCGCAGAGGGCATCGAGCATTGCCAGCGCCGTATCGCGGTAGCGCTTGGCGTTTTCGGGCGATTTTGTTTGGCGGGCCAAATCCAACAGGCCGCTAGCGGCAATTGCCCCGGCCGAGGTCTCTTTCTGCGCCCCTTGGGGGCGGCTGCGAGAGATCGGCGTCGAAATCCCAAAAGGGCACTTTGTCGGCAGGCAAATGATCGAGCCAGTATTTGGCATTTCGCTCGGAGACCGCCAAGAACTCGTCGTTCTTGGTGAGCCCATAAACTTTGCTGTATCCATACAGCGACCAGGCCAAGCCGCGGGCCCAGGCACTATCGGCCCGAAGGCCTTGATGGGTGGTTTGGCGCAGGAACTTGCCTGTTTCCAAATCGAAAATGCCTTCGTGCGCGGTCGAACCGTTGGCGCGAACGATCGTGTCACGTGTGGTGCGGCAGTGGGCATTGGCAACGCGCAGCAGTTCTTTGTCGCCCGTTTCATTGGCGGCGTAAAAAATGATGGGCACGTTCATCATGATGTCGATGAACAGAGATTCGGGGGCGACGAACGATTGCAGGTACTGCCCCTTCTCCATGAACCGCATGGCCAGCGTGCGGCCTGCCTGAATGAGCACCTGATGCAAATGCTCTTCATGGGTGAGCTGGTACCAGGGCAAATAGGTATTGAGGAAAATGAAGCCCAGGTCGTGCACCTTGCGATCGAATTGGCGATGCTCGAGCAGCTTTGAATAATGTTCGGCGCGCTTACGCCACTGATCGCTGCCGGTGCGGCGATGGAATTGCCACATCATGCCGGCCAAGAAGCCGCCGGTCCAATCGGTCCAGAGTTCGCCGCCGTGATGCCACTTGCCGCCGACGGTGTAGATGGGGAAAAAATCGGGATGCTTTTCCACGAGCGCCGCCACTTGTCGCTCGGCGAATTCCAACGCGCTGGTGTATTTGGCGATGCGGGCGTCGGGCATGATTGGATCTCACAAATTATTGGGCGATGGAGCGTCGAGGGTCAGTTTGCAGCCAAGGGGCACTCAATTCAAGTGGCATTTAGTAATCTGCTGCGGCACTTGACGGACAACTTTCGGCGCGGTATCGCCGGGGCATGAAGTACCAACCACGATTGCACATTGTTCTGCATCAGCCCGAAATTCCCTACAACACGGGAAGCGTGGGGCGCACGTGCGTGGCTGCGGGGGCGAAGTTGTGGCTGGTGCGGCCGCTGGGATTTCGCATCGACGACTATTACTTGCGGCGAGCGGGGCTGGATTATTGGGAGCATTTGGAGTGGGAAATTGCGGATGATTGGCAAGCGCTCTTGGTCCGGCTGGCGGAACAAGCACCGGGACGACAGCCCTGGTACTTCACTAAAACGGCCACGCATGTTTACACGACAGTGAAGTTTCATGAGGGGGACATTTTTGTGTTTGGGAGCGAGTCGAACGGATTGCCGCCGTCGCTTTTGGAAGCGAATCGCGAGCGGGCGCTGCGGATTCCGATCCGGCCGCAAGTGCGGAGCTTGAATTTATCGAACAGCGCCGCCATTGTGATGTACGAAGCGCTGCGGCAGTGGGCGAGTAGGCCATGAGCGGGTGAAGGGGTGAGCGGGTGAAGGGGTGACTTGCAGCATTGGCAGCGAAGATCGAATATTGCATACTTGCCGAGCCTGCGCTACGGCGTGCGAGAATTGATTCTTGACTCCTAATTCCTGAACCCCGAACCCTGAATCCTTCCCAATGCCAACGATTGCGGCTGAAAAATTGGAACAATTTGCCATCGCCCTTTTGCAAGCCGGCGGCTTGCCGGCCGATGAGGCGCGCTTGGTCGGTGTGAGTTTGATTGGGGCCAACTTGCGGGGGCACGATTCGCACGGCGCGATGCGGATTCCGCAGTACTTGGAATCGCTTTCCAAAGGGGAAGTGAAGGCTGGGGCTAAGCTAACGGTTGTAAAAGAGACCGATTCGCTGTTGCAGGCCGATGGCAATTGGGGATTTGGCCAGACGGTGGCGCAAGAGCTCACGCAGCGATTGATCGAGAAGGCGCGAAAAAGCGGAGTGGCTGTGGGAACGCTGTTGCACGCCTCGCACATTGGGCGGCTGGGGGAATACTGCGAGATGGTGGCGGCGGCGGGAATGGTGTCGCTAATCATGGTGAACACGCATGGCGTGGCGCGGCGCGTGGCGCCGCCGGGGGGAAGGAATCTCGCTTGGGCACCAACCCAATTGCGATTGGCGTGCCACATCCCGATGGAGCCATCGTGACGGACTTTGGCACCAGCGCCACGGCCGAAGGCAAGGTGCGCGTGAAATGGATCGCAGGCCAGCCGAGCCCTGACGGCTGGCTGTTGGATAGCGAGGGTCGGCCGACGAACGATTCCAAGGTGCTGTATGTCGATCCGCCGGGAACGATTCGCCCATTCGGCGGCGAGCAGGCTTACAAAGGGTTTGCGCTAGGGATGATGGTTGAACTCTTTGCGGCGCGCTGGCGGGAGCCACGTGCATTTGTGAAGTGCCAAAGAACCAGACGGGCAATTGCATGTTCGAGATGGTGATCGATCCGCGGCAAGTGGGAGGCGAGCAACATTTCGCGCACGAAGTGATCGAGCTAGTGAAATTCATTCGCAACTGCCCGCGCGTGGATGGGGTGAAAGAGATTTTGCTGCCGGGAGATCCCGAGCGGCGCGTGCTGGCACAGCGGCAGGCACAAGGAATTCCGATCGACGATGGTAATTGGGACAAGCTTTTGAAACTGGCTGCGCGACTGAAGGTGAAGGGGTCGGGGTGAGAGGAATGCGGAGTTGGGAGTGCGGAATGCGGAGTGGCAAAGGGGGAAGGCGGAACGAAGAATGAGCGGGTGAAGAGGTGAGCAGGTGAAGAGGTGACATAGAGCTCGATCGCGTTTCGTCTGTCGAGCGCGGTTTTTGAAAACGGGAAAAACGGTGAAAAACGGTTGGAAAACGGAAAATAAACGGTGCGGAAACGGTGGAAAACCGTGCAGTGATTGATTTCACCACGAAGACACTGAGGCGCGGAGCAGCAAGGGCGAAGGACGAAGCAGAAGCAGAAATCGGAAGGGGGAAGGCGGAAGGCGGAGACGATTCGATTCTGGCATTTTTGTCGCGGATTTTTATTTTGCTGGCAAAATTCGGGTATTTTGTCGCGAGTGGTGGCGGCGTGCTGCGGAAAATGACAGGGGATTTTGGAAACAAGGCGGTCATAAGTGGCTGAATTTACGTCTGAGAACGTGGGTTTTTGGATGATTGTTGGAGTTAACGCATCGCGGGGCTGAACACGTTGCCACGTTTGCACGCATCGATCAGTTCAGCGAACGACTGTGGGCCGTCGGAGTTAGTTAATGTGTTCTTATGTACACTAACGATAGTTAGCGTATCACAAGTGCTGGCCCAATTTCAACTAGCGAATTGGCCGCGCGGGAAAGAAGTTTTTACCGCCGAGGCTCGGAGGCACGGAGAGGACGGGAGCATGCCCACGCCGAGTCCTGGGGATGGCAACCTGCGTAGAATAATTTATTACGCGTCTGCTGTTGTCGGCAGTTCAGGAACACGATCGAGGACCGCATCCGAAATACCAGGAATTTGAGCAAAGGGTTTGCGGATGTCATTAGCCCAGAATGCTCGGCGGCGAAAGATCCGATAATACACCCAGCCCCAAGTTGTCATAACGGCGAAGCAACCCAAGACAACCGCAGTGTCTTTCGGACTTTCCGGATTAGCGGCCATATAGAATGCACCAATGAAAAATGCGATTGCCGCCATGAGGATGCAATGGCCGATCAATCTCGACATTCGTTCCTGAAATCGATGATCCCTGCAAAGAGATGCTTTGATAACGACGGCTGGTGAAAAGATTGGCAACCACCAAAGAAAAAACCCAATTATCCCCGGGCGCCTGCGAACACGGCATGACAACGGGCGGCAACCAATTTCCTCGCCGCAGATGGCGCATATTGGTGGCAATTGTGCAACGCGATTCTGTGCAATTAAATAGGAACCTTCTCGCCAAACGCCTCGACAATCGGAATCGGTCATCTTGCTGCCCTCATTGATTTGGCGCTGAACTTCGCTTCAGCCGTCAATTGCTTCAGCTCGGCATCACCATCTCGCGGTGATTATGCCTCGTTCGGAGATTGGGAGCAACTAGTTGGCACTCGGTGCCCACGCCGAGGCGTTGGCGTACCGCCAGGCAAAGGAAGCCGAGCCGAACTGCACGGGAGATCGATCTCAGCCAGGTGGGTGACCACCAGAGCTTGTAGATTCGCGGTGCGAGTCGGACGATAATGTACCTCTATGGCCTCCGACTTCAATCTTATCGGAAAAACGCGCTGGGCGATCCTGCTGTTAGTGTGTTGTTCGTCTTGCGGGCATCCGCGAACGTTCAACATGCAGAACTACACGCGGGCGGTGAAATCGGGCTTCAGCAAAATTCCGGAAGCCTTGCAGATTGAAAGTTTGTTCGGGGAGGCCGATCAATACATCTCGTACAATGGCCCGTACGCACCGCAAAAGTGGAATACCGAGGCATATTTCAGTGGGAGGTACACATTGTCCATGGAGGTTGAAGTCGAAACCAATTCCGCGTTTAGCGAAATCACTAAGGTCGTCGGAGAGCCGCGTTTTTTTTTGTGGGAAGCAGATCAAATTATCATTCAACCTAATGGACAGCCTGAAACAAGATTTTCGCCCGGCTGGCAGTTTGGTCTGAGTGATTGGAAGAAAGTCGTCGCGGCCAAAGGAGATTTATCGGTAATTAGAATCACCATTAAGGAAAATCAACCTGTCCAGAATTTCGACGCTTACATTCAAGGGGAAAGACGTCCGCGCATTAAAGTGCGGCCGGACTGAAACCGGCTGAAGGGGCAGATCACGATGGGGGCGTTGCCATGATTCGGTCTTACTACTCCCGCCGATGGATTTTCGTTTCGTTGGTCGTTGTCGTCTTAATCGTTTTCATCGTCGCTACAAGAGTGTGGTTTGGTGCGGAGTACAAGCATCAACTACAAATAGCTAATCGACTTGAAAGCCAAGGTTGTAAGGTCTTTTGGGCTTACTGCACCCCGGAATGGTCGCAATATCTAACGTCAAAGGATGTGGGCTTACGCATAGTTACCGTAGAGTACCGAAGACAAGATCTGGACTTAATGAAAGGCATCGATGACATCGCTCAATTACCAGACTGCACCTTGTTGGGATGGGGAAATGCTGGATTGTCGGACGAGGCGATTCATCGAGTTGAATTGCTTCCACAGATTAGATTGCTTGATGTTTACTTTCCTGACGAGGGTCGCAACGACAACGAAGCGGCTAAGGCGCGGTGCGAGAAGATCGCGCAATTGATCGGCCGAGATGTCTATTGGTATTGGGTCAAGCAATCGGCGGAGTAGACTCGATGTGTCGCATGTCCTCGTTGAAAGCTACAAGTCGGTGGTGGATCATCGTCGTTGTTGTTGCCTTCGCGAGCTCCTGCGGGCATCCGCGGACGTTCAACATTCAGAATTACACGCGCGCGGTGAAATCGGGCTTCAGCAAAATTCCGGAAGCCTTGCAGATTGAGAGCTTGTTCGGGGAGGCCGATCAGTTTATTTCTTACAGCGGTCCATACGTCCCGCAAAAATGGAACACGGTGGCATATTTTGATGGGCGGTACATACTGTCCATGGAGGTTGAAGTCGAAACCAATTCCGAATTTAGCGAAATCACTAAGGTCGTCGGTGAGCCTCATTTTTTCTTGTGGGAAGCCGACCAAATCGTAATTGAAGCTGATGGACAACCTGATACAAAGTACTCGCGGGATTTGCGCTTTGGCCTCAGCGATTGGAAAAAGGTCTTCGCGGCAAAAGGCGATTTCTCCGTCATTGGCATCACGATCAAGAAAGACCAACCGCTGGCTAACTGGGACGCGTATGTTCGAGGATGGAGTGGACCGCGCATCAAAGTGCGTCCCGACTAAAACCGGATGATATAATCGGCAAACCACAGTGAAGGCGGCCCATTCGTCGCAGGTTGAAAGGGGTGTATGGCAAACGTTTTGGTGAAACACGGCTTCGGGAAACGAAGCTGTCGTTGCAAATTCACGATTCTCGCTTGGGTTGCATTCGTTGCGGGTTGGAATGGCGCCGCCTATGCCCAGGTTGGAAACGCAGGGGCGGCAAAGGTCCCCGATCAGCCGCCAGAATTTGCCGAATTCTACAAACTGCCACTGCCCAACGGTGAAACACTTCGAAATCGGTTGTTCGAAGGATTAAAGGGGGGACTGGATACTCTTGCAGCAAAGGATCCAGACGATCTGATTTTAAAGTTAAATTGCGATTTGGCGAAGCAGGCGCGCTAAAGGACTATGACAATCCGAATGCGAACCCATTAATGCTGAGAGCTTGGTTGATACGGCGAGAGGATAAAGAGCCCGTTTTGCTCTACGATGCGCTCAACACTAGGCGGGAAACGAATCACTTGGTGCTGGCTGGCAAAGATGCCGGAGGAGCGACGGTTCGCGTGTTCTATCATTTTATTGACAGAAACATTAAGGATGATTCGATGCTGCATTCAGGAGCAGAAACAGTCAAGACTCGCCTTGCGATCGCGGAGCTTAGAAAGCTCGGAAGCGAGGTTCAGGGATCCAGTGGAAATGAGATTCATATCAACGTGCCGGGCCTTACTCCTATCGCCGTGCCCAATTTCGCTCAGCTTGCGGCGGCCGTAGGGGATCGAAACGGACGGATAAGTAATTTCGTCGCTGTTGGAGAGATGCACGTGGACGAGGCAACCGGACGAATGATCAAGGTGAAGGAACATCCCGACGGCGACCGCGCGGCAAATAAACAGCCGTGAGCCGGGCGTGTAGGACTAAGGGCGGCATGAATCAACTGTCGCGAACAAATTGAGCAACAATGATGCAACAGCATAAAGTTGGCGCGTGGATTTCATTGGCGGGTTTTGCGCTGTTGATGTTGTTTGGCCCGGTATTTCTTCGCGGTTGGGTCAGCAGGAATTGGCCATCGACCGACGGGCGGATCACATCGTGTGAGGTCGTTCTTGAACATACGGACTGGCACGTCACGCTTAAATACTCGTATGCCGTGGGAGGGCAGAAGTACGAAGGGACTCGGTATAGCTCGACCGGGGATTATTTTTCTAGAGACGAATCGGAAGCGCGGGAGATCGCCAATTCGTATCCCGTCGGCCAATGGATCGCTTGGATTTACTACAACCCTGATGATCCGGCAGACGCTGTGTTGATCCCCGGTATGAACTATATGTACTGGTGCGTGATGGGGGCATTTAGCGTCGTGCTCGTAATTGGTCTGGGAACTTTCTTTGGAATCCTCAAGGTTCGGCAGGGGGATAAACCCAAATGGCGAGTTTTCCAGCCGCCACTATCGCCAGAATAGCTTTGCGTAGGGCATCGGGCGGTCCTTTTTTTTGCGCGGGTGGCGGGGACGCGGTGAGTGCGATCCCTTTGGGATCATGTGGCAGAAATCTGTTGGATTTGGGAACGGTCCGGTGGTATCGCTGCGCTCAACCACCGGCTAATGGCGATCATCCCTTTGGGATGAGAGGGATCGGCTGAAACGTTGATTTACTGCGTGTGCGCTGGGCTGAACGTGGGATGAATCCGTTTGCTCGCACACGGATTGTATTTCGCCCCGTTGGGGCAGCAGGAGGCGAAAGTTCACCTTAATCCCCGATGCGCCATTCGAGATAGGGCTTGGAGATTTTCTCGATTTTGTCGGTCGGTTGTTCGTCGGTTTGCTCGGGATTGGAAAGCGTGAAATCGACGTCGACCTTGATGTAGGGGAGGCTCGAGAAGACGTACGTGCGATGCTTATTGGTCGAAAGGCCGCCTTCGGTGGAGAAGACTTTCGCAAGCTCGGCGCGGGTCATGCCGGGCTTGATGGTCGCGCAGCGCTTGAGAATGTCGGCGAGTTGGTCCATTGACATTTTCGTGGGCTCGCCGCCGGCACCGACGAGTTGCCGGATTCCCAATGCCGGATCGGTCTGGCCGACGACCGGCGCGTAGCGGCCGTCGGCTTCGCAGACAACGAACAGCAGGTAGGCCGGTTTGATGAGGAGTTGGTTGTCGGCAGGCTGGAAGGCGATGAACATCGGACCGTTGGGAACGGATGGTGCGCCGTCGGCGATGCGATAGTGGTGCAGCGTGATTTCCTTGGCAGCTTGATCGCCTTTGAAGACTGCGGAAATGGCAAATTTTGTTTCGACGCCGACGACATGCTGGCCGGTGAAACCAGGGAGGTCGATCTGTTCGCTGGTGTCGGTCGTGCCGGTGGGTGTCGCGATGACAACCAGGTCGGACTTCTCGAGAAGCTCAGAATAGGGCCAGGGGCGAACAGCCCGGGCGGACGCGGTGGAGGCCAGGAGGATGAGGAATGCAGCGGCGAGGACGGCGAGGTGGGTTGGTTTCATGATCGTTGGATGCGCGGAGAATGGAAAGAGTTCCCTCCAGGCAAATGGGGAATGGGGAGTGGGGAATGGGGAATACGGAGTGAGCGGGTGAGCGGGTGAGCGGGTGAGCGGGTGAGGAGGTGAAGAGGTGAGGAGGTGAAGAGGTGAGGAGGTGAAGAGGTGAAGAGGTGAAGAGGTGAAGAGGTGAAGAGGTGAAGAGGTGAAGAGGTGAAGAGGTGAAGAGGACGGCGGACTGATTGCAGATTGACGATTACTGATTTCAGATTGCAGATTTGACGATTACTGCAGCCACTTACAAGCTACTATTTGAGAAAACTGCAACGTAGCCAGGAATCGTGGCCGAATTCTTGCACTGCTGGGCAAGCCAGCAGTGGCACCCACGTAGACAACAACATTCACTGCTAAACCAATTCATGTACCTTCCTGGAAACTTGCTATAATTGAATCGTTCATCTCGTCCGATGAGAAACATCTATGTCGACCGTATTTTCAGGCCATTTCGACGGCAAGGTAATTATTCCCGATGAGGCGGTTTCGCTGCCGGTGGGAGAGAAGCTGCGATTGCGCCGAAACCGTGGCTGCCAATCCGGAAGTTGCTGGGGTGGGACAGTTCGCCGATCTTCAACAGTTTGCAGCCGATTTGCCCGACTCGCCGGGAGACCTATCCATACAGCGGCAAAAATGACGAAGAAGCTACTTGTTGCGTTCGATTCTACCAGGACGGCACCGGTCAGGGGCGACTTCGTTGTGCCTGTTTGCGAAGCCGGCACCGCTACATTTTTCGGCCTTCGTTCAAGGGAAATAGCCGCGCTGGGTTTAATGGTCTACGTCGGAAAAGAAGTTACCGTAAACGACCTATTCGCTAAATTGGTCGACACAGGTCACACTATTCCAAACGTCGATCAGGCAGTGGGAATATTGACGGACTATGTGGCTCGCCTCAGCGAACACAAGATCGGCAATGTGCTAGCGATTGAACCTGCCGCGGAAGAGACATCTGGATTCCGACTGAAAAAGATCGCAAATACGCCATCAGGCATATCTCGGACGACCTGATTTCGGCCATTAGGGGGTGATTCCATTCACACACACAGTGCGAGGTCGGCGGTGGATATGGTTCCGGCGCTCATCGCCAACTACAGGTTTGCCCACGCTTGGTCCTCTTCAGGAGTGTCCCAGTCTCGCGCCAGGAGTTTCTGGCTGGCTAGCAAGCCGTTAAACGTTTCGGGATCGGCTTTTGTTTTGAGAAAGCAGACGAAATCGTAAACCTCTCGCTGGAGCGGTTGCGGCAAAACGTCGAGTTCCTTATCAAGTAGTTCGCGTGTGCTCATGTCGTAATTCTGCATGATTGGCAAACGAAATCAAGTTGAGTTGGCAGATAGAGCGCGCCACGAGCACTGGCAGACGCTGCTTGCCAGTGGCATTCTAAGAACGGAGGAACAAAACGTCCGCGGAGAGGGGGACAGTCCCATCCGCCGCGGCGGATCGGGACAGTCCCCGACGTTTTGTCCCCAGGGTCTTAGCTGCCCGAGTCGCCCGCGCTTTGGGAGAAGATGTTGTTATAGATGGGCAAGTGGCGGTAGTAGACTTCGAGCATGTAGGTGAAGAGGCAGGTCACATACACGCGGCCACCTTCGCTGCCGTACTTGCAATTGCCGGGATCCCAACTGCCCGATTCGGCCCCTTTTTTCACTTGCAGCTCGGGGACGACTTGGCGCATGACTTCGTTCCAGGTTTTCCACTCGTCGCCGCCGTAATGGTGGAGCACCTGCGTGGCGTAATAGAAGTAGTAGGGATCGAGCAGGTAGCCATCGAGCTTGATCGAGTTTTCGAGAATGTGCTTCACGCCGGCTTTGAGTCGGTCGTCGTTGTGGGGCCAGCCCAAGTATTCGCGGCAGAGTAGGCCCTCGGCGGTCATGGCCATATTCACATGGTCGCCGGGGCGATAGGCGTACTCGGAGCCGTCTTCGACTTGGGCGGCATCGAGGTAGCGGGAAAGGTTATCGAGCGTGGTGGCGGGGACTTCGAGCTTGGCCATGCGGGCGCTTTGCAGCGCCATGGAGAACCAGCCGCTGACCGAAGTATCGGAATCTTTTTGATCGGGGAAGTAGCGCCAGCCCCCTTCGGTGCCTTGCGTTTTCACGCAGAAGCTGATGGCGCGTTCGGCGGGGCCGCGGAAGCGGGAATCGTCGGTCATGCCCGTCATTTCGCACACGGCGATGGTGGCGATGGCGTGCGAATAGAGCTGGTGCATGGCCTGCGCTTCGGGGCTGATGAACTGGCCTTCTTTGTTTTGATATTTCAGCAGGGCATCCCAACCCTTGCGGACCACTTCTTTGTATTCGCCAGAGAGGTGCGTGTTGCCGTCGCCCTGAAAGGCCAAAAGGGCCATGCCGGTGGCGGCCACGGGGTTTTCGCTGCCGCCACCGTCGGCGTAGGGCCCGCGCAGGCTCCAACTGCCGTCGGGGCGTTGGTTTTTCTTGAGCCATTCCAACGAGCGATGGACGGCTTGCTGCGTGGTGGCGTTGCCGCCGAAGATTTTCAGCAGCACGACCTTCATGCCTTTTTCACGGCCGGTGAGCACAAGCCGATGGGCATGTCGTTATCGCCGTTTTTGAAACCTTTGCCGGGATCGGGCAGGGCGAAGGGGGAGAATTGCGACGGCAAATCGTTGGAGCCGAACTTCGGGGCGGCGAAGGGATCGTTGACCGGCGGAAGCTCGCGAGGGGGAATAGACCGGCTTTTCGGCCTTGAGATCGGGCGTGGGAGTGGAGAGATTGATGGAGTTGTCGAGCAGTTGATCGCCGAGCTTGCTGTTATCGCCATAGACGGCCTGCATTTCGGCGGCTGGCTGTTCCTTTTTTTGCGTGGTGAGAATGGTGAGGCCGAGGATGATGATGATCGACATGTGGAGCACGAGGCTGCCGAGCCACGGAGGCGCGCCTTGGAACAGTTCTTCGAGCTCGGGCGTGATGATGCGGAAGCGGCTGGGTTGGCACGCAGCGGCGAAGCGGGCTCGGAGCGCAGCGCGCCGGTGAAGCCGCGGGCGCGGGCGGAATCAATCTTCAGGCCGAGTGCAGAAGCTTGTTGCGAGTGAAGTGGCGGCGCGGCGGGCTGGTTTTGCGCGAAGGCGGCTTCGATGGCCGAGTGGAGCGGGTCGGGCTGGCCGCCGGCAGCCGGTTGTGAGCCGTTGGTCGAAGGGTGCGGCGAGTGATAGGGATCCGCCATGTTCCGAATGACCCACGGAGCGGGCGAGCGAGAGAAGCGAAAACTTTCCGGCAGCGAATTGTGCCTCTTTGTTGGCCGGAACGAGCTTCATCCATTCTAGCCGAGGGGGGAAATATGGGCAACCAAACCTAGTTGATGCCTCCGATGCTCAGGTTTGCCACATTGTTGCGGATCGGAAGCTTGAACGGGTGAGCGGGTGAAGGGGTGAGCGGGTGAAGAGGTGAGCGGGTGAACGGATGTAGGGGTGAGTGCGGCACAAGCGATGCGGCTAGATATTGGCCGCCCTGTTGGCGGACGGAGCAGAGGCAGATTCCGGCGGTAATGTTACTGGCCCTGCGAAGAGCTGGTGCACTATGAACAGCGCGACAACCACTAGCGGCCAGGCGACCCAGGGAGCAAGGTCGAGCCACGGGGGACGTGGCGGGGCGACGTCGAACTGAAACGTGAGGGGAGATTGTAGCGTGGGCGCATTGGCTTGATCAGCGACGGATTGCGCGCCGATTTCTATTTCGGCGGACCAGCGGCCGGGAACTGGAATATCAAATTGGGCCGCCTGAAAAAGTTTGTTCGTGGCGGTTGCAATATCGGCGGGTTTTTCGAGAAGTACGCCAGTCGTTGATTCAAAACCGGCCCCGGCAAAGGGGACAGTCCCATTTTGTCCGGCCGCACTCACAAAATTGGGACGGTCCCCGGCGGTTTTGGGCGAATCGAGTTGGTGGAGTTCGACTTGAACAGGCACATCAAGCCGTACGCGGCCGGTGTCGGCATCTTGCACGAGGACACTGATATCGATTGGGCCGACGCGGAGCACTTCGGGCGAGGTGAAGACGGAGATTTGGAAATCGCCTGCGCGCTCGCGGAGGCGGAGCGTACCGCCATCGGCCAGCGCCATCGCGGGGCAAAGGAGAAGGATTGCGGCGATGGTGAGTAGGTGTTTGGTCATCACATGATTGATTTTAAGAATTATTATTTAGCCGCACCGCACAAGCTCCAGCCCCTCACCCCGGCCCTCTCCCAGTGGGAGAGGGAGTGAACTTAACCGCCGAACGTGCCGCGCATTTGCATTGGCTGGAAAAGGATCCACACGCCTAAGGCAAAAAGTAGCGTTAGCAGTATTGCCCAAGGGAGCGCGGCTTTCAGTGCAATGAGTCGGGATTTTGCATTCGATTGGGGCTGGTTCAAAACGCGCCTCGGCAAAGCGGACAGTCCCATTTTGCTCGGCTGCACTTGCAAAATTGGGACAGTCCCCGGCAGTTTTGAAACTGCTTCGAGCGTCATTCGCCAAGCGGCGTAAAGCGATGTTAATAGTCCAAGATCGAGCATGATAAGTTCAGCTTTTAAGAGCCAGTCGGGGGCGGGGTGGGCTGCGCTGCAAAGCCAGTTGGGAGAGGTCGAGGAGGCGATGCCGAAATCCGCGGCGAATCGCTGTGCGGCAGGAACGATGGTTTCATAACTGGTGAAGAAATGGAAGCTGAAGTGGGCCAGCCACATGGAAAAACTAAGGGGAACCAGCACCCAGGCGAAGCGGCAGGCGCATTGGGCAAGCGAGTCGTTGGTGCTCGTGAAGCGTTTGCTGAGCGCTGCGGCGGAAAATATGGCGATGGCCGGCGCGGCAAAAAGTGCGAGCGCGTAAAGGACGCTTGTGGTGAGAAAGGTGGATGACAGGCCGAGGCGGTCGCTGAGACGTTGTTGGAAATCGATGACAGGGGCGGTCATGCAGGCGGCGCTCGCGAAGGCGCCGAAGGAAAGGATTGTCGCCAGGGCGGCGAAATCGAAGCGGCGGCTCAGACGGCCGATTCCGGAGCGATTGTCGTCGCGCCAGAGGGTTTTGGCGGGGATAACGGGGAGCAGGCCGACGTTGTCGCTCGGGCAGGCGCGGACGCAATCGAGACAAAAAGTGCAATCGAGATTGCCGAGCTTGTGCGGAAGAAACAAATGTGTTTCGCAGCCGGGGAGCGCAGCGGCGAATTGGGGTGGAGAGTTCGGCGAGATCGTTTCCGTTGAAAAGCCCGCCTCAGAAAAGGGGACAGGCACATTTTTGCTCGCATGTTTCCGGCGGTAATGATCGAAGGCGGATGGTGCTCGGCAAAAATGAGCCAGTCCCGGCGGGCGGCCTTGCATGCAATCGTGCGTTTTGCAACTGGTGCAGATCGCGGGCTCGCGGACGCGCACTTCGAGCGGCGAAATGATCGACTGCACGAAATTGAACTGGCCGATGGGGCAGACGTATTTGCAAAAGGAGGCATCGCGAAAGAAGCCGTCGATCGCGAGCGCTCCGAGAAAATAGGCGGCGATGATGGCCGCGGTGGCGGCGGGGCGATTCCACAAGGCGAAGGCTTCGTACGCCCAGAGGAAGATCGCTAGAAGCGCGACGGCGATCCATTTAGTTCGCAACACCGTAGGCCACGCGGCCCCGGCGGGGAGAAATTTGCGGGCGATGGCGCGCGGCAGCATGAATGGGCAGCCATAGCAAAACAGATTGCCGGCTGTGAGCAGGCCGACGACGACCAGCGCGCGCCAGTGGATCCAGGGGACGATGCCGGCCAGATTCATGGGAGCGGCTTGAGGGCCGCGGAAGCCATCGAGCATGACGGCCAGCGCGATGACTAGCAGGACGGTTTGGACGGCGCGGCGAGTCCAGAGGGATTTGAGAATGGGACCGAGAATTGGAGTTTGAAGCAGATCAAAATGCGGAGTGCGGAGCACGGAGTGCGGAATGTTCGAAGCCGTCGGACGGCTTCGCGCCGACCTCCAGAGCTCCGCCCTTGCAGCATTTGCACACCGAGCCAGAGAAGCGGGACGAAGAACACGAGCGATCCGGGAACCCACATAATGACGCCGGCGACGGATTGATCGTCGAGCGGCGATTGATGGCCGAAGCGCGGCATCGAATCGTAATAGGGATACAAAACCTGGCCCGAAAATGTGAGCCACGCGGCCAAAAGAGTATTTTGGATGTCGGCCAGAATGAGATAGGGGGCGAGCCACCAAGTGGACCAGCGGGGACGCGCAGGAAAGGGACGGACGACGGGATACCAGAAAATGAGTCCGGCTGCGAGAAAGCAAACGTGCTGCAGATAGTGCCAGTTGGAATTGCGCAGGGCGAGACTCGTAGGTGCTCGGTAAATGCCAGAGCCAATTGGCGGCAACGAAAATGAGCCAAGCGGTGATGGGGTGCGTGAGGAAAATTCCCGAGCGCACCAAGGGGGGCCAGCGGAGCAGGGGGGCGATCCAATAGCGGCGGATTTCTCGCGGCAAGCCGCGGAGCATTGGAAACAGCGGCGCGGCGAGCCACACCAGCGGCGGCACGACGAGCATCAGCATGAGATGCTGCACCATGTGAACCCACAGCTCAAGCGACGCGAAGTCTTCGATCGGCGAGGCCAGCGCGAGATAGATGGTCGCCAAGCCAGCCAGCGAACGAGATGGCTTGCCAGCGCGGCCAGCGAGAGGGATCGCGACGGTGCAATTGAAACCAGCCGCGGAAATAAATCGCCGCGGTGAACAGGAGCGCCGCCGCCAGCCAGGGCTGAAAGGGCCAGGAACTAACGACGGCATCGAAGGTGGAATCCATGGGAGGCAATTCTAAGCGATTTTGCCAACTCGCAAGTGAAGGGTGCGCGCGATGGAGCGAACCGTGCGATATTCGTTCAAAGCGGCCGTGCAGAATTAGGGCGTGGTGGGCGGCTTTGGTCTTCGCCGGCCGCAGGCTTACCAGAAAATCGACGATGGCGGCCATTTCGGCCGGTTTCATTTGCTTGCCGTAGGCGGGCATGTTTCCGCCGCCGGGAGTGCCGTTGCTGATTTGATCGACGAGCTGATCGTAGGTGAGTCGCGCGCCGACATCGCTAAGATCGGGGCCGCGCTTGCCTCCAAGGCCATCGAGCGCGTGGCAATTTCGGCACTGCTTGTTTTGAAATACGACTGCGCCTTGCAATTGAAGGGGCGTGCTGTTTTCGAGCATGGGGGGCGGGACCGCATCGCCGCTCCAGGCTTCCATGACGGGGGACCAGGGGGCCGTGCCACCGAGATACGTGAGCACGCCCAGCACGGTGTAGATGACGAGGACCAACATGACGGCCACAGGGCGGCGGGTGGGGGCACGCTCACCGCGATTGGAAATGAACGGGACCGCCAACAGCGCCAAAATGAGCACCGGCGGGAGAACGAGCATGACGACCGTTTCGGCGGAAGGGGGGCTGATGGAGAGGAGGCCGAAGAGCCACAAGAACGGCCAATCGGGGCGGGGGTTTGCGCCGGCCAGCGTGGGATCTGGAGGGGCGCTAGGGCCTTTTGGTCCGACAAGCGCGGCGATAACCACGACCACAATGACCGTAAGCGCCGAAAAGAGAACGTCTTTCATCATCGCTTCGCCGCAGAATGGTTCGCCGCGGCGAAGCACTTCCTCGTACTGGGCATCGTAAGTGGCGGGATCGACAATTTCGCCGGGGCGCGGCGGCTTGCTCACGCCTTTTTTCAGCACGAGCCACAAATGGACGGCGAGCAGAAGCAGCAAGACTGCCGGAATGACGAACACATGCAGCGCGAAGAAGCGGCTGAGCGTATCGCCGCCGATGATGGGGCCGCCGATGAGCACGTTCACTAGAGCGGGCCCGCAACCGGGAACACGGCCGGCCATGGCTGCGCCGACGCCGACGCCCCAGTACGCGTCGGGATCCCAGCGAAGCACCTGGCCAGTGAACGCCATGCCCAGCGTGCATAACAGTAGACCGACGCCGATGAGCCACGTGAGTTCGCGCGGGTATTTATACGCGGCATGCAGGAAGACTTGCGTCATGTGAACGACTACCAGCACGACCATAGCCGAGCCCGACCAATAATGCAGCGAACGAAGGAACCATCCCCACGGTTGCTGATAATTCAGGTAGAGCAGGCTTTCATAGGCCTGGTCGGCGCTGGGCACATAAGTCAGCGCCAGGCCGATGCCTGTGAGAATTTGCAACACCAATAGCGTGAGCGAGGCACTACCGAACACGTACCACCAGCCCATGGGCCCGGCCAGTTCACGCGGCACGGGATGGCGCATCATGGGAGCGAAGGTATCGCTGATGCCCAGCCGCACATCGAACCAGTGGTAGATGCTTTTGATCAAGCGGATTCCTTCGCATTCGAATCGGCGTCGAGTTTATGTTGAAGCGTCGGCAAGAACGGCGCTTGGACGTAGAGTTGCGGACCGGCGTCGCCATCTTCCTGCTTCACTTGCCAAACGCAGGCATACAGTCCTTCGGGAGGAGGGCCGCTGGCGTGCTGACCATCTTCGTAATAGACGCCGCCGTGGCAGGGGCACATGAACAAGCCCGACTGCGGGAACCATTCCACGGGACAGCCCAAGTGCGTGCAGTAGTACGAGAGAACTTGGAACTGGTCGCGGAATTTTTCGTCTCGCCCTAGGTAGCGCACATACACGCCGGTTTGAGCAGTCATGCCGTCCCACGGCTGGCCGAGAGGGTTTTTGAAGGTGGCCAGGCGAGTTTCGTGCAGCGGGAACGAACTGACCGGACCGAGCTTCACCCAAATGGGCTTGGAGCGTTTGAGCGCGCCGGCGAGATAGCCCACGCCCGGAATGGCCACGAGCGCGGCGGCCGCAAGCCCGGCGAGCGTGGTGAAGAGCTTGAGAAAGATGCGGCGCGGCGAGCGGGTGCTGGCGTCGGCGGCGGGGGGCGAATTGAGGGTGGTGTGGTTCATGGGGATTTGTAGGCTGCGCTGTGTTTCATCGCGGCTTGGCGTGATTGGGAGCAACTTCAAAAACCGCCTGGGCAAGGGGGACAGTCCCATTTTGCTCGGCGGCACTCTCAACATTGGGACAGTCCCCGGCGGTTTTGAAACTGCTTTTGGCCTCGGAGCGCCAGTGGGCCAAGAGCGCGACGAGATCGTTGACTTGTTGGGCTGTAAGGGGTTGGAAGTTCCGATTGCGGCCGGTGGATTCGGCGAAGTTGGGCATGGTGTCGGGCAAATCGGAGCGGCCGGTGATGATATAGCGGCGCAGCTCTTGATCGCTTACGAGTTCGAGGAATGCGGAATTGTTGATTGAGCCGGCATCGCCTCCTGTGCCATCTTTGCCGTGGCAATCGGCACACGCGGCGGCGAAGATTTTTGTGCCCGCGACAGCATTGCCGGTGGGACCTGGCGCGGACGGCGACGCGGCGGTGGCCGACGTCGACGGTGATGGTGGAACGAGCGGCGGCGCGTTTTGCGGCAGTGAACTAGGGTCTTTGGCGGCCCAGTTTGTTTTAATGCCTTTGACGAGCGCATCGACTTGGGCATCGGTGAGCGGGCCGCCGGATGATTGCGACCAGGCGGGCATGAGGGTGCCCGAGCGGCCGGCGGCAATGACTTGCCGCAGATCGTTTTCAGTTACAAGCGAAACATAGAGCGGATTGTTCAGCGGCGGGCCGGGGCCACGGTTGCCATCGGCGCCGTGGCAACCGGCGCAGCGCTGACTGTAGAGGTCGTGAAATGAAAGGATGTGCTGCGGCATTACGTATTGGTCGGCTTGGGTTGGCTTGCCTGGTAGATCATCGCTGCAACCAGAAAGCAGGACGCACAAAATTGCAATGCAGCCGAGCCAGCCGGTGGGAATCGACGGCCCGCCACCGTCAGGGCCTTCGCCGCGCGGAGCGATGAAGATTTGTTCGGAGCGCACGATGACCGTGGTTGTCGCGACGCCGTAGATCAATTGCGAAACGACATAGAGGGGCCAATCGATATACTGGTTGAGGATGGGGTTGACGATGCCCATCATTTCGTAGTTCGCGCCGCTCCACGCCAGCGGCAGAATGATGCCGCCAAATACGAATGGGCCGCCGGGAATTGGGGGCAGCGTCGGGAGCAACACGCCCCCAACCAGGCCAAAGCCAACCGACATGACTGCGTGCAGAATTAGTGCACCGACGAATGCGCCGGGGTGAAACTTTTCGAGGTGCTGGATGATTTGCGCAGTCGAACCTTGGTCGAGCCCGGGGAGCACCATGCCGGCCAATAAATTGATGGGGAACCAAGGGCCGTGGCCCGTCCAAAAACCCCAGGCGACGGCGGGAATGGGCATGAGCAGGCCGCCGATAATGCCCCCTTTAATGCCGGCGGAAATCGGATGCACTTTTTCAGGCAGTTGAAAGCGATGACCGGTGACGCCCGGCTTGAGCTGCTCGACGGCGCCAGTGCGCGGAACAACCGGTTTGGCACGTTCGGAAGCGGGGGCGAGCGGCTCATGCTCGTGACCGCGGCCGGGAAGGAGTTGACTGATCCAACCGACAAGGCTGAGGACCAATAGCGCGGCACCCACACAACAGAATGCGATGCTTGTCGCAGCGCCCAGCGCGACAAGCGTAATGGCCAGCGCGATGACGATCGGCCACGCGGTGGGTCGCGGCATCTCGACGGAGTTCTGGTCCGGCGGATTCGGAAGGTTCGGGTTGTTTGGGGGTTCTACCACGACTTTGATGGGCCGGCGTGGCCGCCGGCGCTAACCGATTATCGTCCGATCAAATAAACAAGCGAAAACACAACGACCCATACGCCATCGACGAAATGCCAGTACCAGGAGACGACATCGACCGTCGTCGCATTGGCGGCGCCTATCTTTCTCCGCGCCGAGCAGAAACACAATCGAGAGCACGACGAGTCCGACGGTCACATGCGCCGCGTGGAACCCAACCAACGTAAAGTAACAACTGCCGAATAAGTTGCGGCTGATCGTCAAGCCGAAATGGTTGATCAGTTCCCACCATTCTTTGGCGGTGCAGGCGAGAAATGTTGCGCCCAGTAGAATGGTCAGCCCCCACCAGAACAAAAATGCGCTGCGGCGGTTGCCATGGCAGGCGCGCTCGCCCAAATGAAGCGTAAAACTGCTCGAAAGCAAGCAGGCTGTGGCAGTTAGCACCAAAGGAAGATGGAACACTTCGGCGGGGCCGGGGATGCTTGCTTTGGTTTCGCGCAAGAAAACGACGTAGGTTGTGATGAGCGTGCTGAAGAATGCGACTTCTGAGAGCAAGAACGCCAACATGCCTGCTTTGGCTGGCGGCAGGCGATGAGAGGCGGGCGTGGCGGGCCCAGCGGAACGAATTGAGTTCAATGGTGCTCATAGTTATTCAAGACGTGCTGCGAAATAGCGCGTCTGCACGCGGAAGTTCGCATTCACTCGTATTTCCAATCAGGGTCGTCGGGATGTTTTAGATCCCACAAGGGACGGCGGCTGCGAACGATGGGCACTTCGTCGAAGTTGTACGACGGCGGCGGGGAAGTGGTGGCCCATTCCAGGGTCCACGCATCCCAGGGATCGTCGCCTGCGGGTGCGCCGTGCTAAGGACCACAAAATGTTGATGACAAAGATCAAATAGCTGGGCGCCTGGATGAATGCGCCGAGCGTGCTGAGCTGATTCCACAGGACCCACGGGCGATCGGGCAAGATAGGTGTAAATTCGCCGCGGCATGCCCAGCATGTCCGGAAACGTGCATCGGCCCGAACGTGAGAATGAAGCCGATGAACAAGAGCCAGAATTGCCATTTGGCCAAGCGCTCAGAGAGCATGCGGCCGGTGACTTTGGGGAACCAATAATGAATGCCGGCGAAAACGCCGAAGAGCGTGCCGCCGATGAGCACCCAGTGAAAATGGCCGACAACAAAATAAGTATCGGATACTTGAAAATCGAACGGGGCGGCGGCGAGCATGATGCCGGTTAAGCCGCCCAGCACGAACATCGAAAGGAAGCCGATGCAGAACAACATCGGTGAGGCCAGGCGCAAGCGGCCGCCGTACATGGTCGCCAGCCAATTGAAAAACTTAATGCCAGTGGGAATCGATACGAGCAAACTTGCGCCGGCGAAGTACATATCGAGCGTGCGGCTCATTCCGACGCAAAACATGTGATGCGCCCAGACTCCCATGCTGATGAACACGATGGCCATGGTGGCGGCGGCCATGAATTCGTATCCGAAGAGGACCTTGCGCGAGAAAACGGGAATTACATCGGAAATCATCCCGAATGCCGGCAGGATGAGAATGTAAACCTCAGGATGGCCGAAGAACCAAAATACATGCTGCCAGAGATACGCCGAGCCGCCGGCTTGCGGGCTAAAGAAGCGCGCGCCCAACGCACGGTCGAACTCGACCATTATTAAAGCTGCCGTCAGTGGCGGGATGGCAAACAGAATTTGCACGCTGGTCCAAAACATCGTCCAGGTGAAGAAAGGAACTTTGCCGAGCGTCATGCCGGGGCAACGCATCGTCAGAATAGTGGCCACGAAATTTACGCCGGCGGCGATCGTGCCGATGCCGCTCACAAGCAAGCCCAGTGCCCAAAAATCGACCCCGGCCCCGCGCGAAAGGTGCGCTCGGTGAGCGGTGCATAGGCAAACCAACCGATGGCTGGCGGGCCGCCAGGCACGATGAAGCTGAAATAGGCCAATAGGCCGCCGAACAGCGTGACCCAAAATCCGAAGGCGTTGATTCGCGGGAAGGCCATATCGCGCGCGCCGATTTGCAGCGGCACGATGTAATTGGCGATGCCGATGAGAATGGGCATGCCGACGAAGAACACCATCGTCGTGCCGTGCATGGTGAAGAACTGGTTGAAGCGGTCGGGGCCGAGAAAGTCGTTTGCCGGCTTCACCAGTTGCACGCGCAGGGCGAGCGCTTCGCAGCCGGCTATCACCAGAAACACCACTGCCATCAGCACGTACATAATGCCGATGCGCTTGTGATCGACCGTCACGACCCACTCGTGCAAGCGAGCGGTCCAGGCGGGTCGGGTTAAGGCGGCGGGATTGGCGACGGTAGCCACAGGGCAGGGTTCAGGGGTCAGGGTTCAGGGTGATACGTGAAAGGGTGAAGAGGTGAAGGGGTGATTTAGTTGTCGGCGTATCGTTATTTCAAGGTCATTAAGTAGTCGGTAATTAAATCCACGTTTTGATCGCTGAGGCCGAAGGCGGGCATGAGGCAATCGACTTTGATTTGTTGCGGGTCGCTGATCCAGTTGCGCAAATTCGCGCGGGTCAATTCGATCATGCCGCCGGCGATTGTTTTGCGCGTGGCCAAATGCGTGAGATCGGGGCCGAACTTCCCTTGGGCCGGCGTGCCGCGGATGGTGTGGCAGTTGACGCACGATTGCGACAGGAATACTTGTCGGCCGTCGCGCACCAGCGGATCGTCCACCGCGGGTTTTTCTTCATTCGCCAGCCAGGTGGCGAAATCGGCGGGGTCGTCCACGTACACATGGAGCAACATGTTGGCGTGCTGCGCGCCGCAATATTCGGCGCACTGGCCCAGATAGAGACCCGGCTCGGAGGTTTGCAACCAGGCCTGGTTTTCTTTTCCCGGGAATCAAATCGGTTTTGCCGGCCAATCGCGGCACCCAAAAGCTGTGGCACACGTCGGCCGAGAGCAACGTGAGAAATGTCGGCCGCGCGCCGGCGATCGATGCAGGCGGGACCATTGAGGGGCCGCCGGCGGAGCTTGCAGCGCCCGTCTCGCTGGCGGGAATGTGCAATTCGTTGGCCGTGCTTACGCTCAAATTGCGACCTTGATCGTCGGTGATGATGTATTCCCACCACCACTGATGGCCGACGACTGTGACGCGCAGGGCACTAGGAGCGGAGGGATCGCGCCGCGGATTGATGCGCACATCGAGTTCGGTGCGCACGATGACCAATAGGAGCAAGAAGACGATAAGCGTGGGGGCAACCGTCCAGGCGATTTCGATTGGCATGCTGCCATAGACCTGCGGCGGCTCGCTCTCGCCAGCCGGCTGTGTCGTTTCGCTATGGTCTGCTCCGCCGCGGCGGCGAAAGCGAACGAGCGAATAAAACAGCACACCCCAAACGACCAGCAAGATGAACGCGGCGACGGCCGTGAGAATGATAAACAACAGGCGGATCGACTGGGCCGATGAGGAGGCCGGGTCGAGTGTCGAAACATTTTGCAATGCTTCGGCTCCGGCGGCGGCAAATAGAATTTTGCTGGGCATCTTCAGCCCTGTGACGAGCGGCGGGCGTCGTCGGTTAACTTCCGTGATGTGGCGGCCGGCGTCGACAGCCGCAACTTATAGACGAATGTGCCGTCAATGTATACAAAGGTAGTCGTTTTCGTAAAGCACGCGCCCCCTTGCTTGCCTTGAAGCGGAGGCAACGGGTGTGGTTTTGCGCGCGAGAAATGCCCGCGACTAAATGGCAGCTTCGGAGAAGCGCAAATGGACGGGGCCCCTCAAGCCGAAGTAGTGGTCTGCTCGGATGCGGACGATTTGGCCGTTTCTGCGGCGCGTCGTATTGCGGCCGCAGCAGAGCACGCCATATCGATGCGCGGGAGATTTACCTGGGCAATTTCCGGGGGATCGACGCCGCAGCGGACCTATTCTCTTCTGGTGCAGCCACAGTGGAAGACGAAGATTGATTGGTCGCGCACCTTCATTTTCATGGGAGACGAGCGCTTCGTTTCGCCCGACGATGAGCGTAGCAACTATGGGGCGGCACGCAGGGCGCTTCTGGAGCATGTGGAAATACCGGCGACTGACGTGTTCCCCGTTCAGACCGACACCGCGAGTGCGGCGGAAGCGGCGGGGAGTTATGAGGCGAAACTGCGAGATTTTTTTAAGGGCGATGCGGCGGATCCGCGGGGAGCCGGTGGAGGGAAATTTCCCGCGGTAGATTTGAATCTGTTGGGACTGGGGGATGATGGGCACACTGCCTCGCTATTTCCAGGCAAGCCGACGCTCGACGAAGAGAAACTGTGGGTTACCTGGAGTACGCCGGGCACGCTACCGCCGCCGGTTGATCGAGTGACGTTCACACTGCCAATGATCAATGCTTCGCGGGAGATTGTTTTCTTGGTCTCGGGAGCGGGCAAGGCTGGGATTGTGCGCGAAGTTTTAGAAGGACCGCGCGATGTCCACAGGCATCCAGCGACCGGCGTGAAACCAACGAATGGAAAATTGGCCTGGCTCTTGGATGAAGCAGCGAGCAGCAAACTTAGCCCCAAATGGAAATAATAACGGCGTGTCGAGTGGCATTTCGTACTTCTAGTTTTGACACTATTTCACAGGACGCTGAAACCTAACGATGCCTGATCCACAAGTTATCAAAGCGACGCCAATGATCGCTGGTCCCGCGCAAATGATCATGGCGGCTGCCGCGGCCAAAGAGCCGTTGACACTCGTGTTGTTTGGCGCGACTGGCGATTTATCGGGCCGCAAGATTCTGCCAGCGCTGTTCTCGTTGTGGCAGGGAAAGTTTTTGCCGGACAAAATCGCGGTGCTGGGAGTGGCGATCGATAAGCTTAACGACGACCAGTTTCGCGACCTGGCGCGCAAATCGATTCAAGAACATGGCCGCTTACAGCCCACTAGCGATGATCAGTGGAAACAGTTTGCGCAGATGCTCCAATTCCAGGCGGTCGACTTTTCCGATTCGGCGAGCTTCGATGCGCTCGGGAAGCGCATTATTCGGATTGAAGAGAAGAACGGCTTACCCGGCAACCGGTTGTACTACTTGGCCATTGCCCCTTCGTTTTTTGCGCCGGTGATCGATCAGCTTTCGGCGCATGGCCTGATTCACCGCGCGACAGCGGCAAAGCCTTGGTATCGCGTCGTGATCGAAAAGCCGTTTGGCCGGGACCTGGCCAGCGCCCGGGCACTTGATGCCGATATACATCGGTTTTTGCAGGAAGACCAGATCTATCGCATCGACCATTACCTCGGCAAAGAAACGGTGCTTAACATCATGGCATTTCGTTTCGCGAATGCCATTTTTGAGCCGCTGTTGAATTGTGAGTTTGTCGACAATGTGCAAATTACGGTGGCGGAAACGGTGGGCATGGAAGGGCACCGCGGCAGCTACTACGACCATGCCGGGGCAATTCGCGACGTGATGCAGAATCACGTGCTGCAACTGCTGGCCTATGCGGCGATGGATGCGCCGGGCGGGCTGAAAGGTGTGAACGTTCGCACCGAAAAACTTCGCGTGCTGCGGAACTTGGTGCCCATCACCAATAGCAATGTTGAAAAGCACGTGCTGCGGGGGCAGTACAGCGCAGGAACCGTTGAAGGGCAAAAAGTACCGGCTTACCGCGATGAATTTGGCGTTGCCAAAGATTCGAACACCGAAACGTACGTCGCCATTTGCGCAAGTCGATTTGTGGCGATGGGCGAACGTTCCATTTTTCCTGCGCACGGGCAAGCGATTGCCGAGCCGGGCAACGGAAATTGCCGTGCGATTCAAGGATCGGCCGCTGCGGCACACGCCAACCATGGAAGTGGAAATGGATGGGGTGGGAGAAATCGCGCCGGAGCCAAATGTGCTGGTGTTCCGCATTCAACCCGATGAAGGCATTAGTTTATCGTTCGTCACGAAGCAACCCGGCATGGGATTTTCTATTCGACCGGTGCGCATGGAGTTCGATTACGAACAGGCATTCCATGTTGGATTGCCGGAGGCGTATGAACGGCTGGTGCTGGATGCGATTAAAGGGATACCACTTTTGTTTATGCGCAGCGACGAGGTCGATGCGCAGTGGGAATTTATTACGCCCATCATTGAGGCTTGGCAAAAGCAACCGCCGCCGAAATTTCCGAATTACGCGGTTGGAACTTGGGGACCGGCCGAGGCAGATAAACTGATGCAAGGTGTGCAGGGAGAATGGCGGACGCCGTAGGCGCAGGAATCAGTTGTCAGGGTTCGGGGCTCAGGAGGCACGGAATCATGACGCAATTCGAAGCGCGACAAACACTTGGATTTCAAAACGAGGTCATCCAATGCAACTCGGAATGATTGGCTTAGGCCGCATGGGGGCCAATATGGTCCGGCGGCTCATGAAAGACGAACACCAGTGTGTGGTGTTCGATGTGAATCCGGCAGCGGCCGATGCGCTTGGTAAGGAAGGGGCGACACCGGGACACACGCTCGACGAATTTGTTGCCAAGCTCGCCAAGCCGCGCGCGGTGTGGATGATGGTGCCGGCCGGTGTGGTCGATAGCACGCTGGCGCAGATTGTGCCCAAGCTCGAAAAGGGGGATATTCTGATTGATGGTGGGAATTCGTATTACGTTGACGATATTCGCCGCGCGAAGGATCTAGCCGCCAAAAACATTCGTTACGTTGATGTCGGTACCAGCGGCGGCGTGTGGGGACTGGAGCGCGGGTACTGCATGATGATCGGCGGGCCGGGCGATGCTGTGCAGCATTTGGATCCGATTTTCAAAACGCTCGCGCCAGGATTGGGGAACGAGCCGCGGACTCCAGGACGCGAAAAACTGGGCGGCACGGCAGAATTTGGCTATTTGCACTGCGGACCAAACGGGGCCGGGCACTTTGTAAAGATGGTCCACAATGGCATTGAGTATGGCCTGATGGCGGCCTATGCCGAGGGGCTGAATGTGCTGAAGCACGCCAACGCTGGAAAAGTGCATCGCGAGACCGACGCTGAAACTACGCCGCTGCGCAATCCAGAGCTATATCAATACGATTTGAACCTGCCCGATATTGCCGAAGTATGGCGGCGCGGAAGCGTTATCGCCTCATGGCTGTTGGACTTAACGGCGACGGCGCTGGCGAGCGATGCCGAGTTGAACAAGTTCACCGGCCATGTTTCCGATTCGGGGGAAGGGCGCTGGACGATCCAGGCGGCAGTCGATGAAGGGGCACCGACCCCAGTTTTGAGCACGGCTTTATATCAGAGATTCACCTCCCGCGGGGCCGACGAATTTGCCGATAAGCTGCTCTCAGCAATGCGATTTCAATTTGGCGGACACTTGGAAAAGTCGAAATGAGCCACGACTTCTGGTAACATAGTTAAGGCTGTTAACAAACCAGCGCGTGGGAGGTCCAGAAGGTTCATGATTTTAGCAGGCGATATCGGCGGCACCTCCACGCGTTTGGCGCTGTTTCAAATTACCGGCAGTAACTTGGTCCCGCTGGCCCAAGCGAAATTTCCCAGCCGCGAACATGCGGGGTTGGATGAAATCGTTCGGAGGTTTGTGGCTGACCAGCAGCGAGCGGGTCAGAAGCGAGCCATCGAACATGCAGCACTTGGAATTGCGGGACCTGTGCGCGACGGTCGGGTGCACACCTCGAACTTGCCCTGGATCGTCGACGCGGCGCTGCTTTCCAAGGAACTCGGCGGGGCCGAAGTGTGCTTGCTGAACGATTTGGAAGCCAACGCCTTTGGAATTCCGGCGCTGGGGCCGAACGATTTTGTGACTCTTAATGCCGGCAAGCCCGATGATCTGGGAAACGCGGCGATCATTTCGGCCGGCACGGGCTTAGGCGAGGCGGGCATTTTCTTTGACGGCAAACAATTGCACCCATTCGCGTGCGAGGGTGGTCATTGCGATTTCGCGCCGCGCGATAATTTGGAAGCCGAATTGCTACTGCATTTGAAAGAGAAGTTCATTCAAGGAAGTGCGGGACACGTGAGCTACGAGCGGGTGCTTTCCGGGCCGGGACTGCGCAACATCTATGAGTTCCTGCGCGACACGGGCCGCGGCAAGGAAACGAAGGAATTGGCCGCGGCCATTCAGGCGGGCGATCCGGCGGCTGCCATATCCAAAGCTGCACTTGCCGGCTCGTGCGACCTTTGCACGCAGGCGCTGAACTTGTTTACGTCGCTTTATGGGTCGGAAGCGGGCAATTTGGCGCTCAAGATCATGGCGACGCGCGGCGTGTACGTCGGCGGCGGAATTGCTCCGAAAATCATTCCCAAACTGCAAGAATCGCGATTCCGCACGGCTTTCTGCGCCAAGGGACGCATGCGGGGTGTCATGGAGATGATCCCGATCCAGGTGATAATGAACGATCAAACGGCGCTATTTGGGGCGGCGCGGTTTGCGGCGGTAAAAGCCGGCTTGCTGCTGCCGTGGCGCGGTTAGACGCAAAGTTATCGCGGCAGATTGCCGGCTGGCTGCAAGTTCGACGCGGCCGATTTTTATTCGCTCTGGCCGCTTATTTTGAAATTCGAGAAGGTGACTTCCTTCACATGGTGCTCGCCCGGATCGCACTGAATTTCCACGACGCGCTTGGGCAAATCGAAAGCGCCCACGCGCTGCCAAGTGTTTAGGAAGGTGCTGTTGCCCGTGACCGCGCCCGATTTGGCGTCCCAAAACGTTGCATTGAAAGTGCGCGGCAGGTACTTGCCTTCTGGATTGCGATCGATTTCAAGCACCGTGATGGTGAATTTCTGATCACCGTCGCGGCGGTTGACTTCGGTAATGAGGTTGTCGCGAATTCTGTAAGAGCTCTCGTATTTCGGATCGCCGATTTGGATAAGCCGGCCGAGCGGATGCGGCGTGTCCTCGTCGGCGAAGCGCGGCGTTTCACTGTCCGGCTCCGAGGGAAGCCGGTGATCAACGACCGAGCCGATTTGCTCGTCGACCCAGTCGCGTAGTTTGTCGTTCTTGAGAGTGGTCGAAATCGATCCGTCTTTCTTGACGGTAATGGCGCCCTTTTCCTGTTTGTCGTCGATCGTCACGGTAATGTCGGCCGTGAAGCCGGGAAAATGCTCCCACACGGCGCGGTTCGCGCGCGCACTGCGCAACACCTGTGCGGCGGAGGCGCTGGGCTTGGCAGCCGTGTCACCGTGCCCCGCAGTAGGCAAGGAAACGGCCCAGAGCGCTACGAACAATGATCCTGCGGCTGGCGCTAACTTTCTGAATAGGCGCATGGTTCATTTCCTCGGTTGCGTTTCGAACAAAAATCGTTGGCCAACGGCGTTGATGGACCATTCTACAGCCCTGCGACGTGCTGGTTAATTCATTGATGGGTCCGGCGGTTCGTGCTTCACTTTGATCCCCGCCAGCCGCGTGGTGGCCGACAGTTTTCGGCAAACGTTGTCCCACAAGTCGTCGGAGGGCCAAAAGACCTGTTGGTTCTCGGCAGGGCCGCTGAACCAAGCGCCCTCGTCCATTTCTGCATCGAGCTGGCCGGCGCTCCAGCCGGCGTAGCCTGCGTAAAATCGAGCCACTTCGCTGGGCTTAAGAACTAAGTGCTCTAGTTTGTCTTTACTGGCCGCGAAATAGACATTGGGCATGATTTCGCTTTCAGCCAGGAACTCCTCGGTGTGAATGGCCATCAGCGGGCCGGGACAGGGGCCGCCATGAAAAATGAGGGCCTCGGTGGAACACGGGGTTTCACTCACCTTGCCCCAGACGTCCTTCAGACGGATATTGCTGGGGCGATTGAGAATTAATCCCAGCGATCCTTCGTCGTTGTGCTTTACCAGAAGCACGACTGCACGAAAGAAATTCGGATCGCCCAGTTTCGGCGAGGCGACCAGCAGATTGCCTTGCAACGTGCTCATCGGAAATCAAACAAAGAATTATCACAGACCGACATATCAGAGAATGCGCATTCAGTATCGGGCAGATCCTGGGCTCGTTCAATTGACGCTGCTCGGCCGAAAATATTCGGCTTAGCTACATACTTAGTTCGCCAATGCGATTTCATCGATCAATTTCCTGCATCATGGCGTAGTAGTCGATAACGTCCGATTATGACGATTTTTCCGCAGAATTCGCCTGGATGAAGCGGTGGCCAATGGGGGGCAACAGTTTACCCATTTTGAAACATAAACGTTCGATTCGTTAATCTCATGAACGACCGCTGCGACCGACTCGTGCATGCGTTCATTCTACGGCATGGCCGGTAGTAATTTCCTCTCCCCCGATTAGAATGCAGAAATATAGATGGGGAGAGGGTCATTTCCTGCGTATGCTCGGCCCGAGCGATGTGCGGCATTCCTGCCGTAACGGCACTCTTCGGGCGCTGGCACCAATCAATCTTTTCTCTCGCGAGGAACGTTCAATGTCTAAGCTGTTGTCTCGGCGGTATTGTATTCGGGGGTTTATCGCAGTTGTCGCCGTGGCGGCAGCAGGGTTCATCGACGTCAAATCATCGTCGGCGGCGCCGCTGACGGTGGAGACGCTCATTGGTCAAGCGGTTTCCGATTCCGGCGGGCCGCAGTACCAGGATGTGGCCGACGCGATCGTTCGCTTTCAAAACGGGGACGTGCCCGCCGCACGCGACTTGTTGGAGCGCGCCCGAAAGAAAAACAACAAACTGCCGCCAGCCGAAGTCTTGTTAGCGCGAATGTGGCTCGCCGCCGGCCAGCTCAGCAATGCGCGGGGAGAACTGGAAACCGCCGTACGGATGTATCCGAACGATCCAGACGCGTATTTGACATTTGGGGAAATGGCGCTGGCCGATCGGCGCGTCACCGATGCTGAATCATTATTCTTGCGCTAAAACGCTGGCCGATTCGTACTCCGAAAACCAAAAGCGGCAGCGCAACTTTGAAATTCGTGCCGACTCGGGCTTGGCCGCGGTCGCGGAAGCCCATGAACTATATGACGCGATGACGCAGTTCTTAAAGGCGTGGCTGCAGCTCGATCCGGAAAGCGCCGCCGCTCATCAGGCGCTGGGCGCGCGTACTTCAAGCAAGGAGACGACAAGAGCGCCTACGAAGAATTCAAGACGGCTGCCAAGGATCCCGAGGCGAATAATCCCGACATCGCCATGGCATTTCTGTACGAGCAGGCAAAGAAAAGTGGCCAAGCCGAGAAATTCATTTCGGCGGCCGTTAAAAAGAACCCGAATAATCTGAAGGTTCAAATGGAGGCGGCGGGTTGGGCGTTTCAGACCAACCACATGTCGGACGCTCAAGCATACGCCGATGCCGCGATGAAGATCGATCCCAAATCGATCGAAGCGATGATCTTGCGCGCGAAAATCGCTCGCGTGACTGGAGATAATAAAACGGCCGAGAGCTTACTGAAAACGGCCCACGAGCAAGCCCCCAGCAACTTAGACGCGGCCAATCAACTCGCGCTCGTGTTGGCCGATCAGAACGATCCGGCCAAGCGCGAACAAGCAATGCAACTGGCCGATATTAACATGCGGGCGACGAACCAGAATAATCAATTCAACTCGGAGGCCCTGACGACGCTGGCCTGGATTTATTACAAGATGGGGCACATGCCTGAGGCCGAGCGCGCGATCAACCTGGTATTGCAGCGCGGCGCGCTGAATACCGATAGTGCTTATTACGCCGCCAAGATTCTGCAAGACGGAGGCCACACCGAAGAGGCCCTGAAGCTCTTGCAAGCGGCCGTGAATAGCGCGGCGCCATTTATCCAGCGGCAAAACGCCACCGAGCTGCTCAATCAGTTGAGCGCCAGTGTGAAGAAGCCGGAATCTGGATCGAAATAGCGCCGATCACTCGCGTGTCGATTCAAACGATCCAGCTAAGAACGAACCGTTGTGGGTTGCGAGCCTGCTTGAATGTGCTCGCGACCGACAGCGGTTTTTTATTGGCGCCAACCATTCGAGCTAATCACGCGCTGACTAGCTCTTGTCGCTGGCGATGATCTCGCCGCGCGACCAATTCGCCGTGTCGCGGCGGGCAGACGACTCAACGGACAGCGCGCTAGCGGTCTTTCCTGAAGTTTTCGCCGCCGCACTGGCATCTGGACTGGATTGAGGTGCTTGCGTTTTCTCGTTTTCCGGAGCGATGCCGGGTTGGGCATTCAGCCAGACGGGCTTGGACGCAGGTTCGCTCACGGCGGGCGCATCATTTCGCTCGGGAGCGCTTTCGAGGCCTGGATTGTCATTCTCGCGCACATTTCCCGATTGCGGTACGTCGGCTTCGCCAGCGGCCTTTTGCGCCGGCACTACTTCGAGATTCGACCGGCCGAAACCTCGTGGCCGCCCGTGCCAGCGGTCGCCGGCGTAGTAATCGACGTAGGCCGCCGAGGCTGAGCCGCATCGCCGCTCGCAAGCAGGCTGGTAGCTGCCGGTGGGACTCATAGCAGGCACCGGATCGACCGTGCGAAAGGCTGGATCTTGCATTGCAGCACAGTTCCAGCCGCCGCGGCCATAGATTGCCACGGGGACTTGCATTGGCGGGAAACCGATGTTCTCGCCGTTGTGGAAATTGGTGAACATTTCGACGGCCCGCGCCGGGACGGCGGCGCACATCGCCAGAATCGAAAACGCGAGCAACCGCTTCATCGCAAGCTCCGGGGCAAAGTTAATTCGCCGCCCCGCTCAAGGCACAAGGTCGTGGAAACCTAATCCACATGGCACGCAGGTTGGTTACTGCGGCGGCCGAGCTGGGGCGGTGCTCAAGCATTCCCCACACAAACCGCAAAGCAAACCCAGGCGTTGCATTTTTTCAACGTCGCAGGGTTTCCGCAATCGGCAGAGCCGCCTATAACGGTTGCGCGGGCGCGAGCAGCCTGCGCGATTCAAATTCTGCGTCGCCCTTTGCGTTTCATTCCGATTATTCCGTTGCGACCGATGGGAATGTTAATAGCCGGCGTTGAATCGAGCAGCGTCGGCGGCACGATTGCGCTTTCCCTAGGCTTCGCCCTGGCCGCGGTGGCAAGCGTGCTGTTGCTATTGGCCGCGTATCGACAGCGCGGCACGACGCTCGTCGCGCCGATCCTTTGGATGGTTGTTTCCATCGCCCTGTGGGCTTTCGCGGGAGCGAACTGCTTATTTGAACCGATGAGCGGCTCGCCGCCGAAGAATTGCATTGGAGTGCAATTGTCGGTGTTTTCATCGTTCTGCCCGGCAATGGCCGTGCTGGGGGCCAAACGGCCGCAAAATCGCGCCTGGGGACTCGTGGTCGTATCGCTTGTCGTGATTCTGTTGCTGCCCTCGTTGCCCAGCTTGCTGGGTAAGGCGGACCAAAGATTCGGCCATTGGCTAATGCAATGGTTCTTGGGCGCGTTGGTTATCTTCGCGTGGTTGAATCATTTGCCGACACGGTATGGCATCGCGGCAACAATTCTCGCCGTCGGGCAGGGAGCATGGGTGCTCGGCGGATTGCCAATTGGTTTTTGGCTCACAAGCTTGTCGGCAATTGTCGCGGTGGCGTGCGGTCGATTCTGGCCCATCGCCCGCAGGTCAAATGGCTGGAACCGAGTATGGCTCGATTTTCGCGACAGCTACGGCGTGGTGTGGGGTCTGCGAGTGATGGAGCGAATGAATGCATTGGCCAATGCGGCCGGCAGCGATATTAATCTCGAATGGTCGGGGTTTTACGTCGTGCGCAATCCTCAGCATGCGGCTGTCGCGGCCGATTCCAGTCTATCCACCGTGACTTTTAAACGGCCGGAAAGCGAGCCGGCAACGACCCAGCAAATCGAGCCAATTGAAGCCGGTCTGCGCAATCTGCTGCTGAAGTTCGTTTCGAGCGAGTGGATCGACGCGCGGTTGCACGGGCCGCCAAGTCAACTGGTGGACTGAGGCACCCGTTTGTCACAGCGCCGGCATCACTTTACAATGCGATAGAATGCTTTGTGCGGTCTGCGGCAAACCGGGCTTCAATGTTTCGGTTGCCGCTTTCGATGAACGGCGAAATCAAATAATACGAGTAGGTGCTTCGATGAATGAAGAAATTGAAAAGGTGATGGACGATATCGACCAGTCGGCTTCGCAGTGCTGTGTTGAAATGCGGGAGAAGGCGGCCGAACTGTATGAATCGGTGGAAGGTTACGTTCGCCGCGAGCCGATGAAATCGGCCGTGATCGCCGCCGGCCTCGGGCTGGTCATGGGTCTGCTGTTGGCGCGCCGCTAAAAATCTGTTTTCCCATCCTGCAGACTGGAAATCTTCAATGGCGGACCTCGGCCCGTCGAAATCGCAGGAAGCGCACGACGGCGACGCCGAGCCCGGCGAATCGACCGATTCTTCGCCCGCCGCCGGTCCCGACGCGCTAGCCGAGGCGATGCGCCGGTTGGCCGAGGCACGCACCTACGCGGTCTATTGGGGCGCGGCCGAATTCGATCGATTGAAGCTGCGCTTTCGCCGCCTGGTGATGTGGGCGATTGTCGGCGTTGTGGCGGTGGTGATCTTGTGTGCGCTATTGGTAGCGGCGGCTTTCATGCTGCTGTTTGGTGTGGCGGCGATGATTGCCGCGATCTTCGGCTGGCCGACGTGGGCGGGTTGCATGCTCATCGGCGGCGGGATGCTGCTATTGGGTGTGGCGGCCATGCTCATCGATTTTTGGGCGTGGAACCGCGAAGGGTTCCGCGCGGCACGCGAGCGATATAAAAAATTTAGACAAAAGCAACGGAAGGATTTCGGCCGCAGCCTCGACCCGGCCGACGATGAGCGCTCGCGCCAAACACCGCCGCCGGCATAGCCGGACCGTTGCTTTAATTTTTTGAATTTGCTGCGGGGGCAACTCCTTGAACCCTGCTAAATAAGGCGGTAGCATGCGACGAAATGTCGAAAAAATATCCGCGGTTTTTCTCAAATCGTCGGAGGGCAGTAATGCGATCGCGAGCATGGTGTGCAGCAGTTCTAGCGGCGGCGTTATGTTTTTGCGGCGCGGTGCGCGGGGCCGACAAAGGGGCCAATGCGGCGGGCACCGCGGCTCCGATGGCCAATAACGCGGTGGTGGCGGCCTCCAGCGGCCGGCTGCCGCCGACTTTCACCAAAGTGGGTGTCGATCCGGCGCAGAAAGCGAAAATTTATTCGATCCAGGCAACGTATGGGCCGAAAATTGCCGCGCTGGAAATCCAGTTGGCCACATTGAAAGCGCAGTGCGAGGCCGATATTCGCAATGTGCTCACGGCCGATCAGCAGCGCCGCTTGGATGATATCAACGGCGCGAAAAAGGCGGGCAGAATGGCAACCGCGCTTAAGCCGATTGATCCTGTGGCCGGCGGCGGGGCGGGTGCGGGACAGGCCGGCGCGGTCGCGGCAGGCAAGGCGCCTATGGCAGGCCGAGCGGCAATGCAAGCGCCGGCGATTGCGCCAGCCGCGCCAGCGAACGATCAGTTGCCGGCTGCAGCGCAGATACCCGACGCGATGGCGAAGTAAGGCCGAGTAATCGTCTGCTGATATTTGCTTCAGGCTTGTTTTTGAAGCATGTCCACACCGAGCCGTGGACATGGCACCCGCGCAGTGGGGCCGGTCATGGCGATGGATTTACTTTGCGGCGAGCAAGCCGGGAACGATGGCTTTATCTGCCGGGCTGCGCATGGTTATGTCGTGAACCAGGACCATGCTCTTGCCGACGAAATACGTGTTGAAATCGGCCACGACTAAATTGTAGCAAGCGGCTTCGTCTTTACGCTCGACGCCGTCGAGCTGCACCATGCCCGTGGCCGTGTGCAGCCAGTCGCCGGGCTTCAGTTCTTTGGCCATCTTCCAGCCTGCGCCGGAAACCCAGAACAGGTGCCCCAGCGTGCAGCGATACAGTTGCTCGCCGATGTGGAGATTCATCAGGGGCAGCGGCCGGCCGACGGTGGTATCGGTGACGGGTTTGTATGCCAGCTCGCCCGTGGCGGAGTTCTGGGCGAGGACAAAATCTCCCTTCTTGATGTTTTCAATTTGCTTCAGGCCGGTCATGGTCCAGACGGGCGTGCCTGCGGCGAAACAAGAGTGATAAGCTGCGTAGTACGGTTGTGGAGCTACGAAATCACTAACGTACTGAGTTGGGTCAGGAGTCGGTGAGTCGTACTCATTATACCCGTACCACCAATTCCACCAGGTATTCGGATCGGGACCCAATTCTTGTTCTGTAGCGTTCGCGAGAGCTGAAATAACGAATTCATTAGACGCGGCAATCTCCTGATTTGCAGTGATCGCGAGCTTAGCCCGCTGTTCAGCCTTGGCTTCCGCAATGGCAACTTCAGCTCCCGAACCATCGTCGCGGATAACGAGTTGACGTCGTGGAAGCCCGCGTGCATCGTTAGCCGCGTCTGCCACCGCCTGTGCATTTAGAAAGGCTGATGGAAACCGTATGCTGCTGAGGTAACCACCTGATGAATAAAACTTGTCGCCCCAAGGTGTGTCCTGGTACAGCGACATCTGAAATCCAGTAGACCCATCCGGCGACTGATAGGAATTGAAGGTAACAACTGCTGGTGCATTCAGTGCCGAGAGCAGTATAGGAGCATAGGAGTAAACTGGCCGCGGCTTCGAGCGCCTTTGCAGCCTCCTGGCGAACCTCGGCTTGGGGCGATAAAACCGCGAATTTCGCGAGCGATTGCGTAGCGGCGAAGTCGGACATTTTGGAGAGGGCATCGACGGCCGCTTTGCCAAGTTCGAGCTTGGCTTTACCGAACTCGGCCTCCATGGCGGGAATGGCGGCGACATCGTGAATGTCGCGAATTTGCGCGAGCGCATCGTCGGCATTGTTGCCGCTTTCGACTTCTTTGCGCAGCGCGGCGAGTTGATCTTTCCATTTTTTGAAATCGGCCTGCTGCTTTTTCAGTTCTTTGTCGAACGAAGCGACTTGGCTGGGGGGCACGAATACGGCGTGGTAGCGCACGACGCCAAGTTTATTCTGCGCCAGTTTAGAACCCGGCTGCAGCTTGAGCACTGCCAGCCAGTGCCATTTGGCTTGGTCGGCAAGCCCTGCTTTTTCGCACCAAAGGGCCAGATCGGCCTCTTCTGCAGCTCGGCTTGCCATCTGCGCGCTCCGCTGTGTGATCGATTGCATAACACGCATTCCGTCTGTGCGCCCAAATTCCAAATTGGGTTGTTCTTGCGCTAAATCTGGAAGCTGGTCGAGGCGCTGGCGATATTCGTCCAACTTGGCGACGACTTTGGGATCTTTCGAGGGGGCGTCGAAATGCGTCCAGGCGCCGCCAAGCTTCACATCGCCCGCTTGCCAGTGGACGTCGGCACTATCAGGGGCCGCTTGCTCGGCTTGTTGCAAGAGGGCAACACGCTGATCAGGCGAGCCCTGCGCTTCGGCCTCGAGCGCTTGTTGGACAAGCTGCAGCGCGTCGGCAATGGTTTGCGGCGCTTGCTGGTTTGTTGGGCCATCGAATGCCGAAGCGCGGCCGATTGCGAACGACAATGTAATGGCTGATACCGCACAGCACATGAAACAGAAATTTGTTCTCATTATGTGCCTCTCCTATCGAAATTACCGAGCGGTCAGACCAGGGACGATTGCACCGGTCGGAGCGCGCAAGTTGTTATCGTGTACCAGCACCTTCGCATTGCCGACGAAGTAATCGGCGAAATCGGCCACGACGAGGTTGTAGGCCGGGTTTTCATCTTGTTCTTGTTCAAGTGAATCGACCTGCACTGTGCCTAAAACGGTATGAATGCGGTCGCCGATTTTCAATTCTTTGGCCATTTTCCAGCCCTGGCCGGAAACCCAAAACGGATGCCCAAGCGTGCAGCGGAGTTGCGTATCGCCAACTTGCACGTCGAGTAGCTTGCTGGGCTTACGCTGCGTGACTTCGGTGACAGGGCGATAGGCGAGTTCGCCGGTGTCTGGATTTTGCGAGAGAACCAATTCGCCCGGTTGGATTTGATCAATCCGAATGGGACCAGTCATGGTCCACACGGGCGTGCCAGCGGCGAAGCAAGATGCGAGGCGAAATGTTGGCGGAGCCACATAGCTTGTAACATACTCTGTTGGCGCATCCGGTTGATCGTACTCGTTGTAGTAGAACCACCAATTCCACCATGCTTTCGGGTCATTTCCCAAGTTATTTCCAGTTGCGGTCTCTAGCGCCCGGAAATTCGAGAATTAGACGCGACAATCTGGTCATTCCCAGCAAGAGCGCCTGTCGCGAGGCGCTCGGGAATTGAAGCGTCCCTTGCCAGATAAACATGTTCGTTGCTCTGCTCTTGGACTGCATTGACAAGGTTTCGGCTGGTAGCAGGACCGGAACCTGGCTCAAGTGGATTGTAAATCGGGTTATAAGACGCGCCTGTTCGCTCTACTGCCGCATACATCGAATCGCCCTTCGGGCCGTCCCGATAAATCGATATTTGAAACCCAGCTTCTCCGTTTGGAAGTTCGTACTCATAGAACGACACGACATTCGGTGCTTGCAGTGCGGAAAGCAGCATCGGCGCGTAGGAATATAGCGAGCGTGAGCGGAGGGCTTCAGCAGCTTGTGTGCGAACCTCTGGGTAATTCGACAAAATTGCGAATTTCGCCAGTGACTGTGTCGCGGACTGGTCTGGCATGTTCGACAGCGCGTAGACGGCGGCTTTGCCCATTTCGGCCTTGGCCTTGCCGAATTCGGCTTCGATAGCAGGAATGGCGACGACTTCGCGGATGCTGCGAATTTCATCCAGCGCACGATCGGTGTTTTGGCCGTTATCGATTTGCTTTCGCAGCGCGGCAAGTTGGTCTTTCCATTTTTTGAAATCGGCTTGCCGCGTTTTTAGCGCATCGTTGAAAGCCGCGACTTGGTTTGGTGACATGAACCGACCGCGATAGCGGACAACGCCAAGCTTTGCTTGTGCTTCCTTGGAATTGGGCTGCACTTTTAGCACTGCCAGCCAATGCAACTTGGCATGTTCGGCAAGGCCGGCTTTTTCGCACCAGAGGGCCAGATCGGTTTGATCACTCGCCGTAATTGCCGCCTGATCGCGGCGTTGGCGATACTCGCTCATCTTGGCGATTAACTTATCGTCTTTCGACAGCGTGTCGAAATGCGTCCAGCCGGTGTTTAGTTTTACTTCGCCGGCTTGCCAATGGGCGGGGGCGAAATCGGGTACGACTTGCTGCGCTTGTTTCGCAAGTGCCACGCGCTGGCCGGGATCGCCTTTGGCTTCAGCCTGCAAGCCTTGCTCGACGAGCTTGGCGGCTTGATCGATGGCTTGCTGCTGCTGCGGATTGGGGGCTTGATCGGCCGCGGAGCAAACAAGCGCGGCGCAGAGGAGCGTGAAAATAAAACAGCGCAGCCAACAGCAAAAGAATGCAACCGCATAAATGCCTCTTTGTCGGATGTCCGACGTAGCACAACAGCATTCCTTATTTAGCTGCCAAACCCGGGACGATGGCGTTGGTTGGGGCGCAGGTTGTTATCGTGTACCAGCACTTTCGCGTTGCCGACGAAGTAATCGGCGAAATCGGCCACGACGAGGTTGTAGGCCGGGTTTTCATCTTGTTCTTGTTCAAGTGAATCGACCTGCACTGCGCCTAAAACGGTGTGAACGCGGTCGCCGATTTTTAGCTCTTTCGCCATTTTCCAGTCCCTGGAAATGCGGCGGTGCCCTGGCCAGCTCGAGGTGATTTTCGCGCCGGCAATTATCACTTGATCAACCGGCATTATAGAGCAGGCCAAAGGCAATTTACCAGAGAATTCTGGGAGGAAGGCGGAGGAGCGTGGGAGGGTATGGTCGTCGCGATCGAGGCGGGCATGCTGTGATTGGCCGGCATGCTCACGCAAGCGAGAACATGCCACCCCGGGCGCGGCCAACCGGCCGTTTTCGGCTTGTCAGGGGGGAGCGGGCGTGTTAGCAAATTGGGTGTTAAATCAACTTAATGGTCGTTAGCCCCCAAGCGGATTTTCCATGGATCGTTTCGATACGCGCCGCGATCAGCTTCGCAAATCGCTCAAGAAATCCGGCGTCGACACGCTGCTTGTTACAAATTTCACAAACGTCACCTATCTGACCGGCTTTACGGGGGACGATAGTTATTTGCTTGTTGCGCCACAGAAGCAGATTCTTGTTAGTGATGCGCGGTACACGACGCAAATTGAGGAAGAATGCCCGAGGTTAGAAATGCTCATTCGCCCGCCGGGGCAAAGCATGCTGGTGGCACTCGAGAAGTTGGCGAAGAAGAAAATCAAGCGGCTGGGGATTGAAGGCGATTCGATGACGGTGGCTCTGCGCCAGCGGCTGGCCGAGAAACTCGGCGGCACCGAATTGGTGACGACGACCGGGCTGGTTGAAGAATTGCGGATGTGCAAAGACAAAGAGGAGGTGGCCGAGATTCGCCGCGCGGCCGACATCGCCCAGCGGGCGTTCGATGCGGTGCGAGCGGGGCTTAGGCCGGAGCAAACCGAAAAGGAAGTGGCCGACTGCGCTGGAGCAGGAAATGCGTAAGCTCGGCGGGCGCTCGGCGAGCTTTCCTTCGATTGTGGCGGTGGGTGATCGATCGGCGCTGCCGCATTATCGGCCGGGCTCGCGGGCGATTGGCGATGCGCCGTTTGTGCTTGTCGATTGGGGCGCGGTGGGCAATGGATACGTAAGCGACTTGACGCGTGTTCTGGCGACCGGTAAAATCCCGCCCAAACTTGAACGCATATATAGAGTTGTGTTGAATGCGCAAGAGCGTGCGATCGAGGCCATTCGCCCAGGTCGAACTTGCGGCGAGGTCGATGCAGCCGCCCGTGCAGTGATTGCCAAGGCGGGCTTTGGGCCGAAATTCGGCCATGGGCTCGGGCACGGCATTGGCTTGGAGATTCACGAAGCTCCGCGATTGAGCAAAGGGCAAAAGGTGAAGCTCAAGCCGGGCATGGTGGTGACGGTCGAACCGGGCATCTATCTGCCGGGCTTCGGCGGCGTGCGAATTGAGGATGATGTGTTAGTGACCCGCAACGGCTGCGAGGTGCTAACCGACCTTCCCAAGCAATGGGAAGATGTAGTGGTGGCCTAGCGGAGAACAGTGGCGTAGGGAGAACAGTGGACCATGTCGAACGCGGGTTCCAGTGCGGGGGGTGGCGATATTTTCGACGTGAAACGCGTTCGCCGTTTCGTCGAACTGATGAAAGAGCACGACCTGGCCGAGGTCGATTTGCGCCAGGGAGACCAGCGCATTCGCTTGCGACGAGGGGCCGAACCGGTCGTTACCGCCATGCCGGCGGTAAGTTCTGCGGGTGCTGGGGCCGCGCCTACGACTTCGGCTGCGAAGGCCGCCGCGCCGGCGAACTGAAAGCACTGCCGAATTGGCCGAAATCAAAAGTCCGATGGTGGGCACGTTCTACTCCGCGGCCAATCCCGATTCACCGGCGTTTGTAAAAGTTGGCGATCACGTGGGACCGGACACAATCGTGTGCATCATCGAAGCGATGAAAGTGTTCAACGAAATTCCCGCCGAAATATCGGGCCGGATCGCGGCGGTGCTGGTCGAGAACGGTGAGCCGGTCGATTTCGGCCAGCCGCTGTTTAAAATCGACAGGCGGAAGTGACCTGAAAAGTGGCTAGTGGTTAGGGGCTAGTGACTAGTGATACAACGCTTCTGATTTCTAGCCACTAAACACTAATCACTAACGACTCGCATGTTCAAACGCATTTTGGTGGCCAATCGGGGTGAGATCGCGCTGCGAATTATCCGCGCGTGCCGCGAATTGGGCATTGAAACTGTCGTGATCTTCAGCGAAGCCGATCGGCGGTCGCGCTACTTGGAGCTGGCCGACGAAGCGTATTGCGTGGGGCCGCCGAAAATCTCGGAAAGCTATTTGAAAATTGATCGGGTGATTAGCGCGGCCGAAATTGGCAACGTGCAGGCGATTCATCCCGGCTACGGCTTTCTCTCCGAGAACGCGCATTTCAACGAGGTGTGCCGCAGTTGCAATATCGATTTCGTCGGTCCCACACCCGAGGCCATGGCGAAGCTGGGAGATAAGAACTCGGCCCGCAAAATTGCCCGCGATGCCAAGGTGCCGGTGGTTCCGGGGAGCGAAGGACTGATTCAGAACGAAAAGGAAGCGGTGCGGCTGGCGCATGAAATTGGCTTTCCCGTGTTGATCAAGGCGACGGCCGGCGGCGGCGGTCGCGGGATGCGCGTGGCCTCGAACGATCTCACACTTAAAAGCGCCCTGCAGCAGGCGTCGGTCGAAGCGGAAGCGGCGTTTGGAAATGCCGGCATTTATTTGGAACGATATATCGAACGGCCGCGGCACGTCGAAGTGCAAGTGCTCGCCGATCAGCACGGCAACGCGGTTCACCTGTTCGAGCGAGAATGCTCCACGCAACGGCGGCATCAAAAACTCATCGAAGAAAGTCCCGCGGCGCATCTTTCGGCCGAAACTCGCAATGCCATGTGCGAGGCAGCCGTGCGGCTGATTAAGACGGCGGGTTATACCAACGCCGGGACGGTGGAATTTATTGTCGATCAGAGCGGGAGCTTCTATTTCATTGAGGTGAACGCGCGCATTCAAGTTGAGCACCCGGTAACGGAAATGATTACGGGCATCGACTTGATCAAGGCGCAAATTCGCGTGGCCTCGGGAGAAAAGCTGTGGTTCGCGCAAGACGACGTTGTGCAGCGGGGCGCGTCGATTGAGTGCCGCATCAATGCGGAAGATCCGAAGCGCAACTTTCAGCCCTGCCCGGGAAAGATCGAGCGGCTCATTGCGCCGGGTGGATTCGGAGTGCGCTGGGATTCGCACACATATTCCGGCTACACCGTTTCGCCCTATTACGATTCGATGATCGGCAAATTGATTGTGCACCAGCCGAATCGCGATGCCGCGATCGACACCATGCAACGCGCGCTGGCGGAACTTTGTGTGGACGGCATCAAAACGACGGTGCCGCTCGATCAAGAAATTCTCGGCCACACGGCCTTTCACGAATGCCGCATCGACACGACGTTCGTCGAGCGCACATTTCTCAGCTAACGTTTTCCGTCGGGCTTCGTTTTTGACGGATCTGTTCTGTCTGGGCCTGTGTTCTGAGTTGCGTCGCCGTCGTGTGCGGCGCTACCATAATCGCGCCATTCGCTTTATACTGTCGGTCGGAGGGGGGAGGAAATTATCGGAGATGGTTATGCCTGGTACGTTGTCGAGCCCTGCCCATCGCGAAAGTCCCATTCATCGAGTGGCGATGGTGTTTGCCGGCGGTCCTGCGCCGGCGGCCAACGCCGTCATTTCGGCGGCCGCCGATTCGTTCATGCGCAACAACGTGGATGTTGTCGGCATCATGAACGGCTATGCCAATTTGGTGCAATACACGCCCGAGCGCGGCATGCGCGAAGGCCCCAGCCAAGACTACATTGTGATTACACCGCGGCTGATGCGCCGCGTGCGAAATTCGCAAGGGATTGTCATCGGCACTGCGCGCGCCAATCCTGGCAAACATATATCGAGCGTGCGCGACTTGGACGACCCGGAAAAGTCGCAACCGTTGCGGGCCGTGTACGATGGGTTAAGTTCGCTGCGCGTGGACGCGTTGGTTTCAATCGGCGGCGACGACACGCTCAAAACCGCCAACAAGCTCAAGCTATTTCAAGACCGCTTGCCGCCGGGATCGAAGCGCATTCCGATCGTGCATTTGCCCAAGACGATCGACAACGATTACACGGGCATCGATTTTACCTTCGGTTTCTTCACGGCGGTCGATACGCTGGCCGGCGAAATTCGCAATTTGCTGCACGATGCCGAGGCGACGCGCGTTTATTATCTGGCCGAAACCATGGGGCGCAGCGCCGGTTGGTTGGCTTATGGGGCGGCGATTGCCGGCGAAGCCAGCCTGGTGATCAGCGTGGAAGATATTCACGGCGCCTATGAGATGACCGAGGAAATTGTCGACGAGAAAACTGGCGCGACGCAAAAGCGCACGATCATGAATGTCGACGAGGTCGTGAAGCGGATCGTCAAGACCATGCGCGTGCGCTACGACAAGGAAGGCAAGCAATACGGGGTCATCGTGATGGCTGAGGGATTGGCCGAGTATTTGCCGATGAGTTTCTTAAAAGATGTGGCGCGCGACGAGCACCAGCATATCTCCGTGGCGCAGGTGAATTTGAATCGCCGGTTCGCGCGGCTGGTGACGGATGAGTACAAACGGCAAACGGGCGCGACCGCCGCGTTATCGGCTTGCAGCTAGGATACGAAGCCCGCTGTGCCCGACCACTGGCTTTTGATGTCATGCTGGGGAGCCAGTTGGGAGTGGGTGCTTACCGTGCGCTGGTTGAGCAGCGGTTGGATGGCGTGATGGTTTCGGTCGAAGGCCAGTTAAAGCTCGTTTACAAACGTTTCGAAGAACTCGTCGATCCGGAAACGCTGGTGACGAAAGTTCGCTATATCGATCTGGATTCCGATTTTCACAAACTCGCGCGGTTTTTGGAGACGGACGTGAGCGATTGAAAAGTAGCTGTCAGCCATCAGCTCTCAGCCTTCAGCCACGGATTTGACAGCGATTGGCTGAAAGCTGACTGCTGATCGCGGGACACTCTCTTTACAGCGTCCCTTTAGTGCTCGGCACGCCGGGCATGCGGGGATCGGATTCAACGGCCATTCTTAGTGCTCGCGCGGCCGATTTGAATATAGCTTCGCTGATATGGTGGCTGTTGCGGCCGTGATGCAGGATGACGTGCAGATTCATCAGCGCGTTGGCCGCGAGCGCTTGCCAAAAATCTTCGACCAGTTCGCTATCGAACTCACCGATTTTCTCCGCGCCGAATTTCACCTGGAAGACCATTGCATAGCGGCCACTTAAATCAATGGCGGTGGTGACGAGCGTTTCTTCCATCGGAAGAGTGAAAAACCCGTAGCGGCGAATGCCCGACTTTTCGCCCAGTGCCTGCTTGAGCGCCTGGCCGATGGCGATGCCAACGTCTTCGACGGTGTGGTGTTGATCGACGTGCAGATCGCCTTTGGCTTGCACGTTCAAATCAATCGCAGAATGCTTGGCCAACAGCGTGAGCATGTGGTCGAAGAAGCCGACGCCGGTGGCGATTTTGCTCTCGCCTTTGCCATCGAGATTCAGCTCGACGCGGATTTTCGTCTCGGCGGTTTTGCGATCAATTTTGGCGGTGCGGGGCATGTGGTTTCGGGCCAAGTGTCTATGTGTCAATGTGCCTGGGTGTCTGGGTGTCTTGTAGTAGGACGAGTTTTGGTTGCGGTCTTAGGCACCTGGACACTAAGGCACCTAGACCACCTGCCCCTTAGACCACCTGCCCCTACACCATACCTTTTAAGAGCGACAAAAACCGATCGATTTGTTCTTCGGTGCCGACGGAAACGCGTAATCCATCCCCCCAGCCGGGATAATCCATGTATCGCACCAGAACGCCCTGCGATTTCAATTGCTCGTACAGCGGTTTCACAGGAACTGTGAGATGCGGATTCCACACGAAATTCGCTTGCGAATCGACGGTAGCAAATCCCAGCTCACGCATGCCGGCGGTTAGTTTCGCGCGTGTGGCCAACACCTTTTTTTGTTCTCGGCCAGCCAAGCTTGATCGTCGATGGCGGCGGTTGCGCCGGCAATCGACAGCGCGTCGCAATTGTAAGAATCTTTGACCTTCACCAATTGTTCGATAACCTGTGGCTGCGCGACGATATAGCCAAACCGCAATCCGGCCAGCGCGTACGATTTGCTCAAGCTGCGCGTGACCATGATCTTGTCGGTTTGTTTCATTAACGCAACGCAATTCGTTTCCGCAAAGTCGACATAGGCTTCATCGACAATTAAAGGACAGGGTAGCGCCTCGGCAATTTCCCGAACGCGCTCGGGCGAGAGCATTGTGCCCGAGGGGCTATTGGGATTTGGCAAAAACGCGAGCTTCAATCTTGAACGCGGGTTTGAGAACGATTTTCCAAGCGACCAATTTTTTTCGAAATGAACTTCCTCTGCGTCCGCGCCCTGCAATTGCGCGAGCGTTTTGTAAAGAATGTAGCTGGGGTAGGGGAGGCGCAAACAATCGCCTTGCCCGACGAAAGCACGGGTGACGATCGTGAGCAGATCGTCGCTGCCGTTGCCGCACAGAATCCAATTCGACTCGACCCCGAGCAGTTCGGCCGCGCGCGTGCGAAAGGCGTCGGCCATGGGATCGGGATATTTTTGCAGGCCGGCCTGGATCGCTCGGCCGATCGCCCGCTGCACGGCAGGGGACGATGGATAGGGATTTTCGTTTGTATTAAGCTTGATGATATTCCCGGCGCGCGGCTGCTCGCCGGGTATATAACCCTGCATCGCTTCGATTTCAGGACGAATATAGGAAGGCATGGGCAGGGTTCAGGGTTCAGATTTAGAGTTCAGGAGCGGGGAACGACCGCACATCGATACTCGCTTTGTGGGCCGTCAAACCTTCTTTATCGGCGAGGAGACGAATATCGCCGGCCATCGCGGCCAGCCCTTTTTCGGTCAAGGCAATCACGCTGTTGCCGCGCAGGAAGTCGTTGGCTGTGAGACCGGCTGCAAATCGAGCGGTCCCACCGGTCGGCAACACGTGCGACGGCCCGGCAGCGTAATCACCCGCAGCCACTGGGCTGAAGTGCCCCAAAAAGGCAGCTCCCGCGTGTGGGATTTTATCGAGGAGCGCTTCAGAGTTGGCGGCCGCGATGTGCAAGTGCTCTGGAGCAATTTCGTCGGCCAGAGCGCATGCTTCATCCGCATCGCGCGCCACAATGAGCGCGCCGAATTGTTCGAGGCTCTGCCGCGCCAGATCGCCGCGCGCGAAATGTGCTGTTTGGCGCTCCAATTCCGCAGCGACGGCATCGGCCAACGGCGCGTGCCAGGTAATTAAAATGCCCGAACCAGGCGCGTGCTCTGCCTGCGCGATTAGATCGGCGGCCGTAAAATCGGCTCGCGCGGTCTCATCAGCCACCACCACGACTTCACTTGGGCCAGCGATAGAATCGATATCGACCTCGCCGAAAACGATAGCGCTTCGCCAGCGCCACGAACAAATTTCCGGGGCCGACGATTTTATCGACTTTCGGCAGCCCTTCGACGCCGTAGGCCAATGCCGCCACTGCCTGCGCGCCGCCTAAACGATAAACTTCCGAAACGCCCAATTCATGACAAGCGGCCAGCAGATCGTTGTTATACGCGCCGTACTTAGTCGGCGGCGCGACAATTGCCAACTGTTTCACACCAGCCGCCTGTGCGGGGACGGCCGTCATCAATACCGTCGAAGGATAGGCCGCCGCGCCGCCTGGCACGCAAATACCGACTCGCGAGAGCGGCAAGATAGCGCTGCCGCAAATAGCCGCCGCCGTCGGGCAATTCCACTTTCACATCGCGCTCTAATATCGCTCGTTGAAAACGCAGGATGTTGTCCCGAATGCGGCGAATGGTGGCGAGATATCTTGGATCGGCCGCTTTGTGTGCGGCGGCCAATTCGGCGGCACTTACTCGAATCGATTGCGGCGTTAGCTCTGCCTGATCGATGCGTTTAGAATAATCGAGCACCGCGGGCAATCCTTTGGTGCGCACGTCGTTGCAAATTCGCTCGACTACCTGTTGCGGAGTGAGTGGCTCGCCAAAAACTTCAATCGTCTTCCGCCTGCCGGCTTCGCTCACGATATTGCCCCGCGGACTGAGCCGCTCGCGCAGGTCGGCAATCGCTTGGCGAACATTGGCCTGTCGGGTATCGATTCGCAACAATTTGAGCGATTGGGGCATGAGCTAAGATTGCGTGGCGGCGAGAGGAGTGCGCGATTTGCGAGTTCTTTCGTCGGCTCAGATCGCGTAATGCGAGACCTCGCTCGCTACTTGTATAGACACTTCCCGAGCCAGCAGGTTCAATACGCCATAAACTCGCTATTGTGACGAGCCAACTGGTGCCCGAAAAGGGGCGAACGGCGTGCAACTCATTTCTTCCATCGTCAGTATGCCGCTTCCGCTGCGGTTGTTCGTGCTGTGCCTATTTGGGGCGTGTTTGGGCGCGGCCGTGAACCTTGGCATCTACCGGCTGGCGTATTTGCGGCGGCGGATTAGCCCCTGGTCGCGCACGCGTGGCGAAATCGCGCCGCGGCGTTGGCTCGACCGAATTCCCATTGTTGGCTGGCTCGGCATGCGGCGGGAATCGAAAATCCAAGGTCGTGGGTTTTGGATTCGCCCGATGCTTTTGGAGCTCTGTTTCGCGATCGGAATTCCAGCGCTTTACTGCTGGGAAGTGGTGCACCATGCGCTCGTTTCGCCGCCGCTTGCGCCTCACATCGTGCTAAGCAGTCTAGCCGCGGCAGCTATATTACATTCGCAATTCGCGCTGCATGTGGTGCTGTTTGCGTTAATCGCTGTGGCGACGTTTATCGATATCGACGAGCAAACCATCCCCGATGCCGTCACAGTGCCCGGCACGCTGGTGGCGCTTCTGCTGATGACTTTATGCAGCGCTTTGCCGCTGCCGGCGCAACAACTGGATGTACAAAACGCGCGGCTCGACGATCTGCTCCTCCCGCTGAGGTTTGACTTTCCCGACGGCGCGGCAGGATTTCTGAGTCGTTTCGGGTCGCTAGCAGTGGGGTTGGCTTGCTTCCTCGATTGGAGTGGCGCTTTATTGCCCCGCCACTGGCGACTGGGCGTCGGCGTCGGCAAATCGTGGCGGGTGATGTGGCGGCGGATTTTCTCGCGGCCCGAATGGAAATGGATTCTTCCGATGGCGATCGTCGGCTGCAGTGGCATCGTCGCCACCTGGCTGCACGGCGGCAGAGCCTGGCACGGCTTGCTCTCTTCGCTCATCGGCATGACCGCAGGCGGCGCAATTATTTGGACGATTCGATTCATCGCAGGCTGGATTCTGCAGCGCGAAGCAATGGGCTTTGGCGACGTGACGTTAATGATCATGATCGGCGCCTGGTTGGGATGGCAGCCGGTGCTGGTTGTGTTTTTTCTATCTCCCTTCGCCGCGGTGATCGTCGGCCTGCTGCAGTTGATGTTGATACGCGAAAATGTCATTGCATTTGGGCCTTTTTTGTCGTTGGCAACTTTAATCGTCGTTTTGTTTTGGGGACCGATTTGGGATTATTGCCACTTGATGTTTGAAACCTGGTGGCTGGTGCCGGCGGCGATCATTATTTGCATGCCAATCTTGGTGCTGATGTTGCTGGCCGTACGGACGATCCGGCGAAGAATGACGGGCGAGTAGGCCGTTCAATTGGCTTGGGGAAGTCTCTAAAGGGCCCATTTGAGCTTCGATCCCCATGCTATGGTTTTGCATGGGCCTATTGTTCCAAACGATTACCGATTTGAAGGCAGGAGCGGATATTCTCCGGCGCCGCAGGTATGGAATTATCGAAGTGCGCGATGCTGGACGATCCGTCGCCGTTCATTTGCGGCCGTGGCCGAAACTGGTATCAATCGCCGGCGTGATCTTGGGTCAGTGGTACCACGATCATGTTTCCGGCGATCGCGTGCGGCTGTACTACAACCAGCCGCTGCGTCATTCGAAGTTTCTGGCGCTGAAGTTTGTTGTTTCCGCTGGCAATACCTCTTGGGCGACCGCTCGCCGAGCGTTGGAAGTGCTCGATGAAATCGCCGAGCTCAAAGGGAGCGATGCAATTCTGTGCGATGCAGCAAACTATCGCCTTTCGCCGCGCTTGCTAGCACGGGAGGGATGGGTGGCGCATGCGCCAAGCCGCTGGCACCGCAACTACATCAAGCGGTTTTACGGCGATTATGCTGTGCAACGGCAAAACTGCGGCAAGTTGGAAGCGATGCTGGCGGACTGAAAAAGGTTTCATGCCAGCGTGGCCGCCGGCACTAAGGTTGCCCTTGCGGACCTTATCCAACCCTACTATCATCCCGCCCCAATTGTCTGAAGCGGCGATACTCTGCTTTGGCACAATCTCGTCTTCGGGTCACATCTTTTCGGGCTTGTTCTCAAGGAGAGCGACATGCCGGGCATTGTCTGCCGGCGATTCATGTTCGCGCTGTTGGCGCTGGCTGCCGCCGGTTGCCAGCAGAACCCCTATGCTGCGCAGCAAGCGCCGCCATTCCAACAGCAACAGTTGGCGATGATGCAGCGGCAGCAAGAGCTTGCCAGCCGGTCGAGCACGTTGGATGTCGATAATCAAGAGTTGCAATCGAAGCTTGCTCAGGCGCAACAGCAGAACCGCTTGATGCAAGATCAGGTCGCCGTCATGCGCGATCAGCTTAGCAGCACCACGCAACAGTTGGCGCAGGCGAAAGAAAGCGAAACGTCCAACGAGCAGCACGTGCAGGCGCTCACGGCATCGCTGCAGAAGCGCAGCGGAGCTTCGATTACGGCCAACAACAGCCTGGCGCGAAATCTGCCGACGATCAATGTTCCCGGCGTTGAAGTGCGGCAAGATGGGGACGTGGTGCGCATCGAACTTCCGGCTGACAAACTGTTCAACCCTGGCACGGCGCAAATTCGGCCCGATGCTCCCACGATGCTCGACGCGGTGGCGTTCGAAGTTCAGCGGACATACCCAAACCAGATCATTGGCGTGGAAGGGCATACTGATTCGGATCCGCCGCCGCAAGGTGTATGGCTTTCGAATCATCAGCTTTCGATTGCGCGGGCAGGCGCGGTGTTCGATTATTTGACGGCGCGCACGCAGTTGCGGCAGCAGCAGTTGTTCTTGGTGGGGCACGGGGCGAACCATCCGGTCGTCTCGAACGCTTCGGCGCAGGGGAAAGCCCGCAATCGCCGCGTGGAGTTGGTGGTGTATCCGGAACAGTGGCAGAAGTGAGCGGTACGGGCGAGAGGCGAGGGACGAGGGGCGAGGGACCAAAGTCGCGAAAAGACGCGAAGTAAAGGCGGCCCAGGAGCGATCCTGGGTTTTTTGTTGCGCTGGCAGCCTGACGAACACCAGTGACCGTTTGTAGAATGCAAAACGTACGAACCCAGTTGCTGCCGCGATTGTCTTTTTCCGAACTGAACCCTGACTTCTGAACGCTGCGTCTATGATCGCCATTATCGACTATCAGATGGGGAACCTGCGCAGCGTGCAAAAGGCGATTGAGCGCGTCGGGCATTCGGCGATGATCACGAGTTCGGCGGCCGATATATCGAAGGCCGATAAAGTGATTCTGCCCGGCGTGGGCGCGTTTGAAGACGCCATTGCCGAGTTGCGCCGGCGCGATTTGGCCGGGCCGATCAAAGACGCGATCGCCGCCGACAAACCCTTCCTGGGCATTTGCCTGGGGCTGCAATTGCTCGTTGACGTGGGTTACGAAAATGGGACGCATGAGGGATTGGGCGTTATTCCCGGGGAATGTGTGCGGTTCGAGGTGCCGGCGGAATTGAAGGTGCCGCACATGGGGTGGAACAGTTTGAAAATCGACCGGCGGCCGCCGATTTTGGAGGGACTCGCCGACGGCACGCATGTCTATTTTGTGCATTCGTATTATGTGAAGCCGCGCGACGCAGCGGTGATTGCGACCACGACCGACTACGGCGGTTCGTTTTGCTCGATGATCTGGCGCGGCAATTTGTTCGCGACGCAATTCCATCCGGAAAAGAGCCAGGCCGATGGTTTGCGAATTCTGAAAAACTTCGCGGAACTTTCATAACGGGCCTTTCATTTTGCGGTTCGACATCGACTGCTGCTGCGGCGTGGCGGGGATGCGCGCTTTGGAATCGCGGGGCGGCGTTTACGTTTTCGCTGCTTGGCGACTGGGGGGGTGTTTTTGATTTCGAGAGGCTGGGATTCGGCCTCGGTAATCGCTTCGAGCGCCAGGCCGCGGAAACGCAGAGGGCCATTTTCGTCCTCCAGTTCGGCGAGGAATTTGCGGGCCAAGTTCGGGCCCAGGCTGCCTGCGAGCGAGCGCCAGGCGCGGGCTGCATTTTCAAAACCCATGGAATGCAAATAGAGCATGCCTTCTTCGATGTAGCGGCGCGTTCTCGGAGCGCTGGGCCGGCCCGGACCGGGCGGGCAGCCTTTGGCGAAGCGGCCGCGCGGATCGCGGCCGATTGGATCGGGCACGGTTGGAAGTTGTGCAAGAGTCTGCTCGGCCTGCTGGAAAATGGCCGATTGCAGTTTTGCGACTTCGGCGGCGGGATCAAAGGGAGTGTCGGGGATTGATTGGAATTGAGTGTTCATGATTTCGCGTGAAAATAGTTTTAAGGGTGGAAACCGCGGCAACGGTGGAAACGGGATTTTACGGTGGAAAACGGTGCTTGTTGGATATTGTGTTAGTCGTCGCCGTGGGAGGCACCGGCTGGTCCTACGGGGTCGTAATGGGCGTAAGTGTACATTGGTACACACTACGACGTGAAGCCTACCAGAGGGCGTGGCCCAATTTCAAGAGGCGCTTTGGGCAGCGTTTTTACCGCGGAATCGTGGAGGCGCGGAGAGGAAGAGAGTGCGGCCATCCCGCATGGCTGGCAAAAGACGTGATGTTTGTCATCGGCGACGGTAACCGGCGCACTTAAAAAGTTGCCAATTTCCGCGCCGCGACTGCCGGCGAATTGAAATGCTTAAACTGCCGACGTGTGTCCTTTAATCTCCCCTTTAATTTCCCCCGTCACCATTAATCTCCCTGCAGCATGAATCGCTGGAAATCGGTCTGTTGTTCGGCGGTGAGCTGGTGGCGGGTGAGGGTTTGCAGGTATAGCTTCAGGGACGCTATGGGGCTTTTTAGTTCGTGAGTGACCGCGTCGATGAAATTCGATTGCCGCTGATTGAGGCGAATCGCTTTGACCGTTAGGGCCAAATAAATCGACACCCCGACTAAGACGAGCACGAAGAACGCCGAGCCGACGGCGAGCAGGGTCCAGTAAACCGCGGAATGCTCGGATTTCAACGCCGCCGAAGCACTAACAATGACCCAGCCGACCGTGAGCGCCACTACCAGCAAGATGAGCACCACGCCCAAGGTGATCGGCCAGCGGAGTGAACGGCGGGAAGACATGAGCGAATTTCGCAGGGCCAAAACTTAAAGTCTTGCTTAAACTAAGATTGAGGCGGACACGCTCGCCAAGTAGTGAGCAATTTTAGTCAATTTCCAGTGCGCGATGTGAGGGTGATGGGTAATCTTCGAATGAGGAAATTGCCGGCAACTAATGCGAACCCGGGAAAAGCAGTACCGTGGTGGTGGGCTGCTGCTGTGCTTTCGGCAGCCACTTTCTTTGCATATTCGCCGGCGATCCGCGGAGGATTTATCTGGGACGATGAAGGCTTGCTTACGCAAAATCGGTTGATCAAGCAAGCCGGGGGACTGGAGCAAATTTGGTTCAGCACAGAACCGATCGACTACTGGCCGCTAACCAACACCAGTTTCTGGATCGAGTGGCGGCTGTGGGGAGACCGGCCGACGGGTTATCACGTTACGAATATTTTACTGCAGGTTATGGCCTCGCTGCTGGCGTGGTCGGTTCTCAAGCGGTTATCGATTCCCGGTGCGTTCTTTGCGGCTCTCCTATGGGCGGTGCATCCGGTCAATGTGGAATCAATCGCATGGATTGCTCAGCGAAAAAACACATTATCAATCGTATTCGCTCTCACTTCGGTTCTTTGGTATTTGAAGGCGGCAGGATATCCAACGGATATGAAAGCGACATACAGCGGTCGTGGCAGAGTGCGGATTCAAAGTCGCGGCTGGTATTGGTTGAGTGTGGCGGCATTTTTCCTCGCAATGCTTAGTAAGGGATCGGTGGCAATTCTTCCCTTTGTGTTTTTGCTCATTGAGTGGTGGCGCAGGGGACGGATCACGCGCATCGATTGCTATCGCATCGCACCTTTTGTCCTCGTTGCGGTGCCATTGACACTAATCAACATTTGGTTCCAGCATCAGGGCGGCCTGGGAGTTATTCGCCCAGCAAACTTTTTTGAACGATTGGCAGATGCGGGTTTTGTAGTGTGGTTTTATTTGTCGAAAGCCCTTTTGCCGATCGATCTGGCATTTATTTATCCACAACCGAAGATTGAAACAGGAAGTTTTGCAGCATGGACGCCGCTGATGGCGGCCTTGGCCATCAGTGGATTGCTGATATTCATCCGTAGTACATCAACCTGGCGGAGAGGACTCATTTTCGCTTGGGGTTCATTCTGCGCTGCGCTCGTTCCAGTGATGGGATTAACCGATGTGTACTTCATGAAGTATTCGTTGGTTGCCGATCACTACGGGTACATGTCGCTCATCGCCGTCGCGGCCGCGACCGCCGCAGCAATCAGTGTGTGGGTCAGGGTAAATTCGTTCGCCGTGAAATGCGTAACGTACATCGTGGCGATGATGGCAATTGCCGCGCTAGCGTGGCAATCGCGCGAGCAATCCAAATTGTATGAAAGCGCTTCTGTAATTTATGAAAACGCACTGCGAGTCAATCCCAATAGCTGGATGCTTCATAATAACCTGTCGATTGAACTTTTGCATTCAGGACGAATTGCAGAGTCCGTCGACCATGCTCGGATCGCAACGGAATTGAATCCGCTGAATGCTCAAACTCATACCAATTTGGGGAACGCCTATCTTCAAGCCGGCGAAATCGAAGCTGCAATTCGTGAATTCCAGGCGGCTCTCGACCTCGATCCCGACAATGTTTTAGCGATCAGCGATTTAGGGAACGCGTTTTTGAAATCAGGACGCGTCGTGGACGCCATCGGGCAATACGAACGTGCTATTCGGTTAGACGCCACCTACGTGCCGGCCCAGAACAATTTGGGCAGTGCATATGTGCAAGCCGGGCGCGTCGAGGATGCGATCGAACAATACCACAAGTCGCTTGAGCTGGACCGCGATTACGCTCCTGCGCATAACAACTTGGGCAATGTTTATATGAAATTAGGCCGGGTCCAAGACGCCATCGCAGAATACAGAGCGGCGCTTGAATTGAACACCGAATATGCATCAGCGCATAACAATCTAGGCTATGCGCTTTTGCAAGCCGGCCAGGTTCAGGACGCGATGGCCGAGTGTCGAACGGCCGTGCGACTGAAGCAAGATTATCCTGAAGCACACAACAATTTGGGCAACGCAATGTTGCGAGCCGGTCAGTTGGACAGCGCAATTGACGAATATGAGACGGCAATTCGTTTCGATCCAAATTATGCAGAGGCGTGGGCCAATCTCGCAATTGTCAATGCCCAGATGGGTCGGTCGCGAGAAGCGATTTCGGCGGGAAAGCGGGCGATTGACCTGGCAAAAGCGCTTGGCCTGAGCGATTTGGCAGCACAAACCAAGACATGGCTTTTGCAATATCAAAAGGAATTGCAGCACGCGCCGCCGAAGTAGTTATCGTGGACCAATAACCACAACTCCTCATGCTCAGCCCTCCGCCCGCCGTCGATTCTCCGCCGCGCACCGGCTCCCCTTATTCTGCCTCATTTCTCAATTTTTCTCAGTACTGTCCGGTCAAAAGGCGAAGTGTCGCGATTGGTTAGATCAGGGAAGAAAAAGGGGACGCGACTCGATTCATGCCGGCACTGTCATGCGCGGCCGGCCCCGCGGACGCAGCGTCGATTCCAGGCCCAGGCGTTTGGCCATCGATTGCTGCCAGGCGAGATCGCCGAACGGACTGTTGCGGCGAATCGCTCGTCGGACGGCCTCCACTTCCGTTTCGGTCTGGGGTGCATTGACGTGCGCCAGCCAATTGCGGGGCCGCGGCAACGGCCAATTGGTCAATAGCGATCGTGATTCCGCGCTGCCTGACTCGCGCCGCCACAGGCTCGACCAGCGCCAAGCCTGCGCTTGAGCCACGAAGTTGGCACAGCGGATTTCGTTCGACATAACGCACCACGGTATAAAAGTGCTCATCGTCTTCAAGCGGGAATGCCTTGAATCGGCCCTGATACAGATGCCCTGTTCCCGACGTTTGATGGTGGGCGTGCCAGCGCATCGTGTGCGTGTGGGCGACAGCCCGCAAAAACGCGGTCAATTGTCCATCCTTGGTCGGGCGTAGCACAAAATGCCAGTGGTTGGGCATCACGCAGTAGGCCAAGATCTCGATGGGAAACTTTTGATGCGCCTCCTCGACCACGCGTTCAAACGCTTCGTAATCGGCCGCTTTTTGAAACAGCGGCAAACGGGCCACAGCGCGATTCATCGCGTGATAAATCAATCCTTTGGGCGCATAGCGGGCGGTCCGTGGCATTGCGTCAGCCTAACGTTCTCCCTCGCCGTCGGCAATATCGAGTCGCGTCCCCTTTTTCCTCCCCGGGACGCGTGAGATATGCTAGAGATCCGCATCGAAAGAGTGCCCGTTGCTCACATCGCCGCTTCCATCGCTGAAGCGGAAAAAGGCACGGTATTTTCCCCGAGGTAAATCGTCCGGCAGTTGTAACTCAGCCTCGTTGCAATGATCGCAATGTGTCTGAAACTCAAGTCCTGATGGCAGCACATATTCCTTCTTAAGCTTTAGATTCTCCAGGACGACTGATGGCTTGAGCGTGATCCCTTCCAGACATAATGCAGTATTGAAGGTGTAAACGTATTTTAGCCTATGCATTTCCGATGGCTGGCGATCGCTGGGTGTCAGGAGGCTAATCACGTTTCCACATTCGGAGTGCAACTGCCGGTAGGATGACGGGTCTTGCACCGCATTCTTCTCGATCTCGTACTTCGCCCGCTCAGGCGGATTGGCTTGGTACAGTACGAGTAATTCTTCAAAGGCGGTCCGCGCGTTGCGCTGAAACTCGGGATCTTCGCAATTGGCGAGATAGCTGCCAACCGAATCCAAACTTTCAACCAGCTCTAAACAGAATTCGTCGTTATTCCGGCTCCTTCGTGCTAAACGAGCAAGCCGCGTTAATAGATGCGCGTTTTCTTGGCCTGCCTTACCGTCCAGCTGTTCACTTTCGGCATTGATGTCTTTGAGGATGACATCATGAACATAACCTGCCTGCCGCAGATAACGCAGATAATCGATCCGCTTCTCGGTCGCTTCATTTGGATCCTCGATCGTTTTCATAAGAAAATCGCGCCCGCTGGGCGTGCCGAAGCCGCGCACCAATATCCTCCAACCACGATCTGTCGACTTGGTATATGGCAGTGCCTGGGTCAGATACTTCGTATCATGCCAGTTGGCTAATCGAGCCAACGCGATTTCGGTCGGGTAATCACGAACCGGCCACGAGTGGCCGTCCGGCGTTTTCGATCTTCGCTGAATAAACTCGATGAGCCATGGACTATCAGACGGTTGATTCTTGGCGTCGAGGTCAGCGAGCGTTTGCTGCATCTCATCGATCGCCACGCGTAACCGCTTTCGATAGACATCAACCTCGGCTGCTTGTTTATTCGGGAAATCGGCCTCCGGCCGCGCCACATAATCGCCCGGATTTATTGGCTGATCGAAATCAAACACCTTGTCATCTTCAATGAGCCGCATCCCTGACTCGACGACGCAATAAACTTGATTGCCTACAGGCCATCCATCGCGCGGTTCACCTTTGGTTTTTTTCAAGAAGAGAATTAGCTTGTCGCCTACCGCAAGTGGAACAGGTTGAAACACTGGGGCGGCACGTGGCTTGCGGAAGAAGCACGTGCACGTGACGCTCAGCACGTCATCAGGCTTCAACTGGCCCTTGTAGGTGGTGGCAACTTTCACATCGATCAATACAGCTTCCGGTCGATCCAGTTCGTGCGCAACAGGATCTCCTGTCGACGCGGCCACGATTTCGCCTTCCACAATCTCGGGGCTCAGGTAGATCAGCGATGCGATATCCGTGATAGGCAGCAGTGTGCCGGACGCGCTCGTTCCTAGAGAACAAAGAAAAATCGCTATCAGTAGAAGCTGTTTCAAACGCATTTTGAGCATAGCCGTACTATCGTGCCGTCGATCTGTTATTTTCCCTTAAACCAGTACACATTCAATGTAGGTAATCGGTTTGGTTCACTGATTGTTGAGAATCTCGATTTGCTCAGCTGGAACTTTGGCAATGACATGTGGACCGACGAAACCGTAGTACCGTTTCCATTCCCCGTTGATCTGTACCTCTTCGGCCTGCCAGAGAAATCCTTGGTTCAGAAAGTCATCAGTCTTCCCGTCGTATTGAATTGGATAATCCTTCAGGGTGATCCACTTGGCTCGGACCGGCCAAGCTGCAAACGACACCGTGCGAACCGGACCACCATGAAGCGAAAATATTGCTTTGCCGACAGCCACGTCGGCGTCCGTGGCAGGGTGGTCCAATGGGCTGAATGTTAGCCGAGCATTGTCCTCGCCAAAGCTACCTCGCGGCGTTTGCGGCGTCGGCGTGTAACGGAAATGATCGCCCCAGCGGTTCAAAAAATCGACGATTTTGGGTAGTTGCTGATTGCGATTGTCCAGCGGCCAATAAAGCTCGAAGGGTGGCGCCCCGTCAAGTTGGCTTACTTTCCAGGCATACCAATCGCATACGCGAACGCTTACCTTCGTTTCCGGCGGCTTTGACAACAGAGGATCTTTGACGTTAACGGGACCAGAACTCTCATTTGATTCTTTTGTGTCGAAATGCAGATCGTGGTCTTGGACGTAAGCGACTCCAATTTCCGTGACGTCATCGAGATTACGAATGATATGTTTGCGAAATGCCGGCACGCCGTAAATGGAACTCTGCATCAGGCTTTGGTCACCCCAGTCGCGAAGCTGGCTCACGGTGGGCAAGCATCGCCAGGCAGATTTCTTGCCGTTAAATATGGTTTCGGCTGCTGCCGCCAGATTTTTATCGTCCGGATATCGCCAAAGTGGTCGCAGCAAGTTACCTAGGTTATGTCCGGCCCTGGCAGGATTCTGCGTAACCAACCATTTGCAATATGCCGACGTGCCGGCGGTGTCGTGCGATTCGGTCAGCGCGGTTGCCAAGCGGCCTATGTCACCTGCCATTTGCTCGGTAGTCTGAGTCGACTGGGACGAATTCGGATCGGGATCAATAAATTTGGCATCAGCATTTGCCGCATTTATACACCTCTCGATTTGCTCACGAATCGAGGGAATTGCGGCCGCCGAATCCCAGCGGTACAAGCACAATGCCAAATCCGCGGCATTGCTTTGGGCGAATAGCCATCCGTCCTTCTCCGCGGCGACCGTGGGTACACGCTTGGCCATGAGCGTCGAGACTGGGGGATCGGTTCGCTGTTTTCGCAGTGATTCCCCACTCATTCGCGCGCTGCGCCGCTGGAAATCAACAGGCTGCACGATGTGATTCGCCGCGTCTAACCATTGTGACGGCGTGGCATGATCATCGCGCAGAGTCTCGTACCACCGTTCTTCGGGCGTCTGCCCGCCGTGCTTTTGGTAGAAATTCCTCACTTCAGCCACGACGGCGGCTCGGTCGCTGTCTTCGGCCTCGTAGGAATATTCGGTCGCCGGGCCAAAATGCTCAACCTGCATGATTCGCATCAAAATGATATAGGCCGCTTCACTTACGGTTATCAGCTTTCTGTCCTCAGAGAAATCGCGACTAAAACGAACTGATCGTGCCAGCCGGTCATCTTTCTCCAAACAATCTAAGAGAGGCTCGATCGCATCGCGGCCTTCTTTCTCAAGCCCCTTCACAACCGGGTCACTTTCAAGATCGACGCCGCCGGGTTGACCATCCTGGCGGGCGGAAACAAATTCCAAATCGCGGATTGAAGCAGCGATTTGCTGTTTTTTGTCCGGATCGCTTTTCGGCGCGCTCTGGGCTTGCTGTACGCTACCTTCTTTGATGCGTCGCTCTTCGCCGGCAAGCAGCGTTGGCACGCTGCCGAGGAAATAAATGTACGGAAGCGGAGCAGCGCGTTGAGATTTTGAATTCGAGTTGAGGGGCTCAGGCCGTTTGTATCCCAATTTCGCGGCCGTGGCTTCAAGCTGCGGAATTGCACTGTTCAGAATGCGGGCGCTGTCTCGGCTTACAACATCGTTGCCCCACATATGAGCACAAACGGCCCGGTCGAATGCATACCAACACCACTGGCTGGCGAGCGCCAAGTAGAAATCATCCGGCTGATCCGGCGGATTCTTCGATATTTGTTCCTTAACCACCGGCCATAATTGCTCGGCCAGTTTCACTTCGCCAATTCGCAGTAGCAGACAAGCTTTGATTGGCAGCGCCGACTTGAACGACACCGCCGAATCTTCAGGCGTCGCCTCGTCCCATTGCTCTTCGCGCTTGGGCAACAGCGCCAAAACGTCAGCCGATAAATCGGCTTTATCGCCGACTGACACCGCCGGGTACACCAAACCATTCCAGCAGACTGCGAACTGCTGTTTCTCATTCGCAATCGGAGGCAGAACCCAGCCGTGGGTGTCGACCGTGCCACCATCGCCGCTCCAACAGTTGCCGACCACCACTTTGATTTGGCGATATTCACCACCGCGCGGGTCGGCGACACCCTGATCGAACAACCGTTTCACATCTTCCACAAAAGTTTGTGGCAGTTTCGTTGCCGGAGTAGTCCATGGGGCATGCTGTTGTGATGGAGTTGGCAGTTCCGCGCCAGAAAAAATTGGAGATGACGGCTTTTCATTCGCCATTCCGCAAACGAAGCAACAGGCACAGATCCATAGCACCAGCGCTGTGGTGACGTTGCGGTTCATGGTGGTCGATTTCTCCTCTGAGATCTCCGTCATTTAGTATAGCGGCCAGACAGAATTCTTAGATCAGCATGTTGCGTTGGAGAGCTGTGCTACGCCGAACGAGATGGAAAGTCAGGTGGCGTCGGCAAGCGACGTTGGAGCGGCCAGCGCAGTAGCGAATACGCAGTACTGAGAACAGAGAACGAAGTGCCGGACCGGAAATTGGGGGAAAAGAAGCAATACCCTTGGGCGGAACTGCGGGGCGTGTCGGACGGAACTTATCACAGCCGTCACTTCGGTCAAAGCGTGGCACCCGGAACGGGCCACGCTCTTCACTTCGTTCAGGGCGTGCCACCCAAGCCGGAAATTCGAGCCGGGTGGACGGCCACTTCGACGCTCTAGACTTCCCGCGGCCGGCGGCTGCGGCCGAGCGCGATGCACGAGACCGCGATTACGATAAGCGCAGGAGGAAATAACGGGTCAGAACGATTTAACGGAGGACCGTAAAAAACAGTTCTGACCTTCTGGCCCGCTTTTCTCTTTGGAGTGACGTTTGCGGTGATAAAGTCGGGAAAACTTTACTTCACGGCCGCGGTTTCAATCGCCGAGCGTTCGACGACGGCCTTGTTGTTCGTCTTGTCGGATTCGGGGATGGCGTTCGTCAGGTCCAGTGCGATCCTAAGGAACCGGTAAGGAACCAGACCTTTGCCGTTGTCTTCCATTAGCATCGCTTTATGGGAGAGGCGTAGGGTAATGGTTTTGGATTCGCCAGCGGCCAAGCCCGCCACAAAGACGGCGGCTTTCGGATCGGTCGGCTTGGATTCTTGATTGAAGCCGGCCGAAATACCGACTTGGAATTTGCCGGCATCGGTGGAACCTTGATTGCGAAACTTGATGGTGAATTCCGGCCCGGCGACGAGTGTGGCCGTGCCCGTCAGTGCGATGTCTTCAAGCACGAGGTCGGCGCCTGCGGCGACCGCCGGGGTGGTGACTGAAGTTGTCGCGGACGCATCGGTCGTGACGTTATCGGCGGTTGTCGAGGTATTTTCGTCAGAACTGCTGAGGATTGGACCCGAGGGAAACGGTTTGGGCATCGGCGAGGGGAGGGGAATCGGGGGGCCGTCGTTTTGAGAAGGTGTGGGATCAGCGGTGGAGCCCTTGGCATTCTTCCCAATATTGGCGGCGGCGACATCTTTGGCCGTGGCGAAGTTGTTTCGACCGAACACGTTTTTCCCATTGTCGGAGCCGCTGGCGTTCGTCAGTGTTTGCACATTGGGGGTTTTTTCGTGAACCACTGCGTTGATGGTGGTGCTATTGGAGGCCTTGCCGAACACTTTGGGCGTTGACGAAGTTGACGATGTTCCACGCGCGCTCATTTGAATGGGAGTGGATTGTTTGGGATAGTTCATTGTCGCACCATCGCCGTATTGGGAATCGGAACCCATGCCGAGGTGGCCTGGATAATCGGGGTCGGAAGGGGCACTTTCATCTGGGTTGTCGCCTAAAGACAAGGCGCGGTTTAATTCAGTGAGTATTTCGCTACCCTTTTCGTCCATGACTTGCTTGCTGTGGACGGTGGACTGACCGCTGGCGAGTGTGCCGCTGCCGTTTAAGTTGGAGGCCGAGGCAACAATTTTCGCTTGCTTGTTCGATGTGGTAATGCTCTTGTCGAGAGCCGCGCCGGTCGCCAGGTTGTTGGCCGTGTGAGCCAGCACTGGACCGTTGCTGGAGTTGATGGTGGCACTGCCGCCGATGCTGCTGCCGGCGGCGCTACGCAGTGGGGCGTTCAACGATGATTGTATCGATGGGCCGTGCGAGAAATGCGATTGGCCTCCTCCTCCATTCGGAGCACCTTTGGCCCAAATAGTTGAGGGAACCAGCATGCTGACGGTTGCAATGGCAACTAACGTGTTACGGGAAGTTTTCAGCAGGCTTTTCATGGTCCACGCTCGCTTTCGTGTTTTTTGTTCTTAGGCCACGTTTCTCGCGGCCATCTGCCTTGTAGAGCGTGAAATGCGCTCGAATGTTACAGGCGGCAGGCGAACGCCTACAAAATGGCCCAAAAATGCGAAAAACCGCGATTTTCGCGCGGGCCGAGCCAAAATCAGAAAGGGGACAAAAGGTGCAACCGGGCCTGCCGGTCGGCGATTGCGTCTGCGAATTCCTAAACGGGCAAGCGAGGTTGGAGCGGCCGGCGCAGTACCGAGTACGCAGTACTGAGAACAGAGAACGAAATGCGGGACCGGAATTTGGGCGAAAAGAAACCACGCCGTTGGGCGGCACTCAGGGCGTGCCACCCAAGCCGGAAATTCGAGCCGGGTGGACGGCCACTTCGACGCTCTAGACTTCCCGCGGCCGGCGGCTGCGGCCGAGCGCGATGCACGAGAGCGCGATTACGATAAGCGCAAGTGACGATGGCTCTGGAACGGCGGTCGGCGTTTCGAAAATATCAATGGTTCCGGGCCCTGTCGCCACAAAATCTCCGTAAATGGCCGAGGTCGAGCCTGAGGGAAGTCCCGTGCCGCCTGCTCTGGAAAAAGTGACGCTGTTGGAAGTCGACACTGCGGAACCCCAGAACGGCACCGTGTCGTTGTAATCGGTCCAAGTATCGAAGCCGCCCAGGGAAGGAGAATTATTCGTTAGAACCAGCGAAGACCAAGTTTGTCCGGTGATGTTTTGGACGTAGCCGGAGGTCGGCGCTTCATTGATGTCGTATGTTCCGGAGGAATCGACCGTGATTTGGATTTCGATGTAATCGACGTTGGTGTAAACCAATTGGGGTTCGGTCAGGAAGTCTCCCGTTCCGAAGATCAAGCCCTCGCGCGCGATGCCTCCTGCGCCAGAAAATCCGGGACCGGAAAACGAGAGATTGGTGATCTTGGCGGAGGCTGTGTTAGCGACGAACGAGCAGCAAATGAGTGCGAGCAAACAAGCCGGTACGTTCTGTTTCATTGCCGAAAGCCCCTGGAAAGCGAGCAGGTCCTTTGAATTGCGAAATGCAGGACGATTCTAGTTTCCAGACCAAAGAGGTAGCAAGCAAAATTTCGATTGCGTTTGGCGACTTTCGCAACGGCCGAGCTTCGCCCAAGAAGAGTGTTTGCCCGGGCATTTGTCGTAGAAAATGCGCTATCGTCTGGGCTTGAATTCCTCTCCCTTGCAGATTTTAGGCCAACTGGTAAATTAACGGCTTAAGTTGTTGGCGTCGTTTAGGGTTAGGCGCTGTTTTTCCCATCAGGCGGCTGGCCGATTGCGGCTGCGGATTGGGCCTTAGGAGCAAACTGTAAAGAGATGTCTATCACGAAAGAGCGGAAGCAGGAGTTAATCGGGAAATATCGACGCAAGGCAACCGATACCGGATCGCCGGAAGTGCAAGTGGCCTTGCTGACGTCGCGAATTGGGGAATTGACAGAGCATTTGAAGCTGCACCCGAAAGATCATGCCAGCCGGCGGGGATTGCTGGCGATGGTGAGCAAGCGGCGCAGCTTGTTGGATTATTTGAAGACGATCGATCCCAAGCGCTACTTGGAGATCATCAAGCGGTTAGAAATCCGCAAGTAGGCGGATTTGGTGTCTGAGTGTCTAGGTGCCTGGTGTCTATTGAAGGGACGACTAGCGCGCGTGGCGATTCAATAGGCCACCAAATGGTGAGACATGCGGATGCCCAATCAACACGAACAAACCAAGACACATAGGTAACATCTAGAAATAGGAACGATCCCTTGAAAGTACGAGTAGAAAAGCAAATTGGGGCCAGCGTTTTTTCGATTGAAACGGGATTTCTCGCCAAGCAGGCGGCCGGCAGTTGCATCGTGCAATACGGCGAAGCAGTCGTGATCGCGGCCGTGACCACGGGTCCGCCACGAGCGGGGGGAGGCGATTTCTTCCCGCTCACTTGCGACTACCGCGAGCGAACGGCTGCGGCGGGGAAATTCCCCGGCGGCTTTTTGAAGCGCGAAGGGCGCCCGACGATGAAGGAAACGCTGACCTCGCGGCTGATGGATCGGCCGATTCGGCCGCTGTTTCCCGCCGGCTTTTACGACGAAGTGCAAATTCAGGCGTTCGTGCTGGCCAGCGATCGGCAGAACGATGGCGATGTGTTGGCGATGAATGCCGCTTCGGCGGCGCTATGCCTTTCGCCGTTGCCGTTCCAAGGGCCGATTGCTTCTTTGCGGCTGGGCTACGTGGGGGGCAAGTTCATCGCGTTTCCCACGCAGAACGATTTGGAAGAGAGCGAACTGGATTTGATTGTGTCGGGGAGCCGCGACGCGGTGCTGATGATCGAAGGATTCGCGCGAAATGCCGGAAGATAAGATGGCCGACGCGTTGGCCGAGGCGCATCGGGTGATCCGCGAAATCGTGGCACTGCAGGAAGAATTGGTGGCGAAGGTTGGCATCCAGAAGCCGGCGTATGAAGCCGCGGCGGACGATGGATTGTACGACAAGTTGAAGTCGAAATATTACGATCGGTTCAAAACAGCCAAGCAAACTTCGGGCAAGCAAGATCGGGCGGCGGCCGTTTCGGCGCTTAAGGAAAAAGTGGCTGCGGAACTGATTCCCGACCCGGCGGCCGCCGGGGCCATTCAAGAGGCCGCCTTTGATTCGGCATGGCACAAGCTGGAAGAGCGCATTGTGAGGGATTTGATTCTCTCGGGGACGCGGGCCGACGGGCGCGATACGAAATCGCTGCGCAACATCGAATGCCTGGTCGATGTGTTGCCGCGGGTGCACGGATCGGCGGTGTTTCAGCGCGGAGAAACGCAAGCGCTGGTCACTGTGACTTTGGGCACGACCAAAGACGAGCAGCGCGTCGACGGTTTGTTTGAGGAATACTCGAAGAAATTTATGCTCGATTACTACTTCCCGCCATTCTCGGTCGGCGAAGTGAAGCGCATTAGCGGCCCGGGCCGGCGCGAAATTGGCCATGGGGCCCTGGCCGAACGTAGCGTGAAGCCGGTGCTGCCGGATCCGGAAGAATTCCCGTACACGATTCGCGTGATTTCCGACATTTTGGAATCGAACGGCTCGAGTTCGATGGCCTCGGTTTGCGGGGCGACGTTGGGCCTGATGGCGGCCGGCGTGCCGATTAGCAACCCGGTGGCGGGTATTTCGATTGGGCTGGTGAAAGAGAATGCAAACCAGTGGGTTTTGCTGACCGACATCATCGGCGACGAAGACCATTTTGGCGACATGGATTTCAAAGTGGCCGGCACGCAAAACGGCATTACCGGCATTCAGCTCGATTTGAAAATCGACGGAATCAGCCAGGAAATTATTGTCGCTACGCTGGGGCAAGCGCGCGAGGCACGGATCAACATCTTACGGAAGATGCTGACGGCGATTCCGCGGCCGCGCACCGAGATTTCGGCTTGGGCTCCGCGGCTGTTGCGCACGACGATCGACCCGGAGAAGATCGGCGCGCTGATCGGCCCGGGAGGCAAGACGATTCGGGGCATTCAAGAGCGGACCGGGGCGGTCATCGAAGTGGATGACGACGGCACGGTGATCGTGGCCAGCAGCGACGCGCAAAGCGCCAAGGAAGCGATGGATGCGGTCGAAGCCATTACAGCGTCGGTGCAAATTGGCCGCATTTACGAAGGACGCGTGACGAGCATCAAAGATTTCGGCGCATTCGTTGAAATCTTGCCCGGCAAGGATGGCTTGGTACACATCAGCGAACTTGCCGATGAATATGTGCGCAGCGTGAGCGACGTGGTGAAGATGGGCGAGACCATTCAAGTCAAGGTGATTGCGGTGGATGATCAAGACCGCGTGAAACTCAGCCGCAAGCAAGCGATGCGCGACCTGGGCTTATCGCCTCCGCCGGCCAATGGAAATGGCGATGGACCGGAGGATGGCCACGATGATCGTGGTGGCGACGATCGCGGCCGTGGCGATCAGCGACGCGGGCACGACGGCGGGCGCGGGGGACACCGCCGCGAAGGGGCCGAAAGCCGCGGCCGGCGCGACTAAGCCGAGCGAGCGCAACATGCTCGACTCTAGCAAAACCGCCGGCAAACCTTCTAATCTTGCGGGCCGCAGCGCGGCCGATCAGTACACCGAATTGGCGGTGCTGGCCGGAGGGCTTGCGCACGAAATCAAGAATCCGCTTTCGACCATTCGGCTGAACATGGAATTGTTGGCCGAAGATTTTCAGGCCTCGGAGCGGCCGGTCGATCGCCGGGCGCTGGCCAAAATTCAACTGGTGCAAAGCGAATGCTCGCGGCTGGAGAATTTGCTGAACGATTTTTTGCGCTTCGCGCGGCTGGGGCAATTGCAGTTGGAGCCGGCCGATTTGAATGCCGAGATTACCCGCGCGCTCGATTTATTTGAGCCGAAGGCGGCCGAGGCACACATTGATGTAATTCGCTATTTGGATCCCGAACTGCCAGCGGTGCAATTGGATCGGGAAACGTTTCAGGCGGCATTATTGAATTTGATTTTGAATGCCGAGCAGGCGATGACTGGCGGCGGGCAACTTGTGGTGCGCACGCGTGGGGTGGCCAGCGGCGTAGTGCTGGATTTGATCGATACCGGCTGCGGGATTGAGCCGGAAGTGCAAGCGAAAATGTTCGAGGCGTTTTATTCGACCAAGCCCGGCGGCAGCGGCTTGGGATTGCCCACGGTGAAGCGAATTATTGAAGCGCACGGCGGGCGCATTGCCGTGGAGAGCGAAGTGGGCCGGGGCACAAAATTTTCGATCGCGCTGCCGACGCCGGCGAGAATCTCGATTGAAACAAAGTCTGTTGACGCCAATGCCTCAATCCGCGGCTGACTTTTGCCACTGTGCGGATTTCTCCAGCCAAGCCGATTCGTGTTCTGGCCAATCGTGCAAAGTAGCCGGATCAAAATCGGCTCCGCTGGACCATACGAGAGTGTGAACTTCCGGATCGATACGAACCTGGTTGAACAAATCGAGCGATTTTAACGGACCATAGATTCGGCCGGCCAAAATCGGACGAAAATCGATCGTTCGCTCCGTGGCGTCGTTGAAGCGCACGAGGAGCTGATACGGCCCAACCACTTCAAATGATTCGACTCGATATATGGGGTGTGACATGAGCATAGTTTAAACTTCAACATGCGGAATTGCTACGAATTAACGTATGGCGCGCGGCACTAGGCATCCCACACTCCTTCTCGCTATCATCGCTGCATGATGCCTAACGCCGATGCTGATACCGCCGTTATCAAAGCCGCCGATATTCGCGTGCTGATTGTCGATAACGATGCCGCGCACGCCAACACCGTGGCCGAGAGCCTCGCGCGGCTGGGGTACGATTGCTCGGTGGCCACCTCGGCGCGCAGGGAGCGCAGAAAATCACCAACGAATCGTTCGACGTGGTCATTACCGATTTGAAGATGAACGATCTGGACGGCTTCGAGCTGCTGAAGCGCACCAAACAATCGCTGCCGCAGGCCGAAGTGATCATGGTCACGGGGCACGCCACCGTGGCTTCGGCGGTGCAGGCCATGCAGCAGGGGGCATTTAACTATCTGCAAAAACCGCTCGATTTGGCCCAACTGCGCGTGGTGACCGAAAAGGCTGCCGAGGCGGCGCGGCTGCGCTGGGTGAACGTGCAGTTGAGCATGCGGCTGGATGAAAAATTCGGCTTCGAGGGAGTGATCGGCTCGAGTGCGCAAATGAATGCGGTGATCGAGCGGCTGAAGCGCATCGCCCCGACCGACGCCAGTGTGCTGATTCAAGGGGAAACCGGGACGGGCAAGGAATTGGTGGCGCAGGCGATTCATCAGAACAGCCCGCGGAAGAACAAGGCGTTTGTGGCGCTGAATTGCGCGGCACTTTCCGAGAATATTTTGGAAAGCGAGCTGTTTGGGCACGTGAAGGGGGCGTTCACCGACGCCTCGTCGGATCGCGTTGGCAAGTTCGAATACGCGCATGGCGGCACGCTGTTTCTAGATGAAGTGGGCGATATGCCGACGGCCACGCAGATCAAATTGCTGCGCGTGCTGGAAAGCGGCGAGATCAACCGCGTGGGATCGAACGAGCCGATCAAGGTGAACGTGCGGATTTTGTCGGCGACCAATCGCAACTTGGAAGATGCCATTGCGGCGGGCACCTTTCGCAGCGATTTATATCATCGCCTGAAGGTGGTCACGATTTCGCTGCCGCGGCTGGTCGATCGGGCGCAGGATATTCCGCTGTTGATCGAGCATTTTCTGCGGCAATTCGCGCGGCGGCACCACAAGCAAATCAAGAGCATGTCGCCCGCCGCGCGGCTCAAGCTAATGACGTACAACTGGCCGGGCAATGTGCGCGAGCTGCGCAATACGATCGAAAGTATGGTCGTGGTTGATTTCGATGGCGTGCTGGATATCGACGATTTGCCGCTGGAGTTGGCGGGCCCAACGTCGCCGACGTTTACGAGCGCTGCAGGCGGCGATGGTGCGGCAGGCGCAAGCGAGGGCGCGCTGGCGGGGCTGGCGTCGCTGGTGGGCAAGCCGCTGGAGGATGTAGAAAAGCTGTGCATTTCCGAGACGCTGAAATTCACCGGCGGCAACCGCGAACAAGCCGCGCAGATGCTGGGCATCGGCGAACGGACGCTTTACAGGAAAATCAAGGAATATGGACTTTAGCGGTCAGCAATCAGCAATCAGCGGTCAGCGGTCAGCGGTCAGCAAGCGAGCAGGAAAAAATGAAAGACTTTAGGGATCTTCATGTTTGGCAACGATCGCATCAATTAGTGTTAAACGTTTACACAGCTTCGAGAGGCTTTCCTCACGAAGAACGATTCGGTTTAACTCAACAAATAAGACGCGCAGCGGCGTCGATCCCCGCGAACATTGCCGAGGGCTGTGGGCGCGCGGGAGATGCGGAATTTGCGAGATTTCTCCAAATTGCAATGGGTTCTGCGAGTGAGACTGAGTACCACATTATTCTGGCCTGTGATTTGAACTTGTTAAGCGGATCGACGCGAACAGAATTACTTAGCCAGGTGCAAGAAATCAAAAGGATGCTTGCCGCGCTAGTTGGCAAAGTGCGCGGCGACGAGGAGGCTAATGGTGTAAATGCGCCTAAGCATAGAATTTCGTTGAACGAGTGAATGGACTCCATGCTTAGCTGAACGCTGAACGCTGACTGCTGAAAGCTCTAATATGCCCCTCATTCGCCAACTTTCGCCGAGCGTAGTCAACAAAATTGCTGCGGGGGAGGTTATCGAACGGCCGGCGAGCGTGGTGAAGGAACTGTTGGAAAACGCGGTCGATGCGGGCGCGACGCGGATTGACGTGACGATCGGGCAGGGGGGCATGGAACTGGTGCGGGTGGTCGATAATGGCTGCGGAATTAGCGCCGATCAATTGCCGCTGGCGATCGCTGCGCACGCGACGAGCAAAATTGCCGATGCTGACGATTTGTTCCGCGTCGGGACGCTGGGGTTTCGTGGCGAGGCGTTGGCTTCGATTGCCGAAGTAAGCAAGCTGGTGCTCCGCAGCCGGCCTGCCGATGCCGAAGCGGGGGCCGAAATTGTCGTTAGCGGCGGGCATGTTGAGCCAGTCGCGCCGTGCGGCTGCGCGGTCGGCACGGCCATCGAAGTGCATAGCTTGTTTTTCAACACGCCCGTGCGGCGCAGATTCATGCGCACGGCGCAAACGGAAATGGGGCATGCCAGCGAGGCGTTCACGCGCGTGGCGCTAGCGAATTGCCACGTTCATTTCACGCTGCGCAGCGGTGACAAAACTGTTTATGATTTGCCGCCGACGAGCGACTGGCCGGGGCGCATTGCGGCATTCTTTGGAGAGGACTTGGCCGATGGATTGATTGCGGTTGAAAGCATCGATGGGCCGGTGAGGCTGACGGGCTATGTCGCGCACCCCAGCCATACGCGCAGCCAGGCGCGCATGCAGTATTTGTTTCTGAACTCGCGGGCGATTCGCGATCGTTCGCTGCAACATGCGCTGGGCGAAGCCTACCGAGGCTTGATTCTAACCGGGCGCTATCCAGTGGCATTTTTGCGTATCGAGATGCCGCCGGAAGCGGTCGACGTGAATGTGCATCCCACAAAACAGGAAGTGCGCTTTGCCGATGCGGGCCGCCTGTATAGTCAACTGCTGAGCACGATCCGTACGAAATTCTTAAGCGTCGATTTAACGGCGAAATTGCGGCCGGATGGCGCGGCCAGCATGGCACGATCTTTCGACGTGCAAATGAACGACCCCAGCGCGGCAGTGGATGAGAACACCGCGGCGCAACAGCGTGCCGAATTGGTGGCCTGGGCGAAGGGGGGCGTAGGGCAGGAGGCAGGGGTCAGGATTCAGGGTTCAGGTGGAGAGCAGGAGAGAGTTATCAGGGAAGAGGGGACAACGTACCGAGAGCAGGGCGAGATTCCCTCTGAGCCGTGGTCGAGCCATCGCAAGCCGCTGGAGATGGTGCAGCTTGAGCGGCCATTGGGAAGCGCACGGCAATTAGACGGATTGAAAGATGCGCCTTCTGTGGCGGCGGCTCCAAGCAGCGCACCGCCGACTGCGATCAGAACTGATCGAGCACACGCCTCACCGATGGTTTCTGCTGCCTCGGCGAATCTTGCGCGCGGACGGTGCCGGCCATGCAAGTTCACAATCGTTACCTCATTGCTGAGAGCGAAGAGGGAGTGATCGTTATCGATCAGCACGCATTGCACGAGCGCATTTTGTACGAGCAACTTCGAGAGCGCGTTCTTGGAGGCAATTTGGAAACGCAGAAGTTGCTCGTGCCCGAGGCGGTCGATTTGAGCCCGGCGGAAGCTGCGACGGCGCTGGCAAATTGCGAGCTGTTGGCACAATTAGGAATGGAAGTGTCGGCCTTTGGGGGTGATACGGTCTTGGTGACCAGCTACCCGGCGATGCTGGCGAATTTTCGCCCCGCCGAAGTGTTGCACGATGCGGTGGAGCGACTTATCGCGGGCGGCAAAGCGCCCGACCGCCGCGACATGCTTGACGAGCTATTGCACATGATTTCGTGCAAAGCGGCCATCAAAGCGGGCGATCGACTTTCGGCGGAAGAAGTTGCCGCGCTTGTAGAACTGCGCCATCTTGCGCAAGATAGCCACCATTGCCCGCATGGACGGCCGACGGTGCTGGTGTTCACGAGGGAAGAACTTGACCGGCAGTTTTTGCGAACTTGAGCAGGCGAGCGGGTGAAGAGGTGAAGTTTGAAGGGGTAAGTGGGATCTGAGGCGCGGCCAAATACTTATTATCTACCGCAGGCATCCCAACTAAACTATATTTCACTATGATTTGCGTCTCTATCGGCCGCGGCCGGCACCGGCACATGATTGCCGAGCATCGCCACCTGGTAACTCAGGGGGCCAAGCTCGTCGAATTGCGGCTGGACTACATCAACGGCCAAATCAACTTGAAGCGGCTGCTGGCCGATAAACCGTGCCCGGTGGTGATTACCATTCGCCGCGAGGTGGATGGGGGCAAATGGCGCGGGCCAGAGAGCGAACGGCAGATGCTGTTGCGGCAGGCGATTGTCGATGGGGTCGATTACGTCGATCTGGAAGAAGATACCGCCAAAGCCATTCGCCGCTACGGCAAAACGAAGCGCATTGTCAGCTACCACGATTTCCGCCAGACGCCGACCGATTTGCCGGCACTGCACGCGCGGCTGGAGGGGCTCGATGCCGATGTGATCAAAATTGCCACGATGGCGAATAGCCCGGAAGACAATTTCCGCATGATGCGGCTGATCGCTACGGCAAAAACTCCGACGGTGGGCATGTGCATGGGCGATTTGGGGACGCCCACGCGAATTTTGTGCGGGCGGTTCGGCGCACCATTTACATACGCATCGTTTCACCACGAGCGATTGCTCGCGCCCGGCCAGTTGAGCTTCGACGAAATGACTGGCATTTACCATTACGACGCGATCAATCGCGAAACGGCGGTTTATGGCGTCATTGCCGATCCGATCGGTCATACTTTCAGTCCGCTGGTGCACAATACGGCGCTGCGCGAGGCGGGGATAAATGCGGTGTACGTGCCCATTCGCGTGCCAGCGGAACATTTGGACCAGTTTCTCACCGATTCGCGCGAATGGGGAATTCGCGGCTTGAGTGTGACCATTCCGCACAAGGAATCGGTGCTGAAGCGGCTCACGAAGTTCGACCCCGCGGTTAAAGGGATCGGGGCGGCCAACACGCTGGTCTGGGAAGGGGACGACATCATTGGCTACAACACCGATTACCGTTCGGCCATCGACAGTTTGCAGCGCGTCATGCAGCCGCCGCAATACAATCAGGGGGGAATTTCTGGCAAGAAGGTGCTGCTCTTGGGGGCGGGCGGGGCGGCGCGGGCGGTGGGCTATGGGCTTAAACACAATGGCGCGATAACTGTCATTTCCAGCCGCACCTTCAAACGCGCAGGCGCTGGCGCATGCGCATCGACTGCGAAGCGGTCGATTGGAGCAATCGCCACGGCATTACGCCCGACATCATTATCAATTGCACGCCGTTGGGCATGCACCCCAATGTCGATGAAACACCCTACGACCGCGGCCGGCTGCAAAGCAAGATGGTGGTGTTCGACACCGTGTACAATCCGGAAAACACGTTGCTACTCAAGGATGCCCGCGCGGCCGGCTGCACGGTCGTGAGCGGTGTCGAGATGTTCGTGCGACAGGCGAGCCTGCAATTCCGCTTGTTCACGGGCAAAGACGCGCCCTGGGAATTGATGCGCGACACGCTCAAGCGGGCGATCGGGCCGGCGCGCGTGTGAGGCAAGCGATAAATGATCAATGATGAAGGATAAACGGCGGAAGGCCGTTGCCTGTCGTTTATCATTTTTCGTGTATCGTTTATCATTTCAGGTATGTTCCTCGCCCTTATCGGCTATCGCGGCTCGGGTAAATCGGCGGTGGCCCAATTGGCCGCGATGAGGCTGGGCTGGGACTGGGTTGATGTCGACGTGGAAATCGAGTTGCGTGCCGGGAAGACGATCGCCACTATTTTTTCCGAGGATGGCGAAGCGGCATTTCGGGGCCTGGAAAGTGAAATTCTTTGCGAGCTTATTCAGCGCGACCGGACGGTTTTGGCACTAGGGGGCGGCGTGCTTTTGCGGGCTGAAAACCGCAATCGTCTGCGGGCAGCGTGCAATGCCGCGCATGGCAAAATCGTTTGGTTGAAAGCCTCGCCAGAAAGGCTGCACGGCGCACCTTGGCCGATTCTGCCACAGCGGCGCGGCGGCCCAATCTGACAGTGGCCGGCGGGTTGGAGGAAATCCGCGAACTTTTGGCGACGCGCGAGCCACATTATCGGCAGTGTGCCGATTGGGAGATCGACACCGAGAACAAGACCGCACAGGAAGTGGCCGAGGAGATTGTGGCGTGGAGGCAAACAAAAGTTCCGGGCAAGGATCGGAGCTAATTTGAGCACATTATGAGAATTGTCGATCTACGCAGCGACACGGTGACCAAGCCATCGCCGGCGATGCGCGAAGCCATGGCCAAGGCCGAAGTTGGCGACGATGTGCTGGGGGAAGATCCGACCGTGCGGCGGCTTGAAGAGCGGCTGGCTGAAATGCTCGGCAAAGAGTCGGCGCTTTTTGTTCCTTCGGGCACGATGTCGAATGAATTGGCCGTGCGCGTGCATTGCCAGCCGGGGGATGAATTGATCTGTGAGGCGGGCTGTCACATTTATGTGTACGAGCAGGGGGGATTTGCACAATTGAGCGGTGTGGTTGCGCGGCCGGTGCCGGGAGAGAATGGCGTGCTGCGGCTAGACCAGTTAGAAGGCTTGATTCGGCCCGACGACGACCATTTGGTGCGCACAAGACTGGTGTGCATCGAGAATACGCACAATCGCGGAGGTGGGAAGGTTCAGTCATACGACGAGGTGGTAAAAATTTGTCGTTGGGCTCGCGAGCACGAATTAGCGACTCATCTGGATGGCGCCAGGCTGTTCAATGCCGTTGTGGCCAGCGGCATTGCGGCGCGCGATTGGGCACAGCATTTCGATACGGTGAATGTGTGCTTCAGCAAGGGCTTGGGCGCGCCGATCGGCTCGGCGCTGGCAGGCTCGAAGACGCTTATCGCCAAGGCCCATCGTGGCCGCAAGTTACTTGGAGGGGGGATGCGCAGGCAGGCATCATCGCGGCCGGAGCGCTCTATGCGCCTTAGAAAACAATGTCGGGCGGCTGGCGGAAGATCATGCCAAAGCGCGAATTTTGGCCGATGCGGTTCGCTCGTGTTCCGGTTTGCGGCTGCAGACTGAGCAGATCGATACCAACATTGTGATTTTCCACATCGATTCGAAATTCGGCACAGCGGAACAATTCGCCGAGCGATTGAAAGAGCACGGGGTGCTAGTGTACGACATCGCCGGGCAATCGATTCGCATGGTCACGCATCTGGATGTGAGCCAGGAGGATGTTGAACGCGCGGCAGGGGCAATCCAGAAGTTGGCCAAATCCTAAGCACCATTATGGGAAATCGTCGTTCGCGCGAATTCCGTTTCAGACAGGAGGATGACGCAGCGTGGCGACTTGCATGCGACGAGCCTCGTTTGGCGATCCAAGATATTGCCGTCCGAGGGATAGGTCACAGGCAAATGCAACTAATCGCTGCGCCATCGTTTGGTGAAAAAGTCGCGTTCGAAATCCGCCAAGCTGGCGACGATTGGCGACTTTTCAGATCGAAGGTTCTCCAGCAGCACCTGGTATTCACGCTTTTAGGCTACGACTTGGTAAAAGTGGAACCCGATGTGCTCGCTTCATTTTTCAATCGGACATGTGCTCTCACGATCCCACTTCATCCGCTGCTGAACAGGGGGGTAGGCCTCGACGGAGCTATATTCCAGTTGTCACTCAGCGGCGATAACTATTCAGAGTGGCGATTTCAGTGGTGGTCAAGCTATCCGGCGGATTGGCAGCCTCTTGTTGAGATATTTAATGAGATGATATTGTCGTTCTCAATCGCCCTCAAGAAAACAGATGCAACCAACCCAGAATAACGCCTATCACACCGTCACTCCCTACTTAAAGCTCCCAAACTGCGCGCGGCTCGTTGAATTTTTGAAAATAGCGTTCGGCGCGACGGAGCAGGGGAGGCTGACGAAACCCGATGGGACACTGTTGCATTCCGAGGTGATGATCGGCGACACGCGGATTATGGTTCACGAGTTGCCGTCGCCGGGGAAAAGGAAGCCGTGCACGCTGTACTTGCGCGTGGACGATGTCGATGCGGTTTACACGCGGGCGCTCGGGGCGGGTGCAACCTCGATATTCGAGCCGGCCGACATGTACTATGGCGCGAGGGTGGCTTGCGTTTCTGATGTCGCCGAGAACGAATGGTGGATTGCCCAGCAAGTCGAAGAACTATCGCTGGATGAAATCCAGACACGCGCGGCAGAGTACGTCCGCGCCAATCGCGAGGCGTAGCTATATATGCGATCCGCCACCGGGATGACGCACGCGCAGGAAATGAGTGCGCTTATTCATCGGCAATGCCTGCAAGCGGCGAATTTGGTCGATGAGCGCTCGTTCGCTCTCTGCTTTCAATGCCTTCAAACCGACTCGGCGATCATTCTTTTCGGCGGTTTTCTTCTTCAAGGGTTTTCTCCAAAATCTCGAGCACGGCCAAATCACGTTTTCGCCCGGCGGCGCGTTTGCTTTTGATTATATCGGCTAGGCCGGCGATCAGCAGTTCATGCTCGCCAAATTGCATTTTCGCGGCCCTAGCACGCAATCCTTCGAAAGACCGAATGCCGTGCAGTCTCGCCATGAAATCAAGTTGCAAACCCTGATCCTCGTTCGTCATGCGAAACAACTCGGAAACGGGGTAATATGGCCTAAGTATTTCAGCTCCAAACGCCCGGGCAATTGCTTTGAGCTTTTTCAGATTTGCAGGTGTTTTACGGAACATGAAATCGACATCCAACGTCGTGACTGGTGCGCCGTGCAAGGCGGCCGCCGCATTACCGATCATTACAGCTTCCAGTTGGTGTACTGCTAACGCGTCTGCAATTCGATTTAGCAATGGGGCGGCATTCATAGTCAATCATAGCCTGCTATTGACTCGTGCGCCTTGCGACAAGCAGCGCCAGAGTCCGTGGCCAAGTATGCGGTGAATTTCCGAATCCACGATCCGTGCTCCCGTTACAAACTGAACCCGTCGAACATCTTGCTGCGGAAGCGGCTGAATTCCGGCACGTTGGAGGCAGCCTGAGGATTGTTGGCCAGGTCGGAAACCCACTGGTCCATGCGCCTTAGTCGCTCGGCCAATTGCTGCACGACGTTGTAAGCGAGCTTATAGGCAGCCCACACGCCTTCCTCGATCATGTCGGCGTAGTCGGAATGCGCAATTTGCCACAGGCTCAAATGGCTGCGGGCGCGCACGTCGGCCGAATGAGGCGCGGGATGAAAGAACGACATTTCGCCAAAGTGGGAAAATGGCTCCAAAACCGAAAGCACTAGCGATTCCAGGGGGGAGCCGTTCGTTGCGCGCTGGCGACGTGCCTCAACACCTCGCACTGGCCTTCGAGCACAATCCACAAATCACGCGATTGCTCCCCCTGGCGAATGACAAAATCGCCCGGCGCGAAAGTGCGGGGCCGCATGACTTCAATCATCTGATGATGCTCGGTTTCGTTCATACCACGAAACAACGGAACTAAACGAAGCGTATCGGTGCTTAAGGCAACTGGCATCAGATAATTCCTCCTAGAACGGTCGCTCGACCCACCCGGCCAATGCCAATGATATACGCGGCGGTGCGCAGCGTCACCTTCCGCTCGGCCGACATTGCCCAAACTTGCTCGAAGGCGCTAGTTAACACGTGGTCTAATTCCTGCCGCACGCGGTTTAGTCCCCATTGGTAATGTTGCTTGTTTTGAACCCATTCGAAGTAGCTGGCTGTCACGCCGCCGGCATTGGTCAAAATATCCGGGAGCACCGTAATGCCGGCCTTATTGAGAATTTCGTCCGCATCGGGATCGACCGGACTGTTGGCGGCCTCGATGATGGTGCGAGCTTTTATTTTAGCGGCGTTGACTTTGGTAATCACTCCGCCCAGCGCGGCCGGCACGAGCAAGTCGACACCGAGTTCCAAGAGTTGCTCGTTGGTGATCTGATCGCCGCCGCTGAACCCAACGAGCGTGCCTTGATGTTCTAGAGAATAGCGCAATGCGGCGAGCACATCGATGCCTTCGGCGCGATAATAGCCCCCTTGCACATCGCTAATGGCGACAATGCGGCACTGCGCTTCGTTCAGGAATTTTGCCGTATGCGAGCCAACGTTGCCGAAGCCTTGAATTGCCACGGTCGCCTCTTGCGGTTTGCGATTGAGCCGACCTAGCAGCTTGAGAACGAAGATGCCGACGCCGCGGCCGGTGGCTTCCTCGCGCCCGGCAGTCCATAGAGTTCGACTGGCTTGCCGGTCACGCAGGCCGGGCTGAAGCCGTGATATTTATTATATTGATTCATGATCCAGGCCATCGTCTCGGCATTGGTGCCCATATCGGGGGCGGGAATGTCGATATCGGGGCCGATCAAGTCGTGAATGCCGTCGACGAATTTGCGCGTGATGCGCTCCAGTTCGCGATGGCTGAATTTGCGCGGGTCAATGGCGATGCCCCCCTTCGCGCCGCCATAAGGAAGATTGACAACGGCGGTCTTCCAGGTCATGAGCGCAGCCAGCGCGCGGACTTCGTCGAGATCGACGTCGGCGTGATAGCGCAAGCCGCCTTTCATCGGTCCGCGCGTATTGTCGTGCTGCACGCGATAACCGATGAATGTGGCCAGTTCGCCGCTATCGAGCTCGATGGGCACTTCGACCTGCACCTCGCGATGCGGCGTGAGCAAGAGCCGCCGCATATTATCGGTCAGGTCCATGTGATCGGCGGCGCGGTCGAAATAGAGGCGTGTGGCGTCGAAGGCGCGCATAGGGCTTATGCAGTGAGGTGCGGAAGATCCGCGATTGTTTTAGCGGCGATTTGGGATAGGTTAGTTTCGCCCACGAATCTTACCGTTGCCGCTGGTGCGCAACAAGTTCGCGGAAGCGAGCACAATTATGCGCAGCTTGCGCAGGCGTAGCGAAATGCCCTGTGGACACAGGCCCTGCGCCCTTTGCCAGTCGACGCTACCGTACATTAAACTAGAGATTGGCAACATTGAGGGAACAGAACGCAATTTAGACGGCAGCAGCTCACAGCTTTGGCAACATTATCGATGTCCGTTTCTACAGCCGATTTTTGGAAGCTGCTGGTCGAGAGTCGCCTGGCCAGCACCAGCAAGCTCAAGAGCTCCAGGCCAAATACAGCAAAAATCGAGCCGCCACTGCCACGAATGCAGATAGCGCGACGCCGACAGCGCAGTGGATGGTCGCCCATGGACTGTTAAGCAAGTACCAGGCGAAGGTGTTGCTCTCCGGGCGCGCCGGTCCATTTGTATTTGGCGATTATTTGATGCACGACCGATTCGGTGAAGGGCGATTCAAAGGCACGTTTCGCGGAGTGCATTTGCCAACCCGTAGCCGCGTGCTGCTTTCCTTTCACAGCGGCGCGGCAGTGCAAAACCCGAAAAACTGGGCGCGGCTGGTTAAATACACTACGCAAACGATCAAGGCGGTCAATCCACATGTCAGCCGCATCTATCAACTTTGCGATCTGGGGCATTACAAGTTCACAGTGCTTGAGGAGCTGGAAGGGCAGGAGGCTGAGGAACGCTTGAAAGCCGGACCGATTCCATTTCGGGAAGCGTGCAGCATTGTGCATCAAGTTGCCGAAGGGCTCGATCAATTGTTGCACTTGGGCATTTTGCATGGTGAACTTCGGCCAGCGAACATCTGGATTTTACCCGACGGCAATGCCAAGCTGCTGTTGCCGCCACTAGCGCGCGATCCGTCGATAGTGGTTGGACCGATCGATTTCAGGCAGGCCGATCCGAGCGGACATTTATTAGCCGCGGCCGATTATGCTGCACCGGAGTTGGCGCAGGCTGGAAATGCCCCTGGTGTGCGCAGCGAAATCTATGCGCTTGGTTGCTCGCTCGTTGAATTAATAAATGGCGCGCCGCCGTTCGCCGGAGGCGATGTGCAATCGAAGCTCGCGCGGCATGCCTCGAGCGAACCATCACCGCCGCTTTCATCACTGGCTGTGCCTAAGCCGGTGGCCGCTGTGATCGCGCGAATGATGGCCAAAAATCCCGCTGAGCGGTTCCAGATCCCGCAAGATGTAATCGCTGCGCTGACGGCGGCGGTTGACCAAAACGCGAAAGTCATTGAGGCCGCTTCTGTTGCCACGGAATCGGCTGCTGCGACTGCAGGCGCGCTGCCAGCGGCGGAACCCGCGAAAGTTGTTGCGGTGCAATCCGCGACCGAGGCAAAAAGTCTGCCGGCCAATTTATCACCGGCTGGCGATATCGATTTGCTCGAAGCCTTTGAAACGCCCGCGAGTGTGGCCGCCGCGACGAATGTGAAATCAGCGGCCAGCGCGGGCGGCGGTTCGGCCGAAGCGAAATCGGCAAGCCCGGCGAAGATCGAAGTTTTTTCGGCCGCAACTTCCGGATCATCGGCTGTCGGCGCGCCGCCATCGTTCTCGAGCGGACTGCCAATGTCGCTGCCGACGGCGGCCATGCTGCCACCGGAAGTTGTTGGCGTTTTCGATCCGGCCTTGACCGCCCCCACGCGCACGAAGCGGCCCCCCAGCCGCAGCCTCGTGGTAGCAACACTTGTGCTTTTGGGCTGCTTAGTGGTGGTTATGATTGTGGCGCTGGTGATCCTGGCTCGCCGCGGCGACGAAGCACCTGCCACGGCACCGGGTGCAAACCCCTCCGATGCCAACAAATCGCCGGACAGCGACAAGACAAAATCGCCCGACGCGGCACTGGATGGGAAGAATAGTGGCGCGGCCGCCGGTCGCAATGAGAAGTCGGATCGTGCCGCACCGGATAAACTCGCCGTTGTGGAAGTGAGCGCGCGCGACGGTCCAAACGATAGTTCGCTCAATGACCGCGATTCGAACGCGCGCGGCGACAACGTTTCTCGGACTGATCCGACCGCAGCAGACGAACGTGCTGCCGACGAGCACAAATCACTCTGGGCTTCTCCCACAAGCGGGCGGCCGATATCGCTGGAATATGTTGCTCCATGCGCGCAAGTGTTTCTTTATCTCCGGCCAGCGGAAGTCTTGAAACATCCTGAAGGTGAAAAGCTGCTGGCGGCACTTGGCCCCGCAGGTTCCTCTGTATGGCACGAATGGGAGGAACTGATAGGCGGCCCGCTTAGCGACGTCGATAGCGTGCTGGTGGCTTGGGTCGAACGCACGGGAGCGGAAGCCAATCCGCCGATTGCACCCATGTATGTATTTCGCTTTACCAAACCGATCGATCAAACGGCGCTATTGGAGCATTGGAAGAACCCGGCTGCGACGAAGCAAGGGAGCGAACAGATTTATGCATGCCCGAGTGGTTTCGCATATTTGCCCGGCACAGAGAATGGAAAAGTGCTGGTGGCCGGCGGGAAAACAGAAGTCGAAGCATCGGCCCAGCAGGGAAAAACCACGCCCCCCTTGCACCGCGAAATTGAACGGCTGCTGCAAACAAGCGACGCTACGCGACTCGCCACACTCCTGTGCGTGCCCGACTACTTGTTTTCGCACGCGAAGCTGTTTTTTGTGGGGCCGCTGGCAGCGCTTGTCGATCCGGCCGAATCGTTTCTGGGAAGCGATTGCCGCGCGCTGGCGCTTTCCACCGATTTAAGCAAGGACGATTTGTTTTTGGAGCTGCGCATGCAGGGACCGCTGGGACGCACGCCGGAACTGGTCGCCAAGGAAATCGACCAGCGCTACGCAACGTTGCCCGATACGGTTGCAAAATTCCTGGCCAGCTTCACACCGCAAGAATATGGCAAAGCGTTGCTCGAACGGTATCCGGCAATGCTTCGCGCAGGAGGAATTTACGCGCTTCGGTGTAGAGCGCAAGCAGATTGTGCTGCGGTGCTATCTGCCGTCGGTGGCCGCCCACAATCTACTCATGGGTACCGAACTAGCGCTGGAGGAAGGATGGAGCGCGGCAACCAGCGCACCTGCGGGCGGCTCGCAAGCAAACGAAACGGTCGCCCAGCGGCTCAAACACGTCATTTCGCTGGTTTTTGCCCGCGATACACTGGAAAACACGATTCAAATGCTCTCCAGCGAAATCGGGGTGAAAATGGAAATTTTGGGGGGCGATTTGCAACTGGAGGGGATCACCAAGAATCAATCGTTTGGTTTGGACGAGAAAAACGAGCCAGCCGACGAAATCTTGCGCAAAGTAATGCTGAAAGCCAATACCGACGGTAAACTGGTATATGTCGTCAAACCAGCGGCCGAGGGGGGCGAGGAGATGATCTTTATCACCACCCGCGCCGCCGCGGCGAAGCGAAAAGATAAATTGCCGCCCGAGTTAGTTGCCCCTCCGCCGGCGGCCAAAAAATAGCTGTGTTTCGGCGATTAGGCCCGACTGTTTGAAGAGGCAAGTCGTGACACCGTTTTCCATTCAATGCACAACGTGCCGGCGCAGTCTGCGGGTGGTCGATCCCGCGGCCATCGGACAGATTCTGGCATGCCCCAAGTGTGGGAGCATGGTGTTGATTGAAGTGCCGGCTGCAGGTGTGCCCGGCGGCGCGGCATCGAACGGAGCCACAACAGTTACCGCAGGCAGCATTGGCAGCGGAGGGGGCGTTCGAAAAAGTGGTCCGGCGCCAGTCGAGTCGCTAACAAGCTCGTCGGTCATCGGGCCGGGCCTGATTTCGCCGGGATCTCTCGTGACAAAGACTGGCGGCGCGGCGGAAAATTCCAGCACTCCAGTATCTGGGCGTCCGTCAACGGTAAACAGTGCGGCCGCGATAGCGCCGCCTGCGAGCAGTGTTGGTTCAAGAGCGGCTGATAGTGTGCCCAGTGCGCCTCCGACCACGGCCGCAGAGATTTCAACGACTCCTTCCCAGCCGTGGCCTTGGTGGTTTTTGCCAAGCGCGGCTACGGTCGTGGCCATTGCCGCCATTGTCTTCACGCTGCGCGCTTTTTTGCACACCAGCGACGAGCCGCCGGCGGCGCCCTCAGGGACAACGAGCACGCAAGCCGAACCCGAGCGCGAATGCACCGGCAGCTGCGTCCGATAAATCGGCGGCAGAAACCGTCGGTGCAAAAGACAATAAAGCGGCCGATGCTTCTGATGCACAGCCGCGGACCCAAACCAGTGGGGCCGCTGCTGTGGCTGATGTGACCGCCGATCATCGACAGCCTGGGGCGGCTACGGAGGCAAATGCCTCGACTGCGGAGAAGACCACAGCAGCCGGACCAGCGGAGAATGAATCGTCCGACAAGCCACAACAGGCGAGCGACGAATCGACTGCCCAATCGAGCAATCCGGCGGTTGCGGGTGCAGGCGCACCAAAATCCAACGGAGGAATGGAGAATGATGACGCTGACTCGAAGGCTGACACACCGCCTACCGAAGCCATGAAGCCCGAGATTGCCAGCTCAGCGGGGAACTCGGCCGATGAGGCCAACGGAAATAACTCGGATTCCGCCGCATCGAACACGGACCGGCCGAAGGCGGATCGTCCGCTGGCTGTGGCCAACGGAACGCTGCGAAGTTTGCAGCGTGTTCCCCCGCGGCAGGTGAACACCGAAGCGCGGTTGGCCGATCCGCTGGCAGCGCTCGACGTGCAGAATATGCCGCTGTGGCATTATTTAGATATGTTGGCCGAATTGAGCACCGTTCCCATCACACTCGATGCCGAGGCACTGGAAGATTTAGGTCAATCGCCCGCCGCGCCAGTGGAAGTGAAGTTAGAAAAAACGACCATCGGAAGCGCTCTTACGGCCGCGCTTGAGCCCGTCAAGCTCGGCTACCAAATTCGCGATGGTCAGCTCGTCGTAGGCTATCCTGCGCCAGATAAAATGCGGCAAGTTCGGTATGCACTGGGGGATTTGACCGAGAGCAATGGGCAGGGGCTATCGCAATTGGCGGCGCTCGTCGAACAAATGGTGGCGCCGGCTTCTTGGCAAACCGCCGGCGGCAAAGCGACTCTAACCACCGATGGGGACGCGCTAGTGATTGAACAAAGCGATGCGGCGCATTACGACGTGCTCAGTTTCTGCGAAAAGCTTCGCGTGGCGCGTGGCAAGCCGATCAAAAGCCGTTATGATCCCACCCGATTTGTGCTTACGACACACTTAGATAAAGCTCGGCAACTTCTGAGCACACCCATTACGGTGAATTTCGGCGCGCCGCAACCGTTATCGAACGTCGTCAACTGGCTGCGCGCAAGACCGGCGCGATCATCCTCATCGACCATTCAGCGTTGGCCGAGCAAGAAACATCGGCCCAAAGCGAGTGCTCTGTCGTGGCGGTGAATCAGCCGTTTTCAACGCTCCTCAATGAATTGCTAACGCCGATGGAATTGACGTGGCGCACGATCGATGGCAACACGATCGAAATTACCACGCCGCAAGCGCTCGCGGCCGGAATGGATGTTGAGTTTTATTCGGTGCGCAATTTGGCCGGCGACGCAGCCGCCGGCAAGGCGCTGCGCACAAAATTGCCTCGGAAGTCGAACCGCAAGCTTGGGGAGATGATTCCGCGAAAGCGGCGATTTATTTCGACGCCGCCGGACAAACGATCATCGTCCGCGCGCCGCAACAATTGCAAGGCAAAATCGAAGCATTTCTCGCGCCGCAGCAGGCGTCAAATAAGTCGTAACCGCACTTGCGTTGATTCGGACCTCGTGCCACAATAATTCCATGAGTGACACCGCCGCTTACTTCGGTTTTTGGTTTTACTTTAGCCCGCCAGGTCGCGGGGCCGGAGGAGCTTTGTAAGCCATCCTCATAAGCCACAGGCATTAGAAGCCCCGAGACCTGGTGAAAACCGGCCCTCGGGGTTTTTTATTTGGTTGCACCGCGGTTAAAAAAACTTTTTCCAAAACAGGAACCACTCCAGTGATTGTTGTCATGAAAAAAAATGCCACCGCCGCCGACATCGAACACATGATCGGCCGAGTCCATCAGTTGGGGCTCAAACCACACGTGATTAATGGCACCGAGCGTACGGTGATTGCCGTGGTGGGGGATGATCGCAAAACTTACAAAGAATCGCTCGAAAGCGGTCCGGGGGTGGCCGAAGTCGTGCCGATTTTGGCGCCCTATAAAATCGCCAGCCGCGAACTGCAGCCGGAGCCCACCATCGTGCGCGCCGGCAGTTTGACCGTCGGCGGAGGCACGGTCGGAGTGATCGCCGGACCATGCTCGGTTGAAGGAGAGGAGCAAATTGTCACGGTCGCCAAAGCCGTGAAGGCCGCCGGGGCGACGGCGCTGCGCGGCGGAGCCTTCAAGCCGCGCACGAGCCCCTACAGTTTCCAGGGACTCAAAGAAGAAGGCTTGAAAATGTTGGCCACTGCTCGCAAAGAAACCGGGCTGGCGATTGTCACTGAAGTTGTTGCCACCGAAGACATGGATCTCGTGGCCGCCTATGCCGACGTGCTGCAAATTGGCGCCCGTAATATGCAGAACTATCGCCTCTTGGAAGCGGCCGGCAAGACCAATCGACCGGTGCTTTTGAAGCGCGGGCCCAGCGCCACTATCGACGAGCTACTTTTGGCAGCCGAGTACATTTTGGACGCCGGCAATCAGCAGGTGATGCTATGCGAGCGCGGCATTCGCACATTCGAAACGCATACGCGGTTCACGCTCCCGCTGGCCACGGTGGCCTACCTGCACGCGAAAACACATTTGCCGGTGGTCGTCGATCCCAGCCACGGCACGGGCTATACGTGGTTGGTGCCGCAGATGTGCTCTGCCGCAATTGCCGCTGGAGCGGATGGACTTATCATCGAAGTTCACCCCGATCCGGAAAATGCGCTTTCCGACGGCAACCAATCGCTCGACCTCGACCAGTTTCGCGCGGTGATGACCACGTGCCGCCGGGTGGCGGAAGCGGTGGAGCGGAAGTTGGGAAATGGGAAATAGCCGCCGCGGTTATGCATTCATCGCTGTTCGAAACTGCGCATCGTCCTTGGCCAATTCCCCGACGGCGCTGGTCGGTTGCAATGCGCTGGCACGATTTGCTGTTCGCCCATTGGCCGCTGAAGCCCGACATTTTACGACCATTCATTCCGCAGGGCTTGGAACTCGATACGCGCGAGGGTTGGGCCTGGATCGCTGTCGTGCCCTTTCGCATGACCGGAGTTCGTTTACGATTTGCACCGCAGCCTTGCAGCTTGGCATTTCCAGAATTAAACGTGCGCACCTATGTCAAATGCGGCGGCAAGTCGGGTATTTGGTTTTTCAGTTTGGATGCAACCAATCGGTTCGCCGTCCGACTCGCTCGCACTTGGTATCGCTTGCCCTATTTCGATGCAAATATGACTGTGCAGAATCGAAGTGATCGAATCGATTATTCGAGCACGCGCGTGCATCATGGCGCGCTACCGGCAGAATTACGCATGCAGTATTCGCCGAGAGGAAACGCTTTTCATGCTCAGCTGAGCACGCTGGAACATTGGCTGATCGAACGATATTGCCTATTCGCGATCGACCGCAAGCAGCGCGTTCGATGCAGCGATATTCACCATCCCCCGTGGCAACTGCAACTGGCGGAGGCCAGTTTCGAGCGAAACACTATGACAAGTCCGCTAGAGATTCAACTTCCGCCACAACCACCACTACTCCACTTCTCCAAATATCAGGATGTGGTGGCTTGGAATGTATCTATTCATCCCGTCAACTGATCAAACAGCTACGAGAACAGCAGCGTGGTTTGCACTCGAATTCGGCGGTTCCAGCCTTACTCCTGACGGCCGTTTGTAGATTTCTGGTGCGTTTTTGAGTGGGTAGCAGCAAATGGGCTGGCACCCATTCATGGGCCGAGAACGCCGGGAAAATTGCAATGCCCGCAGCGGGCGTTACAATGGGGCTTGCTTAATTGGGCGCACGTGTAGGCACACAGATTTGACGCGCAAAACAGGGGAGGGTGGCACATGCTGGGGGTCGCTCGGAACAGGCAGTTAAGATTCTTAAGTAAGTCGCGCAGGCGGCTTGTGGGGCGTTTGGCTGCAGTGGCGCATGCGGCAACCGTGTATTTTGCGCCGGCGGCAGTTTTGATTTTCGCCGCGGCGCGGCGGCCAGTGATCTGGATACAATTTCTTCGCGCGTCACCGCGCAACTTCTTTCGTCGGTTCCGTCGGCATCCACGGTGCAGGGCTATATGAATAGCCTGCAAGCCAATGGAAGTTGGGCGGATATCAATTACGCCAACACGGCGCAGACCGAATTGGACGCCGCTGACTGCGTTGCAGCGCTTGGAGGCGATGTCCGAAGATTATTCGAGCAGCAGCAGCTCGCTCTATCACAACGCGACTTTAGCGACCGATATTTCCAACGCCTACAACTATTGGATTTCCGTCGATCCGCAAAGCACCAACTGGTTTGATAACGACATTGCCACGCCGCAAAACTTGGGGCAGACCATGGTGTTGGTAAGCAAGACCATTCTCTCGCCAGCCCAAATCGCCAGCGGCCAAATTATTCTTGCCCGCGCTAAAGCAAATATCCCGAGTCAAACCGGACAGAACGTCGTCGATGAAGCGATTGCGGGCATCTATAGCTCGATCGTTTCTGGCAGCAGCGCCGATATGACCAGTGCCTTCGGCTCGATTGGCGGCACGATCACGGTTATTAGCACTGCTCACGCCGGCAACGGTATTCAAGCCGATCACAGTTATCAATTTCACGGGCCGCAACTGTACGAAGGGGGTTATGGTTCTTCTTACATCAACGACACGTTGAACTACGCCTCGCTGGGCGCGGGAACACAATATGCCATTACGGATGCCCAGGAACATTTGCTGGTGGACAACTTGCTGGACGGAACACAGTGGTTCATTCGCGGTCGAACGTTGGATTTAACCGCCGATGGCCGGCAGGTGACTTTCACAAGTTTTGTGGGCGCGGGCGATGGCTTCTCCGGGGCCATCAATAATGCCTTGGCGCTGGGAACCTATCGGCAGTCGGAATTGCAAACCTTTTTGGCGCGTCAGCAGGCGACGATTTCGTCGGGCCAGGCAAGTTCAACGCAAAATGTTTTGTCGGGCAATCGCTACTTTTTCGATTCGGAAGCGATGACGCAACAACGGGCCGCCTATTACGCATCGGTCAAAGTCACTTCGAGTCGAACCAGCCAGCCCGAGCAAGGGAACAATCAAGGATTGTCGAATTTGTATCTCGGCGACGGCGTCAACCAAATTATGGTGACGGGCAATGAATACTACGGCATTCAACCCGATTGGAATTGGCGACGCTTGCCCGGCACAACCGTTGAGCAAAACAACACTTCGCTGACTCCGCCCGGCTCGTTTGGCGCAACGAAAGGAACCACTGCGTACGCCGGCGGTGTTTCGGACGGAACGTATGGGGCGACGGCATTTCAATACAATCGATTTAATGTGGCGGCCGACAAAAGCTGGTTTTTCTTCGACAACGAAGAAGTGGCTTTAGGCAGCGCCATTAATGCGCCCAACTCGACTGCCGAAGTCGATACAACATTGAACCAATGCTTGCTCACCAGCACCGTTTCGTACGAAACAACCGCCAGTCAGACAGTCCAAACGTTGTCCACGGGAAACACCGTCACTCCGGCCAATTTGAAATGGGTGTACCAAGGTGGCGTGGGATATTTCTTCATGACGCCCGTCAGCAATGCCACGATAATGGCACTTTCGCAAAGCGGGAAGTGGTCGACGCTCAACACCGCGGAAAGCTCTTCGACGGTCACGCAGAACGTGTTCACGCTGTACTTAAACCACGGTACGGGGGCCGCGGTTGCCAACGGCAGCTACAACTATATAGCAGTGCCAGGCATTACGCTCGCGCAGATGGATTCGTACTGGAATTCCAATCCCGTTCAAGTTATTGAAAACGACGCTACCGCGCAAGTCGCGCGAAATTCAACGCTCGATTTGACCGAGGCGGCGTTTTACTCGGCGGGTTCGTTTGCAATGGTCGCTGGACAAACGGTGGCGGTCAATGCGCCGTCGACGATCATGCTTCAGCGGCAGCCGAACTCGATCAAGATTTCAGGCTCGAATCCGCAGGCAGCGGCATTGTCGCTGCAAGTATCGCTTACTGGTGTAACGCTTGCACCGAGCCCATCGTGGTTCGATACGTTTGGCACCGGCACGGCGATATTCAGTTTGCCCGGCGGGATCATGGGAGGATCGACGTCGGGAATCACGCTGGCGTCGGATGGAGCGACCAATCCGACAGTCTCGCTTTCGAGCAACGATCAGCAGACTCAATCGACCTATTCGGTAAGCAGTTCGATTGCGCTGCCAAACAACACCACGCTTAACGTGGGCTCGTTCGCGACCTTGAGTTTGCCGAACACGGTGAGCGGATCGCATTCACTTACTAAAACTGGCTCAGGCACGGTCATTCTGTCGGGTTCGAACACGTTTAATGGCGGAATGATTGTCAATGGCGGCTTTGGGCGGGGGTTGAGCGCAACGGCTGCCGGTTCGGGAACGACGAATGTGAATGTCGGCGGCACGCTAGTGGTTGGCGCGGCATGGACCAGTCCGATCGCGCTCTATGGCGGAACGCTGGCGTTTACCGGTAGTCCGTCGCTGGCTGGCAATTTGACGGCGAATGCGGGAACCACTTCGACGATCGAATCGTTCGATCCGCTCGCGCCTTCGACCAGCGTGAATGAATCGTTCACGGGTAATTTACTCGGGAGTGGAAACATTGTGCTCGTCAATGCCACTGGTGTGACTTCGCCTGATGGTTCGCAAGCATTTCGCATCAATGGTGCGAACACCAGCACCTTTAGCGGAACGATTACGCTTTCCAATAATGTGAAGGGAGAGCTTTTCGGTACGACCGCGGGAGTGACCACGCCGGCAGGGACGGGCACGATTATTGTGACCGCCGGTGACGCGGCCTTGGGGGGCACGCTGAATACGGTTACTACGACCGGCGGGTACTCGGAGTTGAATTTGCGCAACAATTCCAGCGGCAACCAGATTTATGGGAACGATGTGCAAATTATCGGTACGGGGTTGGCAGTGCTGAACCCGCTGGGGAGCGCGCCGGCAGGATCGACCGAGACGATGGGGAATTTGACGATCGGCAGTGGGCAGCAATTGGGCGTATATTTGGCGAATTCGTCTTCGAATCATCCAGTTGTGTTTGATAGTGTGACGCTTGATGGCGGTACGGCGACCTTTTCGCCGAAGATCAACAATTTCGGGTTGGCGAATTCGACGGGCTCGGACTTGTATTTAGGCAATATCAGCGAAAGTGTCGCTGGTTCCGGGATCGCGATGGCAGGATTGCGGACGTTGTATCTGACTGGACTCGGGACATTCACCGGTCCGACAACGATTACTGGCGGCACGCTGCAATTGAATAATCCGCTTGCGCTGCAGGATAGCACGCTGAACTACAACAACCTGGGCGGCGTTCTCAGTTTTGGAACGCTGACCAGCGCGACGTTCGGCGGGCTGAGCGGATGCGCAGAGTCTGCCGCTAGTCAATGCTTCGTCGGGCGCCGTGGCGCTGACGGTGGGGAATAACAATGCTGCGACGTTTTATTCCGGCATTTTGAGTGGGGCAGGATCGCTGGTGAAAACCGGGACGGGGCGAATTACTTTGTCGGGTAGCGATAATTATTCGGGGGGCACGACCGTCAATGGCGGCACGCTGCAAATTACCAACGCCGCAGCACTGGGCGCAACGACTAGCCCTGTCGCAGTGAACGCCGGGGGCACGTTGAACTTGGGCGGACTGAGCCCAACGATTGGCGCGCTCAATGGAAATGGTGGAACGATCACCAATACTGCATCAATTGGCGTGACGTTAACGCTGGGCAATGGGAACGCGACTGGCGCGTTTGCAGGCTCGATAAATGATGGCACTTCCGGCGGGACGACGGCACTTATCAAAACTGGGTCAGCGGAACCCAAACGCTTTCCGGCAGCAGCAGTTTTTCGGGTGGAATCACCGTCAATGCAGGGACGCTCGTGGCGGCTCATCCAAATGCACTTGGAGCGGTCGCGCTCGAGATCGATAATTCGGCGGAAGTAAACTTGCAAAGCAATTTGCCTGGGCCGGTGCAGTTGAGTGGTCTGTCGATCAACGGCGGGAGCAGCTCTCCCACGGCAAGCATGGACGTGACAAATAACAATGTGATTGTGGCGAATGACAGTTTCGCGGTTGCCCAAACCACTTACGGCCAGGCCGTCAGCCAGGTTAAGAATGCCTTCGATAATTTCGCCTGGGATAAGCCAGGCATCACGAGTTCAACCGTGCAGAACGACGTCACGAACTTGGGAGTGCCGACTTCGGTGGCCGTGGTGTTGAACAACAGTTTGTTGGGTAGTGGCACTGCGGCCGACGAATTGTTTTACGGGGACGGATCATCGCTGCCGCAGGTCGCCGGCATCAGCGTCAACCAAAACTCGGTCCTGATGAAGTACACGCTACTTGGGCGATTCGAATTTGGACGGGACGGTGGATGCGACTGATTTCGGGCTATTTTTAGCGGGTTACAATGATCCATCGCTGGCTGCGGAATTGGGATGGGCGCTTGGAGACTATGACTACGACGGCACCGTGACGAGCTCTGATTTTGGCGAATTTCAAGCCGGCTATAACTATTATCAGAATAGCGGCGTTTTAATCAGCGGCGGCGTGCAGCCGGTTCCGGAGCCGGGGGCTGCGGCATTGGCGATTAGCGCAATAATATGCTTAATCGCTCTACGAAAGCGTGCCATCATGTACCAGATGTAGTTACGTTCTCGGAAAAGCGGCTGGACACGACATGGCCTTCTTGACGTGCCGGTTTGTGGCGGTCCAATACGGTAGGCAAACTAAACCCTCTTCTCTGAACGGGCATTGCACATGATTCGCGGCCCCCGCATTTTTGCAACCTCAACGTTGCTGTTGGGAATCGCTTTGTCTACGGCTTCGGGTCAGCAACCGGCAAAACACAAGTATGGCATCTTTGGATTTGGCTCACTGATTTCCGATCCGGGAGACGAACTCGCCGCCGCCACCGAGCGCAAGGAGGAAATCGAAACTCCGTTTGCCATTGAATACGGCCGCTCCAGCGGCACGCGCGGCGGGGCGCCCACGCTGGTGCCGGTGAAATCGGCAGGCGCGAAAGTGAAAGCCACCGTGTTTGTGCTGAAAGATTCGATCACCGAGCAAGAGGCGGAAAATATTCTCTGGCGGCGCGAAACGAGGCAAGTTGGCAGCGGCAAGCAATACAAGCGATCGGCCAATCCCGGACCAAACAGCGTGCTGGCGGCGTACAGCACGAATCTGCTTGGGCTGGATAAAATTTTCTACACCGATTTCGCCGATGCAGGCAAGCTCGTTAATCCGACAGCTGCGCAATTGGCCAAACTCGCCGTCGAAAGCGCTCGCAACCCCGAAGTGAAAGATGGCATGGACGGCATCACCTATCTCATAAACGCGAAGAAGGCCGGAATTATGACGCCGCTGACGCCCGATTACGAAAAAGAAATTCTGCGATTAACGCACGCCAGCAGTTTGGAAGAAGCACTCGCTAAATCGAGGCCGACGCAGAAGTGATTTCGACGTGCCGTTAACGGCTGGGTTGGAAGAATCGGGCGATACTCGTCCAGTCCCAGAACTTTGAGGATGTTTTGGGCGGATCGTCGGCTTTTGGCAACGGTGACGCGCCCGCGAGAGCCGACCACGGGGAAGGCATGGTCTTCGTCGGCGCAGATCGACGTCGCGGGCGGCGCAGATCGCCGTACCAAAGAGGGGAAATCTGTTAGAATGTCGCCGGTCGGCAGCCCGATCAAGTAATTGGCTTGATCGAGGTCGCTAGGCCTGATGACGAATGGTGTTTCATGGTGAAATTCGCTCAATAAATATCGGGACCTAACCCGACTTTGCAGGTGGGGCCATGTTGCACGTCATTCGTAATGTGTTGTTTCTTGTAATTGCGTTGGGAGGTTTTGCCCTTGCAGCCGATCCCGTGGGCAGCACTGCTCCCGCAGTGAAACTTTTGCAGGACGGCTGGAAACCCTCGTTGGCCAATTATGCTGCGGCACAGCAGCACTACGATGAAGTTCGGCAGGCTGCCGCCGGCGATGTACGAGTGCCATTCGCCATGGCTTTGGTGGCGGTGCAAAACCACCGTGCTGCCGACGCCTCTAAATTTCTGGACGATGGATTGACTGGCAGCAAGCCGTTGCTGCCGATGCGTCGCATGAAAATCTGGCTCGACGTCACGCTCAATCAAAAGGACGCCATAAAAAACGATGTTCGACAACTCGCTGGCATTTTGTCGGCCGATGAAGCACTGGCCAGCCGTGCCGACTATCAGCAAACAGCGCGCTGGTTGGGAAACGTTGTCGGATATTATTTGGGACCCGCCAAAAATCAATTGAAGTCCGCCGATTTGACTGCGCTCGATGCTGACTTAACCAAGACGCTGAAAGGATCTTTGGGCGACGCTTTTGCCGCCAGCAAAACGGCGGTCGACAAGCAATTTACTGATTTGCAAAACGATTTAACAACGAAACGAGCGCAGATCAAAGCCGACAACGACACTAAACTCACTCTTGATCGCCAAAAAAACGATGCGGCGCTGGCCGACGTTGTCGACAAACGCATTCACGCCCAGCAGTCGGCTGAGGATTTTCGCCAAGCAAACAATGTCGATGGAATCGAAAGCCAATACGCTCAATTCAAGCAACAAATCAAATATTTAGAAGCCCAGGAAAAGCAAGCGGAACGCGACGAGCAAAATCGAGAGAACGACAAGAAAAATAACCCGAACGGCATTCGCGATAATTCGGGCGTGCAATTTGCAAAAAACCAGCTGGCGAACGCTCAGCAACAGTTCGATAAATTTTCTGAAGGGGCGGAAAAAATCCTATCGAAAAGCCGGTCGCTGGATTCCGAAGTCGAGAAATGGAAAAAACTGGAATTTCGATATTCGTATGAAAAAAAACAACTGGAAAAACCTGCTTCAGAAAACAACACCGACACCGTGGCCCTGGAAGGGAAAATGAAGTCGATAAATACCTACGCCGGCATTGACCTGGAACAGGAAAAACAACGCATCATCGATTCGTACGGCAAGAAATAATTCCACGGTTCGGCGGCAAGGTTTTTAGAGTTTGTCTTGTATCGATCCAATTTCAGGCGTAGGCTGTTTCTTGGCCGTCGAGAAATCTAAGGGCATCTCGAGGCCGCTTCTTATCGCGCGAACCCGTTCTGGAACAGGAGGCCGAGCCATGTTACGCCGTTTTGCCATTGTGCTGTGGGTGTTTGCAATTTGTTTGGCGAGGACGCCCAATCTTTGTAGGGCTGCCGAACCTTCCATTGCAGATAAACCAAATTTCACGGCTGAAGAAAACAGAATCAGACGTGTGTTGACCGAACCGACGGAGTGCAACTTTTCCGAAGTGCCACTGAAGGCCGTGATCAATTATTTCAAGCAGAAGCATCATATCGAAATCAAGTTCGATATGGCCGCATTGAAAAACGCCGATCCTCCCATCGATCCTAGCGAAACGCTGATTACCAAAAATTTGAAGGATGTCACGCTGGCAGAGGGGCTACATACTATTCTTTCGGACTATGGTTTGACCTACCTCATGATTGATGAGCAACTACGAATCACTTCTAATCACGAAGCCGAGCACATCATGTGCACTGATTATTACGACGTGCATGATCTTATTCCACCCGGCGAAAAAGCCGGTCGAGAAGCTGCGTTCAGCCAACTCACCGGTGTGCTCACGAACACGGTCGAGCCTTACAATTGGGAAAAGGTTGAGGCCTGGCGGTGGATCGGTCGAACATTTCGACAATGGGGATATTTGCGTATTGGTCATTTACCAGACGCAACCTATGCACGAAGAGATTGAAGATGTGTTGGCCAATTTGCGCAAGTTCAAAACGCAGAAGCCCAAAGAATAGCTAAATCGGAAAGAATGAAAACCGCGGCCGCGATCACCGGCCGCTGAAGATTCGGGTAACGCTATCCCAACCCCAAATTTTGGATGACGTTTTCGGTGGGTCGGCTGGTTTTTGCGTCGGAGCTGCGCTCGCCAGGGCACCCCAGGGGGACGCGATGACTTTGGTCGGCGGCGTAGCGGACGCAGCGACGGGCGGGCTGGTTGTATTGATCGCGGTCGTTTGCAATAGCGCCGGGTCGGTGGGCACTTTCATCACGGTTTCCGCCTGCGGAGCGGCGCTCGCGATGCTTGGCGCGGGAAGCGCCGCCGGGCGCGAAACATTGGATGATACGCCAGCGGGCTGCCGCCATTGCAGATTGCGATTGACGTCTGCGACTGGTTGAGTTTCGGTAGCGGTTTGCAGTTCTCCGGTGAATTTGATCGCGGCCGGCGTGTTTGCGGCGCCGGAGGTGTTGACCGCGCCGGCACGATTGACCGCGGGTGCGACCACAATCGGCTCAGGCACAATATCGAGCGGGCGCGAGGTATTGGCTGTGAAGCTGGTCAGCGCCACTTCAGGCTGCGCGAGCGGTTCTTCGGTCGCCAAAATTGGCGCGATTGCTGGTTTGCGGATCCAGCCAGATTGAATGAAGGCCGCAGTGATCGCGCCTGAGGTAGTAATGAGCGCGGCCATGAGAATGGTCATCGCTTGAAGGCGAACAGCTTTGGATTCGCTATGATCTTTCATCGGGACCTCCGCAGTGGGAGTTTCGAAGAGATCCGACGCCGGCAAATTCATTCTATGGCGGTGCTCATGCGGTTGTTAAGGGGCGCGACATGACAGCAGCGCTCTCGGCCGTCAAAATCGAATTAGGCGTCAAACTTTTTGTAAATTTTGCAATGGACAAAGTTGGGTGTCTGGCGGTCTAGGTGTCTGATGGTCTAGGTGTCTGATGGTGGCGGTAGTAGGTGACTTGGCCGTGGGCTAAGATTGAATACGCTGCACGTGCATGGCACAGGCAGCAAATTCCGAACCTTTTCCACCGTAACTCGGTCGTTGATAGCGGATGCGCGAGTTCTACGAGAATCCATTGGGCCGCCGTTACGCCTCGCCGGAAATGAGCCGGCTCTGGGGCGATCAAACCAAATTTCGCACCTGGCGGCAGCTTTGGGTATGGCTGGCAGAAGCCGAAGCGGAGTTGGGCCTGCCGATTTCGGCCGAGCAAATTGCGGAATTAAAGCGCTCGGTCGATGCGATCGATTTCACCGCCGCTGAAGCGCATGAGCGCCGCTTGCGGCACGATGTGATGGCGCACGTTCACGCTTACGGCGACCAGTGCCCCACGGCGCGCGGCATCATTCACTTGGGCGCGACGAGCTGTTATGTGACCGACAATACTGACCTGATGCTCGTGCGTGATGGGCTGCAAATGATTGCGGCGCGGCTGGCGGCGGTGATCGATCGGCTGGCGACATTCGCACACAACCGGCGCGATACCGCGTGCTTGGGCTTCACGCATTTGCAGCCGGCACAGCCCACAACTGTTGGCAAGCGCGCCTGCCTCTGGGCTTATGAGCTTGTGTTGGATTTGCGCGAGGTCGAACACAGATTGGCCGAAGTTAAGGCGCGCGGCGTGAAGGGAACAACCGGCACGCAGGCGAGCTTTCTGGAACTCTTCGGCGGCGATTCGGGGAAAGTGAAACGGCTCGAAGAATTAGTGGCGGCCAAGATGGGATTCAGCGACGTTTATCCCGTCACAGGTCAAACGTATTCGCGCAAGGTCGATGCGCAAGTTCTGGCGGCGCTCTCGGGCATTGCCCAAAGTGCGCACAAGGCTGCAACCGATGTGCGGCTGCTGGCATCGCGCAAGGAGGTCGAAGAGCCGTTCGAGTCCGAGCAGATTGGTTCGTCGGCCATGGCCTACAAGCGCAACCCCATGCGCAGCGAGCGCATGTGCGCCTTGGCCCGCTATCTGATGAGCTTGGAAACGAGTGCTGCGGCGACGGCCAGCACGCAATGGCTGGAGCGCACGCTCGATGATAGCGCGAATCGGCGGCTGGTCATTCCGCAAGCGTTTTTGGCTGTTGATGCAATCTTGATTTTGTATCAAAACATCGCCAGCGGGTTGGTTGTGTATCCGAAGGTGATCGCCAAACATCTGGCAGAAGAGTTGCCGTTCATGGCCACGGAAAATATTTTGATGGCGGCGGTCGCGGCGGGAGGCGATCGGCAAGACCTCCACGAGCGCATTCGCCGGCACAGCCAGTCGGCCGCCAAGAACGTGAAAGAGCAGGGGGGCGAGAACGATTTGCTTGCGCGGCTAAAGGGGGATGCAGCTTTTGCGAAGGTCGATTTTGCCGCAGCGCTGGATGCGCGCAAATTCGTCGGTCGCGCGCCTGTGCAAGTGGATGAATTTATTGCGGAGCATGTCGAGCCAATTCGCCAGCGCTATCGCGAGCAGTTGAACCAATCGGCCGACGTGAATATTTAATTTTCATCGCGCGGCTGCAACGGCTGTTTCTGAGTATCCGCCGCGGGCGGATTTGGACTTTCCGGCAGGGGCCCGAATTTCTTTGACTCTGCCGCTAGCGCTGCAGCTTTAATTGGCGCGGTTGCAGTCGCCGGCACGACTTTGGATGCCGGCTTCGATCCTGCGTCTGCAGTTGGATGCTGCACTTTGTTCTGCGCCGCCTCTTTTGCCGGCGCCAGGGCGTGCAGCCAGCCGGCGCCGTCAGGAATTGCAGTGGTCTGAAGTTGAGGGGCGGTCCCTGGAGCCGATGGCGTCAGCTCGGTTGTTTGCGGCCGAATCGGTGAGATCGTTTTCGGTTGCGGGGTGGCCGGCTGTTGGAGCAATGCTGCGGCCGATGCGCGATTGCCGCGCGTGGCGAATTGAACCCAAGCGACAAGTTGCTGATATTCCAGTGAATTGTCGGAATCGAAGGCGGCCGCTACGGCATTGCTGGAATGGATTTCGCGAGCCATGGCCAATAGCTTGCTCTGTTCGGGTTTTTCGTGGTCGAGGCGCGCGAAAGTGTTCGAGAGATTTCGCAGTGTTAGCCGCCGGGCAATTGCCATACCGGGCGTGGGTTTGAGCAGAATGTAATCGCATTGGCTCCCCACGGCGTGGCAGCCGGCCGTGGCGCAGTGATTTATTAGCATGGGCTGGATGACCGTTGTGTAGCTTTCGACTGTGCCTGCCGGCAGATTGCGCAAGCCGTTCCAATTCGTCGGTATTCATGGGCAGTGACGGGCGCGATGATTTCGGCGGACCCTGCGGAGACGGCCATGTGCCTGCGACAGGAGCGCCGGCGACTTGCGCCGCGGTCGATTCGCCGGGCCGCCCATCGCCAGGCTGCGTGTCGTTTGTTTCGCGCTCGTTCTCTTCGAATAATTCTTGGAGACGGCGGTCCATGATCGCCACGCGCGGATCTTTCGCGTCGAGGTCCATGGTTATGGAAACCTCTTTCGCGGCGTCGCCGATCAGTTCATGCCGCATGCACCAACTGGCTAGGTGCAAGTGCGCTTCCAAATCGCGGGGGGCGATGCGCTTGCTAAACGTGTCGTAGGCTTCGTCGAGCGAGCGGCAGACGAAATCGACATCGTGCAGTTGCAGGCGAATTTCGCCATTGTCGATGGTGACGATGTATCGATCATCCTGCCGAGCGACATGCCCTTCGAGCACTTCGCCATTGCGCAGTACGACGAGTTGTTGCTGGGCGGGGGCGTTTGAAATCTCCGGCTGCGGCGGCGCTTCGGGCGCATTCTGTGCGGCGGCTGACATTGCCAGCAGGGTTACGACAAGGCAGAAAATGAGCGCGATTCGGCCGATCATGGCGGCGAGAGGTTAGGGATGCGGGGCATTCTGGTCAATGGCAACTGCACGCGGGCGCTTGCCGCTGGCGCATCATTCTTCTAAAATCGCGGCTTTTCGCCCGAGGTGAACTGCATCGCGGGCTGCTAAGCACAAAACTGAGGACGAGAAATTGCCCATGGAGCGCACGTTAATATTGCTGAAGCCCGATTGCATGGAGCGCCGGCTGGCCGGCCGCGTTTTGGCACGCTTCGAAGATAAGGGGTTCAACTTCGTGGCGCTGAAAATGTTGCAGGTCACGCCCGAGCTGGCCAAGAAGCATTATGCCGAGCATTTGAATAAGCCGTTTTATCCCGGCTTGGAGAAATTCATTACCGGATCGCCGATCATCGCGGCGGTGCTGGAAGGGTTGGAAGTCATTCGCGTCGTGCGCGAAATGCTCGGTCCAACCAGCGGATTGAAAGCCCCCTCGGGGACCATTCGGGGCGATTTTAGCTCGAGCCGGCAGATGAATTTGGTGCACGCCTCGGACGGGCCGGAAGCGGCCGCGCGCGAGATCGCGCTGTATTTCACACAGAGCGAAATCTGCCCATCGACCCCCACGCTCGCGCCCTGGCTGAAAGCGGCCGACGAGTAGGATTTGGATGGCATACTCTCGACCCTACCGCGTCGTGAGCATGTGGGATAACAAAGTGGCATACCACCCAGCCGCGACAAATGCTCACGCTGCCACCCCGGCTAAATATGTATTGCGCATTAATATCGCGCCGCGGCTACTTGAACGCGCCGGGTGCGGCCGTCAAAATACGTGCTCGACTTTTTGGGCTCATTTCGGCCCGGTTCACATCATCGCAATCGTCCGAATTTCTTCGGCATTTCGGATGGGGCAATTCGCATGCTGGCCAAGTTGAACACGTTTTCGCTGTTGGGCATCGATGCCGTGCCGGTCGAAGTCGAAGTCGATGTCTCGCCCGGCGCGCTGCCCAAGACGGTGCTGGTCGGCTTGCCCGAAGCGGCAGTGAAAGAGAGCACGCATCGCGTGGAACGGGCAATGGTCAACAGCGGCTTCTTACGGCCGCAAGATAAAATTGTCATCAATCTCGCCCCGGCCGAGTTGCCGAAGAATGCCGCCTCGTTCGATTTGCCGATTTCGTTGGGCATGCTGGCCGGCAGCGGGCAGTTGCAATCGGATTTGTTCGAAAAGTATGCCGTGGTGGGGGAATTGGCGCTCGACGGCGCGACGCGGGCCACGAAAGGCGCACTGTCGATGGCCATGGCCGCCGCCGCGCAAAAGAAGCTGCGCGGCATTGTGGTGCCGGCCGAAAGTGCGGCCGAAGCGGCAGTCGTCGAGCGCATCGAAGTCATTCCGGTTTCAAGCCTCGCGCAGGCAGCGGCATTCTTCGCCGGGAACATTGAGATCGATCCCTGTCCACCGCGGTTGGACGAATGGTTCAAGCAATACGCGGCCTACGATGTCGATTTTTCCGACGTGCGCGGGCAGGAAATGGCCAAGCGCGCGATTACCATTGCCGCGGCTGGGAGCCACAATTTGCTTAGGTAAAGTCAATTACACCTAGCAAGATTTTTTTGGCCCTTTTTTGGCCTATTTTTTCAAATCGTCGGCGAAACTATCGCCCTATAAAACTAGCCGCTTTTTGCCACTTTGGTATAATGCGGCCAATCGGTGGATCGTTTTTCTCCACATGCGTCAGAAAGGATTGATTTTTATGGGCTTCTGGGACGGATTCTTTGGCAGTGTGTATAAAGGAGAAACCAAGCGTACCTACTTTCGTTCAGTGAACAGGTCCAGGCAGCAACGGCAAATCCGAGCCGAGGTGAATCGGCAAGTTAACCAGATGGAAAAGCGGCAAAAGAGCAAATAAGTAAAACCCTCTGAAGCTCATCAAGTAGCAAAGGCCGCTTAAGAAGGCTAGCGATTAGGGTCGCTAGCCTTTTCTCATTTTAATGCTTCACTTCCGGCCCGTTGAAGTTGCCCCTCTGATAGTTGAAAAGAGGCGGTTGCATTCATTGATGGATTGTCAGCCGGTTTTGCCTTTGGTGTCAAGTTGCGTGACGTCTAGTGCGGCCAGGAGTTGGGGGATTTGTCGGTAGCCTCTTGCACGGCGGAATTTTTGTTCGGCCCGCATCAGTCCAGCGCTGCACCAACGTTGTCGCATGTCGCCGTCGCGCCAACGTTTCACTCGCGCTGTCACGGTGCGCGTGACACTGAGGGCTGATTCGATCACATTGGTGCTGGATAGGGTGCGACGCAACAGGTCGGGCAAGCCCAGACGAATGACCGTGAGCGTTTCCTGCAGGCCCTCTTCCAAGCTGGCCGCGGCGTCGGGAGCGAGGCGGTGCAGCCAGCGCACCGTATTCTCCAAGGCGGAACGAGCCTTCAAGAAGTTGGTTTGTTGGTACGCCTCCGCGAGCCGGCGATCCAGTTCTTCGTGATGCCGCTCGTGCAGATGGGCTTGGACGTTGCGGCGCTTATGGACCTGGCAACGTTGAATGACCGCCTGCCGGCCGAACACGCGTTTCACGCCGGCCACCAAGGCCTTGGCGCCATCCAGCACAAACAGCGTCGGCCGCGACGTCTCCAGACCTCGCTCCACTAATTCTTCCAACAGCGACGTGACCACCTGGGCGTTTTCGGTGGCCCCTTGCCGCAAGCCCAGCAGCTGTTTGTAACCCTGGTCAGTCAAGCCCAACGCCACCAGCAACGTTTCTCCCGCATATTCCACGCCGTCGATGAACACGGCGACATACCGTGCGCCGGCCAGGCTCCGTGACGACCAGGCCGCCAAACTCCGGGTACTGGCCCGTACGAAACCGCGGCTGACACTGGACTTCTTCACGCCGAAGCCCTCGCTCGCCAGGTCGATCACGCCTTCATAATCTCGGGTGGAAACGCCGCGAACCATCCGCCGCAGGAAGGTCTGCGGCAAGGCGTCGGGCTGCTGCAGTTGAGCGTATCGCTCCAAGGATAGCTCGCCGGCTCCAGCGGTCGATCGAACCCGCGGCCGCTGGATCGAAATCTTTTGTCCACCGATACAAACGTAGCCGGGTTGCCGGCCGTGGCGGGTGGCCTTGCGATCGGCTTGGCCCCATTGATGCCGCGGTCCGCAATGCACTGGACTTCGTCGTCCAACAGGCCGACTGCTACCCGGCGACCAATCTCGATGGCAAACAAGTCCAGGGATTGTTGCAGCAGTTCCAGCACTTCTTCCTGGTCCAGCGAGAGCTGAAGCATCTGACGAACTTGCCGGCCCAGGGCCTCGCCCAACTCCGGCCCTTGAGGGCACCCGTTCGTCGATCACCTTCGATCCGCTCGCCCCTGGCCCGCTTGCCTGCTCCGCTACTTCTGCGATAACTTCTCCTCATGGCGGTTGCTCCTGTTTCAAGGGAAACAAATTACCAGCCGGGAATGTACTCCCGGCCGGAGCAACCGCCAACTTTTCAACTACTCAAGGGACATCCTTGCAAAGAATTGCATTCGGGCTATTGAGAAAATGCAACAGTGGAGTAGTTCAAGCATCAAGCAATTCGACGAGGCCAATTTGTCAGAATTAAATGCCGATCTTCGGGATGTTATGAAACAGGTCGAAACGCTCGCAAAGCGTTTGAATTGGTCTGACGATCAACTTTGATAATAAAAAACCCTGTTGCCTCACAAGGAAGCAACAGGGGTCAGCATAAGTTATTTGGAGATAAACTTTTGACAGGAGTATCTATCCCCCAAGTTGCAAAGTTTCCAGCAAACCTAGCGACTTTCTGGCACCTTCAAGACCGCCGCTCACCCGGCAAAATTCCACCGCCACTTTAAGATGGTGGCCGTTGCCGATTTCCACGCCAGCGGCTCGCATTTTACGCCCCTTCTTTTTGCCTTTCTTGCCGCTCGCCCGGACATTGTAAACATAGGTATCGGTAAGTTTGATTCCCGCTTTCTTGGCGGCTTCCACCACCTCGGCGGCTTTCATGGCTTGCGGGTTGTGAGCGCACGAAAGCGGCCTTTACCCCACGCTTTGTTTTAGTCGGCATCGAAAGATCTCCGTTGATTTGAGTGATTGCCCCAAACAAATGAGAATCGCTCTATTGGTTCCCGAAGTCAAGTGGCCGTGTTAGTGGCCGTTACCTTTTTGGCTTTCGGAGGCCATTGGCTTTTCCAATTCACTTCTACTAGTGATTTCTTCCGGTGTTACATCTTGGGCCGAAACCAATACCTTGAATCTGAAAGTACCATATTCTTCAAATACTTTTTTATATCGGAAAATGTCGAACACCTTTCCAGAATCCGACCGAAGTTGAGGTTCAAAGCCCATCCTATCGCTTTGGATGCGCACCAAATCCACGTAGCGGTTAATTCCTTTGGGAACGTCGGTAGTTGAGTGTTCAGGATAGTAGGACCAAATTAGCGGAATACTATCTTTGAAGATTGTCGGTTGGAAGGCACCTTTTTCGTCCGCCTTATCTACTGCCACGAGCCAAGCCTGGACGTTCTTAGCAATACGGGTTTTGGCATTTGTTACCTGAATTCTGGCGTAATACACTTGCCGGTGGCTTCTTATATTTTCGATGGCACCCCGCACAGCGGGAATATCAAATACTTCCGGCGTGAATGTGTTACAATCTTCGCCATCATCATTGAAATCAACTTTCAATTTTGGCCCACGAAAACACCGGGCGAACCAATCGCTAGGTTCTTTGGAAAGTAAACCGAGTAACCAACCGACGATCAAGAGGCCCCATTCACGCATGGTGATTCTCCTTTAGAGGTCGGGGCATCATAGCAAATCGTGAGGCTTTACGTGAAACTGTGGTCCCATCAACCGCCTGGATTTTCCTTAGAAGCTATTTCAAAACCTGAATTGGGTTGCTAGTATTTCGCCTTCTTGTTCCGCAAGGAGGCGAACAAATGGCTACATTAGTGCCGAATAAGCTATGGAACGAAATCGAACCGCTATTGCCCAAACGCATCCCATCGCCCCAAGGGGGACGACCGTCGGTTTCCGACCGGGCTTGTCTGGCGGGAATTATTTTTGTGCTCAGGAGCGGTGTGACTTGGAACATGCTTCCCTTGGAAATGGGTTGCGGCAGTGGCGTGACGTGTTGGCGACGGCTGCGAGAGTGGACCCGCTTGAACATCTGGCCCCAACTCCATCGGAAACTCTTGCGTCGCCTGGGAAAACGGGGTGCGATTCGGCTTTCCCGCGCCATCATCGACAGCGCCTCGGTGCGGGCTGTTTTTGGGGGGAACATACCGGACCCAATCCCACGGATCGCTCGAAAAACGGCTGTAAACGGCATGTGATTGATGACGCCAGGGGATTGCCGTTGGTGGTCGAAACCGGCCCGGCCAACGAACCCGATGGCAAGCGTGCGATTGCGATGTTGGACAAAATTCCCGCCGTCGCAGGCCGGCGGGGACGGCCACGCCGCAAGCCGAAAATCTTTCAAGGAGACGCGGCCTACGGCAGCGCGGCAATCCAGCGGCAAGTCGTGAAGCGGGGCATCCGACCGCTGTTGGCTCCCTACGGCAACTCGAAACGCGAACACGGCAGCGGCCTGGGGCGAACCCGCTACGTCGTCGAACAAACCCTCAGTTGGTTCGGGAACTTCCGTCGTCTTAAATTGTGTTACGAACGTACCGCGGAACATTTCCAAGCCTTTCACGAATTGGCGGCTTCCCTCATTTGCTTCAATCGGCTAACGCATCAGCGAAAATAGGTTTTGAAACAGCTTCTTATTGAAAGGGCCGGTTGATCCAAGTAAATCGCAAAACATTGGCATAGTGCCGAACTACCTCGATATCGTGCAAGAATTGTGTCGGCGAATCGAAACCGACGATCAAATAATTTGGTGTTCAAGCAAACCCGATTGGGAAGTGCATGCCACTCTGGTTATTGAATGGGCTTTGGAAGTACCCGATTCTAAAATAGTGAGGATGTCCCTTGAGTAGTTGAAAAGTTGGCGGTTGCTCCGGCCGGGAGTACATTCCCGGCTGGTAATTTGTTTCCCTTGAAACAGGAGCAACCGCCATGAGGAGAAGTTATCGCAGAAGTAGCGGAGCAGGCAAGCGGGCCAGGGGCGAGCGGATCGAAGGTGATCGACGAACGGGGCGCCCTCAAGGGCCGGAGTTGGGCGAGGCCCTGGGCCGGCAAGTTCGTCAGATGCTTCAGCTCTCGCTGGACCAGGAAGAAGTGCTGGAACTGCTGCAACAATCCCTGGACTTGTTTGCCATCGAGATTGGTCGCCGGGTAGCAGTCGGCCTGTTGGACGACGAAGTCCAAGCGCATTGCGGACCGCGGCATCAATGGGGCCAAGCCGATCGCAAGGCCACCCGCCACGGCCGGCAACCCGGCTACGTTTGTATCGGTGGACAAAAGATTTCGATCCAGCGGCCGCGGGTTCGATCGACCGCTGGAGCCGGCGAGCTATCCTTGGAGCGATACGCTCAACTGCAGCAGCCCGACGCCTTGCCGCAGACCTTCCTGCGGCGGATGGTTCGCGGCGTTTCCACCCGAGATTATGAAGGCGTGATCGACCTGGCGAGCGAGGGCTTCGGCGTGAAGAAGTCCAGTGTCAGCCGCGGTTTCGTACGGGCCAGTACCCGGAGTTTGGCGGCCTGGTCGTCACGGAGCCTGGCCGGCGCACGGTATGTCGCCGTGTTCATCGACGGCGTGGAATATGCGGGAGAAACGTTGCTGGTGGCGTTGGGCTTGACTGACCAGGGTTACAAACAGCTGCTGGGCTTGCGGCAAGGGGCCACCGAAAACGCCCAGGTGGTCACGTCGCTGTTGGAAGAATTAGTGGAGCGAGGTCTGGAGACGTCGCGGCCGACGCTGTTTGTGCTGGATGGCGCCAAGGCCTTGGTGGCCGGCGTGAAACGCGTGTTCGGCCGGCAGGCGGTCATTCAACGTTGCCAGGTCCATAAGCGCCGCAACGTCCAAGCCCATCTGCACGAGCGGCATCACGAAGAACTGGATCGCCGGCTCGCGGAGGCGTACCAACAAACCAACTTCTTGAAGGCTCGTTCCGCCTTGGAGAATACGGTGCGCTGGCTGCACCGCCTCGCTCCCGACGCCGCGGCCAGCTTGGAAGAGGGCCTGCAGGAAACGCTCACGGTCATTCGTCTGGGCTTGCCCGACCTGTTGCGTCGCACCCTATCCAGCACCAATGTGATCGAATCAGCCCTCAGTGTCACGCGCACCGTGACAGCGCGAGTGAAACGTTCGCGCGACGGCGACATGCGACAACGTTGGTGCAGCGCTGGACTGATGCGGGCCGAACAAAAATTCCGCCGTGCAAGAGGCTACCGACAAATCCCCCAACTCCTGGCCGCACTAGACGTCACGCAACTTGACACCAAAGGCAAAACCGGCTGACAATCCATCAATGAATGCAACCGCCTCTTTTCAACTATCAGAGGGGCAACTTCAAAATAGTTGCGTTCCTCGATAATTGGGTTTGGAACCGGATACTTGGGAAGGCTTCCAGGATGCCTCCTGAATTGCGAAACGAATGGTATATCTCAGCCCTTGATTTGTACCCCAACGATCCCGCCGCTAGGGACCGCTACTGCGATGAGCAGTTTGAAAAGTTTAAGGCAAGCAAGATTACGACAGTCGATCCTTGGGACTGTCTACGTGTGTTCAAGGTCGGCAACGAACCCGTCACGGCAATTATCCGGCACCCCATTAAAATAGAATGGGTGATAAGCCAAACCCCAAAACAAAAATCATATCGGAAGTGATAAAATGAATTCCTTTTTTCGGGCGTTCATTTATTGGGCCAAATACCAATTAGCGACTTTCTGCCAATTGGGCATTTGGTCCCGCTTACACCCGCATTTCTCACATTCCGTTTTGATTTCGGCAGGCATCTTTGCCAACCATTGAGGGTTCTTGCAAATCTTTCGGAGTTCGGTGAGTTGTATTCTTTCATTGCCTTTCATCGGAATAATAATTTCGGGAGATCGAGGCGGCTGAGGCCCACGCTGAAGAAAAATCAAACCTTCATCATTTAATGTTGGAATGACAAGCGGAACGGATCGAGGCCCACCGCAATCGTGAATAATTGTATGATCCTGCTCCAAGGAAGTTGCCCCTCTGATAGTTGAAAAGAGGCGGTTGCATTCATTGATGGATTGTCAGCCGGTTTTGCCTTTGGTGTCAAGTTGCGTGACGTCTAGTGCGGCCAGGAGTTGGGGGATTTGTCGGTAGCCTCTTGCACGGCGGAATTTTTGTTCGGCCCGCATCAGTCCAGCGCTGCACCAACGTTGTCGCATGTCGCCGTCGCCGGTGGTCTTACAAACCCCGAAAAACATTTCAGCGAGCAAGTGCTGAATGCGGCGGATCAATACCGATCAATCGGCCTTCAAGAATTGCTCATTCGTGCTGCGGTCGCCAATGGCTATGACGCGCGACCGGGCGAGCGCGTGAGTGCCAATCTTTCTGAAATCTTCCGCTACGCATTTGCCGACTCGATTCAAGCCGCCGGCTTTTCGACGGTCAGCTTGCCGACAACCTTCTCGAACATTGCCAATAAATTTCTGCTCGAAGGTTGGATGCAGATTGATTCGACTTGGCAGAACATCGCCTCAATTGTTCCCGTCAATGATTTCAAAACTCGTACATCGTTTTCTCTCACTGGCGGTTCAGAATACGCGCTCGTTCCACGCGGTGGCGATATTCTGCACGGCGAGCTTGGCGAAGTCGTCTACACGAATAAGGCTGACACATACGCGCGAATGTTTTCGATCAACCGCACCGACATTGTTAATGACGACTTGGGCGCGCTGACGAGCGTTCCACGGCGCCTGGGCCGCGGTGCCGCATTAGCTCTCAACAAAATTTTCTGGGCCGCGTACCTCAATAATTCGAGTTTCTTTACCAGCGGCCATAACAACGTATCAACTGGCGGCGGTTCTGCTCTAGGCTTGGCAGGATTGCAAGCTGCCGAGGCAGTGTTCCTCAAGCAAACCGATCCCGATGGCGAGCCATTGGGGATTCTCCCAATGATTTTGTTAGTGCCAGTTGAACTCAAAGCCACGGCGCTTTCGCTCATGAACTCCGAGTTCACGATTGGAGCGACCGGCACTGTGACGCCCGGCGGCAATCCATTCAAAGGCCGCTTCGATGTTCAAAGCAGCCCCTATATGTCGAATGCCGCGTTCACCGGATACAGCGCTGCCGCGTGGTATCTCTTGGCGGCTCCCGCTGCTCTCGGCACGGTGGAAGTTTGCTTCTTAAACGGTCGCGCTAGTCCTGTTGTCGAAACAGCCGAAGCCGACTTTGGCACACTTGGAATCCAGATGAGGGGTTACCACGATTTTGGTGTTTCGATGCATGAATACCGTGGTGGTGTCCGTAGGCGCTGGTTCATGACACTTTTCTGAGTGGAACGTTGCCGCGCTGGGAATTTGCAGGCCTGGCGCGGCAACGGGTTTTCAAAATATGGCGTCGGTTTCTCCGCCTTGGTTTCGCCGACGCTCCTCCGCTGCTGCCGTTTGTTACACCGAGCGGCAGCAGTTTTTATTTTGAGGGTGACAAATGCTAGGAACAATTTTTAAGGTCTTGCCGCGTGGGTTCGGCTTCATTAAGGTTCGCGGCGATGCCAGCGCGCCGAACGTGTTCTTTAACGCACGCGACTTGCGCGGTGGCTTAGAGTTTGGTCAGCAACTCTTAGAACGCGATGTCGAATTTGAGACACTCGAAACATCCAAAGGTTTGAATGCTCGCAACGTCAGGCCGGCTGATTGAGCTTTGCAAGGCGGATCGGGTATGATGGGTGAATGGTTGAGATTCAATGTCCAAAATGCGGCAAGATTACTCAACTCTCATCGACAGCCGATAAGGCCTTCACAAAACCAGAACTTGTCGAGGCTGCTAAACGTGGCGAACGACCAAGTTTCTTGTGCTTTCAATGTTGGCGGGAAGCAGGACACCCAGAGAACGTCAGCGATAATTCCCAGAATTAGACTGACCCACTACCGGAAATCCTCACAATTAGAATTGGTTGCTGCCCTACGTTATATTGACCCAATATCCCCCCGCCCATCGGTTACAATGCGGGCATGGAAAAGCCAATCGAACCTACCGACCCGGAACGCGAGAAGACATTAGGCCGCATTGCTCTGTGGCTCGACGCAGAAGACCTGCGCTATCTAAGCAAACATTGCTGTTGCACTGATGAAACGCCGCAAGAACAGCGCGAGAGGTGCGGTAGAATCCGCTTTAGGGCTCACGCGGCACTGCACAAGTCTGGAGCGGAAACCTCAACCAATGAGCCTCACTGACTTTTTGGGCAGGATTCTTAGTTTTTGGGCAACTCGGAGTTTTTAGGCAAAGCCCCTATTTAAGTGTACTTGCGTCCACTTCCGTCAACGAAAAAACCCCGACTGATTAGGCCGGGGTTTTTGTTTTATTTACTTGGACTCGGCAACAAGCTTGCGACCGGCGGCAGTCAAGTAAGCGCGGTCGCACGACTCCGTCAATTTTAGCCGCAGCCACGAGCGCCGGCGATTCGTGAAGTCGCATTTTGTAGAGCAAATTCCCACTATCAAAATCGAAATGGGAATTGATCTTGTCAGCGGCGACAGCTTTCTCCGCGCTGATCGCTCCGGCCTTTGCCAACGCTCGCAACACTAACAACCGGCGATCTTCCGCAGTCGTCGCCTTCTCTGTCTTGGCTGACTTGACTGACTTCGCGTTTCCAGTTTTCGCTTTTCCATTTTTCGCACTCATGGTCGCAGCTCCATATAAAGGTTAGTGAACAATCGAACACTACTAGGTAATATAGTCGGCCCCCAATTAAATGGGGAAGTAGAAATCGAAAATAATTTTGTAGGCGGTCGGTCGAGCGCAGGGCCGGTAGCCGCTAAGGGGGCCGCTAGACCGCTAGGCCGCTAGACTGGATGAGACGGTATGACTCTAGCTGCCTATTAGGCGTGATAGGCTGGAAAAGGCCCCTAGAATACCCCCCATTACGGTCGGCCAGCCTATAAGCATGCCTAGCGGTGAGGAGCGCGGCTAATCGCTCGGCGCGGGTATTCCTTCGACCGCCGCTCTTTATTCCGATTCACGGAAAACAAACAGGCCAAGCGGGCGGGTTCGCCGGCATAGCGATAGATGAATCGACCGCCGCGTTTGAAGCGAATGATCTTTAGCCCAAGAGCGCGGAACAACTCGATGTCTCTGTAGATGGTCAGCTTCTCCATATCATATCTCTCGGCCATTCGATCTAAGTCCAAATAGAGCTTGGGAGAGCTTAACCAAAAGTCCAAGTCCATTAAGCGATGCAAAACCGGCACCAGCTTCTTCTGTTGTTTGCGTTTCATAGTGGCTCCAAAACGAACCTTGGGTTCGTTATCCTTAAAAGACAATTGTCCTTAAAAGATAGTACCATAAATCTGTGTTTGGGTCAATGACGAGTCATCGGCAGTTCGCTACAATATCAGAGGGCACTTTCATTCAGGAGCAGCTCAATGCGCAGCAATTTGCCCGTTAAAGACTGGGAAGCCGAAAGTTGGGAGCTATTTGAAGAATGTTTCATGGTCATGTCTTGGAGGCTAGCGACCATGTTCTATGGCCCTGATGATGGCACAGATGATGGCGAGGAGGAGCGCAACACTTTGGAATGCGAGATTCAACAGGTGATGAAGGATGCCCTGATTGAGTGTGGAGTTGAACCGACGATTCGCAAGTACAGCGGGGTAACGCTACCCGATGGTCGGATGATGAAGACAGGGGAGGAGGCAGGGCAATCGCATCTAAATCCGGCTTAAGTATTGCGGTGGGGTGGTGGAAATCAAATCGAGCACTGGAGTGCTCGGGATTTCCTTAGTTTGCACGGAGGGGAGCCCATGCCGTGCGCGTTGCAGTTTGCGATTATTACACACTTTGAAACTCTTACCGATCCGCGGGTCAAACGCACCCAAGTTCACAAGCTGCTCGACATCCTGGTCATCGCTCTGTGCGCGACGATCTGCGGCGCGAACGCTTGGACCGACGTCGAACGATTTGGCTTGGCCAAACAGCGTTGGTTTGCCAAATTCTTGGAACTGCCCGGCGGGATCCCTTCGCACGATACGTTTGGCCGGGTGTTCGCGCTGCTCGATACAGCCGAGTTCGACGGCTGCCTCCGCAGTTGGCTTCGTTCACTTCGGACGGCGATGAAGGGTCAGGGCATCGCTATCGACGGCAAGACGCTGCGCCGTTCGTTCGACAAGGCCACCGGCCAAGCTGCTCTGCATTCGGTCAGCGCGTGGGCGGTCGGATTGCGTCTATCGCTGGGACAAATGGCGGTCGATGACAAGTCGAACGAAATCACGGCCGTACCGAAATTGCTGGAACTGTTGGAGATCACCGGCGCGGTGGTGACACTCGACGCCCTGCACTGCCAAACCGGAACGGCCGCTGCGATTCGAGCCAAGCAGGCCGACTTTGTGTTGAACGTCAAAGCCAATCAGCCCAAGTTGCTTGAGCGTCTCCAGCAGGCTTTTGAAAACTATGTCAATCAGGACTTCAAGAGTCCAGGACTGCGGGTCCACAAGACCACCGAACGCAGCCACGGGCGTGAAGAGCGACGCGAATATTACGTGGCGCCGGCACCTGCGGACTTGATCGCCGCAGGCCAGTGGGCCGGCCTGCAAACCATCGTGATGGTTTATCGTCATCGCGAAGTGGCCGGAAAGGAAACCGATGAAGTGCATTACTATATCAGCAGCCTGCCGCCCAAGGTGCAGCAACTGGCAAAAGCCATTCGCGGCCACTGGGGGATCGAGAACTCGTTGCATTGGGTGCTCGATGTAGTTTTTGCAGAGGACGAGAGTCGGGTTCGCAAAGGCAATGGCCCGGAAACCACCGCGATGTTGCGGCGACTTGCCCTTTCCGTCCTGGAGCAGGACACTTCCCTAAAAAGCAGCATCCGCGGCAAACGCCTGCAAGCAGGCTGGAATAATGACCTCTTGGCGAAGATTCTCACCGGCTCTTCCGCCAATTAAGATGCGATTGCCCTGGGGGAGGAGGTGGTAAACCCCTAGGAGGGCTGTTAATCACGTCCTACGGGCAGCGGCGGGCCGGAATCAGTGGTTGATAGCCGCCGGTTTCGGCCCGTTTTTGTTATATCGCGGTAGCTAGCTTTAACAGGTAAAATCGCCTAGACTATATGTACGTCTGTACACTATCGGCCTAGGAGGTAAAAATGTTTGCCAGACCCAGCACGACGATTCCCGTGACGGTGGAATTTGACGAGCGTGGAAAACGGCAGCGCAAGGTTTTGCCCAATGCGTACAAGGCGCGGCGGTTTTACATGACCCTGTTCAAGCAAGGCCGTCACCCTCGAATTATCAGTGAGGTGAAACCATGATTGCGAAAGCAAAACCCGATCTGATCGCGGCAGTTGCGTACTTGCGAAAATCGACAAAGGGGAGGATGGCTGATGGCCGCGAGCGCCAAGAGAAGTCTATCGACCAGCAAAAGACAGAAATCGTTGCAATGGCGAACGACCGCTATCAAATCGTTCGCTGGTACATTGACGAGGGCGTCAGCGGTTGGAAGCGTGAGAGAAAAGCCCCCAATTCAATCGGATGCTACAGGACGCGCGAGAGCAAAAGGATTTTGTAGCAGTCATTTGCGACGACCTGGACCGCTTCTCCCGTGCCGAGGTTATGGAAGTGTTCGCTGATCTTAGTGCCTTGGCTGCTGCTGGCATCAAAACGATTCATTGCGTTAACCAAGGCGAGTATGGCCTTGGGGAAAACGACATTGGCCGCATTATCAAAATGGTGGTCGATGTTCACGGTGGCAATGACTTTTCGCGGAAGCTGTCACGCCGCGTAGCTCTGGCGCATCGCAATAGGGCGAAGCTAGCCAAGCGTGCCGGTGTCGCTCCCTACGGCCTTGCGAACGATGGTAAAGCGGGATTAAAGCACGGCGACCCTCGCAAGCTCAAAATTGTCCGGCGGATATTCGACAACTTTGTTCGGCGAAAGATGTCGATGAATTCCATCGCCGCAGAATTGAATCGTGAAGGCATACCATCGTCACGCGGGCGCAAGTGGTACGTTGCCGGCGTGCGAGAGTTATTGCAACGCACGGCCTATCGAGGCGACTTCACTTTTGGCTTGCGGCAAGAGGGGCGATTTTTCATCACTGGCAAAGATGGTGAGGTAGTAGAAGCCGGTCATCGTGCAGGGCATCGGTGGACGAAAGGCCAGCCGACGTTTCGCACGGAAGGAGCATATAAGCCGGTCGTCGATCCGAAGATTTGGGATGCTGCCCAAGAGCGGATTGCCTCATTTTCTCTCAAGGGGTCGCGCCCCCGCAATAATGGCTATCCGCTCACTGGCATTTTGATATGCGCGAAATGCGGCAAGCCAATGTATGGGTGCCATCCCCAAGGGCGCCACCGAGTCTATCGGTGTAGCACGCCTGCCAAGACCGGCACTGGCACTTGCGGCCCGTTTGAAATCCGCGAGTCGCTGATATTGCCACAAGTGATGAAACTGGTGAGCGACGAAATTGACGACTTGTCGAAGTTGTTAGCCGCGCCTCCCGATTCTGTGCGGTCGCCAAGGCGAGCGAAAAATGAAGAGCGCGAGGCTTTACAGAATGACCGTGCGGCGCTGATCGACAAGATTGATAAGGCGGTCGATAACCTCTTGGAGAGTGACGATCCGCGAACACGGCAGCATTGCGATCGGCGTATCACTGCCATGCGCGATGAGGTTCAACGCATCGACGCTAGCCTAGCAACGGCCGCAACCGGCGAAGCGGTCAAGCCATACGGGAAGGAGGAACTAGCTGCCCTGCGGCAGTGGTGGGCGCAATACACCGAGAAGGCCGTCAGAGTGCCAGTGTCGGGCAAGGCGCAGCGAGAAGCTGCCTCATGCTCTCGCGGCCTGCTACCAAGCCCCAGAGGCCGACGATCTGGTGCTGTTGGCCGAACCTCGTCAAGTCAACGAAGCGCTCCACGCGATTGGCGTTGAGGTGCGGTTGCAGTTCAAAAGCCACAAGACTAAAACACGGTCGGGCAAAGAGCGCTTTACGGCACCATTTAGCGCGGGTGAGGTTCAGACTTGGCCAAAAACACCGGGAAATATCGACGGGGGTTTTATATCGTTCCGAAGGTGGAGCGCTATATGTCAAAGATCAGCGGACCACTGCTAGATAGGATTGATATTCACATCGAGGTGCCGGCGGTTCCGTACCACGAACTTTCGAAAGGCGCACCGGGGAGCACGAGCGCCAGCATGCGCGAGCAGGTGACCGAGGCGCGAGCGGCCCAACACCGGCGGTTCAATGGCAGCGCCACACGGCAAAATGCCCACATGACCCACCGGCAAATTCGCGAACACTGCAAATTGGATGAAGCAGGCGCGAACTTGCTGCGTTCGACGATGACGGAGTTGGGCCTATCGGCCCGGGCGCACGATAAAATTCTGCGCGTGGCCCGCACGATTGCCGACCTCGACGCGAGCGAAAGCATTTCTTCGACGCACCTGAGCGAAGCGGTGAATTACCGCATGCTCGACCGGCAGTTGTGGACGTAGGCGCACGAAATCTCTGAACAATTGCTAGGTTATAATAAGAAATCGAGGCCAATTAGATTTTTGTCCGACAGGAGTTCGAACCTATGCGCGAAAAACAAGATTCAGGAAATTATCGATTCGCTGCCCGACGACGCGGACGTCGATATAGACGCATTCTTGGATAGAATCGATCTCTTGGAACGACTGGACGAAGCGGAACAACAATTCGCGGCAGGACTGGAAATTTCACATGAGGCCGTGGAACAGGAATTCAAGGAATGGCTCAAGTAGTCTGGTCGCCACGAGCCAGGCAGGACCTGCATCGAATTGCTGAGTACATTGCCGCTGATTCGCCATTTGCGGCACGACGGTTCGTGCGTCGAGTCATCGATCGCGCAGGCACTTAAAGCGGTTTCCCCTGATGGGTTCACTGATTGCGGAGCATGTTGGTGGAATTTATCGTGAAGTTCTGGTAGGGAACTATCGAATCATTTATCGACTTGATGACCAGAAGGTCCGCATCGCGACTATTTTCCACGCAGCGCGGCTTTTGCGTGCAGATGAGCTCGGCAAGTAAGTAGCCCCTGCGGCGTAGCAAACGCCTTCCATGCGTGACGACGGGGGAGGGTGACGCAACGGATTGTCACGCACGGGGCGTGCGTGACCTACGCGGCTACGTGGCTAGGGCAGACTTAGAATCGTCTCGCCGCCGTTCACCGTCGCCATGTTGCTCAACAAGTTCACATCAGCCAAGGTGCTCACGATGTGAACGGAACCGTCACAAAAGGCAAAATTAACCATTCCGCCGCCGCTATGGAGTCCGGTAAAGGCTCGATTGCAGGACTGGTCTGCACGAGCTGCAATGCTCGTCCCAAGCGCAGTCATTGCGTCGAAGCAGGATTGCCAACTTGGATTAAACTGCGGGGCCATCATCTGCATGCTCGTCGAAGGATTTGTTTGGATTGCAGTTGTTACGGTAATAGAACCTAGATTCATTCCATAGTAACTATCGTTCCAAAACGCTTGGCGGCTTGTAGTAGGCGTAGGTTGAGTCGTTGTTGTGTATTCCCCGATCAAAAAAGTTTTAGATGTTCCATCCTTAATCTGGGTGATTTTGACGGCCTTCGAAAAAAACGAGGCGTTGGGGCACGAGGGGCTAACGGGCGTATCTCCGCGAAAAGGCGACACCTGGAGTACTACGACCGGAAGTGGGCCGCGATCCTGATCCCGCATGTTTCCGGCACCAGCAATACTTTGCGCGCTGTCCATATAGGCGTTATTTTGGCTGCCAGCATTAGCGTCGGAGAATCCGCGACCGGCAACCCCTCTATATGAACTTACGGCGAAGGGCCCAGTAGGCCCGTTGCCAGGGGTTTGTAAATCCGCCGATCCGCTATTCGGATCGGTCGGGCATTTCATGGCAGGCAGCACAATTTGGACTGCCGGTAAATTGCCAGTGGTCTGATTGGTCTTTTTGTTGAGCGAGGACGTGTCGGCGTTTTCCAATGTGAAATCGTATTGGTTGTAAGCTGTTTTCTCTTCGATATACGGAAGAATTTCGAGACCCCAGTTGGAAAAATTCTTCACACCGGTGCCGCAGTCCGTCTGAACCACCGTCTTGCCAGGTGGCAATGTCTTTTTTGCGCCCGCATAGTTGAGGCATCCAAGCGCCAGTTGCTTGAGATTGTTTGTGCATTGGGTGCGCCGGGCGGCTTCGCGGGCGGCTTGAACGGCTGGCAGCAAAAGCGCGATGAGGATCGCGATGATGGCGATGACGACCAGAAGTTCGACGAGGGTGAAACCGGATTGGTCGGTGGTCAGTGGTCGGTGGTCAGTTGACGAAGAGGGGCGGCGAGACAAAGGCGGAAGGCGGAAGGCGGAAGGCGGAATGACTGATTCTGTCACCTGCGCCCTGTGGCCTGAATCCTGCGCCCCGTTCGACCGAACGCTGAATGGTGAATGCTGGCAGCTATCCATGATTTACTCCCACGCGATTGCGCTCGCGCAAGGGCGAAGCGCATCGGATCAAAATGAACTCCGGAACCCCAACAGCCGCCGCTTGCCAGACCCGCCAGCCTCTTCCCCAAAGGCAATTCGCAGCTTTGTTAAGGTTCCTAAATAATTGTTGTTGCGCAATAAAGGCGCGAAATAAGACACACTCCCGAAACCGGACCGCGTCATTATAGCAAAACAGGCGCAAATGAAAAGAAAATGAGGGCAAGCTGAAAGGCGGAATTCGGAAGGCAGAAGGCGGAGTGACCGGAAAGTTATGGTTCTGAAGTGAACCGCTGATTTGCGCCAATAGATGGTAATGCAAGACTCCGAGGTGATGCATGCCCTGATTCCTACAAACCAATTAGCGTCGATTAACGCGTATCAGCGGTTACGGCAGACCGGGGATAGGCACGTCTTGGTTCGAAGACTCTGCAAAAATGAGTCAGTTCCCGAGCTTTACAGCTTGAAGTTGAACGTGCTTTGGATGAAGCGCCAGAGGCGCCAGCCGAGCGAGTGGTAGTCGGCTGCGATTTTGGCCTGGCCTTTGAGGCCGGGCACGAGCAGATTGTCGCTGTCGTCCAGGGGGACGCGCGCTTCATACGAAGTGCTGGCCGGTTTGGGAACACCGCTTTCGTCGGTCTTGGTTTCGATCGAGCCGCCTGCCTTGTTCGAAAGCGACTTGGGCACGACCGCCATCGGCTCGGGCGAAAGTTCGGTGATTTCGCTGTGATAAACATTGCCCGGCGATTGGTCGAGCATCACTTTCACTTTTTGGCTGAGGTGGACCGAATCCATATCGGCCTGGTCGACAATCAACAGCGCGTCGAACTTGTCGCGATCGCCAATTTGGCAAAACAGCGTGCCGGGAACTAGCGTAGCGCCGAGGTTACGATCCTCTAGCGGCGTGCCGTGCCAACTGGCGAGCTTCGTTTCGTGCTGCTTGGCCGGCATGCTGGGAGGCGGATAGACCACGCCTGCGCGCTTGGCCACGAGGTGCAGCCGATCGAGATCCGATTTTTTATCGCGCAGCTCGTCTTCGACGGCTTCGAGCGATTTTTGCACTTGGGGAATTTGCAGGCCGGCGCTGGCGTCGTCGTAGCGTTGGCGGCGCAGGCTTTCCAATTGCGCCGAATATTGATCGCGCTGGCGCTGAAGCTCGGCGATCGAGATTTCGAGATCGATGCTCTTCAAATCGGCCAGAGGCGCGCCGGGTTCGACGGTTTGCCCCGGCTTGACGTGCAATGTTTCGAGGCGGCCGCCGACATCGACATAAACCGGGTCGGGCTTGTGCGGCTGCACCTGCAGCGTGCAATACACATGGTAGGGGAGCGGCAGGAACAGAAAGGCCGCGATCACCGCCGCGACAATTCCCATCGTGGCATACATGCGAGGTTTTTTCACTTGGTCGGTTCTCCCAGGCACGTAAAAGAATTTGCCGACACTCCACAGCGGCCGGCCCACTAGGCTCACGATGGCGGCCGCGGCAATGATCTGGCCAATAACTTGCAGCCGGTAGGGCTGAAACACTTTGTTTAGGAAAAACAATATCGAGAAGACCACTACCCAACTGTAAACGGTCGAGGCGACTGTATAAAGCGCGAACAAAATCTGATTGCGCTGCGGCAGAAACGGATCGTCGGGCTCTTCCAGCCCCAGGCACCAAGCGCCGAGCTTGCGACTGAGGATTGTGGTCGCCTTTTGGCGGAGGTTGGGAATTTCCAGAACGTCGGCAAGGATGTAGTAGCCGTCGTACCGCAACAGCGGGTTGCCGTTGAAGACCACAGTGCTTACCGAGCAGACGAACATGGTGCTGAGCGATAAATAATTCAAAAGCCCCGGCGCGCTAAACCACCAAACAAACGTAGCCACCGACGCGATGCAGATTTCGACGTACATGCCGGCCGCGCCGATGAACGCGCGGTGCCATTTGTTGGGGAGCATCCACGAGTCGGATACATTGCAATAGAGGCAGGGTGTGAGCACGAGCATCATCACGCCCAACTCGTGGCATTCGCCGCCGAAATGCTTGCACGAGAGGCCATGGCCGAACTCGTGTAGAATTTTGGTGAAGCACATGGCCACTGCGAGCACCCACCAATTCTGCGGACCGAAAAAATCGTGGAACGACGGAAGCTTGGCTCTGAACTCGTCGAAATGCGTGAGCACCAAGGTAAGCGCCGCGGCAAACAGGCAGAGACAAAACATCGCGGCGGTTTTGCTGAAAAACCAGCCGACCTTCGGGTAGAGCCAGTTGAGCAGGCGCTCGGGATCGATGCCTTTGAAGCGGATGGCCAGCACGTTCGAGAGCGCGCCGAGCATCTCTTTTTTCTTGCGATCCCAGCGGCGCTTCAGCAGTTGCTTGCCCTGGCCGGGCACGCCGGCAATGACCAATCCGCTTTGGTGCAGCATGCCGATTAAGCGGCCGAGTTCTTCGAGCGTGATTTTTTGCGGCGCGAATTGCTTTTCGAAGCGAGTGCGCAATTCGTCGAGGCTGGTCACCCCGTCGAGCCAGTTGAGCAGCGAGAATTCTTCTTCCTGAAAGCGGAAGTAGTTGAGCCCGACGGGATCTTTGACGATCCAGAATTGGCGGCCTTGATAGCGCTGCTTGGTGACAACCAGATCGGGCCGCATGCGGATCGCGAGCGGCCGGGCGGAACTGGAGACGAGGCTATCGGCAAGGGTGAGCACGCGGGGGAGGGGTCTGGGGCAGGGTTCGGGGTTCAGGGTTCAGGTTGAGCGGGTGAAGGGGTGAGCGGGTGAAGGGGTGAAGAGGTGAAGAGGTGAGCGGGGACGCGGTTTTATTCTGACTTCTGACTCCTCGCTCCTCACAACAGAACCCTGAACCCTTTATTTGTTCGCTCCTAGTTGGACTGGTTTGGCTAGTTCGATGGTCATGGTGGCGGGCGCCTGGGCGCAGCACCCATTCACCATTTTCCTTGCGGTTTTCAACTTCGGCGCGAACTTTGTAGTTGCCGGCGACCACTTCGGGATCGACGAACACGACCTTGCCGGGCACTTGCACTTTGCGTCCACGGGCCAGTTGCACTTCGACAGTGACGGGCTGATTGGCGACCTCAGTGGGTACGTACTCGCTGTATTTCAGTTCGCCTTCGACCGAGAGACGATCGAGCCGCATGATGCGCAGCACGTCGTCGCCAGGCTTGACCCAATCGCCCAGGCTGCGGCCAATTTGCTGTACGATGCCGTCGATGGGGGCGATGATTTGGCGGCGATGAACGCCCTCGGCGGCCAGGTCGGCTTCGGCCTTTTTGCCGTCGGCGGTATAAGCATCGAGCATTTGGTCCTTTTGCGCTTTTTCGATTTGCAGAACGTCCTTTTGCCAATCTAATTTGTATTTTTGCAGATCGACCTCGGTGACGGCGCCGGGCACTTTGTCGGCCGATTGCTTCTGCTTTAGGTAAGTGAACTCGGCCACTTCGGCGGCCTTTTTGGCATAGCGCGCTTCGATATCGTCTTTGGCCTTCATGTCGGCCGCTTTCCATTCGGCGATGGCGTTTTTGAGCTGCTGTTGGGCTTGCATATCGTCAATTTGGATGAGCAAGTCGCCGGCTTTGACCGATTGTCCTTCGCGCACTTTGATGGCTGTCAGCACACCGGCTTCTTGGGCCGGGACGTGGGCATCGCCCGAAATGGGCTCAAGCGTTACCAGGCAGTGATCGACATTGGCGACGCCTTCGATGGGCATCGGAGCTTGGGCCATGGCGACGGCAGTGAGGGTGAATGTCGTGAGGATCAAAGCGAAACATACTTTCATGACAAGCTCCAAAAACGATTATTAACCGCCGAGGCGCGGAGGCGCGGAGAGGTCGGAGAAATTATTTACGATGCGTTTCAGCCCTCCCTTGAGTAGGGATACGTGGAAATTGATGAGTAATCCGATGGGATGCTTTGAGAGCTTCAAATACGTTAAAAGTTGTGCTTCGTGAACGGGTATCAGTTTGTCGACAGTTTTCAATTCAACGACTACCAATCTTTCCACGACAATGTCCATCTTGTATCCGCAATCCAAATGCACGCCTTTGTATTGAACGGGCAGGTCGACCTGACGGCGAAATTCTAGATTGCGAAGATTCAATTCGTGGCATAGACATTGTTCATAGACCGATTCGAGCAATCCTGGCCCCAACTCGCGGTGAACCTCGATTGCTGCTCCGATTATTTGCTCTGTGATTTCATCGGGTGTTCTCATTCCCGCTTCTCTGCGTCTCGGTGACTCGGCGGTTAAATCTCGCTTACAGCCGGAACAGGATTTTCGATTGCACGAATTCGAACACGTCATGCAGCCAGACGTAGCCCAGCGAACGGCGGCCGCAATCGATTTTGGCCGACACTTCCGAGCCGGGACGGCCTTCGGGTCCGATATCTTTGGAGTCGATGGCCACGCGCACGAGCACCGTGTTGCCTTCGTCGCCTTGCACTTCGGCGGCTTCGTGCACTTCCTTGATTTTGCCGTGCAGCGTGTGGCCGGGGTCGTATTTCAATTGGTAGCTGACGTCGAGCGCATCTCCCATTTTCTGTTGGGCGTGCTTGATGTGCCCCATGCGATCTTCAGGCATGTGGACTTCGAGTTCCCAGTTCTTCGTGGGATCGACGACCGTCAACAGCACCTGGCTTTTTTCCACCGGGCGGTTGATGAGGCGTTCCTCAAGCTGCCAGGTGATGACCTTGCCGTCGATGGGGCTGCGCACCGTGAGCATGTCTTTCTTTTGTTTGTAGAGATCAACTTGGGCCTGCAACTCGGGTTGTTGCGCCTGGGCTTGGACGAGCTGTTCCTCCAGATGGCTGCGTTCGTCGGAACTGGTGCGGTCGCGGCTGAGGCTGCGCTGGAGCGACTCGATAAGCGAAGCGTTCGCGGCGAGCTTGCCGACGACTTCCTCGGTGCTAATGTTCAGCGTCGTGTCACGCATTTCGATGAGCGGTTGCCCCACTTTGACTTCATCCCCTTGTTTCACGAGCACTTTGGTCACGATGCCATCGACGTCGGCGAATACATCGCGCTTGACCACCGGTTCGAGCGTGCCCTTGCCGTGCAATTGGAATTCGGCGGGAATGAAAAACAGCGAAAGCAAAGCGGCTAATGCGACGACCGCGATGGCAATCGTTTTGGGGAGCGTGCGCGCCGCCACCATCCATTTCGATTTGCCGATGGTACGCCACAGCGGCATGAGAAACAGATTGTTGTGCTCAATTGAGTTGGCAAGCGCCACGCTGCCGTGCTCGGCCACTACGTCGACGCGGCGGCGCATGGGAGCAGGAATGCCGTCGGTGTTAATTTGCTCGACGATCAGCGCGCAAGATAATAGGGCTTTTTGTGCGGGTCGCGTTCGTGCTCGTCTTGTTCGTCGGGTTTGGCTAGCGGCAGCACGACGACGGTTTTGGAATGCGAATCGTCGACGTAGGCCTCGACGGCTTCCTCGACTTGCGGCGCGAGATCGCGCGTATCGCCGGTGTACCAGAGGGGTTCGCCTGCTTTGACGACGACGGAGGCCAATTTGCCCAAAAGCGTAACGGTGTTGGAGCGTTTGTCGAACGTTTCCTGGCCGCTGACGGCTTCAATGCGGCAGCGGTTTCCTTTGCGAATGGCCAGTGAAACGCGGTCGCATTCGATCAGCCGGCGGCCTTCGTTGGCAATGGCGTACGCAGTGACGCGCGGTTCGAGGCTGGAATGGGCGGTTCGCGTGAATTGTTCGAGCTGCGTCCAAATGGCCTGGCGATCGGTGTATAAGCGCAGTTGGCGCGTTTTGAGATAATCTTCGGCCAACTGGCACATTTGCACGACGAAGCGCAAATAGCCGCGCTCGACTGCTGGGCGTCCACCGGCGCGCTGGAAAACTTCGACCAGCCCGCGCACTTCCTGATCGCTTTTCAAGATGCCCAGCACGAGCAGAAAATCGGTCGGGTTCGCGAGATCTTCTTCGGCATTGGCGAAGCGCGGCTGGACGACAGAGCCTTCGCCCGCAGTGAGAACCTTTCGCAACAATCGGCCGTGGCGCTGCTGTTCTTCTTGGCTTTCGTGCAGTCGCGACTCGCCAAGATTGATTTGCGAACTGAGCGTGAGCCGGCCTTCGTCGTCGAGCGTCCACACCGCTCCGCCGATGGCGGCCAAGGCCGCGACCACGCGGTGGAGAAAGCCTTCGTAGAATTCGGCGGGCGAAGCTTCGCTGCGCGCGAGCTCTTCAATTTCGCGCACCATTCCACGAATTTGCTGCCGCGTTTGATCGACGAGTTCGGGTTCGTAAGATTGTTCGGTGCTCATCGATCGGGCGGCCGCATGGCTGGACAGCGTTGCTAATTTATCAAACAGCGGCTAGTTCGGCCGGCGCATCGGTCAAATACCGGGCGACGGCAGCAACTGAGCCAATTGACCAGACGCCGGTCGCCGGCGCTAAACCCGCCCGCTACGGCAGGTGGCTTGCGGGTCCCGGACCACAAGCACGGAATGTGCCGAACCGCGCACTTCATTTCACTCTAATTACTGTACGCCGCCAGCCCTGGTAGTTTCAGTATCGGGTGTTTGCCCATCGCCGGCAAGCCGTGGAAAACGCGGCACGATCGTCATAATCGGCTACGGATCAGACACTTGCGCGGTTCGGGGAGCCGCGAATTAAAGGCCCAGTTTGGCGCTGCGGCGAAGCGGTTGTTAATGCAATCAGATCGTGCCCGGTGAACAGTTCTACCACCGCGCGGTGAAGCCCAAATTGGCACCGTGCAGAACGATGTTGCTCGTGTTGTTTACGTGGGTGCCGCTGTCGGCGACGTCGGTGAAATCGAACTGGCCGGGGGCCAGCGCCATGCGGTTTAAGAAGAACACACGGTAGCCGCCTTGAATGCTAAAACGCGCTCCCAGCGGCACTGTGACCTGGGCGGCCAATTCGCTGATGAAGGCCACATCAGTCTTGTTGCCGCTGGCATCGCGAAGAAGAACCGTGTTACCGAAATCGCCGAGCGTTTGGTGCTCGGTAATCGAGTTGCAAAAGACGCCGGTTTTGGCGAAGAAATCGAAATCGAGATGCCCGCAGGCTTCCCACTGGCCGAGGATGCCGATTTGACCGCCGTTCAAATTATTCGTGCAGCCGACGTTGTAATCGCTTACGTCGCCGTCGAAGAAGTCGAAAGCTTCGATGTCGCTGTTCTCGCGTAATTGGAAGTAGCGATAACCGGCAAGGAATTGGAAGCTTCCCCAGGGAATAATCGCGTTGGCTTCGGCCGATTCGGCGTTGCTATCGTAGCGCACCACCATTTGGTCGGCGCCGAAGAAATCGACGGTGTCGGCGGCCAGCGGAAAGGGAATCTGCAAGTTGTTTGGATCGCTGATCAGGCGGCTGTCGCCCATGCGATTGATCGCCATGAAAACACCCTGATATTGCATGCCACTGGGCGTGGTTAGGCCGAGGGCGGCGCGTACGCCGGCTTCGGTGGTGATGTCCCATTGGGTGGTATTGAATTCGGTGGCCAGCGTGCTGGAGTTCAACACCAAGGCGCGCGAAATGCCGGTATTGCGCTGCATTTCGAGGGCATCGACGCTGCCGGTCCAGTAATAGCCAAGTTTGCCCATGCCGGCGAACAGGCAGCAGTGGTGATGCCACCAAGCGCCGTCCTGGCAATCGCCGCAATAGGCTCCGCCTTCGCCATTACATGAGCCATCGGGGCAACCGCCCTGCATGCCGCCATAACCTTGCATGCTCACATCGCCTGCGCCCTGCATGCCGCCGTTGCCCTGCATTTGCATTCCGCCGGCGCCCTGCATACCGCCATAGCCCTGCATGCCCATACCGGGGCCTTGCATCGGCCCGGGGCCGCCAGACATGACGCTCGGATTCATTCCCCCGGCCATGCCGCCGCCTTGCATCGCTTGTTGGTAGGCGGCTGTTTGGACCGGGTAGTTCTGGTAGGGATTATTTTGATAAGGGTTGTATCCGTACAGGTTTGGATTGCCGGGGCCCATGCCTTGTGAAGGATCTTGATAGGGTGCGCCGTTGTAGTAGAGCAGGCCGTTATCGGCCTTCACTCCGGGCGGAAGTTTCACTGCCGGCGGGGCGGGGATGGCGGCGTGATATTGGGCCGCTGGCGGATACGTGCCCGTGAACATTTGGGCATCGGGCGACATGGGATTTGCCGCCGCCGCGCCCTGCGGCGTGGAATACTGGTACGACTGAGCCTCGGCACGGGTGGCCAGTGCGATGGCCAAAGCGCAGGCCAGGATCAGATGCAAACGAGTCATCGGTAATTCCCCCAAATCGATCGTTCCGAATCGCCAAACGTCGGCGGCCGTAGACCAAAAACTTTCGGGTCGTATTTGCTTACGGAGTGCCCTCGCCGAGTTCGGGAGGCACCCCTACCACCGCTTTCATCGGATTAAGCGGCCAGACAACTCAATTGGATTATGCCGAAGAAGCGTTAAACTCACCGGAATCGCCAATTCGCCAATGGTAGGTTGGGTGGTTTGCGAAGAGGTTGCGGCGGGCTGGCGGGATCAGTGTGGCACTTGGTGGGTTTTGGTTAAGCCTGCCGCTGTGATTGCTGGCGAAGCTTGATTGCCTTCGGCTGGCGCATGAAACTGAGGCTTGCCAAAACAAGCTAGCGATCCAATCAGGTCAGAACACGGGAATTCAAACGATGGCGAAAACGGCTACAGCCGCTGACATTTTGGACCAGGAGTTTTTGGAAATCCGTGCGCGGCTGTTGCAAGTGGCGGCGCTGCTAGACCGCGTCGATCGGGCCGGCGGAAAAGTGGCGGACGATGTGCGTGTGAATCGCATCGAAAAAGCGCTCGCGATGCTAATCGGACCGGGCCCCGGTCGCGTTGAGCGGATCCAGTTAATATTCTCGCGGGAGTACGATCCTGCCTGGAAGGAAAAACCCTCTAGCCTCTCGTCCCCCGCCCCCCGACCCTAGCATCGTGACCTTAATTCGGCGACTCTAGCAATGTACTTCATCGACCCGCACATTCACATGGTTTCGCGCACGACCGACGATTACGAATCGTTGGCCAAGATGGGGTGCGTGGCGGTGAGCGAGCCGGCATTCTGGGCGGGTTTCGATCGCGGCAGCGTCGATGGCTTTCGCGATTATTTTCGCCAGCTCACCGAGTTTGAGCCGAAGCGGGCGGGGTGGTATGCAATTGCGCATTTCACCTGGCTGTGCATCAACGCCAAGGAAGCGGAGAATGTGAAACTAGCGCGGGAAGTTATCGCCATGATTCCCGAGTTCATCAATCGGCCGGGCGTGCTGGGGATCGGCGAAATTGGGCTGAATAAAAATACCCGTAACGAAGCGACCGTGTTTTTGGAACACGTGCAACTGGCCGAAAAACTGGGCGAGCAAATCTTGATTCACACGCCGCACCTGGAAGATAAGTACCAGGGAACGCGGATGATTTTGGACATGCTGGCCGATTTCCCCAAGCTCGATCGCAGCCGGGTGCTTATCGATCACGTCGAAGAACACACCATTCGGCCCGTGCTCGAAGCCGGCTATTGGGCCGGCATGACGCTATATCCCGTGAGCAAATGCACGCCGCAGCGCGCGGCCGACATGGTCGAAATCTATGGCTGCGAGCGCCTGCTGGTGAACTCAGCCGGCGATTGGGGCCCTTCGAAACCCACTGCCGTGCCCGATTTTATTTTGGAAATGCGGAAACGCGGGCACGAGGAGGCGATGATTCGCACGATGGTTTATGAGAACCCGCTTTCGTTCTTTCGGCAGAGCAGGGGGTTTGTATTTGCCGAACCGGAATCGCGCGGTAGTGACCGTTGCGAGTCGGCAAGCAGCGCGAATGGTCGATCGGAGACCAATCGTGCCGCATCGCTCGGTCGGCCATCCTAGGCAAACGTGCCTCGGCGAGTGTCAGGCTGGAGAGCCCGACCTACATCGTGCACCGTTCCCGTCCCCCCATTTCGCTTGACACTGCCGGGGGCCTTGACCAAGATGGAATGCTATCCGTAGCGACCAGGGGCGCTACGGGTTAGGCATTTTGGAACAGTTCCTCGCAGCCGGTCTGCTTCGGCCACGGGCCAGTTCATACCCGCGCGCTTCGGCGGCTGGGCTTTGCGCGTTTGCGAAATTTCCTGTCGGGAAATTGAAAAATCCGGGCTAATAATAAGCGCCATTTCGCATAGTCAGAGCGTCCAAGATTCGACAACTCCGATTCAGTTTTTCAGGCATTAGCCAGACGGTATTACCATGCTTCCGGAACAGCGCGGTGTGTTGGGTACGTTTCTATCGCGGTTTAAGAATGGAAAGACGCGGAAGTCGCGCGGCCACGCTCGGCGAACTCGTCGTGGTTTCGACGCTGCGCCCATCGAACAATTGGAACCGCGCTGCGTGCTGACGAACACGCTGTATGTGAATTTTGGCGAAGGTTTCGATGCCGCCACCACACTTAAACTAACGCAAACCGAATGGCAAGATCTCGGACTTGACGTTCCTAATCCCGCCACGAATTGGATTAGCGATCCCAATCGCTTGGGCCAGGGTTCGTGGATTGTCGGCCCGTTCAACGATGCCGCATCGTATTCGGGCAATCCGATGATTACCTACACGCCGTTTAACACCATTGTCACCAACGACAAAATCACTTGGACCTCGGGCACTCAGCCAGCGAACGATCCGTATCAGACCACTGGCAACGCCGCCGCAAACAACTCGACCAAGCAATTAGAGCAGTCGATTATGCAAATCCTACGGCGCGAATTTGCGCCGTTCAACATCGCCGTGGTCGAAGACGATAAATCGACCAGCGTGGGCGATGTTCAAAAATTGCTGGCCGCTAACAACCCGTTGATCGATCCCTATCAAGACCTGACCAACTTTGATCCGACAATGCCGACCGGTCGCGGCACCTACGACCCAGACAACCCGACGGGTTATCAAGACGCGTACATTTTCGTGGGCGGTTTCACGACGACCAAGACGAACGCCGATGGAACGATGACCACTGACTTGATCGCCGATGATCTTAAAACGCTCACCAGCGGCGGGATGCTGCAATCGCAGCGTCCGCAATTCATGGATCCAGGCGGATTGGTCACTCTGCCGGGCCCTCTGAATTACGGCGATGGCGGCGGAATTGTCGCGGCCGACAAAATTGCTCAGCTATTAACCGGCACTCAAACGCCGGCGAATCAGAACCAGGCGCTTCTGAATTCGATGAACGTGTTTACCGCGACGTGCATCGCGCAAACCGCCGGGAAAATCTGGGGGCTAATCAATACAGCCTCGAGCGGCGGGATTATCGACCCGGACGTTTCGCTGGAAACGAGTTCCGACATCATGCGCGGCGGCTTGAATAACACGATTGGCGCGAAGGCCACTACCACGCTCACTTCCTTGGCCGCCTTTCCAACGTTGCAAGACGTGCCCATCTTTACGCGTTTTCCGCTGCAAACCAGCGGAGTAAATCCTCCACAGAACGCATACCAAACCCTAATCGACAACACCGACATAGGGCCAGCGCCACCATTCCGCGAACCGGCCCTGGGACGCTGCCGTTCGATGATTATGTTACTGGCACCGGCGCCTTCGACTTCATTGGCATCGATGCCGCGGGGAACGTCACTGTCATCACGTACGGCAGTGCGGCCGACCTGCAAGCGGATGTGAACCGGATTGATACCTTTACCTATGCGAATCCAATTAACTTAACCTCGGGCGGGGCCGTGATCGTCGAAATGGGGTGCAGCGACGACATTTTGGACGTCGATCCCTCGATAACGGGCGTCACGTTTTACGTCTACGGAGGCCAAGGAAGCGACGAAATCGACTCCTTCGATTTGTCCAACGCGATCGACGCGACGGTGGCGCCTTCGAATGTGGCCGCGGTCGATTTCAATCTCGCCACCACGCGCAATGATGCGACAATCGCCTTTGGCACGGGCGCAACGGCGACGACCATTCAGGCCCTGGAATTCGAGGATACTGGGCTCATCTTTCTCGCTGGATTCGATGCTCTCGATTACCAGATGCAGAAATTTTTGGGAGACGATTACACACTGGCGTTCCAAGACGACGGCTTTGGGAATGTTGCCGGCACGATTTCGGGAAGCGGCGGCGCCTTTAATCCGCTGGCCATTTGCCCCACGGAGTTTGTCGGCGTTACGAATGTGGCGGTCGATTGCCTCACCGGCAATACGGCCGACACGCTCAACGTTTCGTCCGATTTGGGCCTGGCGACCGGAATGCAAACGTTTTTGGTGAGTCTCGGCCCCGGCGCCGATACGCTGAACTTGCAAGGGACCAATTTCAATTTCGACACCGGACCGGGAACCGGTTTGTTCGTCTACGATGGCGGCAGCGGCATCGATACGATGGCCAGCAGTGGCGACATCGATTGGTTCGCTACTGATAATGACCCGACTGCGATCACTGGTTTGGTGCTCGATGCCGGCGGTCCCACCGCACTCAACGGCCAGGTGCAGTTGGTGAATCTCGATGGAGGCGCTGGCGGAACTGATGAGAATTTGGATCTCGGCGGCGGCGCGGGGGCGAACACCATCTGGGTCAACAACTGGTCGGGCAACGCCACCCTTACGGGCAATGGAGGCGGTGATACGCTCATTTTGGGCGATGCTGCCGATGTTTTCAGCGGATTCGCTACGCTGAATGGTGATGATCCCAACAACCTGTTAGGCAGCGCCGGCAACAACGTATTCTGCTTTAGCCAAGTTTCCGGTTTCGTGCAGGCCAACGGCGGATTGGGGAACGATAGCTTCTATTTCGGCATGAACAACAATTTCAACCTGGTCACTGGCGATATCAACATCGCCAGCAATTGGGGAACGGACTTGATCGATGTCGACGATTCGGGCAATTCGACTTCGACCACCTATAACGTTTCCAACAACACGTTCACTACCAGCCAAAGCCCCACGGCTACGGTGAGCTTCGATTCCAATTTGGAGCTAATCTTCATCAGCGGCACTTCCGACGCCGATCAGTTTGTCGTTACTCCCAGCTTGTTTTCGCAGTTCATCTTGAACGGGAACGACCCAATCGTCGCGCCGGGCGATCACCTCGCGCCGAATTTCGCGGGCGACAAAGGGGGCAAGCAAATCATCACTGGGGTAAATGCTGGCTACTACACCTTTGCTTCGGGCCAAAAGCAGATCACCTACACGAGCATGGAAACGGCCGACCCGCCGCCGATTACCACGCTGGTGGCTGCTTCGGCCGATATCGGCAAGAACAGCAAGCCACTGGTGAAGGTTTATATTCTCCCCTCGCCAAATTCGGTTCTGTACGATTTTTATGCTTACGCGCAAGCCAATCCGGCGAGCTTCCGCGGCGGCGTGCGCGTGGTGCTGGCCGATGTGACCGGCGACGGGGTGCCCGATGTGATTACTGCCCCCGGCCCGGGCATTGCCGGCGAAGTGAAGGTGTTCGACGGCAAAATTCTCGCCAACGACGCGTTGCTCAACCCGTTCATCGCCAGTCCGAACAATGCACTGATCGCCGATTTCTTCCCCGAAGGCACGGCTTACAAGAACGGCTTGTACGTGGCGGCCGGCGATGTCAACGGCGATGGCACAGTCGATATTATTACCTCGCGTTCCGCCGGATCGCCTTTGGTGCGCGTGTTCTTGACTAGCCATGGCACAATCACGGGCGCGAGCGATACCGCTCCCATCACGATCACGACTGGCTCGACCGAAAACTTGCACAGCGGCGATAAAGTGGCCGTCGAAAACGTTTCCGGCAACACGGCGGCCATTGGCACTTGGACCGCCGCCGGGGTCACGGGCACAACATTTAATCTCAGTGGCAGCGTCGGCAACGGCGTCTTTGTAAGCGATGGCAAGGGGACCTGGATTAGCTTCAATCAATCGATCGTGTTCGCGCCATATACCGCGAAGGAGAAAGTCGCCACGGGCGCCGTAGTGACCGCTGGCGATCTCGATGGAGACGGAGTCGCAGAAATTGTTACCGCACCCGGCGCGGGCAGCGTGTTTACGGTGAAGGAATTCGATTACGCGAATTTCATCCCGTACACCGCCGCCACGCAACAAGGGGTGGTCACCCGGCAATTCCTCGGCATGCCGAGCACGTACAAGCTGGGAGGTTCGCTCGCGATTGGCGATGTGAATGGCGACGGGCTGGGCGAAATTATTTTCGGCGCAGGTTCAGGTGGCGGATCGCAAGTTCGCGTATACGACCAATTCGGCGATGTGCTCAGCTCGTTTAAGGCTTACACGGGTGGAAACGTGAATGCCCCGGTGCGGCTCACCTCCCATTTGGTCGACGGCTTCTGGGTCATTTTCACCGGCCAGGCCAACGACGGCCGCAATTTGCTGATCAAGGGTTTCGAGTACCCCAATCCAGCCAATTTGTCGTCGCCAACCTTGGTCGATAGCTTCCTGGAAACACAGCTCGAGTTCTCAACCGGCGTGTACATGGGATAGAGCCGAGTAGCATGTGGAAAGCATTAAGTCGGACCTTGTAGGCCAGCCTTTCTAGGCTGACAATCTGGGAAAGCGTCAGGCTCGAAAGCCGGACCTATTTTGAAACTGGTCCACTCCGTGAACACGGATTTAGCAGAATATCCGGAACTTATTGGCAACTGGAACGTTCTATTTGAAGTGCCCTAATTTGGCTTGTCGTAAGGTCTTCAGAATCCGCTTGACAGCTTTTACCGCGGTAATGAGACTGGAAGAATACGTAGCTTTCAGGGGTGCAACGGAACGAATAGACACGAACGCTCTTTAGGCAATCGGTTCGGCCTGGAACACCGAACTAGTCAGATTCTGTGGTCGGGGTGGCATGGTGTTATCCGCCGCAGGCGGAGGTCACCATGGGAATCGGCATTCAGCACATGCTCACGCGCGGCGCGAGAGCATGCCACCCCTGGTCATAGCGAACGTCGTCACGCACCGGAGTGCGTGACCTACTTCTGCAGCTTTGAATTCACACCTGGTATCAGTACTCAAACGGAACAGCCATGGCACTGGAACATACGGGTCGGTCGAGATTTCTTACAACGAAGCGCGGCGGCAAGCGACTGTCGCGCAAAGTGCGCGGCAACGCGTCGCAGTACGGCAACGGGCGCATTTTGGCCGTAGAGGAATTGGAAGCGCGCTGGCTATTGGTAACGCGCGTGTGGCTGGATTTTGGCGACTTTTTTGCAATTCCGACCAGCGGTATTTATGCGGGCGTGGGGCATGTGGCCACGAATATCGCGCCATTTACCAACGCATTGGTCGGCAACGGAATCGCCGGCGACAACCATTTCTTCGATAGTTTTGGTTTGATGGGCAAGAATATTGCCGACCTTGATGGCGGCGTCCACATTGTCAGTACCTACAGCCAATTGGCGGGATTCAATTCGGGAATTTTTTCGCCGACGGACTTTGTCACACTGGAACTGGCGATAACAGCTCAGATCCAGCGCGCATTGGAACCGTACGACATTCAGGTTTATTCGTCCGTCGATTCCAACGTCTTCAATTTTCCCGCGAATCCCAATGTGAACCCGCTGACGAACGCTTCCGCGCTCGAAGGGCTAAATAATACCGCCGCAAACGCGGGCTTATCCCCAGGCGCAGCAGGGGCCAACACGCCCCAGTACGGTAGTAACGATATTTACATTTTCTTCGGCGGCTTGTACACGAACGTGATGGGAGCCGCGGTACCGCTCGATATTCCAATGTCGGCCGATTTTGCGGTTGATGTGCCGAATTCGCAGGCTGGCGTTCCGCAGCGAATGGACACCGGCGGCATCGTCGATGTGAACGCGTTTATGAACCAGGTCCTGGGAGGTATAAACCCGGCCGGGTCTCTGAATGTGGCAATGGCCAATGCGGCCATGTACATCATCGGCTGGGATCTCGGTTTGGCGGCGGTTGAAAACGGCGCTAGCGGACCGTTTACAAACTATTCAGACACGAACGTAGCGCTAATCAATCAAGCCAGCGGCATGATCGAAGGGGGATACCAGCAGTCGTTTTTCTTGGGAACAAGTACATTAAGCTTGACGAATCCCACGTTTTTCCCGCGGTTTCCGATGATGCAGAATGGGGAGAACTTCCAGCCCCTGCTCAGACAAGGAACGCTCGGCAATCCCCCGCTGTTGGACAATATTCCCTTTCCTCTACCTCCGCAATCGTTCGCGCTGCCGATCGGCACCGACCAAGAGCTGCAAAGCGTTGGAGGTAATCCGATTTTCACTGTGCCCGATGCGACGATTAATCACAGCCCGACAACGACGGTAAATGCCTATGACGAACTGGTGAACGACTCCGATGTCGGCGCGAACCCCGACGTGGCTTATGTGAGCGGCACTGGCGCTTTCGATCAGATTACCATCACCAAAATCAACGCCACGCAAGCCCGCGTGTTGGTCAACGCATTTACCGATGATACCTATACGACGCTGGCAACCGATGCCACTGGAGTGATTGCGTCGTACAGCTACATCATCAACCTTTCAAAGATTCTGACTCCTGGACGGCTCGACGATGGTCAGCCGTTCAGAATTGTGGTCGATGGCACGACCAACGACGACCAGATTTATCTCGATCCGACGCTCGGGGTAAATGTCGAAATTCATGGCGGCGGCGCGGTGAAGTTCGTGCAGTTGCAGGGCAACGGCGCTTACAACGTGCAATACACGCCATCTTCGCCTCCGGAGCAGCCCACCAGCGACGCCAACACCACGCTCGAGGGAAGGTTGATTCCGGAAACATTGCTGCCAGGCGCCGGCGGCACGCTCATGATTACCGGAAACACCTCGACTACGTCCGGTACCAAAACCACTCTCACGCCGTTTACAACGACGATTATTTACGATCACTTCAGCACGGCGAACTCCAGCGCGATTCGGCTCGATGGGTTTAATAAGTTCTCGTATGTTTCGCCGGGTTACTTGGATGACAACGTTGTGGTGAGCACGCCGAGCACGGGCTTTTGGAGCCTTGGCGGGCAGATCGTGAATCCGAGCACGTTTGCGACTACGGTCATGGGGGCGATACAGCTCATTAACGTAAAGAGTTTGGATCTAAACACCACGCTCGGGCCCAGTAACGATACGTTCACATTCCAAACCAATGGCACTTCGTCGCTCGGCATGCAGTCGGTGAGCATCGAAGCGGGCACCGGCACCGATACGCTCGATTTCGACGATTCGGCGGGTAACGCCCCCTTGAACTACGAAATTGGCCCTGGCGGTGTGCAGTTAGTGCCGGCGGCAGGCGTGGTCTTCGGCGGTTTCTCGGGCTACACCTACAGTGGCATTGAAAGCCTTTCGGTCGAGGGAACCACGGGCAATAACCAGTTCATCGTCACGCCCAGCGCCACGACGAGCTACACGATCGACGGCGAAGATCCGCCTCCGGGCACTTTGCCTCCCGACGGCGATACGCTCGCGCTGCGCTTAAGCGGCACGACCGCAGCTGTGAATACTCCGGCCGGCCCGGGCGCTGGAACAATTACATTCGGCAGCGGCCAGCAATCGGTTACTTATAACAATATCGAGATTTTCCAGCCGCCGCCGACTGCAACCACGCCCCCCACGAGCATTTTGGCGGTAGCCGCCGCCGCGGGTGGCCAACCGCTGGTGAAGGTGTACAACGCCACCACGCATGCGTTCTTGTTTCAGATTATGGCCTATGCGCCCTCGTTCAAAGGAGGCGTGCAGGTGATTACGGCCGATCTGACCGGCGACGGCACGCCCGACATTATTACCGCTCCGGGCCCAGGCACGGTGCCGAGCGAAAATGGCGACATGGTGAAGGTGTTTAATGGCGTCAACGGCGCGCCGCTGGTGGGATTCTTCCCTGAATTGGCCAGCTACAAGATGGGGTTATATATTGCGGCCGGAAATGTGGATGGCGTAAGCGGCGATTTGCAAATTGTGGTCTCGACCCAGCGCGGCGTGCCAGACGTGCGTGTTTTCGATGTAACCAAGGGAGTAATCCCAGGTATTGTATTGCACCCCGCTCCGCAATTCGAATTCTCGCCATACCCCAAGACAGTCGCCACCGGCGTGCAAGTGGCCGTGGCTGATACCGACGGCGACGGTGTCTCAGAAATTATCACCGCCCCAGGCCCGGGCAACATTGCGACCGTGAAAGTGTTCACCAATTTTGGCGCGCTGCTCGAGCAATTCAATGCCTTCGAGACCACTTTCAAAGGGGGCGTATCGCTGGCGGCGGGCGATGTCGATGGGGACGGCAGGGCAGAGATTGTGGTCGGCGCCGGCACCAGCGGCGGCTCGCGCGTGCGAGTTTTCGACGCGATACCGGTGGTCGGTGGCGTGCAGGTTGCTCAGTTCCAAGCCTACACTACGAATGTCAATGCTCCAGTTCGCATCACCTTGCACGACGCCGTGTTCGGCGAAGCGCCTTTGGATACCGGCGTTCACGCCGCAACGATTTACGCGGCCCAAGGCATTGGCGGGGCCACGCACGATATTCGTGTGTTCGACCCGCTCTCGGGCGGCCTGGTCGATCATTTCCTGGAAACGAACGTGGCCATGAAAGGCGGCGTGAATCTAGGGTAAGCGGCGGCAAGGGTCGCAGAGGCGAAGAGTGTAAAAAAAAGGGGCGCGGCCAGCGAAGATCCCAGTTGGCGTGAACGGCTCACCTGCTCACCTCTTCACCCGCTCACCTCTTCACCAGTTCGCGGTTGCTAGCCGCCGCTGGTCGGCTGGCTGGGACTCGGCGGGCTGCGCGGGTGGAAACCGTCGGTCGGCGTGCCAAGGTTCATTGGGTGAAGCACCTGGTCTGCAGGGATGTACTTGCCTTCGGTCTTGGGGGTGTAGCCCATCATGTCGAGCAATTTCGAAAGTGTAATCGTCTCGACGTTGAACTTCTTGGCTTCTTCGAGCAGCTTTGTGCTCCCTTCGCCGGCGCGGCTGGGGCTACTCATATCGCCCACGACCACGTAGCGCGTATTGAGACCGACGTGGCCAATTTGCTTGCCATCGGGCCCGACCTCGGCATCGACAATGCCGCCGTTGAGCGCGATTACGTCGCGCACGCGTTGGCGGTCGTCGCTGCCATCGCCGTTCACATCCATCACGCCGACCAGCGCGAAGTGATCTTGCTGCCCGGGGCGCCATACCGGGGTGAAAATCAAATCACCCGGCACAATGGGGTTCGAGGATGAATCTTTCAAAATGCGGCATTCGGCCAGGTGCGGGTTGGTGACGTTAATCACCTCGATGCTGGCCTTGGAAACCGCCTTGCTCACGTTCGGGCTGACGGGATTCAGCGCGCTGACGTCGGTCGTGCCCGGCGCATAGACGCTGAAGGTGATTCGCTTGTGCAAGTGATCGTCGGTGCCCAGGTTGATATACACGAGATTTTCGCGCTGATTGACCCAGCTAACTTTGCCACTGGGCAGGGCATTCACGTTGAATTCCGATTGAACTTCTTGGAGCTGTTCTTTGATTTGCTTCACATGGGTTTCGGACTTGGCGAGCGTTTTTTCCAGGTCGCCAATTTTGGCTTGCGATTGCGATTTGGTGGTTTCCAGTTCTTTGTCTTTGGCGGCGTTTTTGGCGGTCAAATCGGTTTCCGTCGTGCGCACATCGGTCAGTTGCTTGCTGATTTGCTCGCGGGCGGCCAGGTAATCGGCGACAGCCTGGGCCTTGTCTTTTTCCAGCTTGTCTTTATCGGCAGTGAACTGCGCTGTTTTGGTGGCCAGCGTGTCGCGGGCTTCTTTCAAATCGGCATCTTGCTTGGCAAGAAGCGAGTTTTTGGCGCGAATGACGGCCTGCAACCCATCGACCAGCTTGCGGTAGTTCTTCTGGTCGTCGGGCAGATTGCCGATGCCCAAGGCTTGCGCCGACGCGACGTCGTTCTTCCAATTCTCTGATATCGTGGGTTCCTTTTCAGTCGGCGCATAGCCGCCGATATATTGCACGAATTTATCGCGGTCGGCTTGCAGATCGAGCTTTTCCTTGGTGGCGTCGGAGGCTTTCTTTTCCTCGTCCTTGGCGCGCTGCTGCTCGTATTGATAATTGCGGAAGAATAAAAACGTCGTGACGCTGAGCATGATGGTCAGCAGCACGAAAATGATGAGCGCGATTTGCAATCCTTGATTTTCACGTACGGCCATGGGTCCGATTCTCCTCGTCCGATATTTGACATGCACCGCGCGAGCGCGGCGGCATCGAGAGCGTAAGGCTTGATAAGTTAACGACCTGCGGCGAACCCACCGATCTTAGTTTGCCCGAAAATCAGTGTCAAACAAGGTTGAAATTCCGGGGGCTCGGCGGCACTCGACCCCGGCCACCCCTTGGATGCCCGCAGGCAGTTCGCCACTAATGTATTCTACGCCACAACTCGCCTCGTTGCAGCTTGACGATTGCCGCTGGCTGGTCGGCCCTGAGGCTGCGCCATGGCTGGCCGAAGCGGAGCAATTGCTGCACGATTGTTCGGCCGCAGGCGTCGTGCGTGCAGCGGAAAAGCTCCGCCAAACTCTATCCGCAGACCGAACCCATTTGGTTCTAGAGCAGGTGGAGCTGCGGCGGCGCGCGAAGGAGAAGTTTCCGCTGGCGGCAAGTATGTTTTTCACGCCAGTGGGATTGGAGCAAGCGACCGACGCTTGGATCGCGCACTACAAGGCGGGCCGATTTCCGCCCAGCGCGCCTGTGGCCGATTTGTGCTGCGGAATTGGTGGCGATTTGATGGCGCTTGCGCGCGCGGGCACGTTTGCGGCGTCGAGCGCGATTCGGTTTCGGCTCTGTTTGCCGAAGCGAATTTGCGCGCGGCATGCGCCGGCGACGGCCAAAATTCATGCATGCCGGCAAGCGAATTGAATCCTCGTGGCGCTCAAACCGCCGCGCGAGTCGTGTGCGACGATGTGAAGAACTTTTCGTTGGCTAATTTTGAGGCGTGGCACATCGATCCCGATCGCCGACCAACGGGCCGGCGCACCACGAGAATTAATCTTCACGAACCGGGGCCAGAGGTCCTAAAAGGCTTGCTGATGACATGCCCCAGCGGCGCGATCAAGCTCGCTCCGGCGGCGACGTTTGAAGAGCCTTGGTGGAAGGAAGCGGAGTTGGAATGGATCAGTCGCGATCGCCAGTGCCGGCAACTGGTGGCGTGGTTTGGCGCGCTTGCACAGCATTCTGGCAAGCGGCGTGCGACGAAAGTGCGCGGCGGCAGCAACGAACGATCGAATACAATCGCGGCGAGCTTTATTGGCCAGCCCAATTTGGAAAGCGCGGTCGCGCCGAAACTCGGCCGATACGTGTTTGAGCCCGATCCAGCGGTGCTGGCCGCCAAGATTGAGGGAGCGCTAGCGGCAAAGTTGGATCTACAAGCGGTCGCCATCGAAATCGCATACTTCACTGCCGATCGTGCCACCGATCATCCGCTGATGTCGGCATTCGAAGTCCTGGACGTTATGCCCTATCACGCAAAGACAATTCGCAAATGGCTGGCCGCACGCGGCATCAAGCAGATTGAGATCAAAAAGCGCGGTGTGCCGCTCGATCCTGAAGCGGTACGCCGAGATGTGTTGCCGCGGGAACAGAACCACGGTCAAGAAGTCGCAAATGGGGTCACGATCTTACTGACCCGCATCGACGGCCGAATATGCGCCATCATGGGGCGGCGCGTTATTTAGTTGTCTTTATCCGCGCGGCGGCTTTGGTTTGGGCCGGCACGTAATCTTCGGTGAAGTGGCCGAGAAAATGCAGGCTGCTGTCGGCCCCTTGGAAGCCGAGCACTTGTTCGTCCAAGTCGATATCTTGCCCGAGCACATGGCCGGCGTCGATATCGAAGCGGATCGTTCCCTTGGTCAGCCGCTGAATCAATTGCGCCTGGATCTTCGGGTTGTTCACTGGCGTGAGCACTTGCGTGGCGACTGAGATGGTGGCCACGCCGTGCGCCACCTTGTCGAGCGTATAGTGTTGCCGCGTTTTGATGATTTTCGACACGCCCTCTTCGAGCGTAATGGGAATATCGGTCGGCATGTTCCAGCTCTCGCCGACCGCCACCGGATCGCTAGGCAGCGGTAGGACCATTTGACTGTTCTGCTGGTCGGTCGGCATCCCCGGGCGTTTTTCCACGCGCTTGAGAATTCTTCCAGTCTTGTCGATCGTCACTTCGGTGAGCGGAACGCGGACCGAACGGGCCACATCGGCGTAGGCCGGCGGCGGTTGCGTATCGGTTTGGCTGTTGTAGGTGACCTCTTCGCGGCCGGTAACTTTTTGCCGCATGTTCACGCTATCGACCGAGTGTTCGAAGTGCATCTGGCCGTTGGCGTCGACATCTTTAATTTTCCAAACTTTAACCGAGGAGCTCGTGGTTTCGGCGGTTTGCGTGGTGCCTTGAATAGTGGTCTCCAGGACGACGTGCTGCACCACGTTGGTGCGAACCGTTTCGCCAGGGTGGAACTTGTACACGAGCGTGTACTTCGGACCCGCGGGGGCGGATGGCGCCGCGGGACTATCGTCGGCGTGTAAATTTCCGATTGAAAACGCCCCGATGCTGCATACCGCCAGCAGGGCTATGACCCGGCCCAATACGCGGCAAGACTCATGAACAACAAAATGGCGGGCGAATACGAGAGATCGCGAAACCATCAGTCTCGACTCCTTTCGAGGCTGCGCTGGGCGCAATATGTTAATTCCGACTACTGCTGGCGCGGCGCCCCAACCGGCCGCCCCAACCAAGTTTTTCGCGCAGCGTGCGGTAGTAACTGCGACCCGGCACTTCGACCAGCTTAAACTTAGGCGCGGCGCGCTCAACGCGAACTCGATCGTTTGGCAAAAGTGAACACAACTCCAGTCCATCGACCACCACTGCGGTGCCTTCGTGCGGCTGAGCCACCGCGAGCTCGAACACGCGGTCGGCCGTATCAACCACCGGCCGATTCGTGAGCGTGTGCGGGCTAATCGGCAGGAACACGAATGCTTGCAAATCCTTTCGCAAAATCGGCCCGCCGGCTGAGAGACTATGTGCCGTTGAGCCGATGGGGGTGGCCACAATCAGGCCGTCGCAACTATAAGTAGTCACTAATTCTGCGTCAACGTAAAGATCGACATCGAGAATCGAAAATGGCCGGCCGGCGAGAATTGCCACTTCGTTCAGCCCTAACATGTGGTGCAGTTTCTGGCCTTCACGCCAGATGCTGCATTCGAACATGAGGTGCTCGACAATGCGAAACTCTCGATCGTTCAGCCGTGGTAGCACCGCCAAGAACTCGGCCGGCGAAAGATCGGCTAAGAAACCTAGCTTTCCCAGGTTGACGCCGAGAATGGGAAGCTGGCGATAAGCCATTTGGTGCGCGGCGCGAAGAATCGAACCATCGCCTCCCATCACGATGGCAATATCAGCATCGACCTTCGCCAGATCGGTGCGAAATTCCAGATCGAATAGCACCACGTCGACCGCTTGCTCAAGCTGCGGCAAGAGCCGCTTCGCTTCAGCGGCGATTGTGGGTCGGTCGCCTAAAGCGAGAACGATGGCACGCAGACGGGGATGAGGCACAGTGGTCGCCAGTTCGAAATAGCCCAAATTAGACGGTATCAAGCGTTGGTGGCTCTATTTCGATCATAGGTTATGATGGTCAATAGTCACAAGCCGACGCGGTGGCTCAGCAGGCGCGAACGAATGCGCCGGGCGATGCGATTTTGCCGGGATGAAATTAGGACCAATTCACCATGGCGACCATGATTCTCGATGCTGAACTCGAGCGGGAGCTAATCGCGCAACGCGCCGCTTGGGGCGGCGATCGATTCGACGAGGTATGGGAGGGAACCTACATGATGTCGCCGCTGGCGGATAATGAACATCAAGAACTGCAAAGCCGGCTGGCTGCCGCAATACAACAATGTTTGGGATGGAATTCTGCGTTTCGAATTCTATGCGGAGCCAACATTACCGATCAGCAGGACGATTGGACGCGGAACTATCGCTGCCCTGATGTTCTTGTTTTCAGTCCCAACTGCCAAGCCAAAAACTGCGGCACGCATTGGTTCGGCGGGCCGGACTTTGCTGTCGAAATAACGAGCCCAAACGATCGCAGCCGCGAAAAGTTAGACTTTTATTCCAAAGTTAGCGTGCGAGAATTGTTGATTATCGACCGCAGCATTTGGAAGCTGGGATTGTATCGCAACACAGGAAATCAATTGACACTGGCCGAGGAATCCTCGCTGACAACGGCGGGACAGACCCATAGCCAAGTATTGGGCATTGCGCTACGGTTGGTTGCTGGACCCGATCGCCCGCGAATTGAGGTTACTAGCCAGCAAAGCGGTCAAACGTGGCTGGTGTAGAGCACTGAAATCGGCGAATGCGTTTTGTCGAATTTGCTCTAGCTCACGCGGCGATGCGTTGTTTCGCCTGCCACGCCAGCGCGATCAGCCAGTTCGCGGCAAGTTTGAGCGATGCCTGGCGCATCGAGTTTCAAATCGGCCAATAGCTCGCCCCGCTCGCCGTGCTCGATAAAGCGATCGGGAATGCCCAGCCGAGCAACGTGGGCCGCGATCAACCCGGCATCGGCCGCCGCTTCCAGCACCGCGCTGCCAAAGCCTCCCATCAAGGCCCCCTCTTCAACGGTGAGCACGAAGGGACTGGTTTCGATGGCCTTCAAAATTATTTCATTGTCCAGCGGCTTGATAAATCGGGCATTCACCACGCCGATATCGAGCCCCTCGTGTCGCAATGTTGCCGCCGCCTTCAGGCAATTTGTGAGCAGAGTGCCGCAGGCCAAAATCAATCCGTCGCGCCCCCATTCGAAAACTTCGGCGCGGCCAAGCTCCACCGATGGCGCTCGGCAAAGCCGGCGGAGAAGCCTGCATCCGCGGCGATTTTTCCGGCATCTTCCGCAGCCGCCTTGGGGTAGCGAATGGCCACCGGTCCTGGGAAGGTGAGCGCGAATTCCAACATCGCCGGCAGGTCGTAGGCATCTCCCGGCGCTAGCAGCACCATATTGGGAAACACGCGCATGTATCCCTGGTCGAAGCAGCCGTGATGCGTCGGGCCATCGGGGCCAGTCAATCCCGCGCGATCCATCAAAAATGTGACTGGCAAGTTCTGCAGCGCGACTTCTTGGAAAACTTGATCGAAGCTGCGCTGCAGGAAAGTGCTGTAGATATCGACGATGGGCCGCAAACCGGCCTTGGCTTGGCCGGCGGCGAACGCCACGGCGTGCGATTCGCAAATGCCGACATCGAAAAAACGATCCGGGAAAGGCATCGCGCACCTGTTCCAATTTGTTTCCCTGGCACATGGCCGCCGTCATTACCGTCACGCGCGGATTGTGCTGCATTTGCTCGTAAACGGCGGCGCTGGCCACATCGGTATAAGCCTTCGACGAACTGCTCTTAATGCTGATGACGGTTTCTTTCGCCCGCTCGAATGGCGCCGGTGTGTGGAAGAAAACCGGGTCGGCGGCGGCTGGTTGGAAGCCGTGCCCTTTTTCAGTCACCACGTGCAAGAGCACTGGGCCATCGACATCCTTAACCATCTTCAAGTAACGCCGCAGCGCAGGAATGTTGTGGCCATCGACCGGACCGAGAAAGCGAAAGCCAAGTTCTTCGAACAACATGCCGCCGTGCAAACCCGCTTTGATCGATTCTTTGAACTGCCACAGCAGTTTTTCGACCGGGTCGCCTACCACCGGCACACGATTCAAAATGTTCACAATTTGCTGCTTGAGCCCGGAATACGAGGGATTCATTCGCAGCCGGTCCATGTAGCCGGCCAAACCGCCGACCCGCGGGCAGATCGACATTTTGTTGTCGTTCAAAACAACGAGCAACTTTTTCTTTAATCCCCCCGCGTTATTCATCGCTTCGAACACAATGCCCGAGGGAAACGCGCCGTCGCCAATCACGGCCACGCTATGGCGTTCGGGCCGGCCCATGAGCTCGTCGCCGCTTTTTAGTCCCAGCGCCGTCGATACACTGCAACCTGCATGGCCGGTCATGAACAGGTCGTAGATGCTCTCGCTCGGATTGGGGTAGCCCATTAGGCCGCCCTTAGTCCGAATGGATTCGAAATTTTTGTAGCGGCCGGTGATGAGTTTGTGCGGATAGATCTGATGCCCGGTATCCCAAATCAGCCGATCTTGGCTGAAATCGAACACCGTGTGCAGCGCCAGGCAGAGTTCGACCACGCCCAAGTTCGATGCGAAATGGGCCGTGCGACTGGCGACCAAATTGCAAAGCGCGTCGCGCATTCCGGCGGCCAACTGCGCCAGTTGGTCGTCGGTGCAATTCGCGAGGTCGCGCGGCGAGCTAATTTGAGAGAGCAACGTGTCCATGCTGGTTCAGCTAATTAATGTAACCGGCGGGGGTGGGACTCTTCAAACCCAAAAATCGGCCAATGCTACTCAGTTCTGTCGATCACATAGCGTGCCAATGCCTCCAGCGGGCTTCCTTTGTCGCCAAACGGCGCGAGTGCGGCGCATGCCTCATCGATCAGTTTGGCCGCGCGGCGGCGGCTTTCGCCAATGCCAAGCAGGCTGGGAAAAGTGAGTTTTCCGTGCTGGGAATCTTTGCCGACGCGCTTACCCATGGAAGCCTCGGAACCTTCGACATCGAGCAAATCGTCGGCGATTTGAAACGCTAAGCCAATCTTACGCCCGAATTCTTCTAAAGCGGATTGCTGCCGCTGGGTCGCTCGAGCGACAACCCCCCCCAGCCGCAGCGACGCCAAAAACATCGCTCCTGTCTTGCGGCGATGAATGCTTTCCAGCGACGCCAAATCGCCAGCGGAGAATTGGACTGCGAGATCATCGGCCTGACCGCCGACCAGCGCCGTAGCGCCGGCTGCTTCGGCCAGCGCTGCACAGCAGCGCGAGGCCACTTCCGGCGGTTGAACATCTTTGGCAAGCACTTCAAATGCCAGCGTCAACAGCGCATCACCCGCCAGAATTGCCACCGCTTCGCCGAACGCTTTGTGACAGGTCGGGCGGCCGCGCCGCAGGTCGTCATTATCCATCGCCGGCAGGTCGTCGTGAATCAAAGAGTAGCTATGAATCATTTCGACCGCGCAGGCGGCCGCTATTGCGCGCTTCCCACGTGCCGCCACAGGCTTCGGCCGCGAACAGAACGAGAGTAGGGCGCAATCGCTTGCCAGGGGCCAGCAAGCTGTAGCGGATGGCCTCGCGCAATTGCGACGGGCAATCGGCAGGGAAAACGCAGTAGCGATCCAGTGCCGCCTCGATCGCGCGCCGTGCGGCCGCCATTTGTTCCGCGAGAGCGCTGGAGATTGTGGATGCCATGCGGGTGTGTTCGGGTGACTAGTTTTCTCGGCCCCTGGGGAGTAACAGATTATTTAACTCCCAGTCGCATTGAGCTCAAAACAAGCTGCCTGTTTCCTCGTCTTTTGGCGGAATCGAGTTTTCGTCGGGCGATGCCGGCTGGCGATCTTTCTTATTCGACTTGTTTCGCCGCGAGCGAGGCAAATCGGATTCGCCAGCATTCAATGTCGCTTCGTGTTCGAACGGCGCAAGCACCGGTTTTCCTGCGGCATCAACCCCGGCGAGCATTTCAATGCGGTGCTCGGCCTGCTCTAAAAGTCCGTAGCACTGTTTCAGCAGCTTGACCCCTTCTTCGTACCGCGCAAGCGACTCGGCTAGCCCCAAATTGCCCCCTTCCAAGTCGCGGACAATCTGCTCCAGCGTACCGAGCGCTTCTTCAAAGGTCGGTACAGTCGCACTATTTTGATTTTGTATGCTCAATTCGGCGGACCTAATCTGTTATTTCGCGGCGCCGTCATCGTTAGATTCCACTCGCTCGATTCGACTAATGGCCGCTCCGCGAGCCAAGCGAGTGCGGATCGATTCGCCAATCTTCAAATCGTTCGCATCGCGCACAGGATGGCCATTCTCCGCACGGGTGGTCAGGCTGTATCCACGGGCCAAAACCGCCAGCGGACTGAGCGATTCCAGTCGGTGGGCGTGGCTCTGCGCCCGCTGTTTGGCTCGATCGACGAAAACCGCCGCCGCGCGGCCAGCCCGGTCTTGCCAAGCATCTAATTGTTGCGCGAAATTGTGTACTTGGTCAAACGGTTTTGCAAACGCGCGGCGCAATTTCAATTGATCCAAACGGTTTCGCGCGTTGGCGGCGCGACCCCGCAGCGCGGCCCACAGCCGACTTTGCCGGTCGCGCAGTATAGCTTGGATAGCTTCCAGTGATGGCACAATGCGTTCCGCTGCTTCGCTGGGCGTCAGGGCCCGAACGTCGGCAACCAGGTCGGCCAGCGTCACGTCGATTTCATGCCCGACTGCCGATACCACCGGAATGCGCGAGGCATGAATCGCACGGACCACAACCTCTTCGTTGAACGACCAAAGGTCTTCGGCGCTGCCGCCGCCGCGTCCGACTACGAGCACGTCGATTGGAGTTTCCAGCCGATTTACAAGCGCGATGGCTGCTGCAATTTCCTCGGCGGCTCCTAGTCCTTGCACGCGCGCTGGCACAATGAGCACATGTAGCCCAGTCCAGCGGCGGCGCAAAACTTCCAAAAAATCGCGCACTGCGGCGCCGGTGGGACTCGTGACAAAGGCCACACGCTGCGGATAGATCGGAATCGGTCGTTTTCGCTCGGGAGCGAATAATCCCTCAGCGGCCAGCTTCTTGCGCAACTGCCGGAATTTCAGCTCCAGGGCGCCTAAGCCCTTTAAGTGCAATTCGTCGATGATCAGTTTGTAATCGCCGCGCGGGGCATATACGTCGATATGCCCGCGAACGATCACTTCCATGCCGTCGTGCAATTCAGCCGCAATGCGCTGAGCTGTGCTTTTCCAGATGACCGTGCGAAGTTGTGCGTGCTCGTCTTTGAGCGTCAAGTAACAATGGCCCGAAGGGCTGTGGCGGCTGAAATTCGAGATTTCGCCGCTTATCCAGGCCACCGGAAAGGCCGTCTCCATCACCTCCTTAAGCACGTCGGTGAATTGCGAAACGGTCAGGACCGGCAGCGAATCGGCACGAATGGAAGGATCAAGCGCCACGGGGGTACGAACATAAGAGCCACAGATAAACACCGATGAACACGGAAAAGAATTGTGTTCGATCGAGCCGAATTGGCAAGGGCTTGCCGAAGAGCGTCACGAGGCTTGACGTTGCGCGTTCTTATAGATCCGTGTCGATCTGTGTTCATCAGTGGCAAGATTCCTATGCGGTCCGGCTAAGGTGTGCAACTGGTCGTAGCGCAAATGTCGCCAGATCGGTTCCTGCCGCAGCGGGAGTTCTTCAAGTTTTCGCGTGCCCGACTCAGCCCAGGCTTCGGCCTCGAGTGTCAAACGATTGAGCAGCGATTCAACTTGCAGCCGGTGGTGTTCCAAGCCCTCCCGATCGAGATCGGCCGGAATATATAGCGCGGGACTGACCACCGCTCGAGCGCGGCTAAATGGCCGCGGCAGTGCATGACGGTCCCAGGTGCCCAGTCGCCAAGGACGGTCGTACCCGAACCCCATGGCGACGATCGGCATGCGGAGCTTCGAGGCGAGAAATACAGCGCCGGGGGCTAACTTTCGCCGGGGGCCGCGCGGGCCGTCGGGAGTAATCGTCAGGTTCATATGGCTGCTGCGCGCGATCATTTCCCGCAGCGATGTCAGACCGCCGCGATACGAGCTGCCACGCACGAATTCGAAGCCCATGTGGTAAGCGGTGCGGGTGAGAATATCGGCGTCGCGATGCCGGCTCAAAAGCATCGTCAAATTGCAATTGCCGCGCAGGTAAAGTGGAAAAAGGATGTACTCGTGCCAAAAGATATAGATTTTTTGACCCGCGTAGGTCGGTTTCACCGGGTCGACCGATTCGTCGTAGTAGGCGCACTTGTACTCGAGCGAGCCCATCCAGTGGCGCACGGCGGCGGAGGCCAATAGTCCGCCGAGATTCATACCGCTGCGCTTGAGAAAGTTCATCATGCGGCGTCCATGCCAAATTCTGTGCGCCGATCAATGGGGCCATTCGCCGCTAAAAACTTCCGTCGCCGGACCTGTCATGTAAACATGATTTTCGTTTTTGTTCCATTCCAATTCGAGGTCGCCACCGGGCAGGTGGGCCAGAATTTTGCGGTCAGTACGGCCAGTGAGCACGCCTGCCACGCAAACGGCACTGGCGCCCGTGCCGCATGCTAGCGTAATGCCGCTGCCGCGCTCCCAGGTGCGCATGGTAACTTCGGTGGAAGAGTGAACCTGGACGAAATGGACGTTGATGCGCTTGGGGAAAATTTCCCTCCGCTCGATTCCCGGCCCCACAGCTTGCAGCGGCACTTTCTGCACATCGTCACAATAGAGAATCAAATGAGGGTTACCCATCGATACACATGTCATCCGCGGATCGATTCCTAGCTGCTTGAGTTCCTGCATCCGCTCTGAATCGGGAGGGGCATAATTCACGACCCGTTCCCCGGGCAGCGTGACGGGAATTCTGGCAGGCTCCAAAATCGGCTCCCCCATATCGACGCGTACTTGCTGCACCTTGTCGCCGGCAATTTGCAAATCGAGCGACAGCACGCCGCGGCCAGTTTCGATTTTCAGCGTCGGCTTCTTAGCGATGCCATGGTCGTACACATACTTGGCGACGCAGCGCACCCCGTTGCCGCACATTTCGGCTTCGCTGCCGTCGGCGTTGAACATGCGCATGCGGGCATCGGCCACTTGCGAGGGGCAGATGAGAATCAGCCCATCGCCGCCGACGCCAAAGTGCCGATCGGCGATTTGTTTGGCTAACTCGGCAGGCTCAGCCGGCATCGGCTGCGTAAAGCAATCGAGATAAACATAGTCATTGCCGATGCCGTGCATTTTGGTGAAGTGCATGGGAGGCGGAGGATCGAGAGACGAGGGGCGAGCGTTGGAATTGATGACAGTCCGGCACCGAGAATTGGTTCGCGGGATTTTATCGGTTCGATCGCCGCGGGACAACATTCACAGGCTCTTTAGACCGCGAAATTAACCACAGAGCTCACAAGAGATACACAGAGAGAAAAACTCATTTTGCAAGTCGGCACCAATGAATTCAAACCAAAATTCCTGCCTTCTCCGCGTCCTCTGCGACCTCTGTGGTGAATAAATCCACATCAGCCGATCAAATCTAGAATGCTGCCGTGGATGCCTGTGGGATCGACGATTTTAGATGCTTCAACCGGCGCCTCATTTTCCTCCGCCGAATTGTCGTTCGACAGTTCTTGCTGCTTTGAGATTATGGTCCACGGCATGCGGCCATCGGCGTCGCGATCTTGGGAAGTTTGATTTTCGCCATCGGCTTGGGCAACCGTGGCAGCCTGATCGGCCTTGGCTTTGGCTTTCAAATTTTGGAGATGGACGGTCGTTTCCGTCACCGTGCGATCGATTTCCGATCCGCGAGCCTGAGCCAATGGAGAACCAGCGCCGCTGGCCAGCGAATTGATCGAAGGGATGTCCATCATTAACGCCGCTGTGCGTCCTCGCCAGCGGAACTTGAGCGCAATCCTTCCGGCACCGGCGCGGTCTTGGGGCTGCATGCCCGTTTGCATCGATTGTAGCGCTTCGGTAATTTTCGGGAACGCTTCGCGCCGAGCTTTCGGATCGGCCAATGTGCCGGTCACGTAGATCTGCATAAACTGCTTGCTTGCGCCGCCGAGCATGCGCTTGACCATTTGTGGCTCAATATCGCTACGGCCTAGCGTTGAATAGAGCGCCAATTGAATTTCGGTGTTCAAATTCATTTCGCCGGTGCCATTGAGGCTAATGGCGTCGCCGCTGAATTCGATTTTGTCGAACAGCGCATGCTCGCCGTCGAGGTGAAAGATAATATCGCTGGTGGTGAACGCGCTCGTATCGGGTGGCTTGAAATTGAGCACTTTCAACAACGCCACCATCACGGGCAATTTGTAAATGTCGGCATCGTGCAGCTTGATTTCCCCCTTGCCGCGCAGCGTGTGCAGTCCGGTCGCGTTGCCCGTCAGATCGACGCCGGCTTGGATCTTGCCTTTGAGCGTTTGCTTGCCAGGAATGGCTTCGGTGCAAAACCGCGCCATGTCGGCATCTGTCACGCTCGCCTGAACGCTGTAGCGCGGCGTGTTATCGAGCGCCACGGTTGCATCGCCTGTCACGTTGCCGCCATAGGCTTTCGCCGAAACATGCCGCCCGGGTCGGTCGGGCCGCGCCGCCTCGGCCACGGAACCCAGCAGTGCTTGATGGTCATCGAGCCAAACCGGCCCTTTGACATCGGTGAATTGGAAGCCGTTCCAAGTGACCGAATCGAGGTTCAGTTCACCCTGAGAATGAAACTGCTGGCCGTTGCACTCGCCCACCAGCCGCACGCCCCCATCGACGTTTTTCAGTTCTAAACCGGCGTGCAGCGCGACTTGCTGCATGTCGAATTCCACGTTCCAGGCCGTGCGCAATTTGCATTGGCCATCGTCGCCGGCCTGCTCGCTGGGCGACTGATCGGCGGTTGAATTCCCCCACCAATCGACCGACCCGTTCAGCTCGACCAAGCCCGTTGGGCTGAGCTGATCGACCGATTTTCGCAATTTGGCCGGCAGCGCGGCAATCAAATCGCGATCGCGATCGAGCCGCAGCCGGTCGACGCTTAGGTTCTCGAACCGCAAGTGCCAATTCCCGTCAGGGGTGTATTCGCAAAAGCCGCTTGCGTTTAGGCCGGTGCGCTCGTGAACCGCGCGCACGTTCTCGAAAGTCACACGCCCTTCTTGATAGTTGATCGCCCCCTGCAATTTCTCCAGCCGATAGCGAAAAAACGTTGGTTCGATCGAAACCGTATCGCCGACCGGCTCGATGCGCGTGGTCACGTTCAATCGCTTGTCGGCCGATTTATAGCTCACCTCGGCCAGATCTAAATTGAACGATCCCTTGGGGCGCAGCTCATTCCAGAGACGCTGCGTGCGCGGGTTCAGCGCGTTGCGCAGATCTTCTTCCAGCCCAATATCGTGGCCGCGAAACTGAAGGAATAAATCGACGCCACCAGGAACCGGGGTTAGGCGCCCTTCGCCGGTAACACGGCCGGCATGATTGGTGCCGGCCAGTTCCCGAAACGTCCAATGGCCGTCGATCATCTCGAGCGTGCCGGTCACGTTGTACATCGGGTAATGAAATTTGTCGTAACACACGGTGCAACTGTTGAGCGTGACAACCAGGTGTTGGTTCATCACCGTCTGCCCGGGCTCGATCTTTTCGGTTCGCACCCAAAAATTGAACGTGCCGGTCGGGTTGAGCGATTGCACCACTTCGCTCGATTTGGGCTGCGCTGCCGACATGGCCGCGTACAAATTCTGATCCAGCGGCAAGTTCTCGCCGTGCAATTCGACCGCGCCGGTGAATTCCGGCCCGGGATTGACAAAATCGCCATCGATTTTCACGGGCCGGTTGCCGGCGAAGGCAAGCAGATTCAGCGCGAGCTTGTTCTGGTTCGTCGTGGGGTCGTTCGAAAGCGTAAGTGTGCCGGTGCCACGCTCCAGACGGTATGGAAATTTGTAGAACGTGAACGACACATTGAGGCATTCGACCGAGCCGTTCATGCGCCATCGCGCGCCGTCGAAAGCCATGCGGAACGATTTCACATTGACTTCGCCGGCCGGATAAAACTTATGCCACTGTTCTAGCAGAGCCGGCGGCAAAATGGCTTCCCATTGGCGGCCGATCAGCAAGTGCGACGCTTCCCCCTCGAGAACCATGGGTGCACCCGGTTGAAAGCCGTCGATCTGAGCGTGCAGTTCGATCGTCGTGGGGCCGTTTCGGGCGGTTAACTTATCGAGCACAAAGCCATGATTGTCGGCATGGAAATCGGCCTGCATATCGGCCAACGCCTGCGGCAGCCGGGCGTCTTCGTAGCGCCCCGAAACAAGTTGGCCGGCCAGCGAGAATTGCAATCCGCCGCCGTCCGGCTGGGCCGGATCGTTTTTGACGTGGAATTGCAAATTGGCTTGCCCGCGCAGCGCCGCCAATGGCCCCAGCCGCGCGGCTTGGCTCGCCGGAAGCACGGAAATGAGTTCGGGCGAAATATCGATTCCCGCCGCCGCGCCGGTGATGTCGAGTCCATTGGCACGATCGAATTGGCCAGAGATTTCAATGCGCTGCATATGGTCGGCAGCCAAATAGCCGCGAACGATCGAAGCTGGCGAAGGAACGACTTTCTGATTGCGGTCTTGAGCGACTGCGGCCGGCGTATTCGTGGCCGGCTTGATTTCGAGATTGATATCGCGCAGCACAAACGGCGTGGGCGGATTACGCTGCGGATCGAACACAATGACTTGGCCGTTTTCAATGGCCATATCGGGCGAATGGTCGCTGAGCTTGGGCAGCGGCAGCAATTGCCCGGTGCTCCAGGCTCCATTGGCCAGTCGCATCGCCTGAATTTGCGGCCGGCGCACGATGATCTTCGTGATGTTCGGCTCGTGCTGAATGAGCTCTTTCCAATTCGTCTGGCAGCACAACAGCATTTCGTCGAAATAGGCCAGCTCGCCTTGCGGCCCGTCGATGCGCGGGTCGTCGATTTGCAAGCCGCGCACTTCAATTCCCTTGCCGTCGAGCAACTGCGCCGAATTGACCGTGACGCGCAAATTCGGGTAGCAAGCGGCCAGCTTGGCCTGCACGCGCAGCCGAATTTCGTCGTTGATGCGCGTGTAGAAATAGAAGCCCACGCCGACCGCAGCCAACAATGCGGCCAGCAGACCCCATTTGAGGGCGAACCAACAGGCGCTGGCGAAATCGCGAAACACCCGAAGCGAATCCTTTCGCTAAGCGTGGCGGGCGAGCTAATTAGTGCGCACGAGCTATTACGGCGCAATACGGGCCGCGTATGGTAGAGTCGCTAGCATTGGCGGTCAAGGCATCTAGGCAATCATACGCCTAAGAACGTCGGATTTTCCCGATTGTAAGTCAATTAGCTAGGAGCGGCCCCAGTTCTGACCCACCTTATCGCAAAAGCGAGCTGCCAGATAGCAATTGCAAGACAACGAATCGCCGGTTCCACTATTATTGTATTGTGATTTTTTACAAAAAATGCTTGACCCCCTCCAAATGAAGGGGTTAAAATGTCGCTCGATAATGTCGTTCCTCTGGGTAACTAGAACTCACGAAGGGATCGCTCATGAGCGTCACACAATTGGCTTTGGCCCAAAACCCCTTCAGCGGCGGTAGGCCGCAAGTGTATCGCAGCGGGGAGTTCCAATGGCACAATTGTGTGAAGCAAGTGGTTGGCCGGACGATTGGCGTTGTAATTGCCGTCGCGGTTGTGCTTTTCGCCGCGACTCAGGCTGTGGCCAATCCCATTCCCGGTTTATACAACACTGGGGTCGACAACTCGAATGTCCTGCTGGGCAAATTAGTGGTCGACGCCCACTATCAATTGGATCAGGGCCCAGCCGTCACCGATAGCACGCGGCCCAATTCATACACCAATGCCGACATCACGCCGGTAACAAATGTCTATCCGGGCAGTTGGGTCAACAACACTGCCACATCGCAGTGGATTGGTCCGAGCGATGATATCAGTGCGCAAGGCGATCCGGGCTAGTCCGCTCCTCCACTGTATATCTACGATTTGACTTTCGATCTGACAGGCTTGGATCCTAGCACCGCCACCATCTCGGGCGCATAGGCGACCGATGGGGTTGGCGGGTGGAATGCTGATCGGGAGACGGACGTGGGCGAGGCGCGTTGAATAGGTTTTGCGCGTTTGCGGAGTCTTGTGTTTTGTTGAATCCGGCCGTCGAGCGGCACAGAAAGTTGGAGCACGCTAATGCACTTTAATCAAATGAAGCATCTTCTTATCGCGGCGCTGTCGTTTGCTGCGCTCACGGTGGCGGAAACCAGCCAGGCGGTCGTCGTTTATTCGGCCCCCCCAAATCAAAGCGGCGGCTCCGATCTCAACGAGTACGTTGAGGCGGATGACTTCAACGTTGCGACTACGGAGCAGATCACGCAAATCATGTTCTGGTCGTTTCAAAGCACGCCTTCTGACTACGCCGGATCGATCGAATGGTCGATTAACGCCAACAACGCCGGAATTCCCGGCGCCAATTTCGCATCCGGCTCGGCCGTGCCCATTGGAGTCTCTACCGGCAATTCCGCGTTCGGATTCAACGAATTCTCTTACACGTTTCCCGTGAATGTAGTTCTTGCGCCCGGGACGTATTGGCTAGCGCTGCACAACGGTCCCACCAGCTCGGTTCCCACAACGGACTTCTATTGGGGCTGGTCGAGCGACTCCGGCAACAGCCAGAACATGGACCTTTTGGATACCAATCCCCAATGGACGGGCAATTTTGCCGAACTCGCAATGGAATTGCAGGCCAATGCCGTGCCTGAACCTGGCTCGATCCCACTGTTGGGCTCGGGGCTACTGGGCATCTGGTTCGTCCGCCGCCGGTCAGAATAAGGTTCCGTTCGCATGATACCCTCCTGAAATGGGAGGAATTCAAGGCGACGCGAGTCAAATCCATAGAGTCAATGATTCCCGTCACCAGCGCCATCACCCTTTTGCCAACAGCACCATTTCATCCGCAGTCCTCCGCACCGAAATTTCCCCTGGAAAAATTCGCACGGCAGCGGGAATTTCAGATTGGGCCATTTCCGCCAGTGCCTCCCACTCGATAAAGCCCATGTCCTGCAGCGGCCATTTGTTTTGCCGCCAGAGAACAACAAACATTTCGCGGACCAGGTGCCGATTCGAATTTGAAAGTGGCGCGCAATTCAACCGAACATTCACGTCGTTGGTATCCATCACGCGGCATCGGTCCAGAAGCAGTTCGGCTTGTTGCTCGATGAACGCCTGTGCCTCAGCCGCTACGCTCGACAATCGCAACAGCGCGCTATCGACATCTCGATTGAATTTCTCGCGCAATAGCGGCAGCAGTTCGTTTCGGATCCGATTCCGCGAAAACTCCGGCTGCGTGTTCGTCTCATCGAATAAATGTTTTTGCCCGATCGCTCGCAAGTATTGCACGACCTCGGCGCGGCGCATGGTCAACAGCGGGCGAATGAGCGTTACCGATGGACCCAGCAGCCGCGCGCGGCTCGATGCCGGCCAGCCCCGCCAGGCTTGTGCCCCGCAAAATATTGAATAGCACGGATTCGACCTGGTCGTCGGCCGTATGACCTGTGGCAACATAGCGCGCCCCAAAGCGATTTGCCGTCTCGAGCAGAAACCCATAGCGCGCCGCGCGTGCGGCGGCTTCGATTCCATCGCCGCGCTCGCGAGCAGCCGTGCTCACATCGGCCGCCCCTTGCTCGTAAGCCAGCTCGAGTTTTGCCGCCAAAGAGCGAACGAATGTGGCGTCTGATTCCGAGTTAGGCCGCAATTGATGATCGAAATGCGCCACGATCAAGCGCCCCCGTCCGCCGCCAGCGCGCTTCAGGTTGGCCAACCCGCGCACCAGCGCCACGCTGTCGGGCCCGCCGGAAACGGCCGCAATCACGGTCACGTCGTTCCAGTCGCTCGGCGGCCAAGCATCGCGAAGCTTGAGGTCAAATTCAGTCAGGTTTCCAGTAGCCATTCGAAATAAACGTCCTGGGCTGCACCTCTGTCGGCAAAACCATCCCTTTGTAGCCAAATAATCGTCCGGCCAACCCGACATCAAGCCGCAAAGTCAAACCCTGTTGCAGTTTGGCGCGAGTTTGATACTATCTTATTCGTAGGAAGTTTTTGCGGCACTAGGGCAAAGATCGACAATTTTTGCTGCAAACAAGCTGTAATTGCTGCCTACGAAAACCAAGTTTGAGACCGAATGTTACGCGGGCCTACTCGCCCGGAAGAACGACATTCGCTGCGGTTTTCCAGTTTGACCATTTTTAGCCATTTGGAACGACCAACCACCAGTTTTTAGAGCGGGCCATGATGAACCTTATCGTTCTCATCTGGAATTTGCTGCGAGGCGCATTGCCTTGCGCGAACAGCCCGGCGCCGGTTTACGGGCGGCGTTTTCCCGGCGGGAGCATTCCCGGCGGGATAATCGGCCTCGCGCACGACCAGCGCAACTTCATTGGTTGGATACAAGCAGCCCCGGAACACCCTTTGTGCGTGCGCCCGCCCTGCCAGCCGGGCACCGATCCCCGCTCGGCGAAGGCCGGCGGCTTGGCGCTAAGACGGCGTTTTTGATGCTGCCCTAATTGGCCCGGCATCGATCCGGGCCATGCGTTCTGTTGGCGTTAGGTCGCTCTGACCGCGGGCGTTTCTTCTTCCGCGCAATGCCGCTTGCGTTTGCCAGTTTCCCGATCGTGCTCCGCCGCTAGGACCGCAGGTCGCCGGCGTGCAAGGTCGAAACAAATAACTAAACCGAATCGCACCAGAGGGGAGCGTGCGCCGTGGATCCAAATGTTGCCATTGCCATTCTCATTTCCGCGCCACTTGCCGCGGGAATGACTTTTGTGTTCGTTCGTTTGTTGGACCGATTGCGAAAAAAAGATGCCGAAAGCGAGGCCAAACGAATCATTGAAGATGCGCACCGCGAGGCCGACAATCGCAAGAAAGAAGCAGAGCTGGAAATTAAGGAAGTGGCCATCCAGCAAAAGGCGGCCGGGGAGAAAGAAATGTCGATTATCCGGCAGGAATTGCACGAGCGCGAACGGTCGCTCGACAAGCGGCAAGACTCCGTCGAACAGCAGGCGGAGCAAATTCGCAAGCAAGAAAAAATGGTGGAAACCACCCAGCGAAAGCTGGCCGAGCGCATCGAAGACACCAATCGCCGCAACGAAGAGCTGCAGAAGCTGCTCGATTTGCAGCGGCAAACGCTGCATCAACTCAGCGGATTGAATCGCGAGGAAGCCTCGCGCCGGCTTTTAGAAATGCTCGATAACGACCTGCAAAATGAGCAGGGGGCAATTATCCAAAAGCACGAGCGCCGCATGCAGGAAATTTGCGAAGCCAAGAGCCGCGAGATCTTAATTACGGCCATTCAACGCTATGCATCGGGTCATACCGCCGAAACCACCACCAGCACCGTTGATATTCCCAACGATGAAATGAAGGGCCGCATCATCGGCCGCGAAGGCCGCAACATTCGCGCCTTTGAGAAAGCGACCGGCGTCGACGTCATCATCGACGACACGCCGGGCGTGGTTATTATCAGCGGCTTCGATCCAGTGCGCCGCGAAATTGCGCGTATGGCGCTGGGCAAACTTATCGCCGACGGCCGCATCCATCCTTCGCGCATTGAAGAAGTGGTGAACGAAACGCAAACGGAAATGGAGCAATATATTCAAAAATTCGGTGAAGAAGCCGCCCAAGAAGCCGAAGTGCCGCGGCTGCATCCGAAAATCATTCATCTTCTGGGCCGATTGCGCTTCCGCACGAGCTACAGCCAAAACGTGCTGCGGCATTCGATCGAGGTGGCGTTCCTGGCCGGAATGCTGGCCGAAGAAATCGGCCTCGATGGCGATTTAGCCCGCCGCTGCGGTTTATTGCACGATATTGGCAAGGCGGCCGATCACGAGGCGGAAGGTGGGCATCCAAAAATTGGCGCCGAATTGCTGAAGCGCTATGGCGAAGGGGCCGAAGTCGTACACGCGGCCCTTGGTCATCACGACGATATTCGCATCGATCATCCGTACACGGTGCTGGTGGCGGCCGCCGATGCGTGCAGTGCCTCCCGCCCCGGTGCCCGTCGCGAAACGCTCGAGCGCTACATCAAGCGAATGGAAGAATTGGAATCGATCGCCAAGGGCTTCCCTGGTGTAGACCAGGCATTTGCCATTCAGGCCGGTCGCGAATTGCGAGTTATCGCCAGCTCCAAGGACACAACCGACCTGTCGGCGGCTAAAGTGTGCCGAGATATTGCCAACGCCTTCGAGCAACAGTTGAATTATCCCGGCGAAATCAAAGTAACCATGATTCGTGAAACGCGCGTGACGGAGCTCGCCAAGTAAGATCGATCGTTGTCGTCGCTCCGCTCAGATAGTCCCTTCCAGCATTCAATCACCGATTAATCTCTCAGCCGCGAAGCGTTGCCAATGAAAATTCTTCTTATCGGCGACATTGTGGGTAAGCCGGGCCGGCAAATCGTCTGCCGCGCATTGCCGCGGTTAATCGAGCGCGAACAACTCGACTTTGTTATTGCGAACGGCGAAAACGCGGCCGGCGGTTCGGGGATCACTCCGGCGATTTATCACGAACTGATCGCGGCGGGAGTCGATGTGGTAACGCTGGGCGACCATATTTATCGCCGCGCCGAAATTGCCGATGTGCTTCAGGGGCCGGCCAAGATCGTAAAGCCCGCCAATTTCCCGCCCGAAGCGCCGGGACGCGAATTCGTGGTCGCGACTGCACGCAGCGGAGTTCCGGTGGCTGTGTTCAGTTTATTGGGCCGCGTGTTCATGCGGCCGGTCGATTGCCCGTTCAAGGCGGCCGATCGTGTGTTGGCGGCATTGCCGGCGGACCAGCGCGTGGTAGTTCTCGATTTTCACGCCGAGGCCACCAGCGACAAGCAACTGATGGGGCGCTATTTGGATGGCCGCGTGTCGGCAGTGCTCGGCACCCACACGCATGTGCCTACCGCTGACGAGTGCATTCTACCGCGCGGTACGGCCTTTCAGTGCGACGTGGGCATGACCGGCCCTTACGAAAGCATTCTCGGCCGACAAATCGATCGCGTGATGGAAACGACGCTCACGTTCAATCCCACGTCGTTCGAGGTGGCCAGTGGCGATGTTCGGCTAAGTGGAACTGTCGTTGAAGCCGATCCGGCAACCGGGCGGGCAAGTGGGATCCGCCGTATGCAAATGCGCGAAAACGATATGATTTGACAGCTCGACGCCATCATTGACGAGAGATCGTGCAAATTGGCGCGGGAATAGTCTCACTGCAATGACCCGATGCTAGCGTCACTACCGGCGGAAGTCGCCCTTGCGGTGGAACGGTCGGCCCTATATTCTTCCCGCCCTCTTCTCGCTCCAGAAGTCTTTTCGAGGAAGTGCGATGGATCGCCTACGTTTGTGCGCTCTCGGGTTTGCCGCGGGTCTGGTGCTGTTGGCCGTATTGGCATCGCTGGTTGGCTGCGGCCTGATGTCGGTGATGCTATACAACCTGGCGCCCGACGATATTCCAGCGGAATTCAACAAGCTGCGCGACAAGCACGTGGTGGTTGTTTGCCGATCGGTGCGCGAATTGCAGTTCACCGACTCGACGGTGCCCAATCAGCTCACAAGCGAAATCGGCAAACTGCTCAAGGAGCACAAAATCAACGTGGTTGACGACCAGGAAGTAGCGCAGTGGACCGACGAAAACACCTGGCAGAAGTTCACCGAAGTCGGCAAAGCGCTCAAGGCCGATATGGTGGTCGGCATCGAACTGGAGCGATTCACGTTGTATCAGGGCCAGACGCTCTTCCAAGGCAATGCCACCGTGCGAATTGTGGTCTACGATATGCAGGCCGGCGGCAAACAAGTGTTCGAAAAAACGCTGCCGCGGGTTCTGTATCCGCCGCACACGCCCATTTCCTCGGCCGACAAGTCCGAAGGGGAATTTCGCTCGCAATTCTTGGGGGTGCTGGCCGAGCAAATCGCCCGCCATTTCTATTCGCACGATTCACGCGTGGATTTCGCCACCGACGCGGCCCTGTACGATAAGTAACCGCTCGATTGCCGGATCGTGCTGGGCTCGCCGGCAGGCGACTGGTCGGCCGCAAAGCTATTGCGGCTCCTTCGTTGACGAGGGCTGCCGGGTGAATTTACGATAGCTATTAGGCCCGCATCGATAATGCGGGAAAAACATTCGATTCACCAGCGCGAGATGTTTTATGCTTGACTGGCAGCGGTTAGCTCACGTTCGTGTTCGGCGGGCGAAAGCGTGCGGGCTCTTTCTCGCGGCTTTGGTCGCCAGCGGCGTCGTTGCAAACTCCGCCTACAGCCAGCAGCCTGCAACGGCCGCCAAACAGCCTCCCGCGCGGCGAACATCACGCTCAATACGCACGATGGCGTAACCCTGGGCGCCACATACTATGGCAGCTTGCTTGGCAAGGAAGCGGTACCGGTGATCATGCTGCACCAGTACAAAGGGAGCCGGGCCGATTTCAAAGATCTGGCGCTGGCGCTGCAAGCCAAGGGCTGCGCGGTGCTCGTGCCCGATTTGCGCGGCCACGGCCAAAGCACCCACCAAACCGAGCCCGGCATGCCTTCGCGCAAATCAGCTCGGCGTTTTTGCGGCAGCAAGATTTCGCCGCCATGATCGAACAAGATTTGGAAGCCTGTAAGGCATACCTGATGGACAAAAACAACTCCGGCGAATTGAATATCAACAAGTTGGTGGTCATCGGGGCCGAAATGGGATCGGTGTTGGCTGTGAACTGGGCCGCTTGGGATTGGCACTGGCCCATGCTCACGACCGGCAAACAAGGGCAAGATGTGAAGGGCTCGTGCTTATTTCACCCACTTGGTCGTTCAAAGGGCTGAACATGAGCGCGGTGGTGAACAATCGCGACATTGCCAGCCTATGGTCGTGGCTGATCATCGTCGGAGATCAAGAGCCCGGCGATTTGCGCGAAGCTAAGCGGCTCGATCAACAGCTTAAAATCTTCATGCCGACGCCAAGCGATCCAACCCAGGCGGCGGAACAGCAAAAGGTGTTCTTTGTGCCGATGGCCACAAGCCTTGAAGGATCAAAACTGTTGGCGGCCAAGAAGGCCGATGTGGCGGCCGAAGTGAGCAAATTCATCGAACGCCGCGTGGCCAAGCAAAGCTATCCCTGGGCCGAACGCAAAGGGCCGCTGGGGCCGCAGTAATTTGTGGCAAGCGCGCTTCACGGAACCACTAGCACCATGCCGGGCGCAAATCGCCGGGATTGCGCATCGTGCGCCGATTGGCTTCGAACAAATCTTGGTTCTTGCGGCCGTCGCCGTAGAACTTGCGGGCGATATCGACCAGGTTGTCGCCGGCCTGCACGGTGTATGTTCGCGGGCCGCCAGCCTGTGTTGCCGCCGGCTTAACCGCGGGTGCAATTAATGGCACCAACGGTTTGCTGGCAGGCGCGAGGGTCGGTGCCGGAGTTGACGGAGCAGTGGACGCCGATTGATCGACGCTCTGCGGCATTTGTGGCAATTGCGGTACGACAGCAGGCATTGCCAATCGCGGGGGGATTCTCAATTCCGCGCCAATGGGCAAAACATCGGGCGTGCGTAGCACATCGCGATTGTATTCGAATATTTGCATGGCGCGATTCGGATCGTCTAAATACTTCACCGCAAGCTTCTGCAGCGTGTCGCCATCGACAACCGTGTGCGTTTGCGGCGGTTCATTCAAATCGACCATGCCCGGATGCGAAGGCTTTACGTCGCCGAATGATTTTTGGTCAGAGTTAATTTCCGACGCGGCTTGCGAACCTGCGGCAGCGCTCGCGCCAGAGTCCTTATGTGGGATCGCACTGCTTTGTTGGGATGATTCAGCAGGGGAAGTCGCACCATCGGTTGCTGCACTCCCCGATTTACGAAACTGGAGGCAATGCCCGTCCCAGCGCCGATCACTACGACCGCCAGCGCAATTTTTTTCTTCCAATCCACGGCCGATTTCTCCCTGCGAACCGTGAATGCCGCGCGGCCAAGTTGCCTGAATCTGCGGCTGGCTAGAGAGCGCGGTTCGCCATCTCTTTCTATCGGATGGCAAATAGCCGGCACTGCGACCTCGCCCGGGCCGCCGCCCCCACGGCGGCATCAGAGGCCGTTACAGATATTTCAACCCGCAGGGTTTCACACTCTGCCCGTGGCCGGCACCGCGGTATAGGTCGGCTTTTGGGCACCGGCCTCTTTGTGTGGCCGGAACCAGAGCAGAACCGGGGCGGCGATGAACACCGAACTGTAGGTTCCGGTGAGCACGCCAATCATCATCGCGAACGCGAAAGCATGCACCCCTTCGCCGCCGAAGAAATACAAAATGAAGGTGACCAGGAACACGGTGGTCGAGGTCAAAATCGTTCGCGACAGCGTCTGATTAACAGCCTGATTGATCATGGTCGGCGTCAAATCAGGGCTCTTGCCGCGAATTTCTCGGATTCGATCGAAAACCACGATCGTATCATTGATTGAGTAACCGACGATCGTGAGTAGCGCGGCCACCACTTCCAAACTGATACGGAACGGATCGACTTGCAAAAAGCCCAGCGGCCCCGCGAGCCAGTAGCTCAACGCTAGCGCCTCCACGGCGATGAACACGTCGTGAATCAGCGCCACAATGGCGGCCCAGCCGAAAATCAAGTTCTGGAAGCGAATCCAAATGTAGGCCGCCACGAGCAGGTTGCTGATAAATAGCGCATAGTAAGCGGTTGTTTTTGTGTCGCTGGCCACTTTGCCGCCGACGCTATTGGCCGTGGGAAACACTGGCGTATCGGTCAGCTTTTGCTGCACTGATTTGAGCAGCGTTTCAGTCTGATCTTTCGGCAGCGATATTTTCACCGTCCAATCTTCCACAGCCAGACCGCTGCCGGGCGTGTAATTCGGATCGGTGCTTGAAAGATCAAAAACCGCCGCAGGCAATTTCGCATCGTCGAGCCCTTGCTTGAGCGTCGCGTCGAGTTCGGCAAAAGTGATTTTGTCGGGGAATTTAAGCTTCGCCTCAGTCGTGTTAGTGTCGGCAGAAGCTGGAGTCGATGGGGTTTCTGCCGGCTTCGTTTCGGCGGGATTTATTTCGGGCGATTTGGTCTCCGACGATTTGCCTTCGGCCGCCGCGGCGCCGGTCGAATTTGCGCTATTCGAACTCGGTTCGTTCGCCTTCGCATCGGCCGCTTTGGAATCGACAGCTTTCGCATCGCCGACCTTGGCGTCGGCCCCTTTCGCATCGACCGCTTTATCAGCCGCGCTCTTGCCGGCAATCGCTTTGGCGGTTTCCGGATCGGCCTTGCTCGTATCGGCCACGAACAGCGTGCGCTCTTCAAGGACGGAAGTCGAATTGACGGCCGGCGCAGCGCCGCCAACCGACACAATGACCATCGAGTACGTCTTCAGCTGATCGCCGAACAATTGCTTCAATTTGTCTTTAAGTGCCTGAATCGTTTCGACGTTCGAGCCCTGAGTTTTCTCATCGACTTTATACGCCGTGTCGATGTTGAACCGCGTATCGCGCTCTTCGGCCGACACGCTAGCCACGGCGCTTACCGAGGCATCGGGCAGCACCGCCACTGTTTTGCGCACATTGGTAATATCAGTCGGCTTATTGAACACCACTTGCACTGACGTGCCGCCGGTGAAATCAATGCCAAACAATCCCGCGCTATGAAACCAACCCATTTCGCGCGCCACCGCGCCTCCCATGCCGATCACGATCAAGAGGATCGACATGGTAATGAATTTGGGCATCCAGCCGACAAAGTCGAAATTTGTTTTCCCGAACAGCTTCATCATCTTCAGTTGCGTTATCCAGCGATGCCGCTCGGCAATGTCGAAAATAACGCGCGAGCACCATACGGCCGTGAACAGGTTCAATAGCAAGCCGAGCACTAGTGTCGTCGCGAAGCCTCGCAGTTGATCGGTGCCGATCACAAACAGCACAATGCCTGTGATCAATGTCGTGCAGTGCGAGTCGATAATGGTCGACATGGCGCGGCCGAACCCGTTGCGAATCGCCATGCGCAAGGCCGCCCCGCGTTCGCGTTCTTCGCGCATGCGCTCGTAAATGAGGACGTTGGCGTCGACGGCCATACCGACGGTAAGCACCAAGCCGGCCAACCCGGCCAGCGTGAGGTGGGCTTTAATCAGAATCATTAGGGCCATCACCAGCACCAGGTTCATCAACACTGCCAAATTGGCCATGAACCCGGCGAAGCGATAGTAAATCTGCATGAAAATCAAAATGGCTATCGTGGCCACAGCCATCGACATCGCGCCTGCGCGAATGGTGTCTTTGCCCAATTGAGCGCTCACGCTGTATTCCGACACCGGCACTTTGTTGAGTGCCGCCGGCAAACTTCCGCCGTTGAGAATGTCGACAAGAAATTGGACTTCAGCGTCGGTGAATTGACCTGTAATTTGACCATGTTCTGTAATGCGGCTTTCCAGCCCCGGCGCCGACATGATCGTATCGTCCAAAATAATGGCCAGTTGATACTTGATGCCGCGCTTGGTATCGGGTTGATATTTATCGGTAAGCTCACCGAACGAGTTGGCCCCCTCGCTGTTGAACGCAAAGTTCACCGCATTGCCACCATATTGATCGAACCCTGGCGATGATCGCGTAAGATCTTCGCCCCCCACATCATTTGGATCGAGAATGGTAAGCGCTTCGAGGCCCCCTTTCTTATCTTTCCGGATGACTGTTTTTGTTTCGCGACTGTCGCGCACGATTTCCCGGGCTCGGTCAGAAGCAATCGGCACCCATTGCGCGATGAGTTCGTCTTTGCCGTCGGCCCCTTTGATTTTCACATCGCGACCTGAAGTTTGCTCAGCCATCTCGATATAGCGGGCCTGATCTGGCGTAGCGCATTGGCCAGAATACGAAACTCAAGCGCACAGCCGTGCTGATCAAATTCTTAATGACGTCGACTTCGGCTTTTTCGACCTGCGGGATGATCACTTCTACGCGATCTGAACCCATACGGCGCACTGTGACTTCCTTTTGACCGCCGGGGTTGATGCGCTTGCTGATGCGGCTGATCATCAAATCCATGTCGGCCGTGCCGGTCTGTCGCACGCCATATACGAGCACTTCCTTTCCCTCGCGCGCCAATCGAGACTCGAGCACCAACTCCGTATTAGGCAAATCTTGACGCAGCCGGGTGTTTTTGAGTTGATCGACTTGCTGCTCTACTTTGTTGGATGCGGCGGCATCGGTTGAAGGGACGGAAACTTCGACATTGCCGTCGGAGTTGACGTCGACCTTGATTTCGGAACTCGGTTCGGCGTTCAATTCTCGCCGCAGCACATCGACCAAATTCGACAAATCGGCCTGGGCGGTTTTCGAGGCATCGACCTCATACACCAGCGTCACGCCGCCGCTTAAGTCCATGCCCAACCGCGGCGGCCAGCCGTATACGCAAATCACAATGCCGGCCGTGAGCGAAAACAAAATTACCCCGAGCTTCCAGCCGTACTCACTCATCCGCAAACGTTTGGCCAGCCAGCTGCCAACCAGAAACGGCAAAATGACGACGGCCGCCGCTATTAGCAAACCGAACCAGCCCTGCTGATGCCAGGGAAGTTCGGCCGCGGGCTGAACGGCGCAGCAGCCTGCGCAAGAATTGGTGTCAGAAAATGAACAAGCGACATGGCGTGTGTGAAATCCTAATTAAGAATCAGTAAGAGCTTCGATATATCCCCTCTCTCTCTGGAGAGGACCGGGGTGAGCGGTGTTGCGTTTTGGAAATCCTGTAATTGGCCGAACGAAGTTTGCAGGAGTTACTTTTCACTTCGAACTTTTTTCCTCGTCCGGTTCCCCGGTTAACACCCGAGCGACGGCGCTGAATGTAACGTCGATCTTCGTGTTATTCGCCTCATCGATCTTGAGCGTCACACGGTCTTCATCGCGCAGCACGTTGGTAACTACGCCATATATGCCCCCGATCGTCACCACGCGGTCGTTTTTCTTGATCGCTTCCAGCAGAGATTTGTGGTCGGCTTGTTTGCGTTTCTCGGGGCGCAAAATGAGGAAATAAAACAGCACGAAGATCATCGCAAACGGCACGAGCAGGCCGGCTATGTTGCCTGCGCCTCCCGAGCCTTCGCCAGCCCTACCGGCAGCAGCATCGCCGCCGGCTTCCGCAAACAGAATCAATCCGTGCCAAAAAACGGTCGTCACAGGCTCTCCCGCGCGAGGTATTTCAATGCAAATGCCCCGATGCACTTCGGGGCGCTAGGCGTATCATAAAGCCTTGCGCCGCAAAGGGGAAGGGCAGCGGGGCAGTGCAGCGGAAGCATCCCTCAGCCGGCGCCTGTCGTGTTCCAACCGGCCATTTTTTCCGTTTTGAACGTGTTGAATCGATCTTCGGCAATCGCCTGCCGCGCCCCGGCCAGCAATCGCTGGTAGTAGGTCAGATTGTGCGCCGAAAGCAGCACCGGTCCCAGCATTTCGTCGGCCATGAACAAATGCCGCAAGTAGACTCGGCTGTGGCGGCACGCCGGGCAAGGGCAGCCGGGCTCCAGTGGTCGCTCATCTTCCAGGTACTTGAGGTTTCGCAGCCGCAACGTTCCCTCATCGCTAAATGCCATCGCATTGCGCCCATTGCGCGTGGGGAGTACGCAATCGAACAGATCGATGCCGCGCGAAATCGCCTCCAGCATATCTTGCGGCCGGCCGACGCCCATTAAGTAGCGCGGTTTGTTTTTCGGCAGCGCCGGAACAGTCTCATCCAATATGCGATACATCTCTTCCGGCGGCTCCCCCACGCTCAAGCCTCCCACTGCGTAACCGGGAAAATCGAGCGCGACGAGTTGTTCGGAGCACTCCAACCGCAGTCCGACGTCGAGGCCGCCTTGTACAATCGCAAATTGCGCCTGATCGCTTCTGCGATGCGATTCTTTCGCCCGCCGCGCCCAGCCGATGCTGCGCAGCATTGCGTCGCGCACCAGTTCGCGCGAATTCGGCAGCGCCACGACATGATCCAGCAGCATGGCCACGTCGCTGCCGAGCGATTCTTGAATTTGAACCGCCCGCTCCGGCGAAAGTTCCACAAGCGTGCCATCTAAGTGCGAGCGAAAAAGCGCCAGTTCGTCGGTAATTTTCACGTTCGCCGCCAGGCTGAACACCTGAAAACCGCCGCTGTCGGTCAGAATTGGTCCATCCCAACCCATGAATTGGTGCAGCCCGCCGAGTTTCTCGATCAGTTTTTCCCCCGGACGCAGTGCCAAGTGGTAGGTGTTGGCCAAAATCATCTGCGCCCGGTGGCGCGCAACATATCTGTTCCCAAACCCTTTACGGTGCCTTGCGTGCCGACCGACATGAACGCCGGCATTTCGACCGCGCCGTGCGGCGTGATAAATGTCGATCGCCGCGCGCGCGATTGGACATCGTCGTGTTGAACGCTAAATGAAAAGCCCGCTGCGCTCATGGAATTTAATTTATTGCGCCGCAGCGCCGGTGATCGTAGCCGCCACCAGGCGATCAAAAACAGTATGCCGAGCGACCCGTCTATAAGGCCGGCCGCGAACATGGGCGCAATCAGCCGATCGTTCAAAAACAGCACGGTCGTCGCCGCTGCAAAGCTGAATTTTTCCACAATGCTGGCCAGCATCATCGGTCGAAATCGCGCAGGATTTCCGCCGATCATTAGAAAAGCTATCTGCCAAGCGATCCCGACTCCAATAAAGCCGTAGAAGAATTCGGGATGCGTGATCGCCGGCGGATGATGCTTCGCGAGTTCATCTTCCATGAAATAATGCGGCGTAAGGACGATTAGCCCGTACACACCGGCGATCCAAAATACCCAGCGCGCGAATTTCACAGAGGATGTCCTCAAATACTGGTTGCATCAAAGATTTAGCCCCCGGCGAAAGCGCCGGGGGCTAAATGGATGAATTCAAAAAATCGGCGGCCGATTGGAAATGATTTCGAACCGCACTTGGCCCGTCTTAGTCCCCACGCAGCTTCATGCCCTTAATCGTCAGCTTTTCGCGCACTTCGTTGAGGCTAGTGACGCCGAAGTTCTTACACTCGAGCAAGTCGTCTCCCGTGCGGCGCACCAACTCGGCAATGGTGTTGATGCCCAAGCGCACCATACACTTGCGGGCCCGCACCGAGAGGTTCAACTCGCTGATCGGCCGATCCAACAGCGCCTGCTCGTCGGGCGTCATCACTTCCGGTTCGTACACGGGCTCGGGCTCGGTGAATTCCTTCGACAGCATGCCCAGCGACAGCCCCTTGGCGGTCATCATATCCCGAATTTCCACTAGCGATGTTTCGCCGAAATTCTTGCTGGCGAGCAATTCGGCCTCGCTTGTTTTTGCCAAATCGCCCAGCGTCATAATGCCCATTTTTTGCAGGCAATTGCGGCTGCGGACCGAAAGTTCGAAATCTGTCACTGGCACATCGAGCACCTGGCTCAATCGATCGCGACGACGTTTTTCGTCTTCGTCGTAGAACATGTCGCGCGCGGCTTGCACGTCTTTCGCATACAACCGCGCCCGCGGATGATTCGGATAAGCCTCCAACACGCGCTGGTAACAATTCCACGCTTGCTCATACTGTCCGCGATCTTCGTAGAGAATTCCAAGGTTCAAAAGCGACCCGATGTGGGCCGGGTAGCTGGCCACCGAGCGCTCGTACAAGTCGACGGCAATTTCGTCGTTGCCGCGGCGATCGTTTTCGAGCGCCAGTCCGAACAGAGCGCCGCTGTGCTTGGGATCGGCCGAAACCGCTCGCTCAAAAAGCGCGATTACTTCGGTCGGGTTCCCGCCTAGCGCCGACACAGTGGCCCCGCGCTGATACAGGTACTCGGCCGTTTGCTCGACCGCGCCGGAAAGCTTGTCGAGCGATTCAAGGCGCTTCGCGCATTTTGCCGGCCGCACGCAACGTTTCGGCGCGAGCCAGCGCGCAAACGTCGGAGTTGTAGCCCGCACGGGAGGCCGAGTTGTATGCTTCAATCGCCTGATCGTATTGCTCCAGTGCGTGATAGGAGCGGGCGAGATAATAGAGCGCCAGCGCGCCGCCATCACCGGTCTTCAATGTTTCGATCGCTTGGCGGTAGCGGCCCAGCAGATAATAGCAGACGCCCAGGCGGACCGCGGCGGCGGGACTGCGATCTTCGCTGGTTTCCATTTCCTGCACGGCTTCTTTGAGCAGCCGGTAGGCCAGAGCATCATCAGTCAGGTGAGTCGACATTTGCTCGACTTCGTTGGGTCCGAACGACCCGCCCCCCAAGGCGATTTGCTTAATGTTCACACCGGTGCTTGCACCGTGCTCATAGTTACTCCAGATATCGAAATTAAATTGGCTGATTACTTTATTGCTGCGGCGCGGCCATGGTTCTTGCGCGCCTTTGCGACTTGGCCGTGAAGTCCCTGCCGCAAAATGAATCCCACATCATACGACGACCGCTGTAGCAACGAAAAGCCGGCCGGCGAACGGATTAATCATTTTGCCCCGAAGCTTTAGGCTCGGCGCAACTCCGAAATAGCCAGCAACGCCTTGCGCCGTAAAAAGTTGCGACTATTCTATCGGCTAATGCCAAAACCGACAAGTCATGGCCGTTCGATCGACTTATCCGACCGGCGATCACGGGCCAAATGGGACAGCGATGCCTATCTTTTTCGCATGCGCTTTATGCGCGCTATCCGGCGGCTGCGTGGTCCATCGGCCTGGAGTTCAGCGCATTGTGGATGAATCCGATTCCACGAATACGTCGGTGCGCCACACACCGGGCATTTATTCGTCGCGGGCAGGGAATAAATCGGGCTGGGTTTAAGTTTGCTCATTGCTGCGAAATTCGCTGGGATGGTGGCTGAAACGGCCTCTGCGTGCCGAGAAGCTCTAGCACTTCTTTTTCGATACGATTTTCATCTGGTCGATTACTTGGCGCACACCTTCCACTCGGGTGGCGGCCTTGATGATTGGAACTCGCTGACCCGCATATTGCAGGTCGCCTGTGAGCGTGATGGTTCCACTGCAAGCGGAAACAGTAATGCGCAATTGCGCGCTGGTGCCTGTTCTAGCCAACCGCTGATTCACGACTTTCAAAAGCTCAGAATTCGAAAGCACATTGCGGCCAAACATACTGCGATCCCCTGGTAAGAGCCTCCACGCCGGGCAGAACGCCACAGCGTTCGGAGAGGGAATCGACCATATGGCCGAAGGCACGGTCAGTGAAAGAAGATCGCCAGTCCGGAAGTCATTCTACACCCGACAACCACGAATAACAATCGAAAGAATGCCGCGCTCGACGTTGATTTGTCGGTAGATTCGCGTCGTGGTGAAGCCAAAAGCCGGCTAGCGCTGCGCTGTTATCGCTACAGGTGGTGGCCTTTGCCAACGGCCCAAGTCGGCCGTTCCGAATTTCTTAGAACCCGTTCACCTGTTTTCGAAACGGGAGCTAGTGCCCCGTGGCTGACGCAATCAGCCGGAACGCGCTAGCGTCCGATTCACTCAAGCATTTTGCCAGAGGCTCACACTATTTACGTAGATCAGTTTTGCACCCTAAAAAGTGCAAAAGTCGAACTTAGAAAACTTAGGGTAGTCGGAAGCAGTTAAGAGTTATACACACTTCATGCGAGCCGACCTGGAATCAATGACTCAATATCATCGCCATGGCAAAGCTCCGCGATGGTCAGAACTTTTCGCCCGCTGGAATCAAGAGGTCGCCTCGGGCCAATAGCATCCGGCGCATTTCAAGCCGACGCAGATAAAGCAATTTGCGCCTGCTAAAATCGAGCCGCAGGAAATCAAACAGGAGCAATGAGCTATCGAATGTGCCATTTGTAAGCACCAATTGGCTTCCCTCAAAGAATCTTTTGAGCCGATTACCTCGAAGCGCGGCTCTGCTACGTCTTGTTGAAACTGTCGGCAATGCGTCGCGGCAAATCCAAATTGGCAAACGATTCAATGGATTGCGGCAGCCGGCGCGACCAGTTTGGCCAATCGCCAGCCGCGCCCGGCATGTTCGGTCGCTGGTGAACCGCGAGTGCATCTTCGAGCGTTGCTAATCGCACTTTCGACGGCGCCTGCGCGATCAGGCAGTACACATTGGCAATTACTTCATTGGTGGGCATATCGTCCGACACGCCAGCCGCGTCTCGAAGGTGTTGCCGCATTGCATGTGCGGCATCAATGCTTGGCTTGGTTTGCGCGGCCATTTGATCCTCAAGATCAGATCGGCTCCATAGTCCGGCAATCGTCGGCAGATCGTGCGTCGTCACGGCCGCTAGCGACAGCGGCGGATATGTCGAAGGGTCGTCCTTTTCAAACCATAGCACCCGGTACGACAGCATCGCATGTTTGGCCATTTCTCGTTGCACCAGCTTCTCGGTTGTGCCCAAATCCTCGCCCACAATGAATGCCCCCGCCCGCTGACTCTCTAGCGCAATAATCGCCATTAGTTCTTCGTGCGGATATCGTACGTAGGCCCCGTCGCACGCCGCGAAATTATCGGGAATCCAAAATAGTCGAAATAGTCCCAGCGCATGATCAATGCGCAATCCGCCTGCGTGCCGCAACATGGCTCGAATCGTTTGAATAAACGGCTCGTAATGCGCGGCTTGCAATCGATGGGGAATCCACGGTGGCAAACCCCAATTTTGGCCCTGCGTGTTGTGAATGTCGGGGGGCGCGCCCACGCCAACTCCGCTGGCGAGTACGTCTTGCCACACCCAAGCATCGGCGCCCCCCGGATGAACCCCAATTGGCATATCTTGCATCAGTGGGCAGCGTTGGCTGGCCGACTCCAGTTGGCAATCGAGCAGCCATTGCAACCACTGATGAAAACGCATCCGATTTTCATGGGCCGAAATGAACTGCGCGACCGCGGTTGAGTTTGGATCGTGATATTCGCGCGGCCAGTGGCGCCAATCGGCGCCGAAATTCTCGCCGAGCGCGCAAAAGGAAGCAAATTCCCGAACCGCCTGTCCTTGTTCCGCGCAATAGCAGTCAAACTGTTCATTCGCGCCGAAATGGGCCCACAAAGAATTCAGGGCTTCCATTTTCAACATGAAGACGCGGTCCCAATCGACCAGCGGCTGGCCATTCAACTCGGCCGTCCGTCTGGCCAACTCTGGCAATTGACTGGCAATTTCTCCTGCGCCAGGAATGTCGGCAATGCGCAAATAAATTGGGTTGCGAAAACGCCGGCTAATTGGCGAATAGGGACTGCGCTCCTGCGGCACCAGCGGCGCTGGGCGCACAGTGGATTCAACAGCACAATATCGGCTCCTTGCGAGCGCGATAACTGGCTAAGTAATCGCAAATCGCCCAAATCGCCAATGCCCCAACTTTGCTCGGAATGACAGGAATAAAGTTGCACCGACCAGCCCCAGATGCGCAGGCGGCACGGCGCACTTGCCAGGCGTGCAAATAATAAATTGCGCAGCAGGCGAAGTTCCATCATCGAAGCTGTGATAGCCAGCCGGTATATCGGGCGGACTTTCGTTTGCAATGGCAAGCTGGCCGCCATCTTCGAGATACAAAATACCGGGTCTGGGCCATTTTGCTTTTTTGCCTGCCCGAATCACGCGAACCGGAGCCGGTCGCCCATCGCCATTGGCGACCTGAGCGTCCCCGGCCTCGCGTCCCATCGCCATCTCTATCGCACGAACTGCATCCTGGGAAGCTTGTTGCTTGTGTCCCAGCGCATTGATGTATTGGGATTGAATTGCGGATGCGGATTTCTTCATAGATTGCAGCCGGCCAGTGGCAATCGAGATGGCAAAAAACGCGCCACCCGGAATTGGTCGCGGCCATTTTTCCCATGGTTTGGCTGGGATGTGGGCTTTGCGATAATCGTTGTCGTCGTCGTGAGAGCTGATCGCGGCCAACGAACGATCGTGAAAACACCGGCGGTGAACGACGCCGCTGATAACCGCCAAAATGGAGCTATCGCTTACCGGCGGCGGCCGCAAAAGAAGCCATTTTGAAAAGCAGCTCTCACGTAATACTTCTTGAAACCTTTTCGCGCCGCCTCATCAGCATCATTAACAGCGCTCCAGCGGCGAGGAGGGAAAGGGAGCCAGGTTCGGGGACGGCGGTGAAGGTGATGAAGCCTGGGTTGTTAAGGTTTGTGACAAAGTCGCTGAAGGAATCGCCGTTGCTGCTGATCCGCAGGATTTCGCCTTGCTGCGAGGAATCTGATTCAAAATTCATCCCCGAGACAAACAGAGCGCCATCGGGACCGAAAGCAAAGTTTGCGGGTTGGAAAACTTCCGATGCGAACTCAGCGCCGTTGAAATCGGCGAAGACAGATTGGCCGGTGCCATCGGCGTTGTAACTTACGATACGCGGATCGTTGCTAGAGGTATCCAGAACGTAGAGCCTGCCATCCGGTCCGAATGTCAGGTCGGAGCCGTTGTTGAAGGTAAGGGGAATGCTGGAGCCCTGAACGATGATGGTGTTGGCGTGCGTCGTAAGATCGATTTGTTCGATGGTCGAGCCGGTGGCGACGTAGACATTGCCTGGAGCGGCGGGATTAAATGCGACCGACAGGGCGTTGCCGCCCTGCGTGGCGTAGGTGTCGAGATATCCGCCCCCTGCGGTGAACGACTTAACGGGGCCATTGTCCCCCTCGTCGGCAACATAGAAAAAGCCGCCGGGACCAAACGCGATTCCCTGTGCGTTGCTGAGTTGGGCTGCGCCATTGACGAAGGGAACGAACGCGCCGCCGACTTGCGCGCCGGTGGTGGCGTTATAGCGATTGACGACAGGAGAACCTGAATTTGTGGAGGGATCGGTAGTGGCGATATAAATCAGGCCGTCGGGACCTGCGGTGATTCCCGTGGAGCTGACCAGGCTCGTGAAAGCATTTTGTCCATTGGTCTGAACGATCGCGCCGGTTGAGCTGTCGAAGCGATCGATGAGGTCGCCGTCTGCGACATACAGATCGGCCCGGGCGACCGACGGCGCAACAAACGGGGCCAAACCTGCGACAAATAGCACGGCTTTGAACAAAACTCCGGTAGAGCGAGCAGAAGAAACGCGAAGCGAAGATGCAATCATTATCGGACTCTCCAAACAGGATGTCAGTGGGGCAGTTTTCGGGCACCAGAAGAAATGAAAAACCAAGACAGCTTCGACCGGTGATGGCGAAGCGCAATCATACTTGTCTCTCAATCGAGTCAAGTTGTGATCGTCATTAGCGTTCTTCTTCGCAGGCGGTCGGGGTGCGTCGTACCCAACACCGCATCGAAACAAAAAAGGAAGCGGCATCTACTCTCGCCGGGCGTGACTATTATCGACCCAAACTCGAAGAAGGCGTCGATGCCTTCTGGCAAGTAAGGATGAAGAATAGAGATTTCTTAAAACAGTCAGCCGTTGTTCGGCGGAGTGCTGCTATACCCTCAGGCTCTGAGGAAGGTGGGCAACAATCAATATGCGTCAGCATGGCCGCCAGACACTTGCATGTCAATTCAATTCCGCTGGAATGCCACGAATTCATGAAATCCTAGTGAATTGATTCTCGATTGATGGCTCATCGGATGGGATACGAATTGCACCCAGCGCCAAAACGGTCGTATTTTTCGGATGCGGCATTTTTCAGCCGAGTTGATGGAGCCTATTCCTCGTCATCGACGATTTACTGAAGCCGATAAATTGTTCGACGCGAGTGTCGTGTCTGTTCGCATGACTGTCGGCCGACAGCCTGCAAATCAACGCTCGCTATGCATCAACTGGGCTCGTCAAAATCCAAAGGCTCAGGGATCATGTCGCAAATGCCGCCCGCACGATTGCGGCTGAAATTTAAAGAGCCCCCGTTAGACAGGCGACGTAATGATCCTAACAGCGGTCATCTGTACCTACGATCGCTATCGCTTGCTGGGAGACGCCGTCCTTTCACTTTGCCAACAGAGCTTGCCCAAGGACGAATATCGAATATTGATCGTAGATAATTCGCCCGACGGGGCCGCAGCCCGCCAGTTTGCCGCGCCGCTTTCAGGCATTTCAAATCTGCGATATTTGCATGTCGACAGGCCGGGCTTATCAAATGCTCGAAACATTGCCCTGCGTGAAGTCACCACTCCATACGTAGCGTTTATGGATGACGACGCAATCGCCGCCACCGATTGGTTAGAGAATATCGCCCGGTTCTTTCACGACGCAAAGCAAGCTGTCGCCGCCGTCGGCGGACCGGTGGCGCCCATTTGGGAAGCACCCCGCCCAACCTGGCTGCACGACGAATTACTAGGCTACGTAGGCTTATTGGATCTTGGTGACCAACTTCTGGAGATCGGATCACGCCAGTGGTTGATCGGCGCCAACATTGCTTACCAGCGCGATGCTCTAAACGCCGTCGGCGGATTTCGCACGGACCTGGGCCGCCGCGGAACCATCCTCATTAGCAACGAAGAACTCGAGCTGCAGGCAAGATTGCGCGAAGCGCGTTTTCGATTATTCTACTGTCCTGATGTGCGTGTTCGACACCGGGTGCCCCCCGAGCGTCTTACGCAAACGTGGGTGCGTCAAAGGGTCTTTTGGCAAGCGATCTCCGATCTGATTACCAATCCGGCCGCGGAAGCCCAAATCCAGAAATTGCCGCGCGGGTTTTTTGCTGGCGAAACGTCGAGTCCTAAAGCCTTCCATAAACAATGCTCCAGGATCATGAAAACGGTGAAAAAACTTGGTGCAGGATACAAAGCCCGTTAAGAGCATCCGCGAATGGGTGCGGGGCAAGCCTTTTGCAGCCATTGCTTCCATATCAGGCTGCTCGAGCGCCACGTTCAAAGATCGTGTTGTCCTGCGATGGATGCCCCAACAAACTCACAATGGTCGGCGTCAATTGCAAAGCGTCGCGCTGGCCGAGATCGCGCTGCACGATTGCTGGCCCAACAATGTAAGCGAATCCTCTGTCGGTGTGTCCGCCCGTGCGACGGAAGGGAAACGGGCCGATCAAACCGAGCTGCGGATGGGTAATTGCGTCGATCGCTTTGTTCCACGTAATCACCAGATCTGCATCAGGACCGTCAGAATTTAGCGGATCGGCCCCCCGCAGGCGCTCGACGTTCGCCATCGCCCGCGTGCCGTCGCGAACATTCCGGCATTGCGACAGCAATTGTTCGACCCAGTCGCAGGTTTGCCGGTAGTCTGTAGCATGCACCAGCCCGTCGCGCTCGCGGCCTCGTAAATTAATCCGTACGCGGCCATCGTAGAATACCGGCAGCGCAAAGGCGCGCATTTGCGGCCAATACTTTTGATACCAGCAAGTAATTTGCCAATTGAGCAGCCAACGGGGTTCCGCGATCTGATCCGGTGGTTGCTCGGTTTCCGGCGGAATCGGCACAACGAGTTTCTCGATCGGGCGAACCTTACCGCGTCGAATGCGCAGCGCATGCTGCAGTTTTCTCCAATTCCGGTGAATGGGACCGGCGGCAAAATGTATCTTCATGTAGTCGTGCCATTTCAGCCAATCGCCGGGAATAATTGGCGGACAGCCTTGCATTTTCCAGGATCTCTGACGGCTTCCGCGCAATAGCGGCCGTCGAAAGCGCGCTCGGTACAATAGTTCGGGCAACAATGCCATCGAGGGCACATCGTAGTCGTTGGCTTCCATGCCGTGCAGCGAACACACAACAACCGTCGTTTCTGGCGGCATCAAGGCAACCATGCCCGCCACCGAACGATCGAGTTCCCGATAAACGTCGAACAATCGCTGCCGGGCGACGGGCGCACTCGGCGTGCCCGATAGCGGATGTTCCCTCGCCACACCGTGCCAAAACATCTCGCCTGCCGAATGGGCTTCTGACAGCACCGTCATGAACAAATTCCAATTCGGGAATTGCTCCATTAGCCAGCCGATAATTTTGACGCGCCGCCGCGAACCTTCAATCAATGCGTCGGCCAACATGTTGATCGAGGGTTCGTGGTGCCAGGCACAATTGAAATCGTTATGAAAAGCGGGATGGATTCCGAATTTCGCATCGATTTGCTTTACCAGTCCAGCAGGCCGCGAAGCGCGCGGATACCCTGCATCGTGTCCTCCCCAAATCACTTGAGCACCCGGCATGTCGTACCACAGCGACATGTAGGGCACATCCAAGGCCAACAGATTCAGATCGGGAATTTTCGTATAAAACGGAGGCTTTTTACGCGAGCCGACTTGATAACTGCTGTAGGTCGCTGGATCGAATAATGCGGCACTGGGAAAATCTGCTTGGCCGGTTAACATGGTTTCCCACACCCGGCCCGATCGCCAGGTCGCTTCGCTCGCCAGCCGGCACCTAGCTCCCGAATGCTGCAAACGAGCCAACGTAGGCAATTCGCCTGCGGCGATCATCTGCTCTATCAACTCCGGTTCAGCGGCATCGAGTCCAATCACAGCAACGCGTTGCATCGGTTGTTCCCTAGGCGCAATGGCGCATTTCTGCGGCGGATTCTTTGAGTTCAAGAAATTTGCTCAGTTCGAACCAAACCCGCTTCGCGCTGAATTTCATGGTTGCATATTCGGTAGCGTCCTTCTCCAACTGCTGACGTAGCGCGTTGTTTTGCAATAGTTCCGCTACCTGGCCGGCAAAGTCCGCCGGTTCATCGGCCACCCAAAACGCTTTTCCAACACCGTCCTCGAGCCCTTCCGAGGCAAGCGGAGAAGCGACCACCGCTTTGCCATGCGCCAGCGCTTCCACCAGTTTGATGGACAAGCCACTGCCAAAGCCAATGGGACAAACCGCCACTGCCGCTTCCGAATAAATATCCTCCAGGCGGCGAACAATTCCCCGCAAGACAATGCGTTCATCTCTCCGGGCTGCCGCCACAATGCTCGGACACCGCGACACACCTCCGACAACCTTTAGGCGAGTTTGCGGGGCCTGCGCTCGAATGATCGGCCACGATCGCTCGAGGAACCCCAATAATCCCAGTTCGTTCACAATGTATTGACTGCCCACAAAACAGACATCCAACGTGGTGCTGTGCTGGGGACGAACGTCCTCGGCATGGCCGACCGTGATGACATTATGCCGCGGCAGGATGCGATGAAGCAGTTCTCTTTCGCGATCCTGAATCGCCAGCACTAAATCGAAGCGCGATAGTAATGCTTGTTCCGCATCGCGGTCGATCTCTTGCTCGGGAGCAACGCCCTGGGCAATGAAACGCGCATCGCGCAAATGGAGGACGTCGTGCGTATCTACGATGCGCAGCACGTCGTTGCTGCGCGGCAGCGTGGCGATGAGCGGCGCCAAAGTGGTGTGATTGACCCACACGAGCGAGGCCTTGGTCGATTTCAACAGATCGCTAACGCAATCGTCCAATGGTCGACCGGACCGCTGTCGGTGCGACCAATATCGCTGAATTAACGATGAACGTGCGCACGTCAACTGTTTCCAGCTCCGTGGTTGCGGTCCATCCGCCCGGCATCCAGCAACATGCAGCGTATGGTACGTAGAAATCCACTTTCGCATCTCTCTGCTAAGCGCCGGTTTCAAGAATTTTCGCGTTACATGCGCAAAATGAATACGAATTCCAGATTCACTAAGCCAGCGCAGCACGCGCTGGGTTCGAGTATCGCTGCCGAAGAAGCGATCTCCCGGACGATACGATGAGACAAAAAGCATTGATTCGATGGCTCTTCGTTTTGCCTGATGAGAGGCTTCCTCGCCAGCCTGGCATTCTCCGGTCAAATGTCGGCTCATTCGCGGAATGCTTTTCTGTCGGATGTCGCCAGCGCGATGGGGTAGCGATATATTCCTAGAAACTGGCCGCTCGATGGCTCCAGCCGGCAATTCACAAAAGACCGGCATCAGTACTCTAATTCGACGCCGGGATACAAGATCAACTCACCGATCGATCACTAACGACCGGCCATATCGCTGCTAGCATCTGAACGTGCCGGCTGCGGCCGAATTGCGAATCCTGCAATTTCAATCGCGGCAGCGGCCAAATCACAGCGATTTCAGCGATCGCTCGTGTTTTGAATCAGCTCCGCGATCGAAGAGCATTTTTACCTTGCGCATTACGGCGCGTGCGAGTTGAACGCCATCGTTCGACGCGCGGTCGAACTTGCCAGCCGCGCTTCTAAAGTCGAACCGGCGGCCAAGCCGTCTTGAATAAATTCGATTCCCTGCCACTCGTCGCAGGACCGCCGGGCATGAATTAGCCCGTCCGTTTTCGTCGCCGCCAACCGCAGCCTGCCAGGCCCGCCAGACCCAGTGCGGCCAGCGCGATACTTGTGGGCTCGGGCACACTTGCAAAGGTAAAGTTGGGACCGAACAGGCCTGATCCAGTTCCTGTGCTATCTGGCCGCTGAAAGTTTGCAGTGCCGTCAAACCGCTTTTGGATGAAGTTGATGCCAGGCCCAAAGACCAGGTTACCGAAGGAATTAAAGGCCCCGTCCTTGAAGTCGTCGATCAGTTCCCCCGTTAGCCGGCCCCCAATGACATAGTCGCCGGCGGGCAATGTTGTGTCCGTCACTCCCACCATTCGGAACTGCGAGCCGGGGTTCAAGGGACTGCTGGTGCCCGCAGCAACCGTCCCCGAAACCAGCGCCGAGGCCAAGTCGCCCGCGCCGCTGGTATTCCAGATGGCAACGTCGTGCGCTTCACCTAAGCCATCGCCACTTTCATCCCAGAATCCGAGCTGGGTCACAATGATCGGGCTGGTAATCGTGAACTCCCAGCCGATGTCCACGGTGGGGCCACTCCCGCTGCCGCCGCCCGTGTTGTCGAAATTCACCGCCAGGGGAAGAATGGTCGCCTGGGCGCTCAGTGCGACGCTTCCCAGCAAAACGGTTAGAAAGATCGTGCCGAGGATACGCTTCGGAGAGACTCTCAAATCATTGGTTGAATGCATCATTGGTTTACCTTAAATTCGCTGACAGATTGGAAAACACGTTCGGCGGGTCGATTACACGATCGCGCTCATGAAATCGGCTTCATGAGCAAGACGGAGCTGACGCGCGATGGCGGGTCACTCGACAGAAACGTCACGAAGAAATAACGAACGCGACCAAACAACAGAAGTTATTGGGTAGCGCGTCGCTTGGGTGGTTTCAGTAGCAGCGTTTCTTTTCTAACAGCCTAGGGACAAATCGCCGGGGACTGTCCAGATCCCGGCGCTCCGGGATGGACTGTCCCCCTCTCTGCGGACGTTTTGTCCCCACGCTCTAGTCCGGCGGGCCATCAAACAAGCAAGGCACCGGCGGAATTCCCCGTTGGGCATGACTATCGTCAATCCAAGCTGGAAGAAGGCGTCGATGCCTTCTGGCAAGTCAGGTAAAAAATAGCGAGTCTCGCGGCCGTCTACTCGGCGAAGCGTTTGCGATAGCCCCTCGGGATTTTGGCAATGGGAACCGATCGATCGGTATGAGCATGGCAGCCAGCCCCCGGGGAGTCAAGCGATACGCTCTTTACTTCCCGGATATTTATCAAATCCTCGCCAACGGAAGGCCTTTCCCGCGGTTCAAAGCGGAAGCCGAGAAGGGGTGTTCAGGATCGGCGAGTGCCCACGATGCCTGATTTCGGAGCTTTGCTCGTGTCGGTAGCAGAGAGTGAGCGACTTGGTCAAATTCTCAAACTCAATGGGTTACTCTCCTGCGGTTGAGGACTTGGCGGAAGGGTTATGGAAATCGTTTGCGCCAGAGACTAAGTCCTTGTACTCACAGGTACGGATGGAAGAATAACGCGAGGTTCAACTGCTCTTCTTTTTCGCAACATCCAACCTTGCATGTAGCTTCAGTTCTTTGGAGATGAATAATGAAATCCCGCGAACTGTATCCTGTCTTCCTTAAGGGAATCGTTGTCATTTGCCTTGCGATGGGCGCGGTGGTGGCCGCAGGCGAATTCGTAGTCTTTTGGATTGCTTGGATTCTTACAGCGGACTCCAAGCGGGTATGATGGGGGGCATGAAACCAGGTGCTTGGATCATGCTCGTTGCGATAGTCTTCGGGTTTCTATTTGCGCCATACCTGTACATTCACCGTCGGCCGCCGCTGTAAAATAATTTCCACCCCACAGTAGGTTAATTTCTCACCCCGTCGCAACTCAGATAAACCAATATGGCCAAAAAGAAGCCCCAACGGACCAAGATCAAAGCGAAGTTCAAAAAGCCCAAACAGGCCAAAGCGAAACCCAAGCTGGCGAAGGAAAATAAATCGAAGCCCAATGCAGAGACCCGCAAGGACATATCTGCCAACCTAAACCACCTGCGCAGGGTTGCCAAAGAGTTGGTCATCGCCTGTGGGATTTACCACGATGATGAGTTGGGTGGCTACGTTGTCAATCTCTCCGAAACTTCCGAAGATCGTTCGTTTGAGACTGCAGAAGAAGCGGAAGAGTTCTTGCACGAGCACGAACAAGAATGAAAATCGAATCTGAAGAGAAGCGAATCTGATTGTAGGCATCCTCCAGACTCGCAGACATTCGTTCCATAGCCGGGCCGATCTTAGGGGGACTGTCGTGCAGTCTTCATCATCGCCTTCGTTGCTTCTTTCGAAGGCACGGTGATGGCAGTCCTCGCCATCGTCGCCGGTGTGTTCATCCTCCTCGGCCGCTGAGCGCGGTGAGGGATGCATCACATATTTCTCGGTCGCAGCCAAGTAGGCAAGTGCGCATGAGTTTCATGACGGCCCCTCCGACTGAATCCAATGGCAGCGGTTAACTTCGCTATTCTCATATCCATTTGTGGGGAGAGCGGCGCCGCCGGGTCAGTGTATGTCGGTCAGTTCGACCTGGCGCGCAAGGTCAATGCAAATCACCAAGGGATTTCGTCCCGAAAAACGGTGGGTTTCCGGGAATACTGGAAAATGCGTGAGCTGCTGCGACCGTCACCGACAGGCTGAATGTGAAGGAGAGGCGGGCAACCCGACGGTGACGGGACGCGACTCGAAGCTACTTTTATTTACGGTCTATGCGTGGCAATCACTTCTCCCGCCGTTAGCCCGACTTGCAACAAGCGCACTCTCCCTTAATTGCTTCGCGCCCTTCTTTAATGAGCAAGGGAATGAGAATCAATGCCGCAACACTGTCAAGCCACCACCAGCCAAACAATCGCGTTGCTGCCAAGCCAACAATCAACACGATTGACAGATAGCCGCAGGTGAAGGCTTCCATTGCATCGGCCCGCAGTGCTTTGGAATTCAGCCGGTCGGGCGCGGCGACTTTGAGTTTGCATTTCGCCAAGTGTGGCATTCCAACGGCCGCCACGACGCCGATCAAAATGCCCCAGGCACTTTGATGCGTGTCGGTCACGTGATGCGCCAGCAACCCGAAGATCGAACTCACCAAAACGTACAGGGCCAAGACGTAAAGAGCGAAACCAGCGAATCTCGACGCCTGTCGTTCGACACGCTCGATATGCGACTCATCGGCTTTGCTGCCGGCCTCGACATTCAACCGCCACATTAGAACTAAGGCGCTGAATAGCTCAATCGAACTGTCAATCCCGAAGGCTTCCAGCAGCAGGCTGCTGGAAAACAATCCCAGTATGATCGACGCGATCCCTTCAATTGTCATCCACACTAGAGTGATGTACGTGAGCCGCAGTGCAGTACGCACATCGGCGGCTCTCATAGGCCGATTTGGCGGTGGCACGCTCGGTGCGGTGGGTTCTACGACAATCGGCAGATTAAACGGCATGTCTAGAAGTCATATCGACGGAACACCATCCCGTAGTGCCACGGAGGAAGATCAATCACTTCTCCCGCTCTTAATCCGGCTTCCAATCCCCAAGCGGCGATCTGGTCCGGGCTTGGGCGAATTTCCGCTGATGGACCGCGCGGTGTTGCCAGATCATGTCGCCAATGAATCACTAGCACTTCTGCGTCTTCGCGGAGCGCCTTTTGTGCGTGACGTAGCAACGTGACGGGTTGCTCACAATGCAAAATGTTGAACAGCAATACAGCGTCAGCCACAACGCCAAAACCTTGTGCCGTCACGTCGCGCACCTCAGCAACAATTCGCAGTCCGGCTCCCCGCTCCAACGTGCGAGCAACCATCACAGGATCAATATCGAACGCATAGAGCGTGCCGCGAATCCCCTTGGCAACGGGAATCGAAAATGTCCCATAGCCGCAACCTAACTCGGCAACATCGCGGAAGCGTTCGATTCCGAATCTCGACAAAATGAGCGGTACGTCAAAAAGCGATTCCCAGTAGACTTTGTCGGGCATTCCGCTATCGCGTATTTTCATTTCGTTATCGGTTTATCATCCGCTTTCTTGAACCCCGCCGCAATTAGTTCGTCATAGCCTGGCTTCAATGGCCGAACTTCGTAACCAAGTTTTTCTAAGATGTTGGCTGCCTTCAGGGATCGCATACCAACGATGCAGTGTGTGTAAATGATCTTGTCTTTCGGGAGCAGTTTTGCGAGCGCTTCCGCGTCGGGCTTTGGTTGTAGTTTGCTCAGTGGAAGGAATATCGCCCCTTCAACATGCCCTCTATCCCACTCCTGTTTCTCCCGTACATCGACTAAGACGGCTTTCTTGTCGTTCACATTTTTCAGCACGGTCTGCAGTGAGTCTTTGGTCAATTCGGACGACCGCGCATTTTGCGCATGAAATGCGATTGCGCAGATTGCAATCAACGTCACGATGCAATACTTCATTGCCATTTCTCCGTTTACTTGTTTGCAGCGCACAACTCTCTTTGTTTTCGCCGCTTTTCGGCGGCAATTTGCGCAGGCGTTCGTTTCACGACGGTATCGCCTCGATTTAACAGTCGGAGCAAATCACGAACCAGCTTAGGACGAGTCAAGTAATAGCGGCGCAAGGCCCCATCCCGCGCAAAATCCACCAGCTTCGCGTGTCGCAATACTGACAGATGCTGCGACACGTTGGCTTGGTGAACCGATAACAAATCTTCAATGTCCGTGACGCATTTCACGCCAGCTAGCAACTCATTAAGGATCATCAACCGAGTGGGATGCCCGCACGCTTTCAGCAATTCCGCGTCCAAAAGAAACTGAGGGCCCATAGATACACCCATAAGGATATACGATTTTCCGAATATGCTACAGCAAGACTGGAGCATCGTCAATCGAGCGGCAATGCGGACGGCTTGATTTCTTCTTGCCCTTTACCCCGGCAAGGATGGGGTAGACTGGTGCTTCGTGCTCGCCAGCATGTTCATGTGGTTATGGTGGCGCAACGCCAATGAGGGCGTGACCTAATCGCGCGCATAGTCAGCTTGGGTCCCTTTCTGGTCTAGCACCCGATTTGGTTCGTCAGGGGACCGTAGTCGGGACGGTCGAATTCCACCGCGGTTGGCAAACTAATACCCGGTAAATAGGAACGAACAATCTCCAGCGTATACTTTCAGCCGGAGGAGAAGCCACGCCCCAAACGGCCTCGCCTGCCGACGGCGCCGGGGATCCAGCCCTTTGTTTATTTGAAGATGATGGGATTCACCGATGGTTACTCAAACCGGTCATCGTGCACCGTCGGTCGAAACGCGCCGATTAACGAAACGATACGGGCGCGTTACGGCGCTGGAAGAATGCACATTGTCCGTCCATCCCGGTGAGGTTTTTGGGCTTCTAGGTCCCAATGGGTCCGGCAAGACAACGCTTTTGCGACTTTTAATGGGCTTCTTGCGACCAACGTGTGGAGCCGCGATGATCGCCGGGCGCGATTGCTATCGCGATAGTGTCACACTGCATTCGATGGTTTCCTATTTGCCCGGTGACGTCCGGCTGTTTCGCAATATGAAAGGGCACGAAGTGTTGTCATTTTTGCGCATCTTCGCAGGGCACGCGACGACACTCGTAGCATTCAATGCGCCGAGCGGTTAGCACTCGATCTGACACGCCCAGTCGCCCAAATGTCCACCGGTATGCGGCAAAAGCTCGCTCTTGCAGTCGTGCTCGGGGTCGAGGCCCCGCTTTTGATCCTCGACGAACCGACATCAAATTTAGACCCCACGGTTCGCGCCGCGATCGTTACGATGATCCGCGAAGTAAAAGCCACCGGCAGGACGGTGATCTTTTCGTCACATGTCTTGTCTGAAGTTGAGCAAGCATGCGATCGCGTCGTTATCCTTCGCAGTGGCAGACTAGTTCACGATCAGGTCATGGCTGAAATTCGCCGAGGTCATCGCATTAAGGCCCAGCTTACCGGTGATTTGCCGTCCTTGCCACCGCATTTGGCGGGACAAATGTCAATCGCGCGTGGCCAGAGCAACTACGTCACGATCGAAACCAGCGGCGAACTCTCGTCGCTTCTCGGCTGGCTGTCGACGCTTCCTTTGGCGGAAGTCCGTATCGAACCGCTCGGTCTGACCGGCATCTACGAGCGCTATCATTCGCCGGGAGTCGCCCCATGACACGTGTGCTCCTTTTAAAGGCACTTAACGACTCCAAATATCTTCTGCTTGCGCTCCTGCTCGTCATGCTTCTCTTTCCTTGGTTCAACATCTGGGTCTCAAGCCAGCTAAACGCGCCGGCCTTCGGCGACTTTATCGCCAACGCACTGCCACAGCGTTGGCAGCGCATGTCGGCAGTCCCCTTCAGCGAATTGGCGACTCCCGCCGGTCGCGCTGCCCTAATCTATATTCATCCGATCATCCTCTTCGGAACCGCCGTCTGGGCAATCGCTCGCGGTTCCGATTGCATTAGCGGCGAGATCGGCCGCGGCACGATGGAAATGATCCTGGCTCAGCCCGTGTCTCGCACGACGATCTATACCGCACACGCTTTGGCAACATGCTCGGGCGCGTTGCTGCTATCCTTTGCCACTTGGTGCGGCACTGCGCTAGGAATCGCGACGTCGTCGTTCAGTGAAACTCTATCAGTCGCTCGCTTCGTTGCGCCGACCATTAGTTTGTTTTGCTGCACGATTTGCATCAGCGGCGTCGCGGCCATGATGTCCTCTTGGGATTGCCAGCGCTGGCGGACCATCGGCCTATTGGCGGCCTGGTATCAAATCTCGATGATCTTCGAAATCATCGGACGAATGGTCGACGGCTTCGAATGGGTCAGTTATTTTTCCTTCATGACGGCTTATTCCCCGCAAGAAATGGTCGCCCATCCAAGCGAAGCGTGGAATCTGCTCGCGTATCACAACACGGCAATCGTCGGCCTAAACTACGGAGGACAGCAAATTCTCCTGGTTTCGCTCGGACTCCTCGCCTATGTCATCGGCGCCCTAATCTTTAACAAACGAGAAATCCCTGCGCCTCTGTAACGTGCGTCGAAGTGGCGTTTGCCCAACGGTCAAAGGAGGGCGTGACCTGGCGCCGCCGGGCCGGTGTATGTCGGACAGTTCGTCCTTGGTCACGAATTTGGCCGCGACGAATTTTAATTGACTCCGAGTAGCAGTCGGCTAAACTGATTGGCGGTCGCGGAAACGCGGCCGGGTCGTGTAGGCTCCTGCCCCGCTTACGCGGCCCTCTTTTTTGCGCAAGTATTTTATGGCAGCCAAGAAGGTCGTCTATTGAGTCCTATCCGGATAATGGTCCATCATACAATGAGGTCGGCATAGCGAAAGAAGGAATGTTTTAGGTAGGGTTGGTGGCGTTGGTTTCCAAGGGAAGCCTGGATGGTTTGCTGTAGGTGAGTGCGGTCGTCAGGAATAAAATTCGCCAGGTCCGTGTACTTGGTGTGGTTCCACATGGCTTCCACCGGATTGAGTTCAGGTGCATAGGAGGGTAGCCACTCGATCTGTAGCCAACGATAGCGAGCCAATCGCCGGGCTGCCGAACGATGGACATTCCAGCGATCCCAGATCAGGATCACCTGGCGTCCGAGTTGGCGATGCAATTGTTTCACGAACTCGACCACGTCGTGGGTGACAATGTTATGGTCAACCAAGCGAAAGTACACGCCGATGCGCAAAGCCCAAGGAGCCAAACTCAGGGCGCCGATCACACTCCAGCGATCGTGCCTGTCCCAGGCATACTGAATCGGCGTCACACCGCACGGCGACCAGTGCGCCTGCGCAGCGGCTGCAGCATAAAGCCGCTTTCGTCGAGGAACACGATGCTAGCTTTTCGCGCGCACCCCTTTTTTATCCGGGGCCATTCCTCCTTCCGCCAACGCTGAATCGCCGCTTCATCTCGTTCCCGGGCTCGCTGTTCGGGTTTTTGCACGCTCCAACCCAACTTGTGCAAGAGCGTGCCCACGTAGTCCACGTGGTACGTTATGCCAAACCTTCTTTGAATTACCTCCAACACGCGCGGACAAGTCCACAGGTCGTTGGAGTAACCGCTGGCCCGCGCTCCGCGCAGCAGAATCTTGGCCAGTTGCCCCTTCTGCTTCACCGTCAATCGCGATTTCGGGCCGGGATGAGGGGTGGAATTCAGGCCCTCGGCCCCGGCTTGCTCAAAGGCATCTCGCCAACGCTTCACGCTGCTGGCGGAGGCCCCAGCGCTTCGGCCACATCCACAATTTTCCAATCCTGCTGCAATAATTCCACCGCCTTGCGTCGACGCCGTTCCAAAGCAGCAGGCTCTCCTGGAGGTCTCATGCCCTCCAATATAACAGCCCATTTGTAAGCTAGGAATCAATAAGATCACCGTACGATGTTCAACCGCAAGCTAGCTCTGTTGATGCTCGGCGTAATTCTTTTAGGTTTTGTCGCCGCAAGTTTTCTTCCATTGTGGAAATCTCCTCAACAAGTCGGGAGTACATTTAACGACTATATGGCGTTTGGTCACTTATCGACGTATCAACACGATTACGAAGCTGCGATAAAATTATTTACACAGGCATTGGAACTCAGGCCGAACGATTCTGAAGCACATTTATGTCGCGGAAATGACTATGCACTCATCGGTGACTTAGACAAAGCCATCGACGACTACAACAAGGCGGTCCAAGCCGATGATAAGTCCGCCGATACTTTTGCAATGCGTGCAACTGCCTTGCGACGTAAGCAGAAATATGACGAGGCCCTGTCCGATTTGGACAAAGCGATTAGCATCAGTCCTCAGTCATTTTATTATCACTCGCGAGCGGACGTCTATGAGCGAAAGAATGATCTTGAAAAAGCAATTGCTGACTGCGATGCAGCCATAAGAATTTCGCCGCAGGATGATTATGCCTATTATTTGAGAGGATTCGTGCGGCGAAGGCAGTCAAGGCACGACGAGGCAATTAAGGACTTCACCGATGCGATCCGTTTAGACCCCAAAGATCCATATTATTTTATGATGCGCGGGCGGGAATATGAAGTTATTGGCGATCAGAGCCGCGCGAGATGACTATGCCCAAGCCGATAGACTTGGGATTCGCGAGCGAATAGGCAAAGACGAATATAAGGACGCCGTCATGCCACCGAATGATAAGTAGTTCGAGAAAACTGTAGCAGCCGACTTGTGATCGGCAAAAAGCTCTGCCGAGAAGTTCTAACCTTGTTCGGTCGCACCGACTTATTAGCCCACCGCCACAATCGCTAGAATGGCTTTGCGTTGGGCCGGCACCGCCGACGCAGAAAGTCGCAGCTCGCGTTGGCAGCTGAGTAAGGCGTGACAGATGCCGTGGAATTGGCGACGTCTGTCAGTTCGTCCTTGGTCACAACGCAGCCCTGCATAGGACTCCCACAGCCACCCCGAAGCCATCAATTGGGTTAACACAATTCACCGGACTGAAATCCGGTGGATAGACTGCTGCGTGGTCATAACTTCTTGCTTCTACCCGGCCGTCCGCTAGGTGGATGGCGGCCAGCTTTTCGAGACCAATCTCTCCCGTGAGGATTCTCTGGCGCAATTTTAGAGACGCGCTCGGCTAGCGCGCTTTAGCCAACATCTGCGCCAGAATACCAGCTATAGAACGCGAGAGTCGCCCCCAGCAACAGCAACACGAAACTGCTCGGCTCTGGCACAGCGGCGACGTCGAAATTCGGGCCGAAGTAGCCGTTAAAGAAGCCGTTATCGTTCCCTGTCGGTGTCGAGCTGCTTTGGCTGGCCACCCCGAAGAGGTAATTGATGGGTGGGTCGGTGGTCAGGGAATGGACTTGAAACTGAAAAAAAAGTCCGGCACGTCCTCGGCGATGTAATATTGCGTATCGGCCGAGAGCGTTAGGCGAAGCGTTGTCCGCTAAGGCGAACGGCAACGCAGATAATACCTGCCACAAACGCTAGAACTAGTGAGGACGGTTCTGGTATTGGGGTCAATAGAATCGTATGCGTATTTCCATCAAAGATTCCGTCAGTGACGATCCAACCGCTATCGTTAATTGCGTGGGCCCAACTCAAATTCCAACCGGTGCCAGAACTGTCAACCAAATTGTTTAGGTCATACATGTTACCGTCACTATAAAGAAACGCATCGCGGCCCGTAGGCGTGTCTGCGAAACCGACGATCTCTCCAGGGTCGTTTATTCCATACGCAGAGCTAAAAGTACCACCTAACGTTCCTAGGTCACTCGTCGTACCGTCGCTGAATAACATTGCGTGAGATGCGATATTCCCAGTTGTCTGCGAATTCCCAACGACTTGCCCCTCGGAGTTAATTCCGAAAGCGATACTAGCGGTGCCGCCCAGTGTTCCAAGATCTGTCATCACGCCGCCACTATCAATAAATGCGTGGTACACAAAAAGAGAAGTGTATGATCGCCCGACAATTTGCCCCGAGTCATTTAAGAGCGTGTTTGTAAATTAGGTTTTGAGCCGTGCCAGACGGCGTGACATGAGGTTAATCATAGTGATGTGGAGCATGGCTTCGCTGGAGCGTACGGTTCGTTCGTAATCCTTGCTGTTGCGGCGGCAGCGTGAAAGCCAGGCAAACGTCCGTTCGACGATCCAGCGTTTGGGCAACACCACGAATCCTCGAATCCCAACCGGCCGCAGCACGGTTTGCAAGACCCAGCCAAAGGTGGCTTTCACCCATTCGGGCAATCCACTGCGGGCGTAGGCTGCATCGGCGAAAATGACCTTCAGTCGGCCAAAGCCCTGCCGCATTTGGTCCAGCAGCATTCGCGCGCCATCTTGGTCTTGCACATCGGCGCGATGCACGACCAGCGCAAGATCAGCCCCAGCGTATCGACCGCCACATGTCGTTTGCGGCCGGTGACTTTTTTGCCGGCATCGTACCCGCGAATTCCGCCGACTTCCGTGGTTTTTACACTCTGGCTGTCGACAATCGCAGCACTGGGTTTTGCCTTTCTTCCCTCGGCGCGACGGACTCGCCCGCGGAGCGTGTCGTGAATCTCCTGCCACAGGTTCCACAGTTGCCATTGCCAGAACAAATGGTAAACCGTTCGCCAGTTGGGAAAGTCGCGCGGCAACTGACGCCACTGACAGCCCGTGCGATTCACATACAAAATGGCATTGATCACCTGCCGACGGCAGACTTGGCGAGGCCGTCCCACGCGGCTCGTCGGGGGCAACAAAGGTCGGATCAATTGCCATTGCTCGTCGGTCAAATCGCTGGGATACTTTCGCCCGTCCATGGGTGCGGCTCCATCCGTGTTCTAGAAACACAACAAGGGGATGGAGCCGTACCTTTTTCATCAATCTCATGCAAGTTCTCAATTTACAAACACGCTCTAAGGCGTAGGCATAAGTATTCGCTCCCAAGGTTCCAATGTCGGTCATTACCCCTGCGCTGTAGAGGAACCCGTGAACTTGGCCGCCAATTTCTGAGTCTCCGACCACCTGGCCGGATACATTTATACCCCAAGCTTGACTGAAAGATCCGCCCAAAGTTCCCAGGTCAGTCATCAAACCGCCGCTATACAGGAATGCGTGGGTGGATGGTGCTGGGTCATTGTTAATTTCTGAACTTCCGACAATTTGCCCAGATGAATTGATTCCAGTGGCGGCGCTTGTAGATCCACCCAGGGTTCCGAGGTCGGTTATCACGCCGTTGCTATAGACGAAGGCACGCTGATCTGCCAGCTCGCCAACTACATCGCCAAATGAATTAATGGCTCCGCCGCCAATCGTTGGGCCGCCCAAAGATCCCAGGTCCGTAAGATGATATAGCGGAGGAGACGCCTGGACGGTGGCTGAAATGTCCGGGCAGATAATCAGCACAACTGTTAGTCCGACAAGGATCAACTTCATTAGCTTCCTCCACGCTTACACTCAATGACAGTTGGCTGCTGGACTCCCATCACCGCCGGATGCACAGTGTACCAGACCCCGCAGCGTTCGCCACCGCGTGTGCTGCTCCGCTTCGGCCTGCTGGATGGCTCGACCGTTCGATGGCTCATCGACGATTCCCGGGAAAGCAAGAGAGAGATGTTGCCTACCGGACCAACGATCAATGGCCGGCACCGCGCCGACCGGCTTTCAGTTTACCAGAACGCTTGACGCGAGGCCTGTTCATTGCAGCGTATAGTTAGGCCACGTCGTCAAACATCTCATAAACTGCCTTGCACCAGATCAGTTCGTTCGGCAGCCAAGCTCCAAAAACCCAGTCATCGCCGAGGTCGCGCCGAGTGTCCATGTCGCCGCCACCGGTCCAAGTGGTGGAAGTCTTGGCGCCCGCCTTGGTCGCATCGGTGGCAAGAGAACCGGGCAGACGCAAGCCATACTGAGTGCCGATGCCGATAGCTAGAATGACCCCGCTCTTGGGTTGCGTCAGCGCAGGAGTACCGTGAATCAAGCAGCGACAATCCGCTGGCAACGCCGCGCCGATCTGGTCCCACAGCCGCTCAACAATGTCTGGATGACAGCCGCAGTCATAATATGGATCCGGCACCTTGCTCCGCTGTGCAAACGCAGGTGCATCACGTTTCCCGCGTGAGAGGTAGCGCAAAATCCGTGTGTTTAGTGGATGCGCGATGTCCATGTGCGTGAAGCGGCCTAACGACACAAGTTAGGCATCATCTTTGTCATGCACTCTTTTCTGGTGGCGGATAATCGCCCATTGCGAGCCGCACTCGAATCTCCTCCGCGACTATGCTGGTCGCACGCTCAAAGTCCGCCTTCTTGATGAGACCTTGATCAACGAGCATGTCCACTCCCAAGCCTGCTACCTTCTCGCTCCAAGTGGTGATGGTCGCTTCAGTGCTCATGGCGTGAGATGCCTAACTATTGATTCAACCACGAAAATGTGGGTTATCAGACTGGCAATATAGTCAGATAACATCCTGCGACAAGTGATGTAACGATAAAGACAACTGTGTCATTGGATAAAGAGGGCGTGACCGGCGCCGTCGGGCCAGTGTATGTCGGACAGTTCGTCCTTGGTCACGAACGCAGCCCGGTATACGGCACCGATAGCCATTCTGACGCCACCAAGCCACGCTAAGTAAAAAAGTTGACATTTTGATTGCTGGTCCAGTAAACTGCGGATCTAGCTCTTCAGGGGGGCTAATCATGATTGAGCAACCCAATCGCTCGCGCCATTTTCGAAGCGACCTCCAGCATCAGATGTGGAAGGGGAGCAATGGCTTCACGCTGATCGAGTTACTGGTTGTAATAGCTATAATCGCCGTTTTGTTGGCACTAATACTGCCGGCCGTGCAGGCAGCGAGAGAGGCGGCGCCGCACACAATGCCTGAACAATCTTAGAGCGTGTTTGTAAATTGAGAACTTGCATGAGATTGATGAAAAAGGTACGGCTCCATCCCCTTATTGTGTTTCTAGAACACGGATGGAGCCGCACCCATGGACGGGCGAAAGTATCCCAGCGATTTGACCGACGAGCAATGGCAATTGATCCGACCTTTGTTGCCCCCGACGAGCCGCGTGGGACGGCCTCGCCAAGTCTGCCGTCGGCAGGTGATCAATGCCATTTTGTATGTGAATCGCACGGGCTGTCAGTGGCGTCAGTTGCCGCGCGACTTTCCCAACTGGCGAACGGTTTACCATTTGTTCTGGCAATGGCAACTGTGGAACCTGTGGCAGGAGATTCACGACACGCTCCGCGGGCGAGTCCGTCGCGCCGAGGGAAGAAAGGCAAAACCCAGTGCTGCGATTGTCGACAGCCAGAGTGTAAAAACCACGGAAGTCGGCGGAATTCGCGGGTACGATGCCGGCAAAAAAGTCACCGGCCGCAAACGACATGTGGCGGTCGATACGCTGGGGCTGATCTTGGCGCTGGTCGTGCATCGCGCCGATGTGCAAGACCAAGATCGGCGCCGAATGCTGCTGGACCAAATGCGGCAGGGCTTTGGCCGACTGAAGGTCATTTTCGCCGATGCAGCCTACGCCCGCAGTGGATTGCCCGAATGGGTGAAAGCCACCTTTGGCTGGGTCTTGCAAACCGTGCTGCGGCCGGTTGGGATTCGAGGATTCGTGGTGTTGCCCAAACGCTGGATCGTCGAACGGACGTTTGCCTGGCTTTCACGCTGCCGCCGCAACAGCAAGGATTACGAACGAACCGTACGCTCCAGCGAAGCCATGCTCCACATCACTATGATTAACCTCATGTCACGCCGTCTGGCACGGCTCAAAACCTAATTTACAAACACGCTCTTAGAGCTGGTTTCAAAACCTACGTAAGCAGATCAGGATGCAGGCTAAGTGGATAAATCCTTGGTAGATAAAGCTGTAGTATTCGTGTCGAACGATGAGCCGGCGGAAGCTGCCGATCCAGGCGATGGTGCGTTCGATCTTCCAGCGGCGGCGGTAGCGCCGCAGTTTCCGACCGTCTTGGGTGTTCGGTCGTGTGCGTCCTCGTCGATGGGGACAGACCAAGTCCCAACCTTTGGCCAACAGACTCGTGCGAAGTTTGTCGCTGTCATAGGCTCGATCGGCGATCAGCGGAATCGGCGCCTCGCCGGTGGGCACTTCGTCGATCAGGTCTTCGACGAGCGTGACCTCAGCAGGCGAAGCACTTTCGGTCCGGCATGCCAGTGGAACTCCTTGACCATCTGCCACCACCATCCACTTCGTACCTTTTCCACGCTTGGTTTTGCCGACTCTTTCGCCCCTTTTTTAGCCGGCGAAAAGCTGGCGTCGACAAACACTTCATCCCAGTCCAACAGACCTCGCTCATCGAGCGTGTCGAGAAAGGACTGCCAGATCTTCACCAGCACGTCTTCGCCTTCCCACTCGACTAACCGTCGCCAGCAGGTGCTCGGCGACGGATATCGCTCGGGCAAGTCACGCCAACGAGCACCGCTGCGCAGCACCCACAAAATCCCTTCCAAACACGCTCGATCATCCGCCGGCGGACGACCTCCTCGGGGTGATCGTTTGCGCTTGGGAATGAACGGTTTGATCCGTCTCCCATTGTTCATCGCTAACAAAGACTTCATGTCGTCGGGCCATTGAAAGTTCTCCTTTCAACAGCCTTGATAACGTAACTCCAATCAGGGCGCAAGTTTAATTCAAGCAGGTTTTGAAACCAGCTCTAGACAGCTCAATTTGGGAACTCAGAATTACTGCAACGCGCACGCAAACCACCTGCCGTTCATAACCGACACGACACCAGGAACATACACAGGCAATTCTGTTGTTTCGATGCTTTATGTTCTGTTGCCTTATGAGGAAGAAGATGCGGTCTTCAAGCGATTTGATCGGACGATGCCGGACAGCTACTACCGCGACTCGACAAGCAATCCGGGTCTTACATCTTCGGTCATAGAAACATTTATATGTCCGTCCGACACATCGAATAGCCCAGCCGACACTTATTTACAGAACTCGTTCATCGTTCCGGCTCCGCCGCCCCCGTTTCAGGATCATTTTACCGGTCGGTATGCCTGTACGAACTATGCAGCTAATGGTTTAGTTTTCCGCACTAACTTAGCATCGATACCGAAATCCATTCCCGATGGACTATCACAAACGCTTCTGTTTGTTGAACGTTTTCGACTGTGCGGAGGAACCGAGAACCTCTGGGGCTATGGCGGGAATTGGTCCACTAACGGGTGTGGGGGCTAGATTAGGCATTCAGCGGCCTGAGCACGCGCTAATGGCCTCCCTCATCCTTCGACACGGACGCGTGGACATGTAATTCATTCTCATACCACACCCATTCGAATCCGGCCTCGATTGCGAGTCCAGCGAGTCGGGCTAGCTTCTTCTGGTCAATGTCGGAGGTGGTTATATCCACGGCCCGACCTTCGTAATGGGTACTTCGTCTCTCAGCAGCTGGCTTTTTCTTGTCACCATGTTCCATGTCTTCGTCCCATGCTTCGGTTACTCGAAGCTTGAGGCCTGGCCATTCCTTGCTGACAAGGTCGGCGAGGGCATCTGTAGCTTTAGCCAATCGTTGGGTCATTATCCGATCCGCCCCGGTCTTTTCCTCGTCCTTGAAGACAATGCTGTCATTTGTGTTCTTCATAAACTTCGCGAATTCTTCGGAACCTCGCGATATTATTCGCTCAGGTGCCCCAACGACATCCGCTTCCGACCCTTTCGGATAGTGTTCGCCAAGTTTTAGCGAATCGGGCGCAACATTCACGTTCATTCTGGCTAGTTTCGCCCATTCGAGCACAGCTTTTTTGTCAGCATCGACCGATAACTTTTTCGACGGGTCATGATCACTACTAAATCGCAGCTGATCCCATTTACCCGAGCTGTTTCTGGTGATGACGAAGCGACCATTATCATCGAACCCCTCGACCTCCACCCTAACGACATCCGGGTTGCCAACCACCTCGCTCGCTTTTTTCAGCGCTTCAGCGCGAGTCTTGTAGCAGCCCGTCAGCATCCCGACATTTGGTGCATCTTTCGTATAGTGCGAAACGCAGTACATGGCTAGCGGATCTTCCGCCAGCAGAGGAGTCGGCGTGCACAAGACAAAGATCCAGAGGAGCTCCAGGAGCATTGCTTGGTTAAACCGGAGGGAACCGAGCGAATTGGGTCTGCAATAAGAGGCTTTCTTGCTCATATCACAGCGAGTCACAGGTGTGACGAACAGACTCGGTCTTCGACAGCGGAGTTTCCCGCGACTGAAGCAGACGGGTTTCCATGGGATTATTTCGTCCAAGCTTGCTTGTTCCGAGAATCGATTAGCCTGTCACCCTGAATGCGAAGAGAGTACTCGTATTTCCCATTCGTATATAGCGAAATCGTATTTCCGGCACGGTTGGCCGTACCAATGGTACGAGTTGACAATTCCAAACAATCCTCCACTTCCAGATCGCTACTTAGGTTTCGATCTTTCGACGGAATACTACGGCTCCGCGCCAACATTCGCTGATCCGTTCTCGCGAGGCAACGTGATAATAGTTTTTCCAGATGGCAGCGCTTCACTCGTCAAATCAATTGGGCGCCAAACTCCAATCCAGCTAGACCTTAAACAAGCGAACTCGGAACGGTTTGCATCGTGATTTTTCATACGTGGCGTGAGCGCAAAGTAAGCCTGTGATCGCCGTGGCGACTGCGGGTGAGTTTCGAGTTGTCGGATCGGGCATGGGTCAGTGTGTCTTTCTGGGGTTAAGCGCCGCGGCGGACCGGAGCATCCGGACTCCGGCTTCGAAGAGTCGAACGTCAGTTGTGGAGCCGGTCCACCAGACGGAAGAACACGCCCAAGTGCGGATTCCAGCCCAGCAGGCGATAGATCAATCGCCGGCCGCTATGGACGATCTGACAGGGTAATCGCAGGAAGGCATTCAGAAACGTCTTGAATTCCATCCGTAGCACGCGGTGCTTTTCTTGCCGCTGTGGCTCGCCACGCGGGCCTGCCGGTTCGGGCAGCGACAGGGCCCACCAAGCCTTCAGGTTCCAAGCCAGGGCGGTCATCACCATATACGCCCAGTTGCTCACCAGGTTGTCCAGCGGCGCCTGTAATGCCCGCACGCCGCCTTTCAATTGCGCATGCAAGTTCTCCTGGTCACAGCGATCGTTGGCCAGCAGTACGATCTCGGCCCCCGAACTGCTACGATCGTTGGTCAGATAGAAGAAGTAGCGATAGTCGTGGAACAACAACGACTGGCCCTGGGTGATGTCGAGATACTTTTTGACCACGATCAAGCGATAGGTCTTCCGGCAGGCAACCGGGCGGTAGTCGCATTCGGCCAACTCCTCGTCGATCAGGCGGATGTTCTGGAACTGACGCTCGACAACGATCCGCTGTTTGACGTTTTCCCTGCGTCCCCGGGGCTGCGTTTTGCACCTGGTACCGGGCCGGCCGCTGGAGGGTCTTCCAAGCGTCTTTTCGGCAAATCATCGGCCCGAATGTTCAGGCCCGGCGTGGCATCGGCGCCGAAGATGAATCGTACCCGGGGGTCGTCGCTCCAGCGGTCCAGGTGTTTGGTCTGCGTGAAATCGGTATCGCCCCGCAACAGCACCCGGCGAAAGCCACCAGCCAGACACACCTCCAACGCCCGATCGACTTCCTCGGGACATCCCTCATGGCTGGGCCGGTTGCCCGAACGATTCACAATGCTCAGCACCTCGCTGGTATTAGCCAGCGTCACGACCAGGGGATGATAACCCCAGGTGCCCTGGTAGGAGATGTCCATGCCCTGCTTGCACTGGCCAGTGGTCGAGACCAGCGTGCCGTCCATGTCGAGACGGGCTTCCTGGAAGAACTCGTCGGGCTGTTGTGCCCAGACTTTCAGCCGCGTCTGGTGGAACACATCCAGCAGCGTCCGCACATCTTCGGGTCGGAAGCGGCGGCAGAAGTCGCCGGCCGTGGTGGGATCGGGAATCCGCCGGGCATTGACTGCCTCGAGATAGACTTCATCCTGCCGCCGCAGTTCCAGATCTTCCAGGCAGTTGCCGTCACACAGAGCGTTGAAGGCGAAGTTCAACACGTGGTCGCTCTCGTGGTACGGCAAGTGAATCTTCAGCAGGCACAACCGCCGGTCGATGGCCTCGGCCAGCCCGAGGCGGCGGACCAGTAACAGCATCGAACCCAGGCCGCCATAGGTCAGGCCCTGCGTGCGCTCGACATAATTCGTACTGGATATTGGCCGGCCGCAGCATCGGCTGATCGCAGCCTTGCGTGTTCGATCGACCCAACCGCTTCTCGATGCGCCGCTTGCCGGCCGCCAGCCGTCGTCGTATGCTGCTCTTCACTTGAAATCCCTCCGTGACTGTGATGTCTCCGAGTTTTGCCACTCATGAAACACCGCGGAAACGCTGAGGGATTTCGAGTTTTTCCGGTGCACCGATCAGCACCACCTGCCAAGCTTCGCTTGGTTAAGGGCTAGATCAGATCCCTCACATAGTGAGCGACACAGGGCACGTGATTTTTCAGGCGAACCATGACGCCACTCTGATGACCGGGTCGCCGGCCATTTTGACGGAATTCGTAACACTTTCGGCAGCCGCCAATATTTTCAGATTTGACTATCAATTCCAAACCCAAGCTGATGGCTTGCTATCTGTATATTTCGATGGCAATTTGGTTTTCGAAACAGACAGTCAATCGTTATTAGACAAGTCGATCGTAAGCACCTCGGATGACGTTTTTCTCGGTGCCACAGCCGATCCTGGGGTCCATACGCTGATATTTCGGCTTGATCCGGACGGCGCTGATCAAGCACAAGCCAACATCTCGAACGTGCAATTTGGCTTTGCAGATCTCGAACCCGTGCCCGAGCCCGCGACGTGGCTGCTAACGACTGTTGGGGCGCTAATTGCTTGCGCTTTGAGGTGGACCCCAATCGTTGGACAGCTTTGGGGTTTCAATAAGGTATGGCGTACTGAGACTAGCGGCCCGTGAGACCCTTTTAAAAGGTCTCGCGCGGACGCTGAGACTCGTTAACGCTCTAAGGTACCATTGGACAATCCAATTTTTTTCGCGCAACTCGATGTTGATTTCGTCCACCCACGCCTCTCAGCTTGAGCTGTTTCCTTGATACACCGCGGCCGGCGTGCGATATTGCAAGGATGGTTTCCTTGAGACGCGAGTCACGATTGACGTTAAGGAGTCTGAGCAGGCGGGCAGCTGGAGGGTTCTGCGGCGTAATGCACCGTCAGATCGGGTCCCATTTGATGCCAGCCCAGCAAAAAAGGGCAGGATTTCGCCCTATCATATGCTGTCTACGCTCGCGTTGCTGCCTTCCTGGGCGGCACGCGGGTGGGGGCGGTTCGATGCCACAACACGACCGGAGGGTGTGGCTTTGTTTAGCTATCGGCGAAGTGGTCGCCTTGCGGGCTGATTACCGGATAGCATCTCAGCTCAGCTTTCCCTGAGTGTCAATCGGCGCATTAAATCGGTTCTCCCGCACAGTTGATGAAGGCTTGTGATCCGCGATGGGGATTGCGACCGACTGGATTGGTTTGAGGTTGACCAACCGCCGTTTTCAATCGGTCGCAATCTCGATTAATGAGCAAAGATCGGGATAAGCACTTAGTATGGCTCCTTGGCTGGAAATTCTTTGAGATACTAGCCGGTTCGCATCAGTACGTGTTTCCGCAACAGGTCAAATTTTGCGCGGCCATACATCTGACGCTTTAGCATCTTGAGCCGATTGACCTGTCCCTCCGTCTGTCCGTTACTCCATGGGTGGCACAGCGCGGCACGCACCGCCTTGTAATCGGCCTGAAGTCCGGCGGCAAACCGCCGCATTTCAATCGGCGCATTGGCGGAGAGGGCGCGAGCCAGCCAGGCATCTAGCTCCGAGGCGCACCGCTCCGTGACAAGGTTTCGAAAATCCTGCACTAATCGGACGGCTTGCTGGACGTCCGCGCACGATTCACAAAACCTTTGCACCAGGCGCTCTTCAGCGGGCTCTCGCTCGTCGGCCGGCTTCAGCAGCAGCCACGCCATGGAACGGGGATTGTCGTGTGGCGGTGGGATGCTTTTGAAGTTAATATCGTTCTTGCATATCCGGAGTTTTCGCCATTTTACCACGAAGCGGCGGACCATGTCGTACGAGCCACTAAAGCCCCGCGTCCGCAGTTCGGAGGTCAATTGTACGGCATTGTGGCATCCCGCCTGCCAACGCTGCCCGAGATAGTCGATCCAGCCGTCAACGCCACGATGGTAGCAGCGGCTAGCACGCTCGGGATAGCAGCCCGCGCTCAGCCATTTGCGAACGGTGCTACGGTAGACACCAAGGCGGCGGGCTATCTCGCGCTGGGAAACTTTCTGCTGATGCAATTCAACGGCTTGTTGATAGCGATTCAGTCGTCGCTCGCGTCGCGCGGCCTGTTCTCCTTCGAATTGAGTCTGCGTTTTGGGAACTGCCGCCGTGAAACATTCTGCGGAGCCTGCTTCTTGTTGCGCTGGTCCCTGCTGGCCTGAAAGCAATTTGGCCGCTTCTTTCAGCGGTTTGCCAAAGCGCTCGATCAAGCGCACCAGTGCCTCTTGCAGATTATGCACCAGATGCCAGCGGTCGGCGACTTGCAGCGCTTGCGGCGCCCCGGCCAGTGCGCCTTTGATGTAGTAATCGCCCCGATCGCGGCTGATGACCTCGACTTCAGGATGAGACTGTAGCCAGGCAGCAAAGGCCTCGGACGATCGCTCTGGGAGCAAATCGACCACGTGATGGTGATCCAGATCGACCAGGATCGTGCCATAGCGCTGGCCACGACGAAGCGCCCAGTCGTCCACGCCAATAACGCGCACTTTGGTGCAGCTGCAGGTGGGTGCGCACCGGATCTCGCGCAGCATCGTATCCGGGCTGGTCCGAACCCCAATTCTTTTTGCCAGACGCGCGCCCTCTTCGCCGCCACAAGCCAGAGCAATGGCACCCATGACGACGGTGAGTCGATTGGTTTTCCGGGCATGTGGCGCTGCTAGCTCGGGCAACCGCTCCGTGAAGATGCGCTTTGAACAGCATGGATTCGTGCAAAAGAACCGCCGGCTTCGCCAGCGCACTTCGACGCGAAGGCCTTGCCAGGGCAGGTCTGCGAGCCGGCGCTCGTAGCGGCTGTGAATGCGCTCGGACGTGTGACCGCAACGAGGACAGGCACTGTTCGAAGAAATGCTACTGACAACAACCGTGATTTTGTTCCCGTTCCATTGCACGCTATCGCAGGATAGCGCTGCCTCCGCAGGTAATAGAGCCCGGACGTGCATGATGGCCTCCCGCCCCTTGAGGGCTCGGCCACCAATTACAATTCAACGATTGGAATTATTCGCTGC
>CAWGBP010000052.1:0-66694 GCA_963820835.1 Pirellulales bacterium | reverse complement strand
CGCCTGGGCCGAAGCCCCCGACGGCAGCCGCGAAATCATGGCCGTCCGCCACAAACAACATCCCACCTTCGGCCTGCAATTCCATCCGGAAAGTTTTCTCACGCTAAGCGGCGTCGACATCCTCCGACATTTTCTGGATGCAACCGTATCTTGCGGTCTGCGTTTGAACCAACTGGCCTACGTCACTGCCCCGACCACTCGCTTCCATGCTCTCCGTCGCCGAAGCTCTCGAGCAAGTTCTCCATACACGCCAAGCCGCTTCCGCCGAAAGAAACCGCGCTGGGCAATGCCACCGGCCTGATCTCGGCCGAAGATATCGCCAGCGACGTCGACAGCCCGCCGCACGATAAATCAATCGTCGATGGCTACGCCGTCCGCAGCGCCGATCTGAAAGACGGCCGCGCCGAATTGAAGGTGCTGGAAGAAATCGTCGCCGGCGCCGTCCCCACGCGCGCAGTCTCCCCAGGCACCTCCTCACGCATCATGACCGGTGCCCCATCCCCGACGGCGCCGACTCCGTGATGATGATCGAGCGCACCGAATTCAACGACGGCACCGTCCGCATCCACGACGACCGCTTCCGCCCAGGCCAAAACCTCATGCGCCGCGCGTCTCTCGCAAAGGCGATGTCGTGCTCCAATCAGGGGCGCAGAACTCAACCCGCCGCCATCGGTCTGCTCGCCGAGGTTGGGCGCGGCGCAGTGCGCACCATCGGCCCGGTTCTCGTCGGAATTCTTTCCACCGGCAACGAACTGGTTGCCGGCCAGTGAAACGCCCGGCCCCGGACAAATCCGCAATTCCAACGGTCCACTGCTGTCTGCCGCCTGCCGCCGCGAGGGTGCAGTACCGATCGACCTGGGCATCGGCCGCGACGATGCCGATCAACTGCGCCGCCGCATCACCGCCGGCCTGGAATGCGATATCGTCGTCATCTCCGGCGGTGTCTCGGCCGGCGTGCTCGACCTGGTGCCCGGCGTGCTCGGCCGAACTCGGCGTCCGCCAGGTCTTCCACAAAATCAATCTCAAACCCGGCAAGCCACTGTGGTTCGGCGTGCACGAAAGAGACAGCCGACACACGCTCGTGTTCGCACTGCCCGGCAACCCCGTCAGCAGCCTCGTCTGCTTCATACTGTTTGTGAAACCAGCAATCGTTCGCATGCTGCAAACAGACTTCGCGATTACCACATATAAGCTTAAGGCTCGTCTTACGCGAGACTTCACTCATCGTGGCGACCGGCCGACCTATCATCCCGCCAGTGCTCGGCGAAGACCGTGGGCCAACGGTCGACCCATGCCTGGCAAGGTTCGGCTGACTTGCGCGGGTTGGCCATGCCAACGCCCTGGCGATTTTTCCCGCCGGCGACCATAGCTATCGGGCAGGCGACGTGATTGAAGTCCTGTTGCTGGAATAATTCGCTCCACGCCGCAGTTGTTCATACCCGGGTGGCACGCTCTGAGTCCCGAGCGGGGCGTGGCAAACAATCGCTCTGGCTCCAATCCCGCCTGCACTTTACCCTTACGCGCATGGCATCTTCCGCAGTCAGCACAACAGATCGCCGCCGTGCGCAAACCGCGCGGCGTGACGAGCACCGCGCAACAATCGCCGGTCGCCTGCAATCCACACTCGGTCTGGCGTTGCTCGGTAGCGTGCTGGTCTATGCATCATTGCCACCACTCGATCTATGGCCGCTTGCCTGGATCGCACCGGTCCCGTGGCTCTTATTAATCCGCCAGCCGCAACTGATCGGTCGGCGACCGTACCGTGCACTGTGGCTGGCCGGATTCATCTTTTGGCTGGCCGCCATTCACTGGCTGCGCCTCCCGCACTGGACCACTTACTTCGGCTGGCTTGCACTGTCGTTTTACCTGGCGTTTTACCTGCCGGTGTTCGTCGCGCTGTGCGCATCGCCGTGCAGCGATTGAATATTTCGATCATCCTCGCCGCGCCCATCGTCTGGACCGGCCTCGAACTCGCGCGGGGCCATCTGCTTCAGCGGCTTCACGATGGGAAGCCTGTCGCACACGCAAATCCACTGGCCCGTCATCATTCAAACCGCCGACATTTTCGGCGATTACGCCATCAGCGGCCTCATAATGTTCGTCGCCGCCTGTGTCGCCCGCGATACTTCCCTGGCGCGGAGAATCGCTGGCGTTCTGGCCCATATTTCCCGCGGCGGCACTGTCTTGCAGCGGCCGTTATCGTACGGCCATCACCGCCTCTTCGCGGACCACCTCGCCCCGGCCCCACCGTCGCCCTGATCCAAGGCTCGATCGACGTCGAACTCAAAGACGACGAGCAGCAAATGAACCAGGTGCTCGACGAATATCTGCAGCTTTCAAAGCAAGCGCTGGTCCAGCCGAAAAAACTCGATCTCCTGGTCTGGCCCGAAACCATGTTCCGCTACCCGCTTCTGGCTTTCGCGCCGATTTTCAAGCCGCCGGCCGATTGGACCAGTTTCGCCTGCCGAGCGGTCGGCATCAGCCTGAAGAACCTGGTCGATCTGCAAAACCTGTTCGCGCTGCAAGTCGAAAACGCGACCAGTGGCCGCTGCCGCCGCCGCTGCTGCTGGGCATCGACGCCGTCTATTTCACCAACTCGCGCACGACTATTTCAACAGCGCCCTGTTCGTCGATCCGCAGGTGCCGCGCTTGCGCGCTACGACAAAATGCACCCGGTCATGTTCGGCGAGTACATTCCGCTTGGCCGAATACCTTCCGTTTCTCTACCGCATTACGCCGCTCACCGGCGGCCTCACCTCCGGCACGCGATCCGGTGTCGCAAAAGCTGGGCGACGTGCGCTACGCGCCCAACATTTGCTACGAAACCGTCATTCCACATCTCATCCGCCGCCAGGTGCTCGCACTGCGCGCCAAAGGCGAAGAGCCCGATGTGCTGGTGAACCTTACCAACGACGGCTGGTTCCGCGGCTCAAGCGAACTCGATATGCACCTGGCCTGCGGCGTGATGCGCGCCGTTGAAATGCGCAAGCCCCTGGTGATCGCCGCCAATACCGGTTTCTCCGCATCGATCGACAGCGACGGCCGCATAGAGCAAAAAGCCGAGCGCATGAAACCGGAAGTAATCATTGCCGATGTGCAACTCGATAGCCGCCACAGCTTCTATCTGGAGCACGGCGATTGGTTTTCGGGCCTATGTCTGGCCTGCTGCGGCGGATTGGCCGTCGTGGGGTTCTGGACCCGGAAGCGGGGACCGGTCTAAAAGTTGATCCGCCGAAGAGCGGGAAAGGTGCTTCCGCAGGCACCGGCCTGCGGCATATCGGTGAGCATAAAGGCGAATAGCTTGGTTTCTCCAGTCTCCCGATCTTACGTCTCTTCGATTGACTCACCTCCGATCCGCAATTACACTAAACAGACCATTTCGGGAGCTTATCTCCTGCTAGGTTAGGAACTTCAGGCTCGTTGGGACCCGCATGGGAATGGCAGGTCGCACGGGCGGGTTCTGGCCCGGCTCGTCCCGCGGTCGCGTTTCAGGATGTCGCCCCACCAGCGCGGGTCGCAGCATCGGCCCAAACATCGCGTCGGCCAGCGTTAAAAATCCGGCGCGTGGAGAGGTACGATGAATCTCGTCGGCAAAATCTTCGTGGTGCTCATTTTTGTGATGAGCATCGTTTTCGCCGCTTTTTCCATCATGGTGTACGCCACGCACACCAACTGGCGGCAGGAAATCTTGCGCCACGCAGGCCGAAGTGCGTGGCAATCAGCACCTGGGCTATAAACCCCAGTTGGAGCAAGCCCGCAAGGAAAACGCCGACCTCAACGATCAAATCAACGCTCTCAGCCTGCAGCTCAATGCGGAAAAAGCCGCAAAGATTCAAGCACTTGCCAAGGCCGAGGCCGTCATTCAAACGCTCTCGAGCCAGTATAAAAATGCCGAAGACCAACTGAAAGCCAAAGAGTCCGCTTTGGCAACCGCCACCGCTACGCTCCAAGCCACGCAGGCCAATCTCTCGAACCTTACCGGCGAAGTCAAAAAGCTGCGCGACGAAGTGGCCGACGCCCAGCGCGAAACCGACGATCAAATCAAAAAGGCCACCAGCCTCACCGATAAGCTCGCCATCGCCACCGGCCAGCTTGCCACTCTCAAAGAACGCAACGAGCAGCTTGCCACCGATGTCAACAACGCCAAGATGCTGCTGAAAGGCGCCGGCACCGGTGTGAACATTGAAAGCCCCGTCGATGCCAGCACCGTGAAAGTTTCCGGCCTGATTGCGGCCGTTTCGCACACCAAAGTTGAACTTTCCATCGGCACCGACGACGGGGTTCGCGTGGGCCAGCAGCTCGACGTGTATCGCGGCGATAAATATGTCGGTCGCGTAAAGATCATCGACACCCGTCCCGACAACTCGGTCGGCGCAATACTTACCGAATACCAGCAACTTCCGATTCAACGAGGCGACAATGTCGCAAGCCACCTTAACACCGGAACCTAGCCGCAGCGTGTTCCTGCCGAAGCAAACGGCGAACATTTACACGATGCTGCTCATTCTGACGTTTCTGGCCATCACCATTGGCTGCCTGTTTTTGTTTTTGGAAATGAAGGCGTACGACATGAGCATCAAGGTGTCGGCCGATGCCAAAGTGCCGCCGCCTCCGCCGCCGAAGGAAACAACCCAGCCGGAAACGCCAGCCCCCGGCGCGCTCAATTTCCGCTTGCCCGCGCCGCTGGCCGCCTGGTCGCCTACCGATACGTTTAAGTACTGCATTAATTCGTAATCAACCGCCGAGCTTGCTCGGCGCGGCCCGCACGGATGCCGGCCAAAGTTTCGCCAACACTTAACACCGCGAGCAAGGATGCTCTCTCGCCTCACCGCACTGCTGCGTTGCGATCTCGCGATTGACCTGGGCACTGCCGTTACGCGCATCGCTGTCCCAGGCGAAGGCATTGTGCTCGATGAGCCCTCGGTCGTCGCCGTTGCACGCGGCAACAACCGAGTCCTTTCTGGCGGCTGCGCGGTCGGGCATCTCGCTCGGCAAATGTCAGGCCGTACTCCCGATTCCGTGAGCGTCGTGCGGCCGATGGCAGCCGGCGTCGTGACCGATTTCCAACTGTGCGAGGCCATGCTCCGCTATTTCCTGCGCAAAGTGCGCCCGTCGCGGTTCGGCTTGCGGCCGCGTTTGCTCATCGCTGCGCCAAGCGGCCTCACGCCGGTCGAACGTCGCGCGCTGTTCACCAGTGCTCATCGTGCAGGCGCCGGCCAGGTGCTGCTGCTCGACGTGGGGCACGCCGCCGCGCTCGGTGTGGGCCTGCCCGTGGCCGAGCCGTTGGCCAGCATGGTCATCGACATTGGCGCCGGCGCAACCGAAGTTGCGGTGATTAGCCTGGGCGATATTGTAGCTCGGCAGGGCGTGCGCGTCGGCGGCGATCAAATGGATCAAGCGATCGTGGAATACCTTCGCCGCGAGCGCAATTTGCGCATCGGCCTCTCTACCGCCGAGCAATTGCGCATCGAACTGGGGCTGGGTCGAGGACGAGACGACGAAGTGGGGAATGGGGAATGCGGAATGGGGACTAGCCGGACAACGTCCGCCGCAATGGAATCATCAGACCAAAGCGGAACTCGGAAATCGGAAGCCGCAATAGAGGTGATTCCCGAAAATCCGACTTCCGAACTTCGATTTCCGACCTCCGAAGCGGCTCGCGGCATCGACGTTTCCACAGGTTTGCCCAGCCGCATTGAATTAACTGCCTGCGAAATTGCCGAAGCCCTCGCGCCGCCGCTGTCGCAAATCCTTTCGGCCATTCGTGCCGCGCTCGACGGTTGCAGTCCCGATTTGGTTTCCGACCTTGTCGATCGCGGCGTGGTGCTTTGCGGAGGCGGTGCGCAATTGCGCGGTCTCGACCGCTGGATCCATTCGCATACAGGTCTTCCGGCTCGCGTGGCGTCCGATCCGCAATCGGCGGTGGTTAATGGCACCCTGGCCTGTTTGGAGCACCTCGACGCGTGGCACAACTTGGTGGAGCGCAGCGATGGCGAATTTTAATCGGCCTGCCAATTCGCTCGCCCGAATCACTTCGCCGGCTGTCATGCTGGCCGTTTCGCTTGCCGCTGCGATTGGTTTGGCGGTTTTGCCATCGTCGATTTCTCGAACACTCCGCTCGGGCTGGCGTGAAGCACTGCTTCCCGGCGTGCGCGCCGCCGAAAGTGTGTCATCCATTGCCGGCGCTGTGTTCGATAAGCTCCGCCCAACAGACACAGTCGAAAATGCTCGCGCCCACGAGGAAGTTGCCCAATTGACCGATCAAGTCAACCGTTTGCAAACGCAACTGCTCATTGCCGCTAGTTCGCCCGCTACGGGCGATTGGGCAACAGCCTCCGATAAAAAACCGCCGCTTCTCATTACGCAAGTCATTCCTGCGCGCGTACTAGGCAGCCAGGCCATTATGTACCTTTCCGCCCACGAGCTGCTCGACGTAGGCAAAACGAAGGGCGCAGCTCCGGGCGCATTTGTTGTCGATTCGTCCAACCCGGCCGGTCAAACAGCCACCGATAAAACCTACCTCGACGAAGGCAGCGACGCGGCTGTGCAGCCACGCCATTTAGTGCTCGCCGGCAGCCGCGTTTGGGGCAGAATTATCGAAGTTGGCCCGCACACGAGCACCGTGCGCCGCATCACCGATTCCGGCTACCGCGAGCTGGTGCAACTGGCCGCAAAGCGTGATGGACACCTCCAATTCACCGCGCGCGGCTTGCTCGTCGGCACGGGCGGACGACAGTGCAAAATCGACCTGGTTGACGCGGGAGAGCTGGTGTCTGCAGGCGATTTGGTCATCACTGCCGACGACGGAGTGCTCGATGTGCCGCTTCAATATGGCACGGTTGCTCGCGTTGAACACAAACCAGGCGATCCGCACTTGCAAATTTGGATAGAGCCGGCGCTCGATCCGTCCCGACCGCCATCGCGCGTCGCCATTTTAACGCTCGATATCAACCCCGCTAGAGTCGGACTCAACGAACCGCGGTAACATTGCAATGCAAAAACCAGCCGCACAGCCCGCGCTCAAAAATCTCATTATCTGCCCGATTGGCGATACCTCGGTCCATTCCACGTGGATAGCTGGTCCTTCGCGGCCGAATTTCGATCTCTTTCTCATTTACTATGGCAACGGACCCGATCAAGCCGCCGGCGTCGCGCAACATTATTTGCGACGCAAGGGATTTAAATTCGAACTGCTGCACCATATCGTTCACGATCACGCGGCCACGCTTAGTCAGTACGAGCAATTCTGGTGCCCCGACGACGATATCGCGCTAGAGACAAATGAAATCAACAGCATGTTCGAAATATTCGCTCGCTATCGGCTGCAACTGGCGCAACCGTCGGTCGCCAAGGGCGACATTTCCTACCGCGGCCTGCTGCAGCGGTCCGGCAATATTCTGCGCTACACGCCGTTTGTGGAAGTGATGTGTCCGCTCTTAACGCGCGAGGCGCTCGCGAAAATTCAAGACACATTCTTGGAGAGCCGTTCGGCCTGGGGGCTCGACTGGATTTGGTCCAAGCGGTTTTCACCACTAGAAATGGCGGTGATCGATAAAGTGGGCGTGCATCACACACGCCCACTCTGCTCGGGCGAACATTACAAGAGCTTAGCTCGATTGGGAATCAATCCGATTCGCGACTTTGAAAAGACCGCTGCGCACCACGGGGGCATCGATCTAAAGCTTGTCGAACGGATGCGGCGCGGCCAGGTGCGAATGAAGCGTGTGCCGGATCTGGCGGATCGACGTTCGATTTTTGGCCGATTCAGCGACCACCTTCAGTGGCGGCTGCGGAAACGCAGCTCCGCTTGAATTGCGGCCATATCTTTTCGCGCCATGCCGAACTAAGTTTGCCAAGTTGGCCGGCATTTTCTACGCCCACCAGGGCGACTCGGGCCGTCAAGGTTTACCTGATCGCTAATTCTTCTCGCGGCAAACTTTGCAAATTCGGCTATTTCTGGCGATTGGGTCTCCAATTGCCGAAATCTAAACAAAGGTGCATGTCGGCTTGCGCACCTGCGCCAGCCGGCGGCAACGGACTGCCTTCCTCACTTCAGGTTTCCGCACACGGTTCCATCGCATACTTTGCGAGGACGTGTTGGCAACCTGCCCACCGCGACGGATCGCCATGCTCACGCACGCTGCGCGTTTGCTTCGTTATTCTCCCGTGGCATTGTTCGCCCGCGCCTGCGGCGGAATGATGCTGGCCGCGTTTGCCGGCTGCTGCCACACGCCCACAGTGAACACCAACGTCAATGCCGACGGCCACGTGCTCACCGAAACGTCCACGCCAGGCAATGCGGGGCCGGTTTGGCAATTCACCGTGCCGCGGCAAGATGCAGGCATGGGCGGACCGGCCATCGCGGTGATCGATGTCGATGGCATTTTGCTCAACATGGATATGGTCGGGCCCATGTCGGCCGGCGAAAACCCCGTGTCGCTTTTCCGCGAGCGACTGGAAGCGGCGGCTTCGGATCCTTGCACGCGGGCCGTGGTGGTGCGCATCAATAGCCCCGGCGGCGGCGTAACGGCCTGCGATATCATGCGGCACGATCTGGAGCAATTCAAAACCCGCAACAACATCCCCGTCATCGCCTGCATTATGGATATTGGCGCCGGCGGCGGCTATTACCTGGCCACCGCGGCCGATCAGATTGTGGCCCACCCCACGAGCATTACCGGCGGCATCGGCGTCATTCTGAATTTGTACAATTTGGCCGGCGCGGAGGAAAAGCAAGATATCGGCTATATTCCCATCAAAGCCGGCAGCAACATCGACAGCGGCACCATTTTGCAGCGGCCTGGCATGATGGACGATACCGGCCTACGGCAGCAGCAAGTCCACCAACGCGAAATCCTGCAAGATATCGCCAATCAATATCAAGACCGCTTCAAGGATGTCGTCATGCGTAGCCGGCCCGGGATTGTCGCCGGCGCGGAAGATATTTTCGACGGGCGGATTTTCACCGGCTCGCAAGCCGTGCAATTGCACCTAGCCGATTCGGTGGGCTACTTGGACGATGCCGTCGAAACCGCTCGCAATGTGGCCGGCGTTCCTGGTGCCCGCGTCGTGATGTATCACCGCTGCAACGATCGGGCGCGGACCTCGTATAGCATCACTCCGAATGTGCCGATCCAGGGACAAATTCTGCAGATGAACCTGCCGGGTTTAGACCGCGCCAGCATGCCCACATTCCTCTACCTGTGGCAGCCCGAGCCGACGATGGAAAAGAAACTTACCGGCCGTTAATGGGTTTGGTAGTTTGATAAGTTATTGCCGTGTCATGCCTTTACGTAGGCTTAATGCGCGGGAGTTGCCCAGGCTCTATCTTTATAAGGCACTCACTTCTACACTTGAAACAGGTTTGCCCGCCGAAGAATTATGTTCTAATTCTTCGCGCGGCATCAGGATTCTTCAGGCCACCATTTCGACGGAGCGTCAGGATGAGCTGTCTTAATCAAAAGGCGTTGTGGGCCGTCGCGGCTTTGTGGCTTTCAATCGCAAGTATCGCCGCGGCACAAGAGAACCCAATCTTCAAAAAGTTGCAAAGCCAGGGCATTCAATTGGCGAACGGCAAAACCGCAAAAATTCCCGAGCCGGTAATGGCCGATGGTTTGAACGCCAACCAGCAACTGGAAGTGATGCAGAAGCTCGTTCCCGCCGCTCAGCTCGGTGGGTTCTTGGACGGCACAGTGAGCAGTAACCTGGCATTGGAAATGAATGGGATTCCGGGCGACATGGCGCAAGATTCAATCGGCCGCAAGATTGATATTTACTTCGTTGCTCAGGGAAAGCTTTCCACCGTCGCCAGCCCCGCTTTTATGAAGCAACAAGTGAACGCAGGTCCCGGCGGCAAGGGAGGGCAGGGAAAGTTTCTCACCAACCAGGAACTACAGGCTCACGGCCTACAGATCGCTAAAGACACGAACACTTTTCGCGAGCGTTATACCCACATGGAATTTCCAATATTCAATCAGGTGAAGGTCGACTGCATCGGCCACGGCATAGAAACTGTTGGCAACAACGGCGCCGTGTTGGTGGCCTTCGAGTTGGACCCGAAGTCAGAAAATACCTGGCAGCCGGGCGTTCGTAATGCACTGGGAAATGTTGTGTGGGGCCCGCCACAGAAATATTCAGGCGCTGGTGGATTCGTTAAGGTTGTTGAACTTGAGGGCGCGACGCCGCGCGTATTCGTCGAATATCATTTAATCTTCGACGAGCCACATGGCTGGTTCAACGGCCAAAACACGTTGACATCCGATTTACCGAACAAGTATCAAGATGATGTGCGAACGTTCCGGCGCAATCTGAAAACCTTTGTGCCGAATCCGCAGCCGGCTGGCGGCGCGGCAAAGAATTAGAGCAGCACATCGACCTTTTACCGCCGTAGCGCTTCAGTCGGCAGCAAATTCGCGCTCCACAGCGCCGGATAGATCGCGCCCACCAGCCCTACTAGAATTGCCACCACAAAGCCTTCCACGAAAACCGGGAAGGCCACGTCCCCTTGGGTCACGCCCGAGGCGGTGGGTAAGTGGCTCAAGAGCTTTGCCAAGCCGTGCCCGCCGCGCTGCCGACGATGGCCCCCACTACGCTGAGCACTAGCGATTCGCCCAGCACCATGCGCACAATGCGCGACTTGCGCCAGCCAATCGCCCGTAATGTGCCAATTTCCTTCGTGCGCTCGAAGACCGACATGACCATCGTGTTCAGCATCCCAATCGCACCAATGAATAGTGCAATTGCCGAGGTCATCCACGCTACGGCATGACTCACGCGAATTTGATTGACGTTCTTCACGAAATCGGTCGAGCGTTTCACCTGGATTCCCGGCTGCAGCGCTTTGATCTTCTCGATAACTTCGTCGACTTGCTGTTCGGTCATCGGCCGCTTCACCGTTACCGTGAAACCGGAGATTTCGTTGGGCCGGTTCATGTTTTCCTGCTGATCTGAAAGCAGCATCACCGCGCCCCCGTTTTCGAACACGATCGGGCTTTCGTAAATCCCAGCCACTTTGAACGGCTTGCCATAGAAATCGACGAGATCGCCGACTTTTTTGTGCAAATTGGCGGCGAGCACCCGCCCGATCATCACTTTGCCACTGTCGCCGGCCTGCAGGCGATGTCCTTCGAGCACCTTCAGTTCCTTGTACAGCGGGCAATCGGGTGCCCAACCGTTGACAATCACCCCGATTAGACCTTCCTTGGGAAATGACGCAGCATCGACCAATCCGCCCACCACTTGCTGCACGCCCGGCACTTTCTCAATGCGGCTTTGCAATTGCTCAGGCAGCGTGTTCTGCAATGCCTCGTCTCCGCCTTTTCGATTCACAACGATATCAACATGCCGCTGCGAGTACAGTCCGATGAACGAGCGCTCAAAGCCGGTGGCCACGCCGACCAGCGATACGACAGCCGCTATGGCCACAGCCAAGCCGACAATCGTGAGCATCGACCGCGCCGGCCGCCGCAACAGGTTTTTCAAAATGAAGGAAAAAAAATTCATGGGGGGTACGCCAATGGCAGTGACGAATGACGAATAACTATTGACGAATATACGAGCAGCCGCGGCGAAGTCTCGCAACGATTACACCGCTTCGCGCTGCCGCAGCGCTTCGGCCCGGTTGGGGGCGATGCGGCCGTCGCGAATCCATATAATTCGGTCGGCCCGTTCGGCCACTTCCTCGCTGTGCGTAATCACCACCAGCGTCATGCCGCGGTCGCGGTGCAACTCGTCGAACAAGTTCAGCACGTCGTTGCCCGAGCGCGAATCCAAATTGCCCGTGGGCTCATCGGCCAACAACAGCGACGGACTGTTCGCCAGCGACCGCGCAACAGCCACCCGCTGCCGCTCGCCGACCGAAAGCTGCATCGGCAAGTGGTCCGCTCGATGGCTCATGCTTACCTGCTCCAACAGTTCAAGGGCCCGCTTCACCCTTTCGCGCGCGGGAACTTTGGTTTCGAACATGGGAATTTGCACGTTCTCCACCGCCGTCAGCGTCGGCAGCAAATAGAACGATTGAAACACGAAGCCGATTTTCCGCGAACGAAAGCCGTCTAAATCCTTCAACTCTGAAAGCGGCTGCTCTTCGAAGTACAGCTCGCCGTGCGTGGGCCGATCGAGCGTGCCCAGCAAATTCAAGAGCGTCGATTTTCCGCTGCCGCTGGGGCCCATAATGGCCACATATTCGCCTTTGCGAATTTCAATGTTCACCCCGGCCAGCGCCGTCACGGCACCGTCGGAATAGGTGCGCCCGAAGTTCTCGGCTCGCAAAATCACGGGCGCCCCGTTGCGCGTTGATCGAAGAATGTGTGCGGATGGATTATTCATAGCGCAATGCCTCGGTTGGCGGCAGGCTCGCCCCGCGCAGCGCCGGATATGCGCCGCCCACGAAGCCCACCAAGACCGACATTAAAAAACCAATGGCCACTACCATCGGCGTTATTTCGCCGCTCACTAGCATCTTAGCGGCCGGAAATTGTAAAAGAACGCGAATCAACACGGCAGCCATGATCGTGCCCAGAATGGCCCCAAAAATGGCCAGCGAAAACGATTCAGCCAATATCATGCGCATGATGCGCGTTTTGCGCCACCCAACGGTGCGCAAAATGCCAATTTCTTGCGTGCGCTCCAGCACCGATACGATCATGGTGTTCAGCATGCCAATCGACCCAACCACAAGCGCAATGGCCGAAGTCATCCAGGCCATCGCGTGGGCAATGCGAATTTGGTTGTCGCTGCTGACGAATTCTTCTGTCGGCGTGGCCAACAGCCCCAGCTTATTGCCGTCGCTGTCTTTCAGATTTTCGATTTCCTGCTGCAAGGCCGCGATGGTGGTTTTGCGGTCGGCCACGCTTTTATCGAGCTTAATTTCGAACTCATTTACCTGGTCGGGCCGATCCATCAATTCCTGCAAATCGCGCAGCGCGACCACAATTTGATTGTTCTCCAACATATTCGCGCTTTCGAACACGCCGACGACGGTGAACGCTGTTCCCTCGATATCGACCTGGTCCCCCACTTTCTTATTCAATCGCTGTGCAATCGACTTGCCCAACATGGTCGGCAGCTTATCGCCAGTTTCAATTTTTCTTCCCTCCGTAAGCGTTAGCGGATCGAAAGCGAAACTGTCAGGCGGCCAGCCATAAACCGGCACAGACACGAGACTGCCCGATTCCACCGAGACGCTGTCCCGTAGCGAAGGCGCCACCTTCCCCACCCCCGGCAAAGCTTTGATGAGCTTGGCAGCGATTTCATCGAGCGTGCTGGTTGCCCGATTGGCCACCCCGGCCTTGACGACCACCAGGTCCACGCCCCGGTTGGCGTACATTTCCTTGCTCGAGTCTTCGTACCCGCCGGTAATGCTCAATAGCGCCACGACGGCGGCAATGGCCACCGCCACCCCAAAAGTGGTCAGCGCCGTGCGCACCTTGCGGCGGAGCAGGTTTTTAATCACAAATTCGGGAAAGTGCATGTGCCGCCTGGATAATTGCCGCGATTTTCGGCGATCGCTGTCTGAAGCCCACAGGGTACTCGTTATTTGCACTGCGTGTCCAGAGAGATTAAACGTCAAACCATCGATAAACGCCGACGGTTAAACGCTTTGAGACAGGTACGCTTGAACACGTCGAGTGAGCATCATTTCAGCGACAAAGCCTCTGGATGAGAATTGGCCTGCGACTCTACATAGGCTGCCAGCCATCCTTCAATTTTACCGGCCAATTCATTTTGCCCATGCTGGCGCGCTAACTTCAATGCCGATTCCCCGGCGGCAATGGCTTCCGCGCCGCGGTGCATTCGAGCCATTGCCATTGCCAGGCTGGCATAGGCGGTAGTCGAATTGGGCTGTAGTCGCACGCATTGCTGACAATGAACGACCGCCTCTTCCGTGCGACCTGCCCGCATCAGTGCAACCGCTAAATTACATTCTGCTTCGGCGAACCCAGGCTTGAGCAATACGGTGCGCTCTAAATGCTCGATCGCGTGCGGCAAATCTCCCAATTGGCAAAGCACGTTCCCCAAATTGTTATGAGCACCAGCATAGTCGGGCCGGAAATCCACAGCTTGCTTAAAATGGTCCATTGCCTCCCAAGAGTTTCCCTGCTTCAGCAAGGCCACGCCCCAGTTATTCTGTGCTTCGGCGTAGCGGGGCACAATTCGCAGCGCGGTTTCAAATTGCTCGATCGCGTCTTCAAGGTGGCCCCTAGCAATTAAGGCATCGCCAAAATTATTATGCGTTTCGGCATTGTCGGGTTTTATCGCCAACGCCTGCTGGTAATGCTCAATGGCCTCCGGCAAACGGTCGGAATCCTTAAGTAGAATTCCCAAATTATTATGTGCCATCCAGCAAGCTGGGTTGCGCTCAAGCGTCGCGCGGTAGAGCGTCTCGGCATCGCAATACATGTGGCTTTGCTGGAAGGCCAGCACTGCGAACACGCTTAAGAATTTCGCGCTGCCGGCGCCGAAAATCGCATGCCCAATCCACCGATGGCGCAGCGGCATCCAGCTCGATCGACGAACTTTCTCGGCCAGCTTCGCAATTCCCGCCGCGACCGGCACGATGATCCCCAGTGATGCCAAATACTGAAAATGATCGGCCACATACGAAAACATAAATGGATAAACATTCAAAAACCCGAGCGCAGGAAACAGCGTCCCCACAAAAAACAGGTACCCCGCCAATGGCCCTCGGCTGTGTTTCAAAACTGGCGGGGACTGTCCCAATTTTGGGAGTGCCGCCGAGCAAAATGGGACTGTCCCCCTTGCTGAGGCGGGTTTTGAAACAGCTACTCGCCACAAAACGGCAGGCACCGCCAAAGCAGCCGCCGGGTACAGCCATTGCCACCAAACCCGCGCGTCGATGTCCCAGCGCGGGTAGACGAACAGCAAATTCGCCGGCCACAGCAGTTTGCCGATGTAAAACCAAATCGCGCGTCCCGCCAACAAGCCGCGCGCGAGCAGCGGCAATTCAAATGTCGCGCCATTGGCGCCGATCAACGTTCGCTCGACCCAAGCGGTAAATAGGCCTGCCGCGATTCCTAACACAAAAAATGGCGCCAGCGGCCGCACGTCGCGCCGCCACCCGAGCCGGCCGCGCTGCCACCAAAAAATCACCAAGAGCGCCGCCGGCAGCGTCGCCGTGATCGACTTGCTCAGTAGCGCCGCCACGAACAGCGCCAGCGCCGCGAAATAGAGCGAGCGCTTTCGTTCTTGGTCAAATCGCAAGTACACGAGCGTCGCCGCCAAATAGAACACTGCCGAAAGCGTGTTCTTCTGTTCCGATATCCAAGCCACCGTTTCAACCTGCACCGGATGCAGCGCAAATAGCGCCGCAGCCAAGAGCGCCCCGGGAATTTTTAACTGCCGCAAGATTAAATAAACCAAACCAGCCGCGGCCAAGTGCAGTGCCACGTTCACCAGGTGATAGCCCAGCGGATGATCCCCCCACAACTGGCTTTCAATCCAAAAGGCCGAGTGCAATAGCGGATAGTATTGCTGCGTGGCCCCCAGTTCGAACCAAATCCGCCGCAGACCATCGGGCGAGCGCAGCTCTTGCCGCGTCACGTGGGCATTGTCGTCCCACAGAAACGTTCCGCGCATCGCCGGCCAGTAGGCAATGAATGTGGCAATGCCCAGCGCGACCCAAAGCGCGACCGTCGGCGCTTGGCTGGAGAACGCGCGCAGCCTAATGCAGGAAACAACGGCCGATCTCGGCTGGCGAATGGGGTCGTCCATGACCTCTAGGTAAGCGTCGTTAGCGGGGGCGAAAAAGTAAGCAAATTCCCGCCACGCCGCAAGTCTAATTTAGCCTCCTCGGCTAGGTTTTCGGGCGCAGATTATCCCGCACGAAGTGCACGTTAGAGGCAGGCGTGCTAGCCGATCCGGCAAGTCCACAAGGCCGCCGCAAAATGGACTTGCCATGTTATACAAATGGTGCTACACTGTAATACCATCTGAAGGGTGTCTCATTGTCCGAATCAAGGTCCGGCCATGATTAAAAAACTCAGCAGACACGGCAACAGCTTAGCGCTGGTGATCGACCGCTCCATCCTGGAACTATTGGGCATCGACGAAGCCACGTCGTTGGAAGTGTCCACCGATGGCGAATCGCTCGTCGTCGCACCCGTGCGCGACAAGAAGCGCCGCAAGCGGTTCGAGCAAGCTTTGGCTGCCAGCAACGAGCGCTACGGTAAGGCCCTCAAACGGCTGGCGGAGTGATGCGGTGGAACCGCTGTTTTTGACTCTCGATGAAGTGGTGGCCATTCACGGCGATCAGATCAAGCGTTACGGCGGATCATCCGGGGTGCGCGATTGGGGATTATTGCGCTCGGCCATCGCCACACCTGCGGCGACGTTTGGCGGTAAATATCTCCACGGCGACCTTTGGGAAATGGCCGCCGCGTATTTGTTTCATCTCGTGCAAAACCATCCTTTCATCGACGGCAACAAGCGTGTCGGCGCTGTCGCCGCCGACGTATTCCTCGCGCTCAATCACTTATGCTTGGTTGCCAGCCAGGACGATTACGCCGAACTGGTGCTGTCAGTGGCCAGCGGCAAAACGAGCAAGTCCGCCATCGCGGAGTTTGTGCGGGCCAATACAAAGCCGGTTTGATTGAGTGCCAGCGCCGGCCAGCGCGCGCTGGCCGGATAGAGCGGCCGATCTCGGCTGGCGAATGGGGTCTTCCATGACCTGGGCAAGCTTCGTTAGCGGGGGCGAAAAAGTAAGCAAATTCCCGCCACGCCGCAAGCCTAAATTAGTCTCCTGATATGCGATAGGCACCTTCGGTATTGAATTTAGCAGTACATGGTGGTAGTTGAATGCCGAATCACCTAAACAAGAACGGAGCCCTCGTCATGAAATTCCAATTCTTTGTTCCGCTTTGGCCGCTTGTCGTGATTGGTTTAGCGGCTGGGGGGTGCCAAAGGGCTGAAACGTCGACACCTGCTCTCTCTGTTTCGGCACCGCAAAGTCAGCATGTTGAAACGAGTGCAACTGACGGCGATGGGGACGGCAGGCCACTCGCAATAGAACTCTGTTCATTGAACGGTGAAACGAAACCGTATGACGTGCAGTCGGTCGCCCTTCCGAATCAGGTCAAAGAGCGTGCCGAGCAGATAAGAGAAGGAATGAGCGAAGGCCAACTCATCAAACGCTTAGGCAAACCGGATGACGTTCATTTCGAGACAATAAAAATGGCTTGGGAGCAAGGCAAAGACCGTCTCGCAGCAGAAGTCTTGGACGGCAAAATAATTTATGTTTGCGGGAGTACATGGCATCCCGATGGTTCATTTGAACTTCCCAATCAAAATGCTCTCACGGCTAAAGTTCTAGTTGGAATGACAAGTGAAGCGGTAAAAAAAGCTCTCGGCGATCCGATCGAGAATGAAAATACCAACCGGCGATTAACGTGGAAATTTGCTCGTTCAAACGGTGGTACCGACAAAATTGTAGTTGTCATAAAAAAAGACGCCGTTGCAGGGCTGACGATTATTTGGGTGTCCGATGGTCAAGTAAATGACAAGTCTTGGGGGGTGTCGTGGTGAATAAAATCTAAAGTTCATAAATTCACCATTCTTACCTCGGAAAAGAGGGCCGCCCTACGATCGTCTGCCGATCCGTCTCATCCGCGTCATCCGCGGTTCGCCCCTCGTCCGTCGTCGTTCCTGCCCCCTGTCTTCTCCGTGTCTCGGCGCCTCGGCGGTAAATTTCCGGCAGCCAACTTTCGCCTACTTGAAATTAGGCCACCGTTTGTGCTAACCTGAACATCGGTACATATACTACCCTCCACATATTATATCCGCACTCCATCCAGCATCAGCAAACCTGCCCGCCGAACCAATCAAAACTTTTTTCAACTTCCATGGCCAGCATACTTGACACCCTCCCGCTTATTTTGATTTACCCCGCGCCGTGCGACATCACGAAGCATAAAAAAATGCATTTCCACCCGCAATTTCCCGATCCATTCCGCTCCACCAAAACGGCCCGCAAAACACTTGGGGCAAGTGCAGGGCAAATGTTTGGCCCAAAACCATCGTTTTTCCCGAGAGATTTACACCAGCACTTTCCCCTTCCACTTCGCGCACTTGCAAAAATTCAATTCACACAGTTCCTCTTCTTTCTGCCGTCTGCCGTCTGCCTTCTGCCTTCTGCCTTCCACCAGACCACCAGCCACCCAACAACAAGTTGCTTTTGCTCAAATGCCGTGAAGAATGATCTGTGTACATCAGTGTTTATCAGTGGTTACTAAGTAATCATGTTCGACCCCCTCATCGAAACCTGGTTCCGCAATCGCTTCGGCGAGCCAACCGAGCCTCAAGCGCGCGGCTGGCCTGAAATCGCGGCCGGCCGCCATACCCTGATCGCCGCCCCGACCGGCAGCGGTAAAACGCTGGCGGCGTTTCTTGCTTCGTTCGACCGGCTCTTGCGCGAGGCAGTCGATGGCACGCTCCCCGACGGAGTGCGCGTGGTCTATATCTCGCCGCTCAAAGCATTGTCCAACGACATCCATCGCAATTTGGAAGTGCCCTTGGCCGAACTGCAGCAGATGGCGCTCGCTGCCGGCCGCCAGCCGCTGCCAATTCGCGCCCTGGTGCGCACAGGCGACACTCCTACCGCCCAGCGCGCCGCCATGCTGCGCCGCCCGCCGCAAATTCTGGTCACCACCCCCGAATCGCTCTACCTCTTGCTCACCGGCGCAAAAAGCCGCGAAATCCTCCGCACAGTTGAGACAGTCATCGTCGATGAAATTCACGCGCTGGCCCGCGATAAGCGCGGCTCACATTTATCGATCACGCTGGAGCGCCTCGAAAAACTCTGCGACCATCCACTGCAGCGTATCGGCCTCTCGGCCACGCAAGCGCCCATCGATGAAATCGCCAATTTCCTCGTAGGTTCCCGCGAGGGTTCAGGGTTCACGGTTCAGGATTCAGCAGTCGGAAATCAGGATTCAAGCGATAGGGATCAGGAGTCAAGAGGTACGGCCCGAGCAGACGACAAGGGAATCAATTCACCCGCTCACCTGCTCACCTCTTCACCAGCAACTGAGCACGGTTGCCCCAACGGCAACCGAGCGGAAGGCGGTAGCACCCGCTCATGCCCGACTCCGCACTCCCCACTCCCCATTCCCCACTCCGCATTCCGCACTCTCAACTGCTCGATCATCGACGCCGGCCATCAGCGCGAGCTCGATCTGAGCGTCGATTGCCCTCCCAGCGAACTCGAAGCCGTCTGCTCGGCCGAGCAATGGGGAGAAGTCTACGATCGCCTCGCCGAGCATATTCAGGCGCACCGCAGCACATTGGTGTTCGTCAACACGCGCAAACTGGCCGAGCGAGTCGCCCATCAATTGCGCCAATCGCTGGGCGAAGAGGCAGTCGCGGCCCATCACGGCAGCCTTTCGCGGCAAATTCGCTTGAACGTCGAAGAACGGCTCAAACGCGGCGAACTGAAAGCCATTGTGGCCACGGCGTCGCTCGAAATGGGCATCGACGTCGGCTATATCGACTTAGTTTGCCAAATTGGCTCCCCCCGCGCCATCGCGACGCTCTTGCAACGTGTCGGGCGATCCGGCCACGCATTGGGTGTGATTCCTAAGGGCCGGCTCTTTCCGCTGACGCGCGACGAATTGGTCGAATGCCTGGCGCTGTGCGCGCAGTCAAGGCCGGCCGGCTCGATAAAATCGAAATCCCGGTCGCCCCGCTCGATTTGCTGGCACAGCAAATCGTCGCCATGTGCGCCGTGGAAGATTGCGGCGAAGACGAACTGTTTGCGCTGGTGCGCCGTGCATGGCCCTATCGCAATTTGCCGCGTGCGGAATTCAACCGAATCGTCGCCATGCTCAGCGAGGGAATCGCGAGAGGAAATCGGGCCGGCGCTTGGCTGCATCGCGACGCGATTGCCGGCCGCCTGAAGGCCCGCCGCGGCGCGCGAATCGTCGCCATTACCTGCGGCGGAGCGATCCCCGAACTGGGCGATTTTCGCGTAGTGACCGAAAACGATGGCACGTTTGTCGGCTCGGTCAACGAAGATTTCGCGCTGGAAAGCAATGGCGGCGATATTTTCCTGCTGGGCAATACCTCCTGGCGCGTGCACTACGTGCGCGGTTCGGAAGTTTATGTGAGCGATGCCCAAGGCGCGCCAGCCTCGGTTCCATTTTGGTTGGGCGAAGCGCCGGGCCGCACCATTGAACTTTCCGAAGAAGTCTCGCGATTGCGTGAAGACTTGGAACAGCGCGTGTCCGGATTGCTGAACCCTGAACCCAGAACCCTAAACCCTCCCGCCGAACCCGATTTAACACCAGCCATTCAATGGCTCTCACAAGAATGCGGCGTCGATGAGCATGCCGCCACCCAAGCCGTGCGCTATGTGGCCGCTCAGGTCGCCGCCATCGGAGTTGTGCCTACGCTTAACCGCATTGTCTTCGAGCGATTCTTCGACGAAGCCGGTGGCATGCAGTTGGTCGTTCATGCCCCTTGGGGCGCTCGAGTGAATCGCGCTTGGGGTCTGGCTTTCCGCAAACGCTTCTGCCGCTCGTTCGATTTCGAACTGCAAGCCAGCGCTGACGAAGATGGCATTGTGCTATCGCTGAGCCCGCAGCACAGTTTCCCCATCGATTCGCTTTTCGGAATGCTCACGCCCGCGAATGGCCGCTATTTGCTTGAGCAAGCTTTGCTGGCCGCGCCGGTGTTTCAAACGCGTTGGCGATGGTGCGCCACACGCTCCCTAGCGGTGCTGCGCAACAAGCATGGCCAGCGCGTGCCCCCCAATTTGCAACGCTTCCGCAGCGACGATTTGCTTGCCGCCGTGTTTCCCGCGCAGGCCGGGTGCTTGGAAAATCACCACGGCGACACCGAAATTCCCGACCACCCGCTCATCCAGCAAACCATGCACGATTGCCTCCACGAAGCGATGGATATTGATCGCTGGTTGGCGCTGTTGGCCGATATTGGCACCGGCAAGGTGGAGTTAATTGCCCGCGACACGCGCGAGCCTTCGCCATTTAGCCACGAAATCCTCAACGCCAATCCTTATGCGTTCCTCGATGGCGCGCCCTTAGAGGAGCGCCGCGCCCGGGCGGTCACGCTGCGCCGCGGGTTGTCGTTCGATTCGGCCAGCGATTTGGGCCGGCTCGATCCCGAAGCCATCGCCCAGGTGAAGGCCGAGGCGTGGCCGATCGTGCGCGATGCCGACGAATTGCACGATGCTTTGCACAGCCTCTGCCTGTTGCGAGCCGACGAAGCGCCCGAGTGGACGCCGCAGTTCGATGAGTTGATCGCCGCCGGCCGAGCAGTGCGCGTGGAGTTGCCGCAACCCGCCAATTCACCTGCTCACCTGCTCACCTCTTCACCTGTTCAAGCGGCTGCCCCGTCCGGCAGCCCGCCGCCGCCCCACTTCAACCTCACCTACTGGTCCGTGGCCGAGCGCTGGCCGCTGGTGCAATCGTTGTATCCTGGTGCGGTTTCCCAGCCACACATTACGCTCCCCGACCGAGTGCAGCAGAATTGGGAATCGGCTGAGGCACTAATCACACTTGTGCGTGGCCGCGTACAAGCCAGCGGTCCGATCACAGCCGAAGAACTTGCACAGACTTTGCAGATCGACCGCGATCGAGTGTTCGCCGCCCTGGAAGCCGTGGAGGCCGAGGGCACAATTCTCCGCGGCCATTTCACTCCGCCCCCCGATGCAGTCGATAGCGCGTCGGACGCCCACACACCCAGACACGCAGACCCCCAGACACACAGACACTCAGACACCCAGACACCAGACACCCAGACACTCAACGCGTCCTCGCCCATCCAATGGTGCGAACGCCGCTTGCTAGCGCGCATTCATCGCCGCACCCTCGACGGCTTGCGGAGGCAAATTCAACCTGCCGAACCGACCGATTTTATTCGCTTCCTCACGCGCTGGCATCATCTGCTGCCGGGCACGCACTGGCATGGCCGGGCAGGGCTCCGCAAGATGCTCGCGCAATTGCAAGGCTACGAAGCCGCGGCCGGCCTGTGGGAACGGCGCCTGCTCCCCTCGCGCTGCGACGAATACGAGGCTCGCTGGCTCGATGATCTTTCGCTCTCCGGAGAATTGGCCTGGGGCCGATTGAACCCGCCGCGAAAAGATGCCGACGATGGCCCCAGTTCGGCCGGCCTGACGCGCGGCTCCCATCACCCTGCTGTTGCGCGAAAATTTAGGCTGGCTTTTACCGCGCGATCGCGCAAGCGCCGAAGCCTTTTGCCGCACGGGCGCTGCCTCGGTGTTGGAAACGCTCCGGCAGCGCAGCGCGCTATTCCAGCACGAAATCATGGCGCTCACCGGCTTGCTCCCATCGCAGCTCGACGAAGCGTTGCACGAATTGGCCGCCCTCGGTCTGGCCACCGCCGACGCATTTACGGCCGTGCGCAACATTTCAGGCAGCGCCACCGAGCGCCGGCGGCAAGACAAGCGCCGCCGCGCTCGCCGTTTGCGGCGCGAGTTCAGTGTGGCCCCCTCAGGGCGCTGGTCGTTATTTCCGGGAATTGTCGCCAAGCTCGATGACGAGCAGGCGGCGACGAATTGGGCCTGGCAACTGCTGCGCCGCTGGGGCGTGGTGTTTCGCGATCTGCTCGAGCGCGAATCTTCCGTGCCCCCGTGGTGGCGGCTGGTGCAGGTGTATCGTCGCCTCGAAGCTCGCGGCGAAATTCGCGGCGGCCGCTTCGTGCGCGGCGTGGGCGGCGAACAGTACGCACTTCCCGAAGCCGTGGAACTGTTGCGCAGCGGCCGCGATGAGACTCCTGACGATGCGGCGATTGTCGTCGCGGCTGCCGATCCGCTGAATTTATGTGGTCTGATTACCGACGAACCGCGCATTCCGATCACCCACACCAACACGGTGGCAATTCGCAATGGCCGGCTTATCGCCGCTTGTCAAGCAGGCGAGGTCGAGTGGTTCGACGCCGGCGCGCTATCTGCCCAAACGCAGCAAGATATTCGCGCCGCCTGCGGTTGCGATTTCACGAGCCTGCGGCCGAAGAAGCGCCGCGGTCGGAAACATTTTCACTTCGCCGTGCCGCGGCAGAGAATGCGCGGGAATCGGCCGCTATTTGGCAGCGGAATTAGCATCAGGTTCAAGAGCCTGCCCGGGCTGGTTGGTCACCTGCACGCCCTGGTCGCGCAGCCATTTTTCCATTTCCGCGGCCAGTTGATCGCGCTTCCGCTCGCGCGCATAAACGACGGCCTTCTCTGCGGCGGCCAAAGCCTGATCCTTTTGCCCCAATTGCATGTAGGCGATGGTTGCGCCGCCCCAGGCATCGGGAAATTTCGGGTCGTAATCGAGCGCGATTCCCAGTTCCTTCAAACCCTCGAGCGTCTGCCCGACGCGCACCAGCGACAGCCCCAGATTGCAATGCGCTTCTGGAAAAAAATACTTGCGATTGAGCGCTTGATGATAGACCGAGATCGCTTCTTGATGGCGCCCCATGTGCGCCAGCGACAAACCCATGTTGTTATAGGGCTCGGCCAAATCGGGATCCACTTGAATGGCCATTTGGCACTGTGCGATCGCTTCCTCGTTGCGTCCCTCTTCGGCCAGTACATTGGCCAGGTTGTTATGAGCATCGGCATATTTTGGATTCAGTCGAATGGCTTCTTCGAAATGTTCCTTTGCCTGCTTAAACTCTCCGCGTTCGTGCAATTCATAGCCCACGTTATTATGCGCGATCGAGCAATCGGGCGTAGACTTAAGCGTCGTCAAATACAGCACCACAGGGTCGTCGTACAGCGTGCTTTGCCGATTCGTTAGCCACGTAAGCGCGATGACGACAACGCCCGCAGGTATCCAGGCCAACCATTGCTTCGATTCCTCTAGCCCGCGCTGCCAAAGACTCCAGCCAGCCGCCGCGAGCGCAACGACCGCAATCAGCGCAATGTATTGGTAGTGGTCCGCCACCAGCGAATATTTCATAAAGCCGACGTCGGTGAACCCCAACACCGGCAAGAGCGACACGCAGAAAAACGCCCAAGCGAACAACAGCGGCCGTCCGAACCGCGAGTTCCGCTGCCAGAGCAAGATCGCGGTAATTGCGATCCCGGCGGCAAGCGGCAGCCACCACCGCGCGGTCGCTGAGTCGAAGTGCCACTGTGGATAAATGAAAATCAAATCCAGCGGCAGCAGTGCCTTTGAGAGATAGAACCAAATGACTGCGCCCGCGCCGGCGACGCGATCGGCCGTGGTCACGTCGCGCAAAACGATTTCCTTCCCGTGCTTTTGAAACCAAATGTTCACCCCTGTCAGCGCAATGGCCACGACAAAGAATGGCAGGCTGCGCAATATCGCCCAGCGAAATGCGTCGTTGCCGCCACCAAACCAGGCCCAGCAAAATAACCGGCAGCACCGCCACAGAACCCTTGCTGAGCATCGCCAGCAGGAACGCGAACAAACTGAAGCCGTAGTAGATCCACGCTCTAGTGGAATGTTCGCCGCGCTGAGCAGCGTCTACGCCGGTGCTCGTGTACGCCAATTGTCGATACTCTTCCTGCACGATGTACCACAACACCGAAAGCATGAAGAACAACATGGCCAGCGTATTTTTTCGCTGCGCAATCCAAGCGACCGATTCCACATTCACGGGATGAATCGCAAACAGCAGCGCCGCCAAATATGCCCCGGGAATGGCTAGCTTGCGCAAGATAACCCACAGTAGCAGCGTCGAGGCTAGATGCAGCGCCAAGTTCGTGGCGTGGTAGCCCAGCGAATTCATGTGCCACAAGCGCCACTCAATCCAGAAACTGGTGTTCGTGAGCGGCCAATAATCTTGCGCCTGGTGCTAAACCACATGTACTGCAATCCGTCGGGAGCGAAAACCAAAGGATTGTTGGTTAGCAACTTATCGTCGTCGAGCAAATATTTTCCCGGCGCGCACTTCCAATTCATGCAAGGCCAGTAGCCGGCGAGCGTCGCTCCGATAATTATCGCCACTTGAGCGCCAAAGAGTACCGCCGGGCTGCGGAGCTTCGAGAAAGCCGGCGCGAACGATTTCAAAACTGGCTGGCGCGGCTGGGCAATTGATGTAGCTTGCGACGGTAGGTGCATGGGGTGCCAGAATCCGGCCGGCCAGCAGAAGCGTGTTTCAAAACTCCCATCCTCTAGAATGAACCAATAGCAGCATTTACGCAACCGGCCGGGAAATCATCGTTTTCCGGCAGTTTTATCGCAAGGTGTGCGGCGTTTGGCGGCGAGTTCCATTTCTCGCGAGCGAGACGGTTGCTACCATGGAAATAGGTCCGTGCACCGGTGGTCTTCAATCGCGTCCTGGCTGGACCATGGATAGGCACTTTTTGGCGCTGAGCTTGGTCAAAACTGAATACGGAATTCGATGGACAGCAATTTAGCAATCAAACCAATCGAAACTGAAAAGGCGCGGCGCTCCGATCCCGACTTGCGCAAGCGTGTCGAATCGCTCCGGCTGCCCGAGGAAGCTGAAATGGGCAGCTCGCGGCGATGGATCGTTTGGTTGGTGCTATTGGCAATCGCCGGCGGCGGAGGGTACTACGCCTACGACGCTTGGTTTTCCGGACCCAAAAAGGATCTGCCGGAGCAAGCGTCCGCTCCAGCAACCGCCGGCACCGCAGCCAATCCGGCCAGCAGCACTGATAAACCAACCACTCCAGCTCCGGCGTCGCGGGAAGCTCCATCGGCGCCAGCGCCGAGCCCGGCAGCCGTGGCATCCTCCGGCGAAATTGCTCATGAATCGAAAGGCTATATCATTCCAGCCCATCAGATTTTGGTCAGTCCCAAAGTGCCGGGGATGATCACCATGCTGCGCATCGAAGAAGGGCAGCGGGTAAAGAAAGGCGACGTTTTGGCCCAACTCGAAACGACCGACTACTCGGCCGATTACGAGCGCGCCAAGGCCGCTGTCGCCTCGGCCGAGCAGCACTTGCTGGAGCTGCAAAACGGCAATCGCAAGGAGGAAATTGGCGAATCGCTAGCCGAACTGGAAGAAGCCCAAGCAGCGCAGCGCAGCTTTATGCCGAATGGCAGCGCACGACGCAATTGCGCAAAAGCGGCGTGGCCACCCAAAGCGAGTACGACCTGGCCGAAGCGAATTTCAAAACCGTCGATCGCCGAGTCGAGCGGCTGCAAAAAGCCTACGACTTGATGGTCATCGGTCCGCGCCAGGAGCGCATCGATGCGGCCCGCGCTGATTTGGGGCTCGCGAAAGCCGAAATGGAGAAATCGAAATGGCGGCTCGACAATTGCACGATATTGGCCCCCATTTCCGGCACCATTTTGATCAAGCACGCCGAAGAGGGAAACGTGGTCAATCCCGTGGTGATGAACGGCAGCTACAGCCTGTGCGAAATGGCTGACCTATCAGACCTGGAAGTCGAACTCAAAATCCAAGAGCGCGACGTTTCAAAAATTTTCAAAGGCCAGAAATGCAAAATTCGCGCGGAAGCGTGGCCCGACCGAGTGTACGATGGCTATGTTTCGCGCCTCATGCCGATTGCCGACCGGGCGCAAGGAGCGGTGCCTGTGCGCGTGAAAATAAGCGTGCCGCCCAATGAAGAAGGCGTGTATCTTAAGCCCGAAATGGGGGCCGTGGTGACGTTTCTCAAAGGCGACGAGCCGGTCGCAAAATAGTCGGCAAAGCGGAGATTGTTTACGGAGGCGCCAGGCTGCGGCTGACTATGGTTCAATGGGTCATGGTCGGCGGATGAGTTTTGAGCCACGCTTCAATTTGCTCTGCCTCTCTTGTTTTCCCTTGCCGGTGCGCCAGTTGAAGTGCATCCTCAGCCGCGGAAATTGCCTCACTAGTTCGTCCTAATTGAGCCAGAGTTAGGGCAGTGCTCATCGCTGCTTCCATGTCGGTCGGGTCGAGTTCTCGGACGCGCTCGAAATGTTCCAGTGCCTCCTGCGGTTTGCCGAGGTGAATCAATGCCAGCGCGAGGTTGTATTGTGCTTCGCCGAAATCGGGCAATTCATTCACCGCTAGCTGGTATTGGGCAATGGCCGGTTCGCGCTGGCCAATTTCTTCAAGCACAATTCCCAAATTATTATGCGCTGAAGGATCCTCCGGGTTAGCCTCGAGCACTTTGCGGTCTTCGTCGATCGCTTCGGTGTAGCGGCCCATTTTGTCTAACATGGAGCCGATGAGAATGCGTACTTCATATTTTTGCGGGCGCAGAACAAGCGCCTGCCTGAAATGCGCGATCGCTTCGGGGAATTTCTCCTGCCGCTGGTAGGTCTTTGCCAAATTGACATGCGATACCCAACTGGCCGGATCCTTGCGCAAATTAACCTGATACATTTCGATTGGGTCGCCGTATAGTTTCGATAGCCGCCAGGATTGAATCATGCAGACGATAACGATGGTTACCGTGGCAACTCTTATCAGCGGCTGCCATGTAGGGCCGAGGCGTTGGAGGCAAACGCTCAGCGCCGCTGCCGCCAATGCGACAACGCCAATGATGGCGATATATTGATATTGATCGGCGACGAGGGCGAAGCGCATCAGTCCGGTATCGGTGAATCCCAGCGCGGGAGCAAGCGCTACGCAGAAAAAAGCCCAGGCGGCGAGCAACGCCTTCAGCAAGGCGCTGGCGGTGCCGGTAAGCTGCCGCCATACGAGCATCGCAGTAACGGCGGTCGCCCCGATAAGCGGTGCCCACCAGCGCAGGTCGCGCTCGATAATATGCCACTGCGGATAAACAAAATATTGTTCGATCGGCAAGAGCGCCTTGGATAGATAAAACCAAACACCGGCGCTGCGCCGCACAATCGCTCGAAGAAATCAGCCTGCCTGATGTCGGAAGGTTTGCCGTGTGTCTGAAACCAAATATTCAGCCAGGTTAGAGCAACAGCGATCGCAAAGAACGGCGCCAGCCGAGCAAGGCGCCCCGCACTGAATCGCACTCCTCGCCACCAGTCGATAATCACTAGCAGGACCGGCAGTATTGCTACGGAACCTTTGCTGAACATTGCCAGCACGAAGGCCAGCAGACTCAGCCAATACCAGATCGCCGTACCAGCGGGGTCGCGCTTTTGATCGTCGGACGGCGACGCGGTGCGGTCCCCTTTTAAATAGCAAATGATGGAGATCAATAAAAACACCATCGCCAGTGTGTTCTTACGCTGCGCTATCCAGGCCACCGATTGCACATTTACAGGATGCACGGCGAACAACAGCGCGGCGAGATATGCGCCGGGAACGGCGAGCTTGTGCAGTATCGCCCATAGCAAGAACACAGCCGCTAAATGAAGCGCGAGGTTCGTAACGTGATAGCCGGTGAGGTTGGTGGGGTTTTTGCCCCACAGCCGCCATTCGAGCCAGAAACTGCTGTTGGTGAGCGGCCAATAATCGAATGATTGCGTCGTGTACCAAATGCGGCTTAATCCATCGGGTGCTTTGACCAGGCTGTTATTGGTGAGCAAAAGATCGTCGTCCATCAACACGCCGCCGTGCAGCGCGGGTAGTATATTGCGATTGTGGCGCCAATGATCAGCGCGCACATGAGAGCGAAGCGCCAGGGAATGCTCCCGGTAGCGCGATTCGCGGAATTCAAGTGATCGCGATTCTGACGGCGACTCATGGGGGCAAGCAATAAAAGAACGTTTAAAATCTCGGGTGCAAACCTTTTGCAATAGCCTACCGTTTTTATTTTGGGGATGCGTTGCTTTCGCGATAGGCTTTAAGCCATGCATCAATCTGCTTCGCTTCGGACAATTGACCTTGCGCATTTGCCAGCGCGAGCGCATGATTTGCCGCGGCGATTGCTTCGACTGATTGGCCCAATTGAGCGTACGCTAAGGCCGAGTTGATTGCCGCCGCGGTATCTTGCGGATCGAGCTCGAGTACCCGGTGAAAACTCTTCAGGGCATCGTGCGGCTGGCCTGCACGCAGCAGTGCCATGCCGAGATTGTAGAAGGCGTCGGCGAAATCGGGTTTTGCTTGTACGGCTTGCCGATAGTGATCGATTGCCTCATTGAGGCGGTCTTGCTTGGCCAGAATTACCCCTAGCCCGTTGTGAGCGATGGGATCGCTCGCGTTTAGCGCCAGAGCTTTTTGATATTGCTCGATCGCATTCTGAAATTTTCCCGTTAGCTCAAGCGCGTTTCCCAAATCGGTATAGATTTCGGGACGATCAGATTTCGCGGCCATCGCTAGCTCATATTGCGCAATAGCCTCTGGCAATCGCCCGGTTTGCTTAAAAATTCTGCCTAGATGAACGCGCAGGGGCCACGCTTGTGGGTTTTCTGCAAGCGTTTTTGTATAGAGTTCGATTGGATGGCCGTACAACCAAGCTTCTCGTCCTGTGCCAATTGCCAAGATCGGAACGGTCGTTACAGCCACAATTACCGCTGCGAAACGCAGAGCGCCTGAACTCTTTTCATACCACGCCGTGAGGCCAGCCGCCACCATCGCGGTAACACCAATCAGCGCAATGTACGCATAGTGGTCGGCCACCAATGTGTATTGCATAAACCCGGTGTCGACAAAACCCAGCACCGGCAGTAGCGCGATGCAAAAATAACACCAAGCGGCAAACATCCCTCGCGCCCAGGCGCCAGTGCCGCGAGTCTTCCAAAGCAAGAAAGTTACGCTTGCCGCGGCGAAAAACGGGATCCACCAGCAAACTTGTTTAATCACAATTTGCCAGTCGCGATAAATGAACAGCTCATCAAGCGGCAAAATCGCTTTGGCAAGGTAGAACCACACGACCGCGCCTGCGCCACACAATCGCTCGATCGGACTTGCGTTTCGAATTGCAGTTGTCGCGCCATGCGTTTGAAACCAAACGTTCAGGCAGGCAAACGAAATGGCAATGGCAAAATAGGGAACAATCCGAAGGAGTTGGGTTCGATCCAGCCCCTTTGACCACCACTCGAATCCCAGCAACACGAAGGGCAATATGGCCACCGATCCTTTGCTGAGCACCGCAAGCGTAAAGGCAAGAAGGCTAAGCCAGTAGCACCGCCGACTGGTTGCTTTCAAAGGCCCGTCTATGCTCGACGTTGGCGGTAAATGGCTGTAGTCCAGGTCGCGGTCTCGCAAATAGAACCAGATCGAGAGCAGAAAGAAAACCATAGCAAGGGTGTTTTTGCGTTCCGAAATCCAAGCGACCGATTGCACGTTCAACGGATGGAGCGCGAACAATAATGCCGCTAAATATGCGCCTGGCAGCCTCAATTTTTGAAGAATCTCCCAGAGCAAGAGCGCAGCCAGAATATGCAGCGCCACATTGGTCGCGTGATATCCGACCGGCGACTTTCCCCACAAGCGCCACTCGAGCCAAAAACTGGTATTGGTTATTGGCCAATAATCGATCGACTCCGTCGTAAACCAAATTCGATACAAACCATCAGGCGCTTTGACCAAGGCATTTTCAGTGAGCAGTTGGTCGTCGTCCATCAACGGGCCGCCTTGCATCGCGGGAAGGTAAGCCAAGCAGACGCCGATGATAATAAGCGTCGACTTAAAGAGTGGCACAACTTTCGATGCAAAACGCGTCGAGGGTGGATACGTATTCGTCAACAAATTGTGACTGGTTGCGGTCATGCACTGCGGTCTTGGCGAGCCAGTACTAAGTTGCCGATAAATTTCTTATTTTGCAGCGTCTGCAGGATTGTTTGCCGGCAACTCGAGATTGGCGTGTGCGGTCAGCCAATCGCTCATTTGTGCCGCGATCTTGCTGTTGTGCTGCAGTTGCGCCGCGTTCAAGGCGTGGCGGGCCGCTTGAATGGCGTCGGACAAATTGCCTTCCCGCGCGTAAGCGTCCACGAGATATACAATGCATTCTAAATCCGTGGGTTGTTGAACGAGGACCTGCTGGAATTGACGGGCCGCTGCGGAGGGTTGCTCGGCTTCGAGCAATGCCTTGCCAAGATTGAAGCGCGCTTCGCTATAGTCGGGCTTGTAATGCACCGCGAGCGCATATTCCTCAATTGCGGCGTTCAGGCTTCCTAGCTGCAGCAGATCGTTTCCCAGGTTATTGTGCGCGGCAGCGACAGCGGGAGCGAATTCCAATAGCTCGCGGTAATAATGCATTGCTTCGTCCGCCTGGCCGAGCTTATCAAGCGTATCGCCGAGGTTGAGGTAGGCGTTCGCATTTTTGGGATCCCAGAGGATTGCTTCTCGGTACTGTTGGATGGCTTCCTGCATCCGATTTTCATGCACCAGCGCGATGCCCAAATTGCAGTGAGCCTCCGACGATTTCGGATCCAGGCGAATTGCCTGTTCTAGCTGCCTGATGGCCTCTGCTGGCCGCCCAACGTTCAACAGTAAACTGCCGAGGTTATTGTGGGCCAGAGCGAAATCGGGGCGTAGACGAATCGCTTGCTCAAATTCATTAATCGCTTTGGACTTTCGTTGAGCGTCGATAAGTTTTAATGCGTAATTGTTGTGAACCAGCCATGAGTTCGGGTTTTTGCCGAGCGTTGCCTCGTACAACGCAATGGGACCGGAGAATAGCTCGCTATATTTCTTCGCTGAATAGGAGTAACCGGCAATCACAACTGTGATGGTCAGCAAACAGACCCAACGTGTGCGACCGACCGACCAATTCCAGCAGGCATTCCAAGCGGCGCCGGCCGCCGCCGCGACCGCCAAAAGCGCCAAATATTGATAATGGTCGGCAACCAACGAATGTTTCATAAAGCCGACGTCGGTAAATCCCATTACCGGCAAAAGGCCAACGCAAAAAAACAACCAAGCGAAAGCAATCGCTCGCGCAAATCGCGACGGGCGAGAAGCGACAAGGATTGCGGTCGTGCAAATGGCGGCAACGAGAGGCATCCACCAGTGAACATCAGCAATTGAGATTCTCCATTGCGGATAGATAAGGATCAGATCCAGTGGCAGCAGGGCTTTCCCAAGATAAAACCAGATCACAGAACCCGCGCCTAACGTGCGTTCAATAATCCCTGCATCACGCAGCGCGACGTCTTGGCCGTGACGCTGAAACCAAATATTTACCGCAGTCAGTCCCGCTGCAACGGTGAAAAATGGCACGGACCTTAAAATATCAATTCCTGTGAATTGACCCCGCTTGTACAACGCAACCAACGACAACACGACGGGTAAAACGGCGACCGAGCCTTTGCTGAGCATCGCCGCGAGAAACGCTAGTAAACTGAGCCAATACCAAATGTTCGATCGATACGATCTACGCCGACCGGTCTGAAATTCGGGCTCAGTCACTGGTAGATCATCGTCTCGCAAATAGAACAGCAATGACAGCAGAAAGAACAGCATTGCCAACAATCCCTTGAGTTGCGAAATCCAGGCAACCGACTCCACATTCACGGGATGAACCGCAAACAAGAGCGCCGCGATGTTACCGCCCGGAATGCCAAGCACGACCAAAATGCGCCACAGCAACAGCGAGCAGAAGATGTGAATCGCCAGATTCACAATGTGGTAACCAGACGGGTTGCCGCCCCAGGTGCGCCATTCCATCCACAGTGCAGTATTGGTGATTGGCCAGTAATCGAAGGGTTCGGTCGATAGCCAAATGCGAGAAAGTCCATCGGGCGCGCGAATGACTGCACTTTGCGTCAGTAGCCCGTCATCGTCGAGCACAAATTGGCCGCTAAGTGCCGGCCCATAGACCCAAAGGCAGAGCAGGACAATCAAAATCAGCCAAGTTATCTTCCAACCCAAACGGCACTGGAAATCAATCGGTTTGAGAGACCACAAGCGCGAAGTGCGTTTGGATTTGTTGTTCATCAGAAGATGCGCTAGCAGTATGACCGATTCGGCACCAATCAATGAGATTCCTGCGGCCTGTTTGACCGATTGGCGTTTGCTTGCAGCTTCAACCACGCGTAAATTTGTCCAGCCACTTCGGAGTTGTGTTGTGCTTGCGCCATTTGGAGCGCTTCGCGTGCGGCGTCAACTGCCTCGTTGAACTTATCCGAAGACGCATAAGCATTCACTAGGAGCACACGCGCTTCTAAGTCGGCGGGCTGCCACGAGATGCGCGCGAGAGAGAAGCTACCGCATCGGCTGGACGACCGTCCGCCAACAATGCCTTGCCGAGGTTTACGTTTGCGTCAACCAAATCGGGCTTCAAGTCCAAGGCTTGTGAAAACTGCTCGATTGCCTCTTGCGGGTGTTGCTGCGACAGCAGTGCAACACCCAAATTGTTATAAGCATCGGCGAAATTTGGCTTCAGGGCGATCGCAGCTCTGTACTGTTCGATTGCGCCCTTAATATCCCCTGCCGCCTGCAGGGCGTTTCCAAGATTATCGTGGGCGAGGGCAGATTCGGGCGTGATTGCAATTGCCTTTCGGTACTCGGCGATTGCTTCCGGCAATCGCCCCAAGCGTTTTAGCGAGAGTCCCATATTAAGATGTGCCGATGCATGGTCCGGCTGCAATTTCAGCGCCTTTTGGAATTGTTCGATTGCGTCGGCGTCGCGTCCGGCTCGTTGCAGTTGAAAGCCGAATGCGTGGTAGGCTTCGGGATTGTTAGAGTTATTCGCTAATACGTCCTTCCACACGTCCACCTCCGAGTCGTATACGCGCAGTCGGTGCCAGCTAAGTACCGAGAAGGCGACAGATGCTGCGAGCAAGAGCACGAGTGTGGGTCGTCTGCACTGAATATCTAAACGAGGACTTGTGGAAGCGGACGCCCGTTGGCTCCCGCGTATGAGTAGCCAATAAACTCCACCGGTTGCAAGCGCGACGATGGCTGTTAGAGGCACATACATTCGGCGATCCGCCGCCTGCTCGGTGATAATTGGCACGACCAAGGTGGGCGACGATACCAACAGCACCCAGGCTGCCACATAGCCGACCGAATTGCGCCGCCACAGCAGAAAGATTGAGACGCCAACACCTATCATCGCGATTGTCACCCAGGGCCATGCTTCGTTGACTGTGGCCACGTATGGGATTTCGTAGTGAATCGAAAGCGGCGCCGGCCAAACAGCCAACTTCAAGTACATGAGCACAACTTTGATTTCTGTGAACCACCATTTCCAAGCGGAAACCCCCAAGCCAAATCCGGCGGAGCTTGAACGCGGAGCTTGGTAATTCAATTCGATCAAAACGACCCAGCTTAGCGCAAGCGCGGCATAAAGCGGCCAAGACTTTCGCAAGGCCGATTTAAATGAACCAGTAATGAATGTGCGTTCGAAGAGGAGCACAAGTACCGGTGCAGTGACAATTATCTCTTTCGAGCACGCCCCTGCGATGCAAGCTGTAGAAGCCAATACGGCCCAGAGCAGATGTTGCGAACCGTCGATTGCCGCCCAATATCGCAAGCTACAGTAGAGCGTCGCCAAATAAAAAAAACCTACAAACAGCTCGGTGCGCTGTGTCGTGTACTGGACCGACTCGGTGGCAAGCGGATGCATGGCCCATATCAGAGCCACCGAGAAAGAGAGCATCCCTGCCGCTCGGTGGAATTCAGCTCCGAAGTATTCGAGCCGAAAGATGCGAAATGCGATGGCCCCAAGCAAAACCGCCGACAGCCAGTGCGTCGCCAAATTGACGAAATGATAACCCCATGGATCGAATCCGCCGAAGCGGTAATTCAGTGCGAAAGAATAATTCACCAGCGGCCGTCCGGACGTCGGCAGATCTTTGGCCGCATTCAGCGGCCCTGGACGACGGGTGTCCCCGACGAGCGGCCAAAGTGACCGAATCGACAGATTTTCAAGAATTGTCCCGCGATCGTCGTAGATAAACGGCGCATTCAGCGAATCGCGGTAAACTGCCCACAGCGCGGCCCCTACCACAATCGCAGTTACCGCCAGCCAAGCCCAATGGACTTTATCTGGCGGCGATTGCGATATTTTTTCCAATGCTGGCGATTGCGAAGCGGACATAATCGTCCAGCATAATCGAAAACTCGCCGCGCTACCCCGCCAGACTACTCGGCCTGGATCGCAAACAGATGCGTGCGCGTCGAAATATACAGCACGCCATTGGCGACGATCGGCGTGCTGTAAACGCTTGAATCCATTTCGATCGGTCCGGGCTGCCCGTCTTTATCTTTGGACAAAATCTCTTTTTTGTCGCTCAGCTTGAAAATTAGGACGCCGCCATCTTCATTGCCGATATAAACTTTGCCATCGGTAATCAAGGGAGACGACCAGCAGGCTGTGAGCATGTCGTGTGTCCAATGCGCATTTCCCGGTCTTGGCGTCGAGGCAATGCACAATGCCGCAAAAATCAGCGACGTAGAGCAGATCGTCCTTAATCGCCACGGTGCCGCAGGTGCGGTGCATGGTTTCATCAGGATCGAGCTTGCCATTGCCGTTCAAATCCTCCCCTTCGTAGTGCCAGACGCAGGCGGAGTTGGGATTATCGCGCGTGAAATCGCCATCGGCTTCGACGCAAGCTTGATTGCGCTTGGGAGCGATGGGCGTATTGGGGTCCTTTTGATTGAACACCAGTTCCGAACTGACATCGCCGCGCTTGGTGGGATCGATGCACCACAAATGCCCGCGACCTTCGCCGTGCTCAGGATCTTCGCCCACCCCGATGTAAACCAGACCCTTGTAAACGACCGGCGTGCCGATGATGTGATTGCGATCGGCCTGATCAAGCACATATTTCGCGTTCTTCGGATTGCAATCGAATTTCCATAGAAGCTTTGGTTTGCCGGTGGTGGTGCGTGGGTCGAAGCTATATACCCAGCCGTCGCCGCAGCCCAAAATTGCCTGCGGTTGGCCGTTGATCACGGCATACACCGGGGAAGACCATTGGCCGTGCAGCACGTTGGGCCCGGGCGAATTGTCGGTCCACAACACTTTGCCGGTGTTTTTATCCAGCGCAATAAAAGTTGGTGCATATGGCGCTGGCAAGTTGATATGCGCTTCATCGACGCCATTGGAGGTGTTTACGAACAGCACATCGCCGGCCGCGGTCAGCGAACAATTGGCCATGTTGTGTTGCTGGGTGCCCAACTGCTTCATCATATTGAAGACCCAAATCACATCGGCTTCCTTATCCTCTTCCCACTCGGCTTTCGGATTCTTCCTGAGCGCCATTTCCTTTTCGTTGGTCACCGGCCCGACGTCCTTGCCGCCGCGCAGGCCGTTGATATTGAGGCATTTGATTTCACCGCGGCTGCTGATGTACCAGAGCCGATTGCCTTCGACTAAGGGTGCGCTGCAGCAACCCTCGTCGGGCCAATCGTTCACGCGGCCAGTGGGGAGTTTTTCGCTGCTATCTTGCCAGAGGAATTTGCCGGTCTTTTCGTCGAAGCACAGAGCACTCCCAAATCGACCTCGGGCGGATAGCGCTTCAGATAGCCGGCGCCGTTATTGGTTCCGACGAATACCTTGCCGTTTGCGACCACCGGGTTGCCGTAGCTTTTGAACCCGAGCTGCGCCACCCATTTGATGTTTTTGGCTTTCGACTTGTTCCATGCGCCGGTGTTTTCATCGAATTCACCAATGTTCCATTGGCTGGGAATGTTCTTCGCCTCGGGCGTGTTGTTGCGAATCGACGAGCCGCCCCACATGCTCCAATCGTTCGGTCCGACGCCGACGACTTCGGCGGCGTACTTCGTGTAGCCTTCGACACCGGCAAGTTCACCTTGGGCGTTCGTAGGCTTGCTTTCCGAGATTGATCGCGCTAGCGGCCGGCCGACGAGTTCGACGTGCCGCTATGGCAGCCGATGTAGTTCCAGTCGGAGGTTGCCGAATCGGCAGAATGCAGCCGCGGCCATCTTGACTGCGAATGGCCTTGTCGGCCGCAAAGGCAGCCGCAATCAAACTCGACGCATATCAGGCTGGTCTGCCGCAAAAAGCGACCGACGTGTCGAATCGAAGAAAGCATATTCGATACTTCTTCGTGTTTGTTGCCGCTGAGCCAGTAGCGGACATCCTACTTGTTTGGCGTCACACTCACGTTGTCGATGTAAATTTCCGACATCGTCGATTGGCCGAACAACCCCGGGCTGCCCTGCAAGTTCGGCACGTCATCGATGGCTTCGATGGTCCATTTATCCGGCTCCGGTTCTCCGCGCGGCCAAACTTTTCCGCGCAGCACCGCCTTGCCGTCTCTGCGTGCTGGCCGAGAATTTCATTGTGTACCATTTATCTCCCTGCCAAGCGAACGGAATTGTCTTTGAGAAATCGCCGAGCCACCTGCGGCGGCCAGGAACGAATTTGCAATTGCTGGCTGTTGCCCATTAGGTCCAGCGTGTAGCGCTGGGCGATCAAGCCCATGTCGGGCAAGCCGAGCACGGCGTTTTCCGTGCTCGTCGGATTGATTTCCGTGGCGCTGGGCGATTTTTCATCGGCTTTCGCCCCCGTTGGCGAAGTGCCATTCGTTTCGGGCAGCTCGCCGTTTGCATCGATCGCGCCGTCGGTGCGTGATGCTGGCCGCGCAAATCGGCTTGAATGGTGTAATCGTGCATGTCGTGGCGGGCCCATCCAGCTTTGGCTGCGCGTGCCTTTGGGAATGGTGGTGATTTTGACCATCACTTTGTCGCCATCCTTTTCGATAATTTTGTGGCGATACCGAGCTCCGATCCAGGTGAGCGGAGCTTCGCCCGCGGGCGGTGCATTGGGATTGTTAGGATCGGCGCTTCAAAGTGATGTCGTTGAAATCGAACTTCCACGGCAGCGGTGGAACTACGCGAATGCGGGCCTGGCCCATCACATCGCCGAGTTTTGCCGTAACAGTTACAGCCGCAGGGTTTTTCCCCTCAGGCGCGGTGTAAACGCCGCTGCTATCGATCTTTCCAGGGCCATTTAACTCATACGTGAATTCTTCTGTATCCCGTAGCGGCACCGATCGGAAAACCATGCTCATCAAAACAACGCACCTTGAACTGTTGTGTTTCTCCAGGCTTCATTAATAATTCACATGGAATGAGTTGAAGCTGAGTCGGATCAAGCGGTTTTGCGGGCACCCCGTCGTGCGGTTGCGGCGGAATGGGCGTGGCCGCAGGTTTGACGTCTTTCTTTCCTAGGCAATACAGTCCTGAACCTGTCGGCAAGTAAATCTTCCCGTGCGAAACCGCCATCGACCCGCTCACTTCGTCCTTATCGGGCAGGCGCATTTTGCTAACGAACTTCACACCATCTTTCGTAGGCTGCATGACGTGCCACGCCGTGGTCGAGGATAAGTAAATCTTTCCATCGGCGTACAGCGGACTGGCGCGCACGATGGTTCCCAAGAGCCGTGTCGGCTTGCCGCCGATCAGTTTCCCCGTCTCGGCATCGACAATGTACAAATTGCCCGAGTCGTCGGCGCTATAAACACGGCCATCGACGACCAGCGGCGACGATTTGCCCGCCAGCACTCGCGGCACGGTCCACACTTCGTTGGTTTTCGTGATGTCGCCCGTGCCCGTGCCTTTGAAGCACACAAGCGAACCGGCGTTTTTTCGGTCGAGCGTTTCTTCTCCTTGCGATTCATAAACCTTTTCGCCAACGACCACTGGCGAAGGACTCAGCCCGCGCGGCGACATGCGGAAATTCCAAATCGACTTGCCGGTGCGCGGCTGAAACGACCAGACCGCGCCATCGGAAGAGCCGACGATCATTTCCTCAAGGCCATCAATGGCTGTGAAGGTGGGAGTGCTAAATACGGTATCTTCCGGCAGCGGCTTGGTGTGGGTGAACCAGCGCGGCTCGCCGGTGTTTTTATCCATGGCCAAAATGCGGTGTGCAGGCGGCGCAGTATCGCCCCATCCCACCATCACGCCATTAATGATGACCAAATCTTCAAACACTGCCGGCGGATGAGTGCGACCGCCGTAGGGGCTAATTAAGCCGAATTCTTCCCCCAGCGAATGCGACCACAGAGTTTTTCCAGTTTTGCCGTCGATGCAAGAGAAATATCCATTCACCCCGAGTGCATAGATATTTCCGGTTTCGGGATCGCCCACCACGCTGCTCCAGCCGATGCGCTCGGCCGGCACGTCGGACAAGATACACGTTCCAGCGGTTCTCCCACAGCACTTTGCCCGGTGTCGGCATCGAGACAAATGACTTCTTCTTGCTCGTCCTTCGTGTCGGGCTTATATCGTACCTGCATGTAAACTTTGCCGTTCATCACGATGGGCGACGAAATACCGGCCGCCTGCGGACATTTCCAGAGCACGTTCTCGCCGCTGTCGGGATCCCACTTATCGATCAGTCCCGTTTCTCGCGAGATGCGGTTCTGTTCTGGTCCGCGCCAATTGGGCCAATCCATGGGATCGGCGGTAGAGGCAACCGCGGCGACAGGCGCAATGGCTGCTAAAACAAATGACGTAAACGACCCAATGGACAATCTGTGTGCAAAAAGACCGAGACGGCAAGACTTGCGGCATGGGCACTCCCCCGGTGGTGGGTACAAAACGCCCGGGAATTAAAGGCGGGATGAATTTAAGAATAAATCAACGGCGCGGTGGGAGCAAGGAGGCAGACCAAAAGGCTTAACGCTCAATGATAAACGATAAGCGAGAAACGGCGAAAAGAGCGACCCGGCGCTCGGTGGCATCGCATTTCCAGGGCCGCTTTCCTTTATCGATTAGTGGGTAGCCATTGATCGGTTCCTCATCGAACCACTCGTCGGCCGGATCGAACTTTGGCATCGAAACCACGAGAACTTGCATGCGGCCGAGGGCGCGATGCCGTACTCCTGGGCGAATCAAAACGCAGAGTCCCGGCCGCAGCGGAATGACATCGTCATCTAATTGCATTTTCGCGTCGGCTGCGCATTCTAATATGTAGTAGGTCTCGGTATGTCGTTTGTGGTAGTGCAGTCGGGCGCCGGGCTCGATGTCGGTCACGTGAATGGTCGCGGGAAAATCGGGCGTTTCGGCAAATGCCCGCCGCGCGCTGCCGCATGGACATTCGACCGGCGCAAGTGCACTCATATCGACAATCTCGTAGTTCTTCCCAGGCATTGGCACTAAATCGGTCGAATTGAGCTCTGGTGCGTGTCGAACCAAAACCGGTTCAGTTTTTGCACGATCGATGTCGATGCTCCAAAAATCTGATCCTTGAAATCACATGCTCCGCGCGATCGACTCGTTTCTCAGGCTGTGGAGTCGTAAAAGCAATTCCACGTGCAGCCCAGCGGCTTGACCGCACATTTTAACATTACCTGGCAAGCGTGCTTAAGTTTTCCATTTGCGAGGTTGTTAACATTGATCGCGTTGCATCATAAGCGTCAAGGTTTCGCCACCTTTCGCGGGCCGAAAGGTTTGCCCAACAGTAGCCGTAAACCATTTAGCCAAAAAACGTTCTGGCCTCTCAAGGGTCCCAGCTATCTCGGCCGATACGAAGTTTGTCCCGAAAGAGATAGCGTGCTTTTGCGGCACGTGTTTTAGGGCGCGTCAGGCAACCGGATCGGTTTATCGGGTCAAGGATTGGCTCGACGGTCCTGGCGCAATACACCGTGTGAGCTGCTGGTTTTCAATCCCGCCTTCCTCAGCTACAGCTTCCGCCTCCCACCTACCTGGTTAGCCGCGCCTGCGCGGACCCGCCTGCCTGGTCGGAAAAGCCTTAGCCGAGTTCAAGGGCCAAACGGTTCTGCTCGATGGAGAGCAAAGCCGCGGGAACGTGCGCAAAACTACGGCTTAACTCGCAAAGGAGATGTTGTTCGATGAAACTGAAACTGGTTTTTGGAGCGCTCATGCTTTGCATGGGCCTAGTCGGCCGCAGCTACGGATTCGAGTTCCTCGACCGTATGCTGGGCTTGGACAACTCCGGCAGCGACTGTAACTGTTGCGAGCCGAAGTGCTGCGAGAAAACCTGTTGTGCCGCAGAAGCCTCTTGTGGCTGTGAAAAATCCTGCGGATGTCAACAGGCTTGCGGTTGCGAAAAATCGTGTGGCTGCGCTTCTTGCGGTTGCGAGAAGAGCTGTGGCTGCTCAAGCTGCGGTTGTGCGTCTTGCGGCTGCGAAAAGAGCTGCTGCTGCCGCTCCGGCTTGCGAAAAGAGCTGTGGTTGCGAAGCTTCCTGCGGTTGCGAAAAGAGCTGCGGCTGCAATAGCTGCGGTTGCAATAGCTGCTGCAACGAATGCTGCCATCACCACTGCGACCTGTTCTGCGGCCTAAAAGGCTTGTTCGACTGCGGTTGCCATAGCTGCCACTCGTGCTGCAATAGCTGCGGCTGCGGTTGCGAAAAGAGCTGCGGTTGCTCAAGCTGCGGTTGCGAAAAGAGCTGCGGTTGTGCATCGTGCGGATGTGAGAAGAGCTGCGGTTGTGCCTCGTGCGCTGCCGCCCCGGCCTGCGAAGCTGCTCCTTCGTGTGCCTGCTCGGCTCCTTCGTGCGGTTGCGAAAAGAGCTGTGGTTGCGAAAAGAGTTGCGGTTGCTCAAGCTGCGGCTGCAATAGCTGCGGTTGCAACAACTGCTGCCACAAGTGCTGGCTGGAAGAAATCTTCTGCCACAGCAATTGCTGCAACAAGAACCACTGCTGCAATAGCTGCGGCTGCGGTTGCTCAAGCTGCGGTTGCGAAAAGAGCTGTGGTTGCTCTTCCTGCGGCTGCGAAAAGAGCTGCGGTTGTGCCTCGTGTGGTTGCGCTGCCTGCCAGGAAGCTTCCTGCGGTTGCAGCGGGTCGGCCCCTGCCGCTCCGGCTTCTCCGGCTCCTGCTGCTACTAGCAGCGGCGATGCTGCCCCGATGCCGCCGGCCCCGATGGCTGATCCTTCGGCTGCCATTCCGGGTTCGCACCGTGTTGTGCAAGCGAGCAAGTTCGTCCGTGAGAACTAAGCTTGGCTTCCAACTAGGTTGATCCTCAAACTCTGCCCGGCGTGCAAACGTCGGGCAGAGTTTTTTTATGCGCTGCGCAAACCGGACGCTAGACACCCAGACACACGCCTTGTTCTCGATTACCATGGGTTCATGGATGACGATTCCCTAACAATTGCCGGCTTAAAAATCGCGGCCTTTGAAAACCGCCGGGCCGGCGAGCTTGCGCAGATGATTGCAAAGCGCGGGGGAATTCCGAATATCGCGGCCTCGATGCGCGAGGTCACTGCCGCCAAGAACCCTGAGGCGGTTGACTTTGCCAATCGCGTCATTACGGGCCAAGTCGATGTAATCATTTTCACCACTGGTTCCGGCGTGCTACGGCTGATCGAGCAGACGCAGCGCCACGTCGATCGCCGTCGATTCTGCGATGTAATTGGCGACTTGACGACAGTCGCGCGAGGGCCCAAACCAGCTAGTGCGCTGCGCGGCGCAGGGATCGAACCATCGCATATTACACCGTCGCCGCACACGTGGCGCGAGATCTTGCAAACAATCGATTGCCATGTGCCTGTGGCAAATCAAACAGTTGGATTGCAAGAATACGGCGAGCCCAACGCCAGTTTGCTCGCTGGCTTAGAGGCGCGTGGGGCCAATGTCATTGCCTTGCGGCTATATCGTTGGGATTTGCCGGAAGATACCGGTCCCCTGTCCGATATACTGCGGCAAATTGCCGATGGCCAAATCGATGTCGCGTTGTTTACTTCCAGCCACCAGGTGATCAACGTGTTGGGATTGGCCGAGCGGCTTTCGCTCGCGGCGCAAGTGCGACAAGGTTTGCGCATGGCGGCAATTGGATCGATCGGACCGGACACAAGCGCTACGTTGCGGCAACACGATTTAGCGGTCGACTTCGAACCCAGCGAGCCGAAAATGGAGGCACTCGTGGCCTTGGTCGAAGTGGAAGCGGCTGCGGTGCTAGCGCGAAAGCGCTGGTTGGCATCGACGCCTCGGGAAAGCCCGCCATCGCTCAATCGTTCCGCGCGTGCAGACGAGTCACAGTTGCCGCCGGCACTCGATCCCAATGATCCCGCGTTCCAGAGCCCGTTTCTGAAGGCGTGCCGCCGCGAACCGGTTCCGCACACGCCCATTTGGCTGATGCGTCAGGCGGGCCGCTATATGCCGGAGTATCGCGCGGTCCGCGAAAAAGTTGGATTTTTAGAGCTGTGCAAAAACCCGGCCCTGTGTGCTGAAGTGATGATTACCGCCGTGCGGCGGCTAGGCGTCGATGCCGCAATCATCTTTTCTGATCTGCTTCCGATTCTGGAACCCATGGGTCTTGACTTGGAATTCACTGCGGGGGAAGGTCCGGCCATTCACAACCCGGTGCGCGAGGCGCGCGACGTAGATCGCGTGCTGGAGTTGGAAAGCGTTGAGTCGCTGTCGTTTGTGATGGAAACGGTGCGACAAACGCGTACAGGGTTACCCAGCGGAATACCCGTGATCGGTTTTGCTGGCGCGCCGTTTACATTGGCGAGCTATGTGATCGAAGGGGGCGCAAGCCGCAATTTCCTGCATACCAAAACACTGATGTATCGCGATAGCGGCGCTTGGAATGTGCTTCTAAGCCGGCTGTCGCGGGCAATCACGCGATATTTGAATGCCCAGATCGCCGCCGGGGCTCATGCAGTGCAAATTTTTGATAGTTGGGTCGGTTGTTTAGGCACCGACGATTATCGCCGCTTCGTCCTGCCGCACATGAAAGCGGTGATCGATGGCCTTACGCTTGGCGTGCCGGTCATTAACTTTGCGACCGGAAATCCAGCACTCGTGCCGCTCCAAACGGAAGCAGGTGGAAGCGTGATTGGCATTGATTGGCGCATTCGTGTCGACGACGCCTGGCGCGCGATTGGATTTAACCGCGCGATTCAAGGCAATTTAGATCCTGCTGCTTTATTAGCAGATCGTCCTGAAATTCGCCGCCGCGCCGGTGAGGTGCTGCGTCAAGCTGCTGATCGGAACGGACACATTTTCAATCTAGGCCACGGCATTCTTCCGCAAACGCCTGCGGACAATGCAATCGCCCTCGTCGACGCCGTGCATGAATTAAGCAGCCGACGAGCGTGAGTGAGCATTCATTGTGAAATTCGTCACAAGAATCGAAGGAACTATCATGCATTGGTGATTGATCTAAAACGACCGGCACATGCCGCACATTCGATAAGTTTGGCAGGCGCCGGTCGTTAGCTTTTTGACCCCCAAAGAACCGCGCCGTATAGAAGTTAGGGGCGTTAGGCACTGGTTCAATGCGTGCAGCCAAGGGGGTTCTCTGCCGACGGCCTGTCGCCGGGTGAGGAAATCTGCCTCCACGCTGCAAGTTCTCACCGCGCGCCCCCGCAGCCATGGAAGAGCAAAAAACCAAGGCAGTTGATGAAGATTGGCTCGAGCATCGCATGCAGCAGCTCGACTCCTTGGCGACTGAAATCAAGCAGGCCGAGCAGGAATTGACCGAATCGCGCGAAGCGCAGCAATTAAAGGCTGAGCAATTGGAGCGCAAGCGGGCGCGCCTTATGGCCAAGCAAGCGCGCTTGGAGCAAGAGCGCGAACTTCTCGACTCCCGACGCCAGCACACGCGGACCCAGCGCCGCCGCATTGCCGGGTGGCTCAACGCCGAGCGCAAAGCGCTGCAATTGGAACGGGCCGAATTCCAGCAAGAATCAAAGCGGTTGCGCAAGCAGCTCGAACGTAAATTGGCGCGCTTGGATCAGGAAGCCAAACGCATGTCGCAGTCCGACCAAGCTGAAGACGGAGACTCGAAAGATAGGTCTCAAGCACCGCTCGATACCGAACGTGTCCAGTGGGTTGCCGAGCGATCGTTTCTGGAATCGCGCATCGAAGAGTTAGAACAACAGCTCATGGAAGTAAGGCAAAGCTCAGCCGCCGCAGCGCAGGCCAAGGACGATTCTGCCGATCGCGGCGACGATTTGCAGCGGCGCTACGAAATCGCCATGCATGATGTGCGTGAGCTTAAACAACGCAATGCTGAACTAGAAGAATCGTTCGCCAGCGCGCCCGCCGACGTTCCCCACGCCACGACCGCGGTGCCGGGTGAAAATTGGGAAACCACGAAGAAACGGCTTTTGGCTGAACTCGATGAGGACCAGCCGCCGGCAAAGCAACTGACCGCCGAAGACCGACTGACTGCAGAAGGGGCCATTCGCATCACCGATTCGATTGTCGCTCAGCGTGATGCAGAAATAGCCGATCTCAAAATCCAACTTGCCCAGCTCCAAATGAATCAAAATAATCCCATTTACAACCCGCAATCAGCGGCCGACGAGGTGCTGGAACAAGACGAACTTGTCCGCCATGAACGCGAACGACTGGAGGCACTTAAAAATGAAATGAAAGAGAAATTGCGATCGGCTGAAGTGGAATTCTCCGTCCAACGCGCATCAATCGCACGGCAGCGCATCGAATTGCAAGAAAAGGCCCGCGTGCTGGATACGGAGAAAAAGAATTTGGAGCTGCAGCGCGGAAGTGGTGGCTCCGCCGACAAACAGAAAAAACAATCGGGCCGCTGGCTGGAGCGACTGGGCCTCAAAGAGGCGGACGAATGAGCAAGGGAATAATTATCGATAAATCCAACGCTTTTGATGCCGGCGCGGTTGCGGGCATTTAGCATTTATCGTTCGGTCACCGCACCTTATCGGCTTGCAAGTGATATACGGCCAGTGTGCGATCGTCGGGTCCATGTATCTCATTGATCGAGAACACTCCCTCGACCGCCACCGGGCGCGTGGTGAACTCGGCGGTTTTGCCCGAATTCATTTCCACCACGATGCAATCGCACAAGAGTGCGCCAGGACCGAAACAGCACGCCATGTTATCGCGCACCAGCACGAACTGCGTGAGGCCAGATTGCTGAAAGCTCGGCAGAATATAGCCGCGAATGCGCACCGGAGTGCGATGCATCTTTTCGATGGCCGGTGTGAGCATCGAACGCACGAACGGTTGATCTTTCTGAATGTTGAACTTGATTGTGTCGAAGGTGATATCGGCGCGGGTCCGGTGGCCGCGGCTGCCGTGCCTTCGGCCACTGGCAAGTGCTCGCCAGCGGAGGAATTCCTTTCAGAGTTCGCGGCGCTTACCTGATTTGTTTGCGTCGCTTGAATCGCGGACGATTGCGCCGCTGGCGAAGCGCGGTCAGAGCAGCCACTGGCGGCCAATGATATGCCCGCGGCAAGCGTCACAGAGATCAGAATTCGATCGATCAATTTCATGCAGCACTGGTTCTATAAAATTGTGGCCTGCCGCACTATCGCAGTTGGGCGTTTTCAAGGCGATAGAAAACGGCCCCCTTGGCGTCGGGCGCTTGGTCAGGTTGCGTCACATGAAACTCGCCAGCGACTTTGTACAGCTTACTGGAAAACGCGAAGCCTTTGGGGTCGCTGAGTTCCACTACAATCCGGTCGGTCACCTTGGGGTTGCCGCCAAAGCAGCAGGTGCCCTGGTCGCGGACCAACAGGAAGCGCGTGATACCGGACTGCCGCTGGCCAGGGTAAACGTAGCCTTTGATAAAAATCTTCTTTCCGTCGAGCGCATTGGCGTCGGGCGGCACGCGGTCGGGTGGATCGCCGGGCAAGGGTTGCAGCGTGGAGTAATCGACGCGCGCATAGCCCGCCGGGACCTCGGTAGCATAAATGTAGCCCAGCCGCGTGAAACCGCCGATCCAAAACAGCGCCGCTAGCACGGTGCCACCCAGCGCCAACGCCGAGCCGGTAAATTCGTCGGGCTGTGAACGTATTTTCCGCAGTGCGACAACACCCAAAACTATGGCGGAAAGCGGTATAAGTCCCAAGAGCCAATCGAACAAAGCTAGCGGCGACAGCAATCCCAGAACGAGCGCCGCCACTGCGGGTGTGGAAAGAGCGCGGTATTGATAGGCGTCGTCGCCGGAGTCGTAAGCGTCGGCGGCCGAATCGTATTCGACTTGTGGCGTGCTTGAACTAATTTGGGATTGCGTGGCGGGGGCAGCCGTAAAATTCGCTGTGGCGCTTCGCGGCGCTTCCAATTCTGCTGGCGATTGATCGAGACTCATGGCAGCGAAAAATGTTGTTCAACCACTAATTATATCCCCTCAACCGTCACACATTGGTTACTTCGTGGCGGATGTCTTATCCGCGGCTGCTTTGTTGGTTGAGGCGTTGTTGCCGCCAGCCGGCTTCTCCGGCGGTACTTTGGCGGTTCCGGTCGCCCCGCCAAACATCGGAAAAGCGTTGGCTCGCTTGGCTGTTTCAGGATCGAGCTTTTCCAGCCGCGCAAGCTGCTCCTTCGCTGCCGGCAGCGGGCACACCTGCAGGTACCGCAGAACCGGCACGCGGACGAACGAATTTTGCGGGTCGGCATCTACAAACAATTTTACCAAGCGGTCGATGACCGACCAATCTTGCCAACGAGCCAAATGCGGAATGACGAGGTCGGCCATTTTTGGATTATCCAGCACATATCGGAGCGCGGCCGCGGCTTTGTCTTTGGTGATTATGCCGGCGTCTTCGCTGATATACACCGCGCGAATGGCCGAATTGGTGTCGACGAATTCCGCCTCCGGGTTTTTCAAAAACAAGTCCTCAATATTTTGGATGCCCTGGGGGCCTTTAAGCGCTAAATAGGTGCCGATGAGCACATCCAAGCCCTCGGCCATTTTCCGATCTTTCGATTTGAGCATCCCTTCGAGCATCGGCACATCGCTTTGTGTGCCGCACACGCCCAGCATCGTGTAATACAGCCGGCGATGGCTGGGCAGTATTTTCGAATCGTGAACCCACGCAATCAATTGGTCGTGGTCCATGTGCGGCGCAAGCGCCCTCAAGTCGGCGTAAGAGGCCAGCGCGAATTCGTCTTGGGCATCGGTTGAGAGGATGCTGTCGGCGTCTTCCAAGTGCTTCATGAAGAACACGAGCCGGTCGACCTCTTGCGCCGGCAGCTTCATAATTTCAGTAACGTAATCTTTGCCCGCCTTGCTTAGAGCGATGGGCGTTGCCCACAAGGTCGCTTTGGTGCCCATGCCGGTGATGAGAAATTGGGAGCCGACCGGCGCATCCCCAAAGTAGTTTGTTTCAATTTGCTTCACGTTCTTCGCAATATCGGCCCCTTTCAGTACGCTCAGAATGCGGAATTTCGATTTCACGAGCGGATCGCTCAAACCCGGCGCGAAGCCTCCGTCAGTTCCTGAAGCACTGGCAGGAAGCTGCGTTAATTCGGCCACCACGGCGACGTCGGCCCCGTTGATTTCTTGCGATAGCGTTTGAGTGACCGCGCTACAAAACGGGCAGGCCGAAGCCGAAGGCGTAAAAAGCGCCGCTAGTGACGTAACGGCGCCGGCAAAAAACAATCTGGCTAAATTTCGTGGCATCTCCAAGCTCCTAGCTTAGTACTTTCGGACAGGACGCGGTGGTGGGTGCAAATTCGGCTGGTATTTCTACGGGGTGGGAGAGCTGGCCGTTTGCTCATTCGGCCGCGCTTGCCGGAGCAATTGGTTCAATCGTTCTATTATCCCATGTTATGGGTTGGCGGTTAAGGCCCGCGCCACGTCGGTTCGGTACGCCGATAAGGCTGGCAAGAAGCCAGCCAGGGCAGCCAGCACGATTAAGCAGGGTATCAGCACGACTTCGGAACCGGGGGCAAAATGCAGAAAATTGACCGCCACTCCCGTGTAATCGGTAATGATGGGAGCAGCCGCTCCGACCAAAGCGTGACCGGCAAACCAGCCGATTAATCCGCCGCAAAGCGCCAGCAGTATGGACTCGGCCAGCACAATCATCATTATTTTTCCGCGATGGGCTCCCAAAGCGCGCATCACGGCAATTTCGTGCCGCCGCTCCGACATCGAATTGTAAATGCTCACCATAATTCCTATTCCGGCCACGATCACAATCAGCACCGTCAGCACGAGCAAAATCGATTGCACCGGCCCCACAAACGTGTTGGTAAGCACGGTAATTTCCCGGATCGGCTGGATCGCTTGAGCGACGAATTCCTTATTGACCCGCTTGATCAAGTCGGGCGCGGTAATTTCCGCCGCGCGCCGCCGACGCTGGCGGTGCGAATTAAAATGGCCGTCACCTCCCGCCTATTGGCCGGTAGCGGTTTGCCGAGCACTTCCGCCTCTGGGTTTTCTTCCTCACCGGGTTTGTGCGCTTCTTCAACGTGACCCTTGGCATGGTCTGGAATCAGGAAAAAGCCTTCCATGTTGATAAAGGCCGCGCGATCGATGGGCGTGCTGGTGCGGTCGAGCACGCCAACAATTTTAAAGGCAATGTGTTTTTCTCCACCCACACCGTGTAGCGGCTGAAAGCTATCGCCGACCTTCAGGTTCAAATGCTTGGCCACTTCGGCGCCGATGACCGCGGTCCGGAATTCGTCTTGTTTGAAATCGCCCCCTTCCGCGAAGGTTGCGGGAAACAGCTTCGTGAACATGTCGGGCGTGGTGCCCACAACCCGGTATTGGCCGTTTTCACCCACCACATCGCCCAGGCAAACGGGGATGGCCACCTCCACGTCACCGGCGAATTTGCCATCTTGATGGTCGGGGCGCTCGTTGGCATGAAGAAATTCCTGGTAGTACTCCCACGGAATGTTTTCGATCGGTCGATTCAGGTAATAGACCGTGTTGAGCAATAAATCTAAACGTCCCCCCTTGGCACCGACGATGACGTTGTAGCCCAAGGAACTGCCGGAGGCGAACGACTTATTCACGATCTGCCCAATCACCAGCACTGCCACGACCAAGGCCACGCCCAGCGCCATGGAGAGGCCGGTAAGCGTCGACGCCAGCGACCGCTGTTGTATGCTGCGCCAGGCGATTTTCCAGAGGTTCATGACGGTCGAGGGGTTTAAGAGTCAGATGAACGGGTGAAGGGGCGAGCGGGCCAGGAGTGAGGGATCAAAAGCCAAACGCTGGGGTGGCGAGGAAAATCGAATTGACAATGTATTGGCAAAACTTCCGGAATACATAGCAGTTGTGGCCGCGCATTTGTCACTTGCAGTTGGGCTCAGGAGCTAGGATACAAAGGTTGGAACAGCCGTCACTCGATTAATCTCTTCCAAATTTTCCACGCGTTGAAATTGTCCGGCCACTTGCGGCGTGTGCGTCACGAGCACCAGCGCCACATTTTCTTCGCGACAAGTTTCGCAAATTAAATCGATTACTGTTTGCTGGTGCCGCGTGTCGATATTTGCCGTCGGTTCGTCGGCCAACAGCAATTTCGGTTTATTCGCCAAGGCGCCGAGCGACGGCCACGCGCTGCTGTTCCCCCACCGAAAGCTGCGCGGGCTTATGGTGCAATCGATGCGCAGAGCCCGACGCGCTCGAGCAAATGCCGCGCACGATCGGGTTTCACGCTTCCCGAGGCGAACGACATACCCAATAGCACATTTTCCAAAGCTGAGAAGGCTGGCAGCAAATTGAATGTTTGAAACACATAGCCGATTTTGTCGGCGCGAAAGCGATCGCGCCCGGCTTCGGGGAGTCGCGAAATATCGATGCCGTCGATGCGGACGACGCCTTCGTCGGGCCGGCTAATTCCGGCGATCAAATGCAACAGGGTTGTTTTGCCGGAACCGCTGCGGCCGATGAGCACCATTTGCTCGCCTGCGGCGACGTCGAAGCGCGGCACGTCAAGAATGGGCAAGCGCCCGCCGCCAGGCTCGGTGAAAGACTTTTTGACCTTTTCCAAAGTGAGCATAGGGGACACAATTCTCTCTTTGTCCAAAGGGCGTGTAGCGCGAACGCACAAGCTAGAGTTTTGTATAACTCATCTCTGAGTCAGATGCAATGCTGTTGCAACTAGCTGGGATTGTTTGGATACGCCCCTTCTCCTCTCCCGCAGCGCTATTACGGACGCTATGCCGCTTTGGTTCGCGCTCGCGTGACGCAGGCGATTTAACCGATAACTGCAGCACAGATTCAAATAAATATATTGACTATTGCCGGAGATACGCCCTCATGAGAGCGCGATCGATCGCTTACTGGATAACAACGGCTCTGACCGCATTTGTTTTTCTTTCCGGTGGTGTGGCCGAAATTGTCCGACCTGAGCCGCTTGTTGCGGGCATGGTGCATTTGGGATATCCGGTGTATTTCATCGTGATTTTGGGAGTGTGGAAGGTGCTCGGCGGAATTGCGGTGCTGTTGCCGCGAATGGCGATCTTGAAAGAATGGGCCTACGCCGGAATATTTTTCGATTTGACGGGCGCGGCGGCTTCGCACGCTTCCGTTGGCGATCCGGCGTTAAAAATTGCCACGCCGCTTTTCATTTTGATCGTGGTGGCAGCGTCGTGGGCTTTGCGGCCGATGAACCGCAGATGCGGGGCGGCTGCATCCAAACTTTAAGCACGGCAATTGCCGATTCATTCTGCCGGCGCTGGCTTCGCGTGCCTACTGCGGTAATCATCGAGCCAATTCTGTAACTGTTGCGTCAGCTCTGGAAGCTTCTGGGTGCGAGCCAGGTCGAGCGCTTTTTCGGCCGCTGCCATTGCGGCTTCAGTGCGGCCCGTGTCGGCGTACACGAGAGCCAAATCAGCCCAGGCATCGGCGTAATTCGGATTGATTTCGGTGGCCTTCAAATAATGCGCAAGCGCTTCGTCGTTTTTCCCCGCCTTTCGCAGTAAGTTTCCTAGGTTATTGTGCACTTCGGCGAAATTCGGGTTCTGTCGCAGCGCTATGTCGTACTGCTCGATCGCATCATTGGGTCGCTTCAATTTCACGAGCGCTAGCGCCAAATCGTAGCGGGCTTCGAGGAACGTCGGCTCGACTTCTAGTGCCGCGCGGAATTGGTCAATCGCTTCATCGAGTCTCCCGGCCCCGAGCAGCAGTTTTCCAAGCTGATTGAGTGCTTGCGGGTCTTTTGGCCGTATTTTTAGCGCTATTTGGTACTGATCGATTGCTTCTGTTGCGCGACCAGCCTGGGCAAGGGCCTCCGCGAAGTTGCTGTGAACGCCAGCCGACGTTGGCTCGAGCTCTTCGGCTTGCTCAAACTCGGGGATCGCTTCCGGCAAGCGCCAAGCTTGACGTACGCTGCCGCCAAATCGTTGTGCGCCATGGCATCATCGGGCTTCAGGTGTATGGCCTGTTTGAAATCGGCCACTGCTTCATCTAATTTCCCCTCGCGCATCAGCACTAATCCCAGGTTCACTAATCCCTCAGCATCGCCTGAGTCGAGACGAAGCGTTTCTTCTAGAAGCGACTGCGCCTCGGAAGTGCGGCCGGCAAATATTAAAGCGCTCGCCAGACCATTGCGGACAATTATGTCCGTAGGTTGACGAGCGACAACATCCTGCCACAGCGCGACGACATCGTCGTATGCTGTCAGCCGACGAACATCCAACGCACAAAAAGCCGCTCCAACTGCGACAGACGCAAATGCCAGCGCAACTAACATCGGTCTTTCCGAAGTGCCCGGCTTCACGACGGCTCGGTAAGTGCGGCGCACGAGCGCGTAGAGACCCACGACGACCAATGGAACAATCGCCGCCAAAGGTAGGTACATGCGGCGTTCGGCGGCAATTTCGGTCACTATGGGTATCAACAATGTCGGCGAGAGGGTTGCGAAAACCGCCACAAAAACGAATCCAAGCGCCGTGCGCCGCCAAAAAGCAATTGCCGCCACCACAGCCAGCCCGCTGGCAAGCAACAACCACGGCCACGCAGAGGCAATCGTAGTGAGATATGGAAAGTGGTAATGAATCAACAGCGGCCAGGGCCAAACAGTCAACTTCAAATACAGCGCGAGCACCTTGGCCTGTGTGAACCACCACGAAAGCGTGGCTACATTCCGGTCGAAGCCCGCCGAAGTAGCTCGTGGCCGGTCGATATTCAAATAAACCAGCAGCACCCACGTCGAGCAGAGAGCCACGTATAACGGCCACGATTTGCGAAGGGCAGCCTGAAACGACCCGCGAACAAACGTTCGCTCGTAGCAGAGCATGACGACTGGTGCACTAACCATTACTTCCTTTGACGCCATCCCGGCGGCGCATGATGCTGCTGCGAACGCCAACCAAGTTGCCTTGCCCGCTGGCAGCGCCGCCGACCAATACCGTAAGCTGCAATACAACGTGGCTAAGTAAAACAGCGCCATCATCAATTCAGTACGTTGTGTAATGTAAACAACAGCCTCGGTATTTAGCGGGTGCAGCGCCCAAACCAACGACGCCGCCAGCGCCACTGGGCCGCTCGCATTATCAAATCGCCCCTCGAAAAACGGCTGCCGTAAAATACGAGCCACAACAGCGCCAAGCAACAGCGCTGATAGAGTGTGGATTGCAATGTTAAACAAGCGATAGCTGTACGGGTCGAATCCTCCCTGCGCGTAATTCAAAGCGAATGACAGGTTAACTAAGGGGCGCCCTGCAGTAGGGCTGCCATTTACCGGCTGGAAGGGTCCCGGCGTCTCGCGCTCTCCGCTCAGAGGCCACGAGCCGCACAATGGAATTGTTGTTGAGCACGCTATCCAAATCATCGAAGACAAATGGCGCATGCAGCGCACGGCCATAGACTATCCACACGAGGCTAACGATCAGTGCGATTGCCGCGAATGTAGATGATGTCGAACGACGTGGCGAGATTTTTTGCATGCCGTTCAAGCAACCATGCGACTCATGGGCAGAGTTCGCTTCATCCATGCTTGATGATCGTACTGTCATATCGATCGTGCAGCGTCAGCCGCCGTTTTTAGCTTCATCAACGGCCGACTTGTCTCGCTCGCCGGGGCTCAATAGGTCAGTTAGTGCATCTCGCAACTGCGGAAAACGAAATTCAAAATGCTCGTCTTCTAGCCGCTTCGAGACGACGTACCGCCCGTACAGGGCAAGTTCCGGGTCGGTGTTCAAAAACCACTTGGCACCGAAGCGGATCATCCAGGGAAATGCCGGCAGCCCAATCGGCATTCCAACAATCCGGCGTAGTTCGCGCATGAGCTCTTGCTGTGAAACCGGATTGGGTGACGAGGCGATATAGGCGCCTTGCATGCCGGGGTTGATCAACGCGCGTTCAAATAGCCGATTCATATCGGCCTGATGAATCCAACTCATGCCTTGCGTGCCGGACCCGATTTTGCCTCCCAATCCGAATTTCGTAATCTTGATCAATTTCGTGAGCGCACTGCCGCCCGCCCCGCGATCGCGGCCCAGTACGAAACTGGTGCGAAAAATGACGGCACGTTGTGTCGGCAATACACTGGCTTGAAATTCTTCTTCCCAAGCTTGGCCTACAAACGGTGCGAGGCCGTAACCCAGCGGGGATTCTTCGGTGCAGGTCACTTCCGGCGGATCGCCATAGATATGTGCCGTGCTCATTTGCACCCACACGGGCGGAGGCGTATTGATTTTTCGCGCTGCCAGTCCCAAAACGCGGGTTGCCTCAACCCGGGAGCGAAGAATTTCATCTTGATGGTCGGGCGTTTTTATGCAATCGACGCTACGGCCAGTCAGGTTGACCAATCCTGTCGCGCCCTCCAGTTGCCGAAGCCAATCTCCTAGGCTTCGACCATCCCAAGACACGTGTGTCCAAGGACCGCTTATTTTCGGTGGACGCCGCGAGAGGATAACAATGGATGCCCCGTGCGTTGCCAGATGAAAAGCCAACGAAGTACCCAAAAAGCCGCTGCCGCCAGCGATTACAATTCGACCCGCTTGCAACTGATTCGACATAGTATTGACGCGATTTCAGTCGCCATTCTTGGCTTCTTCCGCGGCCGATCTGGCAGGTTTTTTATGCACCACGATTGGCGCGTCGTTTGTTTGTTTAGCGCCGGGTGTACTGCGGCCGTCGTCGATATATTTTTGCAACAGTGCCGAAAGTTCTTTCACGATTTCTGGATGTTCAGCGGCGACATTGTGCTGCTCTTCTTCGTCGGTGCTCATGTCGTACAACTGTTCGGCGGGCAGGCCCTCTTTAATGGCCTCCGGCTCGCGCGGCGCTCCCCATCCGCCGGAGCCGGCGCACAGCTCCAATTTCCACTTTCCTTTACGAACCGCGAAATAACCCTGTATGGAATGATGGATGACCGCTTCGCGCCCGGCATCATCGGCCTTGGATGTGAGCACTGGCAGCATGCTTATGGAATCTTCCGCCGCGTTACCTGGTAGTTTTTCGCCGACAATGTCGGCACAGGTGGCCATTAAATCGGTCAGACAAGTGAGCGATGCGGTGTGGGTTCCAGCAGCGATTTTTCCTGGCCAGCGCGCGATGAACGGAATGCGATGCCCGCCATCCCAAATGTCGGCTTTGTAGCCGCGAAATTGCGCTGGGGAAATGCCCCTCGGCTTCGAGCGCTTTCACATCGGCAGCCGGCGAGCAGCCGTTGTCGCTGGTGAAAATCACGAGCGTATTATCGGCGATGCCAGCCGCATCAATCGCTTTGAGCACTTCGCCTGCGGCCCAATCGACCTCCATCACGAAATCGCCGTATTTGCCCAAGTCGCTTTTACCCTGCCACTCGGGCGATGGCAGAATGGGCGTATGAGGGGCAGTAAACGCCAGATACAAAAAAAAGGGTTTGGCATTGGCGCCAGCTTTTTTGGCGTCGGCGGCGTGAACGGTGATGTAATCGACCGCTTTGTGCATAAGATCCGGCAGCACATTGACGGCTTCGAAGTCTTTGGCAGCGGGCCCAGTGCGGCCCCATTTCTTTTGCACGTCGGGAACCTCGGTGAAGCGATTGTTCTCGATATACACAAACGGCGGCATATCGAGTGAAGCGCTGATGCCGAAGAACGAATCGAAGCCATGGTTGGTCGGCCCATCGTTGAGCGGATCGGTCCACTGGTTCTCGCCAACACCAAGGCCGAGGTGCCATTTGCCAATCATGCCGGTGGCATAGCCGTGCTTTTTGAGCAGCTCGGCCACAGTCATCTGCGTATCGGAAATGAGCGGCTTGCTCATGCCTTGCAACACTCCCGATTGAAGCCGCGATGCGCCAGGAATAGCGCCCTGTCAGAATGCCGTAACGCGTGGGCGTGCAGACCGACGAACCCGAATGGCAGTCAGTAAGACACATGCCTTGGCTCGCCAGATGATCGACGTTCGGTGTGGCGATTTTGCCGCGCGTGGGGTTGAAGGCATGGATATCGCCATAGCCTAAATCGTCGCACAAAATGTAAACGATATTCGGCAGCGGCCCAGTGGCGGGGCTTGAAGCTTCCGCGCCGAACTGCGCGCCTGCGAATAACGCAGCGACGACGACCGCGGCACTAAGCCATTTCATAATCGAAATCCCTTTTTGTGATCTGATATCGCGGCGATCGATCAACACCGTCTCAAGCGTTGATGAATTGGTGCGAACGAATTGGAAAGATGGAGCAATTACTTGAGGGTCAATTGAGCACGTCCCATGGAGCGAATACGCACAATCGCTTGAGCTAGGCCGGTACCACCTCGGTTGCGTCGGACAACCAATCTATGGCACACTGTACTCGAATCTTCTGAAGAAGGCGACCAGAAAATGTGTATCGCGATGATCAATCGAGGGACGTCATAAATGGCTCAAGTTCTCGATCTTTCGCGTCACGAAATCGATTCCGAATTTGCCGTCCGCAATGCCCCGCCTGCGCCACTCTATGAAGACGCAGTCGCCTGCGAGCATGCCGCTATTGCCGATAGCGGCGCGCTCATTATCCGTTCAGGCAAGAAGACCGGCCGCAGCCCCCTGGATAAACGCATTGTCGATCACACGGAGAGCAGCGGCAATATTTGGTGGGGACCGGTGAATATCAAGCTCGACGAGCAGGTGTTCATCATCAATCGGCAGCGGGCGATTGATTATCTCAACACGCGCGAACAGCTTTACGTGGTCGATGGTTTCGCCGGTTGGGATCCGCGCTATCGGCTAAAGGTGCGCGTGATTTGCGCCCGAGCGTACCATGCGCTGTTCATGCGCAACATGCTCATTCGGCCATCGGCCGAGGAGTTAGCGACATTCGGCGATCCTGACTATGTGATTTACAACGCCGGGCAGTTTCCGGCCAATCCACATACGCACCAGATGACCTCGCGCACGAGCATCGATATTAGTTTCGAGCGGCGTGAAATGGTTATCTTGGGTACCGAATACGCCGGCGAAATGAAAAAAGGCGTGTTCACGCTCATGCACTATGTGATGCCGGGGCGCGGCGTGCTTTCGATGCATTGCTCGGCGAATGAAGGTTCGCGGGGCGACTTATCGCTGTTTTTCGGACTTTCGGGTACAGGGAAGACGACACTATCGGCCGACCCTCGGCGACGGCTCATCGGCGATGACGAACATTGCTGGAGCGACGACGGCATTTTCAATATCGAAGGGGGCTGCTACGCCAAGTGCATTCATCTGTCGCGCGAGAGCGAACCAGAAATCTACGACGCCATCCGCTTCGGCACCGTGCTCGAGAATGTGATGTACGACGAAGAGACGCGCGCCGTCGATTTCGAAAGCACCAAAATCACGGAAAATACGCGGGCGGCTTACCCGATCGAATATATCGCCAATGCAAAAGTGCCATGCGTGGGCGGTCATCCGCGGAACATTATTTTTCTCACGTGCGATGCCTTTGGCGTGTTGCCACCGGTCAGCCGGCTCACGCCCGAGCAAGCGATGTATCACTTCTTGAGCGGCTATACGGCCCGAGTGGCCGGGACTGAAGAAGGAGTGAAGGACCCGCAGGCCGCATTTTCGGCGTGCTACAGCGCCGCGTTTTTAGTGCGGCACCCCACAGTGTACGCAAGCATGTTGGCCGAGCGGTTGCGCGGGCACAAGGCGCAGGCGTGGCTGGTGAACACGGGCTGGTCGGGTGGTGCGTTTGGCGTCGGCTCGCGGATTAAACTGGCGCATACGCGCGCCATCATCGATGCGATTCACGCGGGCGAACTGGCCGACGCTCCCACTCAGCGTGACGCGCTTTTCAAGCTCGATTTTTGCACTCGCTGTCCTGGCGTGCCGGATACGATTTTGCAGCCGGCCGCCGTCTGGAAAGATCGCGCAGCTTACACTGCGACCGCGCAAAAGCTTGCCGGTTTGTTCCGGGACAATTTCGCCAAATACGCCGATCAGGCGGCGACAGACACAAGAAACGCGGGACCCTAGCCAAAGCCAATTAGCCCTTGCTTCCAGCGTGTGACGCCGATTCCCGCTGCTGGCGAATCTCTTCGGCAATCTGAGCCAGGCTAAGGTTGATTCGATTCAGCGTCGTACGGCGCGAAGCAAACACCAACCACACGGTGCTGATGGCAGCCAACAACAGCGCAGCCAAAGCGCCATCGATATATGGCAACGAATGATGGAGCAAATCGGTGCCATCGCTCGTCATGTTTTTGCGCATGAACTCGAGGTCGTCGCGCCATGCGGTTTTCTGATTCGGGCCAGAGTTTGCCTCGCTACCATCTTTTTTTGAGTCGAGCCATCGGCTTCCTGCTGTGCCTTGAGTTCCAGAGAATTGCGCGTGTTGTTCAGCCGCACGCCCATGACGAATTCATTGAGTCCCATGATCAACAGTCCAATCCCAGCGGCGGCGACAATCCATAGCACGAGGCAAACGACCGCCAACGCGCGAATGCGGCGTTGATCGCGCCGGACAATTTCAGCCGCGATATTTTGCGGCGACGTGCATTGTCGAGAATGGTTCAGTCAATTGATTGCGAAAGGCGGCATTGAAATCATCGAGAGTCATGGTTGCTCATCCTGTTCGAGAATTTGGCGCAGCAAGCGCTTGGCATGGTGTAGGCGAAATTTCACTGTTCCAATTTCACAGTCGGTCACTGCTGCAATATCTTCGTAACTCATATTTTCTAAAAACCGCAACAAGAGAATTTCCCGGTGTATCGCGCTGATTTTTTCGAGCGCCTCATGCACACGCCGCGCGTCGTCGGGACCAAAATCGTCCGCTTCTTCGATTTCATCAGCGACATAGTCAACCTCTGACGAGCTTGCGATCGGCTTACGACTGCGAAAGGTGCGAAACGCTCGATTTCGCGCAATTCGATAGAGCCACGGCACGAACGATCCAGGTTTTGATAACTTTGGCAAGTCGCGAAACACGTCCAACCAAACATCTTGAGTCAGGTCCTCAGCCTCCTGTGGACTACCCAGTAGCTTTGCGAGATACCCGCGCAGTTTCGGTTGGCAATTTGCGATCAACTCTTCCATGGCCGCCTGATCGCCAAGCTGGCAACGAACGACCAAGACCTTCCAATAAACCGGGTCGATCGGGCCATTCATGCGGTTCTCGGCATTCGGCTGGCGATGGCTGCTTCGCTAGTAATAGGTGCGCGGCACGTTTGAAAGTTCAATGGTTTCTACATTAACAGCGGAGCAAGAAAAGTGAGTAACATCGTGGCCATTGCAATTGTGAGCTAAGCCCGCGCGGTGAATGCGGTGGAAATTCGAAGCAATTCCTGCCCTTGAAAGCTGGCCGAAAAGGCGATAAATTAGATGGTTTCCAATTTTTGAAATGGCTCCATCGGGAGAACCTGACCGTGCCGGCTGTAAAAACGAAACCAAAGAAAACCTACATGGCCAAGCCCGGCGAGGTCGAGGCGAAGTGGCACCTAGTCGATGCAACTGACAAAGTGGTTGGTCGGTTGGCCAGCGAAATTGCCATGATTTTGATGGGCAAACATCGACCTACGTACACCCCGCATGTTGAGTGTGGCGATTTTGTCATTGTGGTGAACGCCGAAAAGGTGAAGTACACCGGCAAGAAGTGGCAACAGAAAGAATACCGTTGGTATACCGGTTACCACGGCTTGATGACCGAATCGGCGGAACATCGGCGAGGCCGCCGTCCAGAATTGATCGTTATCGAAGCAGTACGCCGCATGCTGCCCAAAAACAAACTTAGCGTGCGCATGCTCGAGAAGATGAAGGTTTACGCTGGCGACAAACACCCACATCAGGCCCAGAAACCGGAGCCCAAAGAACTGGGTGTGAAATAGAAGTAAACTGCATCGCCATTATAAACTTGTCGCACGACTCCCTTTCTCTGAATCCTGAACCCTGATTCCTGAACCCTCCAATATGTCCACTGCTCCGTCACCGAAAACCGCTGGCTATGCCCTAGGAACTGGACGACGCAAAACCGCGGTGGCCCGCGTGCGCATCAAGTCGGGCAGCGGCAAAATCATCATCAACGACCGCGCGGTCGAAGATTATTTCCCGACTGAAAAAGACCGCTTCCACGTGTTCGACGCGCTGAATCAAACCGGCAAATTGGCCACGGTCGATGTGCAAATTCGCGTGCATGGCGGCGGACCCACCGGACAAGCAGGAGCATGTAAACTCGGAATTGCCCGAGCGCTGCGTGTTTTCGACGGCGAACTGGACGATATGCTGCGGCATTCGGGGCTGTTAACGCGCGATGGCCGCATGAAAGAGCGCAAAAAGTACGGCCTACGCGGTGCTCGCCGCGGCACACAGTTCTCGAAGTGCTAAACTTTGTTCTTAACCGCCAAGACAGAGACGCCGAAAAGCGATACGAGGAAGCTGGGGACCGCTCGCCCGGTTCCAGTATCTCAATTCCCTTTTTGACTTGTTTTTCTCTGCGGCTCGGCGAGTTTGCGTTTGAATCAGTCTTATGCCGCGGCGAAATTTAATTGTCCTGTTGCTGGCCGCCGCTGTGTCGCTGGCCTGCTATTTAGTCGCCGATCACAGCCAGCTCAGCCGCTCTTTCGCTCAAATTTCCAACATCATCGAGCACCGATATGTCGATCGGGTAGACCGGCAAACACTGTGGGCAGCCGCCGTGCGCGGCATGATTAGCAAGCTTGGCGACCCCTATTCTGAGTACATCGAGCCCGCAGAAAGCGCTCAGCTTGATAAGGAGCTGAATCAGCAGTTCGCGGGCATCGGAGTGGTCGTGGTGCGAGATCCTGAATCGAGCCAGCCCAGAGTCTTAACTCCCATTGCCGATTCGCCCGCGAGTCGCGCAGGAATTGAAGCCGGCGATATCATCACGAAAATTGACGGTCGTTCCACTGCCGGCATGAAGTTTGAAGAAGCCACCCAGCGGTTGCACGGCCCGCTGCACACGGAAGTGCAATTGTCGGTTCAGCGCGGCCGTCAGAGCGGCGAGATCACCTTGCCGCCAATTCGCCGCGAAGTCGTGCAGGTCGATTCGGTGCTCGGCGATACGCGCGATAAGAACGACCATTGGAATTTCTTGCTTTCGCGAAATCCAAACATCGGTTACGTGCGGATCGTCGAATTCGGCGAGCATACAGTCGAAGAGTTTCAAGCCGCGCTCGAACAACTAAAAGCCAATCATTTGGAAGGACTGATTCTCGATTTGCGCGATAACCCGGGAGGCTTGGTGCCCGCGGCGATCGGTGTGTGCGGTCTGTTGCTTCCGCCGGGTGAAGAAATTGTCTCGGTCGAGGGGCGAGAGCCAAACAGCAAGCTCATTTACGAATCGACCGCCGGGCCGAAATTCCTCGATTTTCCCCTGGTGGTGCTGGTGAACGGCTATTCCGCCAGTGCGGCGGAAATTGTTGCCGCCTGCCTGCAAGATCAGCACCGGGCCACAATTGTCGGCCAGCGCACTTGGGGCAAGGGAACCGTGCAAACGATCATTCCGCTGGGCGACAAGCATGGCGAGCTGAAGCTCACCACTGCCGCCTATCTGCGGCCTAATGGCCATAACATTCACAAGCGCCCTGGCGACGACGACAGCAAGGAATGGGGAGTTTTACCCGACGCTAAAGAACAGGTGAAGATGACCGACGACGATTGGCGACGCTGGCGCGACTGGCGGCAAGACCGCGATATTTTGCGGCCGCAGTCGAAAAAGGGCGCTGAGGCCGCCGCCGGTCTAGACGTAGACCACGATCCGCCATTGGCCAAGGCTGTTGATTTTTTGAAATCGGAGCTGACGGGCGGTGGCACGGTGTCAGCCGATACTCGGTAACTCCGTTGCCGACTGGCTGTGCTGCCTTCGTCGTAATTCGCGGCGAATCTCCGCTGCCAAAAAGAACGAGCCGGTCACGCAAATTAGATGTTTGGAGGTTGTCAGTTCGCTGGCCAGCGCCCACGCGTCTTCAGAATTTGATCGAACGATACGCTTTGTGCCGCCAATATCAGCGGCGATTCTTTCCAGCGTAACAATGTCAGCCGCGCGCGGGTTTTTCGAATACCGCGTAAAGATTACCGTCTCAAACTGTGGCAGTAGCAGTTCAAGCATTCCCCGCATATCTTTATCTCGCGTCGTACCGAAGATTAATATTCGCGGCCCCCGTGGAAACTGCTCAGCCAACGTGTCTAATAGCGAACGAATCGAAGCCACGTTGTGGGCCGCGTCGATGACGACGGTCGGCCGCTGGGACATAATTTCGACTCGCGCCGGCAGATGAACCTGCGCGAGGCCCCGACGAATCGCTATTTCCGGAATACTCCAGCCCAAAGCCCGCAACTCGGAAAGGGCCGCCAGCGCCACAGCGGCATTGGCTGCTTGATGCCGGCCGAGTAAACCGATATCGAGATCTCTGATATCTTCGATTGCGCCGGCGCGTCGAGATTGAAAACTAGTTAAGCCGCGGCCGCTGTTCGAGTCTTGAAAACGAATAGGCGCGGAATACTGATATTCAAAATCGACGCCAATTTGCACCAACTTCGCGCCGTTGCGATTTGCCACATCGGCAATCACCGACCGCGGCTCATTCTCGGCCACTCCGCTCACCACCGGCACGCCCGGCTTGATGATGCCAGCCTTCTCGCGGGCGATTTGCGCAAGTGTGTCCCCCAGTTGGTTTGTATGGTCGAAACTGATACTCGTAATCGCGCTAACCAGTGGCCGGCAAACATTGGTGCTGTCCAAGCGGCCCCCCATTCCGACTTCGATCACTGCGAAATCAACCTGGCGCACAAGGAAATACAAAAACGCCATGGCGGTGGTGATCTCGAAATAGGTTGGCCCAAGCTCAGGAGGCTCGTGGCGCGTATACTGTTTGTCCATATCTTCAACGACGGGCCGCACGCGCTCGACCAATTCAGCTAACTCGTCGCCGGAGCACGGCAAACCATCGACGACAAAGCGCTCTTCAAGTCGGTCCAAATGGGGAGAGGTGTATAAGCCGGTGCGATAGCCCGCTGATGAAAGAACCGAAGCGATCATTGCTGCGGTCGAACCTTTGCCCTTAGTGCCGGCGATGTGAACGATCTTGAGCCGATCATGCGGATTGCCCAGGCCTGCTACCAGCTCGCGCATGCGGTCGAGGTGGAATTCCCGCTGGTCGTAGGGAATCGCCAGCGCGCGTTCGTAGTCGATGCGCCCCAGCAGAAATTGGATCGCGGAGGCACGGCTGTTTGAGATGTCGGAGTTCGTCATGATCGCGCGCATTGCGCGTTGCGATAGCACTCGAAGTCGATGGAATTCGCTTCAGTGTATCGCCGGCACCGGTAAGTGTCGCGTAGCACCGTGCTGGCGGAAGTGCTGCTTCGAAGGGACCGGATTTACGATCGGTCACCGCTTATGCGCAGCGAAAGATAGAGTTTTTGGAGTTCATCCAAATCGCGTCGCAGCGCGTCGGCCCAAATCGCCTCACCTTGCTTGCCGACAGAAGTGTGCCAGCCATCGGCACATTTTCGCAAATGTTCAACCAAATCCTTCATCCACAAGAAAGTTCGACTCCGATCCATGGAATCACCCCTCGATAAATATCGTTATTCCAGCCAATTGAATGGTTCGCCGACATGCACTGTTGTTGGGCGCAGTGGGTAGAAGTGCATGCCCTATGCCAAGGGAACCCAGTGATTGGCGACAGAAGCCGCCGACCAATTCCGAAACCTTTGGCGTCTAACGACTTACATATCGAGCGAATAGATCGGGGTTCACCGCAGCGCCATCCCCCGAGCCTTCGCAAGCACTGTCATACAGGTGCAATTTTACAATTTGACAGAGCTGGAAAGCGAAAACGGCCTCAAGGTCCAAGATCGCGTGTTGAAAACTGTGATTGGCCTCTGAAAATCAGCAAATTCCCCCAATCCCGCAACCAGTTTCCCGAAATTGAATTCATACCGCCGCCCTGCGGCCGATTTGCTTTCTTGAAAAGCCGCCGCGCCGCATCGTATAGTGCATATTCGACACGGGTTAGGGGCAGACATGTCGAACCGTTAGAAAGCGCCGGGCGTAAAAAGAACCGGGTTTTTTCCTGTCTCGCTAGCGCTATCGGCTGTTGCCGCATTTGGCGGCGCTGGGGCCAACCAATCACGCCCAAAGAGCCAAGCACGGTCGAAATACACACTGAAGGACTCCACTATGTCGATTGAAGCGGCCCCTGTTGCATACCCAAAACCGACAACTCCCGCTAGCGACGAGCCGGTTATTGAAACGCGTAATCTTTCAAAAACCTATCGCGATTTTTGGGGTCGCCAAAAGGTGCGGCGCTTAAGGCGCTCTATTTGACGATCTACCGCGGCGAGATCTTTGGTTTGCTGGGCCCTAATGGGTCCGGGAAATCGACAACCATCAAATTGCTGCTGGGGCTATTGTTCCCGACCACTGGCCGCGCCATCGTTTTGGGCAAAGATGCCACGGAAGTAAAAAAGAACGAGCGCATCGGTTACCTTCCGGAAGAAACGTATCTCTACAAGTTCCTCAATGCTGAAGAGACGCTCGATTTCTATGGCCGGTTGTTCGACATGCCGCCGGCCGTGCGCAAGCAGCGGGCCGAAGCACTGATCGACATGGTTGGCCTCAGCCGCGCTCGCCGGCGTCAGATGCGCGAGTATTCCAAGGGCATGGCTCGCCGCCTAGGGTTGGCCCAAGCGCTTATCAACAATCCCGAGCTAATTCTGCTCGACGAGCCCACGAGCGGCCTGGACCCAATTGGCACGCGGGAAATGAAAGATTTGATTTTGAAGCTCAAGGCCGAGGGAAGAACGATTTTGATGTGCAGCCACTTGTTGGCCGACGTGCAGGATGTATGCGACCGCATTGCCATTCTCCACGAAGGAGAGCTGAAGGAACTGGGGCGCGTCGATAGTCTGCTGAAAATTCGCGATGTAACGCAAATTCGTCGCGAGCGGCCTTAGCGACCAATGCCAAGCAGAAATTCGTGCGGCGATTGAACGCCACCATGGACAGATTCAGAGCATCGAAAATCCCACGACGACGCTGGAAGAACTGTTCCTGTCGATCGTGCGCGACAGTGAAGCGCGTCCCGGCCGCAGAGCGAATGTAGAGAACTGAGACGAATTGTTTCTGGGTGCCTTGGTGTCTAGGTACCTGGTCGCGAATGTATCGCTAAAACCAGACCACTTGATACTCCAACACCAGATCACCAAAGACCGAAGATCGCATGATTCTTGAGCAAGCCGTTCAACCGTATTCTGTTTGGTTTCCAACGGCGCTGCGCCATTTTGGGGAATCAGCATTCTTCGTCATTCTAGCCGCGGCGGTCATCAGCTTTTTCATTGCAGCATTTCGTTATGGGCCATTGCCGGCGGGCGATTTGCTCTACCGCACGGTGGTAGGCTCGGTCATTGATTTGGTGCAGATTTCGCCGCGCCGCATTTGGGCGCTTGCTCGCTTGGCGATTCAAGAAGCCATGCGCCGACGCGTGCGGGTGGCGCTCGTGGCCTTTGGCGTCATTTTGATGTTTGCCGGCTGGTTCCTCGATCCGCAAACGCCGGCGCCCGGCCCGTTGTACGTTACCTTTGTCTTGTCGTGGACCACGTATCTCATCGTACTCTTGGCTCTGTTTATCAGCGCGTTCAGTCTACCCAACGATATTAAAAACCGCACCATCCACACGGTCGTTACCAAGCCGGTTCGTTCGGGCGAAATTGTACTGGGCGCATTCTGGGCTTCACGATCATCGGCACCGCCCTTTTGGCCGTTATGGCCGTTTGCAGCTATGTGTTCGTCGTGCGGTCACTCGATCACACGCATGAAATTCGCTTGGAGGATATCAACCTGCAGGCGCTGGCCGCCGGGAAAGCGGGAAAAATTGGGGTCACAAAAGTTGGCCAAAACCACATTCACGATGTGATTTTGAATCCCGACGGTTCGCTCGAGACCGATTTCAAATATGGCCACCGCCACGAAATTACTATGAAGACCGACGCCGACGGCAAGAAGCATTTCATCGTCGGACCGCCGGAAGAAATGTTCGTGGCCCGTGTGCCAATTTATGGGGATTTGCGATTTTTGGACCGCGACGGGCAGCCGAGCCAAAAGGGCGCGCGCCAGGGTCGCGGGAAGCTTGGCGGCATTAATGTTGGCAAAGAATCCGATTATCGCGAATTCGTTGAGGGCGGCTCGCTGGCGCACGCCATTTGGACCTTCGACAACATCGATGAAGACGCGCTTCTTTCCCGATGTGCCGCCAGAAAAGCGCAGGGCTGCCGTTGGAAATGACCATTCGCGTTTTCCGCACTTACAAAGGCAACATTAAACAGCTTATTCAAGGCAACTTGGTGTTGCGAACCCCGAGACGAAGCTCGAAAGCGCCCCGATTATTTTTTCGATCAAAGACGCCACACTCGACAGTCGCTTCATCAATCGACAGTTGGACAAGAAGGGGGCCGCGCCGGGCGATCCGAAAATCGATCTGTTCAAAGATTTGGTGAACAACGGCCGATTGGAAGTCATTCTGCAGTGCCCCGATCCCGCACAATACCTCGGTATGGCCCCGGCCGATTTATACATTCGCCCCGGCGACGCTCCATTTATTCTCAACTTTCTGAAGGGCTACCTCGGCATTTGGTTCCAAATGGTGCTGGTCATCGCCATCGGTGTCATGTTCAGCACGTTCTTAAGTGGGTCGGTTGCGATGCTGGCCACGTTGGGTTGCATGATCATGGGCTACTTCGCCGGATTCGTGAGCGATTTGTTTCAGGGAGTGATTGAAAACAATCGCAAGCTGATGCCGGGCGGCGGTCCGGTCGAGGCGTTCATTCGCCTCGTGACGCAAAAGACCATTACCGTGCCCTATGACGAGAGCCTGGGCATCGAAGTTGTTTACTTTATCGACAAAGTGTTCATGCGTATTATCGACGCCTGGACCAGCTTGTTGCCTGATTTCGGTAGCTTTAGCAACGTCAACTAT
>CAWGBP010000051.1:0-31380 GCA_963820835.1 Pirellulales bacterium | reverse complement strand
GAATGTAATACACGCCGAACTGTTGCGTGTCGCTGGGCTGCGTGGGCGTCGGCAAAAATCCGCCGTAGCCAACGCCATAGCCCGGGTAGGGCCGCGAACTGGTGGTAAATGGGGGACACACGCGTGCCGCCGACGCCCCAGCCGTAATTGGCTTGAAATTCCGCAGTCGGGGGCACAACCAATGCATACGGTTCGCCCCAGTACGGGTCGTAAAAGCCGTTGTGCCACGGGAGCACTCTGGCTTGCCGGTAGGCATATTCTTGCGGCAATTCAGCCCGAGCACCAAGTGTGAGCGCCGTGGCCGCTAGCGCGATCGCCGCGCCGACGAAGATTCGTTGCATGGGAACCTCCTAATCAGGCTGTTTCAAAATCCGCCTCAGCAAAGGGGACAGCCCCCTTTGCTCCGCGGACTGCGCAAAATCGCGACAGTCCCCGGCGGATTTGAAACAGCTCGTAATAAATTTGCCTTGCCGCAAGCGGGTGAAGGAGCCGGCCGGGGCCACATATCGGTAGCACGCCATAGCGAGCTGCCGCCAGTCACTAGTCCCTCGCCTCTCGTCCCTCGCCCCTTCTCAATACCACCACACATACGTGCGCGTTACGCCCGCGTAAGGGCCGTTGTCGCGGTAATACGAGCGATGGTGGTAATACAAAAACTCATGCGGCATGAGCGGTTGATACGTAATGTAAGTGTGCCCGACCAGCGGCGTGGTGCGCCGCGGCGAAATGTATAATCCGGCGCCGAGCGCCTTGCGAGCCGCAAGTGGTGCAGCCCACCGGCGGCACATAGTAGTTGTAAAAAAGATCGGGACGCGAATACGGTCCGCAATAATCTTGCGCGTGGGCATGTTTGACCCCCACGAGCGCCGAGCCGACAAACGCGGCCGCGCCAATCAAGGCGAAGCGCAATGCGCGCAGCGTAACGAGACGAGACATGGTTCAACTCCTCCTAGAAAAGCATTCCAGCGGTCAAAGCGAAATCATCTTCACGCTGCCTGTCACGGGCAAACGCATGCCAAGGCGAAGTTGCGCGAACTAACTTTGAACGGGCGAGCAGGAAGATGAGAAACTCAGGTAGGACTTTTTCGGTAGGTTCGGCGTGGGCGGGGATATATTGCCCAGCGGCCTTCGCTATTTAATTTCGGCTTGTGCCGGGCGTGCGGGTGAATCTTTGTTTGCCGTGTTTTCCAAATTCTCCCGGCGTGCGGCCGCTAACGAAAATTCGGCTATATTAGCAGGCTGTGCGCCGTTATAATTTGACTAAATTGCCCCACCACAGCGCCGCATTGCCAAGCGGGGGTTAGGTTTACGTCAACAACGGCAGTGGGTGGCATGCTCTCGCGGAGCGTGAGCATATGACAATCGTGTGAATCCGCTGAAACTGCTGAAGCATTCCCGAACGTGCGCCAGAGAAACATAGGAGATGATGTCTTGAGTCGTGCCCCGGCGAAATCGTCTGCCCGAGCGAAGAAAAAATCGAAGGAGGTCAAAGCGCCGCAGCGCAAGAATTCTCGCGGCGCCAAGGCCGCTGCTGGCGACGTCGAAAGCAATGGCCAGGCCGAAAATGGCGTCGCGGCCGCGCTCGCTTCCGCGCCTGCGGCCGTGCTGGAAAACGATGTGCCTCCCGAAGCGGTTGTCGAGCATGCGCATCCGCGCCGCAATCGCGCCACTGCCCAATCGATGGCCGCCGCCCAGCGCGATATTTCGGTCAGCGAGTTCTTCGCCAAGAACCGCCATCTGCTGGGCTTCGACAATCCGCGCAAAGCGCTGCTCACCGCGGTGAAAGAGGCCGTCGATAATTCGCTCGACGCCTGCGAGGAAGCAGGCATTCTGCCCGAGCTGTGGGTTCACATCGAAGAGACCGGCAGCCAACCGCTACAAAATCGGCGTGCAAGACAACGGCCCGGGCATCGTGAAAAAACAAATTCCGCTCATCTTCGGCAAGCTGCTGTACGGCTCGAAGTTTCATCGCTTGCGGATGAGCCGCGGTCAGCAGGGCATCGGCATTAGCGCCGCCGGCATGTACGGCGTGCTCACGACCGGCAAGCCGGTGAAGATCATTTCGAAGATTTCCAAAAAATCGCCGGCCCATTATTACGAAATTCAAATCAACACCAAAAACAACAAGCCCGAAATTCTCAACGGCCACGGCGAAGGGGTCGATATTCCGCCGGGCGACAAAGGGAAGCGCTACATCGCCAAGCACGGCATCGAATGGGTCGCCGTTCACGACGGCGACAAGGAAGTCGTGCACGGCACGCGCGTGACGATCGAACTGGAAGGCGCCTACAAACGCGGCCGCGGCAGCGTGGAAGAATATCTGGAGCAAACGGCCATCGCCAATCCGCATTTGCGATTGCACTACAAAGACCCGGAAAATAATGAGCGGATATTCGATCGCTCGACGCATCACCTGCCGCCGGAGCCGAAAGAAATCAAGCCGCACCCGTACGGCGTCGAGTTGGGCCGGCTGATCACGATGATGAAAGACGTGCACGGCTGCACGATCTCGCAATTCCTGACGCAAAACTTTTCCCGCGTCAGCCCCGGCGTGGCGCGAAAGATTTGCGAAACGGCCAAGCTCAGCACGCGCGCCAACGTCACGCGCATCGGCCGGCACGAAGCCGATCAGCTTTATCAGGCGATTCAGCAAACGAAAATCTCCTCGCCATCGACCGATTGCATTTCGCCGATCGGCGAAGATCTGCTGCTCAAGGGATTGCACCAGGTGGTGCCCGGCGAGTTTTACGCCGCCGCCACGCGGCCGCCGTCGGTGTATCGCGGCAATCCGTTTTTGATCGAAGCGGCGCATGGCCTACGGCGGCGCGCCGATCGCCCAGCGGGTCTCGCTCGACGTGCTCTCCGAATTGCTCTCGCAAAGCGATGCCCGCACGCTGCGGCAGTTTTTGATGAGCACGTTCGCCGGCTTGGGAAGCGAGGCGGCCGACAAGATTCTGGAAGAATCGAAGCTGGGCACGCGGCAATCGCCCGGCCGGCTCAAGAAAGACGAAATCGCCGCGCTGCACGCCGCCATGCACAGCGTGAATCTGGAAGACGGCCAAACGATGACCGTCTTGCGCTATGCCAACCGGGTGCCGCTGCAATTTCAGCACGCCGGCTGCGCGATCACGCAAACCATTATGAGCACCAATTGGCGTTCGTATGGCTTGCAACAATCGCGCAATTCGCTTCCCAGCGGGCCGGTCACGATCATGGTTCACATGGCCAGCGTCTGGGTGCCGTTCACCAGCGAATCGAAAGAAGCGATCGCCGGCTATCCGGAAATTCAAAAAGAAATTCGCCTGGCGCTGCAGGCCGTGGGGCGCAAGTTGGGCATGTACCTGCGCCGCCGCATTAAAGTGAAGCAAGAAGGGGAACGCCGCAATATTTTCCTGCGCTATCTGGGCGAAGTGGCCACGGCGGTGAGCGAAATCAATCGCACCAATGCCAAGAATCTGTACGACAAGTTGCTGCTGGTCGCCAAAAAGAAAACCGCCGAAGCCGACACCGTGCTCGACGAAGCGGCAAACCGATCGAAGACCCGGAGGCGGAAGATTACGGCGGCGGCGTGCTGATTATCGATCCGCTGCACGATAAAATGCATGCGCCGCCCCAGCTGCGGCCGAGCAAACACAAAAGCAAGCGACATCGAAGTCGCCAAATGATCCAAGCGGTGCTCCAGGTTGCTTGCGTCCTGAACCCTGAACCCCAACCCTGACCTCCTAGAAATGGCGAAACGATCGAGAAAGACCGGAAATTCTAACGGAGCCGCGACTGCGGCCAAGCTCACGCCGCGCGACAAGAAGACGCTGGGCGTCTTGAAAGATTTGGCCAACGAAGTGGTCTCCGCCGCGGAAAAACGGCGCGACCCCTTTCTCGATATTCCGGCCCGCAACCTGTCGAACGTCAAATACAATCGCATGAAGCGATTCATCGAAATGGGCAAGGCCACCAACCGCCGGCAATTGTTCAATCTGTCGCAGGCCAAAAGCTACATGCAAACGATGCTGGTGGCCAGCAAGTGCAAAACGCTGATTGGACGCGGGAAAGACCACCAGCATTCGGCAAATTTTCTATCTGCCAAGCACACCATCGACGGCACGAACGAAAATACCTTCGACACTCAGGAAGAGTGCGACCCGATTATCGAAGATTTGGAGGTCACGCTCGAATCAGCTTGCGCGAAGAACTGCACGTGTTTGCCTCCAACCGCGGCACGATGGTTGGAAACATTGTCGTCAACGATTCCGGCGACGTTATCGATTGTTCGCGGATGGGTTCGGGCGGTTATAGCATTCCATCGATCGTCGAGCCGGAAGTTATCGAATTCAAAAAGTGCGACGCGAAATTCATTCTGCACGTCGAAAAAGACACGGTCTGGCGGCGCTTCAACGAAGATAAATTCTGGAAACAGCACAAATGCATTCTGACCCACGGCGGCGGCCAGCCGCCGCGCGGCGTGCGGCGCTTGCTGCACCGCCTGCACAACGAGTTGAAACTGCCCATTTATTGCTTGCTCGATAACGACCCCTGGGGATACTACATCTACAGCGTCATCAAGCAAGGCTCGATCAACCTGGCGTATGAAAGCAAACGCATGGCAATTCCCGATGCCCGCTTTCTTGGACTACGGAGCATTGATTTCGAGCGCTGCGAGCTGTCCGATAGCGTGAAAATCTCGTTGAACGAATCAGATATCAAACGCGCCAAGCAAATTGCCAACTACCCTTGGTTTGCAACGAAGAAGAATTGGCAAAAGGAAATTGAGCGGATGCTGGCCAACGGCTTCAAGCTCGAAGTAGAGTCGCTCATTTCCAAAGATATTAGCTACGTCACCGAGCAATACGTGCCCCAGCGGCTGGGCGACGAAGACTGGCTCGATTGATTGGGTTCTTCCCCACAATTGCCCCGCCCATCGGATACAATGCGGGCATGGTGCAATTCAGTCTTAGGTCGCTTCTACTGTTTGTCGCTGCAATCGCGATTGCTTTGGCGGGATGGGTAACGGTTTATCTACGCTTCGATCTGATTCACTTGATATTAGTCGTTGCTATGACTCCGTTTTGGTTACCACTGATTTTTCTTGCTTATGCAATCGGTCGGAGGCGATTAACCACGGGCGCAATCGTGATATTTGCGATCGGACAATCCGTGGGAATGGCGCTATACCTTTGGCTCCCTTCATTCCTGAAAGATTGAATTGTCCTGTAGCCGCGCCGCGAGACTGTATGGGCAGACTTCTTAGTTTTTGGGCAACTCGGAGTTTTTAGGCAAAGCAATGGCAAGACCCGTTGTCCACTGCACGAACTGCTGGAATGAGATTTCATTCCTGGACAAGAAATGCCCTTTTTGCGATGCGCCCACTCGCGGCTGGGCGGTCGCCAAGAATCGGTTATATGTCTATAGCTTCGCCGGAGCCTCGATTGCGTGTATAGCACAGTCGATTGCTGAATTTGCTTTCAGACTGCCGGTTGGAGGTGGGGTGATTGGAGGCATCTTCGCCGGAATCGGCGCTGGCATTGGAATTTGGGTGGCAAAGATTACTGCGCGGCCACAAGATTACCAGCGCCGCGTCAATCCGCCCGACTCAGAGCGGCCAAGCTAATCGCCGCGCGAATATTTATACAGGAATCGGATTTTCTGAACAAAACCGATTATTTAAGCAAAGCCGGCATGAAGTCGACTCCTGCCGCGTGGCCGTTCTTGGCCCCCTCATTTCTTGGCTTCCTAATAAATGTCTTCCAGGCGTTCCTAGGCGGCTCCGCGCTAAGAGACCGTCAGAACTCCGCCTCCATTCCGTCGCACGCCAATTCCGCGTTGGGAAAAACCGCGCGAATCGTCGCGAGTCCAATCGGATCATCGCGCTCGTCGGCCGGGTTAGTGTGAACCAACAACAGCCGCTTCGCGCCAGCCGAGCGCGAACCTGCGCGACTTGGCTGGCACAGCAGTGTCCGGTGGCGCAGGCGCGCTCTTCCATCCCGTCGGGAAAGTAGCATTCATGCACGAGCAAATCGACGCCGCGAATATGTTCAATGTATGAGGCGTTCGCCACGGGGCTGGAAGTGTCGGTCACGTAGGCCAGCGAGTGCCCCGGCCAGTCGAGCCGAAAGCCTAACGACCCGCCGGGATGCACCAGCGAAAAATGTTTAAGCGTTCCGCCACCAGCGAGTGCGCAGCTTTGCACCAGTGGCCGCATCTCGGCCGGAATTTTCACCGGAAAGATATGCTGCGAAAATAGATGCTCTTCGATCGCAGCCAATTTTTCCGCCTTGCCATGCACCGTTAGGCGCTCGAAACGTTTCCTTTGGCAAATATCCAAGAGATACGTCAACCCTACAATGTGATCTAAATGCGCGTGCGTGAGAAAGATGTCGAGCGTCGGCGTCTGAATAAATGGGACCGAGCGAAACAGCCCGCTGCCGGCATCGAGCACCACGCCCACCTCCGGCAGCATCAAGCAAGCCGTTTGGCGGCGCTCGGTCGGATGGTAGCCGGCTGTGCCAAGTAGAACGAGCTTCATGGCGGGCACTTCGAACCGGGGTGATGTCGGGATCGGCCGTTTTCAAAGCCGCACAGTACATTTACCGAAAATTCTCAGCCGCACGACGCGCTTATCGTTACGAATTCGCGCAATTGCGTCAATTATCTCGGCCACAGCCGGAAAAACGACGAGTCTGTGCTGTCACATCGTGTGCTAATCCAGCCGGTTGCTCCGCAGGTTGTTCATGGCCTAAAATGTCAGGCGTTTCCTAGAAGCAGTTTCAAAACTGCCGGGGACTGTCCCAATTTTGCGAGTGCTGCCGAGCAAAATGGGACTGTCCCCTTTGCTGAGGCACGTTTTTTAACTGGTTCTAGTAGGCGGATTTGTATCGACTGCATCGCGCTATTTTTCTGCACAAATCGAAATCGAACCTCTCGCAAAGGGCGCTTTTTATGATTCGCCAAGTTTTTAAATCAGATCGTTTCCTGCTCCGAGCATCGGGGGCTTTAATTCTTTCCCTGATCGTCTGGTGTGCGCCGTTGAGCGCCGCCCCCAAATACGACAATGCGCTCGATTGGGTGCCCGCCACCGCCGAGTTCTGCTCTTCCTCGCTGCGCTTGCGCGAACAGTTCGACATCATCGTCAACAGCAATGCCTGGCAGAAGCTCACGAACCTGCCGGCGGTGCAAATGGCCTGGGGCTTTGTTCAAATGGGCCTCAATCAGCCCGGCAGCCCCTGGCAAGACGTGCAGCAGTTCTTCGCCGAGCCGGAAAATCAGCAGCTGCTCGATCTCGTCGCGGATGCCGTCTCGCACGAAATTGTCGTTTACGGCGACAAAAAAGCGGTCGACTTTTTCGACGTTGTGCAGCGCACCATTAACGATGCTCGCTTCCACTCCACCCTGGAAGGCACATCGAGCGACAATGCCGGCAACCCGGAAATGACTACCGCGCGCGTGGTGCTCAAATCGCTCGATGCCCAGCAAAATCGGCTGGCCGCGCCAAACCTCGTGCTCGGCTTCAAGCTGACCGACGCCGCCCGCGCGAAAGATCAGCTCGCGCGGCTGGAAAAAGAACTGCAGCCAGTGCTCCAAGAAAATAATCTGCCGTTTCACTTCGAGCATGCGACGGTTGGGGGCGTCGACTATCTCACGCTCAAGCTCGATGGCAGCATGTTACCCTGGGACGAAATCCCCTGGGACCAAATCGTCGAAAAGCCCGGCCAGTTCGATGCGCTCAAAGCCAAGCTCAAGGGCCTAACCCTCGTCGTTTCGCTGGGCGTGCGCGAAAATTACTTAATCCTCTCGGTCGGAGCCACTCAAGAACACTTGGCGGCCATCGGCACCGGTAAACTCCTGGCCGATTTGCCCGAGCTAAAGCCCGTTGAAAAGTTCGCCGCCGCGCGGCTTACTGGCGTCAGCTATTGCAGCAAGGCCTTCATGCAGGTGATCGGCTCGCCGGAAAAACAAATGGAAGGAATGGTCGATACCGTGCGGCAAACGATTTCGCAAATCAGCGAAATCCCGCCCCAGCTCAACGAGCGCATCGTGAAAGATGCCGAGAGCCTGGCGGCCGACCTCAAAGGCCTGCTGCCGGTTCCCGGGGCCAATGTGTCGATCTCGATGTTGGTTGACCGCGGCGTAGAATCGTACCGCTACGATTGGTCGCAGAATGTCGAATTCGATGGTTCCAAACCGCTGGGGCTATTGAACCACGTCGGCGCCAGTCCGCTGCTGGCCTATGTATCGCGTTCGAAATACTCGCCCGAGCAGTACGATCTGTTCCGCAAATGGGTGAAAAAAGGTTTCGGCTATTTCGAAGATTTCGCCGTGCCGCAATTTTCCGACGAAGAGCGTCAGAAATATGACAAGTTCAAAGAAGCGCTCGCGCCCCTCATGGATCGCCTCGACGTAGCCACTAGCCAAATGATCATTCCCGGCTTTGCCGATGGCCAGGCTGCTTTCGTGCTCGATGCCAAAGCTACCAGCAAACAATGGTTCCACGAAATGCCGCAAAACGGCCACTCGCTGCCGATGCTCGAGCCGGCGATTGTGCTGGGAGTGAGCGATGCCGAACTGGTGAAGAAGGGCTTTAGCGAATATCAAAACGTGGCCGACGAAATTGTGCGGAAGATCAAAGAGGTAGATCCCGATGCACTGCCGGCCGATTTCACCATTCCGCGTCCGGAAGTGAAGGATGCCAAATCGGGCACACTCTACATCTACAATCTGCCGTCCGATTTAGGCATCGATTCGCAGTTGGCGCCCAATGCCGGCTTGGCCGCCAAAGTGGCGGCCGTTTCGCTCATGCCAACGCACACGACTCAGTTGTTGGCCGATTCGACCCTCAACGTATCGGCCGACGGCCCTTTGGCCGATCGCAACAAGCCGCTGGCTGAAGCGCTTTATTTCGATTGGGCCAGCACTGTCGAGGCCGCCACCCCCTGGGTCGATCTGGTCGTCAAGCACATGGCCCAAGAAGGCGCCGAAGCCGGTGGCATGGGCATGTTCCTCACCGACGAACAGTCGCGGCCGAAGTTGCAAGGCGGCGAGGCGGAAGATCCCTCCACCAAATTCGTGCTCGACCAGGTGCATACCGTGCTCGACGTGCTCAAAGTGCTGCGCACTGTGGAAAGCGCAACAGCCCAAGAGAACGGTGCGCTGATCACGCACACAGTGGTTGAATTTCGCGATGTGCCCTGATCGGCGGTAAGCAGCAGGCAGTAAGCAGTAAGCGATAGGTCGCGGGAGAAAAACCGCCGGCGCCCGCGCGACCGAATGCTAGCTGCTCATTGCTCATTTCTAACTGCTAGTTGCCAGCCCAGAAGCGAAATGCCTCGACTGCTAGCACTCAGCGCTCGCCATCTACGCACCAATCGTTGTCAAACTCTAACGGTTGTAGCGGCTGCAACGCCTGTAGTGGACGTAGTGTAGCTCTTTTGCCGAGTAGGCCGACTCTAACGTTAATAGCGGCTGTGCCAATGTGCGCGAATATGCGCTTCATGCGGCCGCAAGCACAGTTAGAACCCTATTTCGGCCTTATTGATGCACTGGCGGAAACCCGCGGGCATTCTTGCGATTCTCACCGTCTGCCTAGGCACTTCCGCCACGGCACACGCCGCCAATGCGCGCTTATTGCCCACGAGCCAACCGCCGCAGATCGACTTGCCGCGCCAAGATCAACAGCCCGACGCCTTCGCGCCTGCTCCAGCAGCATCGCCAACGGCTGACACGAATACTCCGCCAGCACGGCCAGCCCCCGCCGTACCAGTTGTGCGCGCAGTCCAGCGCAATGATGCTCCCGCCTGGCAACAACCCATCGGCACACCCATCGAATACAATCCATTCGCCACGGGCGATTCGCCGTCGTTAAAATTTGCGATAGAGTTAGCCACCGCCGCTGAGACAGCGCCGCAGACGTCACCCGCGCAAGTCAATTCTTCACCCCCGCCAAGCACAACATCGCCCGCAGACGCATCCGCGCCCCCCGACGATCAATTGGCAACTTCGTCCGCCGCCGAGCCCACACCTTTCGACGATTTGCCCCCGCCGCCGGCCGCGCTGCTATTGCCCAGCGCCGTTTCTAGTGGCAGAGCGGCCCCCACCTCTGAAGAACAATCGTTTGCCGATAGCGTTTATCATTTCGGCGATACCATCGTCATCGATCATGGCGTATTTCGCGCGGCTTATCAGCAACCCCTCGCTCCGTTGCAGCCGTTGCAGCCCGTGCAGCCGCAGAACATCACGCCTACCGAGCCCACGCTCCCTGGCGCTGCTCTTAGCCCGCTCGGCCGGCACGTCGATCGCCGAACTGGCCGCAGCCGTTGGCGGCAGCCCAGTGCAAGGGGTCGGCCAAGCTCAAGCGCAATCGATCGCCCCGACCGATTTGGGCGGCCTGCTGCAATCGGCCAACAGCGTGCAAAGCGTGAACACCACGCGGCGTTCGCCCGTCGCCTTAGCCCCGAACATTCGCGGCTATGAATTCAATGAAATCTATTCGCAAGCCAACGGCGCTTACTGGTTCCCGGTGCGCGAAGACCTCGATTCGATGCTTAGCAAAGTTGATCCCGGCATGGTGCAAAATGTGGTTGTCATTCCGGGCCCCTACGGAGTTCAATACGGCCCCGGCTTGAGTTTCATCGACATCGAAATGAGCGACACGCCGCGCTACGACGACGGCCCGGGCAGCGATTACCGCGCCAACGGCAATATTCGCACCAACGGCGGCCAACTTTATGGCCGCCTCACGGCCGAAGGCGGAAGCGACGACTACGGCTACCGCATTAGCTACGGCCACCGCACCGGCGACGATTACACTGCCGGCAATGGGCTTTCGATTCCCTCCAGCTATGATAGCGGCGACGTCTGGGCGCAATACGGATTCAGCCTCAGCAAATATCAAAACGTGGAATGGAGCTTTTTGCGGCTCGATCAAGGGCTCACCAATTACGCGGCGCAATTTTTCGACGTGAATACGCTGGAAACCATGGGCACCACGCTGCGGGCGGTCGATACCGATCCGGCTTCGCCCTGGACCAAGGCCGTGCTCGAAGGCTGGTGGAACCGCACGAATTTCACCGGCTCAATCACCGACAGCAAGCGCGATCCAAATTTCCCGGTCATTCAGCGCGTTGAGTATTCGCTCGACCAGGAAATTGGCGGCGTGAACACCGTGTTCGGCAACACGCTGGGCGACAACACCTCGGCCGGCTCTCGGGCAGTGTTTCTGTTCGGCGACGAGAACGATACGTACTTGCGCATGGGGGCCGACTTCCACTTCCAGCAAAATGGCTTAAGGGAAGATTTCGACGTGGAAAATGTCATTCCGCCACTGTCGCTGGGCAAATTCACCACCAACTTGCCGTTCGCCTCGATGCAGGATGAAGGCGTGTTCGCCGAATACGGCTTCCCCATGATGGACGGCTGGGATGTGGCGCTGGGTGGTCGCGTCGATTGGGTGAACACCAATGTCGATTTCAGCCAGGTGCGCGCGGACACGAATTTAGATGTCGATGCCCTGAATCAGAACGACATTTTGTATTCGTATTACCTTACGAACAAATTCAAGCTCAATACCGATTGGACTCTCAACGTCGGTTATGGCTATGCACAGATTCCGCCGTCGCTCACCGAGCGCTATGCCGACGGAATGTTCTTGGGCCTGTTGCAAAGCGGCTTCACGCGCGTGATCGGCAACGACCAATTGGCCCCCGAGCGCGATTTCCAAGGCGATCTGGGCTTGTCGTGCGAGTACGATAATTTCCGCGGCTCGCTCACCGGCTTTTACGCCTGGATTGTCGACTACGACACCTTCGAGGGAGACCAGGTGGTCAATTTCTTCGATGCCCGGCTGGTGCGCTACATCAACACGCCGCTGGCGACGCTCACGGGCTTCGAAGCCTCGGCCGATTGGGATTGGTCCACCATGTTCACGCCGTTTGCCAAGATGAAATACGTGCAAGGGACCGACCAGAACATTCACGCGCCGCTCCCCTCGATTCCGCCGCTGGAAGGCACCGTCGGCTTCCGCTGGCACGATTCATCCAAGCAACAGAAGTGGCAATTCGAAGCGGGCGAGCGCATGGTGACGACGCAGAACCGCCTGGGCGAAATCATCATTATCAACACGCCGCAAGTGGTCGAAGAACGCACCCCGGGATTCGCCACCACCTACGTGCGCGGCTATTACAACTGGTCGAAGAACATGAAACTGGTGGCAGGCATCGACAACGTGTTCAACCGCTCCTACCAGGAACACCTCGACCTGCGCCTCCTGGGCCCCGCCGGCTTCCCCGCGCCGCCGACCCGCGTCCTCTCGCCGGGCTTCACGCCTTACTTCGGGTTCGATTGGCAGTTCTGAACGATGGGCCTACCATCGCCCCAGCGGCGCCCAAATCAACGGGCCGATCGCCGCAACCGCAAGCAGGATCGGGAAGTATCCCACGCGGATGACCATGAGATCTGCTTTCGTCGGCATTTTTGGTCGTCGGCAAATGATGATGAGAATTGTCCCCCAGTGCGCGATCGTGGCTAACACGCAAACATGAAATGCCTATCCCATATCGAGCGTCAAAGCGCCCAATAGGACAAAGATCGATTGCTCGATGATCGCCATTCTCAACGCCGGCCAATACACAGCCCAGCCGACTTGCGGCACGTCTTCATGCTTGGGTTGGTTGATATACAGTCGATATCCCGCTGCGCACACGGCCAACATCACCACCACATAAATCACGGCGCGACCGATACCAAGCGCCTGCTTTTGCTCGCCTAACCAGGAAACAATAATAAGCGCCGCGCCTGCGACCGAAACGAAGAGCCCAAAGGCGCAAACAACGAGAAGGGCGCGCCACGAACGACTACCAATTTTGAATTGACTATTGGGTTGATCGGTTTCCATGATCTGCGCCTCGCCCAAGTGTTCTTCTCGACACCTAAAATCAGATGCGTGCCCGAAAATTCGTGTTTGAAATTTGTGTATTGCTATTAGCCTCAATATCGCGTGCTTCCAACGAGAGTTTTACGGATATAAAGACCGTAGCACCCGCGAGTGAAACGATTACCAAGATGATTCCATAGGTTCGCATTCGCCAGGAACCAATTACAACGGCGACAAGCGCCAAGATGGCTGCAACAAGGAACAAAGAGATTGCGATTTCAAAAGTCGAATAAGGGGCGGTCGGAATCAGCATGTGAATAAAAAGGAACGCCATATTTGCAATGTCGGCAATTGCGCTCAAAGCAAGGCATGTATTTGCTATGCGGATCTTCATGCCCTGCATTGTACCCGACGGACGGGGCGAGTTAAAAAGCCTTTACAGTTTCTTTTGCATCCGGAAATTCGGCGCCAAATGCCCCAGGATGGTATTTGATTTCGCTTCGGTAATTTCAAATCCCTGCGCCAAGAAAAAGCCCTTGGCAGTAAGGCTCACGTCGGCAAAGAGTAAGTCAACGCCGATCCGCGCAGCTTCTTGTTCGATCGTCTTGAGCAATGCTTTTCCGATTCCTTTGCTTTGCCAACGGGGACGGACATAGAAGTAATCAATTAGTCCATCCCAATAATCGCAGAGGGCCGCGAGCACGAATTAAACAAGCAGTTCAGTTAGCGCCCACAGTCCAGCAACCAAAATCGCGACATACCCCCAGGAGCCGACGGCCTTTTCGCCAGCGGTGTATTCTTTCGGATCGTCGGTTGTGTTCGTGAACGCTGCCGGAGTGTTCACCATCAGCAATCCAACCGACGCGATAGTAGCTATTCCCACCCAAGCCGTCTATGCCTTACCCACACGATGCATTGCTATGATGTCATCAGCAGGGGTGGGGGAGGAAGTGGCGATGAGCAGTTGGGTAGCACAGGAGTTGATGGGAGCGGAGTTGGGAGATATTCGATTGAGCCGGCGGCTGGTGCGGCTGGCGGAGCGATTGGATGAGCGGCCGGAGGCCAGTATCCCTCAAGCCTGCGGCAATGTGGCGGAAACGAAAGCCGCCTATCGGTTTTGGGATCACGAAGGGGTTTCGCCGGAGGCCATTTTGCAGCCGCACCGACAGCGCACGATCCAGCGCGCAGCGAGCACGCGCTAGTTTTGGCGGTACAAGACACGATGGAGATGGACCTGTCAGCCCATGCTGCGACCGAAGGTCTGGGATACCTTGCTTGCAAGCACGCCCGGGGCTTGTTGGTGCATCATGTGCTGTGTCTTTCCGCCGCGGGATCGCCGTTGGGGCTATTGGATCAATTCACCTGGACGCGGCCGCTGGAGGAATTGGGCAAACGGCGGACGCGCAATCAGCGTGCCACCGCGGAGAAGGAAAGCCAGCGTTGGCTGGAAGGTTTGGCGTCGGTGCAGCGGCACTTGCCGCATCTCCAGGTCATGTTGATCGGCGATCGTGAGTCGGACCTGTTCGACTTATTCGCCGCACCGAGATCGGATCGTCTGGGCTTGCTCGTGCGGGTGCGAGATCGTCGGCGGCGTGCAGAAGATTCAGCCCAGCATCTGGGAGAGGCGGTCGCCCAAAGTCCGCCGCGCTGCCAGCGGATGATCGAGGTGCCGCGGGCGGATGATCGTCCCGCGAGACAGGCCGATCTCACCTTGCGCTGGAAACGCTTGACGATTTGCCGGCCGGTCAACCACCGCGGCACCGCGCCCGCTCAGCCCGTGATCCTCTGGTTTTTGCAGGCCCGGGAAGAGCAACCGCCAGAGGGCGTGACGCCGCTTTGCTGGCTGCTGGCCACCACCGTGAGAATCGAAACCATCGACGAGGCCCGGCGGGTGTTAACGTGGTATCTGTACCGCTGGCGAATCGAGCGGTTTCATTACGTACTTAAAAGCGGTTTGGGCATCGAGCGGCATCAACTGGCCACACGCCAGCGCGCCGAGCGACTGTTGGCCACGCTGTCGATCATCGCCTGGCATGTGTTGTGGATGGCCTACGAAGCACGCCGCCAGCCCTCGGCCTGCTGCACCAGCATCTTTACTACGGACCAATGGCGCGTGCTGCACTTGGCCGTGAATCCTCGCGCACCACTTCCCGGACAACCGCCTAATCTGATCACGGCGGTCCGCCAATGCGCCCGCCTGGGAGGCTTCCTCGGCAGAAAACGAGATGGCTTTCCCGGAGTGAAAACACTCTGGCGTGGTTGGCGTCGACTCACCGACCTCCTCGCCGGCTATCGACTCGCCATCTCCCACACGACAACTTCCGACTGCTATGAAGAATATGGGTAAGGCATAGCGCCAAGCCGTGGGCATGCGAATTGCCGCTCAGCCGCGCTCTTCAACAAAAAGCGCGCAGCACAATCACCCGCCCAGTGCAGCCTTGGCTTCCTCCGCCACATGCTCTGGCGTGATGTTGAAGAATTTATAGCACGCAGGGGCCGGAGCACTCGCGCCGTAACTGTTCATGCCGACAAAGCGGCCACTGGCGCCAATGTACTTATCCCAGCCTTGGCGCACTCCGGCTTCGCACGCCACGCGCGCCTTCACTTCCGGCGGCAATACGCTGTTGCGATAGGCTTCGTCTTGCATGTCGAACAATTCCCACGACGGCATACTCACCACCCGCGCAGCGATTCCCTGCTTCGCAAGTTGCTCCTGGGCTGCCACGCAAATCGAAACTTCGCTCCCCGTGCCAATCAAAATAACCTGCGGCTTCATGGCCGAGCCGTCGATCAGCACATACGCCCCTTTGGCCAAACCTGTGGCCGAAGCGTACTTGTTCCGATCGAGCGTCGGCAAATTCTGCCGCGTCAGAATGAGCGCCACCGGCTTATCGGTAATCGGCATCAGCACTCGCCAAGCTTCCGCCGCTTCATTGGCATCGCCTGGACGAATAGTGATCGCCCGCGGCACGGCGCGAATGGCTGCCAAATGCTCGATCGGCTGGTGCGTCGGGCCGTCTTCGCCCAGCCCAATCGAATCGTGTGTGAAAATATAAATGGCTGGAAGATGACCAATCGCGCTCAATCGGAACGATGGTTTGCAGTAATCGAAGAACGTGAAGAACGTCGCGCCGTAAGGCCGCAACTTGGAAAGCGCCATGCCGTTGAGCGCCGCCGCCATCCCATGCTCGCGAATTCCAAAGTGGAAATTACGGCCGCCTCGATCGTCGGGCGAAAACGCCGTCGAGCCCTCGAACGTTTGCAGCGTCATGGTCGAAGGGGCCAAATCGGCCGCGCCTCCCAACAGCCAGGGCACCTTCTGTGCCACCGCGTTAAGCACCTTGCCGCCGGAGACACGCGTGGCCAATCCTTTGGCGTCGGGATCGAACGTGGGAATCAGCGAGTCCCATCCCTCGGGCAAAGCGCGGCGATCCATCAAATTCCACTCGTGCGCCAGCTCAGGAAATTCCTTCGCGTACTTGCGGAATTTCGCCTGCCACCGCTTGTGCAATTTGCGCCCGCGAGCGGCGACCCCTTCCTGAAAATGCTGACGCGCCTCCTCGGGCACCAAAAACTGTTCATCAGGAGGCCAGCCGTAGAATTCCTTGGTGAGCTTGATTTCATCGGCCCCCAGCGCCTCGCCGTGTGCTTTGTTCGTGTCTTGTTTGTGCGGCGCGCCATAGCCGATGTGGCTGTTGACGATAATGATCGTCGGCTTGTCCTTGGTGCGCGTGAATTTTTTGTATGCCTTGGTCAGCGCTTCCACGTCGTTGGCGTCGGGGCACTTGATCACATTCCACCCCAGCCCCTTAAATCTTGTGGCCACATCGTCGCTGTAGGCGAGGTTCGTTTCGCCTTCGATCGTGATGTGATTGTTGTCGTACATCCAGCACAGGTTGTTGAGTTTCAAATGACCGGCCAGCGACGCCGCTTCATTCGAAACCCCTTCCATAAAATCGCCATCGCTACAGAACGTGAACACGTTGAAATCGAACAGGTCGTAGCCCGGCCGGTTGAAATGGGCCGCCAGCCACTTCGAGGCAATCGCCATGCCCACGCTATTGCCGCATCCTTGTCCCAGCGGGCCGGTGGTGGTTTCGACGCCGGTCGTGTCCATCGCTTCCGGATGCCCCGGCGTGCGGCTATGCAACTGGCGAAACTGCTTGATCTGATCGAGCGTCACTGCCAACTCGCCGGTCGGTTCCCCGTCTTTATCCAACTGCTCGACGCCCGCCAAATGCAACAGCGAATACAAGAGCATCGACGCGTGCCCGCACGAAAGCACGAACCGATCGCGATTAGGCCAGTGTGGATTTTCCGGATCGTACCGCAGCACGTTGTGCCACAAGGCGTACGCCACGGGCGCGAGTGCCATGGGCGTGCCGGGATGACCGCTGTTGGCCTTTTGCACGGCATCCATCGCCAGCGTGCGAATCGTGTTGATGGTGAGCTGTTGGAGATTGGTGGTGACCGGGGATTCGGTTGTAGTAGACATGGCAGGGATTCAGGGTTCGGGGTTCGGAAGGCCGTGCGAGCGCTGACGGCAGGGAAAGCTCCCTATGGCGAGAAAATGCGCCGCATTTCCGCGGCAAACCAATTGAGTTTAGGGGGCCGCCTAGCGACCGTCAACTGCTGGGAAAAGTATAGATTATTTGGGGCGGCACCCGTAGAAACTGAGGCGTTCAAGGACTCTCTTCGCTAAGATACATGCACCTTTCACGCGCACGATCCAAACACACATTTCAATGACCGCACGACCGCTCAACTATAGACTGTCGGCTCGACCAATTCAGTTGCCACAGTTTTCAATCATTGGTTTGTTGCTGGTTATTACAGCCATCGCGATCACCCTCGGTCTGCAACGTTCGGTTGGCACTTATGCACTAACGGCTGCCGTTGTGGTCTGGCTTGTAATGATTGCGATGCAGCTTGGCAGCTTGGGAAGCAATTTCAAATTAGGGGCGAAATTAGCTGCAGGGCTCTGGAGCGGCATTTTCATTCCGGTAGCCATCATCGGGTTCGCATCGACAACCTCACACGGGCTGAGCGACTCGCGTTTGATTGCGACTCTTGCAGTATTTTGGATAGGCCCCTTTTTCTCTTGGTCGATGCTGCGCTATGTGAATTTGCCGCGGCTTATTTCTGCCGCTCTGTGCGGGAGTCTGATCGTGACCGGTTTGTACAGTCTGTTTGCATCTCCGCTGCTCGCGGTCTTGGCGCACCCAAACGATCGTTCCACTACGTTCGAGTTCTCGTTCGGTTATGTGGTCATCGCGGTCGCCGCGGTATTGTGCGGAATGATTGCTGCCGGAAGCCACTTTATTGCTGCCCGGGAGGCTTGGCGACAAAGTAGTAGGAGAAGAGGTGATTGGTTAATTGCAGTTTATGCGGTAGTGATTGCCGTCGGCTGGTTCACGCTCGTGACTGAAGTTGGCCAACTTCTGCATCGATCGACTCAAGCCGCCAAAGCGATTGCGGTCACGATACCGCAGGCGAAACCCTAAACTACCGCTTTACAGTCCGCAAATGCCCAGCGCTCGATTGAAAATATTTGCGGCGGCGAGCCGTGGCGCCGTCATGCTTGGCGCTATCCGAAGCGGCGGCTTGCTGATGTTTCAAATCGTCCAGATTCGCCTGGCAAAAACGGCAACCGATCGTATCGAGGTGGAAGCTGATATAGCCGGCTTCATCTTTGCTCAGGATGCCCAGCAGATAGCTCCCCAACTGCTCGCGCGGGACAGCTCAACCGATTGCGCCGCCAAATGTCCCCCAACGAATGTTGGCCCGCATCGCGCGCGGCAATGATTTCGACCAGCCGCGCAGTAAGCTGCGGATCGCCGCGCAGCGCCGCTTCAATGGCCGCCATCGCTTCGGCGGGCAAAGCTTCGTCGAGATACCCGGCAAGTTCGGCTGTGGAAATCATAAAACTCATTCTAACCGCCGAGTGCGCAGAGGCGCAGAGAGGAAATGGAAGAAAAAACTGTGTTTCAGAGCCGTCAAGCCGCCGCCACCGGCTCTTGGGTTTGCTTCGTTTCGGCCACCAGCGCGGCGACCTTTGCGCCGGCCGGCTGCTCGCCTTGCGGATCGCGGCGGTAGAATTTGTTGGCCAGCAAATGCTCCAAGCCCAATGCGATGGCGACCAGAAAAATCAACGGTGGGTACAGTTCCTGGCCGGCGCGGCCGAGGTTCACGTCGCGTTCAATTTCGTCTTTGCTGCGCGACAGGCGGAATCGATCTTTGCAGAGCAGTGCAGTTAGTTCGTCTTTCGTCAGCCGCGTTAAGTCGGTTGCAGCGGCTAGAATGTTTACGCTGAACCCGCGGCGTACGCCCCCCACCGAGCCGCCGGAACGAAGCAAATAGTTGCCGGGCGTCGTCGTGGTGGTGATTACCAGCGTGCCCGTCTTTTGATCGACCGATTGCGGATATTCTTCCCCCTCAGGTGTGCGCAGCGAGAAAATAAGTTGGCGTTCTTCTTCCGGCAAGTGAATGGTAACGACTTCGCCCGCCTGATAGTTCAGCCGCTCTTCGCCGCTGCCAACCAGGTAAAACAGCATTTCGTTGGCAAGCATGACAAACGGCCACGGCTCCGGGCCGACGGCGAGCAAGTTCCATAAGTCGGGGTCGTTGGCATCGTCGGAAATTGACGACGTGAACACCAGCACGCGCCCTTTCCCAACGCTGCGCTCCAACAGCGCAGGCTGGCCGTTGCTATAGGGGATCACTGTATTTACGCCTTCGGCCATGTCCGAGAGATGCCAGTGCGACCAGACGGTGAACGCATCCCACGGCACGCCGCCGGTAATCGCACGGAACTTGGCCAACAGCGGGTGCTGATAATCTTGTGGGGCGAGGAAGGCATCTTGCCGATGCCACTGCTGAGCGAGTTTTCCCGGCATTATTTTGAGCGCGGCAGGCGTATTGAATTCATCGACCGAATGGCCTTTAGGCTGCGCGTTGCGGCCCAGCCAAATGGCAACGCCGCCGCCACGATCGGCATACGCAGCCAGCGCCTGCCAGACGGGATCCGATAGCGGCGGCGGATCGAGCAAGCAGACGGCGGCGTAGTCGTCGAGCCCCTTGGCTTGCAAATCGTCGAACGAAATCACATCGCAGTCGAATCGCGCCTGACCGGTGCGGCGGAATGCGGACGGCGCAAGGGCCTCGGTTAAAAAAATTGCTTTGCGATGGGTTGGCTGCGGTGCGACCACCAGCACTTTCCACGGCGGGCGCACTTCGACGGTGAAAAACCGCGTGTCGTCGGCCGCCAGGCTATCTTCGCCAGCAATGCGCACGAAACCTTGGTGCGTGCCTTGTTCTAAGCTATCGATTTGGAAATCGACCGCTTGCGATTGATCGGAACTGACTTTGGCAGTGGTTTGAGCGCGCGGTTGTGGATTGCCATCGGCATCGATGATCGAAGCCGAAATGGCACGCTCATCCTCCGGACCCGTGCGCAGCACCTCGGTTTGCAAATCGAGCGGCGTGTTCTTAGAGATCGATTCGGCCGATAAATGCAAATCGCCCAGGCGGAAGTTTTGCGGATCTTCGACGCCAACATCGATCACATATAGCGCAACGTCCTTTTTGTCGGTTAATTTTTCCCGTAGCCGCGCCGCGGCATCGGCGGGCCAAGCCGCGCGGCCCAAATCGGTGAAGAGATAGACCTCTTTACGTCCTTTGGTGCTGGTGCTCACTAAACGAACCGCTTCCTGGCAGATCTCGGGGAGCTGTTGCGCGGCGGCCGAAACGCTCAGCCGCTCCAACCGCTGGCGAGCCACTGCGGCATCGACGGCGAACACGGCCGAAAGGCTGCGCGAATCGAGCACGGCTACGTCGCTATCTTTGGGCAATTGCGCGAGCACTCGGCCCGCCGATTCCTGCGCTGCTTCGAGGCGCGTTTGATTCTGATTCTTATATTGCATGCGCGGCGATGTGTCGAACACAAGCGCCGCAGCGACCGGCGCCTCTCGATCACCCAAAAATCCTGCCGATTGCAAGCTCGGCCGCGCCAGCGCCAGCGCCAAGAACACAATCGCCGCACACCGCAGCAGCAACAACAACAAATGCCGCAGTTTCAATTTACGCTTGTTCGTATCGTGGCGGCGCTGAATGAACCGCAGGGCCGGGAAAATTAAGTGCTTGGGCTGCTTCCGCATGATGAGGTGCAGAATGATCGGCGCCGCCACCAGCGCGGCCCCGGCAAGCATCAGCGGTGTGAGAAAAGTAAGCGTCATTCCAATTGAATTTGAACCGCCGAGTCACCGGGGCGCGGAGAAGAGCTATCAGGAAACCAAGAAGTAATTGAACCAAGGAAAGTGACAGTCTCGATGAAAACCTCTCACCCATCTCCTAGTTCCATCAACTCCTGATTTCATTATAAATGCTTCTCTGCGTCTCTGTGCCTCTGCGGTAAAAAGTGACCTCAGTAGCGAGCACGCCTGCTCAGCAAATACTCCGTCAGCGCTTTATCGAACTGCATGCTGGTATCCAGCGGCACATAATCGATGCCGGACTGAAAGCAGTTTTTCTTGTAGAACTCGCGAAATTTGCGAATTTCGGCCAGGTAGTCTGAGCGAAATCCGTCGGCGTCGACGTGCACGCGATCGTCGGTCTCCGGCTCTTCGAATTCCACGACGCCTCCGAACGGGAAATTCACCTCGGCTTCGTCCAGAATGTGAAACAAAATCACATCGTGGCCGCGATGCCGCAGCCGCCGCAGCGCCTGCATGACCGGTTCGGGGTCGGTGAGCAAATCGCTGAACAGCATCACCAGGCTGCGATGCCGCAGCATGGCCTCGATTTGGATGAGACTATGGGCTACGTTGGTTTTTCCCGCCGGCTGCAACTTGGCCAGCACCGAGAGCACATGGCCGATTTGGCTCCGCTTGCTTTTGGCCGGCAAGCTTTGACGAATTTGCTCGTCGAAAGTGATTAAGCCGACGGGATCCTGCTGATGCACCATCAGCCAGCAAAGCGCGGCAGCCAAGCAAATTCCGTATTCGAACTTGGTGAGTTCCTGGCGGAACGTATAGCCCATCGAGCGGCTGAGGTCCATCACCAAGTAACCGGTGATATTAGTCTCGGCCTCGAATTTCTTCACGTAGTACTTGTCGGTCTTGGCATATACGAGCCAGTCGATATCGTCCGGGTCGTCGCCAGGAGTGTATTTGCGATGCTCGCTGAATTCGACCGAGAAACCCTGGAACGGGCTGGCGTGCAGGCCCTGCAAGAAGCCGCGCACGATAAATTGCGCGCGTAGATCAAGCCGCGAAATTTGGCGGATGACCTCCGGCTTCAGATATTTTTCAACAGCGGCCATCGAAGCTCACCCCAACCGCGGGTTGCGCGAATAGGACGGATACCTTGAAGCGGATTGCCCGCACGCGGTACATGCGGTCTGACTGCGTCCGGCTATTCGAACGGCAGTACGTCTCACCCGCGAATCAGCGGTTTACCTTTTTTCGAACTTTGGTATTTCCGGCTCCGGAATTTCTTTCACCAGCCGCAGCACGACCGATTCGCTCGACATCCCTTCGGCCTGCGCCTGAAAGTTCGTGCTTAATCGATGCCGCAGCACGGGCACGGCAATTTTCTTGATGTCTTCGATTGCCACGCTGAACCGTCCTTCCATGGCCGCGAGCGCCTTCCCACCGTGAATCAAAAATTGCCCCGCGCGCGGTCCCGCGCCCCAATCGACAAGCTCTTTCACAAACTGCGGCGCGGAAGCATCTTTCGGCCGAGTGGCGCGTACCAGTCGAGCCACATATTTCACGACATATTCGCTCACCGCCACGCTGCCGACTAGCTTCTGCAAATTCACAATCGCCCGGCTGGAAAGCACTTTGCGCACTTCAGGTTTTTCGTTGCGCGTGGTGAAGCTCAAGATTTGCTCCTCTTCGTCGGCGCTGGGGTAATCGACCTTAATGTTGAACATGAACCGGTCGAGTTGGGCCTCGGGGAGCGGATAGGTTCCTTCCTGCTCAATCGGGTTCTGCGTGGCGATCACAAAAAACGGGTCGGGCAAATTGTGCGTCGTTTGGCCGATTGAAACTTCGTGCTCTTGCATCGCCTGCAACAGCGCCGCTTGTGTCTTCGGCGGCGTGCGGTTCACTTCGTCGGCCAACAGAATATTCGTGAAGACAGGACCTTCGACGAAGCGGAAATTTCGCCGGCCGCTCTCATCTTCCTCCAGCACATTGGTGCCGGTAATGTCGCTGGGCATGAGGTCGGGCGTGAACTGGATGCGCTTGAACCCAACATCGAGAATGTGCGCGAGGCTGCTGACCATAAGCGTCTTCGCCAATCCCGGCACTCCTTCCAGCAGGCAATGGCCGCGGGTGAAAATGGCGGCGAACATTTGTTCGATGACTTCGGACTGCCCCACGATTACTTTTTGCAATTCCTCCTGCATCACCTGGCGATGATGGCTGAATTCTTGGAGCACATCGCCCAAGCTGCGCGGTTTTGTGGCTACGGTCGGTTCAGGAGGCATGCGGGTGGCCTTTAATAGCCGGAATTATGTCTGTCAGTATGCGACCGGTCGTCTGCAAATGACTGCTTGCGGATTACGGACTGTCGATTGCAGATTATCAACGACCAAGAATCTGCATTTCCAATCTGAATTCGCTATTCTGTAATTGAGCCAGCAATCAGCATCGTATCGGCGATTTGATCCAATCTCTTCATCGTATAACCCCAACCGTATTGGAGCAACGCGACGCGCTGGCGAATTGCGGCCCTAAACCGTGCGGCTTACAATACTTATTGATACGCTCCGGCTCTAGCAAAGGATGCCTCGGCCATGAAGCGATGCCCGGCGTGTTGGTGGGTTCCGGCGATAACGATTGTGGCGATTCTCTGGCCGCTTGGCGGAATTTCGCGCGCCAGGGGCGATGACGCCGGCGAGATTACCGCCGACCAGGTGCGCGATGCGATCAAACGAGGGGTCGATTACCTCAAGCACACGCAAAATCAAAATGGCACCTGGCCCGATTACATCAATAACCCCGGCGGCGTGACCTCGCTCTGCACGCTCGCGCTGCTTACCGCCGGTGAGCCGATCGATAGCGAGCCCATGCAACGGGCGTTGCAGCAGGTCCGCGGCATTCAGCCTGAAAAAACCTACGTGGTTTCGCTGCAGACGATGGTGCTCTGCATGGCCGAACCGAAAAAAGATTTGCTCCTGATTCGCCGCAACGTGCAGTGGCTGGAGGAGGCGCAAATTAAAAACGGCCCCGCCGATAAAGTCGGCACCTGGTCGTATACCAACGAAATGCGCGGCGGCGACAATTCCAATACACAGTTCGCCATGCTCGCATTGCACGAGGCCGAGCGCGTCGGGGTGCCCGTTTCACAAGGCATTTGGCGGTTGGCGCTGCAACATTGGACCGGCGATCAAAGAGGCGACGGGTCGTGGGGTTATTTTCCCAATCAAGAAACCGGCAGCATGACCTGCGCGGGAATTGCGTCGGTCGTAATCGCATCGGGTCGTTTGAGCAGCGGCGATGCCAATATTGCTGGCGGCGAGTTGCAGTGTTGCGGCCAGCACGCCGAGGACAAGGCGACCGTCGCCATCGCGCGGGGATTGGCTTGGCTGGGGGATCATTTCTCCGTGCAGGCGAACCCGGGAAGTCCCGCCGGCGCTTGGACGATGTATTACTTGTACGCCATCGAGCGCGTCGGGCGCATGACCTCAAATCGGTTTTTCTTCCGCCGCGACGGCCAGCGTTACGATTGGTACCGCATGGGGGCCGAGGCGCTGTTGGCGCGGCAAAATAAAATCGGCGAAGGCTATTGGCAGGGTGACGATCATATTGAAAGCAATCCGCAAATCAGCACGAGCTTCGCGCTCATGTTCTTGGCCAAGGGGCGGCGGCCGGTGCTGGTTTCCAAGGCGAAGTACGGGCCCGGCGATGATTGGCAGACGCACCATAGCGACATTGCGAACATAACCACCTACGTCGAAACCAAGTGGAAAAAAGATTTTCCGCTGGGCCTTTCTTGGCAAGTCGCAGACGTGTCGCACGCTTCGGTGGAAGACTTGCTGCAAGCGCCGGTGCTGTACATAAGTGGCAGCCAAACTCCCGACCTGATGGATCAGGCGCACAAGCTGCGCGACTATGTCGATCGAGGAGGATTCATCTTGGCCGAGGCCACTTGCCCCTACAACGGCGGTTTCGACGCCGGCTTTCGCGCGCTCATGGAAAAGGTTTTCGAAGAGCCGGAGTTTCGCCTAAAGCCACTGGCGCCCGAGCACCCGCTGTGGAATGCCGAAGAGCCGGTGCGCCCGGCGCTGCGGCCGAATTTGTGGTCCGTCGATTACGGTTGCCGCACGAGCGTTATCTACTGCGCCCGCCCGAGCAGGCCGATTTGCCCAACGGCTTGTCGTGCTATTGGGAAATCGCTGCCGGCCGCGATCGCAAGCTGCCGCCGAAAGTGCAGGAGCAGCTCAATGCCGCGCTTTCAATGGGAATAAATATATTCGCCTACGCCACCAACCGCGAACTGAAAAGCAAGGACGAAAACTTCCAACCCAGCGAACTAGCCCACGATTCCGACACCATCGACCGCGGCAAGCGCTACGTGGCCAACGTGCGGCACCCTGGCGGATGCGACGCGGCGCCGGGGGCCATTCCCAACCTGCTGCGCGCTGCCTCGAGCGAACTGCAAGCGCGGTTTAGCACCCAGCAGCGTCAAGTGACGCTGACCGATCCCGATCTGTTCAACTACGACGTCTTATACATGCACGGCCGTAGCAATTTTCGCCTGACCGATGCCGAGCGGAAGCAGTTGCGAAAATATCTCGAGCGCGGAACGCTATTGGGTGATTCGATTTGCGCCAGCCGCGATTTTACGGCCGCCTTCCGCCGCGAGATCAATTCGCTATTTGAAGATCAAGGAGCGAAATTGGAGCCGATTCCGCCGAATCATCCGATGTTCACCTCCAAATTCGGCGGCTACGACATCGAGCAGGTAACGCGGCGCGAACCGCAAACCCGCGGAGAAAACGAACCGATGACGGCCAAATTGCGCAAGGGGCCGCCGGAATTGGAAGGCCTGAAAATTGGCGATCGCTACGTGGTGATCTTTTCACCGTATGATTTAAGCTGTGCCCTGGAAAAGCACAACACGCTGGAATGCGACGGCTACATTCGCGAAGACGCCATGCGCATTGGGCTCAATTTGTTGCTCTATGCGACGTTTGAATTCTAAGTTCGGTTAATCTTACACAACCACCTGTAACGTCACCGCCTAAGGGGCTCATTCCCTTGCGCGCTTGGACGTTTCGCATTTTTGTGCTGCTAGCAGCATCACAACTTTCGGATCAGTAGGGACTTGTCGCGATCCGTTGCCGCCGTTGACCCTGTCTGCGATTAAACCCTATAATCCGCCCCGAATTTCGTTGAGTAAAGTCTCGTCTCTCAACGAGTTTCGTCTTTTCTGTCACTTGGTCTTGTCGAAGGATTCGCCCCTCGCGGGCCGCTAGGCGATTTGGTCGCAAGGCGCATTGTTTGCACTAGCGCGCGCTTGCTCTTCTTCGCTTCGCGCTCGCGCTGGTCAAGGAAGACTTTTCTGGTCGTGCATTTCACTGCTGTCGTCGTGCGGCGATTTTCCCGCGCGAGCTTATGCTGCGCCGGCGTAGTGCACTGCGCAGTGTGGATGATTGCCGCCGCCTGTGCGCGATGGACCGCGCTTTCGCGTCCGGCTGTCGCCCAGGTCGAATTGCCGCTGGCCGATCCGCATTATCCCATCACCGCCAGAGCAAAGCAGGCTCACCATTGGACGGAAGGCTCGTACGACGTCTGGTGGCTGGAAGACGACTGCCGCATCGATCAAGGTCCTTCGCACGCCACAGCAAAAAATGCCGTGCTCTGGATCGATAAGGGAGATGTCCAAGGGCGTGCGCCCCACAAAACGATCGTCTATCTGGAAGGCGACGTGGTGATCGAGCGGCACAGCTCGTCGATTGGCTCCAGCAACGGCGAAGGCCTCTCGCACAGCTCGCGCTTCGGAGATCGCGATGATAGTTCCGCTTTCGCCACGCTCGCTTCGGCCACCTCAAAAAATGCGCCGAGCGTGCGCATCGAGGATGCGACCTGGTTCGGCCGGCTGTACTCCGACCAGTTGCCCGACGTGCAGATTGCTAATCCCGCCGGTGAACCGGCCGTAAAGCCTGCAGTTTATTCCGATGCCATGGCCCGTCGCTCCGCCCAAGCCAGCGATATCCAGCCGGCGCAATTCGAGGCCACGATCCCCGGCGAAGAATCGCTGCCGCCGGGCGCTCGCAGCGTGCATTTCCGCCCGCGCAGCACCGTGCCACTACAGATTCAGACGTTTCAAGGGAGCGAACCCAATCAATCGATTGTGGTATTTACATCGGGCGTAAACGTGCTCATCGACGGCTTGCAAAACATCCGCGCCCCGTTCGTATTTTCCGGCTCCCTCGATCTTTCCGCCGATCGCATGGTTGTGTGGGGCAGCGGCATTGGTCAGCAAGACGTCAACGGCCAAGTCGTCCAGCAAGGAAATGCGCCGCTGGAGCTGTACATGGAAGGAAACGTTGTGGTGCGCGAAGGGGACCGCGTGGTTCAAGCGCAATCGATGTACTACAACGTCCCCCAGCGCACCGGAATTATTCTCAATGCCGAAGTGCTTACCCCGGTGCCGCGCTATCAAGGCCTGCTGCGCCTGCGGGCCGACGTGCTCCGCCAGGTCGATCGCGACCGCTACGTGGCCGACGAGGGCAGCATCACGACCAGCCGGATTGGCATTCCCACCTACGAGTTCAAATCGGGCCAGTTGACGTTCGACGACGAGCAAGTGCCAGTCGTCAACCCGTTCACCGGCCAGCCCGAGATCGATCCGCGCACAGGCCAACCAGTTACCGAACACGAACAACTCGTCACGGGCAAGAACAATTTATTCCTGCTCGACGGCGTGCCGGTATTTTACTGGCCGTGGTTTGCCGCCGACTTGCAGCACCCGCCGCTGTACTTTCACAGTATCGCCTATCGGCACGACTCGGTCTTTGGCAACCAAGCCCTGATCGATCTCAATCCCTACGCGATCCTCGGCATTCGCCATCCTCCTAAGGGAACCGAATGGGACGTGAGCCTCGACTACTTGAGCCTGCGGGGCTTCGGCGCGGGCACCATGTTCAAATACGATCGCGTCGGCATGTTCGATTGGCCCGGCCACTACGATGGCTTCCTCGATGCCTGGTACATCAACGATACAGGCATCGATAATCTGGGGCTCGACCGCCGCACAATTACTTTCCCGCAAGCATTCCGCGGCCGCACGCTGTTCCATCATCAGCAAGAATTGCCCGATGATTGGCAATTGCAAATCGAATTCGGCCAAGTGACAGACCGCAACTTCCTGCAGGAATACTATCAGCACGAATGGGACGAACAAAAAGATCAAGACACGCGCATTGCCGCGCGTCATGTGTGGGACAACATGTCGCTGGAAGTTGCCGGCTCGGCGCTCGTGAATCCGTTCTTCACGCAAACGCAAGATCTGCCCAAGGCGGACTTCTTTTTGCTTGGCCAGCCGCTGTTGAACGATACGCTCACGTTGTACGACCACACGAATATCGGTTACTTGAGACAAGATCAGCTCGATCAGCCGACCGATCCGACAGATTACAGCCAATTCCATTTCCTTCCCTACGACGTGAGCACCGCCAGCTTCCGCGCCGCCACGCGCAACGAAATCGATTGGCCGTTCCAGGCGGGGCCGGTCAAAATTGTGCCCTATGCGCTGGGCGAAGTTGCCCATTGGAGCGACGATCTGCAAGGCGACCAACTCGATCGCGCCTATGGCCAATTCGGATTGGCGCAAGCATGCCGGTATGGGCAGTCGATCCGTCGATTCGTAGCGAACTGTGGAATGTGAACGGCATTGCACACAAGATCGTGTTCCAAGGCGAATTCCTGGCGGCCAATGCCAACAGCAACGACCTGGAAAAACTGTCGATCTACGACGCCATCGACGATAACAACGTGCAGGCCATTCGCCGCCGCTTGGATTTCGAAGACTACGGTAACATTGACCCCAACACTGGCTTGCCGGCGCCCGCCAACGTGTTCCAGGTGCCGATGCAATTCGACGAGCGGTTCTACGCCGTGCGCCGAGACATCATGGGCTGGGTCACCGGGCCGACCGAAATCGCCGGCAATGTCACCGAACTCAAGCTCGATGTCGATCAGCGCTGGCAAACCAAGCGCGGCATGCCCGGACAGGAACACATCCTCGATTGGATTACGCTCGATACTGAAATGGAGCTGTTCCCCGATCCCAACCAGAACTTCGGCAGCGTGGCCGGCATGTTCGACTACGACTTTAACTGGTTTGTCGGCGATCGGCTCACGCTCTTGAGCTATGGCGGCTTCGATTTCTTTAACGCCGCCGGCGGCGATGGGCAGCGTTGGGCCACCGTCGGTGGATTCATCAGTCGCCCGCCGCGCGGCAGCCTCTACTTGGGCTTCAACACGTTCGAAGGCGGACCGATCAATAGCAATGTAATTACCACCAGCTACACCTACCGCATGACACCCAAATGGCTCTCGACTATGGGCCTCTCGTACGATCTCGACAAGCAAGGCAACATCGGCGAAAACATCCGCTTGACGCGCGTCGGCGAATCGTTCCTGTTCACCATGGGCTTCAATGTCGACGCCAGCCGCAACAACGTCGGCTTCAGCATCGCCGTCATCCCGCGCTTCCTGGGCCGCAATCAATCGGTCACCCGCGGCGCGATCGACCTGCCCCCGGCCGGGCTCTATGGGTTGGAGTGAGCAAATTCCGTGAACCCTCTCCCTCTGGGAGAGGGCAGGGTGAGGGGGATCGAAACTAGCCCCCGATTTTTAGACGGGTGAGTCCCGGCGCGCCGAGAAAGAGGTGAGCGGGTGAAAGCACAGGACAAGCAAGCTACACTTGTTCAAATGGCAGATCTCGAACACCCCGACGCACCGGTTCAGCGCAGCTGGGCGGAAAAATTCCGCGATGCTTTTCGCGGGATCGGCTCGGGCATGCGCGGGCAAAGCAGCTTCCAGGTTCACGTGGGGATGGCAATCGCCGTGATCGTGGCGGCCGGTTTGCTGCGCTGCCAGATATGGGAATGGTGCGTTCTGCTATTGTGCATTGGCGGTGTGCTAACAGCCGAGATGATTAACTCGGCCATGGAACACTTGGCCAAGGCAGTGAAAAAAGATCACGATATGCACTTGGCCGACGCGCTCAACACCGGCAGCGCCGCGGTACTGTTTGCCTCGATCGGCGCGGCCATCGTCGGCGCGGTCATTTTAATCCACCGGTTTTGGGTGCTATTTAAATAACGGCGTGATACACCCTCTCCCCTTGTGGAAGAGGGCTGGGGTGAGGGTGAACTGTTTTACTCAGGTGGTGCGCGGAAAGGCTACTGCTTCTGATCTGGTTTTTTGTCAGCCGCATTCTGGTTGGCTTCCCGCGCTTCGCGATCGGCTATTTCGGCATCCATATTGCGGCGATATTCACCGTTGTCGTCTCTTCATGATTGCCACCGCTTTATGTCTGCTCTGGTGACTTCGGTCGACTCGCCGTGGTCCTCTAACCATTCGACTAGCTTTTCATAGTCAGCAGTCTGTTGTGAAGACCATGCTGGTTTGCGACGCTCTCCCCCACAACGATATGGATCAATCTTTCGTTTGTCCGCGGCATGTATATTTTGTAATTAGCCCCCGCCTCTAAAAGCATTAGTGCAATGTCATATTGTCCGCCTCCGGCCGCTTCCATCGCCGGAGTAGCCAACTGACCATATATATGATTCAAATCAGCGCCCTTGTCGATAAGTATCCGCACCTTGGCTTTTTTGTTTACCGCAGAGCCATTCATAACCGAAAACAGAGGCGTCTCACTTGGAAGAATTCTATTGCCAACAAGGTTGGGATCACCTCCATGGGCAAACACCGCCTCGAAATATCCCGGAAACGCGGTTCGACAAGCCATATGCGTGACAGAATCCCCTCGCCCCATTTTACCGTGCGTGTTGAAATCGCTTCTGGTTATTACGTTTGGATTGCCACCCAATTCCAGAAGTCTCTTAAATCGCTCGATCTTGTTGTCAGGAAACGCCCACAACAATGGTGTCATGTTGTCTTTCCCTTTAGCGTTCACATCTGCGCCGGATTTGGCCAAGCGGTCGATTTCGGGAATGTCGTCCGCTTCAATGGCGTGACACAGCGCAATCACCTTGGGATCGGTGAAATAATCTTCGGCTTTCCAGCCAAACTTTTGATGAAAGGTCGAGTCCGTGATCTGGGAAACTTGGTCGCAGCCAGCCAGAATCAGCAAAGTACAAAACCCTACTAAAATCTGTGTCATCGCACTTCGCATTGGCCACCGCCGACATCAGATAAAGTGGTTACCCAATCCATCATAATTAAGCGCGTCGAATCAGCCAGTCGAAACAATCGCTTTGATTGCCGCGTCGTAAATAACTCGCAGCGGCAAATTTTTTTTCGCGGCAATTTTCCGAC
>CAWGBP010000050.1:0-128622 GCA_963820835.1 Pirellulales bacterium | reverse complement strand
TTTCGCTGATGGCATTTCTAGCCGCCGGATTTGGTCGAGTGAATCGCTGGATTTTCGGATGGCAAGTTCGCAATGAATTGCCGCAGTGCCTCGTAGAATTGTGGCGTGCGCGGATCGTTATGATCGCCGTGCGGAATGACGACGAATTGCTTTGGCTCGTTGGCCGCTTCAAACAGCTTGCGAGCGAATTGGATGGGCACGATCGTGTCGGCATCGCCGTGAATCTGTAGAAGCGGTCCGTGATAGTTGGCAATTGCCGCGGCCGCATCGAGCTTGGTGCGCATCAGAAGCTTCACCGGCAGCCAAGGGTAGTGCCAGGCGGCGACATCGGCCACTCGGTTGAAGGTGTTTTCCAGGATAAGGCCACGCGGCGGCGATTCGGCGGCCAATTGCGCGACCACAGCACCCCCTAGCGATTCGCCCATCAGAACGAGCTGCGTCTCTGGTAAATTTGTTTTATTGGCCAACCATTTCTGCGCGGCCCGTGCATCGGCCAGGATTCCCGCTTCGTTTGGCGAGCCTTCGCTGCGGCCGTAGCCGCGATAATCGAAGGCCAGCACGGCGATTCGCATCTCGTGCAGCACCTGGAACAAATCGGCACGATGCGAAAGATTTCCGCCGTTGCCGTGGGCGAATAGAACCACCGCCTGCGGATTCTCGCATGGTATGTACCAACCATGAAGTTTGATACCATCGGCGGCGGTGAACCAAGCATCTTCGAACGATAAGCCCGGCGGCGTCCAATCGCCGTCGGGATATTTTGTCGGGAAAAACAGGAGCGAGTTTTCCAAGGCCATCATCGACACGACAATCACCAGGTATGTAAGAATCAGAATGATGGCAATTCGCCGCGTCCACCTGACAGGTCGAGCAATTGCCGGCGTCATCTTCGAATCTCTGATTGCTTTGTTTTGCGGCGCTTGCACATTACTTTTTCACGAAGTTGTACTGCGGATTATTCGGATCGAAATCTTCGTCGGTCAGTCCGGGATTTAGTTTCAGCCGGGTATAGGTGTAGCTTTCCAAAAGCGGCGGCGGATCGCCGGGCTTGGCGGGCCAATCGTAGGCTTCGTATCGAATTGGCACTTGTAGCTGCTTGTCGATGAAGATTCGCGCAATATGGAACAGGAAGTCGCGACGCTTTCGCGGGTGCATGACTGTGAAAGCAATGCAGGGGCGGTCGCCTACTTTCGCATCATCGTTGCGCCACACATAGCACTCGCCGAATTGCTCATCGTGCTCGCCGACTTGAAGGAGGCGGCCGACGAGGTTAGCAATACCTAACTCGGTAATCGGATAGCGCTGGCCGAACATGGCGATGGGACCGGTTGCTGGAATGCGCACGGTGCCGAAAAGCGCCTTCGGGCCGCTGCCTGCGTGGGCGATCATATTGCCATCGTTGGCGCCTTCGACGTAAATCACTTCTTGCCCCTTGAGATCGTCGGGCGCGAGGAAATTCATATAAACACTGAATGGCTTTTGGCGAATTTTTACATAGCAGATTTGCGGCGGAGTTAAATCGGCGCCGATTCGCTCTTGCTTGATTAGCATGGCGGTGTAGTCATGGACATCGTCGGCAATGTGCTTTTGAATTTCGCGGGCTATTTGAAGCGCAGGCTCAAGCGGATGCCCATTCACCGGGGAATTCTTTGCGGTTGGTTGCTCGTCGTCGGCGACACCCGCACAGGACCACAGCATTAGCAGGGCGCAAAAAGCAACGAATCGAATTGCAAATGCGCGGCTGAAGGAGTCGAGGAGCATGGGGCCGGGAGGGTTCGGGGTGAGCGGGTGAAGGGGTGAGTGCGGAATGGGGAATGATTACCCCGATGTTTTACCATGCTTGCGGGCGGCGGCGATGGGGGTCGTCGAGCGAGTCGGCGGATTAATTTGACGGCGGAGGCTGCAGAGGACGGAGAGAGGCGGTCTTCCGAATTCAAGAGTGGAGTTAGCCGCGCGTGTACGGCTGGCGATTTGGAATTAGCGGTTAGCGTGTAGCTGAAATGGACCGCGGATCGCGCGGATGGCACGCATCGGGCAGGGATTGGCCGCGAATGAACGCGAGTACACGCGAATAAGGAGTTGTGTTCGTACGCGATGACGTGCTTCGCCGCCGCGTCGAGACAACATTTACCGCCCTTTGATTTTGACGAACTTCGCATTGCCGTCCTTATCGACGTCGAATGCGACGAGGTTGCTCGCAACGTTTCTCCCGACTGAAAAGCCGCCACCGTAGCTAAAAAGAAAGTTGTATTCGCCAGCGGGCAAATTGAAGGTGATGGGGATACTCTTTTGTTCGCCAGGTTTTAGTATGAACGATTTCGGCAACGGATCGTCGAGCTTCCACTCGCCCGGTCGGCGGGTGCTGATCTGGCAAGGTCCATCATCTTTATAAAACCGTTCGCCCTCTACCCAGGGAATCGACGGGCAATCGTAACTCAATTTCGGAACATTGGGCCAAAAGCCGAACGGACACGAAACAGTGAACCCGAGGGTACTCAACTTGACAGCTCAAGAGCCGGTGCGAAAGTGGAGTGTGTAAGACCACAGCAATTCAATCGCGAATGCGCCGCAGCCCGCGTCTAACAGGATTAGTGACCACGTGTATTGCGCCCATAGTAATCACGATACGACCCACTCCGCACTACGAGCACGGAACTACCACTCCCAATCCAGAACAAAATAACGGGTCAGAACGATTTATCGGATGACCGTAAAAAAACAGTTCTGACCGGCTCTGTAGAAATCTCCTCCTGCTAGCTAAACTAACTCCTCTTAACATGTCGCACAGAGTGGGTGACGACAAGCAAATCTCCCAAGGCGGTCGCCTTGGCGGCGCTGGCCACAGCGCGGCGTGGGGCGAGTTGAGGATCGTCGCCGCCGTGATGGCGCCGTGCTCGGTGAAGACGTAAGGCAGATATTTACGGTGCTGACCGCGGCCTTTCTTTAAGGTCGCAATTTGCGACCTTAACTTTCTGGCCCGTAATGTTGCCGGCGCTGCCATTATGGCTCGTCCTGCGGCTGAAAGCCGATCTTGCGGCGTTTGGCCGTTACTTCCGGGGGCTTCATCAGTGCGCGAATCGCCTCGAACACCACCTTAAATTGCGATTCGTACTTCTGCTCCAAGGCGGCCAGCCGACGAGATAGATCGGCATGTGAATCGAGCATTCGCCGCAGCCGGACGAATGCCCGGATGATCTCGACGTTGACGCGCACTGCACGAGGGCTCTTGAGTACACCGGACAGCATTGCGACCCCCTGTTCGGTGAAAGCCAGCGGTGCGTAGCGTCGTCCACCCCACTGACTTGAGGTGCCAAAATGGCGCCTCAAGTCGGCGAACTCGTCCTGATTCAATTGGAACATGAAGTCCGCGGGGAAGCGGTCGGCGTTGCGGCGAACCGCCCTGGTTCATGCCTTGGTTTCCACGTCGTACATTTCCGCTAGATCGGCGTCGAGCAGAACCTTTTCTCCGCGAATGAGGAGGATACTTTTGTCGATCCGCTGACCCGTAACAGAATCGACGATTTTTTGTTAGCAGCCATCACTGACCTCCTGCAAGTTGGTGCAGAAGAGCTTTTCGAGCGTGGCGGCCTCGGAAGACGGGCCTCGAAATTGGCGCCGTTATTAGATTTGGGCATTGACGCGTTTTCGTTACGGGCGGGAATTGATTGGCCAGTGGACCGCCGATTTTAGTGGGGCGGGAATAGGATCACAATCCAGTGGCGATGCGACGGCGGGAGCGTTGCCGGGTGGAGGCAAAGGAGTGCTTCACTCATCGGGCGCGGTTTTTTCACCGTTTGATTTATCGGTCGCAGCCTCCGATCCCGGCGCCTCCCAAAAGCGGATGTTTTTGAACTGAGCCTTCGATCCGTTTGAGGTGTTGTAGACGCCGTTCTTGAAATACCACTGCGTATCGAGCGGCCGCTTGTAATTGCGCGTGATGACGAGTTTTCCGTCAACCCAGACCCGGCCGTCGCCGCTGGTGGGATTGTAGTCAGAAACCACGTGAAACCATTTACCGGTGAAATCTTTGACTGCGGGCGTTTTGGTGCTGTTATCGTTGTAGAGGTTTCCGTTTTGCACTTGCAGGTAAATTGCCTCTCCGCCGGTGTTGCTTTTGACCTGCATGACGCAGGTGTGATCGGTGCCCGGTTCGACAAAAACGTCGGCTTCCCACATGTGTTCCGTCTTGGTCCAATTTTTCGTCCAGCGCATTTCCGTGCGCGATCCGGTGCCGGAGCCGGGCTTGAGCGGCTTATCTCCCTTTTTCACCCAGCAGGTGTAAACGCCGTCTTCTTCGCTGAAGCGGTCGGCGACCTTCAGGTCGTAGGGTTGCTGGACCTTGAACGTATCTTTGTACTCGTGCATTCCGGCAGTTGGATTCGCTGTTGGTTTTCCGGGAGGCTGGTCAGCGCCAAAGAGTTCGCTAACTAGTAACAAAACGACGGTCCAAGCCAAGCCGCGAATCGAAACGCGCATGCTGTTCCCCGAGTTGTTCAAGAATTCGTTTATCGTCGAGACTAACGGCCGCCTAATGCCGGATAATCTTAATTTGCCGCGTCGGCTTTTTGCAAATCTGTGGCGGATGACTACGAAGGGCAAATAAGAGGTCCCAACGATTTATTTAGACGCTGTTTCAAAACCGCCGGGGACTGGCTCATTTTACGCAGGCCGCCGGAGTAAAATGTGCCTGTCCCCTTCTCTGAGGCAGTTTTGAAACATCCATTTAGGTGGAAATCGCTGGCCCAAATCCATCCTTGACATACGATACACATGTATAGTATGCTCCAATTGAGACTTCACGTTGTTCTTTGGCAATTTAACGGCTCGCCTCCCGCTCGCGCAAACCCGAGCCGCTCACATAGGTAAACAGCCTGGGTCCCCGCGCGTCGTGTCCGGTAACCGGCTACCGTTTTCCACCGTTTCCCGTCGGTTTTTTCTCCGTTTATTGTCCGTTTTTCACCGTTTTCTCCGTTTTTCGAAAACGGTCCCAAGCGAATAATTCAAACCGACAAGGGAGCAACTTCGCCGATTAGTGAGACCGCGACGGCTCCCAGTATCGCCGGCAAGGCGTCAGCTTGAGAAGTCGCGTTGCGGCGTGGCAGCCGCGGCCCCAGCAGCATTGTTAAGACCGGAAAAGAAGGGTATAAGATAGTATTGCCATATAAGGGTTTAGGCGGCTGGAGCCGGTCGCGATAATCGGCCGAGTTTGGGTGGTTGCATGTCTATCGCCATTGGAAACGAACGCAAGGCTGGCAGCACCTCGGTTACGCTCAACGGCCGCGAAGTCGAGTGGCCGGCGGACGATGGGCGGTCGCTCTTGGCGGTGCTGCGCGAAGATTTTGGCTGCATTTCTCTTAAGAACGGCTGCGAGCCGCAGGCATCGTGCGGGTGTTGCACGCTGTTGATCGACGGCACCCCGAAACTTTCTTGCACGATGAAGCCGAGCCAGGTGGCAGGCAAAACGCTGGTCACACTGGAAGGTTTGCCCGAGGAGCGGCGGCAGCAAATTGCCGAATCGTTCTCGCGGTGCGGCGGCGTGCAATGCGGTTTTTGCATTCCCGGCATGGCGATGCGCGGGCATGCGCTGCTGGAAGAGAATGCCTGCCCGACGCGCGAGGAAATTGCGCACGAGCTGCGGGGGCATCTCTGCCGCTGCACCGGCTACGTGAAGATTGTCGATGCGATTGACGAACTGGCGCGGGTGAGCCGAGGCGAAACGCCGCGCGAGCCGGAGACCAGCGGCCGCGTGGGCACGTCGCTCAAGAAATTCAAAGCCAACGATTTGGTGCTGGGAGATTTTAAGTACATCGACGACATTACCGTGCCGGGCATGTCGTATGCGGCGATGAAGTTCAGCGAGCATCCGCGGGCATTGGTGAAGGGAATCGATGCGACGGCGGCGCTCGAAATGGACGGCGTCGAGCGGGTGATTACCGCGGCCGACGTGCCGGGGAACCGCTACGTGGGGCTGATTATAAATGATTGGCCGATTCTGGTGGCCATTGGCGAAGAGACGCGTTGCGTGGGCGACATCATCGCCATGGTGGTGGCGCGCGATCAATATATTGCGCGGCAGGCGGCGGAAAGAGTTGTCGTCGATTACGAAGTCCGCACGCCGGTTGCGACCACCGACGAAGCGCTGGCGCCGGATGCGCCTCAGATTCATCCGAAGGGAAATTTGCTTTCGAAAGTCGCGATTGTGCGGGGCAACCCGGACGAAGCGTTTGCCAATGCGGCGCACATCGTGGAAGACACTTTCCAGACGCAGCGCATCGAGCACATGTTTTTGGAGCCGGAGTCGTGCATTGCGATGCCAATCGGGGACTGTCCCGATTTGCCGGGCACCATCCGCAGCGGATGGTCGCGGCGGAGCAAAATGGGACTGTCCCCTTATCACGGGCGCGACGAATGGTGCAGCAATTCGCCAATCCAGCGGCAATGGATATTTTCGCTCGTCCGGTGGCGAAGGTGAAAGTGCTCTCGCAGGGGCAAGGCATTTTCGACGATCAGCGGCAGATTGCCTCGGTGCTGGGTTGGCCGCGCGAACAGGTTGCCGTGGAATTGGTGCAAAACGGCGGCGCGTTTGGCGGCAAGGAAGATATGAGCATTCAGGCGCAGACCGCGCTGGCGGCGGTGCTGTGCAATAAGCCGGTGAAGTGCACGCTCACGCGGGACGAGAGTTTTCGGCTGCATCCGAAGCGCCACGCCATCCGTATCGCACGTGAAGGTGGCTTGCGATGCCGAGGGGCACATCACGGCAGTTCGCGTTCGGGCGGTCGGCGACAAGGGGGCGTATGCATCGGTCGGCGCGAAAGTGCTGGAACGGGCCGCAGGGCATGCGTGCGGACCGTATCGCGTGCCGGCGATCGACATCGAAGCGCTGGCGGTGTACACGAACAATCCGCCGTGCGGAGCGATGCGCGGGTTTGGGCGCCAATCAATCGGCATTTGCCATCGAGCAGTTGCTGGATCGGCTGGCCAAGAAGGTGGGCATCGACGGCTGGGAAATGCGCTGGCGAAATATTTTGCAGCAGGGCGATCGATTCGCGACGGGTCAGAAACTCGACAAGCCATTCGGCCTGAAAGAAACGCTCTTGGCCGTGAAAGATGCGTATCGCGGGGCGAAGTACGCCGGCATCGCCTGCGGCATTAAGAACTGCGGGATCGGCAACGGCATGCCCGACCCGGGCAAGGCGTCGCTGCGGGTGGAGGCCGATGGCAAAGTGAGCGTGCGCACCGGCTATACCGAAATGGGTCAGGGATTGTTTACGGTGACGATTCAAACGGCCGTGGAAGAAACGGGCCTGCCGCCGGAAACGTTCACCGCGCATGACCGACACCGAGGTGAATTTGGATTGCGGCCAAACGACCGGCAGCCGCGGCACGATGCTGAGCTGCAATGCCGTGATCGACGCCGCGAAAAAACTGCAAAGCCGATTTGGATGCCGGAAAAACGCTCAAGGATCTGATCGGCCGCGAATATCGCGGCGAATGGATTTGCGACTACACGCACAAGCTGGGCGCGCATGTGGACGAGCCCAAGACGCACCTGACCTACGGCTTTGCCACGCAGGTGGTGATTCTGGACGACGAGGGAAAAATCAAGAAAGTGGTTGCCGCGCACGACGTCGGCAAGGTGATGAACCCGATGCTGCTGCACGGGCAGATCGAAGGCTCGCTGCACATGGGGCTGGGCTACGCCCTGACCGAAGATTTTGTCGTCGAAGGCGGGCACATTGTGACCGACACGATCAAATCGATCCGCGTGCTGCGGGCGCATCAGATGCCGGAGCTGGAAGTTGATTTTCGTGGAGACGGCCGATCCGGAATGTCCGTACGGTGCGCGCGGCGTGGGCGAGCTGGGTTTGGTGCCGACGGCTCCAGCCGTGGCCGGGGCGCTGCGGGCGTTCGACGGCATTGAACGCACCGTGCTGCCGATGAAAGATTCGCCGGCGGCGAAGGCGATTTGGACGCCCTCGCAAGCAAGCCGGTCGCCAAAAAAGCGTGAGCCGCGAGAGGGAGCTTGCCATGCTAATTGTCGTTGCGCTGGGCGGAAATGCGGTGAGTCCGCCGGGACGCGAAGGAACCATTCCCGCAGCAATTTGCCACGACGCGCGAGGCGATGCGGCCGCTTGCGAATCTCTTGCTCGCCGGGCATCAACTCGTCATTACGCACGGCAACGGGCCGCAGGTGGGCAACGTGATGCGGCGCGTCGAAATTGCTGCGCAGCAGCATGTGTATCCCATTGCCGCTCGATACCGCGGTAGCCGACACGCAAGCCGGCATGGGCTACATGATTTCGCAGTGCCTAATGAACGAACTGGCGGCGCGCGGGCAATCAAAAACATGCACGACAATTGTGACCACCGTGCGCGTTGACGCTGACGATCCAGCCCTGACCAGGCCCTCCAAGCCGGTAGGCGCATGGATGAGCAAAGAACACGCCGAAAAGCACGCCAAGCAAGATGGCTGGAATGTAGTGGAAGATGCCGGGCGCGGCTGGCGGCGCGTGGTCGCTTCCCCTTTGCCGCGCGAAGTCGTCGAGCTGGGGGCCATTCGTCAATTGCTCGTCGGGGCCGAGCTATTGGTCGTGTGCGGCGGAGGTGGAATTCCGGTCATGCGCGACGCGAGCGGGCAATATCGCGGTATCGAAGCCGTTATCGACAAAGATCGCACCAGCGCGCTGTTGGCAATTGGCATTGGAGCCGAGGTTTTCGTAATATTGACCGGCGTCGATCAGGTGCAGAGCGACTACGGCACGCCGCGGGCCCGGGCGCTTGCGCGGATTTCGATCGGCGAGGCGCGTGGGATGTTGGTGGCCGGCCAATTTCCCCCGGGGTCAATGGGGCCTAAGATCCAGGCGGCGATCGACTATTTGGAGCAATCGACCGGGCCGCGGAGCGAAGTGATTATCACTTCGTCAGAGCAGATCGAAGCAGGCGCTGGCGGGGAAGAACGGAACGCGGATTGTGATTGAGTGAGAGTAGGTCACGCATTCCATGCGTGACATAGATGAGGGAATTGGCAGATAATCGTCACTACGCGACTACGCGACTCGCCACCAATACAACTAAACATCAATTTTCAATAATACAGCTCGGAGACTCGACCCGTGGACTACAAAGCGATTGCATCTCAGGCAAAAAAACACGAAGAATCGATGGTGGCTTTCCTGCGCGATATTGTCGCCATCAAATCGCTCAGCGGCAAAGAGAAGCCGGTCATCGAGCGCATCAAGCAGGAAGTCGAAAAACTCGGCTCAGCCGACAAGGTGTGGATCGATGGCTTGGGCAATTTACTCGTGCAAGTCGGTAGCGGCCCGCGGTTGATCGCCATCGACGCGCATATCGATACGGTCGACGTGGGCAACCCGAACGAGTGGAAGCACGATCCGTTCAAGGGCAAAGTCGATAAGACGCACTGGTGTGGGGCCGCGGCGCGGGCGATCAAAAGGGGGCCACGCCAGCGATGGTGTATGCCACCAAAATCATCAAAGACTTGGGCCTAAAAAGCGACGAGTGGTCGCTGCTCCTCACGTTCACCGTCATGGAAGAAGATTGCGACGGGCTCTGCTGGCAGTACATTGTGCAGGAGGAAAAAATTCGCCCCGAGTGCGTGGTGATTACCGACTCGACCAATTGCAAGGTGCTGCGCGGCCAGCGCGGGCGCATGGAAATCGGCATCACCGTGCTAGGGCGAAGCTGCCACGGCTCGATGCCGGAAAAGGGGGACAATGCGGTCTACAAGGCGGCGAAGATCGTCGGCGAAATTGAAAAGCTGCACAAGCGGCTGAAGAAAGATAAGTTCCTGGGCAACGGCACGGTGACGGTTTCGTACATCGATTGCCAAACGCCCAGCCGCTGCGCCGTGCCGGGGGCGGCGTTCATTCAACTCGATCGTCGCGTGACCATCGGCGAAACCAAGGAGCAAGCGCTTAAGGAAGTGCGCGATGCGTGCAAGCGCGCCGGCGTCGAGGCGAAGGTCGAGCTACTGAACTATGCCGAGAAGGCATACACCGGTTTGACCTATCCGACCGATAAATATTTCCCGACCTGGGTAGCCGAAGACGACGATGCCCGCAGGTGCGTGGCCGCCGTCGAGGCGCACAAGGAACTGTTCGGCAAGCCGCCGATTGTCGATCGCTGGACGTTCAGCACCAATGGCGTATCGATTGCCGGCATGTTCGGCATTCCCTGCGTTGGTTTCGGTCCGGCGCCGGAAGATGTAGCCCACACGGTCAACGACAGCGTGCCGATCGAGCACCTGGTGCGCTGCGCCGCGCTCTACGCGGCGTTCCCAGGAACGTATTGCGGCCTGGGGTCGAAGAAGTCGAAGAGTCAAAAAGTGGCCAAGGCGTCGAAGCCGGGCAGCGCAGCGCGCGAACGGAAAGGCCGCCGCCAAATCCAAGAAGCCCGCGAAGCGCAAGAAGCGAGTTGCCGCGATGGCGTGAGTGCGCAGTGCCGATTTAATGGCTGCAAAAAGGGTTGATCCAATGACACGAAATTTTAAAGATCTCCAGGACAAGATGGGCCCGGAACGGCTCGCAAAGGCGCATGCCAAGGCCAACGAAATGATGGCGGAAATGCTGCTGGTCGAGATTTGCCGGCTGACAGGGCGGCCAGAAGAAGAAGCTGCGGCGAGTCTGGGCGTCAAGCAGCCGACGCTGTCGCGGCTGGAATCGCAGGATGACATGCAAATCAGCACGCTCAATCGGCTCATTAAGGCCCTTGGCGGAGAACTGGAATTGATCGCCCACCTACCTGGCGGCGATATTCGCATCAATCAGTTTACGGATGCGGCGTGAGAGGCATTCGCTTGCATTAAGGCCGGACGCCCGAATAGCAATAGCCTCAACCGGGGACTAGCTCATTTTTTGTGGAGTCAGCGGATCAAAATCGTGCCTGCCCCCTGCTCCGAGATGGGTTTTCAATAGTGCCTTGCCTTTCGGATGTCAGTTATGTTGAAGTCTATCGCGCCAGGTGATGGCTTCGAGTTCGACGCGGACGGCATCGGTGATGGGGATTACCGGTCGGGCTTCGAATACGAAGGCGGGGAGCATTGAGCAGAATTTGTGGACTGCCAAGGGATCGTCGCAATCTAACAGCATGTAGCCCCCCCAGTCGCCGACACGGATCACGAACATCTCGATTTTGAAATTGGCGGGCGCCTTCCATTGATTGAAGACTTCGAGGATTCGCTTTTGGGCGTTTTCGTATTCGCTTGCGGAGCCTTGCGGGCGTTCGGACCAGGTGAGCATCTATTTCATTGGGGGGCTTTCGCTGCGGGTTGAATTGAGAATTTGGAAACCACAGATGAACGCGGATGGACGCAGATTTCAGTACCGCGCCAGCCTTCGACATAGCTCAGGGCAAGGAGGGGCGACGGCGGATTCTCACGCAAAGGCGCTAAGGCCGCCAAGCCAGCCAGTAGGTCACGCAATCCGTGCGTGACAGATTCAAACGGCGGACCGGAGGCCCGAAAGGAAATAGCCCCAACTCCAACTGGGGACTGTCCCAATTTTGCCGCAGTCCGCGGAGCAAAATGGGACTGTCTCTGCAGATAAATTCTTTCTCGACGTCCGTGCATTCCGCCAATGCCGCGTCAGGCAACTTTGGCCAACTGCCCAGCATTTTGCTCAAAAAGTCCGCGGGTGACATCGGTTTCAGCATACGTTCGTCACACCTTGACCAAGCACTTCTTAACGTCCGGTCCCGGGTAAGCTTTGCGAATCGGATGGCTTTTGAGGCGGATCAATCGGCCAGCCGACGGGTATACAAAACTTAATTCGGCTTACCGTTAAATTGGCGGACGATGACGCAGTCGAGCCACCGACTCCAATCCCGGCGAACGCGACGTTCAGCCCACCCTTCTTGTCGGCTGCCTCTGTCACGGTCACAGCCACGTCGAATTCGATCTCGTTGAGCGTGTGTTGCCCGACTGTCTTAGTGCCTGAGTATTTAGGAGCAATGCGTGCTCCCTTATCTTTGGCATGTTGCTGGGCAACTACAACAGCTTCGATTAGTTGCCTCAGCGTCTCTGTGACGAACGTCTGAAGATCCATACGTCACTTCATCTCCCGCCCCGCCGTTTCTTCCGAACAATTGCGAATTTGTATCCGAGTTTTGCAAGTTCGTTTTCCATATTCAAAATCTCTGCGCGCCGCTTTTCCCTGGGCATATCGGATATTGAGTTTACCCATTCGATGAATAGTGAACGACGGAACTCTTTGCGAGTTTGCATGTTATCGCCTGTTCGATTTTTCTGGCAAGTAGCAACGTAAAATCATACCCGATCAAATCCCCCGCCTCGGCGTCTTCCGTTGGGCCATTTGCTTCAAAACTTGGCCCGGCTTCTCGAATCGCGCGAGTAAAATCATCGCGGCGATGGCGAAGGGTTTGTGGGAGGCTTCGCGGTAGGTATCCAGGCGGTAGCGTTCGAAGACGTCGGCGCTGACTTCGCCTTCTTTGCAACTGACGCCGGTGATGTCGGCGGGGAGGCAGTGCATGTAGAGGGCTTTGCCGGACTTGGTGAGTTTCATCAGCTTGTCGGTGCATTCCCAGTTTTTGAATTTGGCATTGTTGGCGAGTGCCCGCTTTTCCAACTCCTTCAGCTTGTCGTTCTTGTCGGGGGCGTTGCCGCGCAGCAGGCTCGTGCGTTCCTGCATCACGGACATCGGGGCCCAGCTTTTTGGGTAGACGATGTCGCAGTTTTGGAAGGCTTCGTCGAGGCTGTGGACGTGTTGGAAGCTGCCGCCGGTTTCCTTGGCGAATTTTTTCGCAGTTTCGATGGTTTCAGGGACCAGGTCGTAACCTTCCGGGTGGGCGAGGACCACCTGCATGCCGAAGCGGCTCATCAGGGTGATGATGGCTTGCGGGACGGACAGCGGCTTGCCGTAGCTGGGGGAGTAGGCCCAGGTCATGGCGAGTTTTTTGCCTTTGAGGTTTTCCAGGCCGCCGAAGAATTTTTGGAGGTGCATGAGGTCGGCCATCGATTGGGTGGGATGGTCGAGATCGCACTGCAGGTTGACGACGGTGGGGCGCTGCGGGAGGACCCCTTCTTTGGCCCCTTCGCTCACGGCCTGGGCGACTTCGACCATGTATTTGTGGCCTTCGCCGAGGAACAGATCGTCGCGAATGCCGATGGCTTCGGCCAGAAAGCTGATCATGTTGGCGGTTTCGCGCACGGTTTCGCCGTGGGCGATTTGCGATTTGCCCTCATCGAGCTCTTGCAGGTTCAGGCCCAGCAGCGAGCTGGCGCTGGCGAAGCTGAAGCGGGTGCGGGTGGATTGATCGCGGAAGTTGGAGACGGCGATGCCGCCATTGAAGACGCGCGAGCTGATGTTGGCTTCGTAGAGGGCTTCGAGAGCTTCGGCGGCCAGCAGGGTGGCTTTGAGTTCGGCTTCGGTGCGTTCCCAGGTGAGGAGGAAGTCGTTGCCGTAGAGGTTGGTTTTTAGGCCGTCGAGTTTGTCGGCCAGCGAGTTGGCGCGGTCGATGGACATGGTTGGATGTTGAATGGGGAGTGGGGAATGGGGATTGGGGAATGAGTACGGAGTACTGAATACAGTATGTGTGGCACCCTCACCCCCCATCGACAAGCTCAGGGCAGGCAGGGCCCTCTCCCATGGGGAGAGGGGGAATGGAGATCAGGCGGCGACGGCCTTATTAAAACTTTCGATTTGTTTGTCGTAGTCGGCGACTTGGGCGAACATTTGGGTCCAGAAGTCGGGGTCCCAGAGTTTGCGGAGGTCGTCGGCGGTGCGGCCTTGCTGTTCGACCCAGGTGAAGTATTTGAAGTTGTGGAGTTGCTTGCGGTCGGCGTAGGTGAGTTCGCGCATGTTGTCGGCGGCGATGCCTTCGATGTAGCGGCCGTAGTGGCGGGCGGCGGCCAGTTCGTTGTAGTTGCCGTGGGCTTCGCGCTGCTCGACGACACGGGAGCCGTACATTTCCATGCTGTCGGTGAGCGGGGCGAACAGCACGTCGTGCTCGTTCATCTCGAAGAACCTGGCGGTTTTGATGGCGGAAACGATATTGCAGATGCTGGAGATGCCCAGCAGGCCGAGCTCGGCGGTGACGGCTTTTGGCACGCCTTGTTTTTCGAGGAAGGCGCGGCCGGCTTCTTCGTTGAACAGGCGGAGGAGCTGCATGCATTGCTCGTCGTCGATGGCGCAGACGACGTCGGTGTTGCGGACGTTGTGGATCCAGGGGATGTGCTTGTCGCCGATGCCTTCGATGCGGTGATCGCCGAAGCCGCAGGACAGCAGCGTGGGGCATTGCAGCGCTTCGGTGGCGGTGATGCGGATCTGCGGGTGCTTGGTGCGGAGGTAATCGCCGGCGGCGATGGTGCCGGCGCTGCCGGTGGCGGAGATGTAGGCGGCCAGGCGGTCGCCGGGGTGTTTGATGCGGTTGAAAATTTCGTCGATGACGCCGCCGGTCACATGGTAGTGCCAGATGGAGTTGCCGAACTCTTCGAACTGGTTGAAGATTACGCAATCTTTGCGGTTGCGCTTGATATCCCAGCACTTGTCGTAGATTTCTTTGACGTTCGATTCGCCGCCGGGGGTCATGATGACTTCGGCGCCGATCGACTTGAGCCACTCGAAGCGTTCGCGCGACATTTGCTCGGGCAAAATGGCGACGGCGGTGCAGCCGAGCAGTGCACTATCGAACGCGCCGCCGCGGCAGTAATTGCCGGTGCTAGGCCAGACGGCTTTTTGCGTGGTGGGATCGAACTGGCCGGTGACAAGGCGCGGCACCAGGCAGCCGAAGGCGGCGCCGACTTTGTGCGCGCCAGTGGGGAAGTACTTGCCTGCCAAGCCTACAATGCGACAGGAGACGCCGGTGAGGGCGGGGGGCAATTCCAGCCAGTTGCCGTTGTTGTATCCGCCTCCTATGGGTTTGGGTTCGTTCTTCCAGGTGATGCGAAAGAGGTTCACCGGATCGATATCCCACAAGCCGACGTTCTTCAGGCGGTCGCGGATGGCGGCCGGGACGGTGGCCGGGTCTTTGAGTTGCGCGAAGGTGGGGATGGAGATTTTTCGTTCGCGGCAGAGGCGGACGGTCTTATCGAGGACGGATTGGTTGATTTTTTCCATGGTTGAGCGATTTGTAGGTCAGCCTTTCCAGGCTGACGGCGCTGTGATTGAGCGATGCATTCGCGGCACCGCGTGTCAGGCTGGAAATCCTGACCTACTTGGGCAGTAATTCAATTGATAAGCCCGATATGTTAGCATACGAAAAACGCGAAAGGAACGGGCTGGAATGTGGCGAATCGTGACACTTGCCGTCGCCTGTTTGGTGGTATCGACAGGCTGTGAATCCCATCAAACAAAGCATGATGCGTCTCCCAATGGATTGGAGGCCGCGGAGCGGGACGTGACAGCGCTGAAGATGACGCTCAAGGAGAAATCGCCCGAGGAACTTATCGGCGTGTTCATTCCCGCGCCGGACGTAAGGATGTATGGCGGGTGCGACTATTACTACCCCAACATTGCAAATATCGCGATTCAAGACGAGCTAGAGGCGCGCGGTCCCGCCATTGTGGCAACGCTCAGAAAGCATGTTAATGACTCGACACGGATTTGCGATTTCATCAACGGGCCGGGCAAATGGGTCGGCAGTGTTTGCAAGCATCTTCTGGACAACATCGCGAATGATGCACCCCGCGATGGGCTGGAGGCTGCGGAACGTGACGCGGCGGCATTCAAAACGACATTGAAGCAGAAGTCGCCGGAAGAGCTAGTTAAGCTGATAATTCCCTTCTCATCGAATGGCACGATGTTGATCGGCGGTTACGACTACTATTACAACAAGCTGGCAAATGACGCGGTTCGTGAAGAAATTGCGGCGCGAGGTGCGGCGGCCGGCGAAGTCCTGAAGGCGCATGTTGGCGATTCGACGCTGATTTGGGAAAGCGTTAATGGTCCTGGCGATACGGTTGGACGCATTTGCAAGGAACTTTTGAATCACATCGAGTATGAAGAAGAGAAGAGCCTTCCGGATCCATTTAGGTGAACGTCAATGTCGTTAATCACTGAACTTGTTTGTGTGAATTGCGGCTCAAAATATAAGGAGGGCGAGGCGAATACTTGTCTGAAGTGTGGGCCGGATGAGGGGATTCTGGATGTGCGGTTCGATTTAGCGCGCGCGGCGGAGACGCTATCGCGGAAGAGTTTGGCCGAACGCACGCTCTCGCATTGGCGATATCGGGAACTGCTGCCGCTGGACGATGCATTTTGCCCGAAAGATGGGCTGGTGGGATGGACGCCGATTATCGAAGCGCCGCGGCTGGCGAAGGCGCTTGGCATCGGCCGGCTACGGTTGAAGGATGATAGCCGCAATCCGTCGGGGAGCTTTAAGGATCGACCCAGTTCGGTGGGTGTGCAGCGGGCGCTCGAGGAAGGGTTCAAGTCGGTGGCTTGTGCGTCAACGGGGAATGCGGCGACGAGTTTGGCGTACTCGGCGGCGGTCGCGGGGTTAGAGTGCAATATCTTCGTCGCCAAGTTTGTGCCCGAGGGGAAACTGGCGCAGCTGTTGGCCTACGGGGCGCGCGTGTTTCGCGTGCAGGGCTCTTATGCGCAAGCCTACGATTTGTGTACTCAGGCCTGCCAGAAATTCGGCTGGTACAATCGTAACGCGGCGGTGAACCCGTATTTAGTGGAAGGAAAAAAAACCGGCGGCATGGAGGCGGCCGAGCAATGTGCCGACGATCCTCCTGAGTGGGTCGTGTGCAGCGTGGGTGATGGCTGTTCGATCGCCGGCGTCTATAAAGGCATTGCCGAAATGAAAGCGGTCGGCGTAACAAATTGGTCTGCGAAAATGCTCGGCGTGCAAGCGGCCGGCGTCGCGCCGATCGTCAAGGCGTTTGAAACGGGGTTTTTGGAGCGCTCCGACACCGGCGATACGTATGCCGACAGTATTAACTGCCCGATACCGCGGAATTGGCGCAAAGCGGTTAACGCCGTGCGGGCAAGCGAAGGTGCCTACATCACCGTGACCGACCGCCAGATTATGGACGCGGTCACCGAAACCGGGCGACTCACCGGCGTGTTTGCCGAGCCGGCTGCCGCGACCACCGTCGCCGGCGTGGCCGAAGCGCGGCGGAAGGGGTTGCTCAACGAAAAATCAAACGTGCTGGCGTTCATCACCGGCAATGGATTAAAAGATATTGCCGGGGCGCTCAAGGCGGTTGGCGAGCCGAACGACGTTGAGCCGTCGATCGATGCCGTCGTCAAGATTGTCGAGGGCAAGTAATGGCCCTGGTGTTGACCAACGCATTGCTTGTGGATTTGGACCCGCCGCGCGTGGAGCGTGGTAGCTTGTTAATTCAGGGGAATCGGATTGCGGCGTTCGGCGACGTAACGCTTGGACATGGCGACGAGATGATCGATTGCGGCGGGGCGGTGGTGATGCCGGGGATGGTCAACGGGCACACGCATCTGTATTCGGCCCTGGCGGTCGGAATGCCGGCACCGCCGCGGCAACCGAAGAATTTTTTGGAGATACTGCAATCGGTATGGTGGCGGCTCGATCGGGCGCTCGATGCGCCGTCGATCGAAACGTCGGCGCGCGTTGGGGCATTGGAAGCATTGCGTTGCGGGACGACCACGCTCATCGACCATCATGCCTCGCCGAATTGCATTGCAGGATCGCTCGATCTAATCCAGCGCGGCATCGATTCGGTAGGCTTGCGCGGGGTGCTGAGCTATGAGGCGACCGATCGCAACGGCGCCGCCGGGCGCGACGGCGGCATCGCCGAAAACCGGCGATTTCTGCAAAAATGCGCAGCCGAAAAAAATGGCAAATTCGCAGCGCTGGTCGGGGCGCACGCGGCGTTTACGCTCGATGATGAAACGCTTGATGAACTGGTGGCGCTAGCCGATGAATATCGCGTGGGCGTTCACATTCATGTGGCCGAAGATCCGTGCGATGAGGAAACATGCCGGCGGCAACATCGCATTGCGCTCGTCGAGCGGCTCGCCGCACACGGCTTGCTCGCACCGCAGCATCTTTTTGCCCATGGCACGCATTTGAGCGACGACGCTGTCGCGCGCGTGAACGAGGCGAAACTTACACTGGCGCACAATCCGCGCTCGAACATGAATAATGCGGTGGGCTATTCGCCCATCGGCAAGTTGCTTTGCCCAGTAATGCTCGGCACCGACGGCATTGGCGCCGACATGTTCACCGAGGCGCGGCATGCGTGGTTCAAATCGCGCGATGCACATGCAGGCATCGCGCCGCAGAACGTTGTGCGGATGCTTGCTGCTTCGGCGCGGCGTGCGAGCGCCTCGCTAGGCGTTACGCTTGGCCGGCTCGAAGTCGGCGCCGCGGCCGACGTGGTGATCACCGACTACGTGCCGTTCACGGAATTAACCGCCGAGAACCTCGCCGGGCATTTAATTTTCGCCATCGGCCCGCAGCATGTGCGCGATGTGATCGTCGATGGAATGTTTGCCATGCGCGGCCGAGAAATTGTTGGTATTGATGAAGCTGCCGTGCGTCGCGAATCAGCTTCCATCGCCTCGCAAATGTGGCAGCGCATGGCGGAAATTTCTCCGGTCTAGTCCAACCGGCAAGATGACTCCTAACTCGCGGCTAATTCGGCAGCCAATTGCGTCCCGCAGCGCGATTTTCCTTGCCGCTCGAATGCACAACTGCTACGCTACCGGCCATGGCAACAGGTTCTTCAAATGGCGCGACTACGAGCGGTGCGGCATCCGGCAACGGTTCGCCCGCAACGTCCATAAGCCCGATGCTCGGCGGCGCACTGCGCATTTCGTCCATCGACGCCTTGCGCGGCTTCACGATGTTCATGATGATCTTCGTGAACGATTTGGCCGGCGCAGGCAAAATCGCCCCCGACTGGATGGTCCACTACAGCGACCGCCACAAAGGCCCGGGTGTCAGCGGCATGACATTCGTCGATCTCGTGTTCCCGGGCTTTTTGTTCATCGTCGGCATGTCGATTCCCATCGCGCTTTCGAGCCGCATCGCCAAGGGCGATCCGCTTTGGAAGCTCCTTCTGCATGTGGTTGTGCGCACGGTTTCGCTCCTGGCCATCGGCATTTTGATGGTCAACGGTGAATCGCACCCGAGTGCCAAAGAGATGGGCTTCTCGGCCAATACCTGGTATGTGGTCATGTTCAGTTCGGCGCTCTTGGCGTTTTGCACCATCTCGCCGCCGAATCGGAGCGCCGGCGACATGGCAAAGCGCCTCTGCCGTGCGCTCACCATTTTGCTCCGCACCGCCGGCATGGCCGGCATGGCTTGGGCCGCTTGGACGTTCCGCAACAAAAACGGAGGGCGTATCATCTCGCTCGATCCGTTTTACATTCACACCAGTTGGTATGGCATTTTGGGCCTGATCGGCTGGGCGTATTTGGTCGCCGCGATCGTCTTCCTCGTGTTCCGCACCAACCGCACGGCAATCTTGGGATGCATCGCACTCCTTTTGTGTTTGTTTGCCGCCGATCGCAAGGGGCTGTTTGAAAACTTCTTCTTAAGTCACATCGTCGGCATCGGCGAAGATCTTGGCTCGCTGGCCTCCATTTCCACCGCCGGCGTGTTGCTTGGGACGCTGCTACTGGAGCCCAATGATGGCAAGTTAGATTTCAAGGGGAGTTTTTGGTCAACATATATTGGGATATATGTCGTCCGCAATCCTTTGTTGTCTCGAATTGCCTACGGTCTTTGGGGCACAAAGTGGACTCGCTTTACTTTGCTATTCATCGCGGGCTGTGCCGCAGCGGCATTTCTGCTCACGCCGCAATGGGGCATTAGCAAAAACAATGCTACGCCCGCTTGGTGCCTCTGGTCGTGCGCGATCACAGCGGCGATCTGGCTGTTGTTCTATTTTCTGGCCGATGTCTGGCAGTTGAAGTTCATTTCCAAGCCGTTGGCCGTCGCCGGTCAGAATGTGCTCTTGGCCTATATATTGAGCGAAATGATGGAGTCGGTCTTCAATCTGATCCATTGGCACGATTGGCAATTGTCCGACTGGTACGGCGGATTAATCGATCACAGCCTCACCGACGCCATCCTCCGTTCTGCCGGTTGCGGTGTGTTCATTTTGTGTCTGACCGCGCTGTTGAACCGGCTTGGCTTCCGGCTGAAATTATGAGAGTCGTTGTTAGCTTGGCTAATCGGTCTAGGAACTTCTACGTTAAAGCCAGATGGCAGTGAATCTATGTCGCGCTCTGCCATTCAAGCGGCCATTCCCCATCGTGCTCCGTTTCTATTCCTCGACGAAATCGTCGAGCGCGGCGACAAGCACATCGTTTGCCGCAAGCAGTTCAACGGCGACGAATGGTTTTTCGCAGGCCATTTTCCCCAGCAGCCCATCGTCCCCGGCGTTTTACTCTGTGAGGCGGCGCTCCAAGCCGGGGCTGTGCTCGTTTCGGGAAACAACAGCTCCGAAAAACAAGGCTTGCCAATGGTCACGCGCATTTCCGACGTGCGCTTCAAACACCCAGTTCATCCTGGAGATACAATCGATATCCACGTTGAGCTGCGCGATCAACTGGGCGGCGCATCTTACTTCAACGGAAAAATCACATGCGCGGGCAAAGAATCTGTTCGACTCGAATTCGCCTGCATGCTGGCCAACCCGAACTCTGAACCCTGAACCCTCCATCCTGTGTCCGATTTTCTCCAACTCGCCGGCAAAACGATTCTGGTGCTGGGCGTCGCCAACAAGAAAAGCGTCGCCTGGCACACTAGCCGCGTGCTTGTCGACGCAGGGGCGGACCTTATTTATTCTGTCCGCAACAAAAAGCGCCGTGACGAAGTGCAAAAACTCGTCGGCGACGCGCCGGTGCTAGTCTGCGATGTCGAACACGAGGAGCAAATTGCGACCCTAGCCGCGGAAGTCGCTAAGGTGCGCCCCAAGCTCCACGGCATGTTGCATTCGATCGCCTTTGCTGATTATCTGACAACGCCCGAAACGTCCGGCGCGATGCAGCCTTTCCACGAAACTCCCAAAGCGGCGTTCCTGCGCCAGTCGACATCTCATGCTTCTCGCTGGTGGCGCTTTCAAACGCGCTGCGCGAGCGATTTGACCGCGATGCCTCAGTCGTGACCATTTCGATTTCCACCACGCGCATGGCCGCCGAGAACTATGGCTTCATGGCCCCCGTAAAAGCCGCTCTCGATTCGTCATTGGCCTTCCTGGCTCAATCGTTCAGCAAGTTTTCCCGCGTGCGGTTCAACGCTGTCGCGCCGGGCTTATTAAAGACCTCGGCCTCGGCCGGCATTCCCGGCTATGTCGACGCCTATCTTTACGCCGAGCAAGCGACCCTGCGCAAGCAGGCCGTGCAAACGGAAGAAGTGGCCAATGCCGTCGCGTTCCTGCTCAGCCCGCGCGCAAGCGGTATCAATGCTCAGCACATCGTCATCGATGCCGGCATGAGCGTAAACTATTTCGACCGCGACCTTATCCGCCGCGCACTGGAAAGTTAGAAATCTATCGCCCACTGTCGAAGTTGCAGAGCATCAAAATTATGAGGAAGCCAGGAATATCAGAATCCAGGAAAGAATAGGTGGCAATGCCTTCCTGGCTCCGTCCATTCTTGGCTTCCTAATAGATTCGTCTGCCTCTCCGTGTCTTAGTGACTGCGTGGCGAGGAAGAGCATCACGGGATCATATCACCCACGCGAATCATTCCCAAATCTTCTTCCACGATCACCGGCAATTTGTCGTCGATTCGATAAACGCGCTGGTCTTGATAGGCCGGTATTGGCTTGGGCCCGCTGGGCTTCGTGAATACTTCCAACTGTGCGTCGGGCAAGTTCAAAATCCAATACGCCGGAATGTTCGCCCGCGCGTACACCCGCTGCTTGTTGCGTCGGTCGAACAAGAGCGATGCGTCAGCCACCTCGACGATCATTCCAACTTCGCTAGTTAATAGCGGCCGATTGGTCTCCTCTTCCAAGCGTTTCTTGGCGATGACAACATCGGGCTCGACCTCGCTGTCGCTGGTCGTTAGCGTGGGCAGCGTGAGCAATTGCCAGTCATTGGGCACCAGCGGCGCAAGCACGGCGCCGACCTTTTCCACTCCGCCGTCATGCCGCAAGCTTCGCCGCATGACCGTGACGATCAATCCTTCGACCAATTCCACTTTCCGCTTGGGATTCAGCGCACCCGACTCTTTGAAATTCCGATATTCCGCCACCGAAAGCCGCGCGAGCGGCTCGTCAGCCGCAGAATCTTCGCGCGGATTGTTTTCAGATTCAGTGGCCATGGATAATGCGAAAAGAAAAATGCCGATATAGATGATCGTATCGCGCCGTTAGGCCAGCGGGTATCCGTAATTTTTCGTCGGTCCGCACGTCCGCTAACCTGGAAACACTCCGCCTGCCACCAGCGCTTTTTGCCATTGGAGCGCCATCATCAGCACGTTAATCCCCGATCCAATACCCATAAGCGCCACGCGATCGCCCGGTTTCAGAAATCCCTGCTCCGCGCCGATCGCCAGGGTAATCGGCAGCGCTGCTGAGCCAGTATTCCCCAGCCTTGGAAAAGTTACAAAATCGTTGGCGGTCTTTAACCCCAATGTCTGCAACAACAGTTTTTGGTGTGCCCCGCCCACCTGATGGCACACGGTCTTGTCGATCTCTTCTGCCCGCCAACCTACCTCATCTAAAAATTGTGTGAACGTTTCCTTTCCAACCGCCACCCCTTCGTGCAACAGTGTTTCGGCATCGGTTTCCATCAGCGGCTGCATTCCGGCTGCAACTGCTTCATCGCGTCCGCTGCTATGGCACAGTTTGTATTGCTCCGTATTCGCCCGCGCGGTCGCACACAACAATCGATTTCTGGCGCGGCTTATCGATTTGTGAACCATCAGCACTGCCGCGCTGGCCGAGCCGATCGTTAGCGAGGCCATGGCCGACTTCACGCTTTCCCGCGTGAGCGATGCGTCCGCATTCAGCGTTTCGATCGTGTTCTCGATCAACTCTCGGCTCCCTTCACTTCCCACGACCAACCCTGCGCGAATTTGCCCCACCTCGATCATATTCGCCACCTGCACCATGCCATCCATCAGTCCCAGGCAGGCGTTCGAAACGTCGTAAATCAAGCAGTTCCGCGGCAATTTCAATCCGTTATGCACCGCACTGGCGGTGGCCGGCTCCAAATGATCGCGGCACACGGAACCATGCACCAGCGCGCCGATTTCGTGGCGATCAATCCCCGCCGCCGCGATCGCCCGCTCGCCGCTCAAAATACTTAGCGTGCTCGGCAACGTGCCGCGCGGCCAAAACCGCCGCTCGCGAATGCCGGTCATCAATTCCAGCCGTCCCGCGGGCAACTTCAACCGCGCATAAAGCGGCGCGAGCCGCCGCTCAATCTCGGCCGAAGAAACGATCTCAGCCGGCAGCGTGTAACCAAACGATTCAATACAAACGTGTTGATACTTCATCGGATCTCTAATTTCGAACGTCGTGCGATTATCACCCGTTCACCGCTTCATCTCTTCATCACTTCATCTCTTCGCCTGCTCACCTCGCGACTCAGCTAGCACACTATCTTGTGCCAGCATTACGCGATAGCCGCAAAATAAGCAATTCGCTTGCCTTCCATTTCACGAGGGCTACATTCACCGACGGCTTTACGTATCTGGCTTCGACAAAGCTGGATGCTTGTGAAGCTTTGACAATTCGTTGCTCGCCACGTCGATCGCCAGGGGTCAGCCGGAAGGATTCTGGCTGTGCTCGATCGAACAAAGCAGCAACCGGCAGCGTGATTTCAGGGAAGGAAACATGCGGGCTACTCTCCATAGGGCGCCATGTTGGCGTCAAATAGCTCCAGGCCATTTCTGAATCCTATTGCTGGACATACGACATGTCCAAGGAGGAAGTGCGATGCGCAAGAAGCCTCTTATTGGTTTAAATGCCGATTATCGTTCCGCCAAGAAAGATTCGCCTGCCTTCACCTTCGTGACCGCCGGCTATTACGATTGCATTACCGCCGTGGGGGGCATACCGGTCATTCTTCCGCCCGTCGTTGAGGAAGATGACCTCGATCGCGTGCTCGACACGCTCGACGCCGTTGTGATGGTCGGCGGCGGGGACCTCGATCCGCGCAACGACGGTTTCATGATGCACCCCAGCATTCGCCCCATGGACCCGCGCCGCGAACAATTCGATCGCATGCTCGTGCGACAAGTCGCGCAGCGCCGGCTGCCGGTGTTCGGCATCGGTTCGGGGATGCAGCTTATTAACGTGTCGCAAGGGGGTAATTTGCATTTGCACATTCCCGAAGATCTCCCCAAATCGATCCCTCACCGCGACGCGATGGACGCCGCCCATCGCCACGGCCTGGAAGTAGTGCCCGGCACGCTGATGGAGCGCGTCTTCGGCGACGGCGAAATTCGCGTCAACAGCATGCATCACATGGCGATCGACGAACTCGCCCCGGGCCTGATCGTGAGCGCCCGTTCGCCTGACGGCGTTGTCGAAGCGTTCGAAAGCGCCATGGACGACTGGTGGATCCTGGGCACCCAGTTCCATCCCGAAGCCGATAGTGCTAGCGCGCTCGATGTGCACATTTTCGAAGAATGGGTCGTCGGCTTCGTCGGCGAATCGCTGGCCGTGAAGCTAGTTGCCTAGTTGCGGTCGCGTCGCCACGAATTAAAACGTTTGATCCTAAGCGCTCAGCGCTGCATGTGCTGGGCGTTTTTATTGCGCAACGCGCACTTCGAACAAATCAACCGTCTGGCAAACTGCCGAATCGCCGCCAGGCACACTCAATGGTCCAATCACTTGTGCCTTTTCGGCGCGCAGCCCCATCTTCCGGCACTCGTCGGGAAATGTTTCCGCTTTGCCGCGCTGTGGATCGGTCATTAGTCCCAGTCCACCCGATTTGAGCGACTGTCGAAATGCCGCCGCCATTAGCCGGCAATAATCGCGTTCATATAAAACATCGGCTGCGACTACCACGTCGAAATCAATTAAGTCGGCAGGATATTGCCGCCAATCGACCACGCGCACATTCGGCGTCGGCAACCCGTTGAGCGCCGAGTTCAACCGCACGAAATCCAGCGCTGCGTCGTAGTAATCAATCGCCGTCACGTCGAAACCAGCCGCCAGCGCCGCCACGACCGCCAGCCCCGACCCGCAACCCAGTTCCAACAAGCGCGGCCTGCTTCTGTTCTCACTCTCCCCTTCGTGGGAAAGGGCCAGCCTGCCCTGAGCTTGTCGATGAGGGGGAGGGGGCTCTCCGCGCAAATCCGCCCAGAATCCTCCCGGCCAACACATATGCCGATGGCCAAATCTCCGCCCAATACGGCAACCGCTCGTCCTTGTTGAATTCAGCATCGTCGATCAGGGCATCGGCCGATCGCGGATGCCGCAAGTCGAACGGCCGCGCGCCTACCTCCAACCGATGCTCCACCACGTCGAACCGCTCGCGCAGCCGCGTCTCCAATGCGGCTATATCGGAGGACTCCGAAATTGGACGTTGTTCCTCGCCGCGACCCTGCACCTGTTCCGCCGGCACTGCGGTATCGAAGATTCCCATGGGCCCGATTTTAACGCCGCGCGATCCATCGAAAAGCAAAATCCACCGCCGCGCTCACAGTGAATCTGGGCAAGTCACACCATCTTTGACGATGAACTAAACATAATTGGCCCACGGTTCGCTCCCTTTGCGATCGATGCAAATACGGCCAATATGGGCAAAATCCCAGCGTATTTTACGCAATTTGCCCGTGGCCGCTGGACGAAATTCGCCCACCGACCGCAAAATAGACACTCGTATGGAAGCACAAAACAGCATGTCTGTCCGCACCGGCGTCGAACTAGAGAAAATCAAGGCCCTCATGGAGGGCCGCTACGAAAACCCTTTCGATATCCTTGGTCCCCACGAGGTGAACGACTCCGGCCGCCGCGCCTTGGCCGTTCGCGCCTTTTTGCCCCAATCCCAGCAGGCCTGGGTGGTCGATCCGGCGCATAGCCGCTCGCAGCCCATGCGGCGCATCCATCCGGCTGGTTTGTACGAAGCCATTTGCCCCGCTCCCGAAAATCCGCGCGACGTCGCCCAATATCAACTGCGAATTCTCGACCAAGGTGGACACCAAACAACAATGCACGATCCCTACGCCTTCCCGCCGCTTTTGACAGATTACGATCTCCACTTGCTTGGCGAAGGAACGCACTGGCAAAGCTACACACGCCTAGGCGCTCATCTGCGCACCATCGGCGGCGTCGAAGGGGTGAACTTCGCCGTCTGGCGCCCAATGCGCAAGGCGTCAGCATCATTGGCGATTTCAACGCTTGGGATTCCCGCCGCCACCCGATGCGCAAACACATTCCCAGCGGCATTTGGGAACTGTTCATTCCCGGCCTCGGCGAAGGCACTCTCTACAAGTTCCGCGTCAAGCAGGCGCATGGTGAAGAGATCGATAAATCGGACCCGTACGGTTTCGGCGCCGAAGTGCCGCCGCGCACCGCCTCCAAAGTCGCCGATCTCGATCGCTACCACTGGCACGACGACGAATGGATTGCCAACCGCCCCAAAACGCAAGCGCTCGATCGCCCCATGTCGTTCTACGAAGTTCACCTGGGCTCCTGGCGTCGCCCCGCCGACGATCCGCATCGCTGGCTATCGTACCGCGAACTGGCGCACCAATTGGTCGATTACGTCAAAGAAATGGGCTACACGCACATCGAGCTATTGCCGGTGAGCGAACATCCGTTCTCCGGCTCGTGGGGCTACCAAACCGTTGGCTACTATGCCGCCACGAGCCGCTACGGCTCCCCGCAAGATTTCCAGTATTTCGTCGATCACTGCCATCAAAACGGCATCGGCGTGGTCATCGATTGGGTGCCCGCTCACTTCCCGCGCGATGCTCACGGTCTGCGCCGCTTCGACGGCACCGCCATATACGAGCACGACGACCCGCGCAGAGGCGAGCACCCCGACTGGGGCACCATGATCTTCAACTACGGCCGCAACGAGGTGCGCAATTTCCTCATCTCGAACGCGCTTTTCTGGCTCGACAAGTACCACATCGATGGGCTGCGCGTCGATGCCGTGGCCAGCATGCTTTACCTCGACTACAGCCGCGAGGCCGGCCAGTGGATCCCCAACGAATACGGCGGCCGCGAAAATCTCCAAGCTATTTCGCTTCTCAAGGAATTCAACGTCCAATCGCACCTGCAACACCCTGGGGTGCTCACCATTGCCGAGGAATCGACCGCCTGGCCCAGCGTCTCGCGCCCGACTTACGTCGGCGGCCTGGGTTTTTCGCTCAAGTGGAACATGGGTTGGATGAACGACACGCTGCGCTATTTCCGCAAAGATCCGATCCATCGCACCTTCCATCACGACGAGCTCACCTTCTCGCTCATTTACGCCTTCCACGAAAATTTTGTGCTGCCACTTTCGCACGATGAAGTGGTGCACGGCAAAGGTTCACTGTTGGATCAAATGCCCGGCGACCTGTGGCAAAAATTCGCCAACATGCGGCTGCTGCTGAGCTACATGTGGACGCACCCGGGCAAAAAGTTGTTGTTCATGGGAGGCGATTTCGGGCAGTGGAACGAATGGAACTACGACGAAAGCCTGCAGTGGCACTTGTTGCAGTGGGACAGCCACAAGGGACTAAAGAAAATGGTGGCCGATGTCAACCAACTCATGCGCCGCGAGCCCGCGCTCTATGAAGTCGATTTCGACTACACCGGCTTCGAATGGGTCGATTGCCACAACTGGCAAAACAGCGTGCTAGTGTACCTGCGAAAGGCCAAGAACCCAGCCGATTTCGTCGTCGTGGCGTGCAACTTCACTCCGGTGCCTCGCCAAGGATATCTGTTGGGCGTTCCCGAGCGTTGCTGGTACGAAGAAATCTTCAACACCGATTCGACCTACTACGGCGGCTCGAACATGGGTAACGGCCCCGGAGTCCTGGCCACCGATCGCATGGCCCACGGCCGGCCTCACTCAGTTGAGGTCACACTACCACCTCTTGCTACCATCGTTTTGAAACCCCGGCGCTAACGCTCGTCGGCCTACCCTGAGCCTGTCGAAGGGCGGTAGTTGTTTCGAAGCCAAGACGTTAGTCGAACCGCCCATTCGGCGCTGAGAATTCGCTCATTTCGTCGCCCAGCTCGCGCCGCCGCCGTAGCTCCGCAAGCTGTACCGTCAAAGCAAAGCAATAACACAACATCCACCAGCAGCTAAACGAGCGAAATTCAAATCCGCGAGCGCTTCGATATTCTTTCGCAGTAATCGGCCGGATCACCCGCCCGTGGCTTATGATCGCGTACGATCCGTCGGGCTCGATCGAGGGGGCCGCCCGGCCCGCACACCTTTTCGAACGCGGCCACGTTCACACTACAAAACACCACGAGCGCCGCCGTCAGCCACCGCAATGCCAACGGATATCCGTCTAGCAAGTCGCGCATGCGAAACTCCCGCTCATTTCGCTTTTTGGGCAAAAGCAACGCGGTAAGAACGAGTACCGCGAACATTCCCAAGTGCAACAGCCAAATGTTGGGCAGTGCCCGGTGGACATCCACGCCGAAAAACGTCGCCGTGTACACAGCCGTGCTCGCGATAAGCGCCAATGTCGTAACGACGACCAGTAGCTTCATAGCCTCTTATTGCCCCAGCGCAACGCCCGCAGTCGGGCCAATTCTGCACCACAAACAACGGCGCCCAGCCCCGCCAGCACCAGCCCGCCCGGCTCGGGCACTAATTCCATGATGGCACCGTCCGAGAACATCGCGTAGATTTCGCCATTGTCGTCCTGGCCGAATCCGTACAGCGTCGTCGGAATTGTCTGACTATTGGAAGCAAATCTAAATGAATTGATCGCGCCGGTCGATGGATCCATGTAAAAGAGTTTGCCTTGGTTGTTAAGAATTCCGCCGAGATCCCCAAAAACGTACATCCCATCCAGATCCGGAATATCACTCCCTTGGTAAATATATCCACCGATGACCGCCTCGCCTCCCGAAGTATCGTGGAAATACTCTCCCACCGGGTCAATCGACGAGAACCCATTTGGCGTCGTCCGCCCGGAGTTGCCGGTAGCCGTTCCTTCTTTGAAGGGCCAACCGTAATTTCCTCCGGGCGTGTTGTCGGCAATCTTATCGATTTCCTCACGCGTGGTTTGGCCGACATCGCCAATCCATAAATCTCCGGTGGCTGAATCAAAATTAAACCGGTACGGATTCCGAAACCCATACGCGTAAATCTCTCTCAGATTTCGACCAGAGCCATCGGCAAACGGATTCGTCGATGGAATTCCATACTGGCCGTTGGCGCTGTTGCTTCCGTTCGGATCGATGCGCAAAATTTTGCCGAACGGTACCATCGTGTCCTGTCCATTCCCTATTGCATTGTTATGCCCATCGACGGTCGTACTGGGACTGGGAAAGGCATCGTTACCCCCGCCTCCATCTCCCAGCCCAATGTACAAATATCCGTCTGGCCCGAATCGTAGTGCGCCTCCCTGGTGATTGTCTTCCGGATGATCGATCGTCAATAGCACGCGCGAGGTCGGGTTTACCGCCCCACCCGATGCAACACTCCATTCTCTAATTACAATCTGATTATTTGGGGCTACGTTTGTCGTCGGGTACAGTTCCGGCGAGCTGAAATCAGCCGCGGGACCGTTCAAGATGCCATTCACGACCGTCCCGTTGAAGGGTTCCGTGTCGAACGTGTAAAACTTCCCCCGTCCAGGCGTTCCAACCGGAGCGTTAAAGTTCGGGCTGAAGGCCATTCCCAGCAAGCCCCCTTCGCCGTTGTGGTAAATATTGATGCCGTCGGCGGGCATGTTCAAATAGGTCGAGAGCAATTGCCCGCTGGAATTAAAGACATCGATTTTTCCGTTGCGCGTCGGCACGTAAATGCGCCCGCTCCCGTCCCCCGCGCTCACAAAATCCAGAGGGCTCCCGTCGCTTATTTGATTGAACGAGACGGGTGAAATAAATTGCTTCAACGAGATCGTAATTGACCCCTGCGTGATCGGGTCGGTCCCGCGAGCCGTCGTCGTAACTAGTAGGCTCACCGCCGCGATTGCAGCAACAAAAAGAAAACGCGAGCGCATTTTTCCTCCGGCCCGACCGAATTTGAAACCATTGGCCCGCATGGTGCGCCGTATTATAGCCGTCCTGTCGGCGAAGGCAAAAATCGCGCTCGCATCCCATTAAGGATTCATAAATCGCCGCGCTGAAATCTGTTGTGGAAGACGCTGTTGTGGCACGGTCTCCCGACCGTGCCACCACTCTCCTCTCGCCGCCGCTCCTCACAGCCCCTTCAAATAATCCGCCGAATAGAATCGCTCCTGCCCCTTGTTGTCGATTTTGCTCGGCGTGCAGCGGATTCCTTTCTCGTCGACAACCAAATTGCACCCGACCAGCGCGCTATCGACTACAATGGCTCTCCCGGCCTTCGCTGAGTAGGCGACCAAATTGTCGCCGTCATTCTTGTTCAAAATGTACACCACGTTGTCGCCGTAGACGCGAAAGTAAAACACCGCATCTTCATCATCCACGTTCTGAAAATATCCCGGTTCGCGGCAAATAATTTTCTCGTGGCCATCTTTGCGATACACAATGCGCTGGTCCGTTAGCCCCGTCCCGCCGCCGGCAATATTCTTTTCCCCCTCGAAGAAATACCCGTTCCCCAGCGGCTGACTTATGGTTGGCTGGCACCCGGCCAGCGCCACCGCAAGTGCGCCTAGTAACAATCTCGGCAGCATCTTGATTCGGCTCATGCTCATTCGATTAATCGATAATCGTGGCGATGTCAACCAAATTGTGCAGGCGGCTGGTCTGCGATTAGACTGCTTTTCCGGCGCGCCCCGCCCACGACTCAGCACTAACCACTGGCCACCCACTGTTCGCCTCTCATGCCCAAACGCTAGCGCGAAACCGATCCCGTCCGCGTGCTCATGAACAAAATGGGCTACCGCGTCTCCTGGCACGATCCCGACGACCAGGCTCATCCGCACGGTGCTATGGCCGCTACCACGCTCCACGACAAAGACCTCGCCATCCTCGCTCAAATCAGCACGCTCGACGGCGTCGGTCTAACCGAAGGAAAATTCTCGACAGAAGCCCCGGCCCTGCTGCCCCCCAGCGCCTCCGCTGGCTCAGCGTTGATTTGTCGAACATCACCGACGACGCGAGCCCTATCCTGGCTCGCATGCTCAATCTGCAAACGCTCCGCATCGGTGAAACCAAAATTACCGACGCGATTCTTTCCCACATCGGCAAGCTCGCCCAACTGGAAAATCTGAATCTCACCGATACCACACCGATACGGGGCTGGCCGCGCTAGCACCTTTTGCGAAACCTGCAAGAACTCTATCTGGGCCGAACAAAAATCACCGGCGCAGGCCCAAAGTATCTTGCGCAAAACACCAATCTCACAAAGCTCGCTTTCTACGACACGCATGTTGGCAATGCGGCTGCGCCGGCAATCGCCGCGTTCTCGAAGCTCCAGTGGCTGTCGCTAGCGAACACTCGCATCACCGACGAAGCGCTCGCCGACCTCGAATTGCTCGAACACCTCGCCGAACTGCGCCTCACCGGCTGCACTCTCTCGGCCGACGCCCTGAACCACCTCCGCTTCGCGCTACCCGACACCAAGATCGTGGTTTGAATTCGATTTGGTCGTACGGAGAACTTGGCCGACCGGGACCGTTTTTAAAAAACCGTAAAAACGGTGAAAAACGGTGAGTAAACGGACATGAAACCGAGCGGAAACGGTCGAAAACGGTGGACTCATTTCACCACGGAGCCAATCCATCGAAAGCGAGAAGACGGCATTTTTTTGAGGAACCCATGAAGACAGGCGGGAGGCACTGGGCTGAAGTAAGGGGGAAAGACCAGCAAAATCTCAACACTACAGCAGGCCACGAGTTGCACTTCCCGGGCGCGATGTCAATCAATTGATCGAATTGCCAAAGAGCAAAAACGCATTTCACGCGAGACATGAATGCCACATAGTGTACATGCGATCATACATCACGCTTGGTTAACTTGCAACTGACAAATTGGGCCAGGTCTACCCGCGATTTCCGGATCCTGGTAGCGGCGCGATACCATGTGCCCGCGCCACCACCAGACGATACGGAACAGGAAATAGTTCCCTTAAACGCCCGCGGTGCCCTGCGTCCACAGGCCACCTCAGTCGCGGTACGCAGTCTATGCAGCGAGCGCCGTTCCGCTCCAGATCGGCCAACGCATGCGATTGTTAGGAGTGCTGCGTCGAGCCGTGCGTTTTATCTTTCGCATCTGCTTTCTTGATGGCTTGGATTTGTCCTTGATCTTCGACAATCAGTACCTCATCGCCCGATTTGAAGACGTCCTCCACCGCCACTCGGCCGGTATCGTCGAGGTATTCGCTATCGGCAACGAGATGAAAGGTCTTTTCGACTTCTTTTCCACTGCTGTCTCTCATTTTTACCGTGACGGTGCCGGCCTTGGCGTCAATGTTGGCGATGGTGGCCATCGCGTGTTTCGCCAAATGCGTAATCTTGCCGTCCTTTTCGGTGACGAAAACATCGTCGCCTGTGTGGAACGAATCAAGCTTGGCGGTGTTGCCGGAGCTGTCGGTCAACTTCGCGTCGTTGCTAAGCTGGAGCTCTTTGGTTTGCTCTTTGCCATTATCCATTTGCTGCAAAGTCACTTCGTCCTTGGCTGAATCCACTTTCGTGACGGTGGCCTGGATGTGATGCTTGCTCTGATCGTTCTTACTCGAGGTGTTGTTAGCCTCGGCCAGGCCTGCGGCTAAAAAGGTCAAAACTGTCACCGTGCAAAACAACGTGCGTGCCATGGAAGAATCTCCTTAAATGAAAAATGGACTTGGTTCCAAGAAGCATCCAGAGGAAAGCAGCAACCGCCAAAGGCCGGCAAGGACATACGACGCCTTTCCCGGGAAGAACGACGGTGCTAAACCGGAAAACATAAAATCTTTAGAGGCTCCAGCAAAGTTTGTACCGAGTATCAAGTCGGCCGCGTAACCGAGAATTCTTCGATCTACATGAAGCACATCCGTTTCTGAAGAATGAGCGATACTAACCAAATTGAGTGCTAGGCGCGCAACACACGCTTGCGCATCCGCAGTAGCCCACAGGCGGGAACAAGACTTGCACGCTGATGCGCCGCGCTGGAGCAAACGGCACGCGTATCGACGAGTCCGATCACGCCTCAGGTCGTTTCCTACAAAATTGGCCGGCAGTTGCCCGACAAGGCGATCGTGCCATCTAGCATCGCCACGCTCGTTTGCAACTTCGCCCAAAGTTGACAGATGATAATAACTCCCACTGTGAGACGCCTCCCATGAAATCGAAACTGCTTGTCGACAGCAATGGCGAGTGCACATTCGCCTTGATCTTCGACACTGGCGACGAGGTTGTCGCTGGACCACAGAATTTTGCCAAATCGTCCCGCATTGCCAGCGCCTATTTCACCGCCATCGGTGCCTTGCGCGATGTGACGCTTGGCTATTTTGAAATTGACCGCAAGGAATATCACCACATCCCGATTCGCGAACAGGTGGAAGTGTTGTCGCTCGTGGGCAACGTGGCGCTCGACCAGGACAAACCCAAAATCCATGCCCATCTCGTGGTCGGCAAGCGCGATGGCACCGCTCACGGCGGGCCATCTGCTCGAAGGTCACGTGCGCCCAACGCTGGAAGTCGTCCTGACCGAAACGCCCAAGCATTTACAGCGCAAAAGACGACGAACAAACCGGTTTGGCTCTGATCAAAATCGACGCCTAGTGTTGAAGGCCCTATCACGTGCTTGGCGAGTTGGCGCGTGACAGATTTTTAGTGCAACTCCACAATAAGACGGAGAAGTTCAATGCCACTGGTAAATGTCAAGTTGATCGAAGGCGTCTTCACGCCGGCCCAGAAGCTGGAGATGATCCGCAAACTCACGGAGACGATGGTCTCGATTGAAGGTGAGAATTTGCGGCAAGCGACGGTCGTTATTCTAGAAGACGTCAAAAGCGGCGACTGGGGAATTGGTGGCAAGGCTCTGACCACCGACGAAGTGAAGGCGCTGGCGGCCGGCCCGGCGAAGCAGTAGCAGAAGCAGTAGGCGGCGGGCAGCGTGTCGCCTTCTTAATCCTTCTGCTCAAGCGGCGTCGTTGGATTCTTGGCGTCCATTGGCACGGTCGCTGCGCGGCCAGTGTCCCGATCGAAAATCACATAAGTGTTCGACTGTGGCGACGTGTGAAACTCGTACCGTGCAGGCTTCGTCAACTCCGCGGAAAGAATCATCGCGCACCCGATGATCAACCCCGCAACAAACACCGCCGCGGCAATTTTGTGATGACCATTTCCCATGATTTTATTCCCCCGCAGAAGAGAAGATTTTTATCGAGGCAGACGCTCGCTGTGCAAAATGGGTGCCTAACTGAGGCAGGCCAGAAGAGACCTCGCATTTTGGTCCGGTGCCGGTCGAAGGTGCGCTCGCTGTTGATCTGTGGGGGAGCCTAACCACCGGCTGTCGCCTTCCGCCTTCATTCCCCACTCTCTACGCACCTACTCACCTACTCACTGCCCGCTGTCTTATCTGCGTTTAACCCCCGTTTACAGCAATCCGCTGTTTGACTTTGTCCAGCGCGTCTTTGACTCCGAATTCGTTGAATCCTTTCTTGCCGGCATTCGCATCCAGCAAATCCTGCAATGCATCGCGACTTTTCTGACCGCCGACTTCGCCCAGAATTTTGCAGGCATCGCTAAAAACATCACGATCCGACGTTTTTAAGAGGGGTAATACAACTGGCTCAGCATACTTTTTCATATTCTTAAGTGCCTCAGTGGCGTCGCCGTGGGCGCTCGTTTCCAATAGTCCCGCCGCAATGGTCGCCGCTTTTTCATTGCCCCCCGTCGTGCCAAGTGCCTTCAGGACCTGACCCCGCTTGAACTGATCCACCAGTGGGAGTATCTCCAATAGCACCGGGATATTGGCCGGGGTAGCCCATTTTTCAGTGGCGGAGATCGCCTCGGAACGAATCGAATCGTCGCTCGATTTCAAATATCGATTCAATTGTGCCGCCACTTCGTCACGCAAAGGCGACTGATTCAAAAAATTGCCCACAAACGCAAGATCGTCTAATGCGCGACGCAAAGCGTTAGGATCGGAACTGCCTTTTTTAAGTGTGGCAATGGCGCCGCTGAGCTTTCGTTCGTTTTCCGCTTTTTCTTCGGTTTGGTGCTGGTCGATTTCCTTTTGTTGCTTTTGCATACGATCGTTGATTTGTTTATCAGTCAAAACTTCGCGGAGCATGTACGACAGCTGCAGCGGGACTGCCACGTTTGTGCCATCGGCATTTAGTAGTTGCAACTTCACGTTGGTGTAGCCGCGCGAAATGACGTTGCGTTTGCGATCGAAAGTGAATTGGCCCTCACCTTGAGCGTCCCCCAGCGGCCTGCCATCGTCGCTGATGCGCTGCGACGACAACTTCGTGTTGATCACTGCTTTGTCGCTAGCGAGCTGGTCCATGGTGAATTGCCAATGGTCTTCGATGCGAGCTCGGTTTCCGCCGGAGGGCTGTTGCCGGCCTGGGAAACCGAAGGGTACCCCGAACTGGCCAAGCCCACCATGGAACCCGTGGGGAAATCCACCGAACAGATCGTTCTTCTCGTTGGCGGCGGTGGTTATGTAGCGGCGCGTTTCTGTCCATCGTTGTTGGCCGGCGCGGCAAAGGTTCAAATGCCAAGTGGCTCAGCGTGGTGGCGACCAGCGAAAAATCGCCGGTCACATCGACCGATCGCACGATTCCCTGCGGCGAGACTGCAATCACGCCGCTGGCAGAGCCATTTTGATGGCTGGATGAGAGCGAGCCGGAAAAACGTACTCGGCGCAGGTCCTGTAGTGGTGGATTCCCAACGTCGACATTCACTCGCGCCACTCCGTCGCGAACATGCTGGGCCAGGTCTTTACCGCTAAGCGCCTGGCCGCTATTGCGCTTTTGCCATACGATGTGCCGACGATCCAAAGTGGCCTCGAGCGAATCCAATTTGATCGCCAGACCGACGGAACTAATGCGGGAACCAAACAAGCCGGCGTCGATAATGCCGACAACTTCACCCGCGGCATTCACCAACGGTCCGCCGCTATTGCCAGGATTGACCGAGGCATCGATTTGGATGAAGTGCTCGGACTTCTTGTCGACGAAACCAGCAATTCTGCCGTGCGTAATTTTCAGCGTGTTTCCGAGCTCGTCGGAAAGCGGAAAGCCTGCGACGCTTACATCGTCGCCTTGTTCTGGTGCGGCAGATGCCATCGGCAAAACGTGCAAGTCGTGCGCGTCGATTTTCAAAAGCGCCAAATCATTGGCCCCGTCGTTTTCCAGAACATCGGCGGAATACGTGTGCGTTCCCAACACGACCTCAACCGTGCGGGCGTCTTCAACCACATGAGCGCACGTTACTAAATAGCCTTGTGACGAGATGACGAATGCGGTTCCGCTGGCCAACGCTTGATGGTCGGCATCAGCCGCAAGAGGTTGACCGGCATCGAGCGGAGGCGCATTGGCATCGAGCACGTAATTGGCCGTACCCTGCACCTTGTTGTTGGGATCGACATTGCTGCCGATGAGGATTTCAAACTCATAGAGATAATGCAAATCCGGTTTTAAATTGTAGGCGAGTTGTAGAGGTGCCGGCGGCATGGCCGGCGTTTCTTGCTTTTTGGGTGCTGTCTGTTTTTCATCCCGTTGTTGGCTGTCCGCTGGATTGACGGCTTGGTTTTCAGCAGCTTTTGACGACAGGTCCGGCTGCGGTTCTACCGGCGGCTGGGCCGGAGTTGCCGTTTCCGCAGGCGCTGCAGAATCAACCGGCGTCGGGATCGGCATCGGATTTTGGGAATCGGCAGACACCGGTGCTTTCGTAGCGGCGTCGGGCGCTGCCGGGTGTGAGTCCGTGCTTCGGTGTCAGGAGATGGCGTGGCCGATTCAGCGGGAGTGGCTGTAGTCGTTGAATGACTCCCAGTGGTCGGCGCGGTAGGCGCTTGCGTCGAGCGTACGGCCACGTATTGCGTATTTGCCGCCGACGGTTGAGCATTGCTGTTAAAAAACATCGTCGCGAACCATACAAAGAGCCCTACAACAATGGTGGCTGCTGCGCCAACGAGTGCCCATATCCAGCCTGTAGAACCGGTTGTCGAAGCGCTGGAACTCGCAGAGTCTGTCGCACTGATTGCCGGTGGACCGATATGCGCAAAGGCGGTGCTTCTCACATCCTTGCTTTCGGCTTTGGTCCCAGCAACCGCAGGTAGCTTAAGTGGCGCCCCGCACCCAGAGCATTTCCCCTTGCGCATGTTCGCGCTAGCGCTAACTTTTAATTTCTTGCCACACTTCGGGCAGTTGAAGCTGATGTTGTCGCTATCAGATATCGGATGAATCACGTCGTCTTGCATATTGCCCTCTGATGCTTGGCCTTGCCGACGAACTGCCCAGCGACGATTGGATCAGTATATAGATGGTGCGGCGCAAACGCCAAGCATAGGGGAGCTCAATAGGCTAGGCAACTAAATAGTCACCCTGGAGAAAGTCTGGGCAGGGACCCGAAGAGTTCCGCAAGCGCCGTCGGCTCGGTCTGCCGCGCTTCTGCCCTACGCCGTCTGCCCGCCGCCACTCCCCACTCCCCACTCCCCACTCACCACTCACCTACTCACCTACTCACCTACTCACCTACTCACGGCCGCGTTTCCCATAGAACAAAATGGGGATCATCGCGGCCACGATAATTGCGATCCAGCTTGCTGTATTCATGGTTAGGATTGAGGGGGCTAGCATTTCTTGCCGGCTTCGAGAATGATCTTAATCTCTTTGGCCGACATACATCGTTTGAGCATGTCTTTCTTCAGGGCAGCGTTGATTTCAGCATCCCTCCGATCACAAAACCAGCGCGAAAACGACAACGCCGCCCGCAAATATGATCCTGGCGACGTCTTCGCCGGATAGACTAGAAAAGAACTCGGTCACGGCGGTCTCCGGTTGTGACAGGCGCGGGGTATTGGCCCTTACGGTAAAAGTGATTCGCTGGCCGCCGTCCATATATTGGCAGAATTCCGCCAAAAAAAGCCCGGCATCCACCCCAGCGAAGTCCGTGTCCATCCGCGCAATCCGCGGTAACTCTTCGGTGCCTACCGGTGCTACTCGGGGTCATGTTCGATTCGTCTGTGGCGTTTCTCTCTCGCCGTTGCGGGTGCCTGGAGTCGGGGCTTTGGGAGCCCACAGCGGCCTCGCCCCTCATCGCCCTGTCATCTGCTCCAACCGTTCCGGATACCGCGCGCCGTGCACCGTAATCTTCGCAGCCGCGCTTTCGATCTCGCGCAAATCGTCCGCCGTTAGTTCCACCGCCGCCGCGCCGATGTTCTCCTCCAATCGCGCTAGCTTCGTCGTGCCTGGTATTGGCACAATCCACGGCTTTTGAGCCAACAGCCACGCCAGCGCAATCGGGGCCGGCGTCGCCTCCTTCCGCTGCGCAATTTTTCCCAGCAGATCAACCAACGCCTGATTCGCTTTCATCGCCTCCGGCGTAAACCGCGGCAACGTGCTGCGAAAGTCCGTGCTATCGAGCTTGGTATTCTCGTTCATCGCGCCGGTTAAGAATCCTTTCCCCAGCGGACTATAGGGCACCAAGCCAATGCCAAGTCCCTCCAGCGCCGGTATCACTTCCTTCTCGGGCGTTCGCGTCCACAGTGAGTATTCGCTCTGCACTGCCGCCAGTGGCTGAACGGCGTGGGCGCGCCGGATAGTTTGCACACCGGCTTCTGAAAGGCCGAAGTGTTTCACTTTCCCCTGCTGAATCAATTCCTTCACCGCGCCGGCCACATCTTCGATCGGCACATTCGGATCGACCCGGTGCTGATAAAGCAGATCGATTCTCTCGACACGCAGCCGTTTGAGCGATCCCTCGACCGCCTTCTTGATTTGCTCGGGCCGGCTGTTCAGTCCCGGTGCGCCCGTCATCCCCCGCGGATCTAACTTCGGATCCAGATCAAAGCCAAATTTAGTGGCAATCACCACCTGCTTGCGCACAGCGCGCCAGCGCCTCTCCCACCAACTCTTCATTCGTGAATGGGCCATACACTTCGGCCGTATCGAACAGCGTAACCCCGCGCTCCACAGCCGCGCGCAGTAGCACCGTCATTTCCGCCTTGTCTTTTGGCGGCCCATACGAAAAACTCATCCCCATGCACCCCAGCCCAATCGCCGAAACCTCTAATCCGTTTTTTCCAAGTTGCCGCTTTTGCATCTGCTTCTCCTTAGCGTATCAATCCGGGCCGCTCAGCTTCGAAGTGTCGCAACAGTGAAGCCCATTATATGGCGGTAGCAACATCGTAAGCGGACGCGGAATCATAGCCATCCGTCGCGGCTAAAACGGCGCGGGATTTGCAGGTAATTTTTGGAGGGCTTTATTGAAGGAGAAATGATCATGGAAACCTCCAAGCCTACCAGAATGCAGGCGGTCCGCGAGTTTCTGCAGACGATCTTCCCGCGTGCGGGAATCCGACAGGAACGACGTATGCGACGCCGGGCGGCACTCAAGAAAGTTTTCTCACGATAGTGCAGTCGCCGTCGATTGAATTATTGGCGAGTGGATCATTGTCGATTGAATTATCGACGCTTGAATTGCCGTCGAGTGGAGTATTTCCGACCGCTAGGTGATGTTGCTTAAGGGCATACGTCGCCAACATCGTTAGCAGGACGGAGAGGGCAAAAATATAGATGCCCCACTCGACTTGAATATGCGTGCCCCCTGGAAAGCCTTTGAAACAAATTACCAGCGAGGCAATGACGAATACATCGACCATCGACCACTTTCCCAAGCTTTCGACCATTTTTAGATGACGGTCAGTAGCTTGAGGACCAAGGTGAACCGATCGTATGATGGCGGCCACCTTGGCCACGGGAAACGCGATGGAAAAGAGCAGGATTAGCCCACCGATAAATATTTCGCGCTCCTGAAACAGATGGATGATTCCGCCGACCAATGAAAATTGCCGTGGTTCCAGATCGCTACTGACAAACAGGCGAACCAATCGCTCGAAAAATCCGCTGCCAAATTTGGGAATCATCGTAAAGCTTGGCGCGAAGATGGCGACCAAAAACAAGAGCCCAGCCAAGTATGCCAATACCAGTGCCGCATAGCCGCGTCTGCGCCCGCCGCTGCCGCCGGCGCTGATGGCCACTTTTCCTTGGCTGCTATTCGTCATGCAAAGCCTCCTCTTCCGACACAATCACCCGGGGTGAATGACAGCCCATTATACGGGGGTTGGGTGGCAAGCCCACCATGGGCGTGGTTCGCCTTGTAGGTCCAACTTTCCAGGATTGATATCGCAAACGGCTCGGCAGCCGTGCCAGCGCCATGGATTACCAGGAGGCACCGACCCACTTAGTGCTGGTCATCTTCTCCTTTTCCTCTTCTGGGTCACAGACTCGCTGTCGCGACGAGGAGGATGACGGTCGTCATTTTACTGATACTGTGAAAACTGTGCTCGACATGCGGTCGCGTACGTTCTTGGAGGCTCAACATGACTTCCGAAGCCGCCCTCGAACAACAAATCCAGCGCTATCGGGCCATGACCGGCCAGCAGCGTCTCAAAAATCGCGCTGGATCTCCATGAGTTTGCCTGCAACATAGCCAGCGCCGGCATTCGAAGGTAGCAAGCCCTGAGGAGGTCGATCGTCAACTCCGTCGGCGCATCGAATTGAGTCGGTCATGAGGACCGAAAGCGAATTTCTTGTCGATGTGCTCTTCCGGCCGAATGCAGCGCAAGTGGATTACATGCTGACCGGTTCCGTTCATCAGTGGTTAAATCCCGCTTATTTCGTGGTTCTCTCCGCGCCTTTGCGTGAGATCTGCCGCCGTCATCTGCGTCTATCCGCGCGTATCCGCGGTTTTCGTCCGCAGACGGCTAACCGCTAATCGCGGCGCTAAACCCGCTTGCGCTCCCACGTGTCTCGCAGTTCGTCGGCACTGTCGTTGATAAGCTTCGTTGCCCGTTTGATCTTCTCTTGGGCGCGCCCCAGTTCCGCCTGGCCTTCGGTCAGCATCTTCTTGGCCGTAGTAAGCTGCTTCAAGGCGTCAGTGCGCCGCTGCGATGATTTTTTGTCCATACCTGATTGTACGCAAGTTGTCGTCACCGAGCGCTAGCCCCACCGGCCGACGCTCTCCGCCACTTTCGGATAGGTCACAGCAGTTGCTAACATCTAGCTACAATGTAGCTATGAAACTGATTGGCGGATTACTAATCGGCCTCGGCTTGTTGATCGAAGGCGCGCTCGTTGCCGACTATTTGTGGGCCAGCCTGTCGGCCGATTATCTCGGCAATCTCTCGATTGTTCCTTTTATTCTTCTTAGTTTCGGTCTTTGCGCCTAGTTCTGGAAACCCAGAAATTGGTTTTGGCAGCTTCCTCGCCACCTCCGGTCCACTGCCCACCGCCTTCTTCCTGCCTTCCTGGCTTCCTTATAAAAAATGCCGACTCCGTGTCCATTGTGACTTCGTGGTTAATTGTCCGCCGCTTCCGCCATGAACCGTCGAACGTTGCGCTGCGTTTCGTTGTCGAACTCGGCGCGGAAAGTCGTCGGGCTGCAGAACACAAACTTCAACCCCAGCATTGTGTACGAAGGAATCGTTTCCAAATCGTCGTAAAAATTATGCGCGATCCGCCGCAATTTCCACAGCCGATGCCAGGGAATCGCCGCAATATCGTGGTGCTCCACGTGCAAGCCCGCGTTGAAGGTGAGCCAGTTAATCACGCGGCCGTAATTCGAGGCCGATGGCTGGTAGTGCCGCGTGCCGTGGAAGTGCGAAATGCCCAGCACAATGCCCAACTGCAGCGGGTGCAAAAACCCGGTCATGAAGGCCTGCGCCGCCATTAAATACACAAGCGGTTTAACCCCCGCCCACACCGCCGCAGTCCACACCGCCGCGCCGCCGGCCAGTCCGCTCGATGCATATCCGTACCAGAACAACAGCCCACACATGGTGAAGTTTAACAGAGGATAGATCACCGCCCACAGTTCGATTCCATCTTGATGGTAGCCGCTGATCAAATGCTGATCGGCCAGCACCGCCAGCGTGCGATCGCTCGGCTTCGTGCGCCCGCGAATCAAGTCCGTCGTTATATAAACCATTAGCCCCGTCAAACTCCGGAGAATCTGCGTGACAATCATCAAAAGCGAATAAGGAAAAAACATCGGTGACAGGATGCGCGATTGCAAAAAGAAAAGTGCGCCTGCGCGTGATGAAATCCTTTTTCGCCCCCATGTCGTTGTGGTGCGTTAGATGTTCGGCCCACCAGGTGTGATGGCCAGAGAGAAACATCGGCAGCGACGTGAGCGTGAACATCATCCGGTTAGGCAATGTGCGTTTGAAAATCAAATTGTGATTGCACTCGTGAGCCAGTTGAAACAAGCACACGTTGAGCATGGAGCCGGCCACCCACGCCGCAGCAATCACCGCCCACAGGGGCAAATGGGCCGACGCAGCCGCCAGCGCCACTTGGGCTCCTGCACATGCCAAACAGCACAGTGCCGTCCACGGCGAATTGCCAAACAGCTTGCGCACTTCGGGGTGCGAGCGCAAGATCGCCCGGCACCGCTCGCGATGCCACACAGCCTCGGGTTTTTCATCATCCGACACACGGTCGAGAATATCGACCTCGAAGCCGGGGAAAACCGGCGCCGCGCTGCCAAGCACCCGCCAATGAAACCTCGGCCGAAACCGTTTGCCGGAGCATGGAGGCGTCGGACTGGTATTCGCAGAATCCGTATCGGTAGCGGTAGCCATATCGAAGCGTTTTGTGGAGGATTGGGAAAGAGGGGTAAGATATGCGCCAGGCCAGCATCTTACCCCGAGGCGGGGGCTAACTCAATCATCGGTGCGCCGGTAGTGCCGACTTGTCGAACCCGAATCGGGTATTTGTTTGCGACTTGTTCAATTGCCGTTTGAGCCGGTGCTCCAGCGGATCATCGCGCTCGAAGGAGGCTGCCTTGGTGAGCCAGCGTTGGGCGGCCGCCGGACGGCCCGTCTTGCCATAAGAACTTGCCAAGTAGAGACACATTTCATACTGCCGCGGGTGATTCGGCTTTAATCGCAGCGCCCGCAAATAGCAGGGAATGGCCTCACTCATTTTGCCCGATGAATCCAGTGCAGCGCCCAAATGAAACCATCCGTCAGCGTTGCGTGGAAAACGAACCGTCAACTCCCGCCAAAGTGCGATCGCGTCTTTCATGCGCCGCGCGTTTTCCAATCGCGTCGCTCCGCGAATGAGAGTTACACGACCTGGGCGCACAGGCACCGGTGACTGATCGGCAGCGGAATTGTGAGATTGGCGGCGTTTTCGAGCGTGTTGGACCATTCTTTGGCAAGTGAGAATCGACGGTGCGCCGCACAAATGTAGCGCTGGCAATTCACTCTTCGTCCGGCGATTCATCATTGACCGGCTGGGCGTTGCCGCTCATGTTGTAGCCGGGGCCGGGCTTGAAATCGAATTCGTTTTTGAGACTCTTCTCCCAAGCCGTGGCAATCCCCGCGGTTTCTTGCGCGCAAGCATTGCGTAGGGGGCCGAGGCCATGGGTGTTTCCATGGCGGTGATGTAGCCTTGCTGCAATTCGGCCAGCGGCGGTTCTTCGCTTTCGATCTGTACCACGTAGAAGATGGTTTGTGATTGATTGGGCGCGACGCCTGCGCCGCCCGGCTGCAGGGCGAACACGGCCTTCATGAAATCGTTTCCAAGGTCTTTCACGCCGGAAACATCGGTAAGCGTAGGCATGGCCGTGGGATCGCTTAGGCGGCGGCTCATCCAACTGAAAGGCCCGGCGGTGAACACTTCCTCGCCCGAGGGGCGGTTGGTGAACAACTCAGTGAGCGGCTTGTTCAGATGGCGAGCTTCGGCCGCGTACTCGTCGGCCTTGGCCTGGGCGGGCTTGCGAGCTTCGATTGTTTTCCACTGCTTGGTGACATCGGCCTTGATGGAATCGAGCTTGGGAGTGTGGGCGGGCTCGTCGGCGGTTTTCCACCACAGGTAGCGGTTCTTTTCCAAGTCCTCAGTTTCGGCCCCTTGAAATTTCGGCAGGTTCGGTCCATAAGCAATTTGCACGAATTGCAGCAGCGTGTACGAACCGGGCACGAGTTGATGCGATTTGCCGATATCGGTGTTCTGGTAGGCATCGCGCTGCGAAATCAGGTCGGTTTGCTCAGCGTCCAATCCGTATTGCTTCGCCAGTGCCGCGAAATCGATCGGGGTGGGGGCTTTCGTGTTGGCGAAGCCACGCGAGATGTCGCGCTGATAAGTTTCGATGGCGCGGCCATATTGATCCATCATAAGACGCAAGGCCGAAAACGCGTCGCTGACGCGGTCATCAACTTTTTGCGCGGCGACCGCATGGCGGCAGCGATCTTTCACCTTCTCGAACGGTTCGTATTCGACGGGTCGCGCTACGGGCGCGGTGGTCGGCGAGGCACCGGCGGCGGAATTATCGGCGCCCTTGGAGTCGGCCGGTGCGGCCGGTGTTTGGGCTTGTGACGGCTGAGGGGCTGACGGTGGCGTACTGGCTGCCCCCGATTTGGATGCGTCAGCGCTGGGGTTCGATACCGTTGCGGGGTTGCTCTTGCCGGCATCCGATTTCGCAGCACCTGGCGTCGCAGCGCCAGTCTTGGAAGCGCCGGACTTGGAAGTGTCGGACTTGAAAGTATCGGTTTTGCCTGCATCGGACTTGGTGGCAGTTGGGCTCGACGCATCCTTTTTCGTGGCGTTGCCCGCGGGCGCTTGAGCCAGTTGGAACTGGGCGTCGTCGGCCAAAGCAAGCAGTTCTTCATTAGCGGGGTGCGATTCACGAGCCGCTACCAACGTAGAATTCGCAGGCGCCCAGCGCGATTGCTTGCCGTCAGATTTTTTGGTGTTGGCCGGGGGCGCGGTGCTTCCCTTGGTGTCGGATCCCTTGCCGGTGGATTTTGCCCCGCCGGATTTTGAATCGTTCGACTTGCCGTCATTCGATTTGGAATCGCCCGATTTCGCAGTCGACTTTCCGTCAGCGGCTTTTTGGTCGCCGGCCTTGGCGCCGGATTTCACATCGGGGACCGTTCCTGATTTTATGTCGTTGCCTTTGTCGGCCGCCTTTGAATCGCCTTTCTGCGAGTCGGTGGAGCTGGAGTCGGGCGATTTGCTTTCGCTCGAATCGGGCAACGTCATCTTCTTATAAAGATCGTCTTTGTGTTTTTCATATTCTGCTTTCATTTCCGCATCGGTCACTTTGGGAAGTTCTTCGGTAATGAGCTTTTCCTCGTCGGCCTTGAAGTACTGGAACTGGGCCTTGAAGGGCTGCTTAAAGCCGGGAGTTGGGCTGCCAGGCTGCTGCTCCAGGTCTTTGTATTGGTCGTAAAACTTCTTGAGCTGGTCGTCGGTCGGGCTGCCGACATCTGCCACAAAATTATCGACAATGACCGGCAGCATTTCGGCGGTAACTTTGCGATTCAGCCGGCAGTAGTAATCCCAACGATCGGCAGGAGTGTTGCCGGCGAAAAGGGCGACGCCTTGCTGCATCATGACGCCGTTGCCGTCGACGCGCGCGAAAATTTCTTGCACATCGTTCGCGGTGAGTTCGAAACGGAGGGCTTCAAACAGGCCCGCCGCGCTTATAGAGCGGCGGTCGCTGGAGAGGGCGTCGATAATCTGAGCTAGTTCATCATCGGAGACTCGGCCAAAACAGATTTCTCGGACGAAGTCTTTAACGACTCTGTCGCTAACGGTGATGCCCATTTCGTCGGCTTTGCGATTGAACAGAATCGTTTTAATGACTTGATTTTCAGTCAAAGGGAACTGAAGACGCTCCCTGATGAATTGCGATGGGATGCCGGCCTTTGTGGCCACGGATCCCAAAAAGCGATTCAGCACCTGTCGCCAGGAGATGCGATTATTGATTTCACTTTTTCGCACACTGCCATATTTCCAGGTGAACACGACTGGATCTTCCGTGCCTCCCGCTGTGCCCCCGCCTCCCAAACGCGACCAAGGGCCGATAAACACGAATGCAAACATCGAGAGCAGGAATATGGCAACCAGCAAACCCTTCTGGTTTTTACGGAACATTTTGAGCGGACTAGCCATGCTGATACCTGTGTGTGACGTAATCTGTGATGCGAGTCCCGAGGCGCTTGAAACGCGACGGATTTTCGTTTCTGAGTGGCAGATACGCGCCGTCTAAAACCCAAGTACGCCTTGACAACTCGTAGGTCAGGGCGTTATGCGAATAGAGCGGTTGGCGGCCTAACGGCTTGATTTTGTCGAGGAACCGATTGTAGCGCCACGCGACGTAAATGCAATGCCAGTCGAACGAAACGACGCGTTGCACCCAGTTCGCAACGATCGAAACTCCTGCGGCGAGCATCGCCGAACTGGGACGCGCAGCACCATGCGGCGTACGATTGAGTTAACCGCCAGCAAAATAAGCGGCACATGAACCGCTCTACGCCCGTCCGCTTCGAGGAGGTTTGATTGTAGCGATTGTGCGAGTCGTACTAAGAATCGAACGTCTGGCGCGCGGCGGTCGTATCGGTTGGGCAACTCGGCAGACAATCGATTAACGGCCAGCCGCACGACCGGCGATACTGTGAGAAACACCCCAAATTACCCACATTTAACCTTGCACGGCCCGATTTTATGGCAAAGAAGAGCGCAAACGGTAATGGCAAGAGCCTGGTGATTGTTGAATCGCCGGCCAAAGCCAAGACCATCAGCAAGTTTTTGGGCCGAAACTTTACGGTTGAGGCGAGCATCGGCCATATTCGCGACCTGCCGCAAGGGGCCAAGGAAATACCGGCGGAATACCGCGATCAGGCGTGGTCGCGCTTGGGAGTAAATGTCGACCAGGATTTCGACCCGCTTTATGTAATTTCGTCGGGCAAGGCGAAGCAGGTAAAGAAACTGCGCGACTTAGTAAAGCAGTCGAAGGATCTCTATCTGGCGACGGACGAAGACCGCGAAGGGGAAGCCATTAGTTGGCACTTGAACGAAGTGCTTAAGCCCCGAATTCCTGTGCATCGGTTGGTGTTTCACGAAATCACCAAGGAAGCCATCACCGAGGCGCTGCGCACCCGCGCGAAATCGACAACGATCTGGTGCGGGCCCAGGAGACGCGGCGGATTGTCGATCGGCTGTTCGGCTACGAAGTGTCGCCGTTGTTATGGCGCAAAGTGAAGCCGAAGCTCTCGGCGGGGCGCGTGCAAAGCGTGGCCGTGCGGCTGATTGTCGAGCGCGAGCGCGAGCGCATGGCGTTTGTGCCAGCCACCTGGTGGGATTTGATCGGCAAGTTTGCCAAGACCGATGGCCAAAAAATTGAAGCCGATCTTGTATCGGTCGATGGGCGCACGGTCCCGCAAGGGAAGGATTTCGATCCTGCGACAGGGAAGCTGAAAGACGCTCGGTTCATGCTGCTCGATGGTCCGGCAGCCGAGCAGCTTGCCAAGCGGATCAGTAGCGGCAAATTCAGCGTGACCAATTTCGAGGTCAAGCCCTGGACAACGCGGCCGGCGGCGCCGTTTACCACAAGCACGATGCAGCAAGAGGCGAACCGCAAGCTCGGCTTCAACGCCCGCCGCACGATGCAGGTGGCGCAGCGCTTTATGAGAACGGCCACATTACCTACATGCGCACCGATTCGACCAATCTGGCCAATGTGGCAGTCGAAGCGGCGCGCGAGCTGGTGGCGAACGAATACGGTAAGGAGTTTTTGTCGGATGGCCCGCGCGTTTACGCGACGAAAGTAAAGAACGCGCAGGAAGCACACGAAGCTATTCGCCCTGCCGGTCATCCGTTCGAATTGCCCAAGTATATTCGCGGCGAGCTTTCGGACGACGAATTCAAGCTGTTCGAGTTGATTTGGAAGCGCACCATTGCCAGCCAAATGGCCGACGCCCGCGGTCGGCGCCTTACGATCACCATCGAAGGCGAAGGTTGCGTATTCCAGGTGAGCGGCAAAATTATCGACTTCGCCGGCTATTTGCGGGCGTATGTCGAAGGGAGCGATTCGCCCGAGGCAGAATTGGCAGATCAAGAGCGGTTGTTGCCGAATGTGGAAATCGGGGAACAGCTTCGCCCGCTCGAAATGATGCCCAAGAGCCATACGACTCAGCCGCCTGCGCGCTATAGCGAAGCGGCGCTGACTCGGGCGCTGGAAGAATTAGGCATCGGCCGGCCGAGCACGTATGCGAGCATCATCGACACGATTCAAGCTCGCGATTACGTGTTCAAGAAAGGCAATGCGCTAGTGCCGACGTGGACCGCATTTGCCGTGACCCAGCTTCTAGAAAAGCATTTGGAAGGGTTGGTCGATTATGGCTTCACGGCACAAATGGAAGACGATTTAGACGCCATTAGCCGCGGCGAACGGCAATCGCTCGATTACCTGAAAAAGTTCTATTTCGGGAACGGTCAGCCGGGATTGAAGCAACATTTGGAGAAAAAGTCGGACGAGATTGATCCGCGGATCGTGAATCAGGTGCTTATTGCTCATCCCAAGGGGGAAGATCCGATTTACGCCCGCGTTGGACGGTACGGGCCGTTCATCGAGCAGGGAGATAAGCGGGCATCGTTGCCCGATGGTATGGCTCCTGAAGAAGTGAATTTGGCGAAGTGTCGCGAGCTGTTTTCGACCGCCTCACAAGCCGACGAGCCGCTGGGAATTTGTCCGGAAACGAACAAGCCGGTGTTTTTGAAGGTCGGGCGCTTCGGGCCGTACGTGCAACGCGGAACGCCCGAAGACGAGGAAAAGCCGCAGAATGCATCGCTGCTTAAGGGCATGAAGCCGGAAGACATCGATTTGGCGACCGCGCTTAAGCTACTTTCGCTGCCGCGGACGCTGGGAAATTACCCGGACAACCAGTTGCCGATCGTTGTTTACAACGGACGCTTTGGGCCTTACGTGAAATGCGGCGAGGAAACGCGCTCGCTGCCGGCGGGAGTTTCGCCGTTGGACGTTTCGCTGCAAGAGGCGATCGAGTTGCTCAAGCAACCCAAGCCGCAGCGTCGCGGCTTTGGGGCGAAACGCGAGCCTTTGAAAGTTTATGATGCATCGCCCGTTACTGGCACCAAAGTGCAATTGCTCGATGGCCGTTACGGCATGTATGTGAGCGACGGCGAAACCAACGCGTCGGTGCCGAAGAACACTTCGGTCGAAGAAGTGACGTTTGACATGGCTCTTTCGCTACTCAAGGAACGAGCCGCCGCCGGCCCGTCGAAAAAGAAACCGGCACGCCGTGGGCGACGGACGGTCGGCTCAAAGTCGGCGTAGTCGATGATCGAGCGGCCGCGACCTGTTTCGTCCCGCACATCAATCTTATTGGCCGACCGCGGGCGCCCGGTCGATTCCGATTGCAATCGCCTGCGCTGTGGCGTGGCTGCGGCAATGCGAGATGGTGATCATAATCCGGGCGATGCCGTTTTGCTCCATGTAGTCTTTCGCACCGCCGTAAAGCGCGACCGTCGGCAAGCCGGAGCGAAGGTTGCGAATTTCAACATCGCGCCAGCTAATTCCCCGGCGCCAGCCGGTCCCCAGCGCCTTGAGCACGGCTTCTTTCGCGGCCCAGCGGCCGGCGAAATGTTGCGTGGCTTGCCTACGGCTTTGGCAATATTCGATTTCGTGCTGTGTGTAAACGCGCGAGATGAACAGTTCGCCATGTCGCTCGATCATTTGAGCAATGCGCAGACACTCGACAATGTCGGTACCGATGCCGGTGATGGTCATGACGGACATAGGGTTCAGGGGTCAGGAGGCAGAGATCAGGAGCGCTATACGGGTCAGTCGCTCGGAGATTGCGCTGTCGAAAGCCACCACGCGGAGCCCACAGATGCCACGATAGTCAATGCCGCTTCGATTATCCACCACAGCCAATTTGGCACTCCGCCCGCGGCACTGAAGATCAATGCTTGCGCGAATGAATTCACAAAACGTGGGCACGGGCAGGTCGGCGGCGGCATCGAACATTTGCAATTTGGGATCGTTGTGAGCCGATTCAAGGATTTTGGCGCGATAATCCGCGTAGAAGAACACATGCTCGCTCGCGGCGCAAACAAGTGCCAAGATCATGGCGCTGATGAGCAATGCAGGACGATTTGCACCGCCAGCGGCATTTGCCAATAGCGCCAAACCAATTCCAAGGGTGGCACCGACTATGATCGGCGAAAGCGCGAACACATAGCCTGCACGCTGCGCCCACACGTCTGCGCGGGCTAAAACGACGCTAAGCACCAGCATCGGCAAAAACCACAGCGCAAGTGCGCTCGCATGCGAAAGAAATCGCTTCGACGGTTTGCTTGTTGGCGCTTCATTCACCCGTTGGCCTCTTCATTTTCAGCACTTAACTTTTAATGCCGCATGCGCGTTGTGCGCGGGCCAGCACTTCGGCGGCTTTTTTGCGCGCTTGGGAGGCGCCATCGGCCAGAATCGCCCAAACTTTATCCGGATGCGCTTCCAGTTCCGCGCGATGCGCTCGCGGCTGGGCGAAATATTTTTCGGCGGCATCGGCCAGCGCCTTTTTCACTTCGCCATAGCCGAACCCACCGCGTCGATAGAGTGCCGCCATTTCCTCGCGCTGCGGATCTGTGGCAACCAGAGAAAACAATTGGAATAAGTGGTCGGTTTCGGGAGCTTTGGGCTCGTCCATCGGCCGCGAGTCGGTGACGATGCGCATGATTTTCTTCCGCTGCGCCTTGGGATCTTCGAAAATCTCAAGCGTGTTGTTATAACTCTTGGACATTTTTTCACCGTCGATACCCGGCACTTTCGCCGAATGATCGAGCACTTTGGCCTTGGGCATGACGAACGTTTGCCCGAAATGGTGATTGAAGCTGGCGGCAAGATCGCGGCAGACTTCAATGTGCTGAATTTGGTCGGCGCCGACCGGCACAGTATCGGAATCGTAAGCCAAAATGTCGGCGGCCATCAAAACCGGATAGGTAAATAAGCCTGCGTCGGCAGAGAGGCCTTTGGCGATTTTATCTTTATATGCGTGGCAGCGCTCCAAGAGGCCCATGGGCGTGCCCGTCAACAATAGCCAAGTGAGTTGTGTCACTTCCGGCACGTCGGACTGAAGAAATAGCACCGCTTTGTCGGGATTCAATCCCAGCGCCAATAGATCGATCGCCGCGTCGAGGGTGAGCTGCCGCAATTGCTGCGGATCACGCACCTGATTGAGCGCATGCAAATTGGCAATGAAATAAAACGCGGCGTCTTCATGCTGCAAGTCGATATATTGGCGGATGGCGCCGAAATAGTTGCCCCAGTGAAATCGGCCAGTGGGTTGTATGCCGGAGAGAACACGCATAGATCGGAAGGGGTCGGGATTCTTGAAGCGCGAAGTATTTAGCTACCGATTTTGATTAATTTTGATCGACTTTGAGCGTGCCGACGATTTCGCGAACACTTTTTGCGTTCAGCTCTAATAGTGCCGCAGGCAATGCGTCGAGAAGTTGCATGGTGACTGTGGGATTATAGAAGTTTGCCGTACCAATTTGCACCGCAGTTGCCCCGGCCACAAGGAATTCCATCACGTCGTTAATCGTGGCAATCCCGCCGATGCCGATTACAGGAATCGAGACAGCCCGGGCGATTTGGTTCACCGAGCGCAAGGCGATTGGTTTGATCGCGGGCCCGCTGAGCCCTCCCATCACATTGCCGAGCATGGGCCGCCGCCGCCGCCAATCGACTGCGATTCCGAGCAGGGTGTTGATGGCCGAAATAGCGTCGGCCCCGCCATCGGCCGCCGCTTGGGCGATTTTGGTGATATCGGTCACATTGGGCGTTAGCTTGGCGATGATTGGAAACTTGCAAGCCGAGCGGCAGCCCGCCACAACGCGGCGGCACATGTCAGGATCGACTCCTAAATCGACTCCGTGGCTCACATTGGGGCAGGAAATGTTCAACTCCAATGCGGCGATTCCGGCGAGGCCCTCCATGCGGGCGGCCATTTCAATGAATTCGTCGGCGGTGCTGCCGGCGATACTGACGATGATGGGCGCACCGACGCTGGCCAAGTACGGCAAGTGATGCGTGATAAATGCTTCCTGGCCGTCGTTATCGAGCCCAATGCTATTGAGCATGCCCGCTGGGGTCTCGATGGTTCGCCAGGGCTTGTTGCCGGCGCGGGGATGGCGAGTGATGGTTTTCGGAATGATGCCGCCGAGCCGATTGAGTTGAACCAAGCCGGCCATTTCGCGCGCGTAGCCGAACGTGCCCGACGCGGCCAGAATTGGATTGGGCAGCGTCAGCCGGCCGAGACGAACGGTGAGATCGATGGATGCTTGGTCCAAGCTGTCGGCGACTGCTGAGTTTGACGGTTGCGGCAAACCGGCAGCTTACACGAGCAGGGCGCAAAAACAAACGCCGTGCGGCATGTGACCGAACGGCGTGAATTGAGCGAGCGGCACGCCGCAATTATGCAGCGTCACACGTTGATTGGCTACAGAATGCCGCCGTAGGTGCGATACGGTGTCATGACCGAAGGCATATCGAGGAACCAGAGGCGCTCCCATTCATCCAGCGCTTGGCGCAAGTTTTCGGAAGTGAAAAGCAACTGTTGAGTGCGGCGCGAAGGATCGGCCGAATACATGGGAATTAGACAACCGACGGTGCTGGACAACGCCAGTCCGGCCACGGCTGTCAATAATAGCCTGCGCATCGCACATTCCTCCGTGAAATGTCTAGCTCCGCAATCCTTGCGGTTTGGCTCTAGCTTGGGGCTCGTTGGCACGGCGCGCGAGTGCGCAAGTGCAAGGCCAACAAGCTGGTTGATTCCGATTTGATAAGACGTGTGACGTGATTTGCTCGCCGAACAATCGAAAGATGAGTCGGTTGATTGTTTGGCGGGGCGTAAAGTTACCGATTGTTTGTAGTTGCGCCGAGATCAAACTTGCATTTTCAAGCGATCTGCCAGGCGTTTATGGCCTCAGGGGCCGATATCTTTGAGCGCTTCATTTGCCAGTTGTCGGCCGGCGATTGAGCGGATTGAAATTCCGTCGGTCAGCCGCTTCCTTGCATGCCGTAAGTTCCGGTAGCGGCGGGGGTTTTGTCGATTGGCACGACCGGCGTTCCCGATGCTTGGGCGGCCGCCTTTGCCCGAGCTTCGGCTGCTTGCATTTCCAATTGACGCACCTTCTCTTCCATTTCCTTGCCCGGTTTGAAGGTGACGACAAACTTTTCCGGCACAAAGACTTTCGCACCGGTGCGCGGGTTTCTGGCCTTGCGGGCCGCTCGCTGTTTGACCTCGAATACGCCGAAATTTCGCAGCTCAATGCGGCGATCTTCGACGAGCGTTTCGACGATAGCGTCGAATGTTTTCTGGACGATCTCCTTGGTTTTGAGCTGGGTCATCCCAATCTCTTCGGAGATGGTCTTCACGATCTCTTTCTTGGTCACGACTACAACTCCTGGAGCCACATTTCGCTGAGCCGTTTGAGGCGGCCCAAGCAACTCTTGTAACGCTCCAAGTGTAGGTGGCGTAAGTACTAGTGTCAAGCTTGGTTGACGCAAGTTGGTCGCACTCTGGTGCGATTTCAATGCGGGTCATCGTGCAATGATCCGGGGCATCGGATTCCCAAACCTTGCAAAGCTAAGTTCAAATTGCCAAAGAACTTACCGCAGAATTGTCGATGGCGTGCCACCATTAGTTAATCGTAAGTCTTTGAAATCAAAAGACTAACGAGTTGGCCTGCCACCGATTATGCCACTGGCTCTCGATCCCGCTGCTTTCGTGCAGCGCAGGCATAGTGCTACGGCTGATCCTTGATATCGGCTTCGTAACCGGAAAACTTTACCAAGACGGAATAATCGGACCCCAATTTTTGGTTCGACGAGGCCTCAGAAGCCGGCTATCGGTTTTGCGAACAAATCCTCATACCTTGATGACCGCCGATTGCGCCAGCACTTCGTCGACGGTATATAGCTTTCCTTGGCCGCTGCCGGGGCAGATCTGGCAAGTGTGCTTCCATGCAGCCGGGGTGTTGATGTTCGATTCCCAAAAAGGCCACGTGCGGCACTGGCGAGGCCGGTCTTCGTAGACCGTGCATTTGCGTTTCTGGCCATCGAAGAACACGCAATCGCCGTTTTCGTATTCGACGAGGCTCTTGCGATTGCCGACCTTGCGAACGAATTTGTCTTCAAAATCGGCGACCGATTGCCCGAAGCGTTTGGCCAATGCGGTGATTTCGTCTTCATTCACCCACACATATCCCGGCGCGCCGGTGCAGCAATCGCCGCACTGGGTGCATTGGAACTTGAGGCCGTTTTGGAACCAGGGTTTATCGTGCATGTTCAAACTCCGGCGGCAATTTCTTGGACAGCGGCAATCGCGGCGTCGATATCTTCAGCAGTATTAAATGCACCAATGCTCAATCGAATCGTGCCGCCGCGTTCTAGCGTACCCAGCGCACGGTGCATGAGCGGGGCGCAGTGCAGGCCCGCGCAAACTTGGACGCCAAAGTTGGCATCAAGCAAGATGGCTGCTTCTTGCGGATCATAGCCCTCGATCGTGATGCTGACAACGCTTACGGAGCCGAGAGATGCGTGCGAAGCGGTGCTATAAATTGTCACACCGCGGATTTCTTTAAGACCATCGACTAAGCGAGCCGTCAGACGCTCGCACTGGTCGCGAATGGAAGCAATCCCCCTCATCCTGCCCGCTTCGGCCAAAGGTGAGGGTGCGGAAAATTCTTCCAGCCACTCAAGTGCAGCGGCCAAGCCCACGAGGCCCGGCACATTGTGATTGCCCGATTCGAATTTATCGGGAAGCGACTCAGGCTGGCGATCTTGCTGGCTTTGCGTGCCCGTGCCGCCTTGGCGGAGGCTACGCAACTCGTTCTCCAGCCCGGGGCGAATATAGAGGAAGCCAGTGCCCAATGGCCCCATCAAGCCTTTGTGGCCGGGGGCTGCGAGAAAATCGGCGGATAGTTCATCGATGGAAATTGGAAGATGACCGATGGTTTGGGCGGCATCGACCAAAAATCGCGCGCCGTGCTGGCGGACGATGCGGCCGATTTCGGCGATCGGCTGAATGACACCAGTTACATTTGAAGCGTGCAGGATTGCGACTAAGCGCGTGTTATTCCGAAGCGTCTGGCGGATGTCATCGGGATCGACTCGCCCAGTGGCATCGCATTTCACGCGGGTTACTTCGATAGCGCCAGCTTCTTCTAAATCTCGAAGCGGGCGCAAAACTGAGTTGTGATCGGCCCAGGTGCAGACGGCATGGTCGCCTGGCGCAAAAGTCCGTGGATGGCCAGGTTGAGCGCTTCGGTGGCATTGCTCGTGAACACGATTTGCTTGGCGTCGGCCGCGCCGATTAGGCGGGCAATCGAGGCGCGTGCCGCTGCGATGGTCTGCTCGACTTCAGTCGCTTGGGCATAGGCGCTGCGGCCCGCGGGAGCGCCGTTCTCGCGCATGTACCGATAGACGGCCTCATAGACCGTTTCGGGTTTCGGCCAACTGGTGGCGGCGTTGTCGAGGTAAATGCGATTCACAACAATTCACCACGGAGACACTGAGGCACGAAGAGGCCAATTTTGATTTAGTGAGGTTAGCCGCCGATTTGGTACATGGTGCGCTGGGGACGGATAAATTCGGGCGTGTCGATGCCATGGCCTGCGCGCTTGGCGGCCACGCAATCGCGAACTAGCTTGCCAATTTGTTCATCGGATCCGCCCCCGCGCAAAAGCGCCCGGGCATCCCACTCAACGGTGGAAAACAGGCAATTGCGCACCTGGCCTTCGGCGGTTAAACGCAAGCGGTTGCAATTGCCACAGAATGGTTCGGTGACGGGGTTGATGAAGCCGACGCGGCCTGCGCCATCGGCGTAGCGAAAATCGGTTGCGGGTTGGCTGGAATCTTCGACAGCGAGTGGCTCGAGCGCGCCGACATTTCGCTCGATGATTTCGCGCACTTGCGAGCCGCTTAAAACCTGGTCGTGGTCCCAATGATGTTCGGCATCGAGCGGCATGTATTCAATGAAGCGCAGTTCCAGGCGGCGCTCGCGAGCGAACTGGGCAAGGGGCACGATTTCGTTTTCGGTAATGCCGCGGATGGAGACGGCATTTAGGCGAATTCTCTCGAAGCCGGCTTGCTGGGCGGCCTCGATTCCGTCGAGCACCTGTCGCAGGCCTTTACGGCGAGCGATGCGCTCGAAGGTTTCTTCGGAAAGAGCATCGAGGCTGATATTGAGCCGGCGCAGGCCGGCTGCTTTGAGTGCGACGGCTTGTTCGCGCAGCAGAATGCCATTGGTCGTCAAAGCGATATCGCGAATTCCAGGAATTTGCGCGAGCATTTCAACGAGCCGCGCAAGGTCGCTGCGCACCAGCGGCTCGCCGCCAGTGAGGCGCAGCTTGTCAATTCCCAAGCGGGCGACCACGCACGCAAAGCGGGCGATCTCTTCAAACGTGAGCAGTTCGTGCCGCGGCTTGAACTCGACGTTCTCGATCGGCATGCAATAGAAGCAGCGGATATTGCAGCGATCGGTGACGCTGATCCGCAAGCTGTTGTGTGCACGGCCGAAGGAGTCGAGAAGCATGGCGGCAGGGTTCAGGGTTCAGGGTTCGGGGGGCAGGTTTCAGAGGAGATGAGCAGGTGAAGAGGTGAGCGGGTGAAGGGAAGTCAAGATTGGAGTCAAGAAGGTACAACTAACGGCATATTATGATTCTGCATTCTGCCTTTTGCCTTCTGCATTCGGATGAACCCACTGGGTTTGTCCGTCGGACCAGTTTTCGCGTTTCCAGATGGGGACTTGCTGTTTAATTGTATCGATGAGCCAGCGGCCTGCGGCGAAGGCGTCGTCGCGGTGAGGGGTGCTGACGGCAATGGCCACACTGGCTTCGCCGAGTTCCAAATGACCCAGCCGATGGACAACATAGCATTCTACAATGGGCCAGCGGCGGCGGGCTTCGGCTTCCAACTCGGCGAGCTGGCGGCTGGCCATTTCGGGATAGCACTCGTAATCGAGCGAAGCGGTCTGGCGGCCGCCGGTCATTTCGCGCGTAGTGCCCAGGAAGAGCACGACTGCACCCGCCGCGGTGGATTGCACGCGGTCGAGCAAGCGGACGGGATCAATCGGGTTCGTGGTAAGTTCAATCATGGAAAGGCGAATAGCAAATTTTAACGCCGCTGGTCGAAGAGGACATTTGGGGACTGCGGACTTGGGACTGGACGGAAGCGATTTGATTGTAGCGCCGAGGCATTGGCCAGCATAGCCTGCGCGACGAGTGCGGATCATTTGGTGAAAATTGTTTTAACGGCGGAAACCATGGATACGGCGGAAACGGGATTAAACGGTGGAAAACGGAGAAAAATGGCATTCGCTGGATGCTGCACCAGTCAACGGGAACCGGCACTGAATACGCTCGTGGCCTGTTAGTGTACCCATGTACACACTACGAAATGCAGCATACCAGATGGCGTGGCCCAATTTCAAGAGGCGGTGGGCAGGCGGTTTTTATGGCGGGGTCGCTCTTTCGGTTAACAATGCCTTGCAGACCATCGCAGATACATGAGCCGTGAGGCACCCAGGCAGAGAACTGCGATGGTAATCCAAAGAACCCAGGGGTGTCCGCTTTGTTTCTTGGCCGGTTCAGGAAGGCCAAAGTCGGTCAGTGTGAATTGCTTAGGATTTATATCAACAGCGGCGCTCAATTCGACATCCGTTATCCAATCATCCTCGCGGGGTTTTCCGTCTGTAGGCGATGGGCATGAGACATGGATGACCTGGTGTGAGACATAGGGAATCATTCGGGAACCATCAGGGAATTCGCTGTATTTGTTGACGATCTTCACTTTCCCCTCACCGTAGGGATAGTGTGCGTCGGCTTCCACTTCCCGAATGAGCCAGTATCTCGCCGGATCAAGAAGAAGTGTTCCGCTACGGGTCGGCTGTCCACCCACAGGTCGCTCGAACTTGTATTGAATCTTTACCAAGCCATCTTCGACCTCGCTGGCGTCAATCAGCTTGAAATCCGGATCCGCAAAGAGCCGCGGCAGCCAAACAACATAAAGCCTCTCGCCGAGGCATGCACTGCCCATCGCATACTCAACAACATTATCTGCAGTGTTTAAATTCGACGGATCCTGGGAACCCCCGATTAGGTCACCGGGAATGGTCAAAGGGGTGTTTTCGACGTTAGAAATCACCCACGCGTTCGCACGACCGGGTTTAACTTCAAATTGATAGTCTGGATTAATTGCCATAACGGAAACTTCCGGTTTCTTGCCTCCTAGTCCCTCGTCATCAACGTCACTCCGTACACGAGGATGTCCTTTGAGTAGTTGAAAAGTTGGCGGTTGCTCCGGCCGGGAGTACATTCCCGGCTGGTAATTTGTTTCCCTTGAAACAGGAGCAACCGCCATGAGGAGAAGTTATCGCAGAAGTAGCGGAGCAGGCAAGCGGGCCAGGGGCGAGCGGATCGAAGGTGATCGACGAACGGGGCGCCCTCAAGGGCCGGAGTTGGGCGAGGCCCTGGGCCGGCAAGTTCGTCAGATGCTTCAGCTCTCGCTGGACCAGGAAGAAGTGCTGGAACTGCTGCAACAATCCCTGGACTTGTTTGCCATCGAGATTGGTCGCCGGGTAGCAGTCGGCCTGTTGGACGACGAAGTCCAAGCGCATTGCGGACCGCGGCATCAATGGGGCCAAGCCGATCGCAAGGCCACCCGCCACGGCCGGCAACCCGGCTACGTTTGTATCGGTGGACAAAAGATTTCGATCCAGCGGCCGCGGGTTCGATCGACCGCTGGAGCCGGCGAGCTATCCTTGGAGCGATACGCTCAACTGCAGCAGCCCGACGCCTTGCCGCAGACCTTCCTGCGGCGGATGGTTCGCGGCGTTTCCACCCGAGATTATGAAGGCGTGATCGACCTGGCGAGCGAGGGCTTCGGCGTGAAGAAGTCCAGTGTCAGCCGCGGTTTCGTACGGGCCAGTACCCGGAGTTTGGCGGCCTGGTCGTCACGGAGCCTGGCCGGCGCACGGTATGTCGCCGTGTTCATCGACGGCGTGGAATATGCGGGAGAAACGTTGCTGGTGGCGTTGGGCTTGACTGACCAGGGTTACAAACAGCTGCTGGGCTTGCGGCAAGGGGCCACCGAAAACGCCCAGGTGGTCACGTCGCTGTTGGAAGAATTAGTGGAGCGAGGTCTGGAGACGTCGCGGCCGACGCTGTTTGTGCTGGATGGCGCCAAGGCCTTGGTGGCCGGCGTGAAACGCGTGTTCGGCCGGCAGGCGGTCATTCAACGTTGCCAGGTCCATAAGCGCCGCAACGTCCAAGCCCATCTGCACGAGCGGCATCACGAAGAACTGGATCGCCGGCTCGCGGAGGCGTACCAACAAACCAACTTCTTGAAGGCTCGTTCCGCCTTGGAGAATACGGTGCGCTGGCTGCACCGCCTCGCTCCCGACGCCGCGGCCAGCTTGGAAGAGGGCCTGCAGGAAACGCTCACGGTCATTCGTCTGGGCTTGCCCGACCTGTTGCGTCGCACCCTATCCAGCACCAATGTGATCGAATCAGCCCTCAGTGTCACGCGCACCGTGACAGCGCGAGTGAAACGTTCGGCGCGACGGCGACATGCGACAACGTTGGTGCAGCGCTGGACTGATGCGGGCCGAACAAAAATTCCGCCGTGCAAGAGGCTACCGACAAATCCCCCAACTCCTGGCCGCACTAGACGTCACGCAACTTGACACCAAAGGCAAAACCGGCTGACAATCCATCAATGAATGCAACCGCCTCTTTTCAACTATCAGAGGGGCAACTTCGACTCTGCGCCGAAACCACTTTCGGCAGAGAACAAAACAGATAGGGCCAATAATGGTATCAGGCGCAAGAAGCTACTCTTCGACTTATTCATGCTGCACATAACTGTATCAATTCATGACTGCTGAGTTTTTGTCGGCCCGCGGGGATTGCCGCACCCGAGCATGGATTTGCACGACCGACGTGCGAAGTCCATTGGCTTCAATGTAAAGAATTATCTTCTGCAAATAATTCTCGCGTCCCGAAACATAGGCTCGTATCGAAATGCTCTGTTCATGACCCGGAGAGACCGGGATAGGGAGTTCATCGAGCGTAAGACAATTACAATCCGGGTCGCTTCCCACAATCCGAATGAGCCTATCGCTCAGGTTGGTAACGGTGAAGGATGCGACATGTTCACTGGGTGAATCACAGTCGCCTAAGTCAATCTCGGCGGGCGAAATGGCGAATGGTTCTTTTACTCGTGAAAACAAATAGCCTTGGCTCCAAAGGTATACGAAAAGTATACCGACAAAGAGCGATCCGTATCGCAAAATGCGCTGAAGGGTGAAGTGGCGGTGGCGAATAAAGGAACCCATCGCTCATCCGGCTGCTTGCTGTGGCCGGCCTATGCGGTTGTACATGCAGCTAACGCTTCCACCCCTACTCTGATCGCTAACAAAAGCTCTGACCAGTTCGTGCACCTTGAGCCAAAGTTGCCGCCCCTTTCTCCGTAACCCTATTCCACTGGAAGCGGCAAATCTTTCGCTTCGACGTCTTTTATCGACAAATCGCCGTAAACCGCCCGCCAGTGTGGCGCCACCCTTCAGCTTGTACCAGCAAACGATGCGATCCGCTTCGCCCAATTTCACCCCGCCGCCGACGTACCGGAAACTTTTAGGCACCGTATTCCCCTCGGCGAAATCCCAGATCGGGTAGCTGTGATGAGCCATCATGTATTTAAAGTTCAAATCAACCATTTTTTGCTCTGCTTCCGTACGCTCTGATTTTACCTTCTTCGCGGCTCGGTTGAGTTTCTTTAAATCGATTCCGCGGTCCGTGTCGGGAAACACCCCGTCGTTAAACCGCGCACAGGTTCCTAAGTAATCGATCATTTCATCTTCGGTCACAATCGGCAGCGGCGGCTCGACGACCACTTCAAACCCTTCCGGAACTTTCATGTCGAATAGTGCGTCGTCCAGCTTCGCATCGACTACAATGTCGGTCGTGACCGAGCCAAGCATTGTACCTTCATAGAATTTTCCTGGTGGATTATTTCGATCGGCCATGGTGTCGGGATCGAACACGTCGGCCCCGGGCGAGCTGTAACCCAAAAGATGCTTGGAATTCGCGTCGACCCAAACATCGAAGCTGCTGTGATCCCCCTTCAGGTGATAGCGAAACACATTTGCTGTTGCATCGCCAACTTTTCGCTGTCCGACGAATTGGATGTCTTCATGTTCCAAGAATTTTGCTGACGCAATGGGACCGTCTGGGCTATACTGATTTTGCGAATGGGTTCGCCAAGTCGCTTTCTTCGACTTCATGTCGAGATCTAAAAACTTGTTTTTCCCTAGATCGACAATTTCCACCCATCGCACGTTGCCTTGTTGATCGTACCTTGTTAGCCGGTAAAGGCCCGGTCGCCGATAGGCAATCGTGCTTCGCCCAGTTGTCAGCCAGCTTTGCTTGCCATCTTTGCTCGATTCTCGCGTATATACGATCATGGTGCTCGTAACCGTTTGGGCGCCCTCAGCCGATTTGATGGCTTGCGCGAACGACTCCCGTTCGCCTCCTGTTTTCCACAACAGAACGAAAACGAGGCAGACTGCCAATGCTGCCACAGTTCGCATAGTCCATAGCATGAATCTCCTGTCGCGTCGCACTCGCAGTGTGACGGCCGGTGTTAACCGTGCGATGGCCGCAGCATGCTTCAATTGCCATGCATCAAAATCGGGCTGTTTCGGCGATCCGAGCGCCGCACGAAGTTTTTGCTCAAGCACTGAGATTGAAGGATTATCATTCATGAGAAATTGCCTCACTGGTCTCGGTGGAAAGTTGGCTAGCCAATTGCCGGCGTGCCCGCTGCAAGCGCCCATGCACCGATTGTGTCGAGATGCCAAGCGCCCGCCCGATCTCGTCGTACGAAAGGCCGCTGAAGTAATGCAATAAAATCACTTCGCGCGGCGATCTGCGGAGCCGATCGACCGCAGATCTCACGTGCTGATGCGATTCATTCTCGCCTGCATTCGAAGCAACTAGATTTTCATTCTCCAACGGAACGTGCTTCACTCGCATTCGCGATATCTTCCCGGCTACGCGCCGGCAGATCGTTCCCAACCATTGCCCAAACTTTTCTCCATTTCGCAACCCTGCCAACCGGCGGCAAGCGACCGCGAACGCCTCCTGAGCGGCATCCTCGGCCAAATGCGAATCGGCCAGTCGGCTGCGCAATGCCCACCGCCATGGCGTAATGGCGCTCGTACAACTCACGAAAGCTCGCCAAGTCGCCATTACAGGCAGCTTCGACGAGCTGGGCATCGGAACGTGCCAAGGCTACTAACCTTTCCGGATAGGGATGATCATCGGCATTCACTTATTTAGTGTGCCACGACCGAAAAAATGAGCGCTAAATTTGGAGATTTCAAGAAGAAAGGTGCTTCAACCCCTGTGCGCTGCCCGTTGAGCGTCACATTCATGACCAAAGAGCAAGCCTGCAACCGCTTTCCGCACCTAATTTTCTTGCAGAAACCGTTCGAGAGTTGGCCGGATCGCTGGCCCCACATCGTGGCGTGTAACTGACTAAAGATAAAAAGGGGACGCGTCCGGATCGTCGGCGATCCCTCTGCTGAGTGCCAAGAAACCATACATGTCGTATCCCTTGACGTCGTCCGGTTTCAGGGAAAGCAAAACTCGGGTATACGGTTTTGCCTTTTCAACGGCCTCGTCAGTAAAGAACTCACCCTTCCACTGTAGTGTGACAATGAGCGAAAGGAATTGCTGTTTCTCCTCCTCTGTCACAGTGAGTTGTCTTGAGTCTGCCGCTGACCGATCGGGCAGGGCAATCGCATCTAAATCCGGCTTAAGTATTGCGGTGGGGTGGTGGAAATCAAATCGAGCACTGGAGTGCTCGGGATTTCCTTAGTTTGCACGGAGGGGAGCCCATGCCGCGCGCGTTGCAGTTTGCGATTATTACACACTTTGAAACTCTTACCGATCCGCGGGTCAAACGCACCCAAGTTCACAAGCTGCTCGACATCCTGGTCATCGCTCTGTGCGCGACGATCTGCGGCGCGAACGCTTGGACCGACGTCGAACGATTTGGCTTGGCCAAACAGCGTTGGTTTGCCAAATTCTTGGAACTGCCCGGCGGGATCCCTTCGCACGATACGTTTGGCCGGGTGTTCGCGCTGCTCGATACAGCCGAGTTCGACGGCTGCCTCCGCAGTTGGCTTCGTTCACTTCGGACGGCGATGAAGGGTCAGGGCATCGCTATCGACGGCAAGACGCTGCGCCGTTCGTTCGACAAGGCCACCGGCCAAGCTGCTCTGCATTCGGTCAGCGCGTGGGCGGTCGGATTGCGTCTATCGCTGGGACAAATGGCGGTCGATGACAAGTCGAACGAAATCACGGCCGTACCGAAATTGCTGGAACTGTTGGAGATCACCGGCGCGGTGGTGACACTCGACGCCCTGCACTGCCAAACCGGAACGGCCGCTGCGATTCGAGCCAAGCAGGCCGACTTTGTGTTGAACGTCAAAGCCAATCAGCCCAAGTTGCTTGAGCGTCTCCAGCAGGCTTTTGAAAACTATGTCAATCAGGACTTCAAGAGTCCAGGACTGCGGGTCCACAAGACCACCGAACGCAGCCACGGGCGTGAAGAGCGACGCGAATATTACGTGGCGCCGGCACCTGCGGACTTGATCGCCGCAGGCCAGTGGGCCGGCCTGCAAACCATCGTGATGGTTTATCGTCATCGCGAAGTGGCCGGAAAGGAAACCGATGAAGTGCATTACTATATCAGCAGCCTGCCGCCCAAGGTGCAGCAACTGGCAAAAGCCATTCGCGGCCACTGGGGGATCGAGAACTCGTTGCATTGGGTGCTCGATGTAGTTTTTGCAGAGGACGAGAGTCGGGTTCGCAAAGGCAATGGCCCGGAAACCACCGCGATGTTGCGGCGACTTGCCCTTTCCGTCCTGGAGCAGGACACTTCCCTAAAAAGCAGCATCCGCGGCAAACGCCTGCAAGCAGGCTGGAATAATGACCTCTTGGCGAAGATTCTCACCGGCTCTTCCGCCAATTAAGATGCGATTGCCCTGACCGATCGGGTGAGCATGCCAACTGCGACAAGATTAGACACAACGCGGAAAGATGTGCCGGGCGTTCTAATGTCTTCATATTAAGGAGCAGCCACTTTCCGATAGCTATCGAACTTTAATTCAAAGTAAAAACCGGATGATATTGGACACCTGGCTGTAATCACTGGCGGCTAAGTTCGATGCGGCGGCGGAGTTGGCGCTCGACTTCGGCCTCATCGGCAGCGGGAAATTGGCGGCGGATGCCTGCGCGAGCGATGTTACAAGCGAACTCGTGCAAATCGAGCGCGATTTTGAGGCGCTGTTCGCCCGTCATCGCGCGATAGAGTTCGATCTGTGCGTCGAGTGCAGCTTGGGGAGTCATAGGATTTGATTGTCGTAGGCTAACTCTAAATTCGTCTAACAAAATGATCTGGGAGAAGGGGACAGGCACATTTTACTCCGCCGACTACGCAAAATTGAGCCAGTCCCCGATCATTTTGTATTCTAGCCGCCGCTGGGGGGCGGGATGCAAGCGACGTCGGAATTGGGAAGTATTGGCGTCGCGTCGTCGGCGTATTCGGCGCTGACTGAAAAGCGGAGTTGTGGGCCGAACTGGGCTAGTTGCGGCAGGCGCTCGAGCATGGCCCGGCGCAGGTCGGCTACGGTGGCGCGATCGGGCAAGTCGAGTTCGACCGCATCGGCGCCGGCCCAACTGCGAACAACGGCGAAGAGTTTAACGTAAAGTTTCATGTGACTACGAGTTCTTCGCCGCGGCGGGTGAGCAAGTCGGCCACCTCGGGCATTAAGCCATAAGAGAAGGCCAGCAATTTAAGGGGATGGATGGTGGGTTTGCTCGTGCCTTGCTCCATTTGCATTTTACAGGCGCTGCACTCGGTGACGCCGGCTTGCAGCTTGGCCTCGCGGAGTTCTGAAATCAAACCCCAGCCTGCGCGCAAGCTGGTGCGGTAGTTTTCGCGCTTCAATCCCCACAGGCCCGCCATGCCGGAACAGCCTTTTTCGATGTGCTGCACGCCGAGGCCGGGGATGAGGCGCAGCACGCTCTCGCTGGGAGAACCGATTTCGAGCGCGCGAATGTGGCAGGGCTGATGATAACCTCAGCGCGGCATAAACGGGTTTGAGATCGAGCTGCAGCTTTCCTTGACGGTGCAATTGCCAAAGGTAAGCGCACGCTTCGCTCGTGTTGGCGGCAACGGTGCGCGCGTCGGCATCGTCGAGCATGTGAACGTATTCGTGCGTGAGGCACATGACGGTTGACGGCTCGGTGGCGACGATGTGATAGCCTTGCCGGACGGCTTCTGCCAGCAGGTGGACGTTGTAGGCGGCCAGGCGGCGCAGCGCCCAGCGAGCCGGAAGTAATCAGCCCCATGCCGCTGGGCTTTTGGTTGGGATGCACATAAACGGCCACTCCGTTGTGCTCCATAACGGCAACCAGCGCTTCGGCCAACTGCGGATCGTGATAGTTGGCGTAGGTATCGACGAAAAACAGCACCTTGCGACCGCTGCGGCGCGTGGGGCGCGTCAGACGGCGGCGACCAGCGCGGCGCATGAAGCTGCGCAGCGAAGCGGGGAAGCTTGCGGCCTTGAGCGATGCCGAGGGTTTTTTCCATGAGCCAGCGGGCCACGCGATTGTGAAGCGCCCAGTTGGCCACTGGGGATACCGCACTGCCAAAGCGGCTGAGCCGATCGAAACGAGCCATCAGCCAATCGCTGGGACGCAAACCGTTGGTGTCGACGTACATGGCCTTGGCCTCGATCATCAATTTGGGAATATCGACGTTCGAGGGGCACTCCACGCGGCACTGGTGGCAATTGACACACAAGTCGGCGATGGCTTTGAAGTCGTCAAGCGCGATAGTGCTGGGATCAAGCTGATGTTCGAGCACGGCGCGGAGTAAATTTGCTTTGGCGCGCGGCGACGCTTCTTCCTTCGGCGCGACGCGAAAAATGGGACACATACGCATGTCGGGCAATTGCGAGCGGCAAGTGCCGCAGCCGTTGCAGCGCTCGGCTTCATGGGCGATCGCGGCAATCGTCCAATTCAGGTGCAGCGGAATGGGTTTGGCGGAGGACGTTTCAGCGGTCGCAGCATCGCCGGTCATTTCGGCTGATGCGCCAACCGCACCATTTGTCTTTGTTTCCGAGACGAGCACGCCGGTTGGAATGGCGCCGGAAGATAGATTTTGTTGTTCGCCAAGCCGAGCGCCGTCGGTCCCCGCGTGGCGCAGGTTGTGGGTGATTGGCTGCGGGTTGTCGGTGACGATCTTTCCTGGATTGAGAATATTTAGCGGGTCGAAAATCGATTTGACCTGACGGAACACTTCGTACAGTGGTCCGAATTGGCGTTTCACGTAGGGAGTGCGGCTTAAGCCCACGGCGTGTTCGCCGCTGATGGTGCCGCCGACGGCGAACACGTCGGCGTAGAGATCGTCGGCCAGCGCCTGCATTTTCCGAACGTCGTCGGGATTAGAAAGATCGAGGAAGGGTCGAATGTGCAACTGGCCGTGGCCGACGTGGCCGTAAAGCGCCGCAGTGATTTGGTGCTTCTTGAGTGTGTTTTGCATTTGCACGAGGAACTCAGTCAGCACCGAGGGGGGAACAGCGACATCTTCGACAAACGGCAGCGGACGGCTGTTTCCCTTCAGCCGGTGAAGCGTGGGCACGACGCGGCGCGTGAGCTGCCAGAACCAAGCAACTTCGGTCAGATCGAAGGCCTGGCGGGAATCGAAGGCAAGCTGTTTTTTGCGGCAGATGCGGTCGACCATTTGTCCAAGTTGCTGGCGAACCGTCGCCGCATCGTCGCCGGAGAACTCGACGAGCAGCAGCGCTTCGGCATCGGAAGAAAGGAGCGCGCCGTATTCGGGGCTGCTTTCGCGCGCGAGGCTCAAATGACGCCGATCGAACAGGTCGCAGGCGCTGGGGCCAAAGGGGAGGATTTCGGCCACGGCGGCCGCGGCGCTTTCCAGCCGGTCGAACATCAAGAGTGCGACCGCGCGATGGCGCGGGAGGGACTGCGTGGCGATGGTGGCTTCGGTCACAAGCGCCAGTGTTCCTTCCGAACCGCACAGCAAGCGGCAAAAGTCGAGATGCGTTTTTGTCAGCACTTCGAGAAGCTGATAACCGCTGCGATTGAGCAACGAGCGCGGCTGATGGCGCGCGATAAGGGGCGCTTCGAGTGCCAGAAGATGCTGCAAACGCTCGACCAACTCACGGCGGCGAAGCTCCGTCGAAGTTTGTGCGACTTCGGTGGCGACGGTGGCAGCGGCGGAGTCGGGCAATCGTTCGCGGCCGACCTCCATCACGGTGCCATCGGCCAATACCACTTGGAGGCTTCTGATGTGCCGGCGGGCCGAGCCGTATTTGAGCCAGTAACTGCCCGAGGCGTCGAGCGCGATGACGCTGCCGATCGTGGTGACGGTGGAGTTGGCCGGATCGGGGCCGAAAACACGCCCGGTTGGCTCCAAATATTCGTTGAGCTTGGCGTGCACGACGCCGACTTGCACGCGGACTGATTCAGCATCGGTGCGCAGAATGCGGCGCATGAAGCGGGAGAAATCGATGATGATTCCGCGGCCGAGCGATTCGCCGGCCAGGCCCGAGCCGGCGCCGCGAGCGTGGATCGGAATTTGTTTTTCGGCGGCGTACTTAACGACGGTGGCGACATCGTCGGTATTGCGCGGGCGGACTACGCCCAGCGGCCGGATTTGATAGAGGCTGGCATCGCTGGCATAGAGCTCGAGAAAAAGATCATCGCAGCGCACTTCGCCGCCGACTAAGCCTCGCAGATCTTCTTGAATTCGTTGGCGCTCGGGATCCATGCCGCAGGGTTCAGGGTTCGGGGTTCAGAGAGGAAGAATGGGCCAGCGGGTGCAATGAGCGCGGAACCGGCAGCCTAAAAAACGGATTAAGAGTTAACACTGCTCGGCGTTTCTTGACGACCAACTCCTAATCCTTGACTGGGGACCGCTGCGTGTTTTACCTCTGCCAAGCGGAGTTTTTGTTGCCGATGTCGTTCGTGAATTTCCAGATTAAACGAACCGTGCTGATCGATATTAGCGGCTCCGCGATACATCGTGCCGCAGCGATAGCACATCAGCGCGTTGGGCACGACAGCATAGAGAACCACGTCGATAAGGGCGGTCGCGAACAGAATTCCGAATGTCCAATAGAGCTGGCTGTAGGCCCAGGCAATGCAACTGCCCAATAGACCGATTGTGACCAGGGCGACGCCGAGCCGTTGTGGAAAATCTTTGCGAATGAACAGGTCGGTGCTGGGGCAAGTCAGACAGCGATGGACGCGATTTTGTTCAATGGCGCCGGCGGGAATTTGCAGCTGGCGGCCGCAATGCGTGCAGTCGAGGGCTGTATCGCCGGAGGAAACCTCGGTTCGATTGGGTGCTTCGCAGTGCGGGCAGGCGAACGTGATGTTCATTAAGGAAAGGGGCGAGGGATGTGGGGCGAGGGGCGAGAAATCGTCGGCAGCGCGGTCGCCGAGTTGCGAATCACTTGCCACTTCCATCTATCATAACGGAAACGCTGTAGAGGCTGACAGTAGCAGGCTCGACAATTCGCCGATGAAGGTTGTGATTACGGCCACGTACAGAATTCCGGTGGCGCTTTGCGTGTTGGGAATTTTGAGCGTTTGCCAAGCCATCCACGTGAGCACTGCGGTGCCGATGATGCCGGCGAGCCAGCGCAGGGCGAGCATGAACCATTGCGTGGTTGCGATGCCGGTTGAATTGAATTCGAATGCCAACCCAAGGCCGCTGACGATCGCGCGGCAGATGATGGAAACCGCCATGAGGGCGAGCAGTTTTTCGAGCGGGCCGATTTCCATGGTGGGTGTATTGAGATACCAGTGGCCGAGAAACATGGCGGCGATGGTTGATCCCAGCACGAGGCCGCCGGTGAGAGGGTCGAGATGCCAGAGAATTTGCCCCGCAAGTGTGTCGCTGCCGGAAATTTGCGGTGCGGCCGTGGTCGCCACTGGAAGCGGCTGGTCAAGCCAGCATCCAACGAGCGAAACAGCGGCAATGGCCCACAGCAGAAGCAATCCGGCGGCGGGCTTTTCGTACAGCCAAACGACGGCACAGAGGTAGCTCAGTGCGGCGGCCGCAAGTGGCGGCCAAAGCGCAAGCCGCGTCTTGTCGCCGAATGCCGCCAGTGTGGCTAACACACAGAGGCCCAGGAGCACATAGCTATGATTGCGGAAGTAGCCGCTGGTGACTTTTTTGGTTGAGGTCAGGCCCATGGCTAGCGCTAAACCGAACGTTAGGCGAAGCGCGAATTGCGTCAGAACGAGCATGGCTAGTGGCAGATTTTCCTAGCGCTTCTCGCCGTAGATGAGCGTCATGATTTCGGAGCGGCTCGAAATATTCGAGCGGAATACCCCCTTCATCGCCGAAGTGACACACATGCTGCCCGGCTTGCGGACGCCGCGAATTGTCATGCAGGTGTGGGCGGCTTCGATTACGACCGCCACGCCTTTGGCGCCGAGTTCTTCGACCAGCAGGTTGGCGATATCTTCGGTCATGCGCTCTTGAACCTGCGGCCGCTTGGAAACCACTTCGACGACGCGGGCGAGCTTGCTCAAGCCAATGACCTTGCCGTTGGGAATGTAGCCGATGTGCACTTGGCCCATGAACGGCAGCAAGTGATGCTCGCAGACGCTGTTGAAGGCAATATCGCGCACCAGCACTACTTCGTCGTACTCTTGCGTGAAGAATTTATGCAAATGAACTCGGGCATCTTGCCGCAGGCCGCCGAACAGTTCGGCATACATGCGGGCCACGCGGGCCGGCGTTTCGCGCAAGCCTTCGCGATCGGGATCTTCGCCGACTGCAGACAGAATTTCGCGCACAGCGCGCTCAATCGCGCAAGATCGACTCCCTCGACGGTTTCTTGCGCCGGCGAATCGTCATCTTCCAGCGCCAAGCTGCCGTGAAATTGATCGGTACGAAAGTGTTGAGTGGGCATGCGAGACAGGTCAGGGGGTTCAGGGTTTAGGTTTCGGGATTCAGAATTCAAATTGCTTGAGCGAGGCTGCGGCGGGGGCGGGATCGTCAGTTCGTGCTGAATGCCGGGGGGAAGCCTTGGCTGACACTGCCGCGGCCGGCTTTCGTAAGACACTCTAATAGTAGCAAGGCGCAGATCGGGAAGAGGCTGGGCAAGCAATTCTTCCTTGATTTTTTGATCGAAATTGAGCGTATACGCAATGATATCGGTGAGCATGCCCAGCGAAATTTCGCTCGTGAGCAGCTCCCTGATTTGTTTTTGCGCTTTGGACAATTTGGGGAGCACGTGACGAAACGCCTCGACCAATTGGCGCTGGAGATCGGGGCGGCGGGCTTTGTTTTCCAGCGGGTAAACGTCCTCCAGCAGTGCTACCTCGGCCTCGCGAAATAGTTTCGTGGCCGGCAATTCGCACTGAATTTTGACGCGGCACACGCCCAACAAGAGCGCGTTATAGGTTCCCTTGTCGGTTTTGTGGTGCGTGGCGACACGGCACAGGCAAGCGATGGGCTGCATCGGTGGTCGACCATCGTAGTCTTTCTCCCAACCCGACGAGAGTTGTGCCAGGGCGATGAGCTGGTCTTTCGCCAGGGACTCTTCGAGCATGTCGCGGTACCGCGGCTCGAAAATATGCAAAGGCTGCATGACGTGCGGGAACATAACCAGATTGGGCAGCGGAAAAAGCCGCGCCCGGCCACAAAATTCGGCTGGCGAAAATGGCAGTTCGTCGAGCATAGTTTTTTTACGGCCGAGACACAAAGACGCAGAGAGACGGACAAAGATTAATTTATAAGGAAACCAAGAGTGCAGGAAAGGAAAAACTAAAACATCAAAATCTGCAGGCAATTCATGGATTCCTGGCTTCCTTATTTTTTCTTCTCCGTGTCTCGGTGCCTCGGTGGTTCTGTGTCGGTGGTTCTGTGCCGCGGTGGTTAATTATCTGGCGGCGGGTCTAAGTGGATTTCGGGAATTAATTCGGGGTTGATGTCGATTTCTGGAAATTCGTCGGCGTTGCAAACAGCTACTTCAGCGAAGCATTTATCAAACAGGCCCAGGAATTCATCCAGATCGAGGCCTATATGTTTGGGGCGATAGGGATCTAAATACGCGCGGCTACTGAAATAGAGTTTTTTCGCGCCGCGAATGTTGCCATTGCCGAAATGGAACAAGGCGACGGCGGTCTGAATGAGCCCCTGATAGAACTTGCGCGAGGGCCCGCGGTAGTCGGTCCACAAATCTTCCCACGACTCGTGGCTTTCGAAGAAATCGCATTTGTTGAAGTGTTCGATGCCTTCGAGGTACAGCGGGTGGTAGGTGGATTCAGACACGGCGGCGGAAGGTTCTGGGTTCAGGGCTCGGGGTTCAGGAAGATGAACAGGTGAAGATGTGAAGTGGTGAATAGGTGGAAAAATGGTTAACTGAATGAGAAATTATAAGCGGACCGTGCGGGGGACGCCATTTCGTCGGTGATTGAATCTTAGCGGATTGATCGACTGGCAAACAAAAAAGCCCAGGGAGGCAATCCCTGGGCTTTGCGAAGTTTGAAAAACGGTTTGAAGCAACGATCGTATTAGCGGCGCTGAGACGACATCACCAACTGTATCACGTACCAAAATAGCATAGCAACCGCAGCAAATAGTGCCAGTGAGGCAGCCACATGCTGTCCAATCCGATAGTGGAGCATTACGTTCGAGGTGTAATAAAGAATATATCCACAGGCCAGCACGATCATGGCGATCGTAAACAGATTCCCCATTGAGAATCCGAAAAGCGAGCCGCATAGGATGAAGCCAAATGCGGCAAAGGTCCCCACGATCAATGCCGTGCGGAGGAATGAAAAATCGTGCCCAGTGACAAACACCGCCACCGTCAATCCTGAAAACATGAGCAGCGTAATCATTCCTGCAGTTGGGATGACATTGGGACCACCAAAGCGCGGGTCAGACGCAATCAGCAGAAGCGGTGCGAAGATGACCGACTCCGCCAGTACGTATAACCCTAATCCTGCATACTGCATTCCTACGGAGGTAGAAGACATGGCCCAATAATTGGCTAGCCATGCTACTCCTGTGAACAAGAGCAACACTACGATCCAACCACCGCGCCCATTACTCAGCATCGCTTTGGCCAAACTGGGAGCAATTGCACTATTCAAAAACACGTACTCGAGCGCGCAGAAGGCCACGACGGCGCCGAGCAAGTGCAAATAGGTTTTCTTGATGAAATCGGCCCGTTCGGTGGGCTCGGCTCGGGCGGCAATGTTGCCCCACGGGCTGGATTGAATTTGGCTGTCGCCGAAACTCATGATTGGCTCCTCGGATTGGAAAACTGCGTGTTCCGAAATCCACGCCGGTGGAGTTTGCCCACACACGCCAGATGTTACAACTTTTCAACATGAAGCCTATCCCTCGAAGTTTGCCGCGTCAAGCCAAATTGGCAGAGGCGCAAATTCAAGGCGCTTGACAGTTATTCCTACAGGCCGCAAAATCGCCAGAGCTTAGAGTTTTTTCTTGATTGCCGGGCGGGGTCGAAGGATCGAGATTATTTCCGGCGGTTGTGGACAGCCGTCGCAGCGCGTGGCGAGCGGTTACGCCAAGGTCTTTTCTTTCGCGCATGGGGTACGCAGGATGGCAGTCGCCGGCGCGCTCGATACGAACAAGCGGGCGACGAAAGTCGCTAAGCTGTTGGCGCTGGAATACCCGGCGGCCAAATGCGCGCTCGAATTCTCCAATCCGCTGCAGTTGCTCATTGCCACCATTCTTTCAGCGCAATGCACCGATGTGCGCGTGAACATGGTGACGCCTGCGCTGTTTAAAAAATATCGAACGGCTGCCGATTTTGCCGCCGCGAAGCGCAGCGATTTGGAAAAGGCGATTCAGAGCACAGGGTTTTTTCGTGCCAAGGCCAAAAGCATCCAAGCTTGCTGCCAGAAGCTTGTGGAAGAGCATGGCGGAAAGGTTCCGCGCACGCTGGATGAATTGGTGGAATTGCCGGGGGTTGGCAGAAAGACGGCCAATGTGGTGCTGGGCACGGCTTATGGCATTGGCGCGGGCGTGGTTGTGGATACTCATGTTACGCGCCTGAGTTACCGTCTCGGCCTCACAAAGCAAAAAGATGCGGTGAAAATCGAGCGCGATCTGATGAACGAGTTGCCGCCGCGCGAGTGGATCGATTTTTCGCACCGAATGATTCATCATGGGCGGCGAATTTGCATCGCTCGCAAACCGCGCTGCGGCGAGTGCGTGCTCGACGCAATCTGCCCAAAAATCGGCGTGACGGAAAAGCAAGGCGGCCGGGCAAAAATACGAACGAAAGTCAAGGCGTGACGATAAATTCACAGAGCGCTCGCGCTCCACTCCCGATCCCCTGACCCCCCAAAACTATGATTCTCTCTGGACACGAAATTTTGCGGCAGTTGGACGACAACATCGTCATCGAGCCATTCGATGAACGAAATCTGAATCCCAACAGCTACAATCTCACGCTGCACCACGAGTTGATGACCTACGAGGAAGTGGTGCTCGACATGCGCAAGGCGAATCGGGTGCGGCGAATTGAAATTCCGCCAGAGGGATTGGTGCTTAGCCCTAATCAGCTTTATCTAGGCCGCACTATCGAGCGCACCGAAACGCACAACCTGGTGCCGATGATCGAAGGGCGCTCGAGCATCGGGCGGTTGGGCTTGTTCGTTCATGTGACGGCTGGCTTCGGTGACGTGGGCTTTTGCGGCTACTGGACGCTGGAAATGTTCGCCGTGCAGCCGGTGCGCGTTTATGCCGGCGTGCCGATCTGCCAGATTTTTTACCACCAGTTGTGCGGCGATATAACCGAGTACCAGAGCGACAAGTATCAACACAATCGCGATATTCAACCGAGCTTACTCTTCAAGGAATTAAACCCTGAGGCCGACCACGATCCGCAGCTCCAATTGGAATTTGGCATGGAGCGGTCGCACTGATTTAGGCGACGAAAGGGAACAACGGCGAATTGCTTACGCGAGCTAGTGCAGTATTCTTCCGCCGACTACAGCACCGCGAAATAGTTTTCGACCGCGAAATCGAAATACTTATTCGTCAATTCGAGCGGCTGTTCGTGGTACGAGCAGTAGTTGCGAACCTGCAGCAATAGGTCGCGCGGCTGGCAGCAACGGTAGGCGCGATTCGCGGCCTTGTAGTGCTTCTCGATGAGATAATCGACGGGTCCCTGTTTGTATGCAAAGCCGAGAATGGGGCACATTAGCTTGAATAGTTCGCGGAATTCGTCTTCGTTAGGATCGAGAATCTCGATTTTGTACGGAATGCGGCGCAGGAACGCATCGTCGACCAAATCCTTCGGCTCGAGGTTGGTCGAAAAAATGATGAGTTGATCGAACGGCACCTGCAGTTTTTTGCCGCTGTTCAGGTTTAAAAAGTCGTAACGTTTTTCCAGCGGCACAATCCAGCGATTCAGCAGTTCATCGGTACGCATTTTCTGGCGGCCGAAATCGTCGATTACCAGCGTCCCGCAGTTGCTTTTCAGCTGCATCGGTGCTTCGCTAATGCCCGTGGCCGTATTGAGCGTGACTTCCAAATTATCCATCGTTAGTTCGCCGCCAACGACAATGGTCGGACGCCGGATGCGCACCCAACGCTTGTCGATTTTGCGGCCTTCTTGCTGGCATTCGCCCGGCGCCAGGGGCAACTCTTCGTGATTGCTGGGGTCGAACAAGCGAATAATTTCGCCATCGACGCCGATCGTGCGCGGCACCCAAATGGCGCTCTTGAAAGCGCGCGTGATTCGTTCGGCGATGCTCGTTTTGCCGTTGCCCGGTGCGCCGAACAGGAATAACCCGCGGCCGGAATTGATGGCCGGCCCGAGGCGCGATAGCGTTTTTTGGTTGATTTGCAGATCGGCGAACGCCCGGCTCAAGTCGGCTGGCGTCGGATGCTGTTTGGTGAGCGATTGCGCGGTGACGCTGGCGATGTAATCTTTTAAATGCACGGGGGCCGCGCCGAAATAAGTGCAATGCTCTGAATGCCGGCGGTGCGCGCTCGCGTCCCAGGTCGGTTAGTTGGAATACATAGTCGTTCATTGGAGCGGCGCTTCGATGAACGATCCATTGGTCGTGCTTCATCCGCCGAAGTAGTTCTTCAAGCAGCAAAAAGGGGAGCTTTAGCTGCTCGGCGCATTCGCGTCCCGCGGCATCGCCGCGCGCGAGCAGAAACTTGAGAATGAGCGCTTCGACTTCGCTATCGCTCAAGCGAGCGTCGCGGAAGGAGGCCGGTTCCGGCGGGTAGAACTCCTGGCTCTCATTGGTCACGGTCGCGGAGGACTCATCGCATCGGTCATTTGTGCACCCAACCGCAGTTACAGCCAACGGCGGAGAATTCTTTGCAGGTTCAGAGCCGATCGCCAGAGCTGAGGGCTCAAACTTGGCCGCCTCTGGCCTAATGCGTGTCAACTTAGCGATTCGCTCCAATATTTGCTGAAGTGTCTCGTCGCCGCTGTGTTGCAAAGTATCTTGCAGGGGCGCATCAGCGATGCACTCTGAACAGTCGTCAGCAGTGGGCACTGAAGTTCCGCTAGAGGTTGAGCTTGCGACGATTTGAGAGAACGAGCTTTCTATTGGCGAAGGTGCAGTTCCCATCGATCGACTTCCTCGACAGATTGCGCAAGCGGCAGTTTGGAGATTGATCCAGTTGAAATTTAGTACGCTCAGGGGGGGCGTGATTTCCCGGGGCGCTTTTAACACGCAGGCGTGATGGCACTCATGCCGGCTCAGGTGCCGAACGTAGCGGTTATGCGGCTTTACGACCGAGTTCCCGCTTTTGGTGGCGTTCTCGACGCACTAATGGTCCAGCATGGCTGGAATCGCCGTCGGGCCTGCCGAACCCCCCCAGACATCCAATACCTAAGCCGTTAAAATGCCGGCAGAATCTGCTGCCGCACTAGTCGGGCGGTCGGTGTTCGAGCTTCGTAGAATTCATCAAAAGGAGCGCCGCTTGCTGACGCACGCGGTTCGAACTCAAGTATGAGCACTGCTAATCGCTTGAAAGATCCGTTTGGAGCCAAGTCGCAATTCAACACCGGCAGCGGCACGGCGGCGCTGTATCGCTTGTCGAAGTTGGAAGACGCAGGCGTAGGAAAAATATCGGCGCTGCCGTTTTCCATTCGCATTCTGCTGGAAGCGGTGCTGCGGAACTGCGATGGCTACGCAGTCACGCAAGATGATGTCAAAAATCTCGCCGCGTGGAAGGCCGAAAAGCCGGCCGAATTGGAAATTCCGTTCAAGCCCGCGCGCGTGGTGCTACAAGATTTTACCGGCGTGCCCTGCGTGGTCGATTTGGCCGCCATGCGCAGCGCCATGAAGCGCCTCGGCGGCGACCCCAAAAAAATTAACCCGCTGGTGCCGGTCGATTTGGTGATCGATCATTCGATTCAGGTCGATTACTTCGGCACCCCCGGGCGCTCGATTTGAATGTCGATTTGGAATTCAGCCGCAATCGCGAGCGGTATGAGTTCTTGCGCTGGGGACAAAAGGCGTTTGACAATTTTCGCGTGGTGCCGCCGAACATCGGCATTGTGCATCAGGTGAATTTGGAGTTTCTAGCCAAGGTGGCGTTCCTGCGGAAGATCGAAGGAGAAATGGTTGCCCTGCCCGATACGCTCGTGGGCACCGACAGCCACACCACCATGATCAACGGACTGGGTGTCGTCGGATGGGGCGTCGGCGGCATCGAGGCGGAGGCCAATATGCTGGGCCAGCCGCTATACATGCTGATGCCGGAAGTCATCGGCTTCGAGGTGACTGGCGAAATGAAGCCGACCGTCACGGCGACCGATCTTGTGCTCACCGTCACGCAAATCCTGCGCAAGGAAGGTGTGGTGGGCAAATTCGTCGAATTCTTCGGCCCCGGCGTCACGAAAATGAAACTGGCCGATCGCGCTACGATCGGAAACATGGCCCCGGAATATGGCGCGACGATGGGCTATTTCCCCGTCGATAATGAAACGCTCACTTATTTGCGGCTCACTGGGCGCACAAAGGAAGAAGTCGATCTGGTCGAGCGCTACTATAAAGAGCAGGGACTCTTCCGCACCGACGAGCCGGGCGCCACTCCCATCAAATACACCAAAGTTCTCAAGCTCGATCTTGGCTCAGTCGAACCCAGCCTGGCCGGGCCCAAGCGCCCGCAAGACCGTGTGCCCCTGTCGCTGATGAAAACCATGTGGCGACATGACCTGACCGATACCTACGGTAAAAATGCGGGTACGAGAATATCGAACGTGAGCAGTTGGGAAGGAGAGGGCGGGCCGCCGGCCGGCGCTGGCAATGGTGCCCAAGCTGTTACGACGGAAGCTGCCGCGGCGGCAATTGCCGATGATCCCGGCATGAGCGGCATCGATGTGAAATTCAATGGACATCACGAAAAACTTAAGCACGGCGCGGTGGTCATTGCGGCCATTACCAGTTGCACGAACACGAGTAATCCTTCGGTCATGTTGGCGGCCGGCCTGCTGGCGAAAAACGCGGTGGCCAAGGGACTGAAAGTAAAACCCTATGTGAAAACGAGCCTCGCCCCAGGGAGCCGCGTGGTGAGCGATTATTTGCAGCAGGCAGGCTTGGTCGATGCGCTCGATAAGCTTGGCTTTCAAACTGTGGGCTACGGCTGCACCACGTGCATCGGCAATAGCGGTCCGCTGCCCGAGCCGGTCGCCAAGGCGGTGACGGACGGCGATTTGGTCGCCGCGGCAGTGCTCAGCGGGAATCGCAATTTCGAAGGGCGCGTCAATCCGCTGGTGAAAGCGAATTATTTAGCCAGCCCGCCGCTGGTGGTCGCGTATGCACTAGCAGGCACGACCGATATCGACCTGACGAACGAGCCCATCGGCAAAGGCGGCGATGGCAAAGATGTGTTTCTCAAAGACATTTGGCCCACCAACGAACAGGTGGCCAAAACCGTTGCCGACACAGTGAAGCCGGCCATGTTCCATTCGCGCTACGGCAGCGTTTGGGACAGCAACCCAAAATGGAACGCCATCAAAACCAGCGAAGGCGACCTGTACGACTGGCATCCCGACAGCACATACATTCAAGAGCCGCCGTTTTTAGTCGACCTGCCGCCGCAGCCGGGGCCGATTCAGCCGATTCGCGGCGCGCTCTGCCTGGCGGCATTTGGCGATTCGATTACGACCGATCATATTTCGCCGGCCGGTTCGATTTCGGCCAAAAGTCCGGCGGGAAAATATCTGATCGAGCATGGCGTGCAGCCGGCCGACTTCAACAGCTACGGTGCGCGGCGCGGAAACGATCGCGTGATGGCGCGTGGCACCTTCGCCAACATTCGCATTCGCAATCAACTCGCGCCCGGCACCGAAGGTGGAGTGACTCGCCACTTGCCCGACGGCGCGCAAATGAGCATTTACGACGCGGCCATGAAATACAAGGAAGAAGGCGTGCCGCTGGTGATTCTGGCCGGTGCCGAATATGGCACCGGCTCCAGCCGCGATTGGGCCGCCAAAGGCCCGATGCTGCAAGGCGTGCGCGCGGTGCTGGCCGCCAGCTTCGAACGCATCCACCGCAGCAACCTGGTGGGCATGGGCATCTTACCGCTGCAATTCTTGCCAGGACAAACGTGGCAATCGCTCGGGCTCACGGGCGAAGAAACGTTCGACATTGTCGTCGACGACAAGCTCCAACCGCGCAGCACGATTTCCGTGGCGGCAAAAGCGGCCGACGGATCGACCAAGAAGTTCGACGCCAAAGTGCGCATCGACACGCCGGTCGAGCTCGATTACTACCGCAACGGGGGCATTTTGCAAACCGTGTTGCGGAAGTTGCTCCGCGGGTAACGTATGATTGCAAGTGGTAATCTACGAGCCTTCGAAGGAGCAAGATCGATGAAAGGCAGACGAAAAGGGCGGCCGACCAAATGGGTGCTTGCGCGGGTGGAGCAATCCATCGGCATCGGCAAGCCGGGCGTGAAATTCGAAGTGTGGGGGAAATGGCGGAAGAAAGATGGCAAGGTCGGCACCCTGATCGTCAGCGTCGGCGGGCTTGCGCTGGAAGCCGCTCAATGGCAAGATTTCGCGCCCAAATCGTGGGACGAAGTGGACCAGTGGTTTGATGATGCGCCCTAAAACGACGCTACCAATCGAACCATTTCGCTCTCGCGCTCTTCAATCGATTCCACGAGCTTGAATTGCGTGCGGCAGCGGTCGAGGTTATGGTTTTCGCGATGGACTTTGTAATACACATCGCCTTCTAGAAAATCCGTCAAAAACCGAAGACCGATTTCGAACGTGATGACCTTTCCGGAAACCGCCAAGTGTTGTCTTTCGGCCGAGGTCAGAAAATCGACCGCTGATTCAAGGTAACCGCGCGCGAGCGCTTCGAAGAGCGGCATTTGCATGGCGATTTTCGATAAATCCTGCTCATCCTCGGCGGCAGTGCATGTGGTGGTGCGCACCATGTCGCCAAAATCGTAGAGCACCAGTCCCGGCATTACTGTATCGAGGTCGATCACACAAATGCCTTCGCCGGTCGCATCGTCGAACAGCACATTGTTGAGCTTGGTGTCATTATGCGTCACGCGCTGCGGCAAGCCAGCGTCTAGGAGCGCACGCGTCATTGCCTTGCGGCTAAGTGCAAAGTCGATTTCGGCGGCAGCCAGTTTGACGCGGCCTGCGGCATCAGCGGCGACTGCCCGCTCCAACGCAGCGAAGCGTTTGGGGGTATGGTGAAAATCGGGAATGGTATCGTGCAATGGTGGATCGGCGCAGATCGGCGAGCATTTTTTGGAACGCGCCGAACCCTTTCGCGGCTTCGTACGCCTGGCGGGGTGACTGCACGCTGTCGTAAGATCGCGCATTTTCAATCGCCAGAAACACGCGCCAGTAGTTTCCCGATTCGTCGCGGTAAAGCGGTCGGCCGTCGCACGTTGGAATCACGGTTAGCGCTCGCCGGCTTGAATCGGCCATGCCGGCCAATTTGCCGCGCAGATGCTCTGTGACCCGCGTGATGTTTTTCATCACCGCCATGGGATCCTTGAAAATCTGATGGTTAATCCGCTGGACCACATATCGCACGCGCGTATCGCCTTCGTCGAACGTGGCAAGATACGAATCGTTAATGTGGCCGCTGCCGCACGGCTGGGCGCAAAGAAAATCGCCATCGATGCGAAATGCGCTGGAGACGGCGCGGATGTCGTGCTTCAGTTCCTCGCTCATCAACTTCACCTCCACAGCTTTTCGGGATACTTGCCGCGGGCAATGAGCGTGCGAATACTTTCCATCACGCGCGGCCGGTCTTCGCGATAGGTCATGCCGAACCAACTATCGGGCGTGCGCAGCATTTTGCAGCGCCTTTTGCCGGTCGTGATCAGCGCGTTCACCGCTGCAGGAATATAGAATTCTGATTTTTCTTCTCGCCCGTGCGCCTTTAGAAAATCGACAAATAACGCCCGCAAATCGTCGAACACCGAGGGCATGAAGCCCCAGAAATTCATCGACACAATTGCATCGCCTGAAAGCGGATGGCTTGCGCCTTCAGCATTGGCGTATGTTGCGTCGTTGCCGGCGGGCTCAATCGCCGTGCGCTCGGTTACATTCTGCAAATATCCATCGGGACCCGAGGCGCAGACACCGCGCGACACTTTGCCAAACTCCGACAACGTGTTTCGCAGCACGAAACCGACCAAAGCGTAGTCTTGCGTGCCTGAGGTTAAATGCTGGGCCAGCACGCGAAAAGAATTCGCGCCGTAAAAATCGTCGGCGTTGATGGCGGCAAACGGCTCTTGGATTAAGTGCTCGGCCGAGAGGATCGCCTGACCCGTGCCCCATGGCTTGGTGCGGGTGGGCGGCACGGAAAGGCCACTGGGCAATTGGTCCAGCTCTTGAAAAGCGTACTCAAGCGGAATGCGCTTACCGAAACGTCCGTCGAAGATTGAGCGAAAATCTTGCTCGTGCTCGCGCCGGATGACGAACACGCATTTGCCGAAGCCAGCTCGTAGGGCGTCGTACACCGAATAATCAACAATGGTTTCGCCGCCGGGGCCGACCGGCTCCATTTGTTTAAGCCCGCCAAAGCGGCTTCCCATTCCGGCCGCCAGCACCAGCAATGTTGGCTTCGTCATTTCGTTTCCTTCGATTCCAGCACGAGCACTTCGAATGGCGCAAGTTCAATTGGCTCTCCGGCGCGGGCCGTTATGGCAGCCTTCTCGCGATCGCTTTTCCAAGGGCTGCGCAGCTCGAATGAGTTGGCGGCGTCTGCAGGCAGTTCAAACAGCTTGGCGACGTCGGCTTCGAACTTCGCCGGCTTCTCGTCGGGGTTTCGCAGGCACAGAATTCCCTTATGCGGTGACCATGATGCCCAGCCATAGACTTCCGCCTTGGCTGGATCGCCGCCGATCCAATGCGTATCGACCAGCACGTCGGCATTGGCGGCCGACCACTTGGCGGCTTCGGCCAAATCGTCCCAATTTTTCTCGTTCAATAGCGACGGCGTTAAATACAACTCCTGCACTTGCGTGCCCGAGCCAAAGAAATTGTGCACCTCGTCGGCGAAATCGGCATCGTCAGCCGTTTCCAGCTTCTTCGCGAGCTTTCCGTAAATGACGCCATGTAGCATGATCGAATTCAGCGGGTAGAGCGGCGCTCGCTTAACAACGTTTTTATAAGTGATCATGTCGCGGTAAGTAATCCACTGCTGCCGCACCGATCCCTTGCCATAAAACGAATGGTCGCTTTCGCCGCGCCACGTGGAATCGACGTACAATAGCCAAAACGGCGAGGGCCAGGTGCCGACGGTTTGATTGATATATAGCTCTGGCCGGATCGCGCGGAGTTCGGCAATGAGTTTGAGCATTGCGTCTCCATCGCGCGTGAGGTTATCGGCGGCAACTTGGGCGCCGGCGGCCAGGCCATCGAACTTGAATTGATTGACACCGTATTTTTCGAGCATCTCCACGCAAATGTCGTGAAACCGCTCGTAATACTTTGGCCCCGACAGTGAAAATCCGGCAGGGGTCGTTTCGAAGCCTTGCGCGCTGCCGAAATCGAGCCGCTGCTTTTTCACATTGCCGTACCCGCCAAAAGGAGAAATCCAAACGCCAATATGTGCGCCATATTTTGCGGCGGCCTGTGCAAGCGGGGTAAACCCATTGGGCAGCTTGTCGCTGAATTTCCACAATGTGTGCGTATCGTCCCAGCCGTCGTCGAATAGAAAGCAGGCGATTGCCGCGTGGCGTTTTTCCACAAGCTCTTCGCCGATTTCGTTGATGACTTTAACGCATTGCGCTTCGCTGTATTTGTGGATGTCGTACCAAGAGTTGTAATTTAAAAACGGGCGGTAGGGATGGGCCCGCTCGCGCTCGACGTATTCCAGGAACCCGCGCCGCAGTTGCCCCGGCGGCGCAGCGCCGATTACACAACTTTGCACAAGGGATTCACCGTCCTTGAGCACCGCATTGCGCTCAAATCCACATTGCACTTTGCCAATCTCATCGACGGAATTCTTGGCCATTGGATGCTCGTAGCCAACGAAGAAATTGTTGGCGACGACTGGCGAACCATCGACACTTCCCACCGTTTTCGCGCCGGGCAGTTTGGCATCGAACAGCACGATTTCTTTCACCAGCACATCTTTGCCGTCGGCGCGCAGAGTGAGTTCCTCGCGCACGTAGTGCGAACCGTCGCGCAGAACGACGCGCCACTCGGCCGATAAGTTTTTGCTAGGGGCCGAAAAATTGGCGACGACTTGTTGGCCAGGGAAATGCTTGGCGGCAGTCGAAGCATCCGGCTGGGGCGCGAGCTTTTCCACTTGCGGCGTGCCGTTCAGCTTGAAATCGGACGATTTTAATTTCGAACCGTCGCCAAGAACCAACTCGAAGCACTGCGCCGGAAAACGCCATTTTGTCGCCGTGCGATTTATCGTCCAGTTGAAAGTCTTGGCGACCGTCGGCCGCGCTATGCCAAGTCCAGATGACGCTGCTATTGGCAAGTTCGACATTGAATTTATCGGATCCAATCGCATCGCGTGCTGCAATGGCAGCGATGAGCAAAACAAGCCAGATCGTTCGAGATAATTTCATGGGACCATTCTTTTGCCAAGCGTGTGCCGGTGAGGCCGCGACAATTCGAATTCTAAATCGAAGGAGGCACGGCATCAAAGCTTCTGCCCCTCGAAATAGGCCTCGATTTCTTCCAGCGTTTTACCCTTTGTCTCCGGCAGGAAGAAAACGGCGGTCACAAAATAAATCACCGTGCAACCGGCGAAAGCAAAGAAAACTGTCGAATATCCAAAGCGCCCTACCGTGGGTAAAAAGATCGCCGCAATGGCTGTGGACACTGCTTGGTTGATCAACAGCGCGATGCTCATGCCGTTGGAGCGAATGCGCGTGGGCATCAGTTCCGAAAGCGCCAGCCACACGCAAACGCCCGGACCGACGGCGAAGAAAGCCATGAAGGTGAACAACAGCGCCTGCGACCACCCAACCTTCCTGTTCACCGGGCACGGGAGTAATCAGAGCATTGTCAATCACCAATGGCGCCGCGCGGGCGGCTTTGTAATCGGCAAAGGGGTTGGAAAGGAATGCCGCGACGCGACTGGCTGGAACGCAATCGTCTAACTTAATCACGACTTGCTTGACCGTCGGATCGTCTGAGCGAGCGATCGGAGTCGCCGAATGGAAATCGCCATAGGAATAAATTAGGGCTAATGAAGTCCGATCGCCAAGGTCTTTTCCAGCCTCACCGGCGGAATCCAAAAGTTTATTTGCCGTTTCGACGTTATAGCTCAGATTGAGTGTTTGATCCGTATTCACCATAGCCTGTACGGCCTCTTTAACATCGACACGTAGCTTCTCGGTTCCGCGGAATAAAAAGCCTGCGCAGACAAGCGACAAAATAATTCCAGCCGTTCCGAGCGAAAGCAAGAACTTTCGTCCTTTGCGGTCCACAAGCGCTATACCGCCAATAGTCACGACGAAATTCACAACCGTGAGGATCGTGTAACCCAGATGCGCTTGCTCATCGCTCAAGCCGGCTTGAATCAGAATGGTGGCGTTGTAGCCAATGATCGAATTGACGCCCGTCGCCTGAGTGCAGGCCAAAATCACGCAAGCCAGCAAGAACGGGATCACATACTTGCGTCGCAATAGCGATTCTTTGACTGCTATTTGTACCTTGGAAACTTGAGCCGTTTCGCGAGTCGCGGTTTCCTGCATTTCTTTCAGTTCCGTTTCCGTCTGTTCGGCAGTGCGCGAACGAAGAAGCGCCGTGTGGGCGGCCGCAGTTCTGCCCCGGCGAAATAGCCAGCGCGGCGATTCGGAAACGAGCAAACTGCCGATGAAAAAGAGAATGCCGGGGGGGAGCGTGACCCAAAAAATGCTCCGCCAGGCAAAATCTTTAACGGCCAGCAGTTTGTCAGCATCGCCCGACTTGGAAACTTCATCGACGAGATGGCTGAAATAAAGGGCAATGACGGCGGCGGCAACGATGCCCAACGTCAGCAGGAATTGAAAAATGCCTGTCCCTTTGCCACGGTTGGGGGCAGTCAAGCATTCTGCCAAATAAAGTGGAACCACCACACCAATCAAACCAGCGCTTATGCCTTGTAGCAACCGCCCATAAACAATCGGCCAATAACCGGAAGCGACCGCAATCATCGGAACGCTGATGATGAACAGCAAGCCGCTGAGAGCCATCAATTTTTTGCGGCCGATCAAATCGGCTAGCGCCCCGGCGAACAGCGTGGAGATAACACTGCCTAAGAGCACGGCGGCGACCAGAAAAGAAAGCTGACCAGGATTCAATTTCAAAGCCGCTTCAAGATACGGCAGTGCCCCCGCGATGATCCCGACATCGACGCCGTACAGCAACCCACCCAATCCGGCTACGAACAAAAGGAATAAGTTGTAGCCCGCTTTCGACCGCTGGGCATTGGAATCAATCGCGTGAGTCATGCGTTATCCTGAAGTGCGCTGGGAATCACCGGATTCGGTTCCGCGACCGATGCACTTTGAGTAACCAATTCGGGCAATAGCAACGCCAGCGCCGCCGCGGGCAGAAATAGGAAACCAGAATAGAACAGCGCCAATCGATAATCGCCAGCCACGCCGAAGCCGCCAAAATACACAGTGCCGCAGGCTGCGGCAATTCGGCCAATGTTATAGCAAAAACCCGCGCCGGTGGTGCGCAATAGCGTTGGAAACAATGGCGGCAAGTACATCGTGAACAGTGCAAATAGGCCTTGCGAAAGCCCAGGACCGATTAGCAGCCACCACATCGTTTCGTGATTGTGCGGCACATCGTACGAAAGGAACATCGAAGCGAAATAGGCGATGCATAATGCCGCGATTGCCCGCCGATAGCCGAAGAGCCGCGCGAGATAGCCTGCGAAAAAATTACCGGCGATCGAAAGGACCATCACCCACGCCAGCGACCAGCCCACGAGTGCATTCCGCTGCGATTCGCTCCAGGCGGCCACGTCGGGCAAGTTGCGCAAATGTTGCTGGAACCAAAACATGAATGCCCAGTGGGCCGAAAGCGATGTTGCACACACCAAAATCACAACCCACGTCGTCCGCCTGACCGCGGGTGAAAACAATTCCCACAACGCCGGCTCTTTGGCTGCTGCGCCCTGTTTCGCGGATTTCCACTGGGCAGGCTCCGGCACTGCGCGGCGAATCCAGAGGACCAATAGCGCCGGCAATACGCCCACCACAAACACGAATCGCATCGGCAGTTCAAAGACTTTCAGCAACACGATGCTGGCTAAGCAGGCTGTGAGCACGCCAATATTCACGGCCGATTGCAGTACGGCGGCGATTCATGGGCCCCACCGTGCGGGCCACGTTTCCGACAAGAGCGACGCGCCAACCGCCGATTCGCCGCCAATGCCCAAGGCTGCTAGAAATCGAAAGATGAGCAAATGCCACCAAGCATGCGCGAAAAACGACAGACCGGTGAAGCTCGCGTAAGTTAATATCGTGAGCACGAGTGCTCGACTGCGGCCGAGTCGATCGCCGATGCGACCAAAAAATGCCCCTCCCAGCGCCCAACCAACCAAAAATGCCGCTTGAATCCAACTAGCCCGTTGGCCGACAGCGGAATCGTGCGCATCGAGATTCATCAACAGCGCGACAAACGGCAGCGCCACCAGAGAATACAAATGCATGTCGAGCCCATCGAACAGCCAGCCGAGCCAAGCGGCAATTCCAGATCGCCACTGGGTCGCTGAGAGATCGCCGAGCAGCATGGGATCGGCCCGGAGCTGTTGGGAGACAGAGGGCATTGTGCGCTTTGGTGTCCAAGTGCCTTGGTATCTGTTTAGGCACGTTAGCTTAGCCGGAGAAAGCGCCAATGCGAAGGAATTCTTGGGTGCATGCAGCCTGGGCGCATCGCTGTGTCTCAAAATGCCTGATCGCGCTATGTCGGCTCACCCGAAACATTGACACGGCGACACCCAGACACCCAGACACTTAGACACGTAGACACCTAGACACCCAGGCACAAAAACACCCAGCCGCCAGGCAACTCACGCGTTATTTTGCCCAACAAGTTCCAGCGTGTCTTGATAGCGGCGTACCGCTTCGCTGGGATTGAGATTGAAGATGGCGCGACCGTCGGTTATCCAGTGCCGCTTCGGGTCGAAGTTGAACACCGCGGTTGCATACTTGGCGTTTCCGACCGCTTCGACTTCTTCCATGCCGCCGCCGGCAATTGCTTCGAACTTAATCGTGACGGCCACGAACGCCGAAAGCACACCGGTCTGCCGATCGCGCGCGTAGGTCACATCGTTTTCAAATTCACAGTCGGCCCAGCGCAGTCCGCGCGGCCTGCCTGTGGCGGCGGCGCGATCGAGGAATTTCGCCTCCAGTTGTTCGCGCGAACGGCGGAATTGATGCTGTGCTTCTATCAACTGACTGCGCCGATTGGCATCAGTGCGTCGTCTCGCCAGCACGATAACCAGCGCCGCCCCTAATGCAAGAACCAACCCCCCCGCAATCCATTCCAGCGCCAACATAGCTGCGCCCTTTCACGCTTTTAGCCGCCCGATGACTCGTATTGTACGGCACATCGGCGCAATTGTTTAGTACCGCAGTTGAAATTGCTTGGGAAGCGTGAGCCAACCGAAAACGATCTTGCTACGTAGTCGAGATTGTGCCCGCGAAATCATTCCGGTTTGACCGTCGGATTAGCCCCCGCTCGCGATAATCCCACCTAATTCCATAATTCCCGCCTTGATTGGGCTCGCCGTTGCGAGCTATTTGGAAACACTGTCGAACAGCCGCTGAACCTTTGCTGGGCTCATCGGCTTACAGTATATTTGGCTTAGGCGTCGTGGCAGTCGGGCTGCGCATGTAATCCAGCGGGTTGGCTGGTGGGCATGTGTCGCTGGCACAGCCATGGTTTGGTAGCGTCGTTTTCAACTCTTGCGGTCCAATTTCCCGCAGGGCATACGATGAGCGGCCGAAATTCACTCTGGGCATTCGTTTGGGCACTTTGCAGCCTCTGGGCAACGGCAGCGCTGGCTGTCGAGTCGTCGTTGGCCGGGAACAGTTCCTCTGACTTTGCCCCGGCTTCCGGATTGCTTCTAGCGCAGGCCGCCCCCAGCGGCAACGCGCCCGATGGCAAGGAGCCGGATAACGCCACCGATTCGAAAGCCGCCTCCGATCAAAAGGCGCAACTTGCCGAGCGCGACCGATTTTGGAAGGAGTGTCAGGCCGCCCGCGATGCCAGCGATTGGGACAAAGCGCTTACGGCCGGTGCGAGGGCGCTGGCCATTGAACGGAAATATCTCGGCGGCGAGCATGTCGATACGCTCGACTCGATCCGCAACGTCGCCGAAATCTACGAAGCCAAGGAAAACTTCGCCGCCGCCCGACCGCTGCGCAATGAGTGGCTGGCCACCAAAACGAAGCTGTATGGAAAAGACGACTATCGCACGATCGATGCCCGGCTAGCGCTTGCGCATTTGGGCGTGATGGAGAAACTCGCGCCTGCCGCCCGCCAGCAACTCGCTGAAGCCGACAAGTTGGCCGATCAAGGAAGCGCTGATTACGACGCCGGGCATTATGCCAAAGCAGTCGACGCGGCAGAGAAAGTGCTGGCAATTCGCGAAAAGATTTTGGGTCGCAACGACCCGGGCTATGTGGTCGCACTAGGGCAACTGGCAACCTATTCCAGTTCCAACGGCAACTATCCGAAGGCGGTACAACTCGATAAGCAATTCGTCGATTTGCGCAAAGCGATCTTCGGCGCGAACCATCCGTATTACGCGATTGCACTCAATAACTTAGCCACCGTTTACGATTCGATGGGCCAATATGCCAAAGCCATTGCACTCGACGAGCAATCGCTAGAAGTTTTTAAAGCAGCCTATGGCGAAGAAAGCGATGACTATTCCAACACGCTCGACAATATGGCTGCTGTGTACGAAAAAATGGGCGACTATGTCAAAGCCGAGCCGCTTTACAAACGCGCGCTGGAAATTCGCAAAATCGTGCTGGGTGAAAACGATCATGTCTATGCAAACAATCTAAACGATTTGGCGTCGCTGTACGTCAAAATGGGAAATTACACGGAAGCGGAGAAGCTATTCAATCAAGCGCTCGAGATCCTGAAAAAAGGTCCCGGGGAAGACAATCTCGATTATGCGACGGCGCTGGACGATTTGGGATGGCTCTACGAGCACATGGGCTTGTATGCCAAGGCCGAGCCGCTCTACGTGCAATCGATGAAAATTCGCAAGGAGTTTTTGGGCGACAAACATCCCACGTACGCGCAATGCCTCGACGACCTCGGCGCTCTGTATATGGAAATGGCCGATTTCGCCAAGTCGGAAAAACTCTACACCGAAGCGCTGGCGATTCGCCGCTCGACGCTGGGTGAAAATCATCCCGATGTGGCCGACAGCCTCAACAACCTCGCCAATTTGTACGATCGCATGGGCAACTATGCGAAAGCCGAGGAATATTTCAAAAAATCGCTGGAAATTCACCGCGCGGCCGAGGGGGAAAAACATCCATCGTTCGCTTCCAGCCTCGATAATCTCGCCTGGATTTACGACGAAATGGGCGAGTATGCCAAAGCCGAGCCGCTTTACATTCAGGCGATGAACATTCGCAAGGAGCTGTTGGGCGAAAACCATCCTGATTTCGCGTCAAGCCTGAACGACTTGGCCGAGTTCTACAACAAAATGGGCAACTACGCCAAAGCCGAGCCCTACTACAAGCAGTCTATGGCGATTCGCAAAAAGGCGCTGGGAGAAAAGCATCCGTCGTACGCGACCAGCTTAAGCGATCTGGCCGGACTGTATGTGAAGATGGGAGATTATTCCGATGCTGAGCCGCTTTACTTGCAGGCAATCGACATTCGCAAAGAAGTGTTGGGGCCGAAGCACCCGGATTATGCCGACACCCTCGACAACCTCGCTTGGCTTTACCGATGCCAAGGCGATTACGATAAAGCCGAGCCCCTCTATAAAGAAGCGCTCGATGTCCGAAAGGCGTCGCTGGGCGAAAAGCATGCCGATTATGCGGCCAGCTTGAGCGACTTGGCCGAGTTGTACGACAACTTGCACGAGTATGAAAAGTCCGAGCCCCTCTACAAGCAAGCGCTCGAAATCTACAAAGCAACTCTTGGCGTTAAGCATCCTACCTACGCTACCACGCTCAACAATTTAGCACGGCTCTACGACGATACAGGCGAGTATGCGAAGGCCGAAAAATGTTTTTTGGAGGCCCTGCAAATTCAAAAGGCGGCATTCGGCGAGAAGCACCCCAGCTATGCCATTAGCATCAGCAATTTGAGCATGCTCTATGCCGATATGGGCCAGTTCGATAAGGCGGTGCCGCTGGCGCATCAGTCGATCGATATCATGCGCTCGCAGCTCGATATGTCGTCGAGTGTGCAATCGGAACGACAACAGCTCAAAATGGCCTCGTCGTTGCGCGGCTATTTGGACGATTACCTCTCCGTTGCCCAGCTCGCCAATGTTCCCTCGGAGCAGGTGTACGCCCAGGTGTTAGCTTGGAAGGGGTCTGTTTCAGCGTGGCAGCGCACGATGCGGCGTTTGCGTTTAAGCGGCGATAATCCCAAAGCCGTCGAAATCTCCAAACAGCTAGCCGAAACAGCCCGGCAATTCGATAGTCTTTCTCGCGCCACGCCTTTGCCGGCGAAAGCCGACGAGCATCAAAGAGATTTAAAGGCGCTCAACGACAAGCTCGAATCGCTTGAGAAACAACTTTCGGCGGTCAGCGCCGATTTCCGCCGCGAATTAGACGCGCACAAGCGCACGCCAGTCGATTTGCAACGCGTCATGCCAGCCAATACGGCGCTTGTCGATTTTCTCGAATACTGGCATTACGAACCGCCGCACGCCAAAGGAGAAAAACCCGAGTGGGAACAGCGAATCGCGGCATTCGTTGTGAATCAACAGCAGCCAATTGTGCGCGTCGAGCTCGGCTCAAGCGAGTCGATCGGCAAGTTGGTTGACGACTGGCGCAAGAGTTATTCGGCCGCGGACGGCGCCGAGCTGCGCAAAGCAATTTGGCAGCCGATTGAAGAAAAACTTACCGGCGCGACGACAATTCTCGTATCGCCCGACGGTCCGCTCGATCGTCTCCCCTTTGCCGCGCTGCCGGGCAAAAAGGATGGCACTTATTTAATTGAAGATGTCGCCGTCGGCACCATTCCAATTCCGCGCATGTTGCCTGAAATGCTGGCGGGAGAAAACCTTTCACCTCGAGCGGCGGTTGGCGCTGGCTTCGCTGGCACCGAAAATAAGAGTCGCACTGGCACAGCCAGTGGCACCCAGGAAGTGCCTTCGTTGCTTACCGTGGGCGAAGTCGATTTCAAAGCCGCCCTTGCCGCGCCGCCTCAACGCACGCTCGTGGCTATGGCGGCTCCCGCAGCGAACTCCACAATCCGCGGCGGCGCTGCTTGGCAATTCAAACCGCTCGACGGCACGCGTGCCGAAATCGTGGCCATTAACGATTCGTTCGAGCAGCGGTTTCCCGATGGCAAGCGAAAATCGCTCCGCAAAGATAAAGCGACCAAGCAAGCCGTGTGCGACGCCATGCCGCAATTTACGTTCCTGCATTTAGCGACGCACGGCTTTTTCGCACCTCCTGAGCTGAGATCGGCGCTGGTCGATGCCGGCAGCGCCGGTGCCGCGCAAAATGGCGAAAGTGGCGGCCAGTCGCGTGCCGGCTCGATCGATATCACGGGCTATCAACCCGATTTGCTCACTGGGTTGGCGCTAGCCGGCGCGAATCAACGTCCGCAGCCCGGCCAAGACGATGGCATTCTTACGGCACTAGCCGTCGAAGAGCTCGATTTGAGCAGAGTGCAATTGGCAACCCTTTCTGCCTGCGAAACTGGCCTGGGCGAAACGGCCGGCGGCGAAGGCGTGCTCGGCCTGCAGTGCGCCTTTCAATTGGCCGGTGCTCGCAGCACGGTTGCCACGCTCTGGAAAATTCCCGATAAAGCCAGCCAACTACTCATGACCGACTTTTACGAAAACCTGTGGGACGAAAGCAAACATCTCACGCGGCTTGAGGCCCTGCGGCAAGCCCAATTGAAGATGCTGCGCGAAGGAGCCAACCGCGGTTTGGAACTTCCCGACGACCAACCCGGCAACAAACCCGACCAGATTGGCCGCATGCCGCCGTTTTACTGGGCGGCGTTTGAACTCAGCGGCGATTGGCGGTAGGGATCACCGTTCAACTGCAGAACTCGAATGCACAGTCGCAAGTGTCTATCCGTTTGGTGCGCCCTTATCGCAACGGCAGTAATTTCTCGTTTGGCCTGTGCTGCCGGAGCGCCCTCTCAAAACGAAACCAGCTCGGTTGCGTCCGCCACGCGCCCACGTCTCGTAGCGCAACTTGGCCACACGTTTCCTATCGTCACCATGGCGGTTTCGCCCGATGGCAAGCTGCTGGCCAGCGGCGCGGAAGATGGCTGGATCATTGTGTGGGACGCGGCCACGCTTAAGGAACTTTACCGCCTGCGTGATCCGGAGCCCGACAGCAACGGCAAATCGGTCGACGAAATTTCTTTTTCTCCCGATGGCCGTTTCTTGGCCGCGCGGTGCGGTGCTTTTTTTGCCGAGCCGGTCGATCATGTTTGGGAAGTGTCTACGGGGCGCGAACTCGCCTTTCGCACGCCGGAGGAAGCATTGCAATTGACCGGCCCACTCTGCTTCTCGCCCGACAAAAAATGGTACGTCGCCGCCACGACCAGCAAAATATATTGCTGTCCCCTCGATGCGCCCGACAAATGCCAAGAGTTGCCGCTGGAAAACGATCACATGCAAATTAAAGTGCTTGCCATTTCGCCCGATAGCAAGATGGTTATCGTTGGCGATACAGATGGAACTGTGCAAATCTATTCGCTTCCCGCTGGCAAGCTGCTGCGGACTTTGAAATGGCCTGCCGAATTTATTCCCAAACCGCCTCCCGAGGCCCCACCCCCTGTCAATCAAACCGCAAAACTGAATCCCTCGAACGATCGCGCAGTTGCCGGCCAATTTTGCGCCCTCTTTGACGAAGGGGACTCATCCGGCGGCGGAATGGCGGCGGCTCCCGAGGAAGGCAGACCGCCCAACATCTACTCGGCCGCCTTTTCGCCCGATGGAAAAGGAGTTGTCTTAGGAGCGGAATACGGACTCATCGGTTTGTTCGACGTCGTTTCAGGCAAAAACCTGTGGGCCAAAAAATTGTTCGACTCGGTCGAAGCAATCCGCTTTTCCGACGACGGCAAACAGATGATCGTTCAGACCGCCAACACTTTTCTAATTACGAAGGCCGACAAGCCTGACGTTTTGCAAAAATACGATCGATCGCGAAACATTTGGTCGGTCTATTATTCGCCCGACGGCAAACACGTTTTGACGGCCGGCCAAGACCATCAAGTGAAAATGTGGGAGGCGGCCACAGGCAAACTGCAGCGCGTGTTCCCCGGCTTACACGAAGATTTGCATCTAGTCGTCATGACCCCCGACGGAAAACAGGTCATCGCCCATAGCACGGGCGGGGTCTTGTATAGCTGGAATGCAAAAACCGGCGAGTTGATATCGAAAATAATTACCCAGTCGTGGAGTGAAAAGTCGACGCAACCGCCCCCGGCCGGCGACGATTCGGAAGCGCCGCAAAACTCGTATGGCAACAGCAGTGCATTCGACCGGCAATTTGCTTGGCCAATTTCCACGGCGGGAGGATCATTGCCCGTGGCGTCGGCCAATGGGCTGTGGATGTCGCTGCCACAAGGTGTGTGCATGGTGAGCCTCGCGGACCCTGGCCAGCCCGTATCGCTCACCCAACAGCTCGATCGGCAATTGGCCAATGGTCGTTGGTCGATGCCCAAGGTCGAAGCAATCTCCAACGATGGAAATTTTCTGCTCGTTTCCCACCTCATCGACCAAACTGGTCCCGCAGCAAGCCTCAAAGTTTTTGAAGTGTGGTCCACCGTGTCGGACAAGCGGGTCGCTCGACTGAATGCCGGTGATGCGTTGGAACTTAGTACGGCGGCTTTTTCCGACGACAACACGTGGGTTGCAATCGGCGACATCGCAGGATCGGTGACGCTCTACGCGGCTTCCAACGGCAAACGGTACGCCAGTTTTGCCGGAGCCGACGGAACGATTTCAGCGTTGCGTTTTTCACACGATGCTCGCCAACTTGTTGCCGGTTGTTACGACGGCGCTGTTTATGTTTGGGATCGCGCGACGGCAAAATTATTGCAGCGAATTGCCAGCCATAATCGAGCCGTGACCTCGGTGGCGATTTCTCCCGATGGCAAACGTGTCGTCACCTCTGGCGCCGATGAAACCACTCGCGCCTGGGATTTATCGACCGGAAAAGAACTGGTTCGCTACACCGAAGAACAAGACCCGACCGTGGCAATGATCGATTTTGCCCCCCAGGGTCAATTTACCTTCGTGCAAAAAGATGGGCAGATTCAAGTCGCCGACAAATTGTCCGGCAAAGCAAAAAATCGCTTGGCCACAATTGAACCAGACAAGGTGATGACCGCCGTGGCAATTTCCCCCGATGGCAAACAAGCCTACGTGGGAAGCATGGGTGCTCACGATTTGGAAAGCGACCCCGACTTGTCGGAAGAACTCATTTTAGATGGTTTGGGAGACATGCCGACACGCTTGGCGCGGTGGAATATTTCCAGCGGTGCAATCGAGGCGAAGGTCGATTCGCCGCAAGCATCTCCCACCATGACGGCCACCGCCGGGCCAAACTTGCCGCTGTTGACCGCGCACATGGATGGCAAAGCCCGCCGCTGGAATAGCGAACAATCCCCCAGCGAATTGGGTGGCTCCAAAGTTAAACCTGCCGAGCCTTGGGTTATTTCGCCCGACGAGCAAAAAATGATTGTGCTGATCGACGCTTTGCGCGAAAAGGCGGAAGTGCGCGACGTTCGCACCGGCAAAACTTTGTGCGCGTTGCCAGGCAGCGCGCGCGGCTCGATGGTCGATGGCATCGAAAATCTGTCGGACCATCCGTTTTGCTGCTTTTCGCCCGATTCGCGGCGATTGTTGTGGGCGGCCGACAGAGATTTGAACTCGGTCGTCATTCTCGGTGCCGAGACGGGACGCGTGTTGCAAAAACTTGTCGGACACAGGGATGCAATTTTAGCCGGCGAATTTTCGCCCGACGGTAAATGGGTGGCCACCACGAGCGAAGACAAAACGGTTCGCATTTGGAATGCCGCCACGGGCCGTCAGGAACGTCGTCTCGTTGGCCACAAGGGTCCTGTCGCGTCGCTGGCTTGGCGTCCCGACAGCGCCGTGCTGGCCACTGGCGGAGGAGACGGGCAAGTCATTGTTTGGAACGCCGCCAACGGCTCGTTGGTGCGACGAATCAAAGTAGGAGCACCCGAGGAGGATGCTAACGGCAATCCTGTCGCTCCGCCACAAGCGCAGCCCCAGACGCCGCCCGATACGTCAGTCACCCCGCCGAAAGCGCCGCTGGCGCCGTGGGAAGTTCCGCAGAATTCGCCAAAAGCAGCGCCCGCTCCGCCGCCCCCCACAAAGAATTCCGCAGATCAATCGGCCGAGCCTGCCGGGCCGTGGGTTCATCGCGTCAGCTTTTCGCCCGATGGAAAAATGTTGTTGTCTTGCGCAAAACAAGATAGAGATTACGACCGCAGTCGATATGAACTGTGGGACGCCAACACCGGCAAAGAATTGGTCAAAGTTTTCAAATCGGAAGATAAGCCGGCAAGTCCGGAGGGCTATCAAGATCCCGACGCACTGACCAATCGATTTTCCGCGGCGTCATTTTCCCCCAACGGAAAACTTTTGCTCGGTTGGGGGCTGACTGAAGAAGTGTTGGTGTGGGATACCGCGACGGGAAAAATCGTGCATCGCTTGACCGGTCATGTGCCGGGGGCAACAGCCGCCGGCTTTCTACAGAACGGAGGTATCATTTACACCTGCAGCGGCGATGGTCGCACGCGATTGTGGAACGCCGACACGGGAGATGAACTTTGCACGATGATCGCCTTCGCCGACGGCGGCTGGGCCGTTGTTGATCCACAAGGCCGCTTCGATGCCGCAAACGGCGGCGATGTCGAAGGCTTGCATTGGGTCGTCGGAGGTGAGCCCATCGAGCTTGTGCAGCTAAAGGAGCGTTACTACGAGCCGGGCCTCTTGGCGAAAAAGCTCGGCGTAAGCAAAGAGCCTCTGCGCGACGTCGAATCGTTCAACAGTCCCAAGTTGTATCCCGATGTCGCGATTGCCGCGCCAAAATCCGGCGAAACAAAGTTCGACATCCACCTCACCAATCGCGGGGGCGGAATTGGGCCCGTCGTGGTTTTAATCAATGGCAAAAAGTTCGATCTGCCAGGCGGTCGCGGCGCTCCGCCCAATCCCAACGCCGCCACCTTCACCGTGCCGATCGATCTCACCAACGATCCTCGCCTCAAGCCCGGCGAGACCAACAAAATCGAAGTGCAGGCCTTCAATGCCGACGGCTATCTCCGTAGCCGCGGTATCGAAGTTTCTATCGACGATCCGCGCGAAAAAATCGTTGCCAACCCCGACATGTGGGCGGTGATCGTTGGCATAACGCATTACCAAGGCGGCCAGATTGATCTCGCATATCCGGCCAAAGACGCCAGCGATTTCGCCGCCAGCCTGCAAATTGCCGCCGCTCGCCTGTTCGGCCCCGACCACGTCCACATTAGCCTACTCACCTCACCCAAGCCTGCCGACGCTAGCCAACTCGATTCCGCCAAATCCGAAAGTCCGCAGTCCGACGCTGCGCATCGTCCCACGCGCGATAATCTCATGCATGCGCTCGAAGCGCTGGGCGACGAGAAGCATGTGAAGCCATCCGATATTTTGATCATTTACCTCGCCGGCCACGGCGTCGCCCGAGGCGGTAGCGATGACAGCTTCTATTACCTCACCTGCGATGCTCAAAACGCCTCGCTCGACGACCCGGAGCTGCGCCGGCAATGGGCAGTTTCCGACCGCGAGTTGACCGATTTGCTCAAGCGCAGCCCGGCCGAAAAGCAAGTGATGATTCTCGATACCTGCCATTCCGGCAAGGTTGTCGACGACTTCACGAAGCCGCGCGAAGTCTCCTCCAGTCAGCAGCGCGCATTGGAGCGCGTGAAAGACTCCACCGGCTTCCATATTTTGGCCGGGTGCGCCGCCGATAAAGCCAGCTACGAAGCCTCGCGATATGGTCAAGGTGTACTCACCTACGCGTTGTTGTTCGGCATGCGCGGGGCGGCTCTTAAGGAAGACCAATTTGTCGACGTGGGATCACTTTTCGAATTCGCCAAACGTGAAGTTCCGCAACTGGCGGGCGATATTGGCGGCGTGCAGCAACCGCAAATCGCCAGTCCGAAAGGCTCCACGTTTGAAATCGGCCAGGTGACTAAGGACGATCAGTCGAAAATTCCGCTGCAGCCGGTGCGACCGCTTGTACTGCGCACCAGTTTTCACGACGCCAAAGAAGACGACCCACTGGCCCTCAGCGAACAAACCGACGACTTGCTGCGCGATGTCGCCTCGGCTGCGCGCGGGCAACAAGCTCCGCTGGCGTTCGCCGACGCGCGCCGCATGGCCGGCGCTTATCGGCTCGCCGGCCGCTACGAGGTTACTGGGGAGCGGGTGAACGTCTCGGTGTTTCTCACTTCGCCCGACGGCAAATCGACGCCGTTTTCTGTCGAGGGCAGTGCTTCGAAGGTTCCAGAACTTGCCGCCAAAATTTGCGACGAAGTACAAAAGCGGCTGGCCGTGGACAAAACTACGCCATAATCCTGGAGCGAATCTTCTATGAAATTGCGATCATTTCTCGTAACAGTGTTGTTAGTTATTAGTGCTGCGGCCGCAGTAGCCGATACTTCTGCGGAGCCTGCTAAAAGCTCCCCGTCGAGTCCTGCGGCGCCCGCCATCGAGCCCGGTAAATTTCACGCCCTATTAGTCGGCTGCACGAAGTACGACAACCTGAAACCCGAGAAGAGCCTGCACGGTCCGGCTAACGACGTGGCGCTGGTGCGCCGTTTCTTCACCGAGAATTTGCACCTCCCGGCCGACGCCATTACCGTCCTTTCCGAAACCGAAGCAAAAAAGCACGGCGAAACGTCGCGGCCCACTTATGCCAATATCGAGCGCGAAATCAAAAAACTCATCGACGAGGCGCACGAAGGCGATCAGGTCGTGCTCATCTTGGCCGGCCACGGCGGCCAACAGCCCGAGCAAAAAATGCCCGATCCCGATTATCAAAAGCCCGACGGCATGGATCAGATGTTTCTGCCCTGTGATTGCGGCCAGTGGAACGGCAAAAAATGGTGCGTCGATCGCTCGATTCCCGATTACCAACTTCGCACCTGGTGCAAGCAAATTACCGCTAAGAAAGCCCGCCTCTGGGTTGTGCTCGATTGCTGTTGCTCGGGCTGGACATTGCGCGGCGATTCACCCGAGGTTTCCCGCAGCGTCTCGACGGATGAACTCGGCGTGCCCGACGACGAAATCAAATCCGCCAAGAAAATCGCCGCCGCCCGCCAATCATCCGCCCCTCCGCCGGGCTCGCCCGCCACCCGCGGCGTAACGCGCGGTGCCGGCGGGGACGATGAAGCAACTGCTGATTTCGGCCCGCAATCGCCCGACTACGTCGGCCTCTACGCGGCCCAGCGCGACGAATCGGAACTGGAAATGCCCATGCCCTATGACAGCGACAACCCCGATAAGCAAAAAGTGCAAGGGCTGCTCACCTATGCCATTGTCGATATCCTGAGCCACGCTTCCCACCCGATCACCTACGGCGAACTGGCGAACCTCGTCCGCCAGCGCTATCCGCAGTGGGGCCGCACTACCGGACCCACACCGATTGTTGAAGGACTCGCCCAAAATCGCGAAGTGCTTGGCGTCGAACGCTGGCCCGGCCGCTCCAACCAACGCTGGCAAAAAATCGATACTGATCTATCTGCTAACGAGGGCACCGTCCAAGGTCTCACGCCCGATTCCATCATCGCTTTGCACCCTTCGAGCGACGCGCCGAACCCTGAGTCCGTGCTGTGCTATGCCAAAGTCACCGATAGCGCACTGTTGAATTCCGACCTCAAGCTCATCGATTACAACGATGTGAAGGTCCCGCGCAAAAGCGCGCTCCCCGACGGCGGCAATTTCGAAGTCGTCTGGACCGATTGCGGCAACATGCGCATCAAGGTCGGTGTCGATCCGCAGCCCATCCAAGTCGCTGTCGCCGGCGAAAAATCGACCGTCACCGTCGAGCCCGTTTCGCCGGCTTTGCAAAAAATCGCCGCCGACCTCAAACCCGCGCTTTCGAGCGATGCTTCGCTGTGCGAATTCGTCGAGAATCCCCACGCGGCCGGTTGGGTCGTGCAGAAACGCGACGGCAAGCTCCTGCTCATCTCTAAAGATGCCGCCGAAATTCGCGGACCGCTCCCGGAAGACGCCGCCCGCTTCGCTATTGACGCGGCTGATCCCGTTCCTTCGATTGTTCGCAACATGTCGCGCATCGCCCGCGCGCAAAACCTGTTGAATCTCACCGTTCAGCAGGCCGCCCAGGCCGCCGCCTCGGGCGGCTCGTTTAGCGATTCCTCGCAACCCAACGTCGAGCTCAAGCTCTTGCGTTTCAAAAGCAAAACCGACCGCGAAGGGGTCGAAATCGATTTGAAGAAAGGCCCACTCACGCTCGTGGCGGGCGATTATGTCGGCTGGCAGATGACCAACAAGGGGAAAGTCGATGCCGCCGTCAGCCTCCTCTATGTCGATGCCGGCTTTGGCATTCAAGCCATCTACCCGCGCCCGGGCTCAGGCGCTGACAACATTCTCACTCGCTCGGGCGGAACGCTCACCACCAAGCCCTGCAAAATTACCGCCAAGCCCATTGGCAACGAGCATGTCGTGCTTGTCGCCGTGCCGCGCCAAGCCGGGCGGCAGGCTCCCGATTTTAGCTTCCTCGAGCAGGAAAGCCTCCCGCTTTCGCGCGGCGCCGACAACGACGATAATGCCGCGCTGGTCTCTCCGCTTGGCCGCCTGCTAAAGAACGCGATGTACGGCGAAGGGGGCACTCGCGGCGTCGATAATACCGACGCCGCCGAATCGCAGTTATTGCTCCAATCGTGGCGCGTGACTGATGAGGCGAACTGAGAAAGCACTTTCAAATCAACGACTGCCTAACCGCGCTGAATCAAGGGCCCATCTGTGGTCAATTATCGGTACTGACTTACTTCACGATCTTCAGCGACTCCAAAAACTTCTTCGCGACATCGGTCGCCACAAAATCTTTCGTCCCCGCCGCGACGACTTGATACATCTTCCCGTCGACCAAATAGATGCGCCAAGTGTAGTAGAGCGTGTCCGAGCCGCTTTTGCCCGACAGCTTGACTTCGCGGCCGGGGTATTGCTTATCGAGCGTCAGCTCCTGCATCCCCAGCAGGTTCCCATTGACGCCCGCTTGTGCCGCCGCCTGCGATTTCACCAGCGCCTTCAGCAGCAGGTCCTTGGCGGCATTTTTCAAATTGGGAGTTTCGTTGTAAATCACCAAATAAGCGCCGTCGTTGGCCGCGATCGTGAATTGATACTGGTCCGGTCCGCCATTCTTGTCGGGAGTTTTCGTCGTCGTGGGCGTGCCGGGCATCATCACCGAAAATGCACACTCTTTCGAGGTGAATTCCTTAAGCGCAGTGGCCGGTTCGTCAGCCAAAGCGCCACCGGCAACAACAATCAAGAGGAACACAGAAAGTGCCTTCATGACATACCTCGCGTGGAATGGCGGGGCGTCGGAACCCCACAAGTGGCTACCGTCGAAGAATACCATCACCAAGCCCATTGCTGCTAGCACCTCCTGGCAAACTTTGACGGTTGTAGCGGTCATGCCGTCAGTGCCGGTTGTACTCAACGGTGGGGTCATGCGGGTCCGATGGCAAATAGTGATTATGCCGGAAGTGGCACTTGTGCTAGTTGTAGGGCCGCCTTGTTACACGTCCGTAAACCGTCGCTCAATGCTGTTATGAAACATCGTCACTTAATACTGGCTCTTTGCTGCCTCGCCGCCGCCGGCTGCACGCACATTCAACTGCGCAAGAACGCGACCAACGAAGCAATGAGCGTTGGCGATATGGAGCAACAGCAAGTGCTCGATAACCTGGCGATGTTCGTTTACAACTACGAGTCGATGCCCTATTTCTCGTACCCGAACCAAGGCACTGCCATCGTCACCGACCAGGGCAATGGGAGCCTGTCGACGGGATTCGGCCGACCGATCACCTCATCCACGTTCAACGGCGGCAATTTTTTCCGCCCGCCATTCTTCCTCGAATTCATTCTCACATCGCTTGGCATCAACACCAGCGTCCAGCGCGCTTGCCAGGAATCGTACACGATGACGCCCATCAACGATCCGCGCAAATTGGAGCTGATGCGCTGTGCGTATCAAACCGCAGTCGCGAATTGCGGCTACGGCCCCGCCTCGAAAAGTTGCCCCGATTGCCAGGCCCGCTTCAACACGTTTTACACCGGCGATCCCGACGGGAAAATCAGCCAGCTTTCCAGCGGCACCATCACATCGGAATGCTTGAAAGGCGCGTGCTGGTTTCACACCGGTTGCAAGAAAGAAGTGCCCAAGGATTGCTGCTGTGCGTTCGTGGGCCATTATTGCGATACGTACGTCTGGGTCGGCCCCGAAGGCCGCGATGAGTTAACCAAGCTTATGCTTGCCATTCTCGACTATGCCACGCACGACTCGCCGCAAAGGCTGACCAAGGATGTAACATTCTTTGTGGATGCACTCGGGCTGCCGACGACGCAAAAAGATGGCGTGGGTCAGGTGAAGGCGACAATTGGCATTAATGAGCAAATCGAAGGCTTATTAAACATTTCGCCGTCGCAGGAAGTCGAGTTAGAGCATCAACTACAGGACCGCCTGAAGCGACTGAGCATTTTGCTTGATCAAGCGAAAACGAGCGACGAGAAGAAGAACCTGAGCGACGAGATCGAGTCGATCAAACAAAAGCTGTTCTTCCTCGATCAACAGCTTCGTAGCGGTGGCTTGAAGGAGCAATTCGCGCCGCCAGGTCCATCGGCCCCGCCGCCGTTCTCGATCATTCCGCAATTGCAACAGCAAATAAACGCCAATTCAGCGCCCCCCACTTCAGCGCCCCGCACAATAGCGCGCGGGAATGACTTAGCTCACTTGCGATTGAATAGCCCGCGGACGTGCCAATCTAATCAGGCACCGCACTGCCAGCGCGGGAAACAAATCCTGGCGGCGGCTCGATGCGCACCGGCGGCGTTGATGTATCTGAACTTTCGTCGCTGTCGCCGCGTGATGCGATGTAACCTGCGTTTGCCGAAGCGACGGCGATCTTCGCGGTATCTGCCGAACATTGTTTACTGCACGTGTACCAAAGCTGCAAATACCGCTGCTGTTGATCGCCCGAGGCCAATTCGGCCGCCCGCAAGGCGTAATCAGCCGCTTGCTGATTCAATTTCAAATCGTGATTTACCTGAGCGAGCGTCCGCAAGCTGCCGGGCTGGCGATAGTAGCACAGCTTGCAAGCGGTCACGGCCGATTGTTCCGCTTCATCTAACCGGCCCATTAAGCGGAGCACTTCGGCACGGTCGCGGTAGGCATCAAGCGCGTTCGAGTTCAAGCTGATCGAGCGGTTAAAATCATCGAGCGCAATCGCCAATATGTCGTTGATATAAGGCGGGAGCGTCGCCTCGCCAGCCGCGGGCGCGTTCGCGTTCGCCACACCATTGGGCGCACTCGCCTTGCCTGAACCTTTTTGGATCGCTTCGGGCGGAGCGGGAGCGATATCGGCGGTCGAAGCTTGCGGCCTTGAAAAAGCCTGATTCCCCCGCCCCGGTCGACGACTAACGTGCGATGAAAGCTGGGAGAAAAACTCTGGCCGTGTGTTATGCGAAATATCGCGTTCTCCCTGGGGCGATTCCTGATCGCATTGGTTGAGCATCAATTCGGCTCGTGCTAGCGGAATTCGCCACCATCTTGGGCTGATTTTCTCGGCGTACTCGTAGTAGACCAAAGCTTGCAGGGCCGCTTCCGCGCCGGCTGCGGTTGGCCCCACGGCGGAACCCGCCGGCAATGGCTCGGTGGCCAAATCACTACGGAGCGCGGAATGATCGAGCGATTCCGCAGGCTTGGCCGACTTCGCGGCAGCAGAGCGATCGTTCGATCCATTGTCGGATTTTGGTGCGTCTGTGGTTTTGGCGGCGCCGCTTGGTCCAGCACGCGCTGCATCGAAAATACGCGACTGTGTACAGGCACAAGCCTGCGTTAAGGCCAATCCCCATTCGTAATACAACTGCGGCCGATAAGGATTGATTTTCTGCGCCGCCTCGAAATGATTTTCCCACGCATCGGCGATTGCGGGATTGTAAAGGCCGCGCCCGCCCAGCAATTGCTGCTGAGCCACGATGCGGCCCAGCCGAATGTGCAAGTCGTCAATGCGGGAATTCGGATCGGCGGCAAGCGCGTTCTGGTAATTTAAAATTGCAATGCCCGGATCTCCCTTGGCCTCCCAGGCAATGCCCGACATCCAATCGAGCCATGCCGTTTCGCCGCTTTGGAGTTCATCGCGGTAGAAGTCGCAGGCATCATCCAGCTTGACGGCGTCGTCTGCATAGATCCAGCCGCCGGATTGATTGCGGCTGTATCCTCCTTCATCTTGTACCCACAAGAAACGCCCGCGCGTTTTTTGCACGGTGGCAGGCCAGGCGATGTCGTACAGCGTAACGGGAGCGCCATTTTCCGAAGAAATTGCCACCCGTTCGCTCTTGGGCATTACGGTTGCCCCCAACCAGTTTTGGCCGGCGAAGCAAGCGCCCGCGATAGAGCAGACAGCAATCGAGGCAAGAAAGGCCGGGATCAAACGATAAAATCTCATGACCAGCGTCTCCGTTGCATGCGAGAGCGGCGAATAGGGAGGGGTAGCAGGTAGGATATGGGGCGGAATCGCAGTCGTGGATAGCCAATTGGCAATCGTGGGCGGCACCTGGGCGCGCACTAGCCACCGCCATCAATTACGTACCGCCACCCGCCGGGGGTTCAGCTTAATTGCCCCAGATTCTATCGGCTAGCTAACAGGGCCGACGAAGCCGGATTTTCAGCCCTCAGACAAAGTCTCGGGAATTCATACTCGGGCGCTGGTCATTTGATCGAAATCAGTGCTAAGATTTTCCGAAAGTCTCGAATTTTCCAGCTTCTCGTGAGTGGCATAGGCGGCATTACCCGGCGAGCCCTGTCGCCACAAAAGGCGGACCATTTGCCCATGACTTGTTTAGTTGCGATCGGCATGGGTAGCCGATACTATCGGGCGTTTCATCGTCCGAGCTTCCGAGCCTCAAATGCCAATTCTAGGCGCCCATCAATCGATTGCCGGCGGATATTATCGCGCGGTCGAGTTAGCCGCCGAGTGCGGTTGCGACTGCGTGCAGTTGTTCTCCAAGAATAATAATCAATGGCGCGCCAAAGCACTAACGGACGACGACACTTCGAAGTTTCAGGCGGCTTTGGCAAAGCACGGCATTTTGCACTCGTTGGTCCACGATTCGTACCTGATCAATCTGGCTGCGCCAGATGAAGAATTATGGTGGAAATCGGTGGAAGCGTATGCGGTTGAGCTATTGCGGGCGGAACATTTGGGAATTCCCTATGTCGTAACGCATCCCGGCTCGTTTACCACTAGCAGCGAAGAAGTCGGGCTGCGGCGAATTATTGCGGCGCTTGACGAAGTTCACGACAAAGTTGGCAATGTCAAAGTGTGCACGCTCTTGGAAAACACGGCTGGTCAGGGGAGCGCGCTCGGTTGGCGCTTCGAACATCTTGCGACGATTTTGCAAGGCGTGAAGCAGGCGAAGCGATTTGGAGTTTGCATCGACACGTGCCACGTCTTTGCCGCAGGCTATCCCATAAGCACGCCGAAAGACTTCGACGCGACAATTAAGGCGCTCGACAAAATCGTGGGCTTAAAGTTGGTAAAAGCGATTCACTTAAATGACAGCAAGAAAGACCTTGGTTCGCGCGTCGATCGGCACGAGCATATCGGGCGCGGCAAGATCGGTATGAAAGGATTTCGGCTGCTGTTAAATGATCCGCGATTTGCCAATGTGCCGATGTATTTGGAAACTCCCAAAGAAGACGAAGACGGCAAGCCTAATGGCATTGCGCTCGACAAAATGAATTTAGCAACGCTGCGAGGATTGATTGGCCGGTAAGACCTCAAACAACGTTCAACCTCCGACGATTACGCGCCATGCGTCGTGTAGTGCGTCAGGTAGCCCGTAAAGGTCAAGCGCGGTGATGAGGAGGGCGGTCATCCATCCGGCCGAAAGTAGAACCCAGCCCAGCCGGTATTGCCCCATCCATTTTTTGGAACTGGCGAAGTGCAGCAGCGGGAACATCGCTAGCGGCAACTGCATGGCCAGCACCACCTGGCTAAGTATCAGTAAATCGGTGACGCTGCTGTTGCCACGGATTCCGATGATTAGAATTGCTGGAATAATGGCTAGCGATCGCGTAATCAGCCGGCGCATCCACGGTTTTATTCGCCAGTGCATGAAGCCTTCCATGACCACCTGGCCGGCCAAAGTGCCGGTGATCGTGCTGCTTTGGCCGCTGGCTAATAGCGCCACGGCGAATAGCACACTGGCTAACGATGTGCCCAAGAGCGGAGCTAGCGTGAGAAATGCCACGCGAATCCAATCGGGGTCTCGACCGGAGGCGTCGGCAACGAGCGAAACCGATTGCCCGCCGGGAAGCGCGACGCTCGACTTTCCGTAAAACACCATTGCTGCCAAAACCAAGATGGCGGCGTTCACAAAAAATGCGATAGAGAGCGCTCCGAGCGTATCAATGGTGTTAAAACGGATGGCCCGGCGAAGCATGGACGGATCGGATTGCAAACGACGGGAATGGACCAGCGCCGAATGCAAATACAAATTGTGGGGCATCACCGTCGCGCCGATGATGCCAATGGCTGCCACAAGCATGCCAGTTTGGCGAAATCCGGGAGTCAACAGCGCATGGCCCATCTCCAGAAAGCTCGGTTGCGTTTGTGGCAGCACAAAGATTTCGATGAAATAGCAGCCGCCAATGGTGGCGACTAACGTGAGCACGATTGCTTCGATGAAACGCATGCCGAGGCCTTGAAGCGCCAGCAGCAGCAAGACGTCGAACGCGGTGATGACAACCGCCCACAAAAGTGGAATGTGGAACAGAAGATTGATGGCGACCGCGCTGCCGAGAACTTCGGCCAAATCGCAAGCGCCGATGGCAACCTCGCACGCCAGCCAGTTGGGAATGCGCGTCCAGCTTGGATAATGATCGCGACACATTTGGGCGAGGTCTTTTCCAGTGACGACCCCTAACCGTGCCGAAATGAGTTGCATGAAAATTGCCATCACGCTCGACAATCCGACGATCCACAGCAATCCGTATTTGTAGGCAGCCCCGGCTTGCAAATCGGTTCCCCAATTTCCGGGGTCCATGTAGCCGACGCTCACAAGAATCGCCGGTCCGACAAAAGCCTTGTAGTGACGCCAGAAGCCGGCGATAGCGGGGGGGACAGCTACCGACCCTTGCAGGCCCTCAAGCGAATGCGGCGCAGAGTGAGGCTTTTCTATGACACGACCCTGACTCGGCACGCTTCTGATCGCGCGGCTCGCCGATTTCTGCGCTCGATGTGCTTTGGCTCACCCGCAGCATGGATTTCAATGCCCTAATTTCCAACATCTGCCAATCGAAACTAATATTTTGAGTCGTCAAAATTATCGGGTATTCATGAACTAAAGTCAAGCGGGAAAGAGGTTTTTTGGCCAGAAGCAGAGGGTGCAGGGCAGAATACAGAAATCAGGGCTTGGTTCAGCCGCAGCCTGCGGACCGGCAACTAAACGATGAAGTTCGAAACGACCGGCGAAGGCTGCGTTTTTAGTCAGAAGCGGAGCGTAGCCCCGCCGCCCGCAAAGAGGTCGTCAGCAGCTTCGTTCAGGCCGACGCCGGCTTCAATATCCATTTGGAAATTGTTGGTGACCATGTAGCTGAAGCCGCCATCCATGGTGTGCATGGTCTGCTGGGTCGTTCGCCCATTTGGCGCGATCACGTACCACTCGACATAGCCTTGCAATTTTTTTGCGAGCTGAAATTGAACATTCAAGGCTTGGGAGAACTCGGTGAAGATGTTGCCGCTATCGTCGGCCGCGCGAGTAACGCCGGTTAGGCCTTCCACAACAATGTTCTTAGTAACGTTCCAGTTGTAGAGCCACAGAACACCCGGCATCACTTCGCCGGATGTGAATGCCGGACTCCCGGAGGGGACCGACATTTCTGGATTTAAACCCATTTGCGGCAGAATGCCTTGTTGTGGAGTAAGCGCTAACTTAAACCCCACCGCCAAGTCGTCGCTTCCCTGAAAACGTCGATGCATTGGCGGCACCGCGCCATTAGCGATTGTGTCGGTGACAATTTCGTAGTTGTATTCGATGCGCCATTCGAACCACTGGGCGAACATGCCGATGCGCCACAGGGTATCCGGAAATGCGTTGCTCGTAACCAGCTCATTTCCATGGCCGTCCTGCGTAAACGTGTAGCCCGACTCGAGCTGCACCACGCCGCGGCCGACGGTTACCGGCGATTCGGTGAAGCCAGGGCGGTCGGATTCAAGCGGTTCGTCGAGGCTCGGCGGCCCACCGGAAAACGAGGTGCCGTAGCTCCATTGCAGAAGCGTTTTCCGTTCTTGGCATGCAGACGGACCAAAATCGCACTTGGGTTCATCTTCTTTCTGCTCAGAATCGATCGAGCATTCTTGGTGCAAGCACGGAAAAAGCGAGCAATTTGCCAGAAGACCATCGCTTTCGCCGTAAACTGTCTTAGATGCAACGAAAGCGCAAATTCCGAGAAGCGCCCAGGCAAATAGCGGCACCGCAGCTCGAATCGTCGACAAGTTACCTCGGCCATGAGCACTCACGCGATTCGTCCTTGAATCTGCCGATTCCGTCGAGCTTGCCGATTGTGAAAGGAATTGGTTGCCGGTGTGCGGTCGGCCGTTCCGTTGGCCCCTGCTTTATAGCTCTTCTACTGGTCGGCACATTTCGAGCGTCGGCTCAGGCATTGCGGACGTCCCGATTCAGTACGCTCCGCGCAAACCCAATCCGCACCGGCACTTTCTATCGCAGTTTCTCTCGCGAAAAGGTTGACCATCGCGCATTCGACGGGTAGAGTGAAGCAGGTGCGGTCAGCCATTCGGGCCTTCCTGGGGCCTTGGCCGCTTGGGCAAAGTCGAGCGCGGGCTCTCGCACATGGCGCTGACGTATTTCAAACGTTTTCGAATGGAAATCGACCTGCGGGGTCGAGATTTCTCGGGAAGCTGCCTTCCGAATGGATTTCGTTTCCGGGCTTGGCAGCCGTCGCTCTTGGAAGCCCATGCCGAGGCAAAATATTTAAGCTTCCGGGCTGAGATCGACTCCAATGTATTCCCCTGCCTAGGCGATTACGCCGGATGCGTGCGCCTGATGGAGGAAATTGTCGGGAAACCCGGTTTTTTGCCGGAGGCAACTTGGATGGTAGCAGGACCGGCTGGCGCAGCCGACACGTTTTGTGGCACTGTGCAAGGCATCGTCGATCGTAGCGGATTGGGGGCCATTCAGAACCTCGGAATTGTGCCAGAGTATCGCAGCCTAGGCCTCGGCTCGGCTTTGATGAAGCAAGCGCTGGCCGGCTTTCAAACGGTGGGGCTGCGCCGGGTTTTTCTGGAAGTGACCGCCCAAAATGCTGGCGCTGTACGGCTTTACAAACGGCTCGGATTTGCCAAGGTTCGCACCGTATACAAAGTGGCCGACGTAGCCTACGTTTAGGAAGTTGGCGCGGGGTTCTCCGTAGAGTTTCTGGCTTCGAGACGCCCATTGGAAGCAGAACCGCCCTGTGCAGATCACGCATTCCACCGCCAGAACCTTTGTCGATTCGTCCGTGCCGCAAACTATCTACACCCAGGAATTCGATAACGGGTTGGTCTTAGTGGCCGAGCCGATGGCCGGCGTGGAATCGGCGGCCTTTAGTATGCTTGCGCCCTCAGGCGCGGCTTACGATCCGCCCCAGCGCGGCGGACTTGCCACCATCACCTGCGAAATGATGCTCCGCGGTTCCGGCTCGCGCAGCAGCCGCCAGTTCATAACCGATTTGGAAAATCTCGGCGTGCAGCACGGCGAATCGGTGTCATCGTCGCACATGAACGTCGGCGGCGCGACGTTGGCAAAGAATCTACCAGACACGCTGCGAATTTATGCCGACCTGCTGCGCCGGCCCCACTTGCCGGCCGATCAACTCGATGCCGCGCGGCTGGCCGCAATTCAGGAATTGAGGGCCATCGAAGATGATCCGAGCCATAAGGTGATGCTCGAATTGAAGCGCCGGCACTATCCCGACCCGTGGGGACGGCCCAGCGAAGGCGACATGGCATCTCTCGACTCCATTTCAATCGGCGACGTAGGGCGGCATTACGAGCAATTCGTTTCGCCTGCCGGCACCATTCTGGGTGTGGCCGGCAAAATCAATTGGCCGGCTCTTAAAGATCTTGTGGGAGAATTATTCGCAGATTGGAAGCCAGGTTCGCAAGTCGAACCCCCCGGTGGAGATCGTGGTTCGCGACTTGAGCATCTGGCGCATGAATCGAACCAAACGCAAATCGGCATCGCCTATGCCAGCGTCCCTTATCGACATCCCGATTATTTCGAAGCCTCAAGTGCCGTCGGGGTGCTCAGCGGCGGCATGAGTTCTCGGCTATTCACCGAAGTGCGTGAAAAGCGCGGCCTGTGTTATTCGGTATATGCCAGCTATCACACGCAGCGCGACCGAGCATGCGTGTTATGCTACGCGGGCACTAGCGCCGAGCGAGCGCAAGAAACGCTCGACGTGACGATTGGTGAATTAAACCGTCTGCGCGACGGCGTGCTGCCCGAGGAGCTTGCTCGATTGAAAGCCCGAGTCAAAAGCGGGCTCATCATGCAGGGCGAATCGAGTTCGGCTCGAGCGGCCGCGATCGCTCGCGATTGGTATCACTTGGGTCAAGCGGCGCACACTCGGCGAACTGGGCCGTCTGGTCGATGCGCTCACCGTGCAAAGGATCAACGAGTATTTACTGGAAAATCCGCCGCGGGACTTCACCGTGGTCACTCTCGGCCCCGCTCCGCTTAAGGTGAACATTGCCGCGTAGCCGGCAGATTTTTGAGCCCACTGACCGTTGGCCACTGATTAAGGACCGAATGTGAAGTTTCAAACCGCCACGCTCGACAATGGATTGCAAATTGTCGCTGAGTGCAACGACGAGGCGCACTCAACCGCGCTGGGTTTTTTTGTGAATACCGGCGCTCGAGATGAAAGCGATGCAATCTCGGGCGTAAGCCATTTTCTCGAGCATATGGTGTTTAAAGGCACCCCGAGCCGCAGCGCCGACGATGTGAACCGCGAATTCGACGAAATGGGAGCCCATTACAACGCATTCACCAGTGAAGAAAACACTGTCTATTATGCGGCGGTTTTGCCGGAATATCAGAAGCAGGCGGTCGGGCTGTTGGCCGATATTTTGCGGCCTTCGCTACGCGATGCCGACTTCAACACGGAAAAACAAGTAATCCTTGAAGAAATCAAAATGTACGAAGACCAGCCGCCGTTTGGGGCTGACGATAAATGCCGCGCCGCTTTCTTCGGCGACCATCCCCTGTCACGAAGTGTGTTGGGCACCACGGCGAGTGTCGGCGGATTGTCAGTCGAGCAAATGAAAGCTTATTTCAACGAGCGATACAGCCCGACGAACATTATTCTTGCTGGCGCGGGTCGCATTGATTTTGACGCTCTGTGCAAATTCACCGATGGCTTCTGTGGCAAATGGGGCCGTGTGGAAACAAAGCGAGCGCTTCCGGCGGCACATCCGCGTGGCGGCTTTGAGGTCTTGCGAAAAGAAACCGCCACGCAAGAGTACGCCTTGATGATGAGCCGAGGTCCAAACGCAACCGATAGCGATCGCTATGCCGCCAAGATTCTTGCTACCATACTCGGCGACGATTCAGGCAGCCGCTTGTACTGGGAATTGGTCGATTCGGGCATGGCCGAGCACTGCAGCTTGCACCATCACGATTATTTCGATGCCGGCGTATTCTTCACCTACATGAGCTGCGATCCAGAATCGACGGCTGACAATTTGGCGACGGTCCGTAAGGTCTACGCCGAAGCGGAGGCGGGAAAAATTACGCAAGCCGAGCTTGATCAAGCCAAAAATAAGATCAATTCGCGCGTGGTGCTTTCCAGCGAGCGTCCGCGCGGACGATTGTTCACCGTCGGCGCTAATTGGCTGCAACGGAAAGAATATCGCAGCGTGCGCGACGATTTGGACGCTGTCGAGGCGATTACCTTGGTCGATATCGCAGCCGTATTGAAAAAATACCCGCTCACCCAATCGATTACATTCGCCGTCGGACCGTTGGCCGTCTTAAAACCGCCGCAGTGATTGCCGCAAACGGTTTGCCCCGCAGAGGCAGCACGAACCTCTCTCCATGCGGAATCGTAGAGCCGCATGTGGGCCACTGGATGCGTCGTTCGGCGCCTGCGTATACTGAAGACTCGGGAGCATTGCGGTGTCGGATCAATTAGAGCGACGCACGGTTTACTATTCGGGCCGGGTGCAAGGCGTAGGATTTCGATACACGGCTCAGCGAATTGCTCAGAATCATGCCATTTCGGGCTTTGTGCAAAATATGGACGATGGCCGCGTGCTGCTGGTGGCAGAAGGGAAGTCGGGCGAATTGGACCGGTATCTCGGCCGGCTCAACCATGAAATGAATCGCTACATACGCGACGCGAATATTTCGATCGCGCCGGGAACCGGAGAGTTCGACGACTTTTCGATCGCCCGATAATACAAATCGCAAACCCACTCAGAGTTAGCCAATGCTTCACTTGGGAACTTCGGCAGTATTACTCGCCAATTTGACGGCTTGGCTGACGCCCATTTGGCTGTTTGGCGCCGGCTGCTTGGCCGGTTTGATTGTTTTGGCAGCGTTGTACGTGCTGCTGCGGCTAATCGCACCATCGCTCGCCGAAATTGCTCGCGGCACCTTGCAGGAAGGGTTCGTGTTTCCCGTGCTGTGCCTATCGGGCGGATTGGCCGCATTTGCTCTGATCTGTCTGTTGCTAAGCGCAGCGGGCGTCGGATATTTGCCGCTTGCTGAAATTAGCCGATCGCTCGCCCGATTGCCATACTCAAATACGTTTACCCAGGAACTTACCGTGCCCGGCGTGCCGGAAGAAAAGCGGAGCGACAAGCCACAAGAATTCTCATTGGACTACCGGTCGCAAGAAATGCGCAGCGTGGAAATCAGCGCCGATCAAGATCTGGCCGTCATGCTGCGCGATCCCGGCTCTTACATGCCAGGTGATTTGGTTTCCAAGATCGTTCTGGATAAAGCTCAGTCGACTTGGAAGTGGCCCAATCCCGACGATCCGCAATTTCGCGCAGGCATCAATCCGTTTGGGGGTCGAACGGCCACGTTGTACGTGGTGAATCCGTCGAACCAGCCGGTGCATTTGAAAGTTATCGGCAGCACGCGAGAAGAGTATCCTGAGGTTGCCGTCGTGCCAGCGACTGCCATCGCGCTGGTCTGTCTGATTGCGGTATACATGGCCATGCGGCTCCTTTTGCCGAAGGCGATGGCGGTAGCATCCGTCACCGCGAAGGAAGCGGTCGCGCAGCCGCTGTACCAAATTGTGCTAGCGATCGGCATTTTCGCGCTCGTGGCGTTCATTTTCATTCCGTACAACACGTTTGGCGAAGACGTAAAAATGCTGAAAATGGGCGCGCTTGAATGGATTATGGCCCTGGCGATTTTGGTTGCGGCTTGGACGGCGAGCGTCGGCGTTTCGGAAGAAATTGAGGGGCGCACGGCGCTGACGGTGCTTTCGAAACCGATCGGCCGCGTTCAATTCTTGCTGGGAAAATTTTTGGGCGTGGTCCAGGCCGTTTCCCTCATGTACTTATTTCTTGGCGTGGTGTTCCTGATTACGGTTTCGGGGAAAGTAGTTTACGACGTGCGCGAGTCGGTATTGCCCGATGCATCCTGGACCGATTGCTTTGCGGAAATTGCTGGCATTGTGCCGGGACTGACGCTCGCGTTTTTTGAAACCATCGTGATCACGTCGATTAGCGTGGCGATTTCGACGCGGCTGTCGATGCTGCCAAATCTGCTCATTTGCTTTTCGGTGTATGCGCTGGGAAACCTGGCGCCTATGCTCGTGCAGGCCAAAGTACACGATCCTTACGGCATTGTGCATTTCGTTGGACAACTTTTTGCCACCGTGCTGCCGGTGCTGGAAAACTTCAACGTTCAAGCGCCGATTTCCGCCGGCCGTGAGGTGCCCCTGTTGTATTTGGTTTGGGCCGGCGGATACTGTCTGCTCTATAGCACCATTGCCATGCTGTTGGCGTTAGTATTGTTCGAGGACCGCGATTTAGCGTGATTTGCCGCGTTTGAGACGGAGCGAGTTTGTCGCTGGCCGGCGGCCCGAGGCGAAAGATTCGGGACAAGGGAAGTGAATCGTCGGTTGGCGGCGACTATTATTTAAATAGCCGAAACCGCTCCACAGTCTCCTCTGCGCCTCCCCATGCGATATCCTTCTTTTGCTCGTGCCCGGCGCTTCGGTCGTCGAGCGACAGCGCTGCCAGTTTGGGTTTTCATTTCGGGTATTGCGTCGGCTCTGGCGCTTGCCTGCCTGCTCGTGTTGGTGTTGTTTCTATTTGAGCTAATTACGCTGCGCGACGCAGCCGAGCGACTGCCGAATAACACCTGGCTTTCGTCGATGAGCCTGCGTCTGTCGAGTTCCTGGACGACGCTGCGCGACTTGCAGGACTCAGTCCCAGTCGCCTTTGCAATTGCCGCAGTCCTTTCATTTACAGCCGCAGGATTATTGTACTGGTTCGAGTGTGCTGTTCAGGCTGCCTCGATTGGAGTCGGTAGCGCGCTGCGGAAGCAAATTCACGCGCAGGCGCACCGCCTGGGCGCTTACGATTTGTTCGCTGGCAGCAAATCGACTTCGATCGATTTATTGGCCGAAAAAACCGAGTGCGTGCGAGTTGCTCAAGCAGCCTGGTGGCGTGTTACGGCTCACGGCGGAATTTTCATACTTCTGATGCTTGTACTGGCATTCTCCATCGATTTTCGACTGGCAATCGCGACACTACTGCTCACTGCGGCATGTTGGTGGGTAGTAGTGGTCTTACGCGCGCAGGCCCGCCGCCGCGCCGCGCTGGCCGGCGATCGAGCCTCGCGATACTGCGGACTGATGTTGGAAGATTTGGGCCAGAACCAACTTCTCGGCAATTTGACCAACGAGAGCCACGTGCAATCGGCCGTATTCGAAGAGCACATGCGCCATTACAACGCCGAACTTTTTGCCCGCGACACGGCCGCCGGGCTGGTATCGCCGCTGATCGCGCTGGTGGTGTTCTTAGGGCTGTCGCTGGTGCTGCTATTGGCCGGCTACAATGTGCTGCAAAACCCACCGCGGCTTTCGCTTCCCGACGTGGTTCTGCTCGTTTCGGCGCTAGGAGCATTGGCCTATCCTGCCGTTCGTTGCGAACGACTATTGGAGCAACTTCCAAGCGCCGATAAAGCCGCCGACGATATCTTCACTTACCTTGACCGGCCCGCCGTCGTCGGCCAATTGCCGCAAGCGGCGCCGCTGGAACCGCTTGGGCGCGAAATTAAGTTGGAGAGCATCTCGCTTTTTAGCGCGTCGGGGACACGGTTGCTCGACGATGTCACGGTTTCATTCCCGCAGGGCAGCCAAACGGTTCTATTCTCCTCAGATGAGGCGACTCCAGTCGCGCTATCGGGTTTGCTCGCGCGGTTTCTCGATCCGTCACGAGGTCGAATTCTCTTCGATGGCCGCGATTTGAAGTCGGCAACCCTCGATTCGGTTCGTCATCAAGTTGCGCTCGTGCTTCCGGAGAATTTGCTATTCAACGGCACTTTAGCGGAGAATTTGGTGGGTGAGGATTCACATATCAGCTCCGATCAAATTATCGAGGCATTGAAACTAGTTCACGCATACGATTTTATTCAGCCGCTGCCAGAAGCGTTAGAAACCCTGATTGGCCCGCACGGTTTGACACTGTCCGCTGGGCAGGCGTTGCGACTGGGTCTGGCGCGTAGCGCTAACGCGCCCATCGGTCGTGGTGATTGAAGAACCAACGGAAGATTTGGATCAACCGACTGCCGAAAAAGTAGCCGATGGATTGGAGAAAGCAACGCGCGGCTGCACACTTATCGTGCTGGCGAGACGCTTAGGGGCATTGCGAGCGGCGCGGCGCGTGCTCCTGTTCCATGAAGGACGCTTGTTGGCCGATGGTACGCACCAGGAGCTTCTACAACACAACGAACTTTACCGTCACTTGAACTACGTTCGGTTCAATGAGTTCCGCGATAAAGTGCGGTGAGGATCAACCGCTCGGCGGAGGCGCTCTCTGGCGCCCTTCTTAACCCGCTTCGCGATGCCGATGAGGTTGCTCGATCGATGGGCGGTTCCAGTGGGGGCCGCGCAAAATTGGCGGCGTCGGCGTGGCCAACGGGCCAATTCTGCCTCCCGGCTGCCCATCCCACGCGTGCTCGTCGATGGCCTGCAAGATTTGTTCGGCCACAGCCAAAACATCTCGCCCTTGCTGCCCGGTGACACGCGGCTCGCGGTGTTCGCGAATGCTGGCGGCGAAGTCGTTCAATTCTTCCAAAATGGCATTGATTGCCGGCGCCTCGTGGCGTTCCAGTGGCAGCAGATCTTCGAATAAATGATCTTTCAAATGCGATCGTACTTCCGGGCCCACATCATCCACGTCGAATTCCCGCTGTAATAATTCCGTTACGGGACGCACCACCGTCGCTACACGCGATGTAAAATCCAATCCGACGCAGCCGTGCTCCGACCACACTTGCATCGTGCGCGCCGGCTGATAGCTAATTCGGGCGGCACTCAAATTTGCGACACATCCGTTGGCGAATTCCAGGCGCGCTTGGGCAACATCTTCATGGTCACCCATCACTGAAATTCCCAGCGCCTGGACGCTGCGAACCGGCGAGTTGGCAAAGTGCAGCGCCAGATCCAAATCGTGAATCATTAAATCGAGCACGACGCCGATGTCGATCGAGCGGAACGTATAGCCGCTGTAGCGCGCAGCGTCGATGTACTTCGGCTCCCGCACCATTGGCAGCACGGCCGGTTGGTTCCATGCCGGGTTAAAACGCTCGATGTGCCCAACTTGCACTAGCGCACCGTGCCGCTTTGCCGCTTCGAGCAGTTCGTCGGCTTCGGTGACGCTGGTCGCCAGCGGCTTTTCAACCAGCAAATGGATCCCATGTTCCAATAGCGCCAAGCTGACCCCATGGTGTAATCGAGTGGGGGTGGCGATCACGGCAGCATCGATTTGGCCGATCAAGTCGTGATAATCGGCCAGCACCGGCGCTTGACATTCAGCTTGGGCGAGGCGGCGCGCCTCCGGGAGCGGATCGACCACACCCACCAGTTCGACCCCTTGTGCCTGACCGGCGAGGCGCGCATGAATGCGGCCCAAATATCCCGCCCCTATCACCGCCAGGCGAATCCGTTCGCTCATGGGTGCTCCCGAAGTGATCCGGCTCCGCCGGATTTATTCTGTTTCACGCTGCCCGGCGTCGTTCGCGCGAACGTCCGTGCTTGCCTTCTTGCTGGATTTGAATGAAATCGAGCAACTCATTGACCGCCGGGACCAGTTTTTCGTTGGTCCGGAGAATTTCCCGCGCATGATCTAATCCCACCTTCGCCCGGTAGAGTAAGCGATGGGTTTCCGACAGGCAGTGGATTGTGTCGTTCGAAAAATTGTTCCGTTTCAACGCGACGACGTTCACGCAGCGCGGACGCGCTGGGTGCCCCTCGCAAAGCATAAACGGCGGCACATCGTGAATAACGCGTGCTAATCCAGCGATAAACGAATATCTGCCGACAGTTGTGAAGTGATGTACGCCGATGCCGCCGCTCAAAGTCGCATGATCGTAAATATGCACATGGCCGCCCAACAGCGTTCCATTGGCCATGATGATATGGTCGCCGACCTTGCAATCGTGCGCCACGTGGCTGCAAGCCATGAGAAAATTGCAATTGCCGATTTTGGTGATGCCGTCTTCTTTCTCGGTTGCGCGATTGATCGTTACACATTCGCGAATGACGTTATCGTCGCCAATGATCACGCGCGTGTCGCTGCCGCGGTAGCTCACGTCTTGCGGTTCAGCGCCGATCACAACGCCGGGAAATAAATGATTATTCTCGCCCAGGATCACGCGCCCCATGAGCGTCACATTATTTTCCAGGCGAGTGCCGCGACCGATTTTCACGTGCGGGCCGACGACGCAGAACGGCCCGATCGATACCTCATCGCCAATCTCGGCGTGAGAATCGACCGATGCGAGTTTATCGATGAAAACGGTCATTTAGTTTTTCAAATCTGTCGAACTGCAGGTATCCGTCTCGCGGACCGCCGTGAACAAGGCCAAAGCCGCACTAACTACGCTATTTTTTTGCGTCCAATGACCTTTTCGCCTTCCATCATTAGCATGCGCGCCATTTCCGCGTTTAATCGGTGTCCGCTACGGTGAGCAACCACGTGGCCGATAAGATCGCATCCCACCAGGGATAAGTCGCCGATTAAATCGAGAATTTTGTGCCGTACGCATTCATCGGGAAAGCGCAAGGTGTTTTCAATCGGGCCGTCGGCATCAAACACGAGCAGGTCGGCCAAGCTGGCGCGTTTGCCCATGCCTTGCGCCAAAAGCCAATCGGCCTCCTCCTTGAGCATGAACGTGCGAGCCGCCGCGATTTGGCTGCGAAAATTCGCCGGGTTAATCGTCAATTGTGTGGTTTGACGGCCGATCGCAGTATTCGGCCCGTAATCCAAGCGAAACCGAATTGATAAGTCCGGCGCAGGCGAGGGTCGAACTTCGATCCAGCTTTCGTCATTGCCTAACCGAGTGATTTCGCGAACGATGAGCTGGCCGCGCAGCGCCTTCTGCATCACAATGCCGGCACTGTCGAGGGCTTCGACGAATTTTTGGCTCGATCCGTCTAAACCGGGCAATTCAGCCTGATTCACCCATATTTCGCAATTGTCGATTTGCAGGCCCGCCAGCGCCGCCAGCACGTGCTCGACCATTTCCACACTCGCGCCGGCTTGCCGCAGGACCGTGCGCCGTGGAACTTCGACGCGCTGGGCCAATTGTGCGGGAATGCGAACGGCCGGGGACAGATCGCTGCGCACAAACACGATTCCGCTGCCGGCTTCGGCGGGGCGGAATTCCACGCGCACGTCGCGCCCCGTCCAGTAACCGAAGCCTTCCACACCGACGGTGCTGCCGATGGTCCGTTCGTTGCGTTGAACGTAGCTCACACGGGCTCTCTTGGCGAGTTCAATCGGAGGATGAATAGCGACGAAGACGAGACTCGAAGTTGTTACGGCAAAACGCGGCAAACGGCTGGAGGAATGTAACGCAGAATTGCATCCCACCGCACGCGGCTACCGCGGCGGCTGGCCGATTCCCACTGGAGTTTGGGGCCGCACGCCGATCATGCCAGGGTTGGCGCCGGCCGAGCGGTTAAGCTCCACCAGCACTGCCGGAGTAATATCCATATTGTGATCGTAATAGACGATGCCTTTGTTGATGTCGCGCAGAATGTCTTCGCGGTTGTTTCCGTCGACCGGGTCGCCGTTGAACCGCAGCACGAGTACAATGCCATTCTTGATGGCAATCTGCTTTACGGCATCTTCCACTTCGCGAGAAACGTTGAAGTAGATTTTGCCTTCTTGTTCCATGAAGTCTTTCTTTTGAAGCGACACTTTTAGTTGCAGATCGGCTTGCATCCTGACGAGATCGTTTTCAGCCTTTTTGTAATCGGGGCTGCCGCTGTTGTATCCGCGCAGTTCTTCGGCTTTGCGCTTGATCCCATCCTGATCTTTGTTGATGTCTGCTTCCGCGGCCTGCACGCGAGTCTTCATCTCATCGGTCTGCTGCTTGAACTTCTGATAAGTTTTGAAGATGTAGGCGATATCCACGACCGCAATGCCATTCACGCCTAAGCGTCCGCCGGAATAGCTCGGGGCGCCATTGACAGGTGCGCCGCCGATCGGAACTCCGCTCATACCCATTGCGCCGCCTGGTGCGTTGCCACCCGCCTGCTGCGCCAAAAGGGGCGATGCGGAAAAAACTAAAACGGCTAAAGCGGCTGCGAATGCAGCCCAGATGAGCTTCGTCTTCACGTCAGCACTCCTTGCTGTGTTTAAGCCAGTCGTCCTTGACCGGTGATATTCAGCCGGTTTGCGAGCCGCGATCGACTCGCTAGCCCACCGGGCAAATGCCGAAGTGGGCAAAAATGAGGGCGTATTGTTGCGACCTCTTGTGTTCCCCGCAAGCCCAAATTTACGGCAATTTCCCCGTCCAATTGCAGTAATCTGCCGCGCTACCCATTTCTAGCTGGCGGTCCTTTTGTCATTTGAGCCAGCCCGATCGTCGGTGCAGTTTCACGTCAGCAGGTTCTTTGCCGAATGCTGACAGTAATCTGGCGTTCATCTAATTGTGCTCGCACACATCGCTAACGATCGCACCCTATACAGAACGGCCACGCTGCTTCGGCTCCTGTCGATTACTCAGTACTCGAGCTTCAAGATCTACTTTCTACCAGGGAACCTGCTCATGAAAAAATCGTCGCTTCGTTGCCTCTGGATTATCGTATTTTTCGGCTATCTGGTCGTATCGCAAGTTCAAGTAAAGGCAGGGATGATTACCGAGGGCGATTTGGTGGTTTACCGCGTTGGCGACGGAACTACCGGGCTTGTTAGCAGTGGAAGCCCAGTGTTCGTCGACGAATACACCAGCGGCGGCACTCTCGTGCAGTCGATCCCACTGCCGACGACAGCTGCCTCGCAAAACCCGCTACTCGCCAGCGGCACCGCCACTTCAGAAGGACTGCTCACCGTTTCATCGGACGGACAGTATGTCGCACTTACTGGATACGACCGAGCAATCGGCGGTAGCGGCAGTTTGGCCGGCAGCAATTCGACGACCGTGCCGCGCACTGTGGGAATTATTCCGGTCTCAACTGGCATTCCGGATACATCCACGGCACTCACGAATTTCGCCTCTGGGAACAATCCGCGCTCTGCGGTGACCGATGGGACGAATATTTGGCTCGGCGGCGCAGCCAACGGGGTTAGCTACACCACTAAAGGCAGCAGTACATCCACCCAGCTAAGCACCACGGTCGCAAATGTTCGACAGGTGAATATTTTCGCAGGTCAATTATTCACCTCATCCAGCAGCGGCAGCACTATTCGACTGGGAACTGTCGGGTCTCCCGTGCCCACCGTGCCGACGACCTCCGGCCAAACCATCACGAATTTGCCCGGTTTCGAAACCAGCACTGGAGACCCTTATGCATATTTCTTTGCCGATCTTAATCACGGTACCGGTTTCGACGGAACGGGCCTCGATACGCTCTACGTTGCCGATAACACTGCCGGCCAGATTCAGAAGTTCACGTTAAGTGGTTCTTCATGGGCCGCCGACGGCACTATCACAGCCGCGTCTGTTACCGGCTTGACCGGTTTCGTGGATGGCAGTGGCAATGTGGATTTGTTCGGCACCACCGGCGGGAACACCGCCGGAGGAGGCGGCACGCTATACAGCTTTATCGATACGACGGGCAACGGCTCGGTCAGCGGCACTGCGACTAGTGTGGTGACGCTCAGCAACACATCGGACGAGGCGTTTCGCGGTATTGCTTACCTCCCTGTACAGGTTCCCGAGCCCGCCACTTGCGTACTTGCCGGATTGGGCTTGGCGGGGTGCTTCATCACGGCCCGACGTCAGCGCGCAAGACAATTGCGACTCGCCTAATGCCACACGCGATCAACTTGAACTCCTAATGGCGATCATGTGACGCGCTCACAGCTCGGTAACGATCTCTCGCTATACAAACATCCACACCGTGACCACAGTTTTGTTTGAGTGTTCAGCATTCGAGCCTCCAAGATTACTCATACATTTGAATACGGGGAGAAGTTGCATGAAGAGTTTGCTTATCCGCTGCGTTGGCATTTTTGTTTCTTTTGGCTGTTTGGCGCAACGCAGATCCAAGCGCAATCTCCGGTTCCTATCACACCGGGCGATTTGGTGGTCTACCGAGTTGGCGATGGGACCGCCACCCTTGTTAACTCTGGAAATGCCGTCTTTGTCGATGAATACAACACCAGCGGAACGCTCGTGCAGTCGATCGCGATGCCGACGACAACAACAAGCCCTGAAAATGCGCTGCTTGCAAGCGGCACGGCTACGTCCGAGGGTTTGCTCACCGTTTCTCCTGATAACCAGTATATTTCCTTAACCGGTTACGACCGAAACATCGGTGGTAGCGGTGGCCTAGCGGGTACCTCCTCAACACTCGTTCCGCGCACAGTGGGCATTATTCCTGTGGCAACCGGCGCGCCAGATACCACCACTGCCTTGACCGATTTCGCCAGCGGCAACAATCCACGTTCGGCCGTGACAGACGGAACCAACATTTGGGTCGCTGGAGCAGCCGGTGGAGTTCGTTACACCACCATAGGGAGCGGCACTTCAACGCCGCTGAACACAACGTTTACGAACTTCAAGCAAGTGAACATATTTCAGAGTCAATTGTTCGTCTCGACGAGCAGCGGCAGCGCCGGTACCTCCATTCGGTTAGGCACTGTCGGTTCCGGTGTGCCGACAAGCTCGGGTCAGACGATCACCAATGTGCCTGGCATTAGTACCACCAACAGCACCAGTCCATTTTCGTATTTCTTTGCGAATCTCGATCCTACCAATGGGTTTGACGGCACAACCCTCGATACGCTGTATGTGGCTGACGACACGAACAACGGCGGCGAGATTGAAAAGTACACGTTTTCCAACACCACCGGTCAGTGGACCGCCAACGGCGCTATCGCAGCCACGGCTGTTCGCGGATTGACCGGTTACGTGGATAGCAGCGGCAACGTGGATTTGTTCGGCACAACCGGCGGCGGAGGGGCCAGCGGAGGCGGCTCACTGTACAGCTTGACCGATTCGTCGGGTTACAACATCACGATCAACGGCACGTCAAATACGTTGGCGACGAACCCGACGAAGGAAGTGTTTCGGGGAGTCGCTTATGTTGGCATCAATCCGTCGACATCGACGTGGTCAGGCGGGGGTGGCAACAACAATTGGTCGCCCAACCGCAACTGGAATACCGCCCCGTCCAATGGCAACAATTTGATTTTCGCCGGCATGGCGCAAACCTCAAATATCAACGATACGCTCACCGCCGTCAATTCCATCACCTTCGATGCCACCGCCGGGTCGTTCACGCTATCGGGCAGCGCACTTTCGATTGGTGCGGGTGGTATTACGAACAATTCGGCGCAGGCACAAACCGTGAACATGAATCTTCTACTCACATCAGCGCAGCAATTCAATGCGGCAAATGGCGAACTGCTAGTTGGTGGGAACATCGCCAACGGTGGCGGCAATTTAATGCTTACGGGTTCCGCAAGTACAAACCTGAGCGGCTCTGTATCTGGCTATGGCGGCATCGTTAAATCAGACTCTGGCACCGCCACCCTCTCCGGCAACAGCAGCTACACCGGTGGCACCACAGTCAACGATGGTACCTTGATCGTGAGCCACGTGCACGGTCTAGGCCAAAGCACCACTAATGGTCTAACGATCAACAACACAGCGCTAGTGAAAATCACGACTGGCACTGGCGCAGGTCCGGTGGTGCTTCCCAGCCTCTACATCAACGGGGGCACCTCGCCGATAGCGACGCTCGATCTCACCAACAGCAAGATGGTGATTACTAACACCAGCTTTGCCGCAGCCCGTGCGGCCTACACGGTGGCCCGGGCGCAAGTGACCAACGCCTTCGATGGCTTTGCCTGGGACCTGCCCGGCATCACCAGTTCCACGGTGGCCAACGACATTAACGTCAACCTGGGATTCCCACCGCCGTGGCGGTGATCCTCAATAAAGCAGCGATACGGCCGTGGCGGCAGGGGATGCCACCGATGAGCTGTTCTATGGCGACGGCACGGGCAGCCCCCCCCAATCCCAACGGCCTCCCGCAGTTCGCCGGCACGTCGGTCGATTCAAACTCGATCTTGCTGAAGTACACCTAATCGGGTGACTCGAACCTGGATGGCGTAGTCGATGTCGACGACTTCAACCTGTTTTTAGCCGGCTACAGCGATCCGCACTTGGCGGCCCGCTGGGCTGGGCCGTGGGGGACTACGACTATAGCGGCACGGTCGATGCCACCGACTTTGACCTGTTCTTAGCCGGCTATAGCTACTACGCCTCAACCCATCGTGCTCTCCGGAAGCGGCTCAGGCGGCGTGCAACCGGTGCCCGAACCGGCGGCTCTGCTGCTGGGGGCCGCAGGATTTTGTGGTTTATTCGGACGTTTCCTTCGTCCACAGTGCCGAAGCAAAAGTCTCACGCGATCTTAACGCGGCGATAATTCTCTACTTACATCCCGCGGCTAGAAATAGTCACGACGCAAACTGCGATTTGCAGAAATTCTCCTCGGCATTTCGTTCAAACGTGGCGCGAGTCCCTGAACCAAGAGGAAAGGCTCGAATTCATGGAAGTCCGTGTCGCTCATCATCATGAGGGATTCACCCTCGTCGAACTGCTTGTTGTCATCGCAATTATCGCCGTGCTCATCGCCCTGCTGCTCCCGGCCGTGCAATCGGCGCGCGAGGCGGCTCGGCGAACAGAATGCGCCAACAATCTTCGACAAATTGGCATTTCGCTTGTTGAACTACGAATCCGCCAAGAAAACTTTGCCTTGGAGCCGCTGGAGGAAGCGACCATTTATGACAACCTCTCTTGTTGCAATCGAATTTGCAATCGTGGACGACGTTGATGCTGCCTTACATCGAGGAGAAAGCCATCGCGGCACAATTCGATTCATCGCAGTCTTGGCACAGCGCCGCAAACGGACCAGCAATCAGTAATCCGATTAAAATATTCACCTGCCCCACCACTCCAGAAGCAGACCGCCACGACACTACGTATGTTAAAGGCGCCGCCGCCGGCGACTATGGCTCCGTAAACGGGGTGAAGAAGAAATTCTGGCAGTACTTTCCGCAACTTGGACCGTACAACGTCGAAAGTCGTCCCCCATATGTCGGCGTGCTGAACAAATATCTAGACGGCAACAGCGTCAATATCCCTGCTTGCAAAATCAAAAACATTACCGACGGCACTTCGCAAACGATTATGGTCGCCGAAGATGCGGGACGGCCATATTTTTATCAGCAAGGTAAAGCAATGCTAAATCCGCCACCGGCACGCCGTATGTTGCCAATGGCAGCGGATGGGCCGATCCCGACAACGGTTACAGTCTAAACGGCTATCAACCAGATGGGACCAAAGGCGGTCCGCTGATCATGAACTACACGAACGACAGCGAGACGTTTACAGCTTTCACGTTGGCGGCGCTGAATTCTGCTTGGCCGATGCCAGCGCCCACTTCATTTCTGAAACGGATCGATCCGCTGGTATTTTGTGCCCTTGTGACACGCGCCGGCGGTGAAATCCATTCCAGCCAACGCGTTTTAACGCGCTGTTTCTTAGCCACGGGAGCGGCAACCCTACCACACTCGGCTGCCAAGCCATAAAATCAAGAGTCGGACGGGGACATGTCGCACGTAAATATTCAACGTGCGAACGCCGTCCGGCCTCGTAATTTGGTTTGGGCTGTTCACTCTGCCCGGCGTTACCCGCGGCAAACCGCTATTGAACTCCTCGCGAATCAAAGTGGCATCTCTCTTCGTCATTCAAGGACGCGATCAAGGCTCGCGCTTCGACCTCGACGGCGACGGCGAGACTCTGCACCTAGGGCGCGATGCCAACAACGCCATTCAACTCCACGACACCGAAATCTCCCGTCGGCACGCCGAAATTCGTCGCATTGACGAAAAAATCGTCATCGCCGATCTCGGCAGCTCCAACGGCACGTTCGTCAACAACCAGCGGGTGAAGCAGCCCAAGGAACTCGCCAGCGGCGACCAAGTGCAACTCGGCGGCACCGTGATGCTGTTTACCGCCTCCGGCGACAGCGGCCCGTTCAACATCGGACAGCGCGTCCAGATTGTGGGAGCCGGGTCGGCTGCCGAATCGCGCATCGTTCGCTCATTCCCCCAAGATGAGAGCAGCGCCGCGTTCGCCAGCGGCGCAAGCGCCGAGAATCCCTGGCTCGCACGGGCGCGAAGCAACTTGCAGGTAATGTACCGTACGGCCCTGGCGGTGAGCCATACGCTCGACGTAGATCAATTGCTCAGCAGCATCATGCAGCTCATTTTCGAATGGGTCGAGGCCGATCGCGGCTGCATCATGCTCATCGACCCAGAGACGAAGCAGTTGGTTCCCAAAGTGCGCCGCGACCGCGGCAAAGCGCGCAGCGCGCGATCGAAGACGCCATCAACGGACGCAATCGACGTCGACTTTCCCCAATCCGCCGCCCCCGACGACCGCATCAACATCAGCCAAACCATTCTCGACTACGTGCAGGAGCACAAAGAAGGCGTGCTCACCAGCGACGCCCGCGAAGACGAGCGCTGGGACACCGGCGCAAGCATTCTGCAGCTTGGCGTGCGCGAGGCCATTTGCGTGCCCATGCAGGGCCGGTACGACGTGGTCGGCGTCATCTATATCGATACGCTCACGCCTGCCCATCGTGTCATCGCCAACGCCCCAGCCAAATTCCGCGAAGAGCATCTCAAGCTCATGGTGGCCATCGGCCATCAAGCGGCCCTCGCGGTGGAAGACACCATGTACTATTCCGCCATGGTGCAGGCAGAACGACTGGCCGCCATCGGGCAAACCATTGCCACGCTCTCGCACCATATAAAAAACATTCTGCAAGGCATTCGCGGCGGCAGCTATTTGATCGAAATGGGCTTGAATGACCACGACGAGAACATGACTCGCAAAGGTTGGAACATTGTCGAGCGCAATCAGGGAAAGATTTCGACGCTCGTGATGGATATGCTCACCATTAGCAAAGAGCGCGAGCCCGATATTGGCCCCGCCGATTTGAATCAGGTGGTCGGCGACATCGTGGAACTCATGCAATCGCGCACCGCCGAATTGAATGTAACGCTCCAGTGGCGGCCCGATCCGTCAATTCCAACGCTGCAATTCGATAGCGAAGCCATTCACCGCGCCGTGCTCAACGTGGTCACCAACGCCATCGATGCCTGCGAAGAACGGACCGATGCAAAAGTGGAAATCTCCACCACTATCGAAGCCGAAAGGCCGACCGCCCAAATCGTGGTAGCCGATAACGGCTGCGGCATTGAGGCCGACCAAATGCCGTACATCTTCCAGCTATTCGTTTCAGGCAAAGGCTCGCGCGGCACAGGCCTGGGCTTGCCGGTGAGCCAAAAAATTCTCAAAGAGCATGGCGGCCGCATTCTCGTCGAAAGCGAATCAGGCCGCGGCAGCCGCTTCGTGCTCCAATTCCCGGCCATTCTCGAAAGCGCCGCGGTGCCCGACGAAGTGCGCGAAACAAATGTCTCCAACGCGGCGCAATAGCAGCGAATACCAATCACGACTCGCCCACGAATGGATTCGTTCGTTTTTCCTCACCGACAGTCGTCGCCGGACCGTGGCCTGAAAGGACGACTGTTGCGTCGGGCAATGTGAACAGCTTGTCGCGAATGCCGGCAGCTAGCCGATCGAAATCGCCGTCTGGAAAATCGGTGCGGCCGATGCTCCCCGCGAAAAGTACGTCCCCTCCAAAAACGATCGGCCGATCATGTTCCCGCCACACAAAAACGATATGCCCCGATGAATGACCGGGAATTTCGCGCACTTCCAATTTGAACCCCGCGTATTCGATCGTGTCCCCCTCATCAACCATCCGATCCGCAGGCGGGCTGCGAAGCGCCGCGCCAAACTTGGCCGATAAATTCCGCGCCGGGTTGATCAATTTATCCGCCTCATTAATTCCAATCACAATCGGGCACTCCGGCCAGCGCTCCTTGAGCGCCGCGTTGCCGGCGATATGGTCGCTGTGGCCGTGAGTGATCAACAGCGCGGCCGGCGTCAGCCCGCGTTTTTCAATCAGCGCAATAATGCTCTCGGGATCAAATCCGGGATCTATCACAATGCAATCAGTTCGTCCTTCCAGCCACGCCACGTAGCTATTCTGCTGGAATGGCTGAGAAACAATGGTTGCAATCTGCGGATGCAAATTCATATTCACATATTAACCCGACGCGCAAGCTTCGGGTTGTCGCTAGCGATCCTCGCACGCAAAACTCCAATTTCACCCCGCCTCGCACTTCCGAGTTTAACGACCGCGCAAACGTTACACGAGCGGCCCACGCTCCCGGTCGGTTCAAACCGATTATGCCGAATCGCCCGTTGGCCAGCGTCAATCGGGTTAGGCAACCGGCGATGCGATTTGCAATGCGTGTAATTCTTGCTAGCTCGCCGGGCGATAAGAAGATGGATAGTCGAAGGCTAGCTGCCCTGCAAAAATTCGCTAAACCGCCAATTCGCTCGCTGAATTACGGCTTTGCGGCGCGAACCACTGCGGCCGGCAACTCGCCTCGACTCAAACGGTCAGTCGGTATAAAACTTGCACCTCCCGCACACGGCAGCAATGGAAGTGCTGCCTTCCAAGTGAAGGGCAGCAAGGACCGGCAAACGGTCAGGAAAATACCCGCCACTGGCTGCTTCCTCCCTTGCCACAATTCATGGAGTGAATCAATGCTTGGTTTGCAACCAGCCCAAACGCTGACCCATTTGCTTCCAGATTTGCGACGTCTCAAAAGCCCGACGACGTTTGCCTTCGTAGCAGCCGCCGCATTTGCTCTCACGACTTACGCGGCGAATTCCGCGCTTGCGCAGGCGCCCGGCACTCCCGGAGTCTACACCTCCGCGGTTGCCCCGCAGCAAGCCGCGCCGCAACAATTTGCGCCACCGCAGCTTTCCCCGCAGCAGCCGGCAATCTCGCAGCATCCCCTTGCGCCGGCTATGGAATGGGCCGCCAAAATTCAGCAAAACATCGAACAGAACGTCAAAGATTACTCCGCCACCATCGAAAAGCGCGAGCAAATCGATGGCAAACTCGGCGATCCCGAATATGCCATCATCAAAGTTCGCAACCATCCCTTCAGCGTCTATATGTCGTTCCTGGCCCCCGAGAAAGTCAAGGGCCAAGAGTGCTTATTCGTCGAAGGGCAGAACAACGACAAAATGTTTGCCCATGCTCCGCCGGGAACGCTGCGGGGTAAATTCGGCACGGTTCAAATTTCGCCCACCAGCGCACCGCCATGCAAGGCCAGCGTTACCCGCTAACGGAACTCGGCATATCGAACCTAACGCGCCGGCTCATCGAGGTCGGCCAGCACGATATGCAGTACGGCGAATGCGATGTGAAAAACTTCGAAAACGCCAAGGTCAACGGCCGTCCCTGCACGGTAATTGAAGTAATTCACCCCACTCCGCGGCGCACATTCCTATTTAACAAAGCCCTAATTTACATCGATAACCAACTGCAATTGCCCATTCGTTACGAAGCCTACGATTGGCCGACCGAGCCCGGCGGAAAACCGGTCCTGCTCGAAGAATACACCTACATGAACTTGCAAGTGAACCCGGGCTTAACCGACGCCGATTTCGACGTCCACAACCCGAATTACAACTTCAACGTAAAGTAACCCCGAGAGCGCGAAGCTCCCGCCGAGCCTGGACGGCGTAGAAGCTGTTTCAAAACTGCCGGGGACTGTCCCCTTTGCTGAGGCGGTTTTGAAATATCCTTCTAGAAAAAACATCAAACTAATTTAGACCTCGCGCGTGGGAACGTCCCTTGCGCGGGGTCGTCGTGTTTATGCGATACGCCGCAGGCGTTGCAGCCATTCGCTCCACTCCAAACCCGCCGAAGCCCGCAAAATGCTGGTTTCGCAACTATCGCGGAAAACCAG
>CAWGBP010000049.1:0-36759 GCA_963820835.1 Pirellulales bacterium | reverse complement strand
TACCCTCGGGTTTGTCGCTTTTGGTTTGTTGCCGCTAGTCCTTTTCGCCGATTCCTTACTCTTCTGCACCTCCTCCAGCCGCTCCGGGAGATTTCCTGTTCCATTTGCATCTCGTCGCCGGAAGAATAGCCGGTCCAAGACGGCTCCGATGACTGCCACGCGGATTACGATAGGAGCGTCGTTCGATACGCAGAACCGTTTCCTCTGAAACACCACGTCGCTGACCGATCCGCCACGGTAAAGCATCGGCCACCATGGACGTGGTGGCGCGCATGTTCGTGCTCTTCTGCTGCAAAAACTTTTCTGTCGCGTCACGCAAGAGCGGAACATTTTCGTTATCTTCGTTCGTGCTCGAAACCGAGAGAAACAGCAAATCCGGATTACCGCGATATTTATCCCACAGCTCGACCATGTGCGGGAATTCGTTCAGGCATGGTTCACACCATGTGCCCCAGAAATTTATCGAAGACGACCTTGCCGTGAATATCTTTGGGAGTAATTGGGGCGGTAGCGCCGGTAAGTGGCTGCAAATCGATGTTCGACAGCGGCAAATTCACCCCATAGTGATCGGCTCCCTGCTTTACCGGCGCGGTGCCTTCGCGGAAAAACAAGAGCCACAACACAAACGCCAATACGCAGGCGCTGATAATAAGCGCCTTCGGAATGGGTTGCTGTTTCGGCGCGTGGGATGGATTGATAGGTTTATTGACAGGCATGGACGATTAGGTAGCTGAGGATAGGAATCAGGGTAAAAAGTGGATATGGCTCAAAAGCTCCCGAGAGTTTCTTGTTGGAAGACCTGAAACTTGACAGCCGAGAATCAAATTCGAAATGCTTCAAATCAACTTTAGCATGCGACACTGTTAAATTGTAACCACAAGCGGCCTGCAGCTTAATCAACCCCACTTAACATGCTTATGCACTACGAAATCGAGCAAAAATTCGCGATTGCCGATAGGACGGCGCTCGAAGAGCGGCTGCGGAGCTTGGGGGCAAAAGAACTGGGACAAGTCGAGCAGGCCGACCAGTATTTCAATCATCCAGCTCGCGATTTTGCTCAGACCGACGAGGCACTGCGCATTCGGCGCGTCGGCCGAGCGAGTTTTGTCACGTATAAGGGGCCCAAGCTTGACCAAACGACCAAAAGTCGCCGGGAATTGGAACTCCCGCTGGGTTCAGACGAAACCACCGCAGCGCAATTCGCCGAAATGCTAGTCGCCCTTGGCTTTCGGCCGGTAGCCGAGGTACGCAAGTCGCGCGAGAATTTGAGGCCGCTTGGAATGGCCGGCAGATTGAAGTGGCGCTGGACGACGTGGCCGGCTTGGGATGGTTTGCGGAATTGGAAATATCGATTGGCGACTTGGGCGAACCCGACGAAATCGAGCAAGCCAAAGCGAGCATCGCCGGTTTGGCGGCAGCACTCGGGCTGGAGCAAAACGAACGAAGGAGCTATTTGGAGCTGCTGCTGGAGAAACGTTGAGCGATGAACAAAGGGCAACGAAGGCAGCAAACTTGTCCGCCTTCACTTCCTTCGATCACCACTCGTCGTTCATGGCTACTTCACTTCGCTTGTCGGCTTAAAGCCTTTGGAAACGTCTTTGAACACAAGCGAAATCTGTTCGTCGCCTTTCGCCTTTTCGGCCTTCGCCTTGCAGTTGTTGCAGCAGAAGGCAACTTTCACACCACCCACGTCAATCGCCGTTTCGGGATTCAGCGGCTTGCCGGTGAACGGGCAGGCGACTTCCTTCAACTGGTCGGTTTGGACCATTTGTAGGTGCCGCTTTGGCGGCATACTTCGACGGATCCTTCTGGAACGCCGCTGGGCACTTATCGCAGCAGAAATAGACTTTCCCCTTTTCGAAGGTGGTGGAAACGGACGGGTCGATTGCCTCGCCCGACACCGGGCACTTAACCCCTTTGGTGCTTAATTTTGTGGATGCAGCGTCTTTATCAGCCGCCCAAAGCGATCCGGCAATCAATCCAGCCAGTGCAACCACAACGCCCAGCACGATCGTCGATCGAGTTTTCATGGCCAATCTCCTGTGAAATTGATGCTGAAACACCCAATAATGGGTGATTTTTTGACGCACAATTCTGTATGACATTGGAAGAGCCGGGCCAGCCCAAGTCAAGCAGCCATTCCACAGTTTGGCGGAATGATTCTCGAGAACAGGGATCAAATTCGCACCCCTTAGCGTCTATAATACTGGGGGTCTAAGCGGCTCGATGTCTGCCGCCCTGGGTATGTCGATTGCCAGTTACCACAGACGCTTAGACACCCAGCCAGTTTAGACACCTAAACCGGAGCAGAACGTGGCCACGGGAATTGCACACGAATCGGGTTCGGCTCCGCGCGGGCCTGCGGAAGAACGCTTCCGGCAAGCTGGTCGACTACGGCCAGTTCATCGATGTGCAGCTTCGCCGCACGCGGCGCGATGTGAAATCGGTTGAAATTGCCGGCGGACTACTGTTGCTTGCGGTCGTAACTGTTGCATTCTTTCTCCTGGTCGCCTTGTTGGACCATTGGGTGATTCGCGGCGGCCTCGGATTCACGGACCGGCTGATTTGCTTTTTGGGATATTTCGCGGCGCGGCATTCCTCGTTGCGCCACTGTTTTGCCTGCGATCATTGGCCGCGTAAATCCCATATATGCCGCGCATGCCATCGAGCGCACCAAGCCGTCGCTGAAAAACAGCCTGATCAATTTTCTGCTCTTCCGGCGGGAGCGCACTCACGTGCCGCAGTTGGTTTATAGCGCCTTGGAAGAACAAGCCGCCACCGGCTTGGTGCAAGTGCCCATCGAGACAGCGGTCGATCGCTCGCGGCTGATTCACATCGGCTACGCACTGGTAGCTTTGATGGCGGCCTTCGCGCTCTATTTCATCTTCTCGCCAAAGAACCCGCTGACGAGCGTCGCTCGCGCGGTGATGCCCTGGGCGGATTTGCCTGCGCCAGCCCGCGTAACAATCGACGAAGTTCAACCCGGCACCGCCAATGCATTTCGTGGCCAGCCGGTGAAAGTGAGCGCTGAAATTGTCGGCTTGGCCGGCGGCGAAGAGGCCAAGCTCTTGTATACCACCGCCGATCATCAAGCGGTCGATTGTGCGATCGCGATGAGCGCCCCTGCCGAGGGTTATCGCTACACGGCGAGCCTGCCGGAAGGCGACGGCGGCGTACAGCAAGATATGGACTACCGGATTGTGGCCGGCGATGCCATTAGCAAAACCTTCCGCATTACCGCCGTCGCCACGCCGGCCATTGTGGTCGAAAGCGTCGATTATAAATACCCAGCCTACACAGGCATGGACCCGATCAGTATCAAGCGGCGCGGCGATTTGAAGGCGATCGAAGGCACTCAAGTCACGCTGCACGCGGCAGCCAACCAGCCCATTCGCTCGGCCTCGGTCGATTTCAATTGCGATGGCAAGGCCGATCGCGGCCTGAAGGTGAATGGCCAGAATGCCACGATTACCTTCGCGCTCTCGATGAATCACGATCGCACGGGCCCGCTGTTCGACAGTTATCAACTGCTGTTCATCAATGATCAGGGTGTCGAAAACCCAGAGCCTGTGAAGCAACACATTGAAGTGGTGCCCGACCTGCCGCCGGAAGTTGCATTCCTCGCGCCGCGCAGGAAGAAATTGCCGTGCCGCTCAATGGGCAAACAACGCTTGAGGTGCGAGCGGCCGATCCCGATTTCGCCCTTTCGAGCGTGGTGCTGCATTTAATTTCCGGCGGAGCGGAATTGCTCGATGCGGCCAATAGCGAACAGCTCAAGCAATCGCCGCATGCCGGTCCGTTTGTGGCCAGGTATGAATTTGTGCCGGCGAAATTGGGTTTGAAAGCGGGAGACGTCGTGCGCTACCAAGCGGTGGCATTCGATAACAAAACTCCCGATGCAAACGAAACGGATACTCCTGATCGCCGCATTCGCATTGTTGCGCCCGAGCCGGTCAATCCGCGGCATCAGGCAAATCCGGCGCAGCCGAACGATCAAAAGAACGCCGGTGGCAACTCGCCTAAAAACCAGAAGCAGCCCGATGCCAAGAATCAGACCGGCGGTGCAAAGCAGGGGAACGGTCAGGGAGATAAAAATCAGCCGCCGGGTAAAGACCAGAAAGCCAACAACAATCAATCGCGCACGGGCGGCCAGTCGAACAACCAAGGGGACGCGAACCAAAAGCCCCTTGAAGATCAGCAGGCCGGCGGTGGACAAGGCCAAGGGCAAAACTCCAGCCAAGACGGCGGTAATCAGTCTGAAAACCAATCGGGCGACAACAACGGCGGCTTGTCGAAGAATTCCGGCAACAATTCCAGCGGCAAGTCGAGCAAATCGAGCGGCGGAAAATCGAATTCAGGCGGCAGCAACAGTCAGCAGAATTCCAATAGCGCCACAAGCGACAGCGGCAACGACAACACTCAAGGCCAGCAAAACCAATCGCCGACTGGCGGGCAATCGGGCAATCAACAATCGGGGGGCCAAAACAGTTCGAAATCGCGCGGCAATCAATCGGGCGCAAACAACAATCAGCAGGGCAAGGGCAGTTCGCAGTCGGGCGATTCGTCGCAAGGGGGCGACGGCTCGCAGCAAAATAACTCGTCGCCGCAAGGCAACCAGGCGCAGATTAACTCAGCCCAAAACAATTCGTCACAACAAAATTCATCGCAGCAGAATTCCGCCGGCCGTAGTTCGTCGGGCGGCGATTCCTCGCAGCAAGGCGGATCGTCGCAAGGCAGTTCGTCACAGAACAGTTCGGCGCAGGGCAATTCCTCAAATAATTCCGCCCAGGGGAATTCTTCGCCCGATAACTCGTCGCAATCGATGCCGGGACAGCAAAACGGTCAATCGAATAGCGGAATGCAACCCAGTGGCAACCAGCAAAATGGCCAGCCTGGCGCGACTCAGCAGGGCGGCCAAAATGGAAGCTCGCAAAACGGACAATCGCAAGCCGGCGATGGTTCCAGCGATGCTCAATCGAGCGATTCGCAAAGCGCTAGCGGCCAACCGGGAAGCGGCCAAGCGAAGGGCCAGGGCAAGGCGGGGCAAAAGGGCAGCAGCGGCCGCGAAGGATCTGGTGAAAATTCTAGCCCCGCGCCAGCCGACGGCAGCGACGATGGCAAAGGGATCGAACGCATTTTGAAAACGCTCGAAAAACAAAATCGCAGCGCCACCCAGCAAAACGGTTCGCAACCAAGCGATCAGCCAGCTCAACAAAACGAAATGCCGCCAAGTGCCCCGCAAGGAAATCAGCCGGGTCCGGCGGGTAGCGCGCCAGGCTCGCAATCGCAGTCGTCCGCTGGCCAGCAGTCGCAACCCACCGAAGATAAATATCCGACCGAAGAGCAAAAATCTCCCACCGATGATCAGAAATCACCATCGGGTGATAAGAATTCAGCGACGGCCGACAAGAATTCCAATCCTGGCGACAAGAATCAGGCCAGCGACAAAAACTCACAATCCGGCGACCAGAACGCTCAACCGGGCGGCGTGAACGCGGAAGCCGCCGATAAGAATTCAAATGCTGGAGACAAAAACTCGCAGACCGATACTAGCGCGCAGGCCAACGGCGATCGCCAAGGCAAAGGCGATCCGCAAGCGCAAGGCAATCGGCAAGCGCAGGCCAATCAAAAGGCGCAAGATAATCAGCCCAAACAGGGTAACCAGCCGATGCCCGGCGATAAACAACAGCAGGCCAATGCGCCTGGGAATCAACAACCGCAAGACAAGCAGCAAAACCAGCCGGGCGATCAGCAGAACAAAAACGGCCAGCCAAACCAACTCGGCCAGCAACCCGGCAATCAGCAGAATTCAAACCAGCAGCAACAAAACTCCAACGGGCAAAAGCAAAACCCGCAAGGCAACGAGCCCCAACAAAATCAACCCCAGCAAAACCAGAATCAACAAGACCAGCAACAGCAGCCGCAGAATCAACAGGCGCAATGCAATCCGATCAGCAACAACAAAATCAACAGCAGTCCGGGCAGCAGCCGTCGCCCGACAATCGCGCTCAAGATATGCAGCAACAGCAGCCGCAGTCCGAGAACAGCAGCCAAGCCAATCAGCCTTCCCAATCTCAACAGAGCAATCAGCAGAACCAACAGCAGAATCAATCGCAACAAGGCCAGCAGTCGCAAGGGGGCCAGCAGCCGCAACAAGGCAGCGGCAATCCCGAACAGCAACAGGGCAACCCCGGCCAAGGCCAGCCGAACAATGCCGACAATAAAGGTTCTCCCAATAGCCAGCAGCAAGCACAAGCCCGCAATAAGCAGCCGGGCCAAGGCAGTAAGCCGAGCGACCAGCAAGGCGACGGCCAATCGCAAAGCACCAGCCGCCACGAATCCGATTCGCAAGGTCAGGAGCAAGGCGACCGTTCGGGGGGCGGCGGCAAAGGGAGCGGTCAGCCCTCCAAGAGCCCCGGCACCGGCTCTAGCGGCGAAAACACTGCGGCCGATCAAGGTGGCGGCCATTCGAACTCTCCCGGGCAAGGCGATACTTCCGACCAAGCCGGCGGCAATACGCCATCCGATCATCCCACCGGCCATGCGGGCGATCAAAAAGCGCAAAGCGGCAAAAGCGGCTCGTCGTCCAAGCCCTCAAGCGATTCCGGACAATCGGGCAATCCTTCTGGTGGCGATCAAAACCAATCGAGCGATCAAGCCAATGGCGGCGCAAGCGGCCAGCAGGGAAATCAGCCCGGCCAAGGTCAGAAGCCGGGCGAGCAAAAGTCGAGCGCAAAACAATCGGGAGCCAAGAACTCGGAAAATAATAAAGGTGCGGACAATAAATCGGGCGACAAAGATCATCAGACCGGCGACAAATCGGGCGGCAGTCAACAAGGGCAAAACAACAGCAATCAGTCAGGCGGCGATGATTCAAGCTCTCAATCGGGAAGCGGCCAGCAACCAGGCAGCCATGCCGGCAATAGTCGGCCGCGGCCTAGCGGCAACCAGCCGCAAAATGCCAACCCCAACATGGGCGGCCCGGCCGAAGGAAGCAATTGGAACGGCGAAGATCCGGGCATGGGAAAATACGAAACCACACCCGACGATCCCAACTTGTCGTACGCCAAAAAAGCAACTGAATTAGCGCTCGATCGTTTGAAGCAAGCAGTAAAAGGCGGCAAAGATGGCGATCAACTGCTCAAAGACCTCGGCTGGACGCGCGACGAAGCGCAGCAATTCATCGACCGCCAGGAACAGCGCCTACGCGCCGCGGCCAAAAACAATCCCAACGATCAAGATCGCCGCCAGGCCGAAGACGCCCTGCGCAGCTTGGGATTGCGGCCGGCTACAACCAGCCGCATGAACACCGGCCTTACCAGCGACGGCCAGCGCGGCATGGCCAGCGGCCGCCGGACCACGCCGCCGCCGGAATACATCGAGCAGTTCAAGGCCTACAGTCAGGGGGTGAATCAGGGAGGGAATTGATCTCGGGCGGGTTATTTAATCGTCTCACGGCAAAAAAAGCAGAAGGCAGAACGCAGAAGGCAGAATATAATCGAGCTTTTTGCAGCCTGCCTTTTGCCTTCGGCCTTCCATGGATTCTCCCCGCTACCTTGCCGCGTTTCATCCCAAGCGCGTGCCGCACCATTTCGCCGACGTGCTTATCATCGGCGGCGGACTGGCTGGCCTGCGGGCGGCCAACGCCATCGACCCGCGCCTGTCGGTGCTAGTGATTACCAAAGAATCGCTGCGGCAATCGAATAGCGCCTACGCTCAGGGAGGCATTGCGGGCGTAATCGATCCCGAAGATCGCTTCGAAGATCACGTGGCCGACACGCTCACGGCCGGCGGCAATTTGTGCGATCGAACAGTGGTCGAAATGGTGGTGCACGATGCCCCCGAGCGCATTCATGAACTTATCAACTGGGGCACGAAATTCGATTTGGAGTCGGGCGAACTCGCACTTGGGCGCGAAGGGGGCCACAGCCGCGACCGCATTGTGCACGCGCTAGGCGATGCCACCGGCAAGGAGGTCATGCGCGCGGTTATTGAGCACACCGCCGGCCTGGCCAACGTGCAAGTCTGGCAAAACACCTTCACGGTCGATCTGCTAACGCACGAAGGTGCATGCCGAGGCGCGCTGGTGTGGCATGCGCATCATGGCAAAACGCTGGTGTGGGCCAAGCAAACCATTCTGTGTACCGGCGGCTGCGGACAAGTCTTTCGCGAAACCACAAATCCCGAAGTGGCCACCGGCGATGGTTTGGCCATTGCCTGGCGCGCGGGGGCCGAGCTGCGCGATATGGAGTTCATGCAATTTCACCCCACGGTGCTCTATATTGCCGGTTCCAGCCGCAATCTGATCACCGAAGCCATGCGCGGTGCAGGCGGACGCCTGATCGATCGCGCCGGATGCCGCTTCATGCCCGAATACGACCAGCGCGCCGAATTGGCCCCGCGCGACGTGGTCAGCCGCGCCATCGTTTCGCAGATGGAAAAAACGCGCCACCCCAACGTGTATCTAGATATGAGCCACTTGGATCCTGCCACGGTGCGCTCGCGCTTCCCCGGCATGGCCGCCATTTGCGCCGAGTTCGGGCTCGACATCACGCGCGATCCCATTCCGGTGCGCCCGGCGCGCATTACATGATCGGCGGCGTGACGGTCGATATCGACGGCCGCACGACCGTGCCGGGATTATGGGCCGCGGGTGAAGTCACTTCCAGCGGCCTGCACGGCGCCAATCGCCTGGCCTCCAACAGTTTGCTCGAAGGCTTGGTGTTCGGCATGCATGCCGGCGAGGGCGCATCGGCCGCGGCCATCAAAGTGCCCGATACGTTCCAGGTGCTGCCGCTGGAAAATCCGGTGAAGATCGATGGCGGCGAACCGCTCGATTTATCCGACATCCGCAACTCGCTCAAGGCGCTTATGTGGCGGGCGTGCGGCGTGCGCCGCGACGCGGCCCGCTTGACCGATGCGGTGGACGATATCGACCGCTGGTGCAGCTATGTGTTGCCGCGGCAGTTCAATGATCCCAAGGGCTGGGAATTGCAAAACATGCTCGAGGTGTCGCGGCTGATGATCGGCGCGGCGCTGTGCGCGAAGAAACCCGCGGCGTTCATGTGCGCAGCGATTTTCCTCATACCGACGACGACCACTGGCAGCGGCATTTGGCGTTTACGCGGGCGTAATCACAGGAATCGCCTGCGATCTGTGGACATTCATTTGACCTGTTCGCCCAGGTGCCTATATTGATGGGCACTAGCAGTGCAACTTTTCTGGGGGCCACTCTGCATGTCTACCGCGCCGGACCATTTCGAATTGGTCTGCAAACATTGCGGCGAGCGCAATCCGGCGAAATTCGAGATCTGCTGGAATTGCCAAAAGAGTTTGACGCAGGCAGAAAAAATCGCCGCTGAACAGCCCTCCGACGAAGACAGCGACGGCGACGATGAAGAACTAGAAACCGAGGCACCTGAGCTACAACTCGGCCGGGTTTGGGATTGGGTTGAATTCATCGCGGTTGTGCTGGCCTTTTGGGCCCCGCACATTTATTACAATGCGACCGTGCCGTTGGATGAGCGTCGCATAGTCGTTGATTCATCGTATCTGGTTTACGACGCCTTATATTCGGCGCCGCGCACAATTGGCCTTTCGCTAATTCTATGGATTCTGCTGCGGTGCAACAAAATCGTTCCGCAACCGGTCGCGATGAAAAAAATCGCTTGGCATTGGGAGTTGGCCTTCGGAGTCGTCATTTTTCTGGCCGCGAGGATGCTTCGCATGTTGATTGCTGCCGTTTTGGCGCAGATCGGTATTACGCATCGGGTGGATACCGCGCTCGTGCTGTTCTCGAGCGACGGAACGCGAGCCGGCTATAGTGCACTGATGCTTTTCACCGTCATTTACGAAGAAGTGCTCTACCGGGCATATCTGCAGGCGAAGTTGCAATCGCTCATCGGTGGAACCGCTTTGCCAGTTATCGTGTCCGCCGCGATGTTCGCTACAATGCATGGTTATCCGTTGGCTTCGACGCTTATTCTATTTACGATCGGCGCGTTTTACGGAATCGTGTACTCGATGACGCGCGAGCTGCCGCGGCTGGTGTTGGCGCACTGGTTGCATAATGTCACGATTATTTGGCAATGAAAGCCATGCAAAAACGCATTACGAAATTATTTAATCGGCACGGGAAGATTTTCTTCGCTCTGACATTTTTGACATTTGCCACTGCAGCGATTGCAATGGCCGCGTCAATCGCCGCTTCCGATTCCGCCGAAAAGGAACAAATTCTAACCAGCGACCGCTGGAAAAAAGTCGGCCAGGAATTTAGCCAGTGGCTCTCGATGCAAGTGGTCTATACGCCTGCGCAGATCGAGCAAATCAAGGCCAAGCTTGCGGCCCAAGTGCAAAACATGCCGGCCAGCGAGCTTAATGGGTTTCTCGACCAGTGGGATGCCAAGCTCAAATTGCTGTTGGGAAGCGATGCTTCCGAAGTGCGCGAGTGGCTTGCGCAGAACTTGCAAGTCATGGCCGACGGCTATCGCAAAGAATTTCTCAAGAAGCTCGGTGTGCGCGATGTTACTAAAATGACAGCCGCCGAAATCGAAGATGTACTCGACAATATTCGCGCCCAGCGGATGTACTTAGATCAGCAGCGCGCCGTGTTCAACACCGGCCGCGAAAATAAGCTGCAAATTTCGCAGCAGTTGCAAACTGCCTCGAGCGAAGTGCGCCAAAACGCCGCCAGCGGCGAAGCGGCCCAATACGGCCAGTTCCAAAGCCACTACAGCCCGCGGCAATACAACTATTCACCCCTGCCGCCGATCATGCCCTTTTGGTGGTAGGCATTTTCAAATGCTCGGGACAACCGCGGATTGCGCGGATGTGAACAGATGCAGACAGAATTTCACAGTCACTTGCGAATGTGAACTATGAAACGCGAAGAACTTTTCGACGTGCTTCTGAAAGCAATCGGCTGCTGCCTGGCACTTATCGGCTTGATTTCCACACCCGCCGGGATCAGTTTTTTTAGACAGGTGGAAGGCAAGATTGCTTACGTCTCGAATTTCAACTTGATTCTCCAGAGTTGGTCATTCCCGCTGATGACGTTCTTAATTGGATGCGTTTTGTACTTGAAGACTGACTGGGTGGTAAATAGGGCGTACATGCCTGTCGATGCAGAAAACGGGGTCGGCCGCACCAACACACTAACCTCTGATGGAGCGTTGATCGCAACTTTAAAAGCGCTCGGCGTGTGGCACATTGCCTATCAGACGGCCCGGTTGCCAAGTGGTATCGCGCTAGCGTTAGTCACGGCGCCAGACGCTCCGCGGTTAAGTCTCTTCCAACTAATCGAAGGTGCATTTGTCTTTGCCGTCGGAACGCAAATTACCGGCATTGCCGTTGGGCTCGTATTATTCTTGTCATGCGAGCGGCTCGTGAAAGCATCTTCTTCTGGCAAACTCGCCTCTGAGAACCAACTTCCGCAACCAGCGAGTTTATTTGAGATCATTTTGAAAGTGATTGGAATGGTGTGCATATCCGTCGGCATTTTGATGGTTCCCAGCAGTATTCCGCACCTGCGCGATTTTCATGATTCTGAGGAATTCTTCTACATGTTCCTGAAATCGTTTGCCATGCCGGCGACGACGATTATTTCGGGCGGATTTCTATTTTTCACGACCGATTGGTTTGTTCGTCTGGCGTATCCGGGTGTTGCAACAGGCACAGGCGAATCTGCTTCACCCGACCTTGATGAGCACGATACTACCAGTGAGGGCGTTTGACGTGTGGCTGTAGCTGCCCGAGCGGTCCACGATTATCGCAAAAGGTAAAGTGCTTGCGGTCTTGCGGTCGCTTAGGCTGGTCCGATATGATCGTCGGTTTCACACGCCCGAGAGTTTCCGCATGAGGAGTTCCGCACGCTATGTCTGACGAAAAAGTTCACGTTCATTGGCACGAGCACAGTGTTGGCCGCGAGGAGCGCGAAGGCCTCAACAAGCACAAGGGATGCGTCGTTTGGTTCACCGGCTTAAGCGCCTGTGGCAAAAGCACGATCAGCAACCTAGTTGATCACAAGCTCCATTCGATGGGGGTGCGTAGCTTCGTGCTTGATGGCGACAATGTGCGGCACGGTTTGAACGCCTCGCCGGCGCTATTGAAGGAGCGGCATGGCGAGGAATTCGCCAAACGGTTTGGGTTGGGTTTCTCCGCCCAAGACCGGGAAGAAAATATTCGCCGCATCGGCGCGGTCGCGGAGCTATTCTGCTCAGCCGGCATCGTGGCGCTAACCGCGTTCATCAGTCCCTATCGGCGCGATCGCGACGCGGTGCGTGCCCGGTTGAAGCCGGGCGATTTCATCGAGGTGTTCGTCGATGCGCCAATTGAAGTCTGCGAAAAACGCGATCCCAAAGGCTTGTACAAAAAAGCTCGGGCAGGCGAGTTGAAGGGCTTTACTGGCATCGACGACCCGTACGAAGCGCCCGAAAAGCCAGAACTGCTCCTCGACGCTAGCAGTAAAAGCGCCGAGACGCTGGCCGACGAAGTGATTGCTCACTTGAAGAAAGTGGGCAAGGTGAAGTGAGGATCGGCCGCGAAGATGCAATGCGGAATGCAAAATGAAGACATCGCACCCGATATGATTGGCAATCCAGAAAATTGGCAGTGTGCGAAGTAGCGCGGTCGATCGACGTGAAATTAACGTCGATGCATGCTGCTAGTGCTAGCGCTGGGGAATTGTGCGACTGGTTTCCTACGATTCAGAATTTGCTGGGATTACGGCGCAAAGATTTCATCTACATAGCGCAAGTAAAATGCGCAAAAGCGCCATTGACAGTAAATCGACCAACGGCCTAGATTGAAATTCACCTCTGAGTGCCGGTCGCTTGGCACATCGTGATTGCTGGGGTTGGGGGATCGCAGCTGTTCGCCACCCGACCGAACTCTAGGACCTTGGTTGTCGTAAATCGGCAGGACGCGATTTTCGGCAGGCAAAACTTCACAGGCGATGGGCGACGCATGCAACCCATGCGTTGTTCGGAAGCAGGAGGCACTTCGATGACGCCCGAAACGACTACTTCTCCTGATGCTCGCGCCGCGGTGAAGCAGGCGACATTGCCTGGATGCGATCGTGTGTTCGCCGAGCGCGCCGTCAGAAAACTGGCTAGCATTCGGCGCGCGATTTTACGGCAAACCAACGGCGGCATTCAGGACTTGGAAGTCGATCTGCAATCAAGCGCGGTGCGGCTGCGCGGCCGCTGCTCAAGCTTTTACTGCAAGCAGGTGGCGCAGCAGTCGGCGATGCTGCTCATGGTTGACGGCGAGCAGTTGGTAAACGCGATTGAGGTGTCGCCGCCGCGTTGAGATAGGGAAACAGGCTCGTTCGCCAACGCGATGTTCTTCTGCCGTCTGCCTTTTGTGCCTTCCGCGTTTTAGGCAACCGCCCGCAACGCCTCGTCCCATTGATTAAGATTAAACTGAAGCACATCGGGCGCATCGGGAAGCGATCGCGGGGCGACGACGATGTGCGCCTGCAAAGCAGCTTCGTCCAATCTCGGAGAATCGGCAAGCGCGACCAACACGTTACACTGCGCCGCGCCGCTGAACTCGCCATCGCCAGGGAGAAAAAGCAATTCGACTTCGGGGGCCTGCCTTTTGGAATCCAGCGAGCGCGAATTTGCGTTGATTCGACCGGCGAGCATGCGATCGACTAATTTCGGCTGACGTGGCCGGCCGACGATTTGCACGGCCATGTCGCTCCAATCACGCTTTACAAGCCCGTTTCGGCAGCGCACGAGCCGTCCCTTGCGCCGCATGTATTGCGCATTGGCGGCCAAGCTTGGTTGGTCGGGTTTGCTTGCTTCGATCGGGTGCCAAAGGTGGTACGAGTAGGTCCACCGTAAGAATGATTTCGAGCGCACTTTGGCGCGGCGCAACCGCAGGCCGAGATCGTCGTCTTCGCCACCCCAGCCGCAAAAGTTCTCGTCGAAGCCGTTGATGCGCTCAAAATCGATTCGCCATATTCCGAAATCGCCGCTACGCAGACTGCGCGGCTTGTTGGGATGACGGATAAATCGGTAGAAGCGGTATTTCCAATCCAAGAGCCGCAGCCGCCGGTGTTCGCGCGGCGAGAAAACTTGTGAAAATTCGCCGCTGCGAATGGTTTCTTCGGTGACGCGCTCAGAAGCCTCAGGTTCGAGCCGACAAACATCTCCCACCAACACCGCGTTGGGCTCGCGTTGTTCCAAATGTGTGCGCACATGGTGCGGCGGCAGCACACAATCGCCATCGAGGAACAGCAAGTAGGGGGCTGAGGTCGCGGCGGCTCCTTCGTTGCGGCACCGAGCGACTTGAAACGACCGGTGCGGGTGCGTCGTAAATTTGACGGGGAAATCGACTTGGCGGCGGAAGGCTTCGACTAATTGCGGCGTGTTGTCGGTTGAGCCGTCGTCGGTCACCACCACTTCCATTTTGCCATCGACCCCTTGTTGCGCGGCAATCGACTCGAGCACCAGCGCCAGACTTGTTGGGCGTTGGTAGGTGACCACCGAGAGGGCGATTTCGGGCGTAGCAAACATGGAAATGGGGGCGGCCGGCGAGGAAAATCAAATATGAACTATGGGCGATGAACCGCGGCAGATAAAGCTAATGCAAAAATGCTTTTTCGCGCAGGACGGAGGATAGCCACCTCTAGCAGAAGACAGCAAGGGTAATCGGCTGTGCTAGCGGCAGAGATTGGTGAATCGGGGTTGGCTGTTGCCTTTGCTCGAGGCTACCATGCCGCGGCAAGGCAGCCGATTTGCCCGTCTGGGCCGCATCGGCGATTTATAAAGAGCGTTTCGATGCGAGTTTCGGTCATTATTAGTACCTACAATCAGCCGGCTTGGCTGGAGAAGGTTTTATGGGGCTATTCGGCGCAAACGCACCGCGATTTTGAAGTGCTGATTGCCGACGACGGTTCAGGGCTCGAAACACGAGCGGCGGTCGAACGCATGCGCCGCGAAACGGGGCTGACAATTCGCCATGTTTGGCACGAGGATCTCGGTTTTCGTAAGTGCGCCATTCTGAACCGGGCGATATGTGAAGCGACGGGGAATTATTTGATATTCACCGATGGCGATTGCATTCCGCGGCGCGATTTCGTGGCCATCCATGCGGCATTCGCTCAGCCGGGCTATTTATTATCGGGAGGCGCCGTTCGATTGTCGTTGAAGCTAAGCCAGCAGATCACGAGGGACGATATTCTGAGCGGGCGGGCGCTCGATGTGCGATGGCTGCGAGCGCAAGGCATTCCCAGGAGCCGCAAGTTGTGGAAGCTGGCAGCGGGCACGCGCTGGGGGGCTGTATGTGCGCGATTGAATCCGACGCGCCCAACCTGGAACGGCGGCAATGCCTCGACTTGGAAAAGCGCCCTGGTGGCAGTGAACGGATTCAACGAAAACATGCAATACGGCGGCGAGGATCGCGAATTAGGCGAGCGGCTGGTGAATTTTGGCGTGCGCGCAAAGTGCCTGCGGTATCGGGCAGTGTGCGTGCATTTGGAGCATAGCCGCAGATACGTGAGCGAAGACGGGGTGCGGCGCAATCTCGAAATTCGCAAAGAAATTCGGCGCAGCGGCGCCACCTGGACGCCGCACGGGATTCTGAAAGATGCAGAGCTGTGCGAGGCGGCTTGAGTAAGCGGAACGTCTCAATGGCATAACGCCACGCTCACTTAGCTACTAACCGATCACCCGGCTGCTTTCGCCGCAATTCTCTCTAAGCTTTGTTCAAATGCGGCTTGCCCCACCGTGAAATCGATTTCGATGCGCAGGGCACTCAGCGCAATGCGCCCGAGCGAATCAATGTTCAGCTTGACCAGATCTTTTTGGGTACAGACGACAAACTCGGCGTCCCGGCTGGCAGCCCAGCGGCTTAAATCTTCCACGTCATCTTGGCTGTAATGATGGTGATCTGGAAACTCGCGCCACGCAACAACATCGCATTCGCACTCCGCAAGGGTTTTGCGGAAGCCTGCGGGATTTCCCAAGCCGCAAAATGCCGCCACGCGACGACCTTGCAAATTTGAAAGCGGCTCTTCCTTGCCATCGGCAGCCACCAAAGATTTCGGCGCATGGCGGCATTCTGCCCAAATGCAGTGCGGCGCGACCTTTTCGACGGCTCCTCGTATGCTATTCCGCTCGTTCTCGTCAATCAGATTCGCACGCGTGAGCACGCAAACGTGCGCACGCGCAAGACATTCAAGTGGTTCCCGCAGCATGCCTCGCGGGAACACATGGTCGAAACCAAACGGCGCGAGCGCGTCAAGCAGCACGATATCTAATTCGCGAGCCAAGCGGCGGTGCTGAAACCCATCGTCAAGCAGAATCAATTGGGGGCCGCATTGCTCGATTGCTTGGCGTGCCGCCGCTGCGCGATCGCGATTTTGCACGTGCGGCACCCCGGGAAGCTGCTGCGCCAGTTCGCGGGCTTCGTCGTTTTGTTGGCCAACGTCAGACTTATACCCCCGACTCACTAAAGCGACCCGAATGCCACGGCTTTGAAACCAGCGCGCCAACCACGCGACCATGGGCGTTTTGCCGGTGCCCCCCAGCGTGATGTTACCCACGCTGATGACTGGAACGTTTACTCGTTGGATCGCCCGTCGCCCGCTGTCGAAGGCGCGATTGCGGCGGCGGACTTCGAACGTGTAGGGATATTCGGCCAGGCGCAACAAGCCGCGTGTGAAAGCTGCTTTCAGCCCTCGGCGTCGACCGCTGACCAGCTCGCGAAATTCGTTGGCGCTGAGCATGAGGCAAGTGCGGGCCGATTTCAACGCGCCAGTTTGCGAATGATGGCGTTGGCCATTTCGCGCGTGCCCACCGCGGTCGGATCGTCGCGGTTGGGTTTGAGGTCGTAGGTAACATCTTTGCCTTCGACAATCACATCGCCCACAGCTTTTTCCAGGCGATTGGCGGCATCGTTTTCGCCCAGGTGCCGCAGCATGAGCATGCCGGAAAGAATGACGGCGGTCGGGTTCACCTTGTTTTTGCCTTTGTATTTCGGTGCGCTGCCGTGTGTAGCTTCGAACACTGCGCCGTCGGGGCCGATGTTCGCGCCGGGGGCCACGCCCAAGCCACCGACCAGACCGGCCGCCAGATCGCTGAGCACGTCGCCGTACAAATTCGGCAGCACGAGCACATCGTACAGTTCGGGCTTTTGCACCAATTGCATGCACATGTTATCGACAATGCGGTCTTCGAATTCGATGTCGGGAAACTTGGCCGCCACTTGCCGCGAGACTTCCAGCCACAGTCCGTCGCTGTACTTCATGATGTTGGCTTTGTGGACGCTGGTGACTTTTTTGCGGCCGTTTTTGCAGGCATAGTCGAATGCGTAGCGGACGATGCGCTCGGTGCCGGAAATGCTGATGGGCTTGATGGAGACGCCGGTTTCTTGCGGGCCGGTTTTGATTTTGTTGCCGGTCGATTTTTCGTTGACGAATTTGATAAGCTCGGCGGTTTCGGGCTTGCCTCTTTCGAATTCGACGCCGGCGTAGAGGTCTTCGGTGTTCTCGCGAACGATCACCAAGTCGATGGGGACCTTGTCGAAGAAGCTGCGCACGCCCGCATACTGTTTGCACGGCCGTACGCAGGCGTACAAGCCGAGCGCCTGGCGCAAATAGACGTTAATGCTGCGAAAACCCGTACCCACCGGCGTCGTGATTGGTGCTTTAAGCGCGCATTTGGTGCGTTTGACGCTTTCCATGGTGGCTTCGGGAAGCGGCGTGCCGGTACGCGCCATGACATCGACGCCGGCCTCTTGAATATCCCAATTGATTTTGACGCCGGTGGCATCGATGCATCGGCGGGCAGCATCTGCCAATTCGGGACCCGTGCCATCGCCGGTGATTAAAGTAACTTCATGTGGCATGATTAAACTCTCGCTACGATTTTCATCCGCTTGTGCTGAATCTTGGAGCGCGATCCATTGCAAATTAACCAACCGAGTGAGGCTAACAAACGCGCGGCAGAGCGTCAACGACTGCGAGGTTGGCTAGGTTAATGAGAGTCGTTTTGCTGACTGTTTTTCAGCAAATTCAGCAGCGTTTTGTAGTCGCCACCGCCAGCCGCGCCTGTGGTTCGATGCCGCTCGATGAAGCCGATAATGCGCTCGCGAACTTCATCGGCCTGCGGAAATTCTTTGTCGGTCCAAAAACGTTTGGCTTTATTGAAGAAACCAATTCGATCCAGAAACTCGACGCCAAAGTACGTCGCTTCTTCAATCGATTGATCGGCCTCCAAATGCTTGAACGAGCCATCGGGCTGAAGCGATTCGGCCAGGCAGCGGTCGAGCATTTGCTGGATTGCGGCGGCAATAGCTTTTCTCTGCTCATCGGTGGCCGTCGGCCAGCCCCACTTGAAAAGTTCAACGGCATCGACGCAGTTATGATTGTAATGCTGAGCCTTATACGTTAAGCCAACGGGAGAATCCAAATCTTTCACGGCCAACGTCGTGGCGACAATTCTATTTAGGTACGGCACATGGCCTTGGAGGTAACTAACGATGTGAAACGTGGTGCTTAAATCAGGAACGAAAACTTCTCGGCCATCGATAACGTACTGCTGCCCCCAATAACCGGTGTCTCGATCTTGAAAATGGCGAAACAGCAGATCGAGCAGCGTTTCCTTGAGGCCAGGATCCAAGGCCGGATCATTCGGACGGTCGCGCACGATCCAGCGGATTAAATCGGCCACCGCCATGTTGAATTCGAGCCAATTGTCGCGGCCGGTTCGCGGAATGTCGGAGACGGAGATCGAGGTGAGATAGCGCGATAGCTTTTCGGGCGAGTTGATGCGTTCTAAAATCTCAGCGGGAATGGGATCGTCGCTTTTAAGATGCTCGTAGTCCCACTCCAGCCGCTCCCACCACTGGGTCAAGCACGACTCCGTTGCGCCTTTGATTGGATCTGCTGCTGGCGTGGCGGGCGCAGCAAGTGCTGTTTCGAGATCGCTTAACCGCGCGTCGATGCGTTTGAAATCGGCGGTGCTGGTCAACAGCCAAAGCAGTTCTTTGAACTGTTCGTTAACGCATGGAATGTACTGCCCTGCCGCTTCTCGATTGAAAACTTCTGTTGCCACTTTCCGAAAGCGGGCGACGCGCTGGGCTTTTTCATCCTCGTAGTAGGGATCGTACGCGATGAATTGCTGCTTCTTGATTTGGTTAATCTCGCGGACAACCGGTGGAACATTCCAGTGCGGCGTGTCTCGGATGTAGCATTTTCGATCTGCGCGCACGCAACGAACACTGGCAAAGAGCTATACACGCTCGCCAGCGCTGCGAGTCGGATGAATGTTCTGCACCGATATCGGCAGATCGTCTCGGCCGGTTGATATATGCACTTCGGCATTGCATTCAGGACAAATGGTTGTTGTGACGTTTTGCGTTTGAAGAACATGCAAGTGCTGCTGGCGTTCTGGAACACCGGTCTCGACCAGTATCTGAAAACAAGAAGGGCAAACCTTCTTATCGCGGTAATCTTTGACCGCTCCATCCGCAAATGCTTGTTCGCACGGTTCGCAGATCATGAGGGTTTGGAAGCCAATTCGGCCCTGAAACCACTCAAAACGGGAATCCGCCGCGTTACACTCGTCCGGCAATCACGTAACATTCACTTAGATGGGCCGCTCGGGGATTATTTGACCATGGGCTGTCCTGGAGCGTAATCTATACTACCGCTGGTTCTAGGAGAATTTCAATGCAGTACCGCGTTTTGATTGAGCCGGATGAAGATGGCGTGTTTGTCGCGGAAGTGCCATCGCTGCCGGGATGCATTTCGCAAGGGAAAACACGCGCTGAGGCATTGGCCAACGTCAAAGAGGCGATCGCAGTTTACTTGGAAAGTCTGCAAAAACATGGCGAGCCGGTTCCCCCTTCTGTGTTCGAGGAGGTAGTGGAGGTCGTGCTTTGAGCCATTTGCCTCAGCTTTCGGGGCGTGAGGTAGTTAGAGCGCTTGCGAAGATTGGCTATGTTCTCGACCATCAGCGCGGCAGCCACATGGCGCTGCGGCAAGCCGCCTCGCCACATCGGCGAATCACGGTCCCTGATCACAAAGAGGTAGCTAAAGGCACGTTGCGTTCGATCATTCGCCAGGCAGGTTTGACGGTGGAAGAATTCAAATCGCTCTTGTGATTGATGTCACCGTCGATTGTTGGATAGTGCTGCCGTGCGCCGATCGTTTTCCTTGGATGATGGGTGCAACTCCCATTTTTCGCCGAAGAAATCGGCGGCTTCGATTTTGCCGGGACGATTGGCATCGGGCGGCGTGCGGATATCGATGATCGCCCAATCGGGCAGCCGCGGCACTTGCAAAGCGTTGCTCTTGGTGTCGGCCTCGCGGAAGGTAAATCCGCTGTTGAGCACGACATATTTTTTCGGGTTGAGCGGGTTGGGATAGATCAACAGCGGCACGTGGTCGGCCGCCGAGAATTTCTGCTCGCCAGCTACAATTTGATCGCCATCCCAACGAATCGGCAGCCGATCGGCAATGCGCTTGATGACGGCGTTGCTCGTGGCGTCGCCCCACAGAATCAAATTCGACGAGGCAACGTCCTCATCGGTGATCTCGGAGTCTTTCTTCACGCGCGCCTCGCCGCGGAATTGATCGCGCCACTGTTTAATGGCCCGATCGCTTTCGCTTTGCACCCATTTTTCGACTTTCTCATTGGCAGACTTGCCGCTCGGCCTCACGAATATGAATGAATCGAGAAACGCATCGTCGATGGGGCCTTGCAAACCGGGGCGCTTGCGCAGTCCTTTTTCTTCGCGGGCGCCCACCTGCCATTCGCCTTGGTCGTTTTTATAAAGCTGCGCTTTCCACGAGCGATCCGACATTGGCCGCGGCAAGCTAAGCTCTTCGTTATCGATGGTAATCGATACTTCATTGGCCGCATCGAACGGCGCCCAGCCTGGCGGAAACGCCAGCGTGAGGTCGGTCACGTTTTTTGTTTCCATATCGATGTTCGGATCGGCCGACGAGGCTAGCGAGGCGTCGATGCGAGATTCCTGCCAATGCTCGGCCAAGCCATCGATTTGCACCCACGCCAACCGCGGGTAGCGAAGTGTATACGTAACAAAGTGAACGACGGCTGGGTTGCGGTCGCGGCCTCCCGCGTCAGCAATGCTTGCCAGCGCGTCGTCGATGATCGTTTTTGATTCGGGATAATATGCGTGTTTCGTGTGCGGGCCGATGACGCGTCTTAGCGCCAGTCCCTCTTTCTGCAGGGCCTCTTCCATAATGTCGGCCGATTGCTTCTGCGGATCGTCTTCGCCGCTGTAAGCGATCGTTGGGCAGTGGTAAAGATTCATCGCCCAGTCGGGGCAATCGTACCAATGAAACAGTTTACGTTGCCAATCGGGCAACGCGGCGATCGCATCGTCCGACATTTTTGTGTACTGCTCGGTTTCGGCGAAGCCCGCCCCGGGCGCTGCAGCCATCCAATGATCTGGGTAATGCACCGCCAAGTGCCAGCATCCGGCGCCACCCATTGAGAAGCCGCGCATGGCAATGCGGTCATCGTCAATGCGATATTGCTTTTTCACCGCGTCGATCGCTTCCAGCACGTCGATTTCGCCGGCGAATTTGAACGCGTTGCAATAACGGCCATAGGGGTGCAGCACGAACGTATCGTCGGGATGGAAATCGCCGATTTTTTTGCGGCGCTCGTCCAAAAAATTCAGTTCGCTTAGTTTTTCGTTCCGCCCGTGCAGCCATACGTCGAGCCGATATTTTGAAACGCCGACTGGCACGTACGATTCGGGCACGACTAACCCGTACGGCTGAACCGAACCGTCGATTTTCGAAACGTAGCCGCGCACCACGAGCCCCGTTGCCTTCGTCCAGGGTGCTTCCCCTTTGGCCAACTGATCGGCCCGCGTGCGCCCGTCTTTCAGCAGTTCCTTAGCCTTGGCGATGTCGCCCGTCGCAAAGAATTCGTTGTGGTCTAGCGCTCCTCGCACCGCTTGCGAATAGATTTGCACATCGGGCAATAGCGATTTCGCTTTGGCATCTTTGCCAGCGGCAATTTCTTTGATCGCGCTTTCCAGCGACGAAACATCGCGCTCCAGTTCCGCGCGATCGGCTGCCGATACCTCGATGCCCGCCGGCGGCGTTGCTTTTTGATCTGACGCAGTCGCGGCCTTCGTACCTTGAGCCCAGATCGTTCTACACGCGCCACAAATTAGACAAATCGATGCCACGACAAGTGCCGATCGAAATGGCAATCTGGTGTAAGAATTGAACCATCGCATAATTGCGCCTCATGTCTCCAGTTGGCATGCCCCGTAATCGTCGCGCCTCCCGATCAAATGTATTTCAAGATCTCGCAGATCGCGAACTATTTCCGCTCGAATGCCGCGTCAAATTTTATGCCGCCGGGTGCAAAATCGAGCCGCTTCACAAACGCGCATGCTTCCCGCGCGCCGTGCTCGCGGTCCATGCCGCTGTCTTCCCATTCGACGGATAGTGGCCCAGTGTAGCCGATCTGATTTAGCGCCCGGACGATTTCCTCGAAATTGACGTTGCCGCGCCCCGGAGAGCGAAAATCCCAGCCCCGTTGCGGGTCGCCAAAGGACAAATGACTTCCCAAAACACCGCTGCGGCCGTCGAGGGTCGTGGCCGCATCCTTCACGTGCATGTGAAAAATGCGATCCGCAAACGCGCGAATGAATTCGACCGGGTTGACTCCCTGCCAATAAAAATGGCTGGGATCGAAATTGAAACCGAATTCCGGGCGCTTATTCACTGCCGCAAGCGCACGCTTGGCGGTGTAAAAATCGAAGGCGATTTCGCTGGGATGCACTTCCAGCGCGAAGCGAACGCCACATTGGCCGAACACATCGAGAATCGGATTCCAACGCTCGGCGAACAGGCGGAATCCATCGTCGATCATTTTTTTCGACACCGGCGGGAAGGAGTAGAATAAATGCCAAATGCTTGAGCCGGTGAAGCCATTGACGACTTTCACGCCGAGCTTTTGGGCGGCGCGTGCGGTATTTTTCATGGCTTCGGCGGCGCACCGCCAAACGCCATCGGGCTTGCCATCGCCCCACACACTGGCGGGCAATATCGATTTGTGCCGCTCGTCGATAACGTCGCAAACTGCCTGGCCCGTCAGATGGTTGCTAATGGCAAACACCTTTAGGCCGTGTTTTTCCAATTTGCCGCGCTGCGCCGAACAATATTTGTCGTCGGCCAGCGCGCGATCGATGTCGAAATGATCTCCCGCGCATGCCAGCTCCAGCCCGTCGTAGCCGAATTCTTGGGCTTTGCGGGCGACTGTTTCAATCGGTAAATCGGTCCATTGGCCGGTGAACAGGGTGACGGGGCGCGCCATAGGCAATCTCCGCGGCAAGAATGAAGCTCCCAATTTAACCAGCAGCGAAGCCTGAATGCTACTAGCCACGGCAGACCGCTTTCTACGATCGTTGCCAGCGCGTTAGAATTCGTTGAACAGACCGCCCGCCGATGAATTGTGGCGTAGATTCGCGCCTAGTTGATTGGTAATCGCTCAATGTTGCACAAATTTGCAATTTGCTGGGTGACAGCATTCGCGCTTGTACTCTCCACGTCGGTGGATAGCCGAGCGGCCTCCCCTCCCGTGCGCGTTGAAATGGAGGTGCTCACCGAACCGGGGTTAAATGCGTCGAGCGCTTCGCAGCGGTGGATCAAGCTGTTGGGCGATTGCGGGTTTAGCAACGTGCAATTCCGAGGCGCTCAACCCGGCGACAAGATTAAAGTTGAAGCGCAGGGATCCGGTCCCACAGCTTCAATTGCCGTAACCGCGCAGCTCGATGGCCACGGTTCGCTTGTAACGCCCGGCGGCACATTCACGCTGGCCGACGGCATGAAACTGAAAAAATGGGTTACCGATTTGCAGGCGGGCGGCGTCGAAAACGTCGGCCAGCCGCGCACCAGTATGGGCTTCACCCCGACACAACTCACGTATGCGCGGCGCGAGCTAAGCACGCCGGTGGCATTTTCGACCAAGGGTATGGCAGCGCCTGAAGCGGCGGACAAAATCGCCGGCGCGTTGAAAGTAAAAATGACCATCGACCCGGCCATTTCGAAAGCTCTGGCCGAAGACGATCCTGTGCGCGACGAGCTCAAAGGCGTCGCCAGCGGAACGGCGCTTGCCGCAATCGCCCGACCTGCCGGCGGAGTCTTGTTGCCGAAATTTGTCGGCGGCGCAGTCCAACTACAATTGACGAAAGCCCAGCCAGGAGCCGAAGGCTGGCATGTCGGCTGGCCGCCAGCCGAAAAAGACGAAGGAAAAATTATTCCCGCGCTGTTCGACTTTATCCCTGTGGAAATCGAAGACACCACGCCGGCGAGCAAAGCCCTCGATGCAATTCAGGCGCGCCTCAAGGTGCCATTCCTATACGACCATAACGCAATAGCGCAAGAGCAGGTCGATTTATCGAAAACCGTCAAAATGGCTGCGACAAAAACGTTTTACCACAAAATCCTGGACCAGATTCTGTTTCAGGTGCGCCTCAAAATGGAGGTGCGATTGGATGACGCGGGCAAACCGTTCCTTTGGATCACCACACTCCAGCCCCACTAAGAGTATCGTCCTTACCGCCGAGCATCATTTCGGCCGCGTTGCCCACAGCATGCCGTACTTCATGAAGGTGTACTCGAACCAGTTTCTATGCACTTCGACTTCGAATCCATGCTGCTTGAGTAGGTCGATGAGAATGGCGCGGTCTTGTCCGGGTGCATATTCGTGAAATTCCATGGCGATTTTGTCGATGCGGGCAAATGTATCGTCGTCGAGATTGCGAAAAATCTCGTATTCGCCCCCTTCGCAATCGCACTTTAAGAAATTCACCCGCTGGACGCCGTTCTCATCCAAAATGCGCTGGAGCGATTTGACGCTGGCCCGCTCGGTCACGGGGGCCGATTGATATTTGCGGTATAAGAGCCAAATGAAGAACTTCGTCCACATTTTGGGCTGCCAACCAGCATGATGGTTCACGATGTTGAAGCCCGGATAGGTGACGATTTCGAACGTGCCGCCGTCAGCGCCGCAAGCCGCTTGCACGGGCACAACAGTTGAAATGCCGTTGCGCTCGAGGTTGATTCGCAGCACGTCGATGGCGCTAGTCGGCTCGATGGCAATGACTTTACCTTGGGTGGCTTGCTTGGCGGCCCATAGCACGAACACACCCATGTTGGCGCCAATATCAACAATGGTGTCGGTAGGGTGAATTTTGAAACCGGGGTGATCGTAGCGGCGTTTTTTGAAGATTTCGTTGACGACAAACCGTGACGCGGCTTGTTGCTGCGGCGTGGTCAGCCACAGCGAGAGGCCATCACCAAGATCGATTTTGTATTCGTGTTCCGTGGCACTGGACGACATGAACGACTGCTCGCGGTTTTAGGCTGAGATCGACGACCGGCGGATACTATAACCTTATCGTGCGCGGCCGCGAAAGTAGATCTTTGCCGCAGCCGCACTGTGCAAGCCATAGCTTTCAAATGCACGACGCACGCGTCCGCTCTTGACCCTCTTGCGCAACACTGCCATAGTGCAAAGTTCGATGCACGGTTCAGCTAACTCAAATATTGATACTGCGGTTTTACCCGCGGGACGCGTTTCAACGGCCGATGTGGTTGTCGAGCCCGTGCGCACCCGGCGCGATCGCCGCGCGTTCATGAAGCTGGCCTGGGATTTATATCGCGACGATCCTATGTGGGTGCCGCCTTTGCGCGGTGAATTCAAGCGGCTGGTGGGCTGGAAATATCATCCGTTTTCCGAAATTGGCGATACACAAACGTTTCTGGCCCGCCGCAATGGCCAGCCGGTCGGACGCATCGCCGCCATTGTGAATCACGAACACAATCGGCACTTTCGGGAGAACCGCGGCTTTTTCGGCTTCTTCGAGTGCATCAATGACAAAGCCGTGGCCGCCGCGCTCTTCGACGCAGCGCGCGGCTGGCTAGCTGAGCGAAACATTCAGGCCATTCGCGGGCCGCTCAACCCGTCGCTCAATTACGAATCGGGGTTGTTGATCGAGGGCTTCGACGATCCGCCCACGTTCATGATGACCTACAATCATCCCTACTACGCCGAGTTAATTGAATCGTACGGCTTCACGAAAGCGCACGATTTGTTCGCGTACATTGGCTATAAGCAAGACCTCGATTATCAAGTGCCGCGGGTGGCTCAATTGGTCGAGCGCGTGACCGAAATGTTTCAGTTAAAAACGCGTTCGTTGGATCGCAGCCGATTCCTGCAAGATGTCGAAACGTTTTTAAACATATACAACGGCTCTTGCCAGCACATTTGGGGGTTTGTGCCCATCACGCCAAAAGAATTGAAGTGGATGGCCAAAGACATGAAGCACGTGATCATTCCCGAACTCACGTGCCTGGCCGAAGTCGATGGCAAGCCCATCGGCGCAGTTTTCGGATTGCCCGATTACAACCCGCGCATTAAAGCCATCGACGGCCGGCTGTTTCCATTTGGCTTCATCAAGCTCTTGAGCAAGAAGCGCGACCTGAAGCGCGTGCGGCTATTGAGCACCAACGTGATGCCGGAATATCAGAAATGGGGCATTGGCATTGTGCTGTTGGTCAGCCTCATTCCGCGTGGTTTGGCTATGGGAATGGAGGAGGCTGAGTTCTCTTGGGTTTCGGAGGCCAATACACTGGCTCGCGCCAGTTTGGAAAAAGGCCAAGCGAAGCTCTACAAGAAATACCGTATTTACGATTATCCGCCGACGGAGAACACGGCGAAGTAAAATGTCTCAATGCCTAAATGACTGAATGACTCTGCGTTTTTACATTCCGATCGACCTCTGTTACGTTTAGTCATTCAGACATTTAGACTTTCAGTCATTTTGTTCTCCCCTCTTCGCCATGTCATCGCCAGTTTCTCCTACTGCCGATTGCGATGTCGTCATCACGGGACTGGGCGTCGTAAGTCCCATCGGCATCGGCCGTGAAGCGTTTCAGAAATCGCTGCGCGAGGGTATCAGCGGGGTCCGGCCAATCACACTGTTCGACGCCAGCGCATTTCCAGTGCGAATCGGCGCGGAAGTGGTCGATTTCGATTCCAAAGCATACGTGCGGCCGCGTAAAAGCTTGAAGGTGATGTCGCGCGATATTCAACTCGGTTTCGCGGCGGCCGATTTAGCCATGACTGATGCCGCCGTGCAACTTGGCGCGGTCGAACCGACTCGATTCGGCGTGGTTTTTGGGGCCGAAATGATTTATTGCGATCTGGCGGAATTGGAGGCCGTTTATCGGCGCTGCATGTCTGAGGGGTGTTTCGATTTCTCCCGCTGGGGCGAAGCCATGATGAGCGAAATGTATCCGCTCTGGATGCTTCGCAATTTGCCTAACATGGTCGCCTGCCACATTGCGATTGTGCACGATGCTCAAGGGCCCAATAACACGATCGGCCATAGCGATGTTTCGAGCCTAATGGCCATTATTGAAGCCGTTCATGTCATTCAGCGAGGCGCGGCCGACATAATGATTGCCGGCGGCGTGGGAGCGCGGGTGAATCCGACCTCGATGTCGTATCGTGGCGATTTGGATCTTTCGCATCGCAATAACGATCCAGTCCGTGCATCGCGCCCTTTCGATGCCGGCCGCGACGGTTTGGTCAACGGCGAGGGTTCGGCCGCGTTCATTCTAGAAAGCCGGCGGCATGCCGAAGCCCGGGGTGCAAAAATCATTGGGCGCATCGTCAGCTATGCATCGGGTCACGAGCCGGTGAAGCCGAATCAGCCGCTTACGGGTTCGGCAATTCGGCAAGTGCTCAATGAATCCTTGCGGTGCGCGAATTTAATGCCGCGCGACATTGGCCACATCAATGCTCACGGTCTAAGCACGGTAGAAGAAGATCGCTACGAAGCTCAAGCGATTCGCGCAATTCTTGGCGATGTTCCAGTGACTGCGCCCAAAAGTTTCTTCGGCCATCTTGGCGCGGGCTGCGGTGCGATGGAGTTGGCCGCCAGTGTGGTTGGCGTTGGCGAGGGCGAAGTGCCGGCCACGCTGAACTACCAGCAGCCCGATCCGGCGTGCCCGGTAAATGTGGTCCACAGCGCGCCGCTACAAACATCGTCGCGCAGTGTTCTTAAAATCAGTAGCTCGCGGCTGGGCTATGCGGCGGCGGTGGTTGTGGCGGCAGAATGACAGCCAACTCGAATTAAGGTGATTGAAAGTTTTCACATGCCTAAGAACATTGTTATCGCCGCATCCCTGCCCGCTCCACCCGCGCGGCTGTGGAAAATGTATCTCGATCCCAAAGAGCATGCGGCGTTCACGGGGCATCCGGTAAAAATTGCGGCCAAGGCGGGCGCGCCGTTTCGGGCATTCAACGGCGCACTGAGCGGCGCGATATTGCACGTCGAGCCGAAGCGGATGATCGTGCAAACATGGCGCTCGACCCACTTCGCGAAAAACGCGATTGATTCGGTGCTGGTGCTAACGTTTTGGCCGGAAGCCAAGGGCGGGCGCGTTGAATTGAATCACATCAATGTCGATGACGGCGACTTTGCCGCCGTTTGCCACGGCTGGGAAAAATATTATTGGACGCCATGGCGGGAATATCTGAACCGACAATCAGGACGATAGAGCTAATACTGCTGGACAAGTCCGCGAGGGCACCAGCATTCGGCTACTTGGATTTCACATACCGGTGCTGTTTGAACCACGACCAAGCGTCGGTTGCCGATTCTTCCAGTCCGCGCGTCTGGTAGCCGAGCTCGGCGGCGGCTTTGGCAATTGAGTAGTGTTTGCACCACATCGACATGGTGGTGGCGGCCGAATTCACATCGGTTTCATTACCGGTGACGCGCCCCCAGATATCGCCCAGGTTGCCTATTAAGTTGATCGTCGGCCGGATGGCGGTGCGCAGCGCCGGTCGAACGCCGGTGATGCGCGCGAAAATATTGAGCGCCTCGCGGTAACTGAGCGACTGGCCTGCCAGAATATAACGCTCTCCTGTGCGTCCGTGCTCAAGCGCCGCCAAAATGGCGCCCGCCACGTCGCGCACGTCGCAGTAGGAATTGCTGCCCGGCGGCGCGAGCAAAGCCCAGCCGGTTGCCACTTTCAACAGCACGCGGCCGGAGGAGGGTTTCCAATCCCACGGGCCCAACATGAAGCCGGGATTGACGATCAGAGCATTCAACCCTTGCGCAACATAGTCGAGCACTATTTTTTCGGCCGCGCGTTTTGTCGACACGTATGAGCAAACCAATTCGCCATTGTGGATAGTGCTTTCGTCGGCCGGCACAGTGGGCGAACAATTCCCAAACACGTCGATGCTCGAGACATGCACCATCCGCGCCGAGAGCCAGCGCCGCCTGGGCGACATTGCGCGTGCCCTCCACATTCACCGCCTGCTGAAGCGCATGACTGCGCCAGCCAATATGCACGTTCCCGGCCGCATGAACGACGCGCTCGATGCCTTGCATTGCAGACCGCACGGAGGCAGCGTCGCACACATCGCCGCGGGCGATCTCGATCGGCAAGCCGGCCAATGCCACTGGTTCGGAGTGCGATCTGACCAGCACGCGCACGTGCTCGCCGCGATCGATCAGCAATCGCACAACATTGTTGCCTACCAACCCTGTGGCCCCGGTGACCAGTGTGCTCATATGCGAACTCCGTTAGGAATCCGAGCGATTACCTTGGCGACTCGCGTGCTCAATCGAACGGCACCCCTGTAAAGAATCTATCGCAATTCCGGCGGGATCGATGCGCAAATCGAATCGAGCAATTGCCGCGTGCTGTGAACGTCGCACCAGTGGTGAATGTAATCCCAATCCAACGAGCCGGCTTGCACAGCGATTACGCTTCGCACGTCTTCAACGTCTTTTCCCTTTTCGCGCGAGCTGGCCCAATTCAATTTGGTAATTACGACATCTTCCGCGGTTGGCAAGAATGCATCCCGCCCAAAGATTTTTTTTCTAATTCTCCGGCGGAAGCGCTCTTGATCGTGAGCATCGTCGCTGAGTTGAAAAAGCTCGATTTGAAACGGCCCATCAAGAGCATCGATGATGTAGCGCACCGTGGATGTAATCGTTTCAAAACTCGATTGCGGTTGCAATCGATACCGAGTACCCAATCGCGAAACAATTTCTCGCGGTGGAACAGCGGCAAGCTGGGCCACGATATCGATATCCTTTGTCGATCTTGGAATTCCGTAGTAATTTGAAGACAAAGAACCAACGACCATGTATGGCGCATTTAGAATGTTTAACGAATCGATAATGGCTGCCGCGATTTCTTCGCTGTTCATCGCGTGCGCTCCAACCGACGCATCAATTTCACACGATCGCGGACCTTTTGTCGAATCTCATCTTCCGACGCATTAGGGTATTGATTTCGGAGGCCCGACTCAACAATGCGGCAGGCATAATCGAACAAACGCGGACCGTCCAGAAATCTGACGGCAGGGTCCATGGCGCGAGCCGCACGGACTTTATCCAGAAACAATTCGTCGGCAAGTTCTTTCGTAGGAAACATCGTTAGATCTGGATCTTGACTGCGGGAGGCATCGGGATCATTAAAACCCTACCATAGTTTACGGTTGCCCATCGGCCACTGGCAATCAGAGTAACTTTCGTAGTTGACATAATAACGCCATACGTTACTATTGAAAGGCGATGATTCGCAGTTTCCGCGACAAAGAAACGCGCCGAGTGTTCGAGCGCGAACGCAGGAGTAAATTCGCTCGCGGCCTTCAGCGCGCTGCCCTGCGGAAATTGCTGTTACTCGATGCGGCTGAAACGCTGGACGATTTGCGGGCCGTGCCTGGAAATCATCTCGAGAAACTTAGCGGAAATCGCGCGGGTCAACTAAGCATCCGCATTAATCGCCAATGGCGGATATGCTTCCGTTGGTCGACTGGCAACGCGGAAGATGTCGAAATTGTCGATTATCATTAGGAGCAAATATGGCTGGACGCAAACTTTCACCAATTCATCCGGGCGAAGTCTTGGACGAAGAGTTCCTTGCTCCGCTTGGAATCAGCCAGTATCTGCTTGCGAAGGACACAAACGTTCCTCCGCGTCGAATCAATGAAATTGTGCGCGGAACTCGCTCAATCAGCGCTGATACCGCTTTGCGATTGGCGCGATATTTTGGCACTTCCGATCGTTTTTGGCTGAATCTACAGGGGCGATACGATTTGGAAGTCGAAAAAGACCGACTAGGAAATCGTCTGCAACGCGAAGTGCGAGCACTGTCCCAGAAGCCATAATCATTGATACCTGCATTGATAATGAGCCGGAGGGCACCTCGATGATGCCTCTCCAACATTCTTAACTCAGCGGCAGCCGCAATCCATCGTATGCCAACTCCATGCCCGGCGGCAACGATGCATTGGCGGCCTCGTGTTCCAGGTCGTGGCACATGTGGGTAAAAAACGTCCGCTTGGCGCCGATTCGCTTGGCCACCTCGACCGCTTCTTGCAAGCTGAAGTGCGACACATGCGGGCGGGGCCGCAAGGCATCGAGAATGAGCACATCGAGCCCCGACAAAAGCGCCATGCTCTCCGGAGGGATGCCGTTAGTGTCGGTGCAATAGGCGATATTGCCGAAACGAAAACCCAGCACTTGAAACTTGCCGTGAAAGAGTCGCAAAGGCACGATGCGCTATGCCCAGCAGCTTAAACGGCTCTAGGGTAATGCGCCGCATATCGAGCTGCGGCACGCCGCCGGCGTAGCCATGATTGTCGCTGGCAAACGCATAGTCGAACGATTTGCGAATGCGAGCTTCGACAAAATCTTCGCAATAAACCGGCAGCGCGATGCCCCAGGTAGTGCGGAAACAGTCGCACGTCGTCAAGGCCGAATACATGGTCGGCATGATCGTGGGTATAGAGCACCGCGTGGACGACGCCAATCTTCTCACGCAACAGTTGCATCCGCAAATCGGGCGAGGTGTCGATTAACAGATTTCCCTCAGGCAGCCCTAGCACCAGCGAACAGCGCAGTGCGCTTGTTCTTTGGGCTGGTGCTTGTGCAGGTTGGGCATCCGCAGCCGATGCACGGCACGCCCACCGATGTTCCCGTGCCGAGGAACACCAGTTGCCGCGGCAATGCTTGTGGTTTGCAATTGAAGTGGCAAGCTTGGTACGTTTCTGAATCCGACTTGCCTGTCGCAACATCCGCGCCTGTCAGAGTTTGCAACAAGCCGCGATAGCATTGGGCCGCGTTCGCGCCGCCGGAACCGTTATTGACCCACCCTTAGCATCGCTATAAACTTCGTTGTTGGCAAAGTGTTACGTTCATAGCATTGTATCTGCACCGGGGTATTCTACCTGTTTTGCCTGCAGCCTTCGCGGCAGAGCACGGTTGCTTGAGACCAATTCGTCTCGTCGCCAAACCCCGAACATATCGCATTGTGGTCCTGCGATGGAAGTTTTGGAACAAATTTGGGAATTGCTCAGCAGCTTTTTCACCGCCTTAGGCAGCGCGGTGGAACGATGCGATTACCGTCGCTGTTCGGCTCGTCTAACGCCCGGTATATCAAAAAGTTACAGCCGAAAGTCGACGCCATCAATGCACTGGAACCCAAGTACCAGGCGATGAGCGATGCCGAGCTGAAGCAGCAAACCGTGGTGTTTCGCGAGCGGCTGGCTGATGGCGAAACGCTGGACGATATTCTTGATCGAAGCCTTTGCCGTGTGCCGCGAGGCCGGCCGGCGGTTTCTGGGCATGCGGCATTACGACGTGCAGCTCATCGGCGGCATGGTGCTGCACTGGGCTCGATCGCCGAAATGATCACCGGCGAAGGCAAAACGCTGGTGGCCACGCTGCCAGCCTATCTTAACGCCCTGGAAGGCCAAGGGGCGTGCACGTCGTCACGGTGAACGACTATTTGGCCCGGCGCGACATGGAATGGATGGCCCCCGTTTACATGAACCTGGGCCTCACGGTCGGCGCCATTCAATCCGGCATGGATGCCGCCGAGCGGCAGAAAGCGTACGCCTGCGACATCACCTACGGCACCAACAACGAGTTTGGCTTCGACTACCTGCGCGACAACATGCGGCCGGCGGCGCGCGACGATTATCACTATCCGAAGCAGTTGCAGCAAGTGCAAGGGCCGCTGCACTACGCGATCATCGACGAAGTCGACAACATTCTGGTCGACGAAGCCCGCACGCCGCTGATCATCTCCGGCCCGGCGCACGACGATGTCACCAAATACAGCAAGGCCGACAAGATGGCCCGGCAACTGAAAAAAGACACGCACTTCGAAGTCAAAGAAAAAGAACACACGGTCGTGCTGACCGACGAAGGTGTGCGGGCGGCCGAAAAATTGGCCGGCGTGGAAAGCTTCTACACGGCCGGCAACATGGAATGGCCGCATTTGATCGATAACTCGCTCAAAGCCCATCATCTGTACAAGCGCGATGTGAACTACGTGGTCGAAAACGGCGAAGTCATCATCGTCGACGAATTCACCGGCCGCAAAATGCCCGGCCGGCAATGGAGCGATGGCTTGCATCAGGCCGTCGAAGCCAAAGAAGGCGTGCGCGTCAAGGAAGAAACGCAAACGCTGGCCACCATCACGCTGCAGAACTTCTTCAAGCTGTACAAAAAAATCTGCGGCATGACCGGCACGGCCATGACCGAGGCCAACGAGTTCTGGAAAATCTACAAGCTCGACGTCATCGCCATTCCGCCGAACCGCCCGTTGCAGCGCATCAATCATCCCGACGTGATCTATCTGACCGAGAAAGACAAATTCAACCAGGTGGCCAACGAAATCGAGCGCATTCACAAGTGGGACACGGTCGAACTCAGCGACGGCACGTGGCTGGTCGGCGAGCATCAAGAGCGAAAACGATCACGAAATCGACTTCGACGACAAAGACAACCGCGAACTGCGCAACTTCGCGCGATCAAAATCGAGTTCATCCAAAAGCGCGGCCGGCCGATTCTCGTCGGCACCGTGTCGATCGAAAAAAGCGAGCGGCTTTCGGCGCTGCTGGAGCGCCGCGGCATTCCGCACGAAGTGCTCAACGCCAAGCATCACAAGCGCGAAGCGGAAATCGTCGCCCAAGCCGGCCGCAAAGGGGCCGTCACCATTGCCACCAACATGGCCGGCCGCGGCACCGACATTATTCTGGGCGGCAATCCCGATTCGATGGCCTGGGCGCAAGCTGCAAGATAAATATCCCACGCGGCTGGAAGTGCCGCGCGAAGAATGGGATGCGCTGGTGAAGCGAAATTGCAGAGCGCGAAAAAACGAAAGCCGAAGGGGCCGAAGTGAAATCCCTGGGCGGCCTGCACATTCTCGGCACCGAACGGCACGAAGCCCGGCGCATCGACAACCAGCTTCGCGGCCGATCGGGCCGGCAAGGCGATCCTGGCTCCGGCCGGTTCTATCTGTCGCTGGAAGACGACCTGATGCGCATCTTCGCCGGCGAATGGGTGAAAAGCGTGCTCACGCGGCTGGGCATGAAAGAAGGCGAAGCCATCGAAAGCCGCATGGTCTGCCGCCGCATCGAAGGCGCCCAGAAGAAAGTCGAAGAACGCAACTTCGACATCCGCAAAAACCTGCTCGAATACGACGAAGTGATGGACGAGCAGCGCAAGCGAGTCTACTCCTACCGCCAGCGCATTCTCGACGGCGGCAGTTGCAAAGAGCTCATTCTGGACATGATCGATAGTCAGATCGAGCAGAATCTGCGATGTGTTTCTCGACAAAGATTACGGCGCCGAAACGTTCGCCAAATGGGCCGGCAATTTGCTTTCGGTCGAACTCGATCCGCGCGAATTTCGCGGCCTCGATTTCGAAACCGCCCAAGCGCCAGGCCAGACGAAGCCGCAGACGCATGGCCGAATCGCAAGTTTTCGAAGCGATCGAAGAAAACCTGCCCGAAGACGAAGAAGACGATTGGAATTGGGAGGCGCTGGCGAAATTTGCCAATGCGCGCTGGAAAACCAACTTGCGCGATCGCGATCTGAAAAAAGTCGGCCGCGACGGCGTGCCGAGTACTGATGAACAAGGCGCAGAGGCGATCGCCAAGATCGATCTGAGCGAAGGCGCCCGCTTCTTGGAGCCCGATCACGGCATCCGCACCGCCTGCGGTTGGGTCCATTACAAATTCGGCATTGCAAGTCGATCCCATCGAAGTTCGCGAATTGGAGCCGGCAGCAGCTCATCGAACTGCTGCGCGGCAAAGCCCGCGAAGCGTACGACCAGAAAGAGGCCGAATACCCGGTGCATGGTCGGGTTCTATCACTTCACCACTGCGCGATGCGTCGGGCCAAAAGCGCTACGACCGCGATCAACTGGTGGCCTGGGCGCGCGAGCGCTTCCACGTGGATCTCGATCTGGAAGATGTGAAGAACAAACAGCGCGACGAAATTCGCGCCGTGCTGGTTGAGCATAGCCGCGGCAATCAGCAGAAAGCTGCGGAAGCGCATGCCGACGTGCAGCGAGCAGATCGATGCATCTTCGCTGCGGCGGCGCACAACGGCGACCGATGGCGCAGTCACTGCCGCCAACGTGGGCGGCGGCAAAGCGGCTCAGCGGCGAGTTCGATTGATCGCGCAGCTGAAAAAATACGATCCGCAATTGCCGCCGGAGCGATGTGCAGAACTCGATCACGAGCAATTCCGGCGCAAGCGGCGCTGGTAGTCGACGATCATTTCCGCCCCGAAATGCGCCGCCTGGAACGGGGGCTGGTGCTGCAAATTCTCGACGCCGCCTGGAAAGATCACCTGCTGGCGATGGACCATTTGCGTTCCAGCGTTTCGCTGCGCGGCTATGCCCAGGTCGATCCGAAGGTGGAATACAAGCGCGAAGGCATGCGAACTTTCGAGACCATGTGGACCAGCATCGGCGACCGCGTGACCGACCTGATTTTCCGCATGGAGCAATTGGACGAAAACTTCGTCGGCTCGACCTGGAAGGAAACCGCCGCGGTGCACGAAGAGGCCCCGTCGCCGACCGACATCGGCCAACAGCAACAATCGGCGATCGACAGGCTCGCAAGGGCAGACGGAAAGATGGAACCCATTCGCAACAAAGGCGAACGCGTCGGCCGCAACGATCCTTGCCCGTGCGGCAGCGGCAAGAAATTCAAAAACTGCTGCATGCGAAAGGGAGTGAGTTCGAGCAGTTGAACGACGTGGCGACAGGCGTAAATCGGAGGAGGGTGAACATGGTCGATAAAGCAGTTCATGCCGAGCTCGTCAAGCCTCCACGACATGCCATTGCCACAGCAACGTCAAGTGCTCGAGTTCGCCAACGCCTCGCGGCTGGCAAGCTCCCGCCGGGCACGCCGGGGCGAGAGCTGTTGAAGTTCTGCCGGCAGAATCAGTCCTGAAGATTGCGCTCTGATGGAGAAAGCCATCGAGGAAGGATGCGAACAGGTGGATTTAGCTGGCTGGTAAGATACTTGTTGATACAAACATCGTGATTCGCATCTTTAATGCGGACCCGGTGATAAAACAACGAACTGAAAGTGTCGGCATCTATGTGCCGACGATTGTGATCGGCGAGTTAGCGTTTGGCGCGATGAAATCGGTGCATATCGACGAAAATCTCGAAACGCTCGATGATTTTGTTTTGAATTCGACCGTGCTCTCTGTCGGTTTACAAACGGCTCATAACTACGGTCGTCTTAAACAGGTTCAACGGGCCAAAGGAAGGCCGATCCCAGATAATGACCTCTGGATTGCAGCGATTACAATTGAGCACAAATTGGCTTTGGCAACGCGCGATGAGCGTTTCAAGGAGATAGATGACCTGCAAGTGGAATTTTGGATTTGAGGTTGCACTTCGCCGTACTT
>CAWGBP010000048.1:0-281219 GCA_963820835.1 Pirellulales bacterium | reverse complement strand
CGCTGACAGCAACGCTACTGGCAATTGTGTTTTGGACCGCATGAATGTAAATCGCAATGCCCCGCTACTCCGATGTTTTAATTTTACTGTCTCCGGTTCCCCACTCCGTCGCACCCCAAATAGTGGCAGTGCATCTTCAATTCCGTCAGCAAGTCGTGAATCCGTGGATTGGATTTGCTCGACAGCTTCATCGGGCAATTGACCGGCCATTTGCTCCCCTGCTGGGTTGCTTGGTTAATTACGCGCTGGAAAGGTTTGCACGTTTTTGCAACGACTTGCAAGGACTCACCCACCAATAAGAATTTTGCGCCTGTTTGGCGTTCCGTCGAGATCGCCACAGCAGCCACACGGGGACGTCGCCTCCAGACATGGGCCCACCAAGGTGGGAAAACTTACTGACGTGCGTCCTGCGCCATCCTGACGCGACTGGACGGGCATACACCTCATGTGCCGCACCGCAATCCCACGGCACCCGGCAATCTCCTGCGGGCGGAGTGCAGAGACTGCACGGGTTTGATACGGGATGCAATCGTTTGCAACACCAAGCGGTACTGGCGAAGCCCATGGTCAGCTCCTCAGCCCTCCAACAACGGTCTTCTACAGGCATTTGACCTCAGTACTAGAGAACCTGAAATGTTCAGCAAAGCCCGAGCTGGCGGGTATGCGCGGGCGGCCACCCTCCCGTCCCCGAAAGGCTCGCCAGAGGGTTCGAACTATCTCGGATGCACCCAGACAAAGGGCCTACTTCGCGCTATGAAGTGGCGGGTTGGTACCGAGCGTAGGCGCACACCAAGCGATTGCCATGTCTTAATGGCTGGTGCACAGAACCGGCAGTTCACGCGTCCATGAGGAGGTACTTCGTCCGACTTGCGATATTTTATCCCGCCCCTAACTCCTGAGAGCGTCATCCATCTTGGCGCTGTGGCCAGTCGAAATGAAGGTAGCCGAGCAGTTTATTCTCGACGTCATATAGTTCGAATCGGTGCCTAACCTCAGCTCGAGAGAGAGCATCCGAGACAAGCTTTGCGTCGTGCATCATCTCAGCCACGGACCCCGCATCGGCATCAATGGTCGGTTCGCTGATGTCGCCGCCGTAATTCTCGAACAAAAAGTGCGAACAATCTTCGACTCGAATCGAGTATTGCCCCACGTAAATGTTCAACCCGGCACTGCGAAGCACCCCGGCAAGATAGTCCTTCGCCGGCCACGGCGATAATTCACCGGCGACATATATGTAGGTATTCTTCATGATGGATACTGGGCGATAAGCTTGATCATAGGCTTCGCGTGCCTGAGGAAATAATTGCAAAAAAGTCTCCAAATCCTGGCCATAGCTTTCTGCCACCAGACCAATAACCTTCTCGAAAGGCGCTGTGGGACCATTAAGGACAGCAGCGCCGATTTCGGCATAGACCTCCTCTGGCGCTACGTCATATGCCTCGGGGCTTGCAACCCATGCGATGTGGGTGTGCAATTCATTCGCAAGCTGCTGATCGCCAACATCGGCAGCTCTCCTTTCTACTTCGCGCATCCGATGAAACCACACGTCACCGTGGTCATCATTTGTTACCGCATGCGCAACTTCATGAACTATTAAGACTGGAAGGCTATAGTTCTCAGTGGGGTCCCCGACCTTGATAATCATTGCTTTTCTGTCACAGCAACCCTTACCAGCGTATTCACGAATTTGCCAGTTGCTGCCATCGGCCCAATCTGGGAAATACAGCTTCTGAATTCTGTGAAACTCTCGCTGTAGTCCTTCATTGCTCATGACACTTCACCGTCACTTCATTAGCTGGGCGCGGCTCGAATACGTAACTTACTTGCGCCGAATCGATCGCCTCGGGATTGAGCCAAACGGTGCAATCGTTGGGCGATAGTATAGCCGCCATCAGTTGACCGCGCGACTTTACAATCCCGGCAACCGTGGCTTTTCCTAGCCTCGAGCCAAGGGCAAACGGATCCGGGCTATCTGACCAATGACACGCCCTCATTTGTACTTGGGGCCCACGTTGTCAATGAGACTTTTCTGAGCGGCGACAAGGTGTTGCCAATTGCCGTATCGCGATCATTCGTTAAGTTGGCCGTTCGGGCCATGTGACTGAAACCACAGAATTGGCGTGGCGTGCCGGGGGAAGACGCGGCCCCTCCTCCCCACCCCTCTTCCCCTTTCTGCCCTCTTTTCTGTTTTCGAACAGTCGCAACCGAAGTGGGAATCCTCTCGCTGCTGGAAAAGTGACTACCATTTGCTCTGCAAAGCTTCCAACAAACGATCAAGCCGTTTGGCATGAGAATGCTTCGCCAGCGGCAAACAGCGGTTGAGCGTATCGACGCAGCGATTGTATCGCTCCTGGAATTCCTCGGGCGTCATGGTGCGCACCAATTCAAACAGGGCCTCGGGCGTTCTCAACTCGCCGTAATCGATAAAGCTTTGGTGAGGAAACGTGTCGTAAATATTCGGCGCACCGTAGTAGATAGGCAAACATCCCATTCGAATGGCGTCCCAGATTTTTTCCGTGCAATAATTGCGAATCCGCGTGTTTTCAAAGCACAAATTAAACCAATAATTTCCTTCGATAATTTCTCGCTTGGCCCCAATCCAACCGGGCCCTCGTGAATCGCCTTTGCTCACTCCTTCCGGCCAACCGCGACCGTAAACATCCATCACGCCCAGGCGATGACCCATTAAGCCCAATTCATTTCGCAAGCGATAAATATCAATGTCCACCCCGTCCCGAATGATAGATCCATGATGAAGCTGCGTTCCGGCTACCATCGCGATTTTTCGATTCGTCAGATCGGGCGGAACGGTCAGCCGCGGATGCGACGATTGCAGTTGTCCCCACCCGACCAACTTGTTCAAGTAACACAGGTTGTCTGGAAAAGTGTCCCCAGTGTACACATTCATGATGCGAATGGTTGGTAATCCGCGGAGACGCAGCCAGGGGACAAAATTGGTATCACGCCGCGGCTCAGCGGTCCACAGCAAGTACCGTTTCCGATTGCCAAACCGTCGTGCGTAGCGAATTAGCGTACGGCAGTTCTCACTTACCAACACTTGCGCCGCGTCACTGTTTCGCTTCAGGTCAACTCCCTGGCTTTGCAGCCAAAGCTTAACGTCCTTATGTTGAAACGGAGTGCTTTTCATCTTCGGTTCCGCGAAAACGGAAACTTTCAGTGGTAGCCCTTTTCGGCCTTCCGAACGCATTGTCGAACCATCTTCCCGCCGGCTGCGGAAATATTCCCGCACCGAGTGCTCCAATTCCGGCTTACGACCGGTCCATTCCCAAAGTCCTTCGGTTGAAAGCCGCAAATCCGTCTGTGGATCGAATTCAAAGCGAGTTAGTATCCTCAAACGCTCTGCGTAACGGCGATTATCTCTTTCTCCATGCCACAGGTGTGCCACGGTTCCTGGCAAATAGCCCACGTGCCCACGCACATCCTCATGAAAGCTGCGCATCCAGTCATCAACTTGCCCGCGCAGCGCGGGAGTGAAATGGCGCAAATACGCATAGTTCAACCAGCCGTACATGCTGCCGGCCATGCAGCTGTCTCGCCGCCAATGATGTTGTTGTCGAGCAGGCCGTGGCGCTCAAGCAGTTCACGCCGTGCCGCCCAAGCCAAGCCTGGATGACTACCTGATCTTTTCGGTCGGCCCTCCGCTTCGACTCGCGCCAAACCCACACCGGCCCGATGTGGCCGACCGCGCAGGTCCAAAAACACTGCCCGATCAAACAATTGAACGACGGGATATTCTTCGAGCAATCGCGACGCTTCCTCGGCCCAATGCGCGTTGGCAAACAGCAAATCGGCGTCGACCCAGGCGATTTTGTCAAATGCTTTGGGCACGTATTTGAGCAGAATATTTAGTAGCCGCTCCTTGTGCCAGAGCACGTGGCGGGTGCGCAGGCGAATGACTGTCGGGCCGGCCTTCAAGAAAAACGGCTGATCGTCGAAGGCCAGCTCGATGGTGTACAGCGGCACTTTTTGCTCGCGTAAGCCGCGTGCGAATCGCAGATAGTTCCTCCGTGGCGCTTGATAGCCGCAGGGATTGAACAAGCAGCAAATGACGGCTAACTGTCCCGGCAGTACGCGCGTGAAACGACCATCAGGTGGGGCGGTCGTGACGGGCGATTGAGGGGTCCTTAAACGAACAGACAGCGCGATCCCCTCTTCCTGTTGCGAGTGGATCGGAATGAGTGTAGTTGGGCTGCCAGCTAAGAGATTCAATGGCAATAGCGCCTGTCGGTCGGCAAGCGGCGGCATTGCCGGAATGTAGGATACAACCGAGTTCGATTGCATACTTTCACTGCGCGAGATTGTTTTCATTACAGACAGCCGATGGCCAAAACTTAATCACGTAAGGTATTTGTCATTTCATCGACACCGACTACCTACCGTGAAGGCGTTCGATGTATTCGTGCACCTCTGCTGGATAACGCATCATCATGCATTTGAGGGATACGACGCAGCTCAAAGTCATTTCGTGCTTGAGTTAGCCAATTGCGCGAGTTCGGCCTGACAATCCCTCAATTTTTTTGCGGCGTCTGGATCTTTAGTTTCCGATACCGCTCGCATGAGTTCCTTTTTCGCTTGCCCCAAATATTTAGTGCTGATTCCTGATGGGTTTTGTTGAGCGATGTTCCGGCAGAACCCAACAAGAAGCTGTGCGGCGTCTGACCGCATGTCCATATCATTTCCGTGCAAGACCGAAACGACCGCTTTAAAGATCTCGTTTGACGCTTGATCCGGGTCTTTGGAGTGAAAGAGCTCATTGTAATCGAGGAATCCAAAAACCGCGCCGCACATCGCGGCGAGTATTGCTGTCCGAGGCCAGTCGAGCAAATATGTAAGCTGTTAAGGGCCGGAATTGATTGTATTCCATCATTCGATACGCCAGTTCACGTAGTTGCTCGCAGTCGCTTGTTTTCGATCCCTCCACGGCCTGTATCAGCCAATTGTAGTCGTCGCACGAATTTGCTTTTTCTCCTTCCATTTCGTTTGCTAGTTGGCTGGCTCGTATTCGCACATCGCTAGCAACATCTTCTCGTGAGCGGAGTTCGCGCAGCTTCGCGACATAGTCAGGACCTAAATATGGCGGAGCAAGCAGCCGATTAAGGGCATACGTCGCGACGACGGGGTCGGGATCGAAAACAGCGTCTTTGAAGAACGAGGGGTCCGTGCCCGCCTGTTCCCGCATTTTCGCGATTCGCGTCAGGCGCTTTACTAAGGGTGACTCTTCATAATTAGAGTCGAGCGGCTCAATCTGGAAAAGTTCGCCTTCGCTGATGTAAATGACCAACAGATCATTAATTTTAAGATCGGGATGATCGATTGGATCGCGATTTACGGTACGAAATTTCCAGAGCGGCTCGGTTTTAACCTTCCAACCTGGATCATTCACAATCCAACTAATTGCGCTGAACGTCACGTTCTTTTCGTCCTTTGGAGCCGGGCGAACATCGATGACCTTGGCTACGCAAATTTGATGCTCGCACCAATATTGTTCATCGGTGATATGCCACTTTTCAACGGGATTGGAGGCAAACGCACCTTCAAACAAAAGCACGGAAACAAAAAATGTCCCATACAAAATTCGACGAGCATTTCTCATGTGGGATATCCTTTCCATCGCGAGAAGAGCCGGTTTGCATCAATGTCTGTCGGGCAACCACTGCAAAAATGGAGGCGTGCCATTAGTTACAGTTGGAACAACGTCCACTGATATTTTGGAAGCACTGCCAGGCTTGACCCAATGAAAATCGATAATTTGAACGATACTTTTAGTTAAGTCAGGCGGATACTGGTTGTAATTAACAGCCCATCGAGCATGGCCTTCATCGAAGTAGAGCTTGTCGGCACCGAGATCAGAGTCCAACGTTCTTGCTCCAAAGTGCACAGTGAAGTTTTGGGTGAAGTTTATGCTTACTAGGGGAGCATGAGCATTTGGATCAGTTGTAGATAGTGGATTGTACAGCGCAGGAAATGACATGCTGGGACTATCAGTGAATGCAAAAAACCCCGGGAATTCTTTGTCCCCCTTCCCCGTCGCCGTATAGTGTTTGTCGTACCACGGCCACATTTTGTCTGAGCTGTGGGGGCAGTCATCTATCCAATCAAGAGTCTTTGTAGTCGGAACAGCAATCGTCCGTTTGTGCCCAGGAGGCACCGTGGCGTAGGTCGCTGATCCGCTTGGATAGCCGTCCTGAATAATTCCGACTTGGATATGGTCGAGAGGGAACCAGTCTTTTCTCGCTGGCTGTGGCGCTATAAGCGAGAACGATGCATAAAGCGTATAGCCACCGATCACCTCGTGATATCTGGAAGTTTCAATATGGTAGCCAGGTTCCGGCGGCTGTGAAGTGCCGTTATACGTAAACACTGAACAATCGTCGGATTGCGCTCCAGGTGGAGTTACAGTTATCCAGTTTGGCGGGGGCGGCGGCGTGGGCGGCGGCGTGGGTGGATAGTCCAGGAATGTTTTTGAAACGTCTGAGTTGGTTGGCCATCCTGGGTTTTTGGGTTTTTCATCATAAAGGTCAATCATTACAAGCGCAATTTCTTTTTCAGCACACTGCGATTTACCGTTAACCTTGAAGTCCGCCCGCAACTTAATCCAGTCCGGCTGTGTATTGGCGAACCGCACAGTTACCTCGACCTGATTTGATGGGCCTATAATAGCGGCGGTCGATGGATCCACACGCCATTTGATTCCCGTTGCGGTTGTTCCCTGAGGTAGGTCAAGCTTGTACTTGTATTGCGAAAGGCCCGGAACATTAGCCGGACCGATTATGCTGTAATTGCAGGGCTCCGGACTCGGGCTTCCGAACAAAAGCGGCTGTTCGAGGTCGAAGATTGAAGGCTTTGCTTTCGGACCTGAAACAAGCTTCGGCCAATCCAATCCGAAGCGGGCGGCGTACCAAAATTCATCGCGGACGCGACGGGCGTGAATATAGGCCCGTTCCGATTCGGCGCTAGTTTGGTTTTCGAGGAACAGTTCCCAGACGCGCGCCCAGAAGCCTTCGGGGTGCTCTAGCTGCGCAGCTGCCGAGAGATCGTTGGCCAGAATGTCGTCAGCGGTTTGACCGGGTAATGTGGCATGGCCGCTTGAGGGGGCTGGGAATTCGCTCGGGCTGCGCTTACGGCAGCGATCCAGCCAATCGGCCCAAACGCCCGGCGTGAAGTTCTTCTGCGCCATGCGCAATTGGTTGGCGGTGAGGTGGTCGACCGTGACTTCGAAACTGTCGAATGCTTGCCGGAAGCGATGACCGACTACCGCTTCGGGATCGTGCAGAATGGAATAACCCAAGAGCCAGGTGCGCAAGGCAAAATCCAAATCTTCTACGCCCCAACTGAACATGTGCTGATCGAAGCCGTGCAGTTGAAAGTAGGTGGTGCGGCTGACGGCCAGCGCGCAACCGATGAGCGCGGGAGATTCGTAGAGTTGGCGGCCACTCTGATTGGTTGGCTGTAGCCGGCCGAGCGGCAGCCAGCCGTGGTCGAACTTTTCCAAGCCGAGTCGGTAGCCGTTGCCTGCTTGTGTAGGTTTGTTGAGCCAAGTTTTGGGGCAGAGCGCAGGAATCTTCGGTGTAATGACAGCTGTGCCTTCGAGCAGTTCGACATCTTCCACCAAGCGGCTAATCGCGCCGGGCTCGGGATTGGTGTGCGCATCGAGAAATACGAGCACATCGCCTTCAGCGGCGGTGGCGGCGAGATGCTTGGCAGGGGAAACGCCTAGCCGCTTTTCATTGCGAACGACCTGGATTTCGGGATAGCGGCGTTTGGCTGTGTCGACGGAGCCGTCGGTCGAGCCATCGTCGGCGGCGATGATTTCGTAATCGAGCGCGCCAGTGGCGGTTTTTCCCAATGCGCGCGGATTTTGCAGCTCGCTTTCAATGCACGCGCGGATGGTCTTCCACAGCGCATCCCCTTCGTTATGCGCAGCAATAAGAATGCTGGCTCGCATCGAACTGCCCTTGAGTAAGAATCCTTCCCCTGACGTGGGGGCAATTTAGCAGAGGTGGGCCACTAACGCAAATCATTTTGAAAAAGCCGTCTAGCTTATGTCGACTTCGTATGGTGAGCTTCGGCTGCTAGCCGCCATCCCTGCGGTACATCCACACACAGCTACCGCTGACAGCTAAGAAATTCAACAATTCGTCCGCGGCGCTTGGTAGCCGCAGGGATTGAACAAGCAGCAAATCGCGGCCAACTGTCCGGGCAGGACACTGGTGAAGCGGGAGTCGGGAGGTAAAGCAGTGACTTGCTGAAAGGAGTTTTGTGCGCTCTCACTCCCGGGAAGGGCCCGCCGGAGAGTTTCTATTACACCATACGATCCTGGAAGCGACAACGGATGCCACTTCCCTTGCACAGGTGGAAACGAGGGAAGGTAACTATCCGCTGGATCGCTGGATCGCTGGACTCCGCTGATTGGAAGATGATTCAAACCGCATCAATCGTCATCTCAAATCGCGACAAGTGCTAATCCCAATACATCGCGATGTGGCCGTCTTAGAGCCTCGCTTAGCTTCGCCATCGCAGTTCTCGGTTGCAGAACTCGGTACAAATTGGCCAAGCCATGTCACACGATTTAGCTGATATGGCGCGTTCTGTAACGTATTCAGTCTCAATTCTCATGGTCCGAAGTGTGCGCCTCACCGTTAGGCACGATGCCCGACATCGTTTCCGTTATCTGTTTGAGCGACTGTGACATGTAAAATGCACAAGTACCATCCTTCTCTGTCGCTATTGCATTGTCGATTTCTACTTTGGCGTTCTGCGAGAATCGCTCTATCGTCTTAGAGTCGGAGTAACTTGCCAAAGCACTGCACAAATGGCTCAATGTTTGTGCGGCCTCAGCTCTCATCCAAGAAGATGGATCGCGCAAAAGGACTATGAAGGCTTCAAATATGTGCTCACTAGATCCATCGATGTTGTCGCAGTCGAACAGCCGTCGATTCTGAAGCGCTTCGCAAGCAACGGCTCTCACTTCTCTCCGTTTCGTTGTGTCCTGAACCAGGTGGAGCAGGTATTCAATTGTCTCAAACCGCTTATCTTGGTACTCGAGCATGCGGTCTTCCAATGGCAAGAGCTCGCGAAAATCGGTCATTTTTGAGCTTGCAATTGCACTTTGTAACCATTCGTAATCTGAATCGGAGTGCAGGGGGTGTTTTAGAAGCACATTTGTTAAATCGGTTGCGCAAATCCGAACTTTCCCCGGCAATGTGTCCTGATTCCGCAACTGTTGGAGGCTTTCGACGAAGCTTTTGTCAGCGACCTTTGGCGGATCATTTATCAGCCGCCCTAGGCAGTACAGGGCAACAATTGGATCTGGAGCCACGGCGCCAGCGACCAGGGCATCCGGCTTATTCTTGTTGTTCCTAATCGCCGAAATCTGCTGGAGGGATACCACTGAATAGCCGAGAGGATGCGACTCCGGATTCGCTACATATGTCGGAGCCTTGGAAGACCGATCAATGAAAAGGACTACTGATTCTCCTCGACTTATGGTGCGCCCTTCTAACGGATCTCCGAGCCAAATATCCGATAACCATTCGGATTTATTCTGGTATTGGCGCGTGCTGGAGAGCACCTGTGTGATCTCAAATTGGAACCGCGGAACAGAATTTTCGGTAAGGTCAACATCCAAGACTCGGGCTGTCACAATGTCGTGGGTGTTCCAGTAACCCTCAGATGCAACATCTGGAATATCTCTCATACCCGTTGCCAGGGCAGAAGCTGAGCCAATAGCAAAAAAAACCATCAAAAGGGCTGCATTTCGAACTGGTAATAGGGACATGAACACCTCAATCCTCAACATCAGGGTGTGTCGGGAATGTAACGGGCGTACGGTGCGTATGTGCAATTGGTAATGGTCGGTACCACGTTGACATCAATTTCAGTAACGGCTGTCGACAATTGCATGGGCGCTTTTATTGTCACAAAGCTAGTGGGCGGCGTTGGAACAGGCCAACGAAAATCAACAGACCAATTCACATGCGCGTAGTCGAAGTACCGTTTATCTGCACCAAGATCCGTGTCTTTAGTATGTGCAGCGGCGATCGCCTTAAAATGGTATGAGGGGGCTGCGGTGGCTAAATCGGCGGCTGTATTTGGATCGCTCGTATTGTTTGGATTGTATTTCGCAGGAATCGTTATTGAGGGTCTGTCAAACATATCTATGAAGTCCGACCATGTACCTGTACCTGCCCCGGTTTTATTTCCCTCAGGATCGATCCAAGGCCATTTATTGCCCGGTGCAGGTGTGCATGGCAGATCAAGCCAATCAAGCGAATTATTCGTAGGGGTCGTAAGCGTTCTCTTAAGTCCTGCTGGATTTGTCGAGTAGGTTGCAGTTCCCGATGCAGCGCCGTTTTGAATAAAACCAAGCTCAATTTGTTGCAGCGCATCTGGCTTCTTTTCTGGTGCGGTGAGAACCACGTCAACCTTCGCGTGGAATGCAGCATAAGTACTGCTGATCTCCGGCGCCGCTTCAACGAGTTTGGAAGGTTCTGGATTTTGCAATCCACCGTTGTACGTGAAGACGGCGCAATCTTCTCCAGTTTTTGGCGGAGTCGCTTTGAGCACCCAATTCGGAGGGTCTGGCGGAGGCGGCAAAGTGACCAGAAACACTCTGGTGTGTGGATCGTTCTTACCCGCTGGTATTCCCCTATTTTCGAGGGTAGCTGTGGAAACTTTAATCTCCACCTTGACTAGAAAGATTTCCTTCTCAGCACACTCAGGATGGCCGTTAACCTTGAAATCCGCCCGCAACTTAATCCAATCTGCCGTTGTGTTCGCGAATTCGACCTCAACTTCTACTTTGTTGGAAGGCGGGAGGATCGTGGCGGTCGCCTTATCGCGCGTCCATTGTATATCGGTTGCTGTCGTTCCCTTAGGCAAGTCGAGCTTGTATTTGTAGCGGGAAAGGCCCGGGACATCGGCTGGGCCAATGATATGGTAGTTACACGGGCTTGGACTGCCAAACAAGAGCGGCTGATCGAGGTCGAAGATGGAGGGTTTGGCTTTCGGACCCAGCACAAGCTTCGGCCAATCCAATCCGAAGCGGGCGGCGTACCAAAATTCATCGCGGACGCGACGGGCGTGAATATAGGCCCGTTCCGATTCGGCGCTAGTTTGGTTTTCGAGGAACAGTTCCCAGACGCGCGCCCAGAAGCCTTCGGGGTGCTCTAGCTGCGCAGCTGCCGAGAGATCGTTGGCCAGAATGTCGTCAGCGGTTTGACCGGGTAGATGTGGCATGGCCGCTTGAGGGGGCTGGGAATTCGCTGGGGCTGCGCTTACGGCAGCGATCCAGCCAATCGGCCCAAACGCCCGGCGTGAAGTTCTTCTGCGCCATGCGCAATTGGTTGGCGGTGAGGTGGTCGACCGTGACTTCGAAACTGTCGAATGCTTGCCGGAAGCGATGGCCGACTACCGCTTCGGGATCGTGCAGAATGGAATAACCCAAGAGCCAGGTGCGCAAGGCAAAATCCAAATCTTCTACGCCCCAACTGAACATGTGCTGGTCGAAGCCGTGCAGTTGAAAGTAGGTAGCGCGGCTGACGGCCAGCGCGCAGCCGATGAGCGCGGGAGATTCGTAGAACTGACGGCCACCCTGATTGGTTGGCTTTAGCCGGCCAAGCGGCAGCCAGCCATGGTCGAACTTTTCCAAGCCGAGGCGATAGCCGTTGCCTGCTTGCGCGGGCTTGTTGAGCCAGGTTTTTGGGCAGAGCGCCGGAATCTTCGGCGTGATTACTGCCGTGCCTTCGAGCAGTTCGACATCTTCTACCAATCGGCTAATCGCGCCGGGCTCGGGATTGGTGTGCGCATCGAGGAATACGAGCACATCACCTTCGGCGGCGGTGGCGGCGAGATGCTTGGCAGGAGAAACGCCCAGCCGCTTTTCATGCCGAACGACCTGGATCTCTGGATAGCGGCGTTTGGCTGCGTCGACTGAACCGTCGGTCGAGCCATCGTCGGCGACGATGATTTCGTAATCGAGCGCCGGTGGCGGTTTTTCCCAATGCGCGCGGATTTTGCAGCTCGCTTTCAATGCACGCGCGGATGGTCTTCCACAGCGCATCCCCTTCATTGTGCGCAGCAATGAGAATGCTGGCTCGCATCGAACTGCCCTTCAGAAAGAATCCTTCCCCTGATGAGGGGGAAGTGTAGCAAAGCCGACCGTTTGACGCAATCGTTTTGGCGAAGTCGTTTTGGCTATGCCGGCTTGCTACGGTGCGCGTTCGGCTGCTGGCGGCCGAGGTCGGAGTGCACGCACGCCCAGTTTCCGCTGATAGCTAATTGCTATCTTCTCAGATCGCGGTCAACCGCTAAATGACACAGGTCGAACTGACCGACATGCACTAGCCGGCGGCGGTGCAAGGGACAAAAGTTTGCGGCTGGGCACGCCTAGCGCAAAGGAAAACTGAACGTCGTGGAAGCGGCGTTGTGCTGCGCGTCAGAAACCGCATTCAGCATTTCAGTGAGCTGCGGGTCGAGCTGCTTAGCGCCTTCGAAATCGTCTGCGGCTTCCGAAGGGTGCCCAGACGCCAGATATGCGCAGCCTCTGACGGAAAGCATCTGGGCGTCTTTACCGCTGAAGGTAATGCAGCGATTACAATCGTCGATGCACTCAGGGTAGCGGTGCATGTTTAGAAATACCATTGCTCGAATTTGCAGAGCTCCGGGCGAATACGGGTTGAGTGCAAGCGCGTAATTCAAATCTGCAAACGACTCCTGAACTTCAGTTGGATCATCCATCTTCAGGTTGGTTACCCCTTTGGTCCGGTCCTGCTCGCCATGCAATTGAAATCTCACCATTGCGCGGATTGTATATGAATCGGAATCTGTCGAATCCATTTCAATCGCTTGATTGAGCACTTTAAGCGCCTCGACCGGTTTACCTTCATATGACATGTCCTCACTATGGGATCGGAGAACAATTGCGTCGGTCGGATCTAGGTTCATGGCCCTGTCGTTATCCGCGATCGAATCAGCGTTATTGTCGAGATGTGCCAAGATTCTTGCTCGCGAAAGCAAGAACCGAATGTTGTTTGGGTCGAGCCGAATCGCCTCATTTGCATCGGGAATCGCTTGCTGCGATTTCTCTCCTGCGTCTAGAACCATGGCCCGCGCGGCGAAAGCTCCAGCGTCGCGCGGATTTCGTAAAATTTGTTCACTGAATGTCTCGATTGCGTCTTCGTCCACCGCTAGATTCGCGCAGTTAACCCATCCTGGTTTACCTCGGGCCACGAGGGCTTGCGACCCTTTAACGTCGATCAACATGACGGTGTCGCCACGATTTAGAGTGTCCACCCATGGATGGATTGAATAAGCATTAATGTTATCTCCGAGAACGATGTATCGGCACCCGGGCTTGAAATGGCTATACGCTTTTAGCACAGCGAGCTTAAGACTTGTGGTCGAAACAACGTTGTTGTCTTCCGCACGCACTGATTGAATCGAAAGCAGAAAGAACGCAATGAATCGGACAGCTAATTTGTGCCGAAACATACCCATCCCCAGATTAGAGACCAAGAAAAGTTCGTAATGACACGCGAATGTTAGCGTTGCCGGGAGAATGCGGCAATCTTGATTCGAGATTCAAGATAACAGGTCAATGTTTGCCCTTAATGGAATGCGCAACCAGCCAGGGCCAGTGATTGCCAGCACGCCGCCAATTTGGGTTTTTGGCGCTGGGTGATGATGTAGGGAGGCCGTAGCGTCAGCCCGCGTACGAGGCCCTTGCCGCTAGCGCTATCTTCGTGACCAAGGACGAACTGTCCTTCGGCAGCTACCGTCGGCCAGCGCGCTGCAATGCAACGCTACGGTGCTTCGTCAGTCAGGTGCGCGTGGCCGTCAATCCACTCGGCCACTTCGGCATCGATCGTCTGAGCCAACATCCGCTGCGCTCCCTCTCGAAGAATGATCGGCCACGAGCGACAATCAGTTGATCAGATTCAAACAGCCTGATTCATCGCATTGCTGAGTAAATTCTTGCGAAAAATGTGTCATAATCTGTGAGCGATGAATTAGCTTTGGGGCGAGATTTGCGTGATGACATCAGCCGCTGAACTACGTATTCAGTCGGCGCACCGATCGCCCTCAGTCCGATTTGTCGATTGGCTAGTCTGGACGCGAGCGATCGGTTAACGCACGGAGGCAACGGTGGAGCTCAAGCATTGGACTGATGTCGCCTGTCGCCACCAGGCAAAGCTCTCGCGCCCATGCGATTCACAGTGCTTTCTAATCAGCGCTGGCCACGCTGGCCCCCGCTTTGAAGTTCATTCGCTCTCGTTGTTCATTGGCCCGATGTCTGCGCAATCGCACCCTACGGGCTGTACTTTTCAAGAGGTGTTCTATGTCGAATTGCTTCGTTCGCACACTAGCTGTCGGTTCAAGCATGTTGCAGGACTGGCGGCGCCAAATCGGCGGCCAGCGACACAGGCGTTTTCGGCGTGGCCCGCGCACGTTCGCTGTTCTAAGCTATCTGACGACCGGGCCGGTCATCGATGGTCTGGTCGAATTAGGACGGATTAGTTTTTGTGTGCTGCATGATTACCAGCAGCCCGGCGTCGTCGCCACACGACTAGCAGGCTATCGCGCTACCATCGTGTCGGGGCGAATCTTAATTGGCGGCGCCGCCCAGATTCGCTTTGAGAAAAATATCGCACTGTCGCCGGCAGGAGAGCGAAAGCGAGGTTGCCGTCTCGGCAAGAATGGCCCCGAGTTGCTGTCTCTGGCGCTGCATTTGGATCGTACCTTGGAACGCTATGCTCGTTTCCCGTTCTTTCCACGGCGGAGCGCATTTCGAATGCCACGATTCTGGGTCGCTCTCGCCGATCAGAGCGTTCGCGATAGGGGACCGGCGTTTGCTGCGTATTGCAAAATGAACGGTCACTCGCCAGGCAAACTGTTCAAGCGAGCCGGCCGCGATCACGCAGGGCTCATCATTTACCCCCTCGAGTTCGTCAGCCATTACTGGCAGCAATTCGGCAAGGTCTATGTCGATTTGAAGTCCTTTCCGAAGCGTCAGATCATTTGCTTCCGCGGACCGGCCGATCTCAAAGGTCTTTTCGGGGTATGTGAATTCGACCTGCTCAGTTCCCGGTTTCGTACTGTGGCGCCAAATTGCACGCTGCGCTGATCAGCCAAGAGAGATCGTTTTGGTTCGGTTGGGGCAACTTCCGAGCATCTGCGCCGATCGACGCGATTGCCGCAAGTAGCCCTCATGTTGGCCCTGCTGTTTCGCGGGGCAGTTGTGTTTTTTCAGACACGACTGTCCCGCCAAGGGACAGTCTCACTGGTTCTTTGGAGATGTCCCTATGGTTGCAGTCAGAAGTCGGGCCAATGCGCGCCAGCGCATTGGCACATTCAATTCTTACAGATGTTGCCGGCCATTCGTCGGCACGCTCAACTGAGCTTCCGTAACATGCCCGCTGAGCTGCGGGCCGAGCTTGTTCAGGAGGCGGTCGCTAACAGTTTGGTGGCCTTTCATGGTCTGCTAATGCGAAACAAGCTGGCAGTCGCTTATGCCAGCGCACTGGCCCGATTTGCGGTGGCGCAGATCCGCGCCGGCCGGCGTGTCGGCGCACACCTAAATGTGGACGATGTCTCGTCCACATATGCGCAGCGGAGAAAAGCTTTTCGGCTGCAGCGGCTCGACACCTACGATGCTGCTCAAGAAAGTTGGCGTACTGCGGTCATCGAGGACCGTCGCACGCCGGTGGACGAACAAGCCGCATTCCGAGTCGATTTTCCAGCTTGGCTGGCGCAGTTGTCGCGACGCGAGCGGCAGCTTGCCGAGTTTCTCTGCAAAGGCCATTCGACGAGCGATGCGGCGCGACGCTTCCGCCTGACGGCGGGACGTGTAAGCCAATTGCGGCACGTGCTGTTTCAGAACTGGCAACGGTTTCACGGTGGACCGCTGCCGGCAGTCGAAGCCGCCTGACGTGACTCATTTTGTCGCTCGTCAGTGAACCCTTCAAACTAAGGAGATCGAAATGACCACCACTCAACTTGACCGTGCCGTTGCCCGGGCGACCGGCGAAACGGTCTGCGAAGTTCGTCGCCGCGGTTTCAGTCTGGCTGACGCGGCCGAAGTTGACTTCGACCCGGAGCCGGATGACGATTCGCCTCTAATTGTTAACTGGGATGAGCTCGACCCAAATCGCGTTCGCCTGTTTTCGTGACGATTCGGAACTGCTCTTGTGGCCGGGCGGCACGCTGCCGCCCGGCCGTTTATTTACCATCTGGAAAAATAGAAATGGATATTCTGCTTGTGATTCTGCTGATTTCCTTCGTGATCTGGTTGTTCAGTCCCGGAAAGCATCGCGGGCCCCCGCGCCACCGCCGCCCCGGCTGTCGATGCCGCTGGTAAGGAGGACCACCATGGACACACTTGCGAATGTGTTGATTGCCTGCGCCGCGGTGTATTGGGGCTTTCGCCGCGGAAAGCAAATCGGCAGCCGAGGCGGATTTCGTGCCGGCCGGCGGCGATGGCGCCGCCGGCGGTAAATTCCCAGCTTTTCAAAGTAATCAAAGGGAGACAAATCAAGATGCAAAATAATTCACAAAACGCCCAAGGGGCGCATGAAACTGCTTTGGATCCAGACAGATCGCACGTGGAGGAGCTGGCCGACGCTCAAGTACGGCTACTCCGCCTTCTTGCCCGTCGCGCAGCTCAGATGATCCGACAAGCCGGAGAGACAGGGGCAGACGAGGATTCCAAACGAACCGGGTGTCCAGCGTAATTCGCCCCTTCGATTCAGTTATCCACCTAGAGTTTAAAACCACCCACTGCCGACAAACTGAGCAGAACTCGGGTTCGCAGGTGCGACGCACGCTTGAATGAGGAAGCGTTCAAAAGCCGTTCCCCAGGCCCGCGATGTATTTGACAGTTTTCACGCCAGTTGCATATGATTGAAGTGTTCACGGATGATGTCTTTTCCGCACTTTTAGCGGAGCCGCTCGGCAAGGAGGCCAGCATGACAGCTACCGAATGCCCCAGCTTTCACCACGACGAGGTCGTGGAATTCATTGCAGCATTTGCTCGCCATGCCGAGGAGACCGCGACAATCATCGCGATATTTCTGAAGCACTGGCTGGCATCAATTGGGTGGAGAAAACGGACACAATTCCCTGCGGAATTTCTCGCTGAGCTGGGGGCGATCGTGCGGATCGCCCTCTGGCAGCGCAGCGAAAGCTTGTCGCACTTGGCGGCTGAATTCCCGCCCGCAAAAGAACTGTTTGAGAGTTTGATTGAACGGCTCACCCGCGACCCGTTGAGTTTTTCCTGTGATGTCTCCAGGCCATATCCTCTGTTACGCGCGTTACGTGGATTTGGCATACCAGATGTTCGTGGTACGGCATTGAGCAAGTTGGAGCCGACATGCTGCTGAAGCGTCCAAAGCTAGATGATTTGGTTCGTTTGATTGCCGAATTCGCATGGGAACATCGGCATCTATCACAGACAAATAAGGTACCCACATGAAGAAAAGAACCAGCAATATAGGGATCATATACCTCCGTCGTTCCAATAATAAGAACGAGCTCAGTTTGGAGTCCCAGTTTGACTGGGCAAACGGCGAAGCCACTCACCGCGGGATCAAAATCGATGCCACGAAGGCAGACCTCCGGTACGCAATTTCCAACGGACTGTCGAAGTACAAGGGCCTCAGACTGGATGATGGCATTTCCGGAGCGGACATGACCCGCCCGGGCTTCCAGGCTGTGCTCCGCGACGTCGAGGCGGATCGTTCGATTTCGCACGTCTTGGTATTTCGGCGCGATCGCCTCGCGCGCCCGGAAGACGCCATGAAAATGGCGTCCATCGAATGCAACATCCGGGCGGAGGGGGTGACGTTCATCCTTGGTAACGGAGTTGCCGAACCGCTCGATCCATCTCAGCCAGAGTTGGCCGAACAGATCAAGCTGCTTGTCGAATACTATTTCAATGGCGAAGATCTCCGAAAGCTCTCCGAGCGCGTGATCGATGCTCAGCTCCTCTTGGCGGCTGACGGATTCTCGACTGGCGGTGATCCACCCTATGGGCATGTCCGAGTCCTGGTTAACGCAGCCGGAAACGTGATCGAGACGCTGCCCACAGGGCGGCGCGTGCGGCAACCAGGCTGCCATGTCCGATGGAAGGCGGCGGACCAGGACAAGATCATGGTCTGGATACTGATCCTGGACCTAAAGCACAAGGGCTGGGGTGCAAAGCGCATCGCGCGTTATCTGAACAACTTGGGCATCCCAAGTCCAGGGGCAGGCCGAATGCGGAAGGACCACGGTATCAAGCACCGTGTCAGCGGGAAGTGGTGTGCTCGAACCATTCTCGAGCTTTGCTCAAACGCCGCCATATTGGCAATCAAGGAATATGGCAATCGCTCTGAGGGGTGGCACCGCCGACTCGGAGCCGATGGACACCGCACGCTGACGTCCGCGGACCGGAACGACAAGAAGCGTCCAAAGATCGTCCGAAATGATGCGTCGTTAATCATTCGCAAACCAACCGGCGAAGCACCGCTCTACGATGCCGCGAAGTGGAATGAAATCCAACGGGTGACGGCCGAGCGCGGCAAAAAACAGAGAGGCGTTCCACGTGCGCACGACTCGTCCAAATATCCATTGGCATGCCGCGTCGTCGACATTACCGACGGATGTGGCTCTGTCATGTATGGTCGTACTGTAGGAAAACGACGGGTGTACAGTTGTGGTCGCTACATGCGAACCGCTGGTGCCGAGTGCGATAACAATCAGGTGGACGCCGAAGCATTGTTCCGTCTAACCGCGCTCACGCTGCGCCAGCAGATTAATCAGCTAGGTCAACAGGACCAGATCCGCCGACAATTGGAGGAGCTCGCCAAAGCCAAGGACGCCGTGTGTCCGGCAGCCAGTCGAGATCACGAGATCGGCGCGCTCACGCAGACGCAAGCACAGCTCGTGGTAGACCATGACACGATTGGCCGCCGAATGGCGACCGAGCAGGACGATGAAAGATATCGGGTGATTGCGGCTGAGTTCGATCGTACCGTTAACGAACTTCGGGATACTGAACAAAAGCTGGCCGAACTGAAGAGCCAGGTTGTCCCCGATCGATCAGCGGCAGAGGAGGTGGAAGCAGCGATGGCCGTGATCGCCAACATCGTGGCCGTGGCCGAAGACCCAAATGCCCGTACTGAGTTCCGATCGATTGTCGAACAACTGCGGCTGTGGATAGGCCTCGAGTTTGTTTCAGCGATCAAGGGGAAGAAGCGGCATGTTCGCCGGCTTCGTGGTGGAATCTTTGCCTTTGGCGATGAGAATCTGCCGATCCCCGTACATGGAAGGGATCGCGTCGAACAATAACACAGAGCAACAATTATGCGATCAATTCCAAAGAAATTCGGTTCCGAGCCGGTCGCGTTGACCAGCTCGGGCAACGCGGATGGCGGCGACCGTGCTGAACCACGGTCCCGCCACCGTGGCAGTTTGAATTCCTGCCATCAGGAGAGCGTTTCGTTCACAAAGGTGAGTCGGGGCGAGCGGACGCCAATAGAACTTTTTTCCCGCACGGTGACGGAGCTACCCGCAAATATTGCCCAGGTCCTCATTTCCATGTGATTTTTGGCGCAGTTCTTGCGCAGAAAGTGCCCCGCGGACAAGATTGGAAGGCTCGAACCGTCAAAAGCAAAGCGGATGGGGAGGGATTCGAGGAAGTGCGGATTCCTCGAAGGAAACCGATTTCCGAACCAAGCGCATCTAAAAGCGCATCTATTTCGAGTGAATCGACCGCGATCGATCCCGACCTGATTCGCGTTATTGCAGCCTGGGCGAATCTACCCGACGCGCTGCGCAAAGCCATTCTGGCGATCGTGGGGGCCGGTTAATGTACGCTTTCTCTGTCAAACCCAAATACGCGTCCCTAATCGTGGCTGGCACGAAGCGTATCGAAAACCACACCTGGCAGACACACTATCGCGGTCCCTTGCTGATTCACGCCGCGCAGCCCGTCGGGGCGTTTATCAGACAAGACAAGCTTGGCAGCGGTGTTGTCAATCGAAATCGCCTTGGCTTCGGCGTGGTAAGTACCGCTCGCGCTTGACCACGTGCGAACCGAGTTTTTGAATTCCGATTGTTTATTGTTTCGATCCAAAACCAGAGCACGATCAGCAATCGAAAGCGAATCGGTTTTAAGATTAGTGGTCGAACCGTCCGGCATCGAAACGTATAGGGTTTCGCCGCTGACGTCCGACAGCACGCCATTCGTTAGAACTTGGTCCGTAGTTCACCCAACTGGTCGCCGGTCTGTGGCAATTTGCCGAGCCTCAGCCTCGATTTGCTCGCGCTCCTCTTCCCATTCGGCGCAACTTAGAAATTGCTTGCCGCATGTACTGCACACGTAATCTGTCGTATGCATACCGAGATATCGTTCTTTGACGATATTCGGATGGTCGCAAGGTTTATCGCCCCAACTGACGTTCGACTCTTCGAAGCCGGAGTCCGGATGCTCCGGTCCGCCGCGGCGCTTAACCCCAGAAAGACACACTGACCCATGCCCGATCCGACAACTCGAAACTCACCCGCAGTCGCCACGGCGATCACAGGCTTACTTTGCGCTCACGCCACGTATGAAAAATCACGATGCAAACCGTTCCGAGTTCGCTTGTTTAAGGCCTAGTAGCGACGACGTTTGCTTGCTGCGCTTCTCTGATTGCACTAGACGAGAAGTACGATTGAACTCCTGCAACAATAAGGGAGCAAAAGGCCAATATCACAATAGCCTTGTCGGTCCATTTGGGAGAATCGTTTGGCTGCTGTGTCTGATTACTGTTTTTTTCCTCTTCGGAGTGGCCGCCGTCGCTTCTTTGGTTATCGGTGTTCATGGCGGCTTGCTGCTCGGCAGCGGGCAGCACTTGATGGGGCTTTTCCTGATTGGCGTCGGTTGCTTTGGTGCCTTCGCTAGCGTTGTCGGTTTGTTCCTGATACTCAGTCGCTTTGATTGAGTTGCCTTCGAGAATGGATGCAAGTAGATCAACTGGGGTTTTAAAAGCAATCCACGCCAATTCGCCAAGAACGGCAACAATAATTACAAAAAATCCAATTAGGAACCCAGTCTCCATTTATCAAAACTCTTAGTCCATATGATCGTAAGCCGGCAGTCGATCTAATTTTTCGGTATCTCTGTTGTAAACAAATAAAGACCAAGATGAATGTTTCTTTCCAAATACGTCTGCGTATTCGACGTAGCTGATAAGCGCGAGGTGTGCCTTATGTTCTTGAAATTTCTGCAAAATCTTTTCATTTGCTGGCTCAAGAGGTATTTCATAACGATTGGTATTTCCAGGAGCGATTACAGCTCCACTCAAACTGCCCGGAGGCGAATGGCCATAATCAGCCAAAAGCAACGCAATTTCGTCGAGAAAATCCTTTTCTTTGAATGGAGGTGTGGGCCAAAAAAAATCTGCTCGCATCTTAATTATTTTCGCAGGAGTTTTTCCTGCATTTTTAAATGCACTGTTTATCGCTTCTCTTTCTGCTCCTTCCAAAAGCCCATAGAAATCGGGGATCTCAATACTTACCCATGCCCGCTGATCCACTTCGAGCGACTCTTTCATCTGCGTCAATTGTCTGCTTGCAGTACCAGCGGTCGTGGCAGCAGCATCGCTTGTCTTGTAAATAACCCACAAACCAATAGCGCTGCAAACAAATGCGGTTCCCGCGATGCAAGCCAGGGTAATTTCCGCTCTTGTCGAAACGGGTCGGTTCATTTTGGCTCGCTCTGTGCCTCGGTATTGACCAGTGCAGGATTGCTCGTCTGTTGGCTGCTGAGTTTCTTTGGAACCAGTCGCATTTGCGATGGGAAGACTGTCTCCGGCTGGTTGATGGTTACTGGCGGCGCTATCAGCGTTTCGACAGCGTTGTTTTATTTTCTGTTTTCTGAAAAGGGCGTTCCAACTGACCATTGCGACGATGGCCAGCACGGCCCCAGAGAGAATGTCTAAGATGCGCCGACCCATCGCTAGCCCTGCCAAGGTGTTGCGTGCGGCGCAATTCCATCCACGTGCGCAAGCGTATAATTGCACTAATTCAAAACAACATTTAGTCGGCCTTGAGCCGCCGTTTGGCGGCCTTCAGCAGCGTATCGCGAACAAATGCCGATGTAGTTTGCTTGTTGGCCACTGCGGCCTTTTCAACCAATTCCCATGCGTCATCGTCCATTCGGAAAATGCGCTGCGGACTCTTGCCAGTAGCGGGCCGACCCGGACCGCGTTTAGGAGGTTCTTTCTTCATGGCAGTAGTTTAGGTATATACAGAAAAAATGTCAATAATCTTGATATAGGTATAGACACAAATGCAGTCGGCGGGATATCTTTTAGGTATCGACATAAGCCTACCGCCAATTACAAGGGAAACGACGATGGACGCCAGGGAATCGCGGGGATTGGAAATTGCAACCCGCTTCAATATTCGGAAGCAGAAAAACGGCACTTGGTCGGTTCCGTCTGCAAGTGGAAATGGCATTAAGTATTCGGTGACGATTCATGGCAAAGCACAATCTTGCATTTGCCCCGATCATCAGGAGGCAGGCCATAAGTGCAAACACATTTATGCCGCTGAATTTGTGTACCAGAGAGAGTTCGAGTTTTACGAAGATGGATCAGTCAGTGAGTGCGCTGTGCGCGGAGCGATAGCGCCGAACCGGTGAGCTGATATACATTGCCAGCCACCATACAAAGAAAGCGACGCAGAGAATCCCGCCAATGGTTAACATTCCTGATTCGATGAAGCCCAAGGCCGCAATCGCGCCGCCCAGAAAGCGGCCGCGGAGGTGGGGCAGGAACCTACGCGGCCAAGATTGCCCCGCCATTGACGGCGGAACGAACGCAATTCGAGCCGTTCAATGAGTGCTGTCAATTCCTTATCCGTTTGCCTTAGCGACAGAAAAACGATCGTCGATAGTACATGCACGGTTGCCTACCGATAGACTTGGGAACAATCACATCAAGCGATCGAACACTCGACGTGCCGACCAGCTTATCAAGCACGGTTGTCAGCCCTCCTTGTTCAAATAGCAGTTTCACGCGGGGATTGTTACCCACATTGATTGTGTACGCACCACCGGCGCCGCTGGTGGCCGTCGCTGCCACTCGGCCGGTCTCGTTTCCGTTCCCATCGAGAATCAAAGCCGTGATCGTAACGCCTTCGGCCGCTTCTGTTGGGTCCAGACGAGTAGTCCGCCCGCTAAACGTCCCGCCGAAGCACCGGCAATTCGCTAGGGTAATAGCCATTACTCCGACCGCAATCGTTCGTGTAACTAAAAGTTTCATCGGCGCACCCTTAATGAAAAAAGATAATCTGCCGCATTCGCTTGTGGAAACGGTTCTGAGTCAGACGGCGTTCTTTCGGCTTCCACTACCAACAGAAGCACGAGGTAATCGCCAACATTCGGCTTTTCAATCTCGATGACCTGTCTTGCTATCGGCGCTTGTTCATCAGGCATGAACTTGACTTCATCGAGGCGGGGCTGGGCAGCAGGCGTCGTCGCACCACGCACTAGGAATATCTGTCCGCCGACCGCTTTGGTATTTGTGCCGAAACGCGTCCAGGCGGTGAAGCTGTGGTAGTTGTCCTGGAAGCTACCGTCCTGCTCAATGATTAGTAGCCGCTGTTTATTGGGATCGATGTTGTTGAAGCCTTTCGACAGAAGCTTGATCGTTTGGAATACTTTTGTGTTGTCGTGGCCAGATAATGCGCTAAATGCCTCCGGTGCCTTAGGTGGCAGACATTGCAAAACGCTGGCATCGAAGCGCAATCGTCGATCCTGTCCAGGCAGCAAGTTTAACTGTCCAAGAAGGGGGAAGGCGATCACGAAGGCTAACGTTATCGTCAACGTCCATCGCCCGAATGCAATGCTGCCGCGATTGTAGAAGTGCGGCCCTGGATGCATCCGCCCTTGGCTCGCATCTTGCGGCTCGCGCAGGAACAGCACTATTCCCCAGACTGTTGCGATAGTTCCGCACAGCAGGATTATGCTGGGGACGCGAATTTGTTCTGCATCGCTGCCTTGTGCTGCTACAAAGAAAGCCGCCGCTTGTGTCGTGACAACCGCACCTAAGAAGGTAAACTGTGTTGTCGCTTCGCCTGTTCCATAGCCGGTTCGATCTGCCCCGTAGAGTAGATAAAATACGTAGAAAAGTTGCCGGACTGGCCATGCCAATAGCCAAATAAATCTGCGAAATGCTTGGTCGACATCCACGCGTCCGCCCCCGATAAGATTGGTCGATAGGGCAAAATATAACGGAACCAGCCCCCCTCTGGAAGTGCCGCGTCTCAACCCTCCGGGGATGGTTACCGGCTGCAGTTTCAGGAGGACTGGTCCGATGAGAAAGAATCTACGCTTTGTCGGTTTGGAGGTACACAAGGATCTAATCTCCGTCGCCATGGCGGAGAATGCGCGAGAGCCTGCGCGTTTGTTGGAGACGAGCCCGGCCGATGAGTGGGTGCTGGATCGCCTGGGTCCCAAGTCTCGATTGCGAGTGTGCTATGAGGCTGGGCCGACGGGTTACGGTTTGGCGCGGCAGCTCAATGAGCAGGGAATCTGCTGCGTGGTGATAAGCCTTCGCTCGTGCCCACCCAAAAGAATCGTCGGATCAAGACCGATCGTCGTGACGCGGTGCGGTTGGCGCACTTCCTGCGTTCAGGCGATCTGGTGGAAGCCTCGGTTCCCTAGGCCCAAACGGAAGCGATGCGGAATTTGGAGCGGGCTCGGGAAGACGCGATTCAGGTGGAGCCCGTGGCCCGGCAACAATTGGACAAGTTTCTCTTATGTCACGGCGGTCGGTAGGGAAAGTCTTCGGGCAGCAAGCCCTCGGTCTGGATCTGTATCAACTCATCTCGGCTGATAATCCACTCCTTCGAATTACCGCGACCACAATCGCGCTTCATCGCATTTAGGTAATAGCGAGACACATTCAGTAGGAATACTCATGGTCGAGATATTCTCTGTCGAGTTCCACGCTGTGGCATTCGCCAATTTGGTAGACTACGGCGATCGACTTTACTCTGCTTCGAGGGGGAATCTATGATCGAACTCGCCGCCGAAATTCATGACCGCGTTTCCGTGTGCCGGCGTGAACTTGAAGAAATAGCCACGTACGGCCAGTTTCTAAATTCACCTCAGATCGCTGGTGCTGGTCCGGGTGTTATTGCAGATACAATCAATCAGCTAGCAGTGGGGTTTGTGAAAGTGCGCGCCATACTTCGTTTCTGGACGCTTCAGCGTCCACAGCTGAAGAATCAATTCGTCAATAATGGGTCACATAAACGAGTTGTAAACATAGCCGGCTTACTCGTAGGAGCAATGCCGGCGCAACAACCGAAGGACGATGCACGAGTGTATGCAATGGGTTTGGCTCAATGGAAAACCGTCACTCAGCAATATGCTGCCGATCTCGCTGCACAGCACTTGGTTTTGCCATCAGACGTTATGTTGAACGGAGATTTCGACATTGTTCGCTCAAATTGGTTTGGCACTCTCCTCAACGATGCTCAGAATTTGAAGCAGGCCGCAATCAGCAATGCCCAGACCGCACTGGCCGCGATCGGAAACGCCCTTCTGATGAATCAAGCGGAAACCGCTAAGCGCACGTTCTACCGAAAATTCGATGAGCTGATCTGTCTTGCTCGGACCGCACCAGAGATGAATCAGGCCGAGCAGCTTGTCACCCAAGGGTATATACCACTCGATCAAATTGACGCGTGACCAGTCACACCCCCCTTGTTTCCTGTCGGCTCACTATGCCTGGCGACAAATGCAGTAACTAGCGTCCGCGACTGACCTTCCGGCGGACAGAGCGCAGCGCTGCGAAGTAATTTAAACCGTGAGCGAGAAGCGACAAACGAGCAGCGCGTTCGAGCGGGGTCGTCTACACTTAAAGCGGATTCCGTGGAATTCCGATCTAATGTCGCGCTATCGGTATCCGCCGCGTATCTTTGCAAGGCACCCGATCAATGAGTTCGCAGATGGAATGTCATTTGAAGCCGCAACCGAGTTCCTTCTTGCGTTAGCGACACGAAAACTGCGCCTAGGCAATTCAGTGGTGAAGAGCCTGGTCGACAAGCATGCGTCGGCGATGGATGACCCGATCACGACCCAGCTTTGGGAAATCGTCAACGAGAAACATTCCGGCTGACTCAGTGCGCTTGGCCGTAGGCACCTCGTTTCGTGGCACTTGGCCACCAAGCGGTCCGTGGCAGCTCGCTTAACCGAAGTTCAGTGCGAATCGACCGGCGATTGCGACTCCATGACTGCCGTTGCACGCACACGGGCTGCGTGCGGCAGCGAAGTGCAAACCTATATTGGTTCGGTGAATAGTGGCTTCGTCGGAGCACTTTGCTGGTAATAGCAGATTTCGGCCTGGGGGCCATTGAGCTTCATGATGGCGTAGGCGTGATCGTATGTGCTACCGTCATTCGCGAGTTGGATCGGCTGCAGCGGAACGTCGCCGAATTTAGGTATGAAATAATTCGGATCAACAAACTCCGGCACTGCTGAACACCCCAAGCAACGACCTCGTTGGAGTCCGAGATAAGGCTTGTAAATATCGAGCCGATGCTCGTGGCCCCAGAGCCAAATGTTGATGTTTGGAAGCACTGTTTTGAATTGATCGAGCAGGCGGTCATTCACGGCCTTCCCGCCAATGGGTTCGAAGGCACTAAACAACTGGTGATGCGAGAACAATGCTGTTCTTCGCTTGCCGCGATTCTGGATTTTGTTTAGATGCCAAGCAGCTTCTTGCGTTGTGAGATAAGTAACGTTGGTGGTAACCGAAAGCGGGTCGAAGTCATGATACCCCGTATCCATCGCCAAAAACTGCCAATCGTCGTTCTGGATGCAGAAGTAACTGGCTTGCTGATGAAGTTGGTCGACGAGCCAATAATAACCCAGGCCAGCCGAGTACATATCGTGGTTACCGGCTAACGTGACCACTTGGGTCTGCGCCGGAAGAATGGCGCGGCAGAGATCAAGAAAACAAGTTTGGCACTCGAACAGCGTCCCTGAGTAGTAGACATCACCGAGATGGATCACGAGGTCCGGGCGATAACCGGCAACCTGTTTCAGTAAGTCTTGTGCAGCGCTGCTGCCGGTCCCCCAATCACCAATAATGCCAATCGTCGCCGTTGCGGGGAGAGCGAGATCCAGGACGTAGTCGCCGCCGCTGCGATAGGGAATGCTGGCCTTGCCAAGTTTGAAGTAGCCGAGATACGTTTCGATCGTTTCGGCCCAGCGTGGATCACAGGTGCTAAACTGCAATTCACCGGTCAATTTGTGAATTGCATCTTCGTCGTTGTTGATTTTCGCCCAGGCTAATTCGAGCGCGATTTCCGCGCCGCCAAAAACCGGCGGCGACGCACGCAATTTCGACGGCTCTGAACCGAGATCAGATCGTCTCCGGAGTTTTCTCGCGTTTGGAAGTTAGCCCATGAATTCGCCCAGCGACCCTCACTTCCCTTCATCAGAAATTCATCCTGGGCGCTGCTTTCCGAAACGGTGAAAGCGTGTCTCGCGCCATCCATGAGCAATGCAAATGCCGTCACACTCGCGAGCGTCGCTGCTCTTCTTCTCGAAGTGACTTCAAGCGATCAATCACATAATTGATTTGCAATGGAGTTAGAACATCGCGAAGTGGATTATCTTCTGTTGGCCAGGGACGATGCTCATCGCCGAGATCGGCTGTCGCAAGTAAGCAATCTAGCATCAGCCACCGCTTCGCCGCATCATTCTCCTTCATTAGCGAATCAAGGAGCATTAAAGACTCTGCCTGCAAAGCAAGGCCTTGGGATGTCTTTGCCGCTGTATCGGCAACATCTTCGACCTTATCACCAACCAATGCTTGCAGTTTGTCCCTAAGGTCGTTTGATTTAGCGCGAGCCCATCCGGCGGCGATACAGGCTGTGCGTCTTTCCGTTGGGTCTGTTGAATCAAGTCGTTGCAAAACGTGGTCTGTATGCTCAATCAGCGCCAGGGAACGACATATCGCCCGGCTAACCTTGGACTCCGATTCTCGTGTGAGCTGGTCATACAGGATTGGAATTGCCTGCATCTTACCGTATTCGACAAGCAAGTATGGATACAGTTCCCGGTCGTGCCAATCGACGTTTTGCAGCGCCGTTCGTGCCGCCAGGTACGCTGCGTGCTTATCGAATCGGCTCAGGCACCGGATTGCCGCCGCTTTCGAGCCGGTAAACCAGCTAGAGCCTTCATCAGCAAATGCAGCGGTGCGCAGGTGCTCTCGGATCAAGGAGCTTGCAAGTATCGAGTCAATGGTGTCGCGTCGCGCAATATGGTCCACAATTATTGACAGATTCTGGTTGACATCCCAGTATCCATTGCTTCTAACCTGACTTTCTAGTAGCTGGACGATTTCCGAAATCAATTCGGTGCCCACGGGAAGGCGATTGAGCAGGCTGATGGTAATTGCGACATTCAACTTAGTATTCTGTTGATGTTCTCGTAAAGCTTGCAGAGCGGACCGCGTACCATTTACAATTAGGGCATTTATTGCTGAGAATTCGTGAAGCGGTAATTGTGCTTCAAGGAGGGGCACAGATTCTTCGGACTTGTCTGGCAACAATTCAAGTGCAATGACGCACGCATGTGCCTGTTTGCTCTCTGGTTGGCACGCACTGAGAACTTCCCGGAGCAGTGGCCCATCTGACTCACGTCCTCCCATTCCGACGATGAGTAACGCGCCAGGCGATGAGTTGGCGATGTTTGTTCGGACACGATCAGTGACTCCCGCGGCAAGTTCAGGTGGTGGTCGCCGATCATGCCGTGCGTAGTCGGTGACTTCCGTAAGAGTCGCTAGTCCAATGCGCTCGATCAGGGCCAAAACGGGTAGCCATTCATTCACATCGGCGAGGACTTCCGCCGCTTTGCATTGGATTGCGAAGTGACCATCCCAGGTTTCGTTACTCTCCGAAAGCGCGGTCAGCAATCGAATTGTTTCGTCATTCGGTCGCTTTGCCACAAGGTCTATCCCATCCAGGAGCGCATAGCGATCGTCTGCTGTTAGATAGCTGTTAACAACTGTTGTCAACTCGCTGCCTGCCATCCTGTAAAGCGCCGCTAACGCCTCGTCTCGAACCACAGAATTCCGCCATGATCCTCTTTGTGGACCGATCCGCAAAAGAAACTGTGCAAGCAAAGATTCGACCTGAGTACCTTGCCGTGACGCGAGTTGCTCAAGCAAGCCAAGAGTATTCACGTGTGCCAGGAGCGCAAGTGGACGGTAAAGTGGTTCGGAATTTCCCCAATCGGGCAGTGCGAGCACGACTTCTAGTCGCTTTTCGAGATCGTCTAGCAGAAAATCTAGGGTCGCATGATCGAGGAGATGTTGCCGACCATTATAAACTTCGGCGATTTCCCAAGGATCGGCGTCGGTGCGCATCATTTCTAGCAATTTCCTCCGCAGTGCATCAGGACAGGTTGCGAACAAATGATTGGCATACCATCCTTTTGCCATCACCAATTGCATTCGCGGCAATGTACTAAGGCTTTCAACTGCGGAATCAGGTGCGATCCGCGACAGTGCCGCTCATCGCCATTGCACCGACAAAATCGTCCTCGCGTGAAACTTGGCCGAGCAGCCAAGGTACTTCTTCGGTATCGCGATAGTAACGGATGCAGGATGCGAGGCTACGCTGTTTGTCTGGGCAGACCTTGCTGAACAATGACTTCTTATTTGCCAGCCAGAGTGCCTTCCCAACTTCGCCTTCAATTGCACCGAGAAGATAAGCAAGATCGTGTACTGGTTGACTTTCAGCATCTGCGTGTTGGATTGCCTGATTCAACCATTGGGGATTCTTTCGGCAGCATTCCCGTAACGCACCGAAGCTATCCTTATACAACTGCGAATTATGCTCATGCTCCCTCAAAAACGGAGCGGAATTTGAATTGCCAGCGACATGCAGCGACCAAAGTTGATCCAGTACTTCTAGCGATGGACAAACCGTGAGAATCTGCATCGCTGCGCACTTGAGCAGCGGGTCCTCGTCGGCCAATAGCTGCCGGGCCGCTGCGACCGAAGCATCGCCGCCGATCTGGCCAATTGACGTTGCGATAATGCGAGATAGGTAACCATCCTGAATCGCCGACTTTAACCGATCGACAAGCGACTCGACCACGGAGGAACCAAGCGTCGGTATCAGTTCACCGTAGAAACCCTCAGCCTCAATCGGATGCCCATCGAATTTGCTAAACAAAGCCGGCAAATGTGACTTTAGTCCTTCCTCTTGCAGAATCAGCCAGACCACATCCATAGCGACGAAGCCCATCATGCGGCCACTGACCGATTGATGCCCACTGAGGAACCCCTTCAAGCGATTCGCGATTGCGTCTATGTTTTCCGGAGAAGCCCGCAAGGCGTCAACGAGACTTAAAGCGACTACCCAATTCAATAAGCGATCGTGGACAATTTCAAAACGTGGCCCACTTGGTTCCAAAATCGTCCGTAGCCAGCCCGACCGTTCCAGCCGGATCAGAGAGGCGGAATCTGCATTGGCGTCGGCGATGTCAATGTCGCGCACGGATAATTGCCGTCGCTCAACATCTTTTGCGCTAGCTTTTTAAGAATGAGTCCGTCTAAGGCATATCCATCGGCCAATTTTTTCCAGAGCGCCGCATATAGTTCATACTCGCTATTCGGACGCCATGCCGAGTCCGCCGCGACCGCCCTATATACGTATGCCAACAACGGACGACGCAGCGACGACCGCATGTAATTTGGTATTGACGTCCATCTTTCACCAAACGCCAAATTCAAATATGAATGAAGTTCTTCAATGCTAAAGTCAGCCACCTGATGCACTACGCAGCGGCCGTGGGCAGCATCTTCCATCGCACGCGCCACCTTGGGTGGCGCAGGTGACAACGACACGAACCCCCCAAGTCTCCCAAGGTTGTTGGGCAAGCTCGATAGACTTCGCCACTTCGCTCACACCATCAATAATCAGAAGCAACCAGCGATGTTGTGCCTTGACGACTTTTTGAAACCGAGCAGCAATTCGGGAGAGTGGAATTGATTCATCATGCCCCGCGATCGAATGCCATACAGCACTCGCAGCACGGTTGAGTGTGGCATCTACATTTTCGGCCCCGTTGATTATTACGACGAGGCTAGAAAAATGCCTTGCGTATTCAGCGATACCATAACCGTGCCATGATTTTCCCTGCCCGCTTTCACCCGATAATGCGAGAACCGGAGTTGTTAAGGGCCAATTGTCGAAAATGCCGGCAGACGAACCAAACCGAACATCATCGCTTGTTCGGTATTCACGTGTTGCCAAATAGGTATGAGTAACATTTTGCGCAATACTCCGTAAACGACTCCAATCACTTAGCGGCACGGCATTCAGACCGTGCTGTCGAAAGAAGTCAGATGCTTCAACTACCGCATCGCCTGACGTGGCTTTCGTAGCCAAGTCGAACGCCATTGCTTTTCTAAGTTGGGGAATATCCTTTTCGCGATCTGCTATGGCACTCAAATGGGAATCAATTTCTTGTTCCAAATCTAACAGGGTGTGCCCACCGTCAAATGAAAAGTGGCTCATAGGTGCCACACCTTGCGTTGTGTCGTTGGCTCGTCTTCTGCCTTTGCAACCCTTGGCCGCTTCCGTATTTCAGTTACGATGCGATCGAATAATTTGCGCTCTGTGTAAATGCCTGGATCCCAAAAGGGCTGTTCCTCTTCTTCGCCATTGTGGGCCTCTTGCGTTCGCCTGCCGAACTTCAGTTCTTTAGACGCATCAAGCAGCGAAAGAAAATCGTCATCGCACTTTCGTTTTTGAAGCGATTGAAAGAAGCGATAGGCATCCCTCCATCGCCCCATTTTTCCTTCGGTGACGAAACGGAAGTCCACTTCACTTCCATTGCAGGCGACGTAGAGATCGGGGAACACGCTCTCGACGATTTCTCGAAGTGACCAAGCACCGCCATCTGGTCGCGCTTTTAAGTTGCTCGATACTTGTTCGGCCTGCGTGGGAAACAATCAAATCACCACCGCCGCCAATCGGCTCAAGGGTCAACACGACTTGTTGAAGCTGGCCATTGGCATCGGATTGAGATTTAGTGACTCGCGCTCGGGCAGCGCGCATTAGGCTCCACAGCATTTGGTAGACCACGCCATTTACCGTGGCGGGACCTCCTGCTGGAACATGGCGATCTGCGGTACGGGACACGTCGCTCACTTTCTAGCCTCGTTCGTGGAGTCGATGGAGAACACGACCCTTGGGCGAATCGCGCCGTAGCGACCTTTCGGTTCATGGATGTTATTTCTATTTGGGAAAAATCCAATGCCCACGAGACTGCGACTCTTCGGAGAAGTTCAACGAAGCTACGCCGTTCACGCCTGCAGTATGCTTGCTGTGGTTATTCCGCCAAAAAATACGTCTCCTAACCCGCTGATCGCGAGCTCGCCAATCGTATTTATATCAAGGCTTGATGTCCCAATCTGCTTACGCCAGAGCTGCTTCTGAATTTTCACGAAGGCTCCGAAAAGCATTGAATTGGTTAAATCGCAATGACAAGCGAGCATAACGCTCCTATCCAGTTCCACCAATACCGTCGAGCTGTGTGAATGAAGATTACTGCCAACGAATCAACTCACCCACCGACCAACTTCCAAGTAGGTTAAACGGAGCCCAAAAATAGGGATGCGGCAAAAGGTCCCGCGTTCGCTGCGATGCAATCTTAATTGCGCGAGATGCATCTCGACAGTTCTTTAATTCCTCGTAGAAATATGAGGTAAATACTGTTGCCGCCTTGCCATGAATCGGCCAGCTTGTGAGCACGGCACCTAGTAAGTCCGCACGGTCGTAATCCACCAACGAGCCGAGCAGTTCGCTTCCGACGGCATCTCCGAAGCCGGTGAGACATGCTGCCGTAAATAAGAACGCGGCGGGATTCGGACTGCCGCGCATAGTGCTCAGACGACAAAACCTTACCTGCGGCCAATACTGGTCCCGAAGTTGATACCGAGCCGGTCCAAAGCCCATGTCCGCGAAAGTGACACCATTTGCCTTCCGACAGAGACTCGATTATCCGCTCCAACGTGGCCTCATCCTCTTTCCAGGCTACGAAAAACGCTAATTTCGAAATCTCCTCAAGTTCCGCGTTGCCGCCGAGAGTTTCGTTCACATCATGATCGGGTCCGAACCAGCAGAGTTCAGCAGAATTATTTCCGCGGCTTATTCCGCGATCTAAAATGCGAATCAATTCCGTAGATGCGGTAATGAAAGACATTGACCACAATTCATCGACAATCGGCCCCTTTGAGCCGATCAGCGCCGAGTAGGGGACTCGTGCGAGTAATGGATCGATACACAAAATAACGTGCTCCACGCCATGCGTGCGAAGCGGCTCAAGGACTTCGTCCGGAAAGAAAAGTGCCCCCAGCCGCGTCAGCGCCGGCTGTAATTCATCCGCCCATTGTCCCAACTGGCGCTGAACGGCATCATCCGCCAGTTGGGGTTCGTCAGGAACGACGATCGCACAGCGCGGAATGCGCAGCAATCGTGCCGACTAGACTCTGACACTCCTGAACGAGATCGCGTCCACGTTCTCGTCCGCGCAGATCAAGCGCTGCATCATAGTTTGAATCTTCTGGGAATGCATTGTGATAAGCGCCGATTCGTGTGCCCTCCGGGGATACGATCAAATAGCCGATCATTAACTGGTTTCCCCTTAGAGCGTGTTTGTAAATTAGGTTTTGAGCCGTGCCAGACGGCGTGACATGAGGTTAATCATAGTGATGTGGAGCATGGCTTCGCTGGAGCGTACGGTTCGTTCGTAATCCTTGCTGTTGCGGCGGCAGCGTGAAAGCCAGGCAAACGTCCGTTCGACGATCCAGCGTTTGGGCAACACCACGAATCCTCGAATCCCAACCGGCCGCAGCACGGTTTGCAAGACCCAGCCAAAGGTGGCTTTCACCCATTCGGGCAATCCACTGCGGGCGTAGGCTGCATCGGCGAAAATGACCTTCAGTCGGCCAAAGCCCTGCCGCATTTGGTCCAGCAGCATTCGCGCGCCCTCTTGGTCTTGCACATCGGCGCGATGCACGACCAGCGCCAAGATCAGCCCCAGCGTATCGACCGCCACATGTCGTTTGCGGCCGGTGACTTTTTTGCCGGCATCGTACCCGCGAATTCCGCCGACTTCCGTGGTTTTTACACTCTGGCTGTCGACAATCGCAGCACTGGGCTTTGCCTTTCTTCCCTCGGCGCGACGGACTCGCCCGCGGAGCGTGTCGTGAATCTCCTGCCACAGGTTCCACAGTTGCCATTGCCAGAACAAATGGTAAACCGTTCGCCAGTTAGGAAAGTCGCGCGGCAACTGACGCCACTGACAGCCCGTGCGATTCACATACAAAATGGCATTGACCACCTGCCGACGGCAGACTTGGCGAGGCCGTCCCACGCGGCTCGTCGGGGGTAACAAAGGTCGGATCAATTGCCATTGCTCGTCGGTCAAATCGCTGGGATACTTTCGCCCGTCCATGGGTGCGGCTCCATCCGTGTTCTAGAAACACAACAAAGGGATGGAGCCGTACCTTTTTCATCAATCTCATGCAAGTTCTCAATTTACAAACACGCTCTTAGCGCAAATTGATCAACCAATGCGATTGTCCGGCCGTTTGCGAGTTCTCCTAGCGCGCTCCCGACAAGCTCAAGAAGTGCCAGTGGGACTCCAGCGCCGACACCGTCCTGGATCTCCGGCGACTGCCGCGCCAAAAAGCCGCTCTGGAGGAGGGACTTTACCAAACGGATCCGGCCCTTCATAAGCGCTAGGGTTCCCATGATCCCCGACGCGTCTTCATTCATGCCGGCGATTTCGCACCGAGTGACAGTGTGGTTCGTCATTTGCTCGGATAGATCCGCGAGTCGTCCCTCCTCTCTCAATGTGTTCCAGACTTCAGTGCCTGCGGCCGAAGCGTTGTCCGAGATTTTGGATGCCCGCTCCAGCCACTGAGCACTTTCGTCGGGCCGTTTTTTAGAAAGCGTCGCATAGGTACGAGACAGATCATCTGCGGCTCCCCATATCCCTATGTGATTTTCGTCCTCCAGATAAATAACAACAGCTTCTTGCAGCCTTTTCGCCCTCATCGGTGCGGCCCAGTGCGCACAAGGCGTTTCCGAGAGAATGCAGGGCGACGGCTACTTTATCGCGGTACCCAACGTGTTCGTATTTCTCGCGCGAATTCATAGCTCTTAATTGCCTGATCGTGTTGATCGAATAGACTCTGGCAAATGCCCAAATTGATAGCAGCATGGCCGGCAACTAGTGGTGTCGCCGGCCCAGAGGCGGCAATTGCGCGTTCAAAATGCGGGGCTGCTGCGTCGGGACGATTATCGCGGACCAAGTAGATGTTTCCGATCATCAACTCGCGGTTGGCATGAAACAGTTCCGAAACAGGACCGAGCAGTTTAATAGACGGTTCGCAGGTATTAGCGATCTGAAATGCCTTGGCATAATTTCGTTCTTCAAAATGGAGTGCCGAGCGTTCCAATTCCAGAAGAGCAGCGGCTGCCGCGCGCGAATCTAATCCGTCTGTGGCAAGCGAATCGACTTGCTTTGCAAGTACGTCAAGTTCGCTCCATGAATCAGGTACGCGGCCGGCGCTGCGGTCACGTTGAAAATTCGAAAGGCTCTTCAACCATCGATCGAATGGAGCTCCCATCACGCGGCCCTCAATTCCGCAAGTTTTAAGTCGCCAGCATAACTGGCTTCGTCCACAAAGCAATGATCGCGTCATTTGTAATTTTGCAAAGGGGAATAAACGTCGGCCTCGCTGCTCAACTTTGAATTTTGAAGTTATGTTAAGTGTAAAGGCTATATATCGTGCTTTTCGTTGCGGCCCGGTAGCTCGACCGCGACCCCAAGGCGCGAAACGAGACGGGCGTCGGCTGGAACCGCCACGATGAATGCGAGTCGCTTCCTGAAAGCGCCGGCTCGTGTTGCGGCGGCGCCGGAGCGAGGTGCACATCTCCGGCCTATACGGCTTATCACGGTGGTTATACCGCGAGATTAATGCCGCAGAGTGCGAAGCTGACAGGTGATATAATGGCGCGCACACATAACTAGTTTCAGAACGAAGGTCGCAGACTGGATGCCCTTTCGTAAGCCCCCAGGGCCGAATTACTATGCCCCCACTTCCACCACTTCGATGGTCACAGCCCATTGAGGACCTATATCGCGATGAAGTAACCCTGCCAATCATAAATGATGGCCGTAGCGACATTTCGGAAAACATGTTACTCGGATATCCATTTCCGGTCATACGCGACAGGGTCATCGCAAAGGGCTTGGCCGATTTCACGGTTGGTTACCAACATAAACTGTTTGGTGATTTGACGTCCGATGAAAAAGTATTGCTTTACTGTTTCGTCAACATGAAACTGCACTATTTTGAGACTCTTTCAAGTTTTCGAGCCTTCAAGGTGGCGTTGCAGCGGATGTTTCACTCAAATCGGCCGACATGGATGATCGATCTTGGCTGCGGGCCCGGTACAGCCGGCCTCGCACTCGCAGATTGCTTTACACAGCCCATCCTTCGATACATCGGACTCGACATTTCTAGGGCGATGCTCAGAAAGACAAAATCCATTTTAGAGACTGCAATCAAACGCTCTTTGTTTGACGACAAGTCAAAAATACTGACTACATGCTCGTGGCGCTCGCTTCAAAAGGCCCCAGATAAGCTCCCGAAGCCCAGTAATGTATTCTTCAACGCCACATATTTGTTTGCCAGTGAGACTCTGAATGTGGATGCTGCGTGCGGGGTCGTCACCGCATTTTTAGACTCGCCGCGAGTTTCGGAGATCGTTTTTATCGATTCTAATTCGACAGCAGACATCGCAAGAGAGAATTACGCGATATTCAAAAAGCGCATGAAGGGAACCTTTACGAGGACGTCGATCGAAGATGTGAAGATTAGATATCGAAAGAAAAGACAAAGCGACGATGTAATAACCGCCAATTACAAACGACAACTACTCCGATTTAAGGGCTGATCGTGCAACACCAATACGATTTATTCCCACGAAGTTCTCAACCATCCACGGTGCCGTCCATGCCGATCGAGGGGATGACCTACATCTCCCAGTTCCTGACATCTACTGAGCAAACCTCCATTTTGGAAGAGATCGATCGACACCCCTGGCGTCTGGACCTAAAGCGCAGAGTCCAACACTATGGCTTCCGCTATGACTATAAGGCGCGTTGCGTCGACCGATCAATGCGCCTGGGCGGCCTGCCCCAATTTGCACTTCCTTTTGCCGCAAGATTAGTTGAGCTATCTTTTTTTCACCAAGCGCCAGATCAACTAATCGTCAATGAGTATATGCCTGGTCAGGGAATCTCCGCTCATGTCGACTGTGAACCATGCTTCGGAGAAATAATTGCAATGGTAAGTCTCGGCTGGCCTTATGAAATGGACTTCATTCATTCGGCGACACGCGAACGACGATCAATTTTATTGGATGTTGGCAGCGCTCTGATAATCGGTGGAGACGCTAGGTATAAGTGGCTTCATGAGATTAAGGCACGCCTCAATGACAGAGGCGTCCCGCGTCGTCGTCGGATATCGCTTACATTTCGTAGTGTAATTGTGAGCGACGCATAATGCCTAAATTAGATCTTTCCCGATGCTCTGTATACCGAACAGATCACTCGATGTCTATAAGGCCGGCGATTGTGGCAAGCCGGAGCACTGCCACGACGCCCAGTATGGCGGGAAGAAACGAATCGCTAGTTCGGATCACTCTTAAGCTCAAACGCATGCCACTATGATTGCGGAGGAATGATGGATTTTCCGTATTTGCTAGGGTCGCATTCGCATAGCTTAATGCATCGGTCAATCCAACTCTGGTACCAGTACCATACGCCTTGAATTGGTACGCCAAAACATTTGTCCGGATTCTTGGCATCGTCAGCTTTCCACATATCAAGATGCTCGCGTTGTACGCGAAATTTAGTGAATCCGTGGGCGCACTGCATTCACTACGTCGCTCGCCCGAAATTTCGGCCGTTCTACCTCTTTTTTCACCCAATACTCGCGGTCTATGGCCTTCGCAGATTCAGAGTGTGGATCGATAAACTCAATTACTTTGTCGGCTTGCCCTGGTTTGTTGACCAATTTGCGTTTGAACAGCATTCGATATGAGAACTGCTCGCAGTTGTATTGATCATGTGTCAGGTTATCTTCGAAAACGGTGATGAATGCCTTGAGCTTGTCTGGAACGTGGGCGTCCTCCCATTTCTCGGCAAGCTGTTCCTCCGTTAGCTGGACGAATTGAATCGAGAATGTCATCAGCGAGTCGAGTCCATATTTGGTTCCGAAAAGCTTCTGGATGTGATGATTAAAATTAAGAGCGCAAGCTTGATATCGGCCACCTAGATACGCGTCCAGCGACTGCGTCATTTGATGTTCAATCTCGTGCCGCAGCTCGATCAAGAATCTCAGGTTTAGCTTAGTGCCGTCATCAAGCGGGCATGTATCACAATTTAGGCACCGTTCCAATTCCCAATACTTGTACCTTCCGTTTTTAGTACGGTGAAATACCTTTCGCTTCTCGCGCTGGGTGAAATGTCGATATTCGACGCGATGTTTGCGGTAGTACGCGTGCAGTAGATACGTCCACGCGATCACCATCAGTACGATATAAGTTTCTGACTTGAATGTGACCTGCGGATCATTAAACAGTCGAATTGCGCATAACGCCGCCTCACGAGCTTTGATGATCAATTCCTTGCCATGCCTTTTCTTTCGATCTTTTTTCACGACGTTTGAATCCGGCTGGCCTTCAATGGGGAACATCAATCTCCCATTTCGAGACTGTTGCGCGAAGACGGGGGACAATCAACGGCCGCTAACTGCCGGGAAATAGCAATTCAAATGCATTATTTTGTGGTGCGCAACCCAGCTTCATCAGGGCCTCGAGTTGTGCGCGAAGCTCTGAGATTTCGCTTTCAAGATAAATAAATCGTCGTTGGGCTACGCTCTTCCGGCTATACCCGAAGATATTTTGATCCGACACAATCCTGATGTGTCGAAACATCCTTGAAATAAGCGCGGCCTTGACATTTCATCCGTCGTTCGGGGAAACTGCTGCCATAGGAGATAACGTGCTTACGGAAACTAAATCAATGGTTCCACCGGAAGTCATGGAAGCATTATTTGCTGGCCAATGGCATTCGCTAGTCCACCATTTGCACGCAGCCATACCGCGTGGCTACTTCCAGCAGCTTGCTAATCGGATGTGCGCCAATTTTGCAGCACAAAAACCGCCACTAAATAAAGAGCAGTTTTTCGTTCGGCTCACGCAGAGCATGGGTGCGACAACTATTTTTTGGACATTCGAGAGGCTCTATCCCAATAGTCAGCAGCAGTGCGATATTGCGGAACGATTGTCAAAGTGGCCGTTGCCGCAGACCAAAGAACAGTTCTTTGAATTGCTGCTGTTCACGATGGCCATTCCTAGCTAGCCCGGCTAATTCTCGCTGACGCCCGCCCGCTTCGTGTCATACAACTTCATCGCCATCGCGCGTAGCCAGATTAGCCTCAGAAATTCGAGCTCGCGGACACCGGCAGGGAATGGCAGACGCGCTGGACTCAGAATCAGAGGAAATTCAGATTTTTCTTCAGGGCTTGAGTTGACAAACAACTCAACATTGAGTATTTTATCAATATGAGCACTGTTTTTGGCGTTCTTCTTCGAGAAAAGCGGCACGCGGCCGGCATCAGCCAGCGGAAGCTGGCGGAATCGGCGAGTGTTGACTTCTCGTACATCAGCAAGCTAGAGAATGGGCGGCTCCCGGCGCCGGCAGTCGAGACCATCATGCGAATTGCGGAATGCGTCAAATGCCCAAGTGAGGATTTGCTCGCTGCTGCCCAAAAGTTACCTGGAGGGGTCGGCGCGGCGTTGTCTGGAAATCCCGCTGCCGTGCGGTTCCTACAGGAAGCATCGTCGCTATCGTTGAGCGACAACGAATGGGAGCAAATGTGCGGAAGACTCAAGAGTCTCCGCGAACCTCCGCTACAACGCCGCACGAGGCGCCCTTGAGATGAGGAAAGTATACTCCCATACCAAGCGTTCAACGATTGATCGGTGCGTCCTTCAGTACTTCTACGAGTACTATGCGGCTGGCTTCGATTCGCCCGTAGCGACAAAACAGCAATCGCTTTTTGAAGACGCACCGAGCGTGGAACATCGCCGACTGCAACCACACGATTCAACCGCCGCCGCCGGTTGTAAAACTCTCTCCTCGGCATACCAGACCGCTGGTCAGGTGCTGCACAACGTCCTTGCGCAGCACTGGGAACATCCTGATTGGCAGTCGGAGTGGTTTGAACGAGCGGCTACGGAACGATTCGATCGAATCGTCGCCGCAAGTCTTGTAAATAGCGACCAGGGAGGATCGCCGGGATCGCGGTTGATGGAACACCATTATCGATTGCCGGATGCCGACGAGATTCTGACTGCCGCCCGCGCCAAGCTGGTCGTCGCAGTTGCAAACTATTTTGGCAATCCGGCAGTTTCTGAATTAGTTCGCGAATTGCTGTCAGGCGATGAATGTGGCGCAGAAGCCTCAATTGGCGGCCTGCCCAGAATTGGAGATTTCACCATCAGTGGGAGGATTGACGGATGGAGTCGGAAGGGCGAGCGAATCCGAATCGTCGATTGGAAGATGGGTAGCTCGGTGGGTGATGAGGACAGCCTGCAACTCGTGCTTTACGGTTGGTGGGCAGTCGAACGCTTTCACGTGCTTCCTGAACATGTCAGCGTTCAGCGAGTCTTCTTAGGCGACGGTGTCGCGGAAACACCCTTGGTTATCTCGGAGCGACTCATTGAACGTTGTCGCGCCAGATTGCGCCAGGACGTGGAACGGATGGAACAACTCCACGATTACGGAGTCCATGGCAATTACGAGGCATTCCCTCCCTGTGAGAAGGAGAAGATATGTCGTCAATGCAAGTATCAAGGCATGTGCGTCGCGGTCGCACCGCTGACGTGATTGAGACCAACCTCCGGCTGGTCCATGCAAACAACGGAAAGCTCCCGGTTCGACGGGTGCGACTCGAATCGAACGATCGTTGTCCGGATCTGCGCCAGAAAGTGTGCAGTCGTCTTCGTGCGGACGGGATTGTTGGAGTGCCCTCGCCCTGGGATACGAGCGAGATCATTGTTCCGATTGCGTCGGCTGTGGTTCGCCGCGAGGCGACGGGGGACGGGTGGCATGTCCGGCTGTTGGCCTCGACGTACAACGGCGAACTCGATCTGAGAAACAGTCGCGAGGCGAACACGGCTGCGGAGTTGTTGCAGAAAGCGATCGTCGTTGAATGGGAGCACGGGGGCGAATACTGGTGGCTTTCCGAATCGACCCGCTTTTGGTATTCGGACAAGCCAGCCGCCGTCGAGGAAGGCGTGATGCTGCTGCCGCGTCTATCGGTTTCGACATGTACCTTGAGCGAGGGACGATTGGGCGTTGCGTACGACGGAGGGCACCTCCTCTGCACTGAAAAGACGGTTGCTGAGTTCCTGTTTGATCAACGATCGCGCCAGCGTTTCGAGGAACTTCGCGGTCGTGCCGACGGTCGGCGTGGCACACTGATTTACAACACCGGGGGCGCCCGACGATCCAAGTGCTACTTCTCCGACTTCGCCGACGGGAAAACCTGCGAAACAACCGGAGTGATCATGGTCCGTGGTCGTCGTTACGGTTCGCTCCACGATTACTACCAGCGGGCGAATGCCACACTGCCCATTTGCGGTGACGACGCCGTGATAAGCGTGAGTTTTGAGTGGGGTGAGCGACCCGTTCTCGTTGCCGCGAAGCTATTGCGATTGCGACTTCGCTTAGACCCCATGCAGATGCCCCGGAATATGCGGCGATTGGGGATGACGCCGGATTCGCGGAGGACATTTGTGCGCAACCGCTGGTCGTCGCGCACGTCGAACACCGTCCAGCAAGTCGGACTGGCGGCGGCGACAGGTTTGTGGCAACCCGCGACCGGCGAAACAACCCAGTTGATCGCACCGGCGTTGTTGTTCGGCGATGGAAAGCGTTTGGAATCTCCGACGGACGCGAGCATGAGCCAATATCGCCGCTATTTCCGCGACCGCGAACAACTTCTGCGAGATCACGGTGTCTACCGAGTAAATCCCACTGCTGCGCGGGAAGTGACGATTGTTGTACCGCGGGCGGGCCGTGGTTGGTCCTTGGAATTGCAAGACGCGTTTGTCGAGGCGGTCCGCCACGACCTGGAGCAACTGACGAAGCAACGGTTCACGCTCAAGGTGGAGAACGCAGACTCTGCGAAGGAAGCCGCACGTTTGCTGAAGAATCATATTTCGGGCACCAGTCTCATCGCATTCGATGACCGCGAACTCGACGGAGCGGCTTACTATTTGCTATCCGATGAATTGCGGGACTGGACCTTGAAACGGGTGGCTCGACACACACTAGTACGCAGTTGGGGTCGCATTCGCTCCGCGCGTGACAATACAGAGAAGGGCGAAGCTGAGCAGTTCTGGCGTGATACGATCTTCCACACTGTGCTTGACCTGTTGGACCAAATGGGGGCGATTCCGTTCCGCATCGAGCAGTGGCCATACGAAGCGTGCCTCGCAATCGATGTCTCGGAAGACCGCCGATTCTGCGCGTTGTCGTTTCTGATCTGCCGAGACGCTGCGGCACACGCCGGCCGCGACGGACTGTGGCGATATCTTGATTGCTGGACCAAACCCGACACCCGACGGGAAACGATCGAGAAGGTCCAATTGGCGGACAAGATTGCGAACATCCCCGAGGCGCTGAATGGCCATCGGCTGACGCCGCTGAAATCGCTGCTTGTACTTCGCGACGGACACGAGTGTGGCGATGAATCGCAGGCGATTGACCAAGCGTTGAATCTTTGGAAAAAGATGGACGTGCTGGCACAAAGTGCGGCGGTCGATGTCATCGACTACCACAAACGGACCGTCAAAGACTTGCGCATGTGGAGAGTGTCAGAGCGGGAGACGGGCAACGTCCTGGAGGGACGCGCGGTGTTTCTCGATGGGCGGACGGCCCTGACGAGTCTAACGGGCGCTGCGACATTGAGTCGTGGAGTCACCGCCGATCCGGTACTCTTGGTGGGACGCGATCAAAGCGACATTCGACGTGCTGCAGGCGGCGTGTTCGCACTGGCTCAGCACAATTGGCTCAGTCCAAAGAAAGCTTATCGTGACGCACAGCCAATGCGAGACGCCGACCACGAATTGACGCGACGCATGGCAATGGAGGTGCGCGGACTACGGTAACAACTATTGACGGAGGTGGAATATGAAACAACATTGGCTGGATATTCAGAGCTTCTTGTCCGACCAGCGAGTTCTGTCCGCGATTGACGATTTGGCGATCGCGACAAAGTTTGAATTGGCTGGAATTGAGGACGCAGAACGCCGGCAACTGGCGGAAACTGCGCAAAGAACTCGCTCAGTTCCTGCGACGGCTCGGCCAGGCTACCACAGCGGCGGACTCGGGCACAATCATGGGCATCGATCCGCGTTTCAAGGAATTGCTCGATTCCTACCGGTCCGCGAGAAATGATCGCAGCAATTTCCGATCGGCGCTGATGCGGGTGGGCGCGGAAGCAGCCGCAGGGCTTTTGGACGCCCGTGACAAGCGGACCAAACGAGACCTGCTGGAAAGCCTGGATGAACTTCGTCGGGTAGTCGAGCGACATCAGCAAACCGACGTGTCGGCAATTTTGGAAGAGATCTGATGCGGACAGAACTGACGCGATCAAACGACGACTTGAACCATCAGATTGGTACGCTCCAGCAACTGCTTGGGCAGGCGCGGATTCCCGGTGAATTGACCGCGTATCGGAGCGAGATCGAAGCAGTGTGCGAAGAGCTACGGCGTCAGGTCCGTCGCAATTTGAAAGATTTGTCCTACGATCATCCCGATACCTTTGAGAATGTGCTGAGGCAGACACAGCGCGTGATGACGGAACTGGAAGTCATCAACGCTTACTACGCCGGAGCTTTGCTGCGGAGTCGGGACGATGATCGTTTGGCGTTGATCATCTTGCGCTGGCTTCACGATGAACATCCAAGAACAGCTAGGAGGGCGTTCGCACTTTCGGACGGGCAGTTTGCCATCTATCCCGACCTCCGATACCCTTCGTTATTCTTTTTGCCGTGTTCGCGTCGGCGAACGCTTCTGTATTTGCCGTTGTTGTTTCACGAATTTGGGCATCTGCTTTACTCGATTCATCGACAGGAAATGGACGATTTGGTGCGGGAGTTTCAGGAAACAGTGGCGAATGTGTTTGCACCGACAACACGACGGCAAGGGGCAGCATCGGCCCAACAGGATGCGTTTCAAGCTGAACTCGTCTTGGCCTACTATCCCTGGTGCCAAGAATTCTTCTGCGATGCCATCGGATTGCGGATCGGCGGCCCGTGTTTTCTAAAGGCATTCGTGAGCTATTTCCGATTGCAGGGAACTCATGCCTTTTACGTGCCGCGAGAAAAACTTTTGCACAAAGAGCATCCAGTTGGTTGGTTGCGTGTGCGGTCACTCGTCCATCGGGCGCGGGGCATGGGGTTCGGCGAAGCAGCGGCAACGGTCGAAGCGGATTGGAACGCGACCTCAACATTGCTTCGCATCAACGAAGACTACGAGGGAACTTGGTCAGATGAATTGGCGGCGCCATTGGACGCAATGTTGGACGACATGATGGAAGAGGCTGGAGCAAGAGAGGTGGCCCCAGGAGAAGCGTCGGCGACAGAATTGATCCCGACGAGCCCGATTGTCGGAATGCTCAATGCCTCGTGGCACCTTTTCGAGCAAAACAGCGGCACATACGTAAAGGACGAGTCCGTCGCGATCTCGCATATCGAATCCCTAATTGCTAATTGAACAGGTTGAACGGAATGCGATTAGATTGATGGTGCCATCTGACTCGGCGATAATTATGTTCGTCTTTCACACGGTTACATAAAGGGTTGGAACCTCGCTCCATTGTTCCGCTACGTTTGTGAACACCGAGCGGCGGAGGACATTGAAGTGGAGCGGAGCCAAATCTTTGGGGTGAATGCGGACGATCCAGTGGCCGAAAGGATCGACTTCAGCGACTTTTCCCGAGGTGAATTGGAATGGCTCGACCACGCTGCCGACTTGGCAGCTACCATTTGTGTTGAGCTAGGATTTGGTGGTAAGCGCTGCGGTGTTGGCTGAATGTTGGCTCGACGCCCGCCAAATCGCAGGCAACGTCATACGGCTCAGCGTGGAAGAAGATCTCGCTGGCAAGTTCGTTGGGGACCGATTCAACGTGACGAGATAATTCGACCCAAGATGTCCGGGCCTTCTCCGGCGGGATGTCGAGCAATTCAATCATACAACGTTCGACTACCTTCCAGAATTCGTTCCGGCTTCGCGCGTCGATCATGGGTGCCTCCATATATCGATTGGCATTCCCTGCGCTTCCAGCACTTTGACAGCGGCCGGTGTGAAGAAGCCAACCTGGTCCGCGTCATGAACGGTCTGCTTGAGCTTCCACTGGGACGCAACGGGACCGATGATGACATCGTATTTCTTGTGATGAGCGTTTCCATTGCGGCAATGCGCCACGAAACTCCAATAGTCCTTTGCGTCGCGCGTTCCGAGCACGAACTACATGCTCTCCAACGATGCAAGGCCGTTCGTTCCGCTACGACCAACCTCGTATTTCAGCACTACAGCTTGCAAGGGAATGCGGGGATATTTGGCTCTTTGGCGACCGACTTGGTCCCACGCCCAGGCTTTGGCTTGATCCAAAACAGTGGTCGTGTAAAATCCTTGGCCAAAGTCGGTGTTGTGGCGTCCTAGGGTCAGATTGATACCGGCTTGAATAGCCTTGACATGGATGCTGATTGTCCCGTGATACAAGGTGATCCTTTGGTTTCGCCATGGGTCGGCCACTAGGAAAGCTGGCACGGAAGCCATGGGAGTCTTCTTCGGCTTAAAAGGCAGGGATTCGAGTATTTAAGACCATCAAGCTGTGGGCAATACCTGAATGTTGTGCGGGCCTGAGGCTGAAGTCAATCATTGGCAACGGAAATGGCGCACTGCGACACTCCTGAGCAGCTTAAACGTAATTCGGCTGAATGTTCTCCCAGAACTGGTGCGCCTACTGGGTTCATTCTCCGGACGAGGAAAGAATCGCTAGAATTGCCCTTTGAGCAATTCGTCGATCAGGCCGCCTTGTTCTGTGCCGCTTATTTCCAAGGATTTCCGGGGAACATATGTCGCCAATTTCAGCATTGGTAAGTTTTCTCGCACCGGTTCATGTACAGGACCATGTGCGTGAGTGTTCGCGAAAAAACTTCCCGATAATGTCCATGACACAAACCGTTACCGGACCATGGTTTGTGATTTCCCATGCGGTTCTCGTCGCCTACAGATTCGGGTAATCGATCGTTGGCGGTGTGGAGTTGTCGCGCAGCACGCTCCATCGCTGAGCACGCTGAACCGCCCAAATAAATGAGAAGGAGACTAGATTGGTTCGTGCAACCCTGTTTTATGCGCTAATCGGTGATCGGGTTTGTGCAGCAGTTTGCCAGCAACTACCTGCCGCACGGGTACGCCATCCAAGCTGCAGAGATCGCTGATACGGGGCTCAACGGAACGAGGAGCCGGAACATAGTTTGTAGCGCCAGTAACAGCGAAGGGTTAACGTCGATTTCACAAACCAGACTCGCCCCTGTGTTCCGGGTCGTGTTGATTAGCCGGTTAGGCTTCGGACTCGGCTTGCAGCGATTTAACCATGTCAGCGATTGGTGCGGTCTTTCTGAACATCCTTTTTGTCACGGCAATCTGGGTTTTGAGCTCGCGGAAAGAATTCTTCGCCTTTTCCAAGCTTCTCCGATTTCAAGATCGCATTGAGGTCCTTGGTTTTTTGAAATTCCGGCTCGCTGAATAGAGAGTCTTCGTTTCCGTCGGTCAGATAGTCGTCGATGAGTTGCACCGCCGCATCTCCGATCTGTTTTAGGAACTCTGATCGCGAGAACACAATAACCGCCGATGACAAAGCCTTATGTGTGTATGGTAGCCTGTTGTTTATGAGCAGGTCTTTAATGAGGTCGAGGGCAACCATGATAAAAAGGTATCGCGTCTGCCCGCGTGTGGGGATTCTCGCCCCACGCCCGAACAGTAACCTGTCGCAAGCTTTTGGAGCTGATATGCCGCGAATAGTGAATCCACCCCAAAGTCCGGCTCATCAACAATCTCTGGTAAACAGAGATCCTCCTGGCGCAAATGGAGGATTCTTTCCAAACGCGAGGCCAGGCTCGCAAAGCCATCCTGCGGCGTAAGCTTTGAGCAAATCGAAAGCATTCGCACTCTGCCGCGAATAGGGGCGTCGCAGTTGGATTCTGCTTCTGGAAAGCTCGCCGAGCCTCCCATGCACCGCGTTGAATCTCAAGAAACACGCCATACCGTGAATTGAACATTGGTGCCCATGTTCGAAAATCCTTCTCCAAAGCGATGAAATCCTTTTCACCGACAGCGTTCTGAGAGTTAGTGTACCGTGTTGTCTCGGTAAGTAGATCCTCTCCTTCTGCTCCTACAACGACGATCTTCGTGATTACGACCGCTTTGTCGATGCGCGACTGCCAATCACGCTTCAGCATCTGTCGGCGACTTCCCACCCGCATTCATTCGTCTCTGCAGAACTGCCCATATTGAGCGAGTAGTCTGGCACCCGTTGACGATGTACGGATTCACCAAATCTAAGTGGTTGGGCCTGCGTCCTTCACCTGCTCCGCGACAATGGTGATACCGTTGTTGTACAGACCAAATCGTTCGGGAAACTCTTCGATAGTCCTTTCGATACCCTTGTTCACCTTACGCTTGTTGCCGAGAAACTTCCTCACGTTCTTCTCATAGAGCAGATCAAGGTCTCCACTTCTCGACTTATAATCCTGCATAAAGCGAAAAATAGCCGGCAGAGTAGTCGCGCCGATCAGAAGTATCTGACCAGAACTCGCAACGGTTGTGGCAAGGCGAATCGCTGCTTTGGAATGGTCAAGCGACTCTGATTCAGCAAGCCGGTTGTAAATTGTCTCAATTGACACCGAGTCAACCTCAAATCCTTCTCCGAATTTGCTTTGACCGATGGTTCTAACATTATTGAGGTACTCAATATCTTCGGCAGAGAGTTTCCGCGTAGTCGCGAGAACGTACTCAAGCCTATCCTTCGGGCCTCTGTTTGCAAGAAAAGTCCGAAGCCGCTGAACAAGTTCATTGGAAAGTGAAGATAGCTTCTCTCGCTTTCCCTCAAGTGTTGCAAACAGTTTCTGTGCTTCGATACCGATTGTGTCGGGACCGGTGAATGCCGTTCCATACTTACTTTGAATTAATATCCACGAGTCCCCTTCGATTCCCTCAGCAGCGTCCTCCTTGATAAACACTGCGGCATCGAGTCCTCCGTCTCCGGCGCCGTCGCAGAGGATGACTTCTGCGGTCTCGGAGTCAATCTCGTGCCAATCGCGAAGAATCTTCTGGGCGAAGCGATTGCCTTTTTCTGTGTTGGTTGGCGAACCGGCCGTGATCTCACCTAGCCATTCCTTCTCGAATTCTTCGCTCGAAATCATGAAATATCCTTTTCGGAGAGGGAATTACGAAGGCGTAGCCTGCGCCACGAGGAAGTCAGGCGCGCCATCTAGGCAGATTATATATTCAGTTCGGCCGTTTGGCGATCGGTGCTAGCCAGGCGGGCGGAACTGATTTTATTGGCGCGTTCGTAAAGGGGTTCCTTCATAAGGCACTCCATCCTGTTTGTGTACACACCGTCATAGCAAGGCTAAATCGCTACAACGACCGAACTTTCTGACGCAGACTGGCGCGGCCTGTCTTAACGGATTCCTTGAGTTCTCAATTCGTGGATGAATCTCCACCATCCCTCGATGTCGATTGGGGGCGGGACCAGAGGCCCCAGTTTCCGCCCCCCCGGCCCCCACCTCCTTCCCTCTTTTCTGTTCCGTGTTTGCCGAAGCTAAGGAGACCGGTCCTTGACAAGTCTATCACTGCCTGATAGACAATACCGCAAGCAACAGGAGGACCCAAAATGCCATTTGAGCGTTCCCTAGAAATCGAACGCCGCCTGGACGATGTTCTACGCATGATTCGCACGGGGCGGTTTTCAACGCCCATGCTGGCCGAAAAAGTCGGCGTCTCGATCCCAACCATTTCCCGCTGCGTCACGGCTCTGCGGGAGAGAGGGCATGACATCCAGGCCGAGCGGACAAACAAGGGCTGGCGGTATGTCCTCGTTTCCACCAAAACGTCTGAATCGCATGGTAACGTGAAAACTTCGGCACGCGAGATGGGCGATGCAACCAAGTTGCGCGGCAACGCCAAACGAAGTAACGTACTCCGGTGATTTCAATCGTCCCCACCGGACACAAACCAATAGATAGGTCTTCTTGAATGGCACTCTCTCTCAACAAACCCAAGCTCGACAACCTCGCCGGCGACATCTGGAAATCCGCCGAGCGGCTGCGCGGCAAGTTCAAGGCCTACGAGTACCAGAACGTCATCCTGCCGATCATCGTCATCCGCCGGCTGGAGTGCGTGCTGATCGACGTGGCGGGAGGAGAAGGCCGCCGAGGTGCTGGCGAAGCGGCCCAAGCTCACCGAGAAGGAACTCGCCAAGCTGGTCAAGGAGCTGGAACTGAATCCCAAGCAGTGCCCGTTCTCCAACAAGACCGACTGGACGCTGCGCAAGGTCTACGAGGAAGACCACACGCTGCTGGAAGAGAACTTCCGCGCCTACATCAACGGCTTCTCGAAGAACGTTGACGACATCATCGAGCACTTCAACTACCGCGCCACCATCGGCCAGATGGTGAAGAACAACCGGCTCGCCCCGATCCTGAACCAATACAAGGAACTCGAGCTCGGCCCCGACCAGCTCTCCGGCGCTGGAGATGGGCTACATCTACGAGGAGCTGCTCCGGCGCTTCTCGGAACAAAGCGGCGAGGAGGCCGGAGAGCACTTCACCCCGCGCGAAGTCATCCGCCTGATGGTCGAGTTGCTGGACATTCCCATCCCCGACCGGCACATCTCCATCTACGACCCGGCCTGCGGCACGGGCGGCATGTTGTCCGTGGCCAAGGAACACCTGCTCGACCGCGCCGCCACGCCGGAGGAGAAGGCGCGCGTCGAGAAATTCGTCACCGTCCACGGGCAGGAGCTTTCGCCGACCAACTACGCCATCTGCCAGGCCGACCTGCTCATCAAGAACGACCAGCAGGCCAAGGTCCATCTCGGCAACTCGCTCATCCCGCACGACCCGCACAGCAAGGAGCCGGGCGACCAGTTGCCGGAGCCGAAATTCCGCTTCGACTTCATGCTCAGCAATCCGCCCTTCGGCGTCACCTGGGGCGGCAAGGACGGCTACGAGACCGAGGCGCGCAAGCTGGAGAAGACCCGCTACCAGGCCGGGATGCCGCGCGTGAACGACGGCGCGCTGCTCTTCCTGCAAACCATGCTGGCCAAGATGAAGCCGCCCGAGAAAGGCGGCAGCCGCATCGCCATCATCTTCAACGGCTCGCCGCTCTCCAATGGCGACTGCGGCTCGGGCGAAAGCGAAATCCGCCGCTGGATTCTGGAGAACGACTGGCTCGACGCCATCGTCATGCTGCCCGACCAGCTTTTCTACAACACCGGCATCTTCACCTACATCTGGCTGCTGCGGAACGACAAGCCCGCCAGCCATCGCGGCCGCGTGATGCTCATCGACGCCCGCCAGCAGTTCGAGAAGGAGCCGAAATCCTTCGGCAACAAACGCAACCGCATCACCGATGCGCACCGCGCATGGATCGAGGAGCGCTACCGCGAAGGCTGGGACAAGGGCTACGCCGACGAGCAGGTGAAGATCTTCCGGCGCGAGGACTTCGCCTACCACAAGGTCAGCGTCGTCTTCTGGCAGACCGACGAGCACGACAAGCCCGCCATCGTCACCGAGCCTTACGAGAAGGCCTTCACCGCCGCGAACGTGAAGAAGGAGCAGGAGTTCCACGAGAGCGACCTGACCTTCCGCGTGCGCGTGAAGGCGGAAGGCAACGAGAAGACCGTCGACGTTCGACCCTCAAGCCCGAAGGACAACGCCGCGAAGAAGTTCAAGGCAGCTGATGGGCGACAAGCCGGAAATCGCTCGCCGTCGAATGGACGCACCGGCACTACGTGCAGGACGACGAATACATCCCGCACGGCGAGGACATCGAGGCGTTCCTGAAACGGGAAATCGCCAAGCCGATCATCCGCTGGGAGGACAGCCCGCAGCTCGGCTACGAAATCCTGCCGAACAAATACTTCTACCGCTACCAGCCGCCCACGCCCGCGAAGGACCTGCTGGCGGAGTTCTGGAGGCTGGAGAAGGAAGCGGAGAAGATGCTGGAGGGGTTGGCGAAATGAGCATTCACTCAAGCCAACGAACCGTGGATCGGCGAGATTCCCGACTGAATGGCGGCTGACCGGCAATCAAGCGACTTGTATCGACAGATACTGATCGGCACTCATGACGACTGCCGAACTCGCAGATGATGGAGCCAGTTCGATTTCTGCGAAGCGATGAAGACATATCGAATGGACTGCGACTCGCGAGGCGGATTCATGGCGCTGCGAACACGCACGAGCGATATGAGTCGCATGCAAACTGCAAAGCGGCGACATCTTCGTCATGAAGATCACGGCAGCGTACATCGGCGAATGTACGCTTACGTCGATGTCGACTTGGCAATTTGGCATCGTGAGTCTCATGTTGCACTCATACGCCGCAACGAGCGAGTCGCTCTCTACAAGTTCGCTTACTACGTGCTTCTCACTGACGTTTCTCGAGAACAGGTCGAAGCTATCGCTGGTCGTCGGAACGCAGCAGGACATTGGCACGAGCGTACTTGAAAGGCTCAACGTTCCGCTTCCGCCGCTGCCGGAGCAACAGCGCATCGCGGCGTATCTGGATGCGAGTTGTGCGGCGATTGACGCGGCGGTGGCCGCCAAACGCCGCCAACTCGAAACGCTCGATGCGCTTCGCAAGGCACATCATCCAGCGAGCCGTCACGCGAGGCCTGAATCGCATCCGTCGAGCTGAAGCAGACCGGCAACGTGTTGGATTGGCGAGATTCCGACGCAGCTGGGAGTTGGTGCAGCCTCAAGCGAATGTGCTGCGAGTTCAGACCGGCCTGACTCTCGGCAAAGCATACGACGGTCCGCTTATCGAACGGCCCTATCTGCGAGTCGCCAACGTTCAGGACGGACATCTGAATCTGGAAGACGTGACGCTCATTGAGGTGCCGGCTGAGGTCGCGCAGCGCGTGACGCTTCGTCGCTGGCGACGTTCTGATGACCGAAGGCGGCGACCTCGACAAGCTTGGACGTGGCACGATCTGGAATGGCGAGATCGCCGATGCCTGCATCAGAACCACATCTTCGCGTCCGCTGCTTCAAGCACAAGTTGCTACCGCCGTTCCTGGCCTATCTCACTGCGTCCCAGATATGGACGTGATTACTTCGAGGCCACCGGAAAGCGAACAACCAATCTGGCCAGCACCAACTCGACGAAGGTTGGCCGATTTCCGATTCCGCTGCCGCCGATCGAAGAGCAGGACGCAATCTGCGATTATCTCGACGCAGAAGCTTGCCGAATTCAGACGCATCGTTGGCAGACATCGAAGCCCAAATCGCCACCCTCACCGCCTACCGCAAGTCGCTGATTCACGAATGCGTCACCGGCCAGCGGCGGATCACGGAGGCGGACTTGAACCGGGTGCAAGGCGCATGGCTAAGAGAAGAAAGCCCCGGAGCTGACCTTTCAGCAGCACATCGCGGACTTACCTTGTCCGCGAGCACAAGTATGGCGTGCTCGAACAGTCCGACATCACGGACACCGAGCATTTCATCGCCGAAGACCAGCTCTGGGCCTTCCTCAAAGCCACGCAGGCCGACACGCTCAAGAAACTGGCGGACGACTACGGCACGGACGCGCGGGACGAGGTGCTTCAAGGCGCTGCGCAAGGAACTGGAGCACACGCCGCTCTGGATGATCCTGCGCCACGGCCTGAAGGTGCGCGGGCTGGAGTTCCGGCTCTTCTATCCCAAGCCGCGCTCCGCCGAGAGCGCCGCCGCCAAGAAATACGGCGAGAACCGCATCACCTTTCGCCCGCACTTCTACTTCGGCGAGACGAACCAGGAGATTGATTTCGTCTTCTTCCTCAACGGCCTGCCCATCGTGGCGCTGGAGCTGAAGCACGAGAAGCAACCAGAACGTGCATGACGCCGTGGCGCAGTTCGCCGCGCGCGACCACGCGCGCAAGATCTTCCAGCATCCGTTCCTCTACCTCGCCGCCGACACCAGCGACGTGATGGCCGCCACCGACCCGCGCCGGGAAGAGAACTTCCGCTGGCACAACATGGGGCTGACCAACACGCCGCAGACTGCGGACGAGTACCCGGTCGAGTTCCTTTACCGCGAGGTGCTGTCGCAAGGATCAGTTGCTGGAGGCGCTGTCGTTCTTCCTCGTCCGCGTGCCCGAGCGCGAGGCGGAGGAGACAAGCCGGAACGTCCGGCCTTCACCATCTTCCCGCGCTACCACCAGAGCCGCATGGTGCGGAAGGTGGCGGACGACGTCGCGGCGCATTTCGCCGCGCACGGGCGACATCGGCCGCAAGTACCTGATCAACCATTCGGCCGGCAGCGGCAAGACGCTCTCCATCTGCTGGCTGGCCGACCGGCTGCACAGCCTGTTCAAGCCCGGCACGAACGAGAAGCTGGTGGACATCATCTTCATCCTCACCGACCGCAAGTCGCTCGACACGAACATCCGGGAGGACATCGAGAAGTTCACCCACCTCAAGGACGTGGTGGGCCTGGCGCGGAAGGCCGACGACCTGCCGCGCTTCCTCAAGGAGCGCAAATCGATCATCGTCACCACGCAGCAGAAGTTCGCCTGGGTGCTGGAGGAGATTCGAGAAGAACCCGGAATTGAAGAAGCTGCGCGTCGCGTTCCTGATCGACGAAGCCCACCGCTCGCAGGAAGGCCAGATGGGCGCGGCCATCCGCGTGCCGTTCCGCAAGGCGGACGAACCGGACGCCGAAGACGCCGACGAGGCAGGACCACGAAGAGCAGATCGCCAAGATCATCCGCGAGCACGACCTGCAATCAGCTGTTCGTCGCCTTCACCGCCACGCCCGCGCCGGCCACCGTCACGCTGTTCGGCGAGCCGTTCGACACCTACACCGAGGCCGAGGCCATCGCCGAGGGCTACATCGTGGACGTGGCGGCGAGCATCATCTCCTACAAGACGCTCTACAACCTGCATTGCCCGATCGTTCCGAAGCCGGACGAGGAGAAGCTCTATCCCAAGGGCGTCGTGGCCAAGGCGCTCCAGAACGTGGCGTTTCAGGACGACGGCCTGATCCAGTACAAGGCCGAGGTGATGCTCCGCATCTTCGAGAAGGACGTGAAGCCGCTCATCGGCGGACGCGCCAAGGCGATGATCGTGACCACGTCGCGCGTCGCCGGGCTGCGCTACTTCAACATCATCAAGGAAAAGCTCAAGGAGCGCGGCGCCGACTACAAGGTGCTCTACGCCTTCTCGGATTTCGTCCATCCCGGAGACCAACGAGGCCATCAGCGAGCACGCCGTCAACGAGTTGAAGGACGGCGAGCTGATCGAGGACCGCTTCGAGGGCGACGACTACCGGCTGATGATCGTGGCGAACAAATTCCAGACCGGCTTCGACCAGCCGCTGCTCGCCGGCATGTTCCTCGACAAGCCGGTCGTGGATCGCAACGCCGTGCAGACGGTCTCGCGCCTGAACCGCTGCCATGAAGGCAAGAAGGATGTGGTGGTCGTGGACTTCACCAACAACGCCACGGCAATCCTCAAGGCGTTCGCCAAGTACCGCAAAGGCACGCCGTTCGAGCCGGAAGAGCCCGACCGGAGCTCTGCCCGAAGCTGCACGCCGAGATTCTGGCGGCGGGCGTCTTCACGCAGAAGGACGCCGCCGATTTCGTGAAGCTGGTCGCAACGGGCACGGATGCGCAGGTGCAGTTCGCGGTCAACGGCCTGCGCGACGCGCTTTCAGGCGAAGATCGCCGACTGCGGAGGAGCGCAAGGCGTTCGTCTATCTGCTGGCCCGCTTCGTGAAGAGCTTCCATTTCCTGACCTGCTTCTTCACCTATCCCGCCGGAGATTCAAGGAGTTCGCCACCTTCGCCGAATATGTCGGCCCGCAGCTCATCAAGCAGGGCAGCGTGTCCGACCTGATGAAACAGATTCGCGCAGACGGAAGTCATCAAGGCGGCCGTGAGTATCAGGGCGTGATGACGCAGCGGCGGTCCGGTGAAACTCAAGCCGGGCAAAGGCAAGAAGGGCGCGGCCCGCCGCCGAAGAAGGTCTCCGTGCAGGACATGATCGACGAGATTCGCACCAAGTTCGACATCACCGACGAGGAGGCGCTCTACATCAAGCAGGTGACCGAGGAGAAGGTCGCCGACCCGGCCATCCGCAGCACCGTGCAGGCGCATCGCGAAGACCGCATCTACCTCGAAGGCGCCTATCGCGGGCAGGTCAACGGCGAGATTCAGACGACCTACGACGAGCGCGGCCGCTACGATGAACTCGCCGATCCCAAATACACCGACACCGGCGGCATCTTCGACATCATGGCCGTGACGGTGATCCATACTCACCTAATCTCCGCAGCGTAGCCGAAAGAGAGACTGACTGTGGCCAAAAAAGCAAACCTCCCCTCTCCAATCTACAAAGGGCCACACAAACTGACGGAAGACATGGAACTTGCGATGAGCGTCCTTGCGTCTTCGCTGCACGTAACCGCCACAGAGTGCGATTCGCATACACATTTGGAAATCGGCGGATTTGGATCGTCAGACACGCTTAATGCCACAGCAGTCTACTTGGTTGGTTCGATTGCACAATGCATTAGCGCTGATCTCCAAATGCCGTCGTTTCCATGCCGACAGGGAGTGGAAAGTCATTTGTCGGAGAACTGGCGGTCTCACAATCGCTTCATTCCGGATGGGTTCTGTACCTGGCTCCGACAAACGCGCTCGCCGAGCAGATTCGAGGTGACTTGCGACTTGGGCTAGAGACACTCGGAACTGACATTCTCGCCTTCATCGGTGACCAGGAGTATTCAACATTCAGCACCGACACGGTGACCCAGATGCAGGTCAACTCCGTTGCGGTAATGACGCCGGAAAAATGCGCATTGGCCCTGCGCCTTAGCCCGGATGCGTTTGCAAGCTGTTCCTTGGTAGTGTTCGACGAATGTCACCTCATTGCCTAGAGCTTTGAACGTTGTCATGGAGTCGTGGTCGTCTTTGTCGCTGATTGCAGGCGGATTTCTTGCAGTCGCAGAGCAATTATTCGAGGAGCAGGTCCCCCTATCGCTCGCTTGCCTTCCCATGAGCATTAAGTACGGCTGCGACACTCCGGGGACTCTCGCGTGGTTCCGCTTTGGCGTGCGCTTGAGGCGAGCGTCCCGCCTCATGGCCACGGTGTTTCCACCGCCACCGGACATCGATACGGATGAAGCCTTGAAAGTCTGGGTGAGGAACAAGCGACGAGAATGGCTCAAGGGCGATTCAGGCGATTCCGTCACTCTGGTGGAGGATTTGAATAACGTAATGAATGCCGTTCGCGACTTTATCACGGCATAAACGGCTATGATTATATCGCGTTGCTAAAGGGTTCGATGTCAATCCTCGACCATCGCGAGATTGAAGACTGCAAGATTAAATGTGCCCGAAAGTCTTTCGCGAAGATTACGTCGGAACGAGTGAAATACAATGTTGCCGATAATCTCATGGCACTGGGGAAGTGATGCCCTGATTATTGTTGCTTCAACTTGTTGCGACGAGTACGATTTTCTAATCCAACTAACGGAAAGTCACACCAATGCATAGAACGATCGCGTTGTTTATCATTAACCACTGGCAGGACCATCGTGCATAAGACGCTGGTCGTCCATAATCGCCATGCTTGGCGCTGCCATCGGACACGGGCTGCACTCGATGCAGCCCAAGGCGTTCTGCTGTTGACGATTGAGCAACTGGCCGCGCGTCTCGCAGGTGGGTTCCTCCGACCGATCGATTCAGATGCATTCAAGGCTGGCAGTCGGAGCGGCAGTTATGCAGCCGCTTGGTGAGCTTGACGCAATCAAACTGTTGCCAGGTTTTCAGCGTGCAGCCGCGAACACTTTGGCCAAGGCGTGGTCAGCAGGCTTGAGCCTTAGCGAAGAGTCTGGGTCTGCGACCGATGCCGGGACGAAAGCGCGACTTGCCTCTCTTGCTGTACTTGAAAGAGAGGTGCTTGCTCAACTGCCGAAGAATCAGCTTCGGCCACGAGACCTTGTCGATGCGGCGTCGAAGCGGGTTGCCCACGCCCGAGCGATCTTTGGCCGGATTGAGATTCATGGATCTACTGAAATGTCGCCAGTTTGGCGACCATTGCTTTCGATGATCGCGAAACAGACCGAAGTCGTCTGGATGGCCGAGGCGAGACACGTTCCCGATTGGCTTTCAACAGCCGGGATCGTAGTGGAAAGAAGCCCGACTGCGAAACCAGTCATCAGCACTATTTCGTGTGCGAGCCCGCGTCATGAGATTTTGGAGGCGTTTCGCTGGGCTACGTCGGCATCTTGCCCAAGGAGCATCTCCACAGGAAATCGCGATTGCTGCTGCGTCGCCTGACGGTTGGGACGATCACGTCCTGGCGTTGGCTGAATCGGCGAATCTTCCCATTCATTTCGTTCATGGGCGCGCCGCGCTTTCAACTCCTGAAGGTCAGCTAGCCGCAGCACTTGCCGAAATTCTGTTACGCGGATTCTCGCGCAGGCGGCGTCGTTCGCTTCGTTGCCCTTGTCCGGTCGCAAACCACACGCTTCAAGTCTTTACCTAGTGACTGGTGGCGTGCGTTGCCCGACGACGCTCCTTTACTTGATGCGGCGCGTTGGGAACGTGCGATCTCGACGCTGAAAGCTGAGAATGTTCCCGACGCGACAGACCATCGGCCGGTGCTCCGGGAAATCGTCGAAACTCTCAGCAAAGGACTCGTCGAGGCCGCAGAGATTGGCGAACGACTTCTTGAAGGGAGAGCGCTTTCGGTCTGGCGTAAAGCGCTGACCGAAGGACCACCTGCCGCGCTTGACGTCACACTCACTGGTCTGCGCATTGACGACGGGATAGAGCCCGAGACTGCGATACTGTGGGCACCCGCGTCCGCGGTTGCGGCTGTCGCCCGTCCTCTCGTCTGGCTTGTTGGCCTAACTTCGCGATCTTGGCCACGACGTGCAAGCGAAGACCCACTGCTTCCGGATCACGTCATCGCTGCTGCTCGTCTCGATCCGCTCCCCATTCATCAGGCTGATAGGCGTGATTTTGTGACGATTCGTGACATGACCAGTCGCGAGCTTGTGTGTTCGCGGGCGCGGCGGGATAGCGGGGGCGCCTCAACGGCATCTCTCCGCTCTACCCGCGCAATGTCACGGAGGTCTACTATGCTCAAAGTCGGGAACCCGCACATGCTGCGAGTGCAAGTGACCGCTTGCTGGCGCGGCCCGAGGAGTTCGCCCGTCTATCCGCTTGCGGTGTCAGCGATCCAAACGTGGATCGAGTGGCATCAAGGAAAGTTAACCGGTCACGATGGGTTGGTGAGGGCAAACCATCCACTACTTCTTCGTGCGCTTGATCGGCGGCAGTCGGCAACATCCTTGGTTAAGCTGCTGCGCGATCCCCTAGGGTATCTTTGGACTTACGGTTTTGGGTGGTCCGAACCCGAAGAAACCGACGAGCCGTTGACACTCGACGCACTCGCGTTCGGAAGTCTCTTGCATGAGATTCTTGAGGAAACCGTGTCACTGCTCGAAAGTACGCGCGCAGGCGGCTTTGCAGGGGCGTCCCCTCAGGAGATTAGAAATGTCGTCGAAATAGTCCTCGGGGCGGTAGATTCTCGGTGGAATGAGAGTCGGCCCGTGCCGCCTCCAGCCGTTTGGAAGCGTAAACTAGCTGAGGCGGCCGAATCTGGCTTTGATTGCTCTCTCCTACCATGATGATCCGTTACCCGGTGAGCGCAGCTGGGCAGAAGTTCCGTTTGGCGGTGACCCCAAGGCAGACGCTCTCACCGAAGAAGTGCGTTCGGCGCTCCCTTGGGACCCGCTCGCGCCGGTCACCATACCTGGCACAAGCATTCGTATCGGCGGATCAATCGATCGTCTCGATCTTGCTGGCGACGGAAGTCGCGCACGCGTCACCGACTACAAATCAGGAAAGCATCGCGGCGCGCCACCCCAACTCAAGGGAGGCGCTGAACTACAACGCTGTCTATACGCCTACGCGGTCAAGGCACTCGTCACTCGCCATCCGCAGGTAGAAGCTCAACTCCTTTATCCGCGTAGGGACGGCCGGGGGTTGCGGCTTGAGAATCCTGACGGAACGCTTGATAGGCTCACCGGGTATCTGATAGCCGCGAACACCTCCTTCGCCGCAGGCGCGGCGCTTCCGGGCCCTGCCACTAAAGAGAAGTGGTACGACTTAGCATTTGCACTGCCCGGCGGCGCTAAAGAAAGTTATCTCACCGCTAAACTGCCGCTGGTAGCACAAGTGCTCGCCGCCATCGAACCGCTATGGGGGGAACCCTAAGATGGCGAAAACATCCACGGTTCAGATGCTCCCCGATTCGTTGGCACGCATGACCGCGTTGGCGGACCATGAGCGCAGTCTTCTCGTTGAAGCGGGCGCAGGCAGCGGCAAAACTGCTCTCATGGCAGGGCGAGTGGCACTTCTTCTTGCTGCGGGCGTTCATCCGAAAGGCATCGTCGCGATCACATTCACTGAGGCAGCCGCCGCCGAATTGCAGGAACGCATTGAACGCACTGTGCAAAAGCTTTTGGGCGGGAATATGCCCATCGAACTTGCAGCGACCCTACCGCAGGGACTTTCCTCCGCGCAAAGGATGAACCTTGAAAGCGGAGCTGCGGCTCTTGATGAAATCACATGTACGACAATACATGGCTTCTGCCAGCAACTGATAAAACCGTATCCGGTAGAGACTGGTATTGATCCGGGCGCAGTGATCATCGATCCAGCGGCAGCCGAACTTGCATATCAAGATCTGATCGACGCTTGGCTGTCGGCCCGTTTTGGTAGAGACCGAGGTGCGGAAGGTCTCGGGCGAATTCCCGCGATAGCGGGCGCTGGCGATGAGGATGATTTCTTTGCCGAATTGCTCGTCAAGGCTCCCGACGAGACGCTTGACTTAATCCGTAATACGGCTCAATTCCTCAAAGCCCATCGGACAGCCGATGCACCTGCCGCAACGGTCGATGCCGCGGGTTTCTCACGGCTTACAGAGGCGGTCACGAAGTTTACTGATTGGTATAATAGCTGCGGCGTAGCGGAACAGACCACTTCTGACCTCGTGGAAGACCTCGCACGAGTTGCCACTCTGGCACGCGAAGCAGCAACGCAGCCGCTGACTGGGCGGCGTATCGTCGAACTTCTATTTCACACAGCGCCCACAGCTTGCAAAAAAGATGAAACGGCGTTCAAGCAATGGGGCCGCAAAGGAAAATGGAAGGAAGCCGGAAAGGCAGCGGGACGGAGCACCGCGCAGAGCGAACAGCTAAGTAGTGCTGGGGAAGCCCATTATCGCGCCTGCGGTGAGGCGTACCAGGCTTTTTGCGCCATGTTGGGCGCGCTTGCTTTTCAACGTTTTGTCGGCGAATTTGGTGCTCTCAGAGACCTCTATCGGGACTACAAGCGTAACGCTGCGCTCCTCGACTTCGACGACCTGCTCCACCATGCCACCGATCTCTTGAAGAGCAACGAGACGGTGCGTCAGGCTCTCGCACAACGGTACCCTGTGATTTTAGTCGATGAATTTCAGGATACCGATCCGCTTCAGGCCGAAATCCTATGGCGGCTGGCTGGTGAAGGCGAAGCGTCATCGCCTTGGCACGAACGCGCCATTCGTCCCGGTGCGCTCTTTGTCGTGGGCGATCCAAAGCAAGCCATCTACCGTTTTCGAGGCGCCGATGTCGAAACGTACCTTGTCGCCAAGCGAGCGTTAGCGCAGCGTGATCCGAAGGCGATCCTGGACGTGTCAGCTAATTTCCGCTCGCAGCCCGCAATCCTTGAATATGTTAATTCGCATTTTTCCGCAGCGCTCGACGAGTCACAGGGACAGCCAGGCTTTACAGCTCTTACTCCCGTTCGCACGAGCGGCAATGAACCAAGCGTCGCAGCCTTTGAGATCGCGCTCGACGACCGACACAAGAAAAATGGCGACCTCGTGGTTGACTTGGTGCGTCGTGAGGAGGCGGCGATCGTCGCCAGCATCGTGCGTGGCCTTATCGGCATTTATCCGGTGTGGGATAAGGATCTACAACAATTATCGGCCAGCGCGTGCTGGTGACATCGCTCTACTTGCTCCGACCGGTACCAGCCTTTGGATTTATGAGCAAGAACTGGAGCGTTGTGAAATCCCAATTGCCACGCAGGCAGGCAAAGGCTTCTTTCGTCGCCAAGAAGTCCAGGATTTGATCGGTATCGCAAGGGCAATCGCCGACCACCGCGACACGCTGGCATTCGGCGCATTAATTCGAGGACCGTTGGTTGGGCTTACCGAGGAACAAATCGCCGATGAGATCGACGCTCTTCAAACGACGACAGCAAGTCCGCAACGTCTTAACCTGTGGACTGATCCCGCGATCATCCAACATGCGGTCCTTAAGCAGACGCTGACCGTACTTCAGAATCTTGCACGCAAGGCTCGCCGCGCAACGCCCTATCAGCTTCTTGCCGAGGCAATCGAAGAGCTTCATGTCCGACCGATCTTGAAAGCGCGCCATTCGCGCGGAGCAGAGCGAGCACTAGCAAATGTTGAACTCGTTCTGGAGATGGCGCGAGCGTACGCAGGACGCGGGATCGGCGACTTTGCCCGCGCACTGTGGCAGCGTTGGGAAGATGGAGACGCTCAAGCAGAGGGCAGGCCGGACGCTGAGGCGGACGCGGTGTCAATCATCACCATTCATTCGGCGAAAGGTCTGGAATGGCCCATCGTCATTCCCATCAACTCCACGACTGCTCTGTGGTCAGACATGCAGTTCCTCTACCGTCGAAGTGACGACAGTGTGCATTTTAAGGTGTTCGACTTTCCGAGTCTTGATTATGAGATCGTCAGCCAAGACGAAACAGCAGCGCTACGTCGTGAACGCGTCCGGCTTTGGTACGTTGCACTAACCCGCGCCCGCGATTTGCTGCTACTGCCGAAGCAGACCGAGCGTATCGCGAACGATTGGCTCAGCCTCGTAAATCTCGACATCGACACGCTTCCGCTTTTTGACGCTGCGCGTTTCCGAGGTGTGGCATCTCAGTCTGTTCCCGGCAGCGGCAACGGCAGGACGTTGCAACGTGGCAGCAAGAGGCGGCGACAATCGCGGCGGCGGAACGGCGCATCTCGTGGCATCAACCCAGCCGCCATGAACAACCATTGGTCCCGATTGAAGCTCCTGACGAGGTGTTCGTGGGCAGCGAGTCAATCGTAGTGAGCGTGCCTGCGTCAAACGAAGAAATGACGATCCAAGGCGGTCGCGAGCGAGGATTGGTTCTGCACAAGCTAATTGAAGAAGTGCTTACCGGCGAAACAGCCGACGACGTAGCCACGCTGCAAGGACGTGCCTCTGAACTCCTACGTCCAACTTGGCCTGCCAGACGCAGACGATGCGGCAAGCGGTCTTTCGAGCCGCGAGATGGCCACTGCTGTACAACGTACGCTCCAGCTTCAGGAAATCGCAGAATTGCGCCCAAGGCTGCTGCCAGAATTCCGTGTCTATGCGGCCTCGGTCGTGGGACAAACTATGTCACTCACCGCCGGCATCGCCGATGCAGTCGCCTATGAGGGTGAGCAGATACAAACGGTTGTCGACTGGAAGAGTGATGTGAACCCGACTCCGGCTGATATTGAGATGTATCGCGGTCAGGTGCGCAGCTATCTGAAAGCGACAGGGGCCGTTCTGGGGTTAATCATTTTCGTGACTTCGGGCCGCGTAGAACGAGTGCAATCGGTAGCTTGACAGTCTTTCACCGCGGGAATCGGCGGTAAACGGCTATGATTATTTCGCGATCCTAAGCGCCTGTTCATGGCGCTCGCGAAGATACTGATCGTGTTCTCGGAGCAGTTCAAACTCTGCTCCCGACGCAGCCGCTAACATTTCTTCAAGCTGTTCAAGAGCTTTCGGCAAGGTCTGCCACGATATATCCTCGCCCTGCCCCAGAAGCCGTTTCGCGGCGGCCAAATCATGGTCCCGGCGGATAGCTTTGTCCAAAAGATCGGGCCGTTCCAGGTGGATCAACTGCCTGCCGATTGTTTTCAGGCGTGGATCTTGAAATCCTTCAACGATCGCATGCCGCTTAGGCCACTCCGCCTCGTGGAATGCGTCCATTAGTTCCTCGTCTGACTTCTCGACGAATCCATCGTAAATCTGCTTCTCAACATGAGGCGAAGGTGGATACTCCTTCTTCAGCGACTCAAAAGCGGAAATTAATCGCTCGCGCAATGCGGCATCCCCCTGTAGCGTCGCCGCGCGGCGCTCCATTTCTTTCAGGCCATGTTCCCGTCCCTTGCAGATTTCCGGGGCGTCCTCGGCAGGAAAGAGCATAGGTGCGACATTGGACTTTAGTCTGCGCAGCGGCTTTGGCGACCAATCAAGGCGCGCTGCGAGCTGCGATTCGGAAAGTGTCAGCAATGAATCGGGATCGACACTGAGATCATAGACATACCATTCGGCCTTATTTTCTTGGTTCTGTCCGATTGTCGTGACGATGCATGAATAAGGTTTGCCAAAGAAAAAGTCACTCACGCAAAAAACGCGTTCCTCGGTGATGTAATCGACGACGGCGGCCTTCGTGCTAAAGCGCATAAAGGAAGACCAAATGTCTGGTGCCTTCTCAATTAGATGTCGGCAGAGAAAAATCGTGGCCTCAACGTCGCCCATTGCGTCGTGCGCCTGGTCGTGGTTGAACCCATTGGCGGGCGCAACACGGTCCAGTGTGAAGACCTTCTGGCCGTTGTTGCCGGTAGGGAATGTAAGCGCGGCAGGAGCGAAGAGACTGCACGACTGCACCATGCGCATGACATCGGAGCGACTATTTCCGTCGCGATTGGTGAGATATGGATTGTGCAGCGTCTTGTAGAGGGCTTGGCGAACCAACTTCTCGTCAAATTCGATCGAGTTCCACCCAATGAACAGGGCCGGAGACCATGACAGCAACTTCGCGCGAATGGCACGAACCATCTCATAATGAGACGGCAAGGACGGATCGGTTAGCTGAGAAACGTTCACGCCCGTAACACGCATCGCGCCGGGCGCAGGTACAACGTGAGGCAAGAGGCGGCAGCGAATCTCAAAGCGATCAATCTCGTTGAGGTCCGCGTCGGTCCGAATGGCGGCAAATTGCAAGATTTGATCGAAGAAGGTCTCAGTGCCCGTGGTCTCTGTATCGTAGAAAACAAGACTCATGGCCCGCCCCACCCAAGTGATTAGACCACGATTTCGGATTCTATACTCCAATGCCTGCTTGCTCACTCGAAACTTCTTCGCAAGCTCTTCTATTGGCCCATCGTCGTCTATGTCGAATTGCTTCCCGGCCAACGCTTGCTCAATGAGCGTGCGAGGCATCAATAACTCTGCTGCAAATTGATTGGCTTCAATTTCAATCTTCTCTGTTCCGGTTGCCGATTTTGGATCGCGCATCAGCGCAGGGAAATTCTTATCGACATGAACATTACTTGTAATCATTTGTCGATGAAGTTCGAGATGTCCTAGCTCATGCGCAATCGTGAATCGCTGGCGATTGGGGTGATGCAGCGAGTTGACGCCATGATAGGAACGCCATCCTTGATGTAAACCATTCCAGACAACTCGTCGTCGAATGGCGAAAATCGTACCTGAGCACCTAGCGCCTTGGCGATTTTCTCGACCGGTGTGGGCGCGACTGAATGCCAAGGCGGGCGAGAAGCTGCTGTGCCCGGACATATGGATCATCGTTTGGTGGCTTTGGCACGGCTTCCCTCCTTGTCTCGCGATTTGATTAGTATCTACCTGCTCAAACAAGCGAGTTATTTGTTCTTTCTGCTGCGCCTTTAGGTCATCAGGTAGTGGCAACTCGGTGCGCCCGGTCCTGACATGATCGGTTGACGGTTGCGGCAGCAGATCAAAAGGCGTCAACTCTAGCGCAGCGGCGAACTTGTAGAGCTGGTGGACCAGAACGCTCTGTCGTCCGGTTTCGACGTTGGCCAGCGATCCCCTCGAAATCCCCAGTCTGCCTGCCAGAGTCTCCTGCTTCAGCCCGAGCGTCTTACGACGGGCTTTGATCACCGCACCAATGTGCTTGTAGATCGGATCGGGATTCATGGCTTGTTTATATACCCCGACAATTCAGAATGTCAACGTCACACGCATTGTGCGTATACACGCAAATGAATTGTGCGTAATGATTGACATGTAACGGATTGGCTGCGATAGAATGACGTTGTGTAATCAAATCCACCGCGTCCGCACCAAAGGAGGCTGCTATGAATGCTGAGACTGAAACCAATGATCGTAATCGGGAGCGCTTCTCGGCGACGATCAATGGCCAGACGGTTTACTTCGGCGATCCCGTGCCGGATGCGCGGCAGATACTGAACGCGGCCAACTTACACGCCGGCCGATGAGTGCATCCTTATTCAGGTCTTTGCTCACGGAACACGAGCGATTGGTCTTGACGAGACCGTCGATCTGCGCGAGCCGGGCATCGAGAGCTTTCTGGGCCTTTAGGGCGGACCGTATCTACCGCTTCACCGTGGACGAGCGCGGCTTTGACTGGGGCGACGGCCAAAATCAAGGAGCCGATGTTGCGGTCAATCGCGCATGTGAATGAAGACGAAGTCATCATCCTTGAACGGCAGGACCAGCCCGATCAGGAGCTTGGTCCCGAAGACGAAGTCCATCTTGCCGATGCCGGCACGGAGCACCTGCGTGTCGAAAAACGCCTCGTGACGGTGTTTTTCAAGGACAAACCGTTTCATATTCCCCGCGGCGTCTACACGACAGAGCAGTTGATCGCGATCTTTCCCATTGAGGAAGGGTATCTCCTGAATCTGAAGACCGAAGATGGGGAGCTTGTGACGCTGAAGCCTGGGCAGGAGATCCGCGTGAAAAACGGAATGCATTTCTATAGCCAGGTACCCGGCGGAGGTTCATCGTGACCGACGCAGCATCGGAATTTGCCGCGATCCAGGCGATGCACCCCAGCGCCTCTCTTCACAGCGGAAGGTGGGAAGCCCGTGGTCCTTCTGCCAGATTTCAAGTTTCGCGCCGGGGACAAGACCGTGCAAATGGCGCTGCTGCTATTTCCTTCCGAACACAGCGGTTACGTCACCCGGCTCTTTTTCGAGCAGAAGCTTGAGGGCGCAGGTCAAAGCTCGAATTGGGCGGAACACACCGTGCTCAGCCGCAAATGGTGGGCCCCTTCCTGGAAGGATGTCGTTGCTGACCAGCCCTGGACCAGCATGCTGTGCGCACATTTGAGGGCTGTCGCATGACCGTCCGGCTCAAGATTACGCGCCGCCTATTGGAGACGATCAGGCGTGATCTGGCCCGGCCTCATCCCTTCGCGCATGAACGCGTCGGATTCATTTCCGCAGGCCTTTCATCGGCAGATGATGACCTATGGGTTCTTGCTCGCGGCTATCGTGCGGTCGCCGACGACGACTACCTCCGTGATCCCTCAGTTGGCGCGATGATGGGTCCCGATGCGATCCGCAAGGCCCTTCAATGGGCAATGTCAGACGGTGTGGCGATCTTCCACGTCCACACGCATGGTGGCCGCGGACGACCCGGCTTCAGCGGCATCGACCTGCGAGAGCAGGCAAAGTTTGTACCGAACTTTTTTCAGATTGCTCCTCAATGTCCGCACGGCGCGCTGGTGCTGAGCGACAACTCCGCCCACGGCCATATCTGGCTGGATGGCGACAAGCCCTGCGAGGTTATTACCCGCTTCGTGGAGGTCGGTGCCCCTCCTAATACCTGGAGCGCCGTATGAGCCGCTTCGACCGTCAGAGCTTCCTGGGCGCGGATAGCGAAAGCAAGCTTTACGCGGCAACGCTTGGCCTCGTCGGCCTGGGCGGTGGCGGCTCGCACATAGTCCAACAAACAGGTCATCTCGGAATTGGTGGATATGTCCTAGTCGATCCCGATCACATCACCGAAACCAACACCAACCGCCTCATCGGCGGCACACTGGCTGATCTCGAAAGCAGCGACAACCAAAGTCGCCATTGCCGAACGCCTCATTCGAGGGCTCCAGGAGCAGCCGCGTATCATTCCCGTGCGAGATACCTGGCACAATGCGACAGACGAATTGAAGCGTTGCGACATCATTGTCGGCGCCGTCGATTCATTCAAAGAACGCGAACAGCTTGAACGCTTCGCACGCAGGCACCTCATCCCCTATATCGACATAGGGATGGACGTGCACGACTTGGGTAACAAGAAGTATCTTATTGGAGGCCAGGTCATTCTTTCCATGCCCGGCAAGGCCTGCTTACGTTGCTGCGGACTGATTACCGACGAACGGTTGGCGCTGGAAGCCAACAGATACGGAGCAGCAGGAAGCCGTCCACAAGTCGTGTGGTCAAACGGTGTGCTGGCTTCAACCGCTGTCGGACTCATTACTCAACTCTTGACGCCCTGGTTCAATGAGCCGCCCGAGTTCGTCTACCTGGACTATGACGGCAATCGCGGAACGCTTATACCGAATGACCGGATGGAGCTGCTCCGCAATAAAGTTTGCCCGCACCATCCGTCCGAAGAGACCGGTGATCCGCTTTTCGATGTGCGGGAGTTCAATAGGCTCAGCAGCAGACTTGGCGCTGACGAAAGTCAAGCTCCCGTCCACGCCTGCGTCAACCAGTTCGTGGCAAAAGATATGGGCCGTAATTGCTAGGATGTTCGGCCATTAGGCCGTGATCAGACCCGACGACCAGACGCTCTTTCGAGGCTGACAGGGGCTCCGGACAAAGTGCCCGCCGTTGACTTCGCTTTTCGTATTTACGAGCTACACGCACGGCATTGTCTCCCCTATCGTTTCCCCAACGCCGTTGAAGAGACTACTGGCACTGCAAATGATTGCGGCGAATCGTAAAGATCAATTCTGCTTCGACTTACCGTCGTCCAGCCGCCGCCGCAACCCGGCTTCCCAACCACGGATGCCGTCCAGAAAAAGTTCAATAGCCATCCTGTCGTCCCGATATTTTTCCGAAAGGGAAGCCCTTCGTTGCGGCTCAGAGGATCGTGTGTTCAATTAGCAGAACTCGAAGATCCAGTGTACTAGGAGAATCGACGAAACTCTCCTTTTTGTGCTTGCCAATACGTGGTTCAAATCCCGTCGCCAGTTCGGACGGGGGTGAATGGTTGTACCACGCAAAAACGGCGGGACAAATTCGCGAGCAGAATTCGTTCCCATGTTGCTGATGCACGAGGAGTTCGCCCATTGAATAGTCGTGCCGGATCCACTATTTTTCCACGAGGTCTTGCCAGATAATCAGAAGTTAGGCGTCGAAACGGAGACAAACGATGGCACGAGTTCGCGTTGAGGGCTTCACCATCTCGCTCGACGGATACGGAGCAGGTCCAAATCAAGACATCAACAATCCGCTCGGCGTTGGCGGGACGGAACTGCACCAGTGGCTAGTCCCAACACGCACGTTCCAGCGGGCCTTGTTCGGCAAGGACAGCGGTACGACCGGAGTTAACGATGACTTCGCCGCCCGTGGCTTTCAGAATGTTGGGGCTTGGATTCTTGGGAGGAATATGTTCGGACCCATTCGTGGGGACTGGCCGGACACAAACTGGAAAGGCTGGTGGGGAGACAATCCACCGTATCACTTTCCAGTCTTCATCTTGACCCATCATGCTCGTCCCCCCATTGAGATGGAAGGCGACACGACGTTCCACTTCATAACGGGAGGCATTCGCGAGGCGCTCGACCGTGCACGCGAGGCCGCTGCCGGCATGGACGTGCGGATCGGCGGGGGGCCGAACACAATCCAGCAGTATCTTTGTGAGGGCCTCATTGATGAACTGCACATAGCTATCGCGCCGGTCCTGCTCGGCCGGGGAGAGCCGCTGTTCGAAGGGGTTGACCTGCGGGCTATGGGATACGAATGCGTTGAATTCGTAGCGTCGGAGAATGCCACGCATGTCGTCCTACGGCGCAAGGGCACACGGACGCCTAACAACCGGTTGCAACGGACTGCCGCTGATTCGTCGGAGCAAAGTATTGAGATTGCAACGGCATATGGATGCCAGGCATGGCGTGGTAATCGGCGGTGGATGATGAAAGCATTTGTGCTGAAACATTACGGTGGGCCGGAAAGAATGGGTTTCGCCGAGATGCCGCAGCCACGGCCGGCACCTGGCGAGGTGCTGGTACGCGTACACTCCGCCGGATTGAATCCGGTCGATTATAAATTTCGCCAAGGAAAATTGTGGCCGATCTATCGACCGAAGCTGCCGGTGGTGATGGGGAATGAACTGGCCGGAACGGTGGTGGAATTGGGGGCGGGTGCACATCGGTTCGCAATTGGCGATCGGATTTTTGTGCGGGGACACAAAGCGGAACTGGGCGCATTCGCAGAAATTTGCGCTCGCGCTCGAAGAGCTGGCTGCGAAAGTGCCCGATGCCTTGAATTTTGACGATGCGGGCGGGGTGCCGCTGGCGGGACTAACGGCTCTGCAGACGCTGCGCGATGAATTGCAGGTGCAACCAGGAATGCGCTTGTTAATCACCGGGGGGACGGGAGGCGTCGGAACGTTTGCGGTCCAACTCGCGAAGGTGATGGGAGCGGAGGTGAGTGTTACCTGTTCAGCAGCGGGGGGCGAGCTGGCGGAATCGCTGGGGGCGGATCGTGTAATCGATTACCACAAACAGAAAATCGAGGATGCAGTGCGCGACATGGACGGCGCGCTGGATTTGGTCGGGGGTGAGACGCTCAAGGAATGTTTTCGAGTCGTGAAGCCGGGCGGAAAAATTGTGTCGATTGCTGGAACGCCAGAGCCGACGACTGCCGAGCGAGATATCGCGCCACCTTCGGCTTGAAAGCGCTATTTTGGGTGGTGAGTTGGCGATTGCGACGACTGGCGAGCCGGCATCGGGTGCAGTATCGGTATTACTTTATGCATGGCAGCGGGCGCGATTTGGCGGAACTTGCGGCGCTGGTAGACCAAGGAAAGTTGCACGTGGTGGTCGATCGGGTGTTTGAATTCGACCGCATTGCGGAAGCGTTTGCGTATCTGGAACAGGGGCACGCCAAAGGAAAAGTAATTGTGAAGATGGAATAGAACAAGAAATAAATTCCAGAGCGGCGGCTGTCGGGGCAGAAGATATAGGTCAGTTCGTCCTTGGTCACGAAGGGAATCCGTGCCGGGGTGTCCGAGTTTCTCGCGGCCAGCAGTCACCAGACTAAATGCCGAATTCGTATTTGAATCCGCTGACCATGGGCGGAGTGGCAAAATGATTCGACGCGCCGAATGATCGTACCGTTGGTTCCACCGGTGTCGGAGAATTCTTCGGTGCCAGCGGTGCAGTTCACAACCGCTAAATAGCTCCTCCCGCGAGTCGAAGCGCGGTTGGAAATGATCTGGAAACAAAAACAGGCTTGGTCTTAAGTTCTGTGGTTCTCACACCAAACAGAACTTTGGAGGCGCAAGCCATGGAAGGCAGTATCAAATTGTCGCGTAGTCAACGCAAGACCGTTTTGAGTGTTTATCGTAGCAGCGGTGATGCGCGCTGCGCGGCGGGCGCATCTGCTGTTGCTTTTGGACGATGGACGGTCGTACCGTGAGATCATGCAGTTTACCTATGCCAGTAGCGAAACCATCGCCCGAGTGAAGCAGCGATTTCTGGCAGCGGGACTGGACGTGGCGTTGGCCGAAGCGGAGCCTCCGGAAGTCGTCCCTTTCTGGCAAGTCGTGGTGGCCGGTTGGGTGCTGAATCAGACACCCCGCGACTTTGGCTTCTTCCGCAGTCGTTGGTCGTGTGGGCTGTTGGCGCAACAGTTGGCCGAAGAGCATGGCCTGACCATCAGTCCGGAGACGATCCGTCGCGGCCTGCACGCTTTGAGCTTCGTCTGGCGTCGTCCCCGTCCGGTGGTCGGTCCCACCGACCCCGATCACGCGAAAAAAATGCGGCGGATCCGCCGGTTGTTGAATCGACTGCCCGACGATGAAGTCGCCGTCTTTCAAGACGAGGTCGATGTGCATTTGAATCCCAAGATCGGCAATTGCTGGATGCTCCAAGGACAACAAGCGACCGTGGAAACCCCTGGCAACAACGTCAAGAAACACGTGGCTGGCGCCTTGGTGTGGCGCACCGGAACCCTGCTGGTCAGCCCGCCGGCCAAGCAGCGCAACGCAGAATTGTTTGTCGCCCACTTGGACGATCTGCGACGGCGTTTGCGTGGCTTTCGGAAGATTCATGTGATTCTCGACAACGCACCGTTTCATGATTGCCGGCGCGTGCAGAAGTACCTGACACAGTGGGGTCACCGAATCGAGCTACACTTCCTGCCGAAGTACGCCCCCCAGACCAACCCTATCGAGCGCGTCTGGTGGCATCTGCACGAGACGATTACCCGCAACCATCGCTGCCGCACGCTGGAAGAACTGCTCGATTTAGCCTACGACTGGTTCCAAACAAATAACAATCACTATCTAGACATGCGACATACCTTTGCCACCGCCGCCTAATGAGCGCTTCGGTCAAGTGGAGGAGCTATTTAGGCTGTCATGATTACCCGGTCCTACATCGACGCTCAAGTCATCCGAACCCACGTTGACGCCGACGGAGCCTCATCGCGCAGGCGATTAAGCTGGCGATGGTCGAACCAGACTCCGTCCATCTCACGCAACAGCTGCTTGCTACCAATCGACTGGATTGCCTCAGTCCGAATCGTCAGGCGGTAGAAACACGATGAGGAAGCTGATGCCGGCACAACGATTTCTGAGTACAACGGCGAAATACGTCGACATTCCGTTGGCTGCGAAGGATGGGGGGACCGGGTCCTATGCATCGAGAGCAAGTCCAAACAGGCGAAAGCCGATCTTGGGCACCAGCCTATGAGCGAATCGTTTGATCAACGCAATTAAACGTGGATAAATCGCTCACAAAGCAACCATACACCTTGTCTTCTGATCGCCACCGCCTATGCTGCGGGTGGGAGAAGTGTTCGCATCAATGTGTGGACGCGGCTCCGCTGAATAGGTCGTGCGCAGTTTCGGACGACTAGATAAAGAGCAGCCCGGCGGCGCCGGGCTGCTAGTTAACGAGTAAACCGATGTGATTAATCACCCGTGGGTGATAAGTCATGTCGGTTTTTTATTGGTCTTCCGAGCACCACCAGTCGTTGACACCACGGGCCGTCGACGTGATTTAGGGTGAGTTCGTTTGTTAATGCCTTTCAAACACGGAGGTGCCTATGTTGGTTCTAAGCCGAAAACCTGGAGAAAAAATTGTCATCGGTGACGATATTCTGATCACCGTCGTCGATGTTCGCGGGGGACGTGCCAATTTGGGCTTCCAATGTCCTGACGAAATCCCCATACATCGCGAAGAGGTGTATCGACGCATCCGCGATGAAGAGAAAGCCAGGCCTTCGTTCCAATTGCCCGAACAATGGGACGAATGCGTCGGTCTTGGTTGATCGTTTCGTGTGAACGCATATTTCACCGGCTTCGGCCGAAGTAGTTTGCTGTAACGACCAACTATAGTTTGGACCCGCAACCATGCCAGAACGGATTCTGCCCGACGAGGCAAATCATTCCCCTGCCTGCGACGTGCTGTATGCTTTGGCCCGCGAGGTCGTCTTGGAAAACGCCAGCGGGTGCCTACGACAGTCACCGTATCCGCAACTTTGGAAAATCACGTGCGGGTTCCACGAGGGAGTCTTGACGCTTCACGGCGTCGTAGGCAGTTATTTTCTCAAGCAATTGGCCCACATCGCCGTCGTCGAAGTCGAAGGCATTCGTGAGATTGCAAATCGGATCGACGTACAGTATCCCGACAGCAAATCGACCGATCGGAAAGATTGAATCTTTGTCCCACCGCATTTCCTGATCGACAAAGATTTAAAAAAATGATGCCGGACTTGCCTTGTGCCGCTAGTAATCTCTCTGATATTCCAAGAGCAGGTGGTGAAGATAAATATCGGACCATCAGGATTCTTTCGCTGCAATGACAAGGCAGTGGAACAGTTTGAGCTTGCCAAATCGTTAAACCGAAGTGACTTCGGATAAAAACGCCACTTTGGATCGCGCTGGACCCTGACTTCAACGGGGCAGCTGTCGATACGGAGGGCGGCTATGTTCACGATAGGGCGCGTTGTCAAAAGATCCCAGCGCGTGTCCAACGGGAACCTTGTTCTCATCGCTTTCTGAGGACTCGTTCGATTCCGTACAACGGCATTCTTTCAGCGCCGCCTGCAGGTGTTCCTTGCGGATCGGCTTGACGAGATACATGAATACGTGCTTGTGCTCTGCTTTGAGCACCAGATCGGGCTGGCAACGATGCGAGTAGAGAATGATCGGGATCGGCCGGCTCCCGTAAACGGCCGCGGCCGCGTCGGTTCCGCGCAGCTCAGGCGTCAGGGTGCCAGTAATAACCACGTCTGGCTGCGTTAGCGCACACTGTTTGATCAGCGTCTTGCCATCTTCGGCAACCGCGACAACTTCGTGACCTAAGCCGCAGAGCATCTGCTGAAGGAATTCCCGCATTTCCGGGTTATCATCGGCAATTGCCACACGTAGAGAAAAAGACAATCGCTTCACCTGACTCCCATCTTAATTTATGAAAGGCCGAGTTTTTACTCGCAATTAATGGTGATCACCAACAGTCCGCATCGCTGCAGCGTCAGTTACTGCCAAATTATACCCCATTACGCTCGACTTGGCACCACATTTGTTGTGCCGTTCCCAGCAGGTGCATAAGGCGATCTTTGCGGCGACAATTAGAGAGATTCGCAGCGGACAATCTTGATTATTGCCTATAGTCTCTCTTAGTCGAGGGACCACTGCACTTCATCGTATCGGTCCCTACAACTAGCGCGATCATCAGCGGATGTGCGCAAAGAGTTTGCTGGACCACACATTAGAGTCGTCGCTTCCCTCCGGTAGAAGTGCTAAGGTTAGCGGGCTATCATTAAAACGCTGTTTGGTTTTTTTAACTGTTCTCACCGCAATGGTGCAGGGAGACGTCGGTTGGAACGATGGAATGTCGATTTGCGACGACCGATATCGAGTCTGATGACACTGGCGAGGCGCAAGCGCCCAGCTGGGCGTAACGAGCAACCGTTGCGGTCTGAGCTGTTCAGCACCGACCAACTGGAGCAGCATGCTAAAGCATTGGCTGGCTGGCATGAGGTGGATACGCGGTCCGGTCCCGATCGTCTGCTGAGCCGCTTGGAGAAAAATGAAAAGGTTCTGCTCAAAGCCCAGCAACTGATCGTGGCCGCGGTGGCGGCCAAACGGCAGATGTCGCCGGCTGACGAAAGCTTGCTGGACAATTTCTATCTGATCGAAGAACAGATCCGCACCGCCCGCCGTCACCTTCCGAAGAACTACAGCAGGCAGCTCCCGCGGCTGCGTTCGGGCCCTTCGATCGGCTTACCGCGGGTATACGACATCGCGCTGGAACTGATCTCACATGTCGACGGCCGGATCAGTGCCGAAAGTCTGATCTCTGTTGTGACGGCGTACCAAACCGTTACTCCGCTTACCCTCGGGGAACTTTGGGCCATTCCGATCATGCTTCGGCTGGCATTGATTGAGAATCTGCGCCGCGTTGTCGCGCGAATGACTGCCGCCCGTCAGCATCGAGACAAAGCCAATGCTTGGGCCGACCAGATGATCGAAGCTGTCGAAAAGGACCCTAAAGGCGTCGTGCTCGTGATGGCGGAAATGATCCGCGCAGCTCCGGAGATGGACAGCGAGTTCACAGCGGAATTTGCCCGACGCCTTCGAGAGCAAACTCATGCCATGGCGTTGCCTTTGCTGTGGCTCGAACACCGATTGGCCGAGCAGGCCGTCTCGGTCGAACAGTTGATGCAGATCGAGGGGCAGCAGCAGGCGGCCGACCAAGTTTCCCTTGGCAATAGTATCAGCAGTCTGCGGTTCTTGGGGGCAACGGATTGGCGCAAGTTTGTGGAATCGCTCAGTTTGGTCGAACAGGCATTGTGCGGTTATACGCCGGGCGAATTTCGCGGTTCGGACATGAGTTCGCGTAACGCCCTGCAGGTTACTCAGGCGATGCAAGGATATTCAGACGTTTACAGCGAAATGGACTTCGCCACCCGTGATCGGTACCGCCATGTCGTCGAACGGGCCGCAAAGCATAGCACCTATGCCGAGTGGGAGGTGGCCGCGCACGCGGTCCGCTTGGCTAAGCAGGCCGCCGATTCGATGGGGTTTCACGACCGAGCGGCGCATGTCGGTTTTTTTTTAATCGACCGTGGATTGCCTCAACTCGAAGACGCCATCCAATCTCGCATTTCATTTGTTGAGCAACTGCTGCGATGGCCCAAACGGCATTCGCTAATGCTTTATCTCGGTGCGATCGGATCGATCACTTTGGCCGTAGCCGCCACAGCAGTCATTCAGGCATGGTCGTCTGGAACCAATCTCATACTTCTGGCACTCATGGCATTCCTGGTACTGCTGGGCGCAACGCACCTCAGTGTGGCCATCGTCAACTGGTTAGTGACGATGCTGGTGACGCCACAGCAGTTACCTCGAATGGATTTGTCGGATGGGATTCCCACCGAGTTTCGCACGCTCGTGGCTGTACCTACCATGCTGACCACTTCTCAAGGCATTAGCGACTTAATCGAGCGATTAGAGGTTTGTTTTCTGGCAAACCGCGACAAGAACCTCCATTTCGCTATGCTGACCGATTGGCGCGACGCCCATACTGAGGTGATGCCAGAAGACAAAGCCCTGCTTGACCGAGCACAACAAGGAATTGAATCTCTGAACAAAAAGTATAAAGGTGAACGAAGCGATATTTTCTTTTTGTTTCATCGTCCACGTCGCTGGAACTCCCAAGAGCGAGTTTGGATGGGGTACGAACGAAAGCGTGGCAAACTCGGTGATTTGAACGCATTTCTTCGTAACGGCGGGCGCGATCGGTTTTCGCTGATCGTCGGAGACACAACTTTGCTCGATAAGGTGAAGTATGTGATCACCCTTGACTCGGACACTCAGCTCCCACGAGACACCGCCCAAAAGTTGGTCGGAACCATTGTCCATCCGTTAAACCGACCTTGCTTCGACGATAAAAGCAATTTGCTCTGCGACGGGTACTGTATCTTGCAGCCCCGAGTCGCCCAGAGCTTGCCCGGCGCTCGACGTTCCTGGTTCGTGCGCATCTTCGGTGGCCAAGCCGGCATTGATCCTTACACCGGAGCGGTATCGGATGTCTATCAGGATTTGTTTCAGGAAGGTTCATTTATCGGCAAGGGTATCTATGACGTGGATGCCTTTGAAAGACTGTTGAGCAAGCGGTTTCCAGAAAACCTCATCCTCAGTCATGACCTCTTGGAAGGTTGCTACGCCAGGTCGGCCTTGATCAGCGATATCGAGTTGTTTGAGGCCTACCCTGCACAATACCGCGCCGATGTCGGCCGCCGGCATCGCTGGATTCGGGGTGACTGGCAAATCGCCATGTGGGGACTGCCATGGGTACCTAATCAACTTGGGGAGTTCGAAAGGAACCCGCTGTCGGCTTTGTCCCGCTGGAAGATTCTAGACAACCTGCGGCGCAGTTTGGTGCCCGCCGCCTTAACATTCTTGCTCGGGGTGTCCTGGCTGGGACTCGTATTGGCGCCCTCCGTGGGGACCCAATTGGTCCTGGCGATTCTGCTGTTACCCCTTGTGCTAAGGATCATTGTTGAGTTGATCAAGCGGCCGAGCGATCTTCCGTGGCGTCTGCATTTGCGAAACTTACTCCGGCCCATGGGTCGCTATGCGGTTCAGGCAATTTGCGCGCTGGACTTTTTGCCGTACGAAGCCTACTACAGATTGGACGCGGTGGTTCGCACACTGACGCGATTGATCCTTACGAAACGCAATTTGCTTCAATGGCATACGTCCACCGATGCGGCACAGAGCATGCGAATGGACTTGGCCGCAACACTTCGAGCGATGTGGATTGCGCCGGGTTTGTCGCTCCTGCTGGGCGGTTACCTCGTCCGATTTCGCCCGGGCGCACTACCGGCTTCAGCCCCACTGCTCTTCTTATGGCTGATATCTCCGGCAATTGCCTGGTGGCTCAGCCGGCCGCTGCGAAGTAGAGAGACTCGATTGACTCAGGAAGAGACAGAGTTTCTTGAGGACCTGTCACGCAATACGTGGCGGTTCTTTGAGACTTTCGTCGGCCCGGAAGACAATTGGCTTCCACCCGACAATTATCAGGACTATCCCGCGGCCGTCATTGCCCACCGGACTTCGCCCACGAACATAGGTCTCGCGTTGCTGTCAAATTTGGCCGCTTATGATTTTGGGTATATTCCCGCCGCTCAAATCCAGGACCGGACGGCTAAAACTTTTGCCAGTATGGAACGACTCGAAAGGTTCCGCGGCCATTTTTTCAATTGGTACGATACGCGCACGCTCGAACCACTTCCGCCCCGTTACGTTTCGACCGTTGATAGCGGAAACCTTGCTGGTCATTTGCTTACTCTCCGCGAGGGACTGCTGCAAATATCCGATGAGAACATTCTGCCACCTCGGGCCCTCAGTGGCCTGGCGATTACACTGCGGGGCTTGCTCTCAGCCTGTACGGAACGCAGGATTAACCCAGGAACGGACAGGCGGGCGCGAACCGATCGATGGAGAATCACGCTGCCTACTCCACCTTGAGCAACTTCAGCAAGAACTTTCGCATACATTGCCCACTCTCGACAGCGGTGCGCAGATGCTCGCGCGCCTTGCCACCGCTGAACACACGGTAATCACCGAATTGTCGGAACATCCTGACGAGCAAGTTCGTTGGTGGGCATGCGCCGTCGTAAGGCAGGCCCAGGCTTGGCTCGACGAGCTGAAGTTGCTGGCGCCGCTAGCCGCGTTGCCTCCACCGCCGCGCTTACTTTCGCAGACGGGTGCAGCGCACGAGACGGATTCGATGGCCCAATTGCGCACTGCGCTGGAGCGGATTAATCGTGAGGGGACACTACGGGACATCGCCCAGCTTAGTATTGAACTTTCATTGTCGCTCGAGGGAGCTCTGATTAGCACTGGCGAAAACGGCGAATGGTTGACTCAACTGAAACAGCGGATCAACGATGTCAGCAACCATGCCGCCGCGCGGATCGGGTCGCTCGAAAAGTTGGCCCGGACATGCCTTGAACTGAGCGATGCTGAATTCGGGTTTCTATTTGATGAGCCTCGAAAACTACTCGCAATTGGTTACAACGTCGCTGAGCACCGACTGGATGGCAGCTTCTACGACCTGTTGGCTTCCGAGGCTCGGCTAGCGAGCTTCGTTGCCATTGCGGAGGGGCAATTGCGGCAAGATCATTGGTTTGCACTGGGGCGCTTGCTCACCGAATCGGACGGTTTGCCGACGCTCCTGAGTTGGAGCGGCTCGATGTTTGAGTATTTAATGCCCTCGCTGGTCATGCCGAATTATGACGACACACTGCTCGGCCAAACATGCCAGGGCGCCGTTGCGCGGCAAATCGCTTACGCTGCCAGCCGAAATGTTCCTTGGGGAATCTCCGAGTCGGGATTCAACCTTACCGATGCGCATTTGAACTATCAGTACCGGGCGTTCGGCGTGCCTGGCTTGGGCTTCAAGCGGGGGCTGACCGAGGACCTCGTGATTGCGCCGTACGCTACACTGCTAGCGCTGATGGTGGCTTCCCGACCGGCGTGCGCGAACTTGCGAGAGCTGTCCGCTGCGGGCGTTGAAGGCAGTTATGGATACTACGAGGCTATTGATTACACGCCAGCAAGAATCCCACCCGGTCAGTCATGTGCTATCGTGCATTCGTTTATGGCTCATCATCAGGGGATGGGTTTCTTGGCGCTTGCCTACGTATTGCTTAATCGGCCGATGCAGCGACGCTTTGAGGCGTACCCGCCATTTCGAGCGACTGCATTACTTCTGCAGGAGCGCATTCCGAAGGGGGCGACCGTCGAACCAAGCTCGGCCGAAAGTGCCGAGACACCGGGAATTGCAGTACTGCCCGCAGTCCAGCAGCGCGTTCTCAATACGTCGCATACGATGATTCCCGAAGTGCACCTGCTGTCCAATGGGAACTACCACGTCATGATCAACAACGCGGGCGGTGGATATAGCCGCTGGCGCGATCTCGCAGTAACGCGCTGGCGCGAAGACATTGCTCGCGACGATACGGGTACATTCTGTTATCTGCGTGATGTATTATCGAACGACGTATGGTCTGTCGGTTATCAGCCCACGCTCAAGCAGTCTCGGGACTATCAGGTCATTTTTCCAGAGTCCCGGGTGGAATTTCGCCGACGCGACTTTGAACTCGATACCCACACCGAAGTGACCGTTTCGCCAGAAGACGACGTCGAACTGCGCCGCATCAGCATCAGGAACCTTTCCCGATTCCGACGCACGATTGAACTGACGAGCTATGCAGAAGTGGTTTTAGCCAGCGCGGCGTCAGACGCCACCCACCCGGCTTTCAGCAACTTATTTGTCCAGACGGAAATTATCGACAGCCGCCAGGCAATTCTGTGCACGCGTCGGCCTCGGTCGCATGAAGAACATCCACCTTGGATGTTGCATTTAATGTCGGCGCACGGCACATCGGTTGGAACGACTTCTTACGAAACTGATCGAGCCAAGTTTCTCGGCCGCGGCCAGGGCGTTGCCGACCCGCAAGCAATGAGTCGTCCGGTGGCGCTGTCGAACAGCGAAGGTTCGGTCCTTGATCCGATCGTGGCCATTCGCTGCACCGTTTCGATAGAACCGGAAGCAACGGCCGTGATCGATGTCGTCTCGGGTGTAACTGAAACGCGCGATTCGGCTTTAGGTCTAATCGAGAAGTACCACGATCGTCATTTGGCCGATCGCTTGCTCGATCTGGCCTGGACTCATGGACAAGTTATCTTGCAGCAACTCAACGTCACGGCAGCTGAAGCCCAACTCTACAGCCGCCTGGCCAGTTCGATTATCTATGCCAGCGGAATGCGCCGAGCCAGCGCCAGCATTTTGGCGACCAACGTGCTTGGCCAATCCGGTTTATGGGGACATGGCATCTCCGGCGACTTGCCGATCGTGTTGCTACGAATTGCCGATCGAAGCAAGATTGACCTGGTGCGCCAACTCCTGCATGCCCACGCGTATTGGCGATTTAAGGGGTTGCCTGTCGATCTCGTGATTTGGAACGAAGAGCAGTCGGGATACCGGCAATTGCTGCAAGACGAGATTGTCAACATGATCGCTGGCAGTCCCGAGGCTCATCTTCTCGACCGGCCAGGCGGAGTCTTTGTGCGGCGACCGGAGCAAATGTCCGAGGAAGATCGCGTTCTCATGCAGAGCGTCGCTCGCATCGTATTGACCGATAGCGGCGGAATGATGACCGACCAGATCGAGCGTCGCGGTCGCCGCGAGATTAACATGCCATCTCTGGTTCCGATCCGCGTCCGCAGAGGTGAGTTCCTCCCCACCCCAGAGTTGCCGGTTCGCGAGCTAATCTATGCGAATGGGCTCGGCGGTTTTACACCTGATGGCCGCGAATACGTGATTACCACCGCAACTTTTCAACGGACGCCTGCACCGTGGGCAAACGTGCTGGCCAATCCTCAGTTTGGCACGGTGGTAACGGAAAGCGGTACCGGTTATACGTGGTTTGAAAACGCGCACGAGTTTCGGCTGACCCCGTGGTACGACGATCCGGTCACCGATGCCAGTGGCGAATTATTCTATCTTCGAGATCAGGAAACCAGCGACTTTTGGTCGCCCACGCCTCTGCCGACTCCGGGTCACAACGCATATGTCACCCGCCACGGTTTCGGTTACAGTGTCTTTGAGACGACTGAAAACGGCATCGCGACCGAGCTGACGGTGTATGTGGCGATGGACGCGCCGATTAAATTTTTTTCACTGAAAATCCGTAATGTGTCCGATCGACCACGGCGCCTTTCTGCAACCTGCTGCGTCGAATGGGTCCTCGCGGAGTTGCGTCCCAAATCGCTCATGCATGTAGTGACAGAGTTCGATCCAAAGACTGGGGCACTATTAGCGCGTAATCCCTACAACTCCGAGTTTCCTAGCCGTGTCGCCTTTCTCGATTTCAATGAGCCGCAGCGCACTATCACCGGCGACCGTACCGAATTTTTCGGACGCAATGGCACCGCGGCCAAACCAGCGGCCATGGGCCGTACGCGCCTCTCGGGTAAAGTCGGACCCGGGCTCGATCCATGTGGCGCGATGCAGTCAGAATTCGACATGGCCCCCAAGCAGGAGCGCGAGATCGTATTTCTAATGGGTGCCGCTCCAAGCATCGAGGAAGCGCGCGGACTGATCCAGCGCTACCGGGGGCTGGGCCGGCGCCGAGCCCTCGAAGGGGTGTGGCATTACTGGCAGCGAACGCTGGGCGCCGTCTACGTGGAAACCCCTGACCAAGGCATCAATACTTTGGTCAATGGGTGGCTGCTCTACCAAACCTTGTCCTGCCGCCTGTGGGGACGTAGCGGCTTTTATCAGTCCGGCGGCGCGTTCGGATTTCGTGATCAATTACAGGACATCATGGCCTTGGGGCATGCGGAGCCCCGGTTGATGCGAGAACATCTGCTGCGGGCCGCGGGCCATCAATTTGTCCCAGGAGACGTTCAGCACTGGTGGCATCCGCCCACCGGCCGCGGCGTGCGCACACATTTTTCCGATGACTTTTTGTGGTTGCCACTAGCGACATGCCTGTATGTCAAGCAGGTTGGCGACATGGGCGTTCTCGATGAGCAGATTCCGTTTATCGATGGCCGTCCAGTCCAGCCGGACGAGGAGTCGTATTATGATCTGCCCAGTCGATCGGATCAATCCGCCACTCTCTATGAACACTGCGTCCGCGCGATTGAAAACGGTTTGCGATTCGGCAGTCACGGTCTGCCGCTAATGGGCTGCGGAGACTTGGAATGATGGGATGAATCTGGTAGGCAGGCACGGGAAGGGCGAGAGCGTGTGGCTGGCGTTCTTTTTGGTGCATGTATTGAAGGAGTTCGCGACGCTCGCCCGTTTGCGAGGGGACACCGCCTTTGCAGAGAAGTGCATTGCTCATTCCGTGGAATTGAAAGTGAACATCGAAAACAACGCTTGGGACGGCGAGTGGTATCGGCGAGCTTACTTTGACAATGGTGAGCCACTTGGCTCGGCCAGCAATCTCGAATGCCAAATCGATTCCATTCCTCAAAGCTGGTCTGTTTTGTCCGGGGCGGGAGACCCCCAGCGATCTCGGCAAGCCATGGAATCTGTCAATGAGCGGCTTGTGCGCCGAAACCATTCGTTAATTCAACTGTTCGATCCGCCGTTTGACAAGTCGCCGTTGGACCCCGGCTACATTAAAGGTTATGTGCCGGGCGTCCGCGAAAACGGCGGCCAATACACCCATGCGGCCATCTGGACCGTAATGGCATTCGCAATTCTTGGTGACAAAAACGCGCACTTGGGAACTGCTGTCGCTAATCAATCCGTTAAGTCACGGGTCGACGCCAGCAGGTATTGGGACCTACAAAGTTGAACCGTATGTCGTGGCCGCTGACGTGTACGCGGTTGCGCCGCACATCGGTCGCGGGGGATGGACCTGGTACACCGGGTCAGCCGGGTGGATGTACCGGCTATTGGTCGAGTCGCTACTTGGCTTACGACTGAATGTGGATAAGTTGCGATTTTTCCCTTGTCTACCGGACGAATGGCGGTCCTTCAAACTGCACTACCGCTACCGCGATACGTTTTATCACATTAACTTCACGAACAATGGTGGCCGCGAAGTAACCCGAGTTGTGCTCGACCACATTGATCAACCCGACAAGGTAATTCATTTGGTGGACGATCGCCAGGAACATGCCGCAAATGTCGAAATCGGATGAACCGCTTTGTTCGTTTGACGAAACCGGTTGATGTAGTTTGAGCGGCAGTCTGAATCTTCGGACGGCGATGTTTCTAAACGCGTGCCATCAAACAAAGTGCGAACAAGCGTCAGAAACGGAGCTTCTCGGAACCGTCACGCCAAGACTTTCGCCAAATTCGTCCGACCGGGGTGAGTTTCGAGGCAGTCGGCCGATGGCAGTAATCCTGGGCCGAACGTTTCGGCCTGTCGCTGCGTCGATCTGGGCCTCGATTTGTGCGAAGGCGGCGTACTCACGCGTACCATGACGGCCTTGGCCCATCTGCGTAATGAGGGCGTGTCCGGCAGTGCCAACCCGGGAGCTCTCGGTCAGTTCGTCCTTGGTCGCGAAGTCAGCCGCTGGAAAGTGACGGTTACTCGCTGGTCACCGAATGCCAACAAAGGTGCCGGCTAGAAAGAATCGCCGCAAAAGCCAGCAACCCCAACAAAAGAGAATTCGGCTCGGGAACCGCTTCGGCAACGATATACGGAGCACCTTGGCCGGCAACGTAAGTGGTGCCGTTACCTGCCGCATCAATCTTCATGAGTCCGTTGAAGAAGTCGCCCGCAAAGAGATAACCGGCACTGTCGAAGGTAATGTCTTGAGGGTTGTTTACCGAACTAAATTGCGTCCCGTTGCCGTTGTCATCGTATTTTTCAATGCGATTACCGAAGTTCAGCGCGACGTACAAGTTTCCATTCTGATCGAATGATAGCCCTTGAGGTTCGCTAGCAAAACCTGTGTTGGCAAAGAGGGAGCTATCGGCACTTGGATCTACTTTCGTGATCGTACCATCATGTCCGGAGCTTACGTATAGATTGCCACTGCTGTCGAATGCCAAATAATTTGGGTAATCGGCGCCTACGAAGTAAGTGCCGGTGCCAGTCGTGTCGAATTTTTCGATGGAGAAATTTGCAGCAACGTAGAGATTGCCATTTTGATCAAACGCCATCCCAGCAGACGTGCCGCCCCCAATCGCGAAATCCGTTGCGTTCCCGCCTGCATCAATCTTTTCGATGCGATAGTTTGCGCCCAATTGTTCAGCGGTATATAGGTTTCCGTTGCTATCGATTGCCAAACCAGCGATACCGGTGAGTATGGGGTTAGTCCAGAAAGTCGATACTGCTCCGTTAGCATCTACCTTTTCAATCGAGTTTGAGGTGGCAATGTATAGGATGTCAGCCCGTGCACATGAAGCCGTAATTGCACTGAAAATAACTATGGATAACAACGCCCCGCGAAGTTTCATCGAATGCCAACCTCTTTGAAATTAAGGACTTTCTCAGCAACGATAGGCCCGACGGTCGCTTGTTTACCCGTGTCGGGTAACATTCGTATGCTTTCAATTTAAGTAGTTTACTTAGTGCGACGCCTGCGTGCCACCTACGGCATGATGTGGGCATGCCCACCGATGTGTGTCGCTCGTATAGCGGGACGGGCTATAATACCGGCATGGGAACTCGATACGTCATGCTACTGATTCTGCTGGCCCTTTGCGGATGCGGCGAGAAGCCCGCACCAAACCCAATGGCATTGGCAGACGCCAAAGAGAGTCAAGACGATTTCGACCGCAGCTATTTAATCCCGCCCCCACACGAGACGCTAGTACGAGACCGAGGGTATCGGGTAATTGTTTTAAAAGTGCTGGAAGGGTCGCCTTAAGCATCTTATGGGTTACGCGCGAGCAGTCACGATTTCTGCGGCGGGCACGCAACCACGCAATCGACTACGCGCAAGCGATTCGCAACGCCAAACTGTAGGCCGGCAAACAAGACAAGCGGCAGCGCCCTAACTATTGGGCGACTTTTACGTGTCCGTTCCGCGAACCGCAGTCGCGGAGGCGGACGGGTTCATTGGGCCGACGATCGGGCGGTCCGGTTACCAAACATCGGCTGAGTTTTCCGACGCGGCGCTCGCACGGTATCAGCAATTCTACGACCAAGCCGACGCGATAGCTCAGGCTCGTATTACCGCAGGACGCATGTCGAGCAATCCAACCGTCGTCGGCGGCTGGATGGACAACTATGCTCGCAGCCAGATGAGAGGCTGGCTGGCGAGCGAAGGGCTCGTTGAAGGCGAGGGGGGCATGACCCAGGTTAATCGGTGGCTTCGCGATCCAACGGGGAGTGGCGCATATCGGATCCCCGACGTCCGCATTCCCTCGGCGAATGTCATCTTCGACGGTACGATTGGGATGAAGACTTCAAGCACCCCGCAAGTTATGGACTTCATTAAATTCTCGGGCGGCGACAAGGTTATCATCGTGCGGCCAACGCGCCTTGGAGGTTCTTATGTCCCCTGACACCGATCCGGCAACCTACTATGGATTTAGTGATCTGCACGGCTTTAAGGACTTCGTTGGATACGTTGTGATGTGTGCCCCAGACATGTTTCCTTTCGACGACTGGCGAGAGCCAAGCCAGCAAATGAATCTGGAGTGTGCATTTACTGGTCTGCGGTACGGGCTTAAGCTGACCGCAAAGGAAAAAGGTGAGTCGCCACTAGTGGAAAAATGCCGAGCGTTGGTCGAAGAGGCCTACGCAAAGTATCAAGGCGGTCAGGACCACGCGGGGCAACTCACACTTGAGGAGGTCGCGGCGATGTTGAAGACGCTGCCGTCACGTTGAGTTCTTTCGTATCCTCGCTTCCACACGTCGGGGAGGAACCGGGCGAGGTCGGCGGGCGAAGGCTTGGGACCTAGCAGTGGCAGCTTGGCGAGGACGCTGGTCAGATACGCGCTGCGGGTCGACCGCGTGCCGCTCGGCGCTGGCGATGAGGGTCCAGAGGCGGGCGTGGTTCTCGGCCGCGGCGTCGTGGCCGGCGAAGAGCCAGTTCTTGCGGCCGATCGCCACCCGCTTCAACGCCCGCTCTGCCGCGTTGTTGTCGATGTTGAGGAAGCCCTGCGTGACGTAGACGTTCAGTGCGGCCCACTGGTTCTTCGCATACGTAATCGCTTCGCCCATCGGGCTGCGCGGCAGGACGACTTCGCGCTCGGTGTCGAGCCACGTCTTGATTCGCTCAAGCTGTGGGACGCTTCGCTCGCGGCGCAACGCGAGCGTTGCCGCTTCATCCAGCGACTGGTCTTTCGCCGCGCGCTCGATGGCATACAGCTCGCCGATGAGCGCGAGCATCTGCGCGGCCCGCCGGCCGTCGGTGTCCTGCGCATCGTAGAACTTCCGCCGCGCATGCGCCAGCAAGCGACTTCGGTCACTCCGCCGCCCGAGTAGATCCCGTCGTAGCCGCCGTACGCGTCGGCCTGCAAGTAGCCGGCGAATCCCCGCAGCCAACTCGCCGGACCGTCGCGTTTCCGGTTCGGCGTGTAGTCGTACACCGTGTAGGGGTTCGCCTCGTCGCCCAGGTAGCACCAGATGCGGCCCTTGCGGCATTGTTTCTCGCCGGGCGATTGGATCGGCACGGTCGTGTCGTCGGTGTGGACGACGCGCGATCGCTTGATCCGGGCGATCATCAGCGCGACGAGCGGCTTCACCAACTCGCCCGCCGCCGCCATCCAGTGCCACATCGTGCTGCGGGCGACCTCGACCCGCTGCCGCCGGAAGATGTTTTCCAGGCGGTACAGCGGCGAATGGTCGCCGAGCTTGCTGGTGATGACGTAAGCCAACAGCCCCGGGCCCGCCAGCCCTTTATCAATCGGCTGCGATGCACTTCTTGGCGGCCGCGATGTTCGGGTTGTAGCCGTCGGCGTTGCACTTCCGCGGCAGGCGTACTTGTGGCGAACGTGCTTCAGGACCTTGAAGTTGGCCGGGAAGTATTCGAGCTGCTCGCTAATCTCTTGGCCGATCCGGCACCGCTCGCAGCCGCACGCCGGGCAGGCTTTTTCTTCCGGCGCGAGGTCGTGCTCGATCTCGATCCGCTCCAGGCTCTCCGGCAACTGTTGCCGCCCGTGGTTGTGGCGGTTCTTCACGCGGCGGGTTGTGAGCTTTTCGCCGGCCTCTTCTTCAAGACTCGCTTCATCGAGCGGCATCTGCTCAACCACTTGACCGAAGAGCAGCAGTTGCCGCGGGTCGAACGACTCCGAGCGTGGACCGTAGTAGCGGCGCAGGATGGCGGCGATGGCCGCCTTCAGCTCGGCCGCGTGACGTTCGGCCTGGGCCGCGAGCTGCGCGACCGCTTCTTCGCGGATGCGCCGAATCAGCGTGCTGGAGTGCGCGGCCGCTTCTTCTTTAATGAGCGCGACGAGCGCTCTTGCGTCCGCGAGAAGTTGCCGCTCGCGCCGCAACAGGCATTGCTCGCGCTGCCGGCGTTCTTCGACAATCAATCGCTTGAGAAGCGCCGGATCGTCCGGCAGCGTGGCGGGATCGAGAGTGAGAGAGGCGTCCATGCTCATCGCCTCTTTATACCCCCGCCGAGCGAAAAAGGTTTCGCACGCGGCGAACGAATTTGCAAACAAACCGTTGCCCCGTCGCGCGAGGATCACGCATCGAGCAGAGTCACGCCGATCAACCGGCGCGCCGCGCGGCGACCTCCAACCCCGACAACAGCCGCAACAGTTCCGTCGACGTGATCTCGACGGCCGTGGCATTGCTGCGCGGGAATTGAAACGCGCCGCGCTCCAGACGCCGGTAGTAGATCGACAGCCCGTTCTGGTCCCACCAGAGAATCTTGAGCAAGTGGCCGCCCTTGTTGCGGAACACGAACAGATTGCCCGAGAGCGGATCGCGGCCGAGAAACGAGCGAACCACTTCCGCCAGGCCGTCAAAACTCTTCCGCATGTCGATCGGCGTCGTGGCGACCCAGACCGAGACGCGCTGGAGGTCCGCGGCGATCATGAGGCAACCCTCGCTTCCAAGGCGGCAATGATCTCGGCGAGCCGCGCGGCGGGAATCGCTTCCGGCAAGCGCAACGTGCGGCCGCCGGCGATTTCGAGCGTGATGGCGCCGACTGCCCGCGTGCTGTCGTTGACCAACAGCGGCAGAAACGCCGGCCGCTTTCCAGTGCGATGCGACTTCGCCGACGCGGGGCGGTTCACTCGCCCTGAGCGACTGGCTTGTAGGTCGCGCTCGGCGATCGTCCGCCGCCAAGCATAGAACGACGCCTCAGAAAACCTTTCACGCCGACAGAACGCCCGCACGCTCAGCCCGCCCCCGGCGAACCGCTGCAGCGCATCCCGCCAGAACCGTTCCTTCGTGACATCCCGCTCGTTGTTCGCCATCGACCGCCTCCGGTGTTGAGACAGCCGCTAGCTTGACGCGGCCCCCGGCGAAACAGAAGATGGCCTCGGCGGAACGGACACACTTTTACACTCATCGGCACCATGCGAATCCGACAAATGAGGGCGTGGCCGGCGCCGCCGGGCCGGTGTGTGTCGGACAGTTCGTCCTGTGGCGTGCAAACCCACCAACTCACGATGTCGCAAAGTTCGCTCAGAGAGGTTACGCATCGCTTTAAGTAATCTTCTATCGAATCCCACCTAAGTGTTCGACCCGCTGCGATCTCCCTTGCCGCCAAGGGGGCCTCATCGCTCGCCATGTCACTTCTCATATATATACTGTCAAACGGTCGCCTTTCCCGCCTCGCGAAAATCTTGTGCCCCGAAAGTAGGGCGGTATACTGACGACTGACCTCGGCCGGTGTAGTCGTCCCGCGTCGCGTCGAGTTTCTGAAGGGTCATTTTCTCTTTTTTGACCGAGGGCCAACATGCGTGGCTGGATTAGTTGGTGCGGTATTGGGTTGTTGGTGGCCAGCCTATCAGCTGCCGTGGTCCTTTCGCCTTTCAACTTCGCCCTGGGGGAAGAGCCGGCTCCAGCCCCTACCGAGCAGCCGACACAAGCCCAGATCGATCCGCACGTTCAGGAAATCAACCAGCTACTGCAACGAGCAAATCAACTCCATGACGATGGTCATCTGCCCGAAGCCCTTTCGAGTTTTGAAAAGGCCACTACGATCTATCGCCGGCAGTATGGAAGCGACCACGCCGAGTTTACCGAATTGCTTGGAATGTTGAGTCACTGGTACTTGGAACACCAGGATTTCGCCGGTGCAAAAAAAACGCAACAGGAAGTTGTTGCCATATGCACCAAGTCGTGTGGAGCCGAGCATTGGCAAACGGTCAATGCCCGCTTGGCGCTAGCGGATGTCGAGCTGTGGAGTAATTTCACCGCGGACCAGCGCAAAAGCGTTGATCGAGCGGACGAACTATTGAAGCAAGTCGAAAAGCTCGATGCTCAAGGGAAATTCAAAGATGCCATTCCACTGGCTGCCGAGGCACTCAAACTCCGCGAAACGGTTCTTGGGCCGGAGCACCTCGATACGGCTTATTGCCTGGATCGCTTGGCTACGATGCAACAGCGTTCGGAACAACTAGCTGAGGCCTTGCCTCTATTCCAGCGGGCCTTGAAGATCCGGGAAAAATCCCTCGGTCCAGAAAATCCTAGCGTCGCGACTAGCGTTAACAATCTGGCCGGATTGTATTGTGCGCTGGGAAACTATGCAGAGGCCCTGCAGCTGCAGCAGAGGGACTTGGCGATTAACGAAAAAGCATATGGGCCTGATAATCCAAATGTCGCCTCCAGCCTCAACAACCTAGCCGAATTATTCAAAGCACAGGGAAAATACGCTGAGGCCCTTCCACTGTATCAGCGGGCCTTGAAGATCTATGAGAACTCCCTGGGACCGGAAGATCCGGATACCGCCCTAACACTTTATAACCTAGGCGCGCTATATACCGACCAGCGGAACTATGCCGACGCGTTGCCGCTTTACCAGCGGGCCTTGAAGATCTATGAAAAATCTCTCGGGCCCGAGCATCCCGCCGTTGCTACCACTCTCGACAACATTGCCTCGGTGTACAGATTGCAGGGAGAATACACGGAGGCGCTGCCCCTTTTTCAGCGGGCCTTGGCAATTCGGGAAAAGGCTCTTGGACCACAAGATCCCCGCACGGCCACCAGTCTTAGTAATCTGGCCCAACTGTACAGAGCGCAAGCGAAGTTCGCTGAGGCCTTGCCGCTTTACCAGCGGGCCCTGAAGATTTACGAAACAGCGTTGGGTCCGGACCATCCATACGTCGCCGCCAGTCTCGATAACTTGGCCGAGTTATACCAACAGCAACGGAAGTACGCCGAAGCGCTGCCGCTGTTCCAACGGGCCTTAAAAATTCGGGGAAAAAGCCAATGGGCCGGAATACTCCGACACCGCCACCAGCTTCAACAATCTGGCTGGGTTGTATGTAGATCAGGGGAACTACGCCGAAGCCTTACCGCTGTACCAAAGGGCCTTGGAGCTTCATGAAAAGAACTTAGGGCCAGAACATCCTGACGTCGCCACTAATCTCAACAATTTGGCATTGCTGTACCAAATGCAGGGGAACTACGCCGAAGCGTTGCCGCTGTACCAGCGAGCTCTGAAGATTGACGAAAAGGCTCTTGGACCCGAACATCCGGACACTGCCGCAGAGCTGAATAACCTAGCTGGGTTGTATCGGCTCCAGGGAAATTACGCTGAAGCTATTCCGCTTTTGGGACGCGCTTTGAAGATCAAGGAAAGAGCGCTAGGTCCTGAACATCCTGACGTCGCCACGACCGTTGATTGCCTCGCCGCGGTCTATCTGGTGCAAGGCAACTACGCCGACGCGCAACGGCTGTTCAAGCGAGCCGTGAAGATTTACGAAACAGCGTTAGGACCGGAACATCCCGAAGTCGCCACCAGTCTCAACAATTTAGCCGAGTTGTACCGAGCTCAGGGAGACGATGCCGGCGCATTGCCACTATACCAGCGGGCTTTGAAGATCGATGAAAAAGCTCTCGGCCCCGATCATCCCGACGTCGCCACTGATCTCGGTAATCTGGCTTGCTTGCACGGAGATCATGGAAACTACGCCGAGGCGTTGCCCCTGTTACAGCGATCCTTGAGAATTCGGGAAAAAGCCCTCGGGCCGGAGCATCCCGACGTCGCCAGCACCCTCAACAACTTGGCCTTCTTTTACTACAAACTAGGAGACTACGCCGAGGCGTTACCCCTTTACCAGCGGGCCTTGAAGATCCGGGAAAAAGTCCTCGGGCCGGAACATCCTGACGTCGCCGGCACCCTCAACAACTTGGGCTTGGTGTACCTGTGCAGGGGAACAGTGCGGAAGCGCTGCCGCTGTATCAGCGCCTTAAGGATTCAAGAAAAGCTTTTTGGGCCGGAGCACCCTCTTGTCGCCACCGACGTCAACAATCTAGCGGGGGTGTATCGCGTTCGGAGAAACTTCGCCGAGGCCTCACCGCTGTATCAGAGGGCCATAAAGATTTGGGAAGACACCCTCGGGCCGGAACATCCTGAAACTGCAGTGGGCCTCAGCAACCTAGCTTGTATGTACGAAGATCAACGAAACTACGCTGAGGCCTTACCGCTTTGCCAACGGGCCGCCGATACGACGATACGGTATTTGGAGCACACAGCGGCGGTCCAATCGGAACGGCTACAGCTGGCGGACATCCAACAGTGCCGTTCATATTTGGATGGTTTTGTCTCGTGTGCGCTGCTGGCTCAGAATCACAGTTCGACGGCATATGAGCAAATGTTAGCCTGGAAAGGCTCGGTGCTTTTGCGGCAGCGGCTGGAACTGCGCGCGCGCGGAACAGCGACGATGCCGAAGAGAAAAAGTTGTGGAATGATCTGCAGGTGATCGCCACGCGACTGGCGACCGTGAGCCGTGCCACGGTCGGACCCAATCAACAACAGTCGCGGTGCCAACAATTGACCGAATTGACCCAGCGGCAGGAACAGATCGAGGCGGAACTAAGTCAGCGAAGTGCGCAGTTCCGTACGCTGCGATCTCAAACCAAACTCACTGCAGATCAACTGCGGCAAAAATTGCCGGCCGACTCGGCGATTGTTGATTTGCTGCAGTTTTCCCGTCGCGTCGAGAAACAGCAACCGGACGGCACTCTTAGATCTCACTTCGAACTGTGTTTAGCGGCATTCGTCATTCGTGCGGATCAACCGGTAGCGATGATTGATCTGGGGACGATCAATCAGATTGATAGGGCAGTTAATGAGTGGTGCTCCAGCTATGGAGGCAATCTGGCGGGCCGCAAGCCGGAAGAGCAGCCGGGAATGCAGTTGCGAAAGCGATTGTGGGAACCGTTGGCGCCACACTTGGAGGGAATTCACACTGTACTTATCTCACCCGACGGTTCCGCAGCGAAATTCCCCTGGGTGTGCTGCCGGGGGGCAAACCCAATACCTATCTGATCGAGGATATCGGAATCGCGGTCATCCCCGTCCCGCAGATGTTGCCGGATCTGCTGGAGGACAAGAAAATAACTCCAAACGATGCCGCTCCAACACTGCTGTTGGTCGGCGACGTCGATTACGGCGCAGCCCCTGGCCAGCCGCAGCCACCAGCCCAACAAGTTCAACTGGCGATGGCCGAGCCACATCGCTCGGCGGTTCGCGGTGAGCAAGGCATGGAGTTCCCGGCGTTACCGGGGACGGCCAAAGAAATTGAACAGATCGAAGCACTCTACCGCGGTCGGTTCAGCCAGGATCAGTCGCTCGAACTCAAACAAGCCGCGGCTACGCAAGGGCGGGTTCGCGAAGAAGCACCAAAGTATCATTACCTGCACTTGGCGACGCATGGCTTCTTTTCACCGCCAACGGTCCGCTCGGCGCTGGCACCAGACAAACAGAACACCTCCGACATGTTCCAAACAGGCCAAGAGCGCGATGTAGTGGGCTTCAATCCTGGCTTACTATGTGGGCTGGCCTTGGCGGGGCGAATCGGGGGAACCAGTCAGTGGCCTCGGACGATCCGGCCAAGCCGCCGGCCGACGACGGCATTATGACGGCGTTGGAAGTCGCATCGCTCGATCTGCAAGGGGTGGACTTGGCGGTGTTGTCAGCGTGCGAAACAGGATTAGGCCAATCGGCTGGCGGCGAAGGAATGCTTGGTTTACAGCGTGCCTTCCAAGTGGCTGGGGCGAAAACGACCGTGACGTCGCTGTGGAGCGTGGACGATGGTGCAACCCAAACCCTGATGACCGAGTTCTACAAGCGGCTGTGGAATAAAGATCACGTGCTCGGAAAACTGGAAGCCTTAAGGCAAGCACAATTGGAAATGCTCGACCGTTACGATCCGCACGCCCAAAAGCTCGTCGACCGAGGACGTGGCATTGAACTCGATACGCCGGTGACTGACGGCAACGGCCGACTATCACCCAGATACTGGGCCGCCTTTGAACTAAGCGGCGATTGGCGATAGAGCCCCCTGTCAGTTCGTCCTTGGTCACGAACGCAGCATCTGTCGGGGTATGCGAGTGCTAAGTAGTGAGGGCAGCCATCGAAAGCCTATCCGCCTCGAATGCGATAGCCCAAGGCAGCCGTAGCCCGTTAAGCGAGGGCCGGAAATGGACACAAGTATACTTAGATCGGGGCTTTGCCTATAAATTCAGAGTTGTCCGAAAAATGACAACCCTGTCCGAATAATCGGGCCGTCGCTAGGTATAGATGGCAGCATGCGCCCGCGATTTGATCTCTTCTAAGCGAGTCTTGAGTTCAGGGGCGATGGCTGACACATCGTCGGCGGCCTCCATTACGCCGAAAAGCCATTCTGAGCCAGTGGCGAATTGGGACTCAGGAGAAATTGCCACTCGGCGTATAGCGGCCGCTGCTGGGTCTCGCCCGTCGGATTCAAGTTCAGCCAGAACTTTCGCAAGCTGCTCTTGAATCGACGCCTTCACTTGTGCCCACTCGGCTGGTTCCATGCCCGCATTGTAGCCGATGGGCGGTGAGTTTCTACTTTGTAAGGCGGATCGGGTATGATGCGGGAATGCGACGATGGATCATCATTATTCTGGTTGGCTTTACGCTTTGGTATGTGGCCATTGTTGCCATTACCATCGCGCGATTGGATGGCAAAATGTCCGCAACAGATCGCGCATGGACGATCTTCAGAACACTTGGAAGCATAGCCTCTTACTGGGCCATGTTTTGGGGGTTAGATCGAATGATTGCTAGGGATCAAAAACGGCGCAGAAAATTCTCAGGATTAGACTGACCCACTACCCTGCGCCGCGTGGGGAGCAAAGAGATGCCGACAAGATACAGGCGAAAAGAGGCTCTATCGTCTGCCGCTCGCACGCTTCTGCGCGCTAACCGCTAAGAGCTAACAACTCGCCTCCAATTGATTACAGGCACTTTCTTCCACATTGTCCAACTGCGTAATGTGGGCGTGGCCGGTGCCGCCGGGCTGGCATGTCGGACAGTTCGTCCTTGGTCACGAATACATCGTCCCTAGAGTCCACGGCTAGAGCGGAGCTAGTGCGTTGATTTTGATAGTCGTGCGCGAAATTCGGCTGCGGTAATCGGTTGCTCGGTCCCATCGTCTGCCACGATGTAAAAAGTGGCACCTTCCCCGCGAGATGACAGACCGTCTGCGCTTTTTGGAAAGTCGATCGTGAAAAGCTTATCCTCCAACTTTTCATTGACAGAGCATCGCGTCACTTTACATGTCCGTACTACGACATCGCCTGTAGGCTTTAATTGCTTGTCCGTCCATTGCGACACGCGCCAGCCAATCTTTACATCGGGTATGTATTTGATCAGCAACTCATTCTTCGAATTGCCGTCGAAGGTCTGCTGGAACTTGACGGGCACATATTCGCGTGTCGCGTCTAAAAGCACGAAATCATGCCATCGAGGGTTGCTCTTGGGACTAATCTCGAGTTGCACGCAGTCGGTGCCATCTTGATCTATGTGAGGCAGCGTGATCAGCAAGTCATCGGCCTTGACGCCGTCGACACGATCGAGCTGTAAAAGGGTTGAATCCGCAAACCAGAATGCGTTGATAAGAAGCCCATTGGTAATGATGTCATAGAAGTTGATGCCCTCCTCGAATTCACTTCCAACCGTCGCAGTGCTGCCCTCCGGCAAGTGGTGGGTGCACTCAAGTAGTTTGTAATAACGACGCGAATCGAATGTCGTCCTGGTATTCTCGAGTCTCTTTGCCCCCGATGACGCTGCTCCAAATTTCACCCTCTTTGGAATAAGCGATTTTGTCGCCGGATCGGCTGAAGGTGAGTTTGCTTTTGAGCGTTACCGTGTCGCTTCCATTGTTCCGCGGCTGCTTATCGAGCTGAACATTGTGCCCTGACCAAGTGGCCTCAGCTGCAGACTCCTCGAGTAGACACTCGTATCGAATTGACTCAATGCTCTTCGAGCGGCGATCCCAGGCCTTCAGGATCTTTTTGACAGTAATGTCTGCTCGAACCGCGTCTGGTCCCGGCGGTGCTCGGATTGCTGACGTCTGCCGCAGGCAACGGGATCGCGATGGAGATGAACAGCGGTGATATCGCAAACGCGAATAGCCTCAGCCGGCTGCGGATAACTTTTACTCCAGTCACAGAGGAACCTTAGGCAACGGTTCGCGATGATCAATCAGATTACCGTGATTACATTAGAGCTGGAATTCTTTGCGGGTCAATTCAATAGAGCTCCGCGGTCCGGAGATATCTGTCAGTTCGTCCTTGGTCACGAATGCAGCCTTATAGACTGGCGAGTCTCGTCGCTGTGCTAGGTAAGCCGCTCCATGGGCAGATAACGGACCAGCATTGAACGGCCGGCCGGGCGATCGACCGCCTCTCGAACCACAAGGACCGTTCCGCCCGGCCGGTCCGTTCCAGTGCGTGGTTATCTGCCCGGCCGCTATCGGAAAAACTCTTCGGGATGCTGATCGACGTACTTCCGAAAGTGTGGCCAGAGCTTGGGTTCCGAATCAGCGTAAAACTCTTGATCGAGCGGGTCAAAGAAAGCGCTTCGTGTAGATGCGGGAACACCAGCCAAATAATTGCGCCGCGACTGCTGATCTTCAACTTGGACGTTTGCTGGAAAGAACGCCCTCGCCCGACGGAGCAGATCAGCGCGATCTTTCATGCCGAGTGCCTCAAAACCGGAGATGACCTCTGCAACGATGTCGCCCGTCTCATTCTGGAAGAACTGTTCGAGCCCGCCGTTGTCTACTTCCCGCTGACATAGGGTGGCGGCAAGGACTGCTCTCTGGCCTCTCGTCGCGTTCTTGCACTTGACCGAGATATCAGGCTCCTGCACGTCCGGCCATGCCTTTTCGATGATCGCCCACGCGAAGCCGCCGTCGTCCATGCCGGTGACGTCGGACGCCGAGATGCGGTAGTCGGGTTGCGATGACATAGGGCAGATAACGGACTGCCGTTCACTGGCCGCGGCCGCGCCAACGACCCTTCGAATCACAGAAACCGCACCGCAGCCGCGGTCCAGTGCAGCGGCGGGTTATCCATCGCGGCCGTGCGGCTACTTCTCGACACTCGCTTCCCAGCCATCGTAGTCACCGCCGAACTTCGCTGCTAGCGCGTTCATTCGATCAGTCGTCGCGAAAACACCGGCTTCCGACGGTACGGCGTGCGTCTCGGCGATGCACGAGTATTCGTGTGGTCCGAACCAACGCTTCCAGAGCGACTTCGTTGGGGCGCGGTGCACTCGAAGATTCTGATAGCCCGTTGCCTGAAGTTCGCCGGCTGCAGACTTCGCGGCGTCCATCGATTTGAAGTAAAGAAAATGGATCGTGTGCGCGGGCTTGGCTAGATTCGCTCCCGTCGACGTCATCGCCGCTAATACACGTCGGTCACCGTCACGTTCGACCATATCGTTTGCTCCCCGATGGATAACGTAAGGCCGTTGAGCGGCCGTGGCGGCGCACGTGCGACGCTCGACCGCAAGTGAAGTATACCGCCGCCGCGGTCCGCTCCAACGGCGGGTTATCCGACATTCCCGGCGTCGAACTCGGCTAATTCGAGGACACCGTATTCGGGACAGTCGACGACCGCAAACGAGACGGCGCGCCCGTTTGCCGAATAGGTGCAGCGCGGCCGACCGCCGGCACGGTGCGCCGTCTGCATTTCGTAATGCCCGGGCCCGCGGTATGGCATGTAGCGATATCGCCCCGGAGCCACTGGGTATCGCTCTTCCTCGAAGTAACCAACCGGCGTGCCTTCGTAGGAGAATTCAAGCTCGTGAGGTGATCCCGCCATGTCGGATAACTATTGATTCAACAGCGAAAATGTTGGTTATCAACTTGGCAATATAGTCAGATAACATCTTGCGTCAAGCAATGTAACGTAAGAGAGAGCAGTGCTTTAAATGCACCCGACGGCTGTGCTATACAACTGTGTCGTTGCATAGCATGGAGCAGGTGTATGACCGTCAAATCTTCCTCGGTGCAGACGGTGCTTGCCGGGGCCCGGCAGTACGTCGAGACACTGCTTTTCAATAACATCACATCGCTGCAAATCGGGACAGTGGGCAAGTCGGTCCGACATCACCGGCACAGGTAATCCTTGCGGGCATTGGCAACACAGATGGGCATTACCGGCACCATCGGGCCAGTGAATGTCGGTCAGTTCGTCATGTGCGCGTTATCCGGAGAAATCAGAAGCTTCGGTCGATTACATCATTCGCGGCGAGGTGTCGAAGCGAAGTGATTGGAAGGATGACTGATCCCAAAAGGCAGTTTCCGCATCCGACGCGGCTATATATATTGTCTCTAGCCGCAGTCCGTCACGGACAAAAGTTCTATGGTTGATTTCGCCCAACGACGCCGAAGGATCCTGGGCTGGACAGCAGTCATTATCTCCACATTCGCGGCTTGCTTTTGGGCTTTTTGGGGCATCATCGAGAATTTTCACGAGGGCTGGTATCACCACTCGCTGTGGATGAATCTTGGCCTAATGCTTGGTCAATATCTGTTGCCGATGCTGCTGTTCGTAGCCGCGGCGACGATTTCGATCATCTTTCCACGAGTCGGGGGTGCGATTCACGTTGCCGCTGGGTTGTGGACTGCCTGGTTTTTCAGCAGAGCTTCGATATTGACGCTGAGTTTGTTCTTTGTTGCTCCACTGCTGCTGATCGGCGTTTTGTATTGGTTGGGCCGGCCCGAGCCGAAGCGCCGGGCTTTGGCGATGATCTTGGGATTTCCTACTCTCACGTTAGCGGCTTTTGGCGTGGAGCCTGCCTTGCGGATTGTCGGCCGACTAACGCAAAGTGGTTTGAGTGCGCATCAATTATCGGACAACGGCGTCGACCTGATCTGGGCGCCAGTCGGTCCAGGCTGGCCGGATCATGGGATGCCGTGGGAGGAAGCGGTGCGGCAGTGTCATTACCTGACTGACGACGGCCAAGCGCTGGCGGACACGCCACAAGGAATTTGTCGCTTGCCGACGGTGCAGGAAGTAGTCGGCTCATTGCGTCGACACGACCACAATTGCGGAGGTGCGTGGGACGAGGTACATGGGCAGGCGCGATATCAAGTAATACCTGACAAGGAATCGCCGCTTTGGGATGTTTACTCTCCCGTTATATATTGGTGGACAGCCACCGAAGTTAGCGCAGAAAAGAGCTATATCGTGGCCTATGATGGCCAAGTGTGGGTCCGGCCCAAACGCGCCAATTTGGGCTATCTCGGGTTTCGGGCTGTCAAGGAGGGCCAATCAAAGTGACTCGGCGCTGAGAAATCGGTTCACACGACTGACGCGGTCACATCGACAGGCCTCACGAATGGCAACCTGCTTGGCCGCATTGATGCATCATGAACGAACCATTCAGGCGGGCCTGACCGAGGCGTTGCGAACCAGGTCAACCGGACAGTTCGTCCTTGGTCACAACGCAGCCCTGCATAGGACACCCACAGCCACCCCGAAGCCATCAATTGGGTTAACACAATTCACCGCACTGAAATTCGGTGGATAGACTGCTGCGGGGTCATAACTTCTTGCTTCTACCCGGCCGTCGGACGGGTGGATGGCGGCCAGCTTTTCGCGACCAATCGCCTCGACACTTGAGACGTTACGACTCAGCGTGCAATAGGCAAGCTCTTACGCGGTTTTCGTTTTCGCCACCCGCCGCATCGGGCGGGTTGCTGTAAATGTTTCCTTGTGATCGCTTTGGCAAACAGCTATTTTGACGGCTCTAATTCCAGCACTTTAACAGGGGGAAACAATGAGCACTCGCGAACTGTTTGGAATCGTAGTTCGGGGCATCGGACTTTGGATTTTCGTTCAGGGGATAATTGGCCTAACGGCCGCCTTCATTGCGGTTGCTATGGTTTCAATGAGCAACGCTCCGCAACACTCGACATTTCTGGCCGTGTTTTGCCCTCCGGTTGTCGAAATAATCGTCGGCGGGCTGTTGCTGTTTGGGGCCAATGGTCTCGTTGAAACGATCTACGGGACTGAACCGACGCCAGGCGGGTAGTATTCGCCATTGCATTTCCTTGCAATCGCCTTAGCAGGCGGTTATTTTGGTGGCACTTTTCCGGGGGACGCTAGTGAAAATAATAAAGTTCGTTTTCGCGCTCAGCGTAGGTTTGTTATTCGCCTGCAACTGCACTGCTGCGTACAACATCCTTACCTTTACTAGCTCAAGAAACAGTTGGGTTGGCGAAGGTCGATCGTGGTCATTCAGTGCTGACAACGGCTACGGGTTGGACGGGTCACGATTTTATAGCGGCGATCCAAATAACTTTTATCCAACCGGCGCACTCTACTTTTCTCCTACACAGAACGGCGTTGAAACTAGCTGGGAGATCGACTTCATAGGGCCCAACAATTCGGTCCCACTTGTCGGCACGTACAACGCAACTCGGTATCCGTTTCAGGGAAACAATGCTGGCATGGCTCTTCTCGGAAACGGCCGCGCTGATAATACACTCACCGGAAATTTCACCGTACTCGAAGCATCCTATTCGCGATTTGGCGACCTTATATCGTTCGCTGCCGACTTTACTCAATATGACGAGGGGAAGGCGGACGAATGGGAGCAAGGCAGCGTTCGATTTAATTCCAGTATTCCAGTTCCCGAACCCCTCACGTTCATTCTCGCGGCCCTCGGCTTGTTAGGTCTAATCTTCATGGTTCGACGGCGGAGTGTTGGGGGATCGGCGATCCTCCGGCTATTTCCGTCGACGCCACCACAACATCACGCCAGCCAGCGCCGCTAAGACCATCTGTCAGATCGACCTGGGCGCGCGATCGCTTATTATTCATGGCCGGGCAGCGTATCAATAACCGTGGCTTTTCGGCGTTCCGAGAGAATGGTCGGGTTGAAAGGACTGCGGTCTTTGAATGTCGTCGAATTCGAATGATTCGATGGTCGAGAGAAATAAGTCCGCCGATGGCGCACACCAATATAAATGCTTCGATCATGCGTTGTTTTTTCGACCGGCTTCCAGCCAGCGAAGCACGCGCCCGATCGTCTGAACTGAGTTTGGTAACTAACTGCCCGTCAAGCCATTAGCCGCAATGACACGCTGCACGCGCACTTGCTCAACGCCGGCGGACATGCCGTACGCTTATTTCCAACCGAACGATGGGATTACTCACGCTGACGACTTATCAAGATGCCCGCAGCACTTAGCCCCAACAGAAAAAGCGTAAGCGAAGCTGGTTCGGGAACGGGCGTAATTGTAAATGGGGTGAATTCCGCCGTACCTCCAGAAACGTTTGGGTAAGTGCCTGAGGCTCCGAAGACACTAACGAGTCCAGTCATATTCACGGTTCCAGTTGGCATTGGAGTTCCCGCTAGCGGATCACAATTTGAATAAGAACTAGGCCAAAAGAAGCCAGTCCCAGTGTTGGTACCGTCCGACAAAGTAAATGACAAGTTGGCATGCGTCGGCCAGTTTCCAGAGGCGCCAGGGATCGTCACGTTGTCGAGTTCCACATAGTATTCCTGAAGGCCAAAGTTCATGCCGACTGCGGAAAGGTCATTCAGCTGCGGAATTGTCATCAAAGTCGGTACCGGCGTTGAACCGCTCAGCGCCCCGGCACGCTGTTGCCCGTAGATTGTTGGGCGATGGCAGTCAATGTTCCTAATTCGGGAATATTATGGAACGGAGAGAATGTGCCGCTGGCCGAGACAGCGTCACCGAGGGCCGGTGTATATCCGCCCGGCATAGTGCCGAAGAGCTCCAATGAGCCGGTCCCATCATTTGCGAAGACCGCCCAATTTGTATAGGTGTATCCATCCCCGGAACCAGGCTGCGAGGCAATGTAGGTAATCACAGGATACTGCCCCGCTGAATTGTCGAGCGACGTTAACGTGCCAGATGCCTGCGTCACGGCCACCCCCACAGAAGTCGCCTCCGCAATATGGCGATCAAAAACAACCAAACTAGCCGCCCACGCAGCCAAAAGAAGGAACTGTGCTGATTTTTTCATTAGCAAACTCCTAGACTAAAAAACGCGCCGGTTTAGCGTGCCCTAAATCCTTGGGCCGATCTAAACCACTTTTGAATCGCGCTAACTCACATGCGGGAGTCATCGCGTCCGCTCGAGGCTCTGGGCGAAGGCCAACGGCGGAAAACACCCCACTTGTAGCCGCTGGCATCAGCGTTTGCAATTATTTTTTATATTTAGTTTATGTTAAAATTATGTTTAAGGCGAAAGCCAGCGGAGTCCCCAGTTAAAGGACGTCCAGGGCGCAACTTTTACTGGCTTTTCGGACTACGGCATGGTCGGTAATCGGGGCCAAGCAGGCGCCGCCGCCGCAGCCATTGCCGGCAAGCTTTTCATGAAGAGCGATCTTTTTTCGCTGGATCGGCTCGTCATTTGACACGGGCGTCCTGGCGCTTGGAGTATTTGGTGCTTAAGGCGACAGGCTTCGTGGGCGTCGAAACTCTTCCCGAGGTGGCAGTAACTATTCGGTACGGCGGTGGCACAATCGCTGGCTGACAGGAAGCAAGACGTGTAAATTACGATCAATCCACTGTGCGGTGATTGTTAGTGTTGAATTGAACGAGGATTGCTCGTTCGTCTCTGCTTCGGGCGAGATCAACGGCTGAAGGTACCGCATCCAATAATGGCAGTTCGTCACGAGTGCGCCGCGGGAATCTGTACCCGCAAGCTATGGCGCGCTTGGCCCAAAAAATAACGGGTGAAGAAGGGGGTATTTCGGCGGTGCGGATAGTTGACCCTCTTACGCGAGCCGAAGCCTACACCAAAGTTGGGTTGCGGCTCACTACGCTGCGGCGCGGGTTTCTTGTATTGCTGATTGTCGTTCGGGAACATGGCCTCAGCATCAATCGGGTTTCGCCAACGTCGACCGTTGGTCGCTTTTCCGAACGCGCCTCCACAAACCAGCTAGTACTTTCCGCCATGATAGGTTGAGCGCACCGCACAACTGTATAAAGGCGAATATAGAACCGGGCGTCGTTTTGGGAAAAACGCACACGTAGCGATTCTCGAATTGTGGACGGAAGCGGCTCTTGAAATGATATAAGCCCGCGGTGTCGAAAATAAAATTGAACCGTCGGCTGAAAAACAACCCCCAACGAACCAGCCGACTGTCACCAGGCATGCGACGACATCGCAAACTTGGAATTAGGCAGAGCGATGCGCGCTCGCCACCCTCATCTTTTAGCAATTGGAGAGTTTGGTGAATTAAAAACGCCACCGTACCTCGCATGCCATCCGAACGTTGACGATAAACGTCCAGTGCCCACTGTGTCCCGTTTAAACAAGGATTGCAAATAAGGAAGCCCTCGATCCGCTGCGCCGAGCACGCGATGAAAAGACGTTTTCGACCAAGGCGATTAGAATCAAATCGTCCATCGAGAAAATTCATCTCCGCAACTTGTGGTTTCGTCAACATTCGAGAAATGGAGATCTCTTCCAACTCCAACGCAATTTCGTTCCACGCATTTGTCGTCAACCGACTTGGGAAACACTCGGTGAAGGATATGCCATGACGCAGGCAAAAATTAGATTGTCTTCGCACCCATTCGTAGTCTTTTCCCCTCCAAGTTTGCCGTTGCAAATCGATCCATGCATCTTCGCCCCACTTCGTTACCTGAAAGCCGCGTTGGCGAAACAAAGGCAATTCATCGTCGGCGATGTTGTAAAACGAAATCCACAGCCTCCTCTGACGCGCATATTCCACAAATTCAGCTAGAAGTTCGTGCTTTTCTGCCACGTCAGCGAGCAAGCCACCGACAACATTAAGATATTTACCGACCCTCTCGTATGCGACAACTCCACGGGCGTTTTTTGCCCAGAATGACAGTCGCCCGGGTTCGGACGCCAGGTATGAATCGTAGGAACGCCCAAACTCGAAGGCGAAGCTTTCTAGGGAGGGCCTAGCCATTACCACAAACGGATGCATCTCAGCTTTGCGAGGCTGAGGATCTTGCGGCTTTGTAAGAACGGCAGTTGCACCAACCATCCATGGTTCCCGCGAACGTGATTCAGAAAACTTCCTTGTTGCAGCAGGAGCTTGCCATCCGGCCGACCCAAAATGAAAAGGGCGGTGCCTGCAAGTGATACAACGTATCACGGAAGGATCATTATGTCGATGTCCACGGATCTGGCGCTGCGATGGCCGCGATCCCAGAACTAAGGAGCGGCAACTTGGCGTGATGCTAGCTGCCGTAATCCATCAAACGAACGGCTTATTCGACTGTGAGTGAAGAGATATCGTTGCGATTGACCACCATGTTGCGCAGTTCTATGCTTTGCCGTGTCGTTTTCAAATTGCAATGCTGGCATTGGAACATTACAGAAGGAACTGTATGGGCGCCACAAGCTACAACGGTATCGCATGGATTTACGAATCGTTAGGGCAACTCTATTCGGGAGGGCAAATCTACGCGGCGAAGGCTTCACAACTGGCACAAATGCGTCCAGGAGATTCCGTGTTATACGCAGGCGTAGGCCCCGGGGAAGACGCGGTACTCGGTGGACGACTCGGAGCGAATGTTACCTGTCTTGATGTTGCTCCGAAGATGCTAAAAAAAGTGGCGTCTCGCTTTGAGGACGCCGGAATACCTGTTCGGATGATTTGTTGCAACGTTTTGGAACATAAATTGAACGGACACTATGATGTTGTGGTCGCGAATTTCTTTCTGAATGTATTCGCCGAAAATTCGATGGTCGCAATGCTGTCGCATCTGGCAAGTCTTGTGAAGCCAGGTGGGAAATTGCTAATCGCGGACTTTGTCGCTCCCACCGGCAATCGACTGGCTCGCTCGTGCCAAGCGATCTATTGGGGAGTAACGAATCTTTTTTACTACTTGCTGCGATTGTGCGCGTGGCACCCGATCTATGATTATCCGCGATACTTTGCGGCAGTGGGCTTGGAGTTCGAAAGGATCGAATGTTTCCGGGTCGGGCGCTTCGGTCCACAGGGATTTTGTGCAATTACTGGAATGCGCTGTTTGACACCGGCCAATGACCAATTACCACCGTCGAGGACATTCGACAGCTTCGCCGACAATCCTGTCATCCAGCAATCGGACGCTGTCGTTCCGTGCTATTAACGATGTGCCCGTTCTCGGAAGCTAATATTTTAAGTGAGGCGGCCAGCAGTACCAAGCTTTAGTCTTCATGGCTTGCCAGAGAAGCTTGGGCACCAGTCCGCGGTTTGGGAACGCTATGAATTCGCACCAATCGCTGCTCGGTCGGATATCCTTGTTCGACTGTTTGTTGGCGAACCAACCGGTTCTGTCCATCAAACCATAAATCTGCAGCCGCCTCGCCCGTCAATCGGTAATGGTTGCAGGCAATCTCCCGCCCCTCCACAGCGACCGAATCCGGACCGACTAGTTGGAGTCGAACAGTCCGCGGAATTCCAGTGTCCGGCTCAACAATGGAAAATTGCCCGACTTCAATACTCGAAGTAGGCAAGCGCCAGTAATTTTCCGTCATGGCTAACGGCGGCCCACTTCGACTCGGCTTACCTAGAACGTCGATTCGAGAACCTCGTGAATCAACCACAGCCTGAATGCTCGATCGCGTCCCATTGTCGTCTGTTTGGCTGTCGAATTGTGTCAGTCGATCACCTTGCCAGATTTCTTTGCCGTGAAATTCGTATCGATACTTGATGAATAAGAATGACGCCTCAATCGAAGTGTCTGTGGAGGTCGTCACACTGCCGCTTGGAGCTTGAGAAATACGGATCGAGACATTTCCCACGAGCTTATCCTTAACAATTACATCGAATTGACGGATTTCGTCTGCCTGCTCGACTGGAGTTTGTGCAACAGCAGTAGTGCAGGCCAAAAGGGTCAAGCCAATATGAGACCGTTGAATTAGCACGACGGCGAGAGCGGCGATTCGCATGATTCAAAAACATCCGTCCTCAGGATCCTGTCGCAGGCCGCGTCCGCCTCCCACTGGCGAATCCTTGGAAAACCTGCTCGATTGGCGGTAACACTAGTACGAAATCATTCCTTATCGCAACCCCAAACATTAATCTGGCACACGTCGACGGCGGCATTTTTATGGCGGTTCGTCAGATCCAACGAACAATCGTGCCAGGTTGCTGAAGCGCCTCATTATTGCAGCAGGGCTGGTGGAACCGATGCTTTCGTAGTGTATCTTTTTCAAAACATGCGGGATAACCCGGCTTTGCCCACTTCGCGCCAAAGTTAGGGCGCACAACATCGGCGGCGTCGGTATTCCCGTTGACCCTCGCATTCTCCCCAATAGCCGAGAGTACACGCGACGCGGTTTCGGCGTTTAAGTCGGCGATTGCCCAACGTGCCACGCATTGAATACGGGCCTCAGCCTGCTCGGTTTCCAGCGTCGCCAAGAGCGATTCGGCGAACTCTGGAGCAATCGGTGGCAGCTTGTCACGATGTTGCTGGCAAACAAGCCGAGCCCGTTCTAACGATCATGGCCTCTTTCGCTATACTGGTCGCGACACATGAGGGCGTGTCCGGCATTGCCAACCCGGGAGCTCTCGGACAGTTCGTCCTGTGCGCTGAAAGGTGCCGTCGGGCGTGTCGGGCGATGTGACCGAAGCAAGAGTATGAGGTTGAGATTTCTGCGTCATCTGGATGCGACGTCCGCTTCCGCGGCCACAGGCGATCGCGACGGAACGCCAAGCTCTCGGAGCGTTGTCCGCCCACCATCAGGCGGCAACTGCGTTCGCTTTTAAGGCAGAAAGCGGAATGAGCGGCGACGGCTTTTCGAACGCTTTCGGCGCCATCGCACACATTCCGCAGATTCCCTCATCCTGCCACTGGATAAACGTCTCCAATTCGGCATCGCTGCAACCGGGCCCAAGCCCGTCGTACCTGAGGTACCGATCCCACAAGCTGGAGATGCCAGGATGGGCCTCTTTTTGCAATCGCAAATACGCGATCGGCGAACATTTCCACAACCGATTTCGAAACAATTGCATGCAGTTCTTGGCCGGACAGTTTTCCCAACTCTTCCTCGGGTTATCGTCCTCAAACGGCAACACGCCGGCTCCAAAGCCGCGGTGTCGTCGGGTCCAACGTTCAGATGCTTCTTCAACGATCAGTTCGAAGAAATACTGTTTCCGCCACCCGTTGATCAATGCAAGAATTTCGCGACCTTTTGCCTGGTATTCTTCTGACTGATGATGAACCGTCAGTCGCAATATCACTCGATGCCTGCTCAGTATCGCCGGAAGTTCAGGATGACGATGGAGAAAAAAGCCGTTTGTCGTCAAACCAATCCGCGACTGTCGCCAATAGTGGGCCGCCAACTCGATCAACTCCGGTAGATGCGGATTCAGCGTTGCCTCCCCTCCCAGCAGGCGAAACAGACCGGGAATAATCCGCTTGTGCCAACTATTCATCCACTCGTCCGCGTCGGCTAGGCTCAGCGTTCCCTTATGGCCGCTGTTGGAAAAATGGCTGCAACTTTCACATGTCAGATTGCATGCATTGGCGGCATGGATTTCCAGCAATGGTACACGTACGGCCATGATCGAATTCGCCAAGTGTCTTCAGTTTCTTACAAACACAAGCATTCCATCTCAGGCGGCTAACTGCAGGGTTCGCTTTGTCCGCCAGCGGGTTTTCATATTCCGCCAATGGTAGCGGCCGCTGGTCACCCAGCCGGGTCCGGCCGCTGCGTTGGCTGGCGAGCACACATTGAATTTCCGCTTCAACTGCTCGTAAATGCAGCCGGCGGGATAGACGTGATCGGGATTCAATCCCTGATGCTGCCATTGCGAGTGCCACAAATGAACGGCGTAACCATCGGTGAACAGATCCTTCCGCCGTATACAGTCCCACACCTGCCAATAATCGATGGGGTAGAACGCCTCTGGCTCCAGAATCCTCACCGGCACGTCAAGCTCTTCAATCGCTTGGCGCAACGGCGCTGGACCAATCTGCCCCCACCGCAAATTCGATCGATCTACTTTCCAACTAGCCTCAAAGCAATAATGCATGAGCGGACTACCGACTGGCGCCTTGATCAGCGCGTTGTTTACTTGCGGGGCTTCGTTTGGACGTCGCTCTTTACCAACGACGTGATCGGCCGCAAAGTCCAATGGCCGCAGGCACACAATGTCCAAATCGCTCCAACAACCGCCGCGATCCCTTAGCAACTTATAGCGAAAGCAATTCGCAAACGCCGCAAAGCTTCCTTGGCCATAACCGTGCTGGTAGCAAAAAATTTCGTCGGACGGCAAAATCTCCTGGCCACTGCGGACAATAGTGCCGTCGGGAATATTAGCTACCGGCCCGTAGACATACAGATGAAACGGGTGTCCGTGCTCCAAATAGGATACGATCGACAACCGTTCCATGGTCGAAAGCCGTCCCCCGATCCACAGCGATTGCACGATGGTTTTGTTCATTGCTTGTTCCCAATACGTGGGGGTTCGATACGTAAAATATCGAATCCCTCACCCCCGCAACTTAGGAGCAACCGTAATATCCGCCATTTTTTGCCAGGACTTCCCAGTTTGAGGTCAGGCAGCTTTGGGTCCGGCGAGACGGCAAAGAGGCTCCATTCGCTCGTGCTGGAGCTAAATGACAGAAAATGGATGGCTTTTCAGAGCACTCGTAGCGGCCTGAGAACACGTAGAGAAATGGGGCGGACAGATTCGCAGACTGCGGTAGCCGAAAATGGCAGTTCGACCTTAGTCGCGAATGCTCGCCGGTATGCCGGCGCGACGTGGGTGATTCCCACCGAAAACGAATGGCACAACGCGGCCTACGATGATCCCGTATCGGGTGTCCAGTGACACCTGCAGGAAACGCGATCCTAACCACTTTTCAGCCGTTAAATCACGAGTTATGCTACCCCCTCCATTGGAACTTGCATGGAGTGCAAAGTAGCATCAGAGGCGAATCGCTTTCATCAAGGAGAAAACTCCATGCAAAAACTTAGCCGTACTTTACGATTCGAAGCACTCGAAAATCGAACGCTATTAACCGCAACAGTCACCGGAACGATCGATTCCAATTATCTCTATCTGACCGGAGATAGCAGCGATTCCATTGTCGTAACTCAGGCTGGAACCGCCACGTACAAAGTCCAAGGCATCGGCACATACATTAAGAATGCTGCGAACGGAAGGGTTGCCTTATCGCAGACGTTTTCCGGGATTGAGGGAATAATCATTAACTTGCCCAATGGCAATAATTTTGTCAAAGTTTCGGGAGTCAGCGTTGGACTTGCTTTAGATATTACCACGGGCAACGGCAACGACACGATTCAAGTGATCAACGTCTCTGTCGTAGGATTTCAGAACTCTTACGGGGGAGTTACCATTGAGGCCGGCAACGGAACGAATGCGGTAGCGCTTTCCAATGTTTCGGCCGTTGGGTTTTACGGATTTGTTAACGTCCTTGGAGGAAAGGGTAGCGATGCCGTATCGGAATATAAAGTGAGTGCCTCGCAGATCGATGTTCGTACCTATGGGGGCACCGATATGGTGGCACTCAACAGCGTCACGGCACGCACCGCAGGCTATGGACAGTTATATGTGGATGTCGGCTCCGGCAGTCTTGATACGGTAGCAGTGGTTGGCAGTAGGCGCTGACACCGCAGATTTCTTAGACACTGGCGGGACGAATGGCATCATTTCCGCCGCGCTGAATTCATTCAGCAATACCAGCGTGACGAATTTCAAATACCGACACGGGATTTAGCAGCATGCTGAATCTGGAGCTCTCTGACAGTTCGTCCTTAGTCACGAATACAGCCCTGCACCCTTCTTGTGGCGAGGTTTCGACAATGTTCGCGGCCGTTGTGAATGTTCGTTTAATGGGCAGCGCCGGTTACAATGCAACGTATGGTACTACTTGTGCAACCAATCCCATGCTCGGGCGGGCAATGTCGGCCGGCAGCGTTTTGCTAATTTCGCTTTGATAGCGCTCAGCATACTAGCGTAGGGCAATGACGATGCGCCGCGCGAAGGTGTTTATTCTTGTCGCTGGGCTATTGGCTGCGGGTTGCGCTGTCTTCGTTGTTCGCGAATTGGCGAAGGTGCGGACCTACGATCTGCCGGAAACGACGGATATGGAGCAAATGGGTAATGCATTGCGCACCGCCCATACAGACACGATTGAAAATCATGGCTGGTCCTGGATTTCTCGACTACAGCCTGCGACTGGGGGACATATCAAGCTGTCGATGATGTGTTGGGATCGTGATCGGATGGGGGCGCAAGAGTGCGACGTGTCGGACGAGAACATCGTAAAGTTCCGTGGTTTTTACGAGATGAGCCTCCGAGGAGGAAGTGGGTGGGCAATTGCGAAGACCAATGTGGCGAGATTCGACGAACTGATCGCTCGCTTGCCTGCGGATAACCCGCCGAGCATTCCAGAACGCCGCCTGGTCGTCAGCGTCCATAGCGGCAACACGCATCTGACACGCACTTACGACCGCGCGAAACTTCCCGATGAGATCTTGGAAATCTCGCGGCTAGCGCGAGGTTTTGGCTCTTGGGTAGCCGAATTGGAGCCGTTTGCCGAAATCGATGCCTTTGGCGATCGTGCTTCGGAGGACTCGCTGGCGCTCTCGCCAGATGGCAAGACCTTGGTTGCGGCGTCGCCCTATGCGCCGCTAAAGGTTTGGGATGCTTCTTCACGGGAGTTGCTTAAAACATTGGACTTCGGACCCCATCTGGACTTGCAGCGACTGCAATTCAGCCCGGATGGGAAGCTATTAGCCGTGAATGACGACAGCAACATTTACTTTCTGGATCCGAAAACCTGGCAGGTCAAGCACGTTCAGCCAACCAAGATCTGGTGCGGCGACTTGCGGTTTACGCCTGACGGCCTGTTTTCAACCAGCTCGGAGCGAGACGGACTGGAAATTTACAACACGGCAACGTGGCAGAATCTGCCTGCGTTTCCAGGATTGCCGAATGACATTGCGCAGTACGCGGCTAGCGGCAACGGGAAATGGGGAGTTCTGGAAACGAAAGATCACACCATCGAATTGTGGGACTTGGCGGGAAAGAACGCCCGAACAGAACTCGACAAGAATCGTTATTGCCGGTTAATCCGTTTCTCGCCAGATAGCACGAGGGTGGCATTGGCCACCGAACCACGACCGGTGCCCAAAGATTGGCCGTATGGCAGAATCCGGGTGTTTGATTTAGCCAGTGCAAGGCTTGTCCACGAGTTGTGGCTTGGAGACGTTCACCCAACATCGTATTCGATGCGCGCACTGCGCTGGACGCCGGACGGCAAATACTTGCTAGGGTTTGGATACGATGAACAGAGCATCCATGTTTGGGATATTGCAACAGGGCGGCAGCGGATCGAATTACGGGAGAGCGGAGCCGGAGTTAACGGATTGGAAGTCACTAACGACGGCAAAACAATCGTCGCCACGAACGCCAACGGCAAGATTTTGTTCTGGGATTTTGCCAAGGGCCTGGAGGAAGTGGCGGCTCTGGATAATTCGGTGGCGTTGCAAGCAAAATAACGACTCACTCGTGATGAAGGCGAGAGTTGAGGCCTGGAGTGGCATCACAGTGGGTCATCTCTTGATTCGGCAGGAAGGAGGACCTGACCGAAGCCTCGAATTTCTGTCGTCGGACAGTTCGTCCTTGGTCATGAATCGGGCACCGAAATGACCCGGCATTGACGTCACTTGCGCTTTCGGTACCGAGCACCAGCGATGAACACCGTGGCAACACCAAAGAGGACCACGCAATCTGGCTCAGGCACAGGCGCAAATTCTTGCATTCGATTATTGAATTCATCTGCAATCCATAGGTCGCCCGACGAATCGAAGGCGATTCGAGTGGGATCTGCAAATTGACCGATCCCAAGTCCGCTGCTGCCTACTGTTTGAATGAATGCGCCGCTACTTGAAAATTCTTCAATCCGTCCGTTTCCGGTATCCGCAACCCACACATTTCCCAGGGAGTCAATGGTAATGCCTTGTGGGATGCTCAATTGCCCGTTCCCGCTACCCTGGGTACCAAAGGCTTGGATAAATAGTCCACTACTGTTGAATTCTTGAACGCGATAGTTAAATTGTTCGACAACCCATACATTGCCAGACGCATCGAGAGCGATATCGCTGGCGCCGTTGAATTGCCCGTTATTGAAACCAAAGCTGCCAATGCTTTGGATAAGCGTGCCAGTTGCGGTGAACTCTTGAACGCGATTAGCGATCCAGTCGGCTACCCACACGTTCCCAGAAGAATCTAGTGCAACGCCGGTTGGTCCCGATGACGTTCCAATCGTTTGAATCGAGGTACCGGTGTTCGTGAACTCCTGGATGCGGTTGTCGCCCTCGTCCGCAACCCAGACATTTCCAGAAGCATCAAGAGTTATTCCGATTGGCTCACCGAATTGCCCGCTACCGTTTCCAAAGGTGCCGAATTTTCGAATGAACGTCCCAGTGTTTGTGAATTCCTGGATGCGATAGTTGTCTGTATCTGCGACCCAAATGTTGCCCTGAGAATCGACGGCCACGCCTTCTGGGTTTGAGAATGTCCTCAGATTTCCGAAACTCTGAACATATGCATAGGAAGCGTTTGCGGTCACGTTAATTAGAGACGAAATCGCGAACAAACAACCAGCAAGCAAGCAGTTTCTATTCGGTTTCATTAGCGGCCTTATGGGAAAGAATCGTTGACGACGTTGAGTTTTCAGGGACGCCGCGAATACCTTTACATACGTCTTATCATCCTATGCAATTAAACGCGAAGCAAACATCGTTTCGCGGCATTTTGCAGTCACCATTGATTAAGGACGCTCGCCACTGGATCCCTCAATCCACTGCTCGTGGGGCTTGGCATTGTGGCCGGCTCCAATCCGATAACCATCAGCACGGCGAAACTCCCAAAGTTCAAGATCTGTCGAGTGACCAAAACTCTCAATTTCGAGCCCATTTGAAAATGACAATGAGAGATCGCTTGTTGTGGTATCAATTCTGACAACCGAAATCGACGCTCCCGCAAGTTTTTGAAGATGCTTAATCACGTCGTTAGGATTATCGAGTGAACCCGCCAATATGTGCGTTTCGTCGCAGAGGCGCCAAGCACAGTCAATCCAGAGAGTTGCATCGACGGGTTCCGAATGTAGGTAAAGTATTAACGTACCGCCTTCAACAAGACGAAAGTTCGTACACTCCTTTCCGCTAAGCTGTTCCACCAACTTGTCGGTCATCATGGTCATGGTTTCACCGTATCCTGTATTTCTTCGAAAATACTAATCAAATCTTCCTTCTCAAGGAACTGTTGGCCGATCTTTGCGTCCTCAATAGCTTTCTTAAATGCTTCGATTTGTCTGCCCTCTAGCTGCCCCTTCAAAGAGTTTTTGAGCGTGTGCCCCACCGTTAATGTTTGCCGCTAGCTGACAATTTATTGGTGGAGGAATGGACCTTCTCGGACTCGCTTTGTTCTTCGCCGACCACCGACGAAGTCGTGATTGTTGTTAGCTCCAGTATACCCGCGCCGGCCTCGCGCTGCGGAGCCAGCGCGTGGATTGTTTCATCGGGACGGATCGCTTGCGGGCTTCGGCGAGGACGAATTCGCAGCAGGTCGTGCGCTACCAGTGCGTCCCGAATCGCGCGGCGATCCACGGCAGATCCTTGTTCGTGCGTGAGCACATCCTCCGGCGCAAAGTTCCACAGGCGCGAACTCTCGCGCGACCTTGCTCCACACTTGCCAGGAAGCCGGCGCGCCCAGCACGATCCAACGGCGTACGCTGGGACCACAGTGCTGCGGCGGTGGGCCCCTGCCAGCCTGCCGGTCGCGCGAGTTCGTTGGCCAGCCGCTGCGCGCCTTGAGCATCGTCGCAGGTTGGTGCTCGGGGACGGCCATGGAACTCGGCGAGCGCTTCTTGGTAGCCGCTGAGTTGGCCGTTGGCCCGTTCGACGCCGCCGTTGTATTGCGGATGGCGGCGAGGCGAGAACAGCGGAACCACGCCGTGCGCTGCAAGCAGTCGTTTCGTTTCGTCGGCTTTGAACTGACTGCCGTTGTCGCTCTTGAGTACCAGCGGGGGACCGTGCTCTTCAAACAGCCGGGCATAAGTGGCCTGCACCACATCTGCCGTGGCTTCGGCCACCGGCTGCCAGGCGAGTTGATACCGGCTGGCCAGATCTTTGATTGAGAGGATCCAACCGTAGCGCCCTTCGATCGGCTCGCGTCGCTCCTTGAAGTCTGCAGCCCAGACGGTTCCCGGGTGTCGCCAATCGAGCCGGCTCTGCAGCCGCTCGCGCTTCCGCCGCTGCAGGCGGCGATAGCGGCGTAGCACGTCACTTAAATCGGCGCGGCGCAAGTGCGGGAACGCTGCTTGGACCGCCGTCAAAGCTGTTTGCGGTCCGCGCTCGCGGAGGAAGTGATAGACCTGATTCCGCTCGTCGCGCCCAGCGGGGCGCGCTGGTCGACCACGGCAGCCGGAGCCCTCCGTACACCGGCGCCAATGTCGCACCGTCCGCTCTGAGAGGTCCAGCCGGCGCGTCACCTGGACGACCGGCACGCCATCGGCTCGGACGGCGCGGCAGGCGGTCACCAAGTGCACGCGCGCTCGTTGTTCCAACAGGCGGCGGTGGAAGTGGTCGCGTTGAACTCGACGACGGGCCCGTGACATCGTGATCACCGAGATGGATCCCTGGGGAATGGACGTGGCTGTGTCAGCGTTTTTTTTAGCGGCCGTAGCCGACGACAGACGTGGGGCAGTACCGCACTCAACTCGGCTTGAACTTCGGCCGCGGTGGCGCGAGCTTCCAATTCGCGGAGTCGCTGGCGTAGCTCGGCAACTTCCGCCGCTGGAACCGCCGGCTCAGGTTTGGAAGGCCGGCCGGGCGACTGCGGCTCCAGCAGTTCCAGCGATCGCTGCAGCCAATAGGCGCGGTGCGCGAAGAACCGCGATTGGCTCAGTCCCAGTTCCTGGCAGGCCTGGACGACGCTGCATTCGTCTCCTAGCGTCTGCAGGAACAACATCATTCGCCGCTTGGAGTGGTCCGAGCCACTCAGTGATTTGACAAGCGCAGCGCCTTGCGGCTTCCGACCCAATCGAGTCATCATACACCTCCCTCCAATCAATCTGGTGTACTTCCCTTGCCTTGCCTGCGGGTTCGGCAGGTGTCGTATTACCAATGGTCGCCGTGTCCTCCGCGCGCAGCTGCAACTCCTTGATCGCCCGCAGCGCGCGAACGACCGGGCGCCGGGGACGGCGCCGCAGGGTTCCGCCATTGGCGGCCGGTTCCTGCGGCGGCTTGCCGGCTGAATGCGTGGGACTGGGGAACTTCAATCCCAGGGCCCGCTGCGCTGCGCGGACCAGCGCCCGTTGTCGATCACACTCCCGCGCTAGATTCGCCTTCTCGCGCTGGAGTGCCGCGAGCTGCCGCTGCGGATTCAGCCGCGGACCGCGCTTGGGCGGTTCACAAGCCGCAACCAGTCCTTCGAGCGCCCGCCGTTCCAACTGATAATACCGCATCAGCGAAGTGCCCAGCAGCTGCGCCGCTTCCAGCGGGCGATGCATTCCTGCTAGCACTTCCAGAATGGCGGCCGCTTGACGTCGAGCTTCCAGACTGGCCGGCGATGGTGCTGAGGAAGTACCGCAGTCCTTGGGCACCGCAGACTCCGAAAGTTTGTTGTGCTTCATGATGCACCTCCCTTAGGCGGCGCCGCTTCGTCCGTGGACGATGGAGCTTTCGCTGACGACGGCGCTGTGTCATACCACGAGACGCCAGGCGCTGGTGACGTCGGCTCCGTATCACTGGCCGGCGCGCCGTGCGGACACAACGGTTCGGGTAACGGATCAGCCGGGGGCGCCTCGTCGGCCAGCGGCGCTGATGGTCCCACTAACTCCACTTCTTGCCGCGGCTGGCCAGGACGCGTGAGATAGACGCGCTCCCCCTCGGCGTGCACGCTGAAGGGTTGACCCGCCACCTGGCCGGTCATGTAAAACGGCGGCCGCGGTGTACCTTGCCGCGCCAGCTCCAGAGCATTGGCCGCCACGCGGGTGCGCAACGTCTCCAGCACCGTCGGCGCCGCTTGAAAGAACCGATCGGCCGGCGTCAATCCATCCAAGCCTTGATGAGGGCGTTGGAAGTTGTAGTGGTCAATGAACAGACCGATTCGCCGTCGGGCGTCTTCCAAATCCAAGAACACCGCACGCTGCAGGCACTCGCGCCACAGCGTGCCCCAGAACCGTTCGATCTTGCCCAGCGTTTGCGGATGCTTGGGGCGGGAGACGACCTGGCGGATGCCTTGCTGCTCCAGTTCTCGGCTGAACTGGCTCTTGCCGCGCCAGGTGACATACTGCGGGCCGTTGTCGGTGAGAATCTCCTCGGGCAGGCCGTACGAGGCGATCGCGCCCGCAGCACTTCCAGCACCAGCGCGCCGAGGCGCTGGCATGCAGACCATAGCCGACCAGGAAGCGGCTGTGATCGTCCATGAAGCCCACCAGATACAGCCGGCGGTTCTGCCGCTTCAGCACGAACGTGAACAGATCGGTCTGCCAGAGCTGATTCGCTCGGGCCCGCTCGAAACGTTGGACCTTCTCGGGATGCGGATGAGTGACACGTTCCTCCAGCTGATAGCCGGCCTCGTGCAGCACGCGGGCCACCGCGGCGGGACTGGCCGACAGCGCCGGGCCGCGGACCAGCTCGTCGCTGATCCGTTGGCAACCCCAATCCAGGTGCAGTTCCTTGAGCATCACGATCGTGCGCTTGGTGACCTCCGACAGCTTGCTGCCCGGCGACATGCCGCGCGGCTGCTCCATCAGCCCGGCTGGTCCCTGCCGGACAAACCGCTTCTTCCACAGATATAATGTGTGCTTCGACAGGCCCACCAGCGGCGCGAAGTCTCCGGCCGGTAGTCCGCTGCGCTGCCAGGTATCGAGAATCAACAGCCGCTCATGCGGCGAGAAGGCCGGCCGCACTTCGTCCGGCTTGACCAACCGGCGTCCCTGGCGCTTACCGTTCCAACCTAGCGGCCGCCTGGGCAATTCCACCTCCGAAGCCGGACCCGACCAAGCCTCATCGGGGGGCAACTCCGCGTCCGTCGGATCAACCGCCGACGGTGGCGGGCCCTGCCAATCATCGACGTCCGCACCGTCTGCGTCTGCCGGCGCGGCGTAAACTTCTTCTTCCGGCGGGATGGCCTCGACCTCTTCCGGCGCCATAGGCCGTGGTTGAGCCGGCTGCCGCAACTCCCGAAACTCGTCCCCCGGAACTACTTCCTCGCGATCCCATTCAGTTGACATCGCTGCTTCTCCCGCGGCACAATCGCCGCTGTTGGGGAGAAGGTCATTACTCCACCCTTTTAAACGGTGCTAGCGGCAAAGTTTTTGGGAAAGGGCACAGGGATCTACGGCATTCAGCAAGGCACGGGCAATGGAGCCTTGAGCACCAACAATCCTTTCGATTTGCTTAGCCTCACGTTTACCGGCAACCCGGTAACTGCGGTCGGCGGAATCTTTTTTCCAACAGACAGCGCCGGCAGACCAGCAAACGGTACAGTAACCGTCACGCTCAATGATGGCAGTACGTCGACAATCATCAACGATCCTAACGCTTTCCTCGGCTTCACCACTACCAATCCAATCGCCTCGCTGCAAATCTTTACAACGGGCAGCGTTACCTGGCCATCGGTCGATCACTTGTACGTCGGGACGGTAGCGCCCGCACCTGAACCCGCCACTATCACGATTCTGGGCTCTATCTGCCTTGCAGCCGGTGCTCTCTGCTGTATGCGGCGGCGCTAGTGCAATTCGCCAAATAAAGTGCCTGGCCGCCCGCCGGGCTTTTTTATTGCGCTGGCGGGTATTCCACCAGTTTGCGATGAGCGCAGCCAAAGCCGCCACGAGCGCAAAAAAGATAGAGAGAAATCGCAGGCTAAATCGCATGTCACTAACGCAAGTAAGAACAAATCTTGCGGGTATTTTATTGATACCTAGCTGACAAATGGGCTGTTATATTGGAGGGCATGAGACCTCCAGGAGAGCCTGCTGCTTTGGAACGGCGTCGACGCAAGGCGGTGGAATTATTGCAGCAGGATTGGAAGATTGTGGATGTGGCCGAAGCGCTCGGGGCCTCCACCAGCAGCGTGAAGCGTTGGCGAGATGCCTTTGAGCAAGCCGGGGCCGAGGGCCTGAATTCCACCCCTCATCCCGGCCCGAAATCGCGATTGACGGTGAAGCAGAAGGGGCTACTGGCCAGGATTCTGCTGCGCGGAGCGCGCGCCAGTGGCTACTCCAACGACCTATGGACTTGTCCGCGCGTGTTGGAGGTAATTCAAAGACGGTTTGGCGTAACGTACCATGTGGACTACGTGGGCACGCTCTTGCACAAGCTGGGTTGGAGCGTGCAGAAACCCGAACAGTGCGCCCGGGAACGAGACGAAGCGGCGATTCAGCGTTGGCGGAAGGAGCAATGGCCCCGGATAAAAAAAGGGGCGCGCGCGAAAAGCTAGCATCGTGTTCCTCGACGAAAGCGGCTTTATGCTGCAGCCGCTGCGCAGGCGCACCTGGGCGCCGTGCGGTGTGACGCCGATTCAGTATGCCTGGGACAGGCACGATCGCTGGAGTGTGATCGGCGCCCTGAGTTTGGCTCCTTGGGCTTTGCGCATCGGCGTGTACTTTCGCTTGGTTGACCATAACATTGTCACCCAGGACGTGGTCGAGTTCGTGAAACAATTGCATCGCCAACTCGGACGCCAGGTGATCCTGATCTGGGATCGCTGGAATGTCCATCGTTCGGCAGCCCGGCGATTGGCTGGCTATCGTTGGCTACAGATCGAATGGTTGCCCTCTTATGCACCTGAACTCAATCCGGTGGAAGCCATGTGGAACCACACCAAGTACACGGACCTGGCGAATTTTATTCCTGACGACCGCACTCACCTACAGCAAACCATCCAGGCTTCCCTGGGAAACCAACGCCACGAACCCTATCTGAAACATTCCTTCTTTCGCTATGCCGACCTCATTGTATGATGGACCATTATCCAGATAGGACTCAATAGGTGAACATAGGCCGTGCTGTGCATACGAGCCGCCTCAGTGCCGTGGCGGTGGCCATGATCACTCCGGGGCCGGTTGTTATCACGGTCGGCTTCATCGGCTTTTTGATTGCAGGGTTTGCGGGCGCCTCGGTCGCCGCCCTGGCGACTTTCTTGCCGTGCTATTTGTTCACGGTTATTCCAGCCCCGTACTTCAAGAAATACGGCAAGCGTCCAGGCCTCGTGGCGTTTGTCGATGGGGTTACGGCAGCGGCCATCGGTGCAATTAGTGGGGCAGTGGTTGTGCTAGGACAACGAACGATTTTCGAGCATGGCCGGAAACCCGATTTGTTCAAAGTCACATTGATGCTTGTTACAATCGCCATTCTCTGTGGCAAGAGAAAAATCCCTGAGCCGTTCATCATCTTGGCGGCGGCGATAATCGGCTTAATCGCCTATCCGCTAATGAAGTAGTGGCGAACGTGCTGTCAGGTTCCGCCATCACTTTCTGTAAGTCAATTCGGAGCGGCATTTCAACGACAAACTGAGTGGCACATTGAGACCGCAGACGCCTCTTCGACGCTGTTGTCCGCCGCGAAATGGCAACTAACACCTTTCACGCTTCATGGCTCTTCTTTGGCAAGGAACCGAAGAGTCCTAGACCGAGCGGAATCTGGATCAGCTTGGCGCACCTGCATCGCAGTCTTGAAAGGGCCGCTTGGCTGAGAGTCGAGAAAGCGAGATAACGCATCCAGTGCGATCTGATTCTCGTTGTCGGCACGCGGAGCCGCAGGTTGAGCGGCCGTAAGCGGCATGTCCGCTTTTGGGACCGCCGATATCATCAGAGGAGCGTCGGTGTTTGGCGGTTCGCCGAACGCCAAAGCGTCGCCGATGCTTCTGGCGTTTGCCATCCGCTTTCCGACTGGCTCCAAACCCCATAACTCGCACAGGTACTTGCCGATGCTCGTATGGTCGAATTCTTGTGAAGAGACTCCCACGGCGAAACCAGCAATGCCGGGACACGCACGCCCAATCGGTCAAACGAGTATTCTGCCTTGCAATTAGCAGGAGTGGGAGCAAAGAGGAGGGGGTGAGAGAAAGCATGGTGAGTTTGCGCTCGGGATTGGCGGTAACTGAAAATGCATTCTAATATCGTCGCGCAGGTGATGCTGCTTTAGTGTTGTCGTCAGCTGGCCCTGCTGGATTTGGCGCCTGACATACGAGCGATTTTGCAGATCCAAACTTTTGGATTCTTGATGTGGAGTCTCTTGGCAATCGTTGGTTCAATATGAACGTTAAAATTCGTGTGACATCAAGGTCAAACCTCTATCTTAAAATGGAACCGGAGGTTTGTAATGACTGACCACCAAGTCCTCATCTCCGGAGCGGGGCCAACAGGTTTGGTACTCGCATTGTGGCTAACGAAATCGAACATTCCGGTTCGGATAATCGACAAAACAGATTCGCCGGGAACAACGTCAAGAGCCCTGGTCTTTCATGCACGAAATCTTGAGTTCTATCACCAACTCGGAATCGACCGGATCGCGATTGAACGAGGGATTGAGTTCAAGGCAGCGAATCTTTGGCTGCGCGGCAGGCGGGTGGGCGGCGTATCGTTCGGCGAAATTGGTGTTCCGATCAGTCCGTACCCATACGCATTGATCTTCCCCCAGGACCTCCACGAACAAATGCTCGTTGAGCAACTCGAATCGCTCGGCGTCCATGTGGAACGTGCGACAGAGTTAATCAGTTTTGCCCAAGCGGAAAATGAAGTCCGCGTTGAGATCAAGAAGAAGTCGGGAGAGAAAGAAGTGTGCCGAGTCGCCTATCTTGCCGGTTGCGATGGTGCTCGCTCGACGGTCCGAGAGACACTGGGCGTGGGTTTTCCCGGAGGCACATATGCGGAAACGTATTACGTGGCCGATATTGTAGGCAGTGGCCCAGTTATCAATGGCCAACTCCACGCAGCGCTCGACGACGCGGATTTCCTCGCAATCTTTCCGATGAAGGGCGAAGGCAGGGCGCGATTGGTCGGCACAGTACGGCAGAGAGCGGATCGGCAGCAGGAGTTGCGTTGGGAAGATGTCAGTCAGACAATTATTCACCATCTAAAGCTGAACGTCGATGAAGTGAAGTGGTTCTCCAGCTATCGCGTGCATCATCGTGTAGCAGCGCACTTTCAGAAGGCCAATGTTTTCTTACTGGGGGACGCTGCTCACATTCACAGCCCGGTGGGTGGTCAGGGCATGAACACCGGCATCGGCGATGCGGTCAATTTGGCTTGGAAACTGGCTGCTGTAATCAAGGGCGATTCTCCTGCGACACTGTTGGAAACGTATGAGCCGGAGCGGATCGCCTTCGCTCGCCGTCTGGTAGACACAACGGACCGTGCGTTCGCGTTTGTCAATGCTCGCGGCCCAATTGCAACACAGGTGCGACTTCGTATTGTGCCTTGGTTGCTCCCATGCTTGTTTCGATTTACTTTCATTCGGCGACTCATGTTCAAGACCGTCTCGCAAATGCAAATCAAGTATCCAAATAGTCCGCTCAGCCGTGGGCCGGCGGGAACGGTTCCAGGTGGCCAGCGCTTACCGTGGGTACGATTCGAGGAATCGAGTAAGCAGCGCTCGGACAATTTCTCCGTTCTCACCGCTAGGCAGTGGCAGGTGCATTGCTATGGAGACGCGTCATCGCACCTACAGAGTGTGTGCGATGCACAAGGATTGAAACTTCATGTCTTTCCTTGGAATGCAGAAGCACGAGAAGCAGGACTGCGGAAAAATGGCGCATACGTCATCCGTCCCGATGGACACGTCGCGATCTTGGACTGTGAGGGCGATGGTAGCAGGATCACTGAGTATCTTAAAAAATGGACGATAAGGCCGTGCAATAAAACTGCGTAAGTTGCAATTTCTTCCGCACTGTCCAACTGACTAAGGTGGGCGTGACCTGAGTCAGCTAGCCCGATCCAATTAGGAAGGCATCGCGATCACAACCACGTGCACGTTCTCTCATCTCAAAAAAGAGTGGCCAATTTCCCTGTTGATTTCTCAGCCGAATAATACTATACAGAAGTTCATTAATTGCCCCGCCGCGGATGACTCGCAGCCTGGCCTGCGATCACCGACTAGCAACTGAGCATCCCGGCTCGCCGGCACCCTAACGGCAACCTAGCACAACGCGGTAGTTCCCGTTTACTTGGCCGAGCGCAAAGCGATAGCTCCCCACCGCTGGTCCTGAACGATTGCGCCGCGCGCTCGGCGACCTGTGTGGTTCAACCCATGCCCTAATGTCCGCGCGAACTGATTTTTGTCCGAACGTAAATTCAATCCATTTTGTCCAACTCAATTCCAATGACCCTCGACGTTTTCCCGCTCGACCGGCTCGATCGCCGCGACAAAACTCCCGACTTTTGTCCATGCGATGTGGGACCCCCGGCCTCCCGTCAAAATGACAAAACTCCGACCGATTCCACTTTCTGCCTTCTGCCTGTTGCTTTCTGCCGCTCCGCGCCCATTGCGACTCCTGCGCGGCGCGTCGGGAGTCCACGGTTTTCGACCCTTTTCGCACCGTTTATTTCCCGTTTATTCTCCGTTTTTCACCGTTTTCTCCCTTTTCAAAAACCGCTGGGCGTGCCGCGTACCTCAGCCAGTCTCCCCCACAATCGCTTGATTTTTACTACAACCGGAACCTATTGCAGCAAATTAGATTAATTCGCGGTGCGCCCGCTCGTTGCCTGCCCAATACTGAAGTGTTTATACTAAAGGTCTTCGCAATTTTGGGCGATTGTCGTCCGGCACCTTTTACTTTTTTGGAGCTTGCAATCGTGGCATCCGGCAAAATGTTGTTCACCAGCGAATCGGTCAGCATGGGGCATCCCGACAAATTGGCCGATCAGATTTCCGACGGCGTTCTCGATGCACTTTTGGCCCAAGATCCAACTAGCCGCGTGGCCTGCGAAACGCTCGTGACCACTGGGTTGTGCATGCTGGCCGGCGAAATTACGAGCAAAGCCATCGTCGATTTTCAGGAGGTCGCCCGCAAAGTAATGCACGAAGTTGGCTATCTCGATGCCAAATGGGGAATTGGCTGGGACACCTGCTCGGTGCTCGTGGCCCTGCACAGCCAAAGCCCCGACATTGCCATGGGCGTTAATGAAGATCAAGCCAAAGGCAAAGAAATTGGCGCAGGCGACCAAGGTCTGATGTTCGGCTATGCGATCAACGATACGCCCGAGCTCATGCCGCTGCCGATCGCGCTGGCGCACCGAATTACCAATGCTTTGACCGATGCGCGCAAGCAGCGGCACGGTGAAATGGCTGCGTCCCGACAGCAAAAGTCAGGTGACAGTCGAGTTCGACGGTAACCGGCCGGTGCGCGTCGACACCGTGGTGGTCAGCACGCAACACGACGAAAACGTACAGCAAAAAGAAATTCGCGATTTCGTCGTCAAGCAAGTTATCGAACCGTGCCTGCCGCGCGAGTTGGTCAACGGCAAGGTCACGTACCACGTGAATCCCACGGGCCGATTTGTCGTTGGCGGCCCGCATGGAGATACGGGGCTAACGGGCAGAAAAATTATTGTCGATTCCTATGGCGGTTGGGGTCGCCATGGTGGCGGCGCCTTCAGCGGCAAGGATCCGACCAAGGTCGATCGCAGCGCCGCTTACATGGCGCGGCACGTGGCCAAAAATATTGTCGCAGCGGGCCTGGCCGATCGCTGTGAAGTGCAGTTGGCCTATGCTATTGGGGTGTCGGAGCCGGTCAGCGTGCACGTCGATACCGAAGGGACCGGCCGTGTAGACGATGAACGCATTTGCGAGCTGGTGCGCGATTTGTTCCCGCTCTCGCCAGGGCGGATCATTGAATATTTGAATTTGCGCCGGCCGATTTACTGCAAAACCGCAGCGGGCGGACATTTCGGCCGCAGCGATAAAGATTTCACCTGGGAAAGCACGCACCGCGCGAGCGAGCTGGCCGAAGCGGCCGGGGTAAACGCGGCAGCGATGGCCTGATTGGCAAACGCGCGAGACGATAGGCGGCAGCGAGGGCGGATTAGCCGCCTTGGGTTGATGCATTTTTCGGAGATCAATCTGCATGGATGCGGCGGCGCAGAATCTGTTGGCTCGCAATTTCTCTTCGGTGCGCAGCGGGCACGGTGTCGAACTCTCGGCGATTGCTCGCGAGGCGACGGCGGCGTTTCTTTCGGTCTTCCTGATGTTGGCCGCCGCGTTTCTCTTGGCGCGGCGCACGGCTGGTGCATTAATCGAGCCTTTGTCTGCGGTGTCTGTTGTCGTGGTCGGCATTTTCGCTACTGCAGCTTGTGCCTTAATTGCTCTTCTGTGCCGCGATGACAACAGCCCGCGAAGCTCTTTTCGAAATATCGGCTGGTCGAAATACGCGGCGCACGTTTCGCTTCCACTGATTGGTTTGGCGATCTGTTTACCTGGCAGCTCGATTGCCGGGGTGGCTCTGTTGTGGCTCTTGATCGTCGGCGAGGAAGTTTGGGGATGGCGCAGGAGGTCGAATAGTCGAACTGCGGATCTTGTTCCTTCGGCAATCAGAACGCCTAAGCCAACAGCGAGTTTTTTGACCGAGTCGTGGCCTATTGAAGCATCGCCCTCAGTGGGGCCTGCCGTGCTCGATTGGTCCGACGCCTCGGTCTCGCAACAGCTCATCTATCGGACCGGTGAAGACGGCCGAATGATCGTTGAGGGTTGGCTGCGCGTGGCTCTCGTTCCCGAGCAGCAGATTGCCATTATGCATGTGGCGTTTTGTCCGGCGTTTACCGGCATGCCGCGGGTCGAAGCCGAAGCTTTCGACGGCCCGGAGTGCGAAATTCGACCTACTTTAGTGCTACCCTGGGGAGTGCGCTGGGAATTGAAGCTGGCAAGTCCGGCACCGGCCGCAGCGACCATCGTATTGGGATTCTTCGCCGGCGAAACAGCGAACTCCGACTCACAGTAGTCTCTGGGACCCGTTTGCACCGCGCCCGCAAAGTCGACGCTAGCACCACCATCTTCCCATTTTCCCTGCTTTACAGTAGGTTCTTTACCGTCGCGATTTGTGGCACGGTCTCTCGGACGGGGACCGCGGTTCCGCGCGACTTAGCATCGCCGTTTTGCACCAGGGAGGAAAAGCCATGCGGCATCGATCGCGCCGCGACGAAGGGTTATTGCTTGAAGTTCGCGCGTCCAAGCCAAGATCCATTTGCAGCGCGCAGACGGCTCGTTTACGCCACGGCCGAATTCTCGGTTTCGAGCCCCTCGAAGATCGGCATCTCTTGTCGGCTACATTGACGCTATCCGGCACTCAATCGGTCGTGGGCAACACGAATATCGATGCGAGCAACGATCATGCGACGCAGCAACAGAACATGCGGATCGATATCAATCCCACCAATCCGCTGCATTTGGCTGCAATTAGCGAAAGAAATGCGCCAACCACGGGAACGTCGCTGGGCTTGTGTCGCAGTTCCGATGGTGGCCGCACTTGGACGACCACCACCATCGACAACACCATCGATGGCCTTTCGGCTACTGCGACGCGGTTTGACCCCTCACTAGCCTACGATTCCAACGGTAATTTATACGTCGGTTACGGTGTGAATGATGGCACGACGACCACGCTCATCGTCGCCACGAGCACCAACGACGGCGTAAGTTTCACGCATGTCGTTACGGTTGATTCGGCAGCGGTCTTCGGCGCGGTTTCGCGCTTTAGTCTGGCCACCGGTCCCGATGGATCCGGCATTGCCGGGCACGAAGCTGTCTATGTCGCCTATAACAAGACGGGCCTGCTGACCGATCAAATTGAGGTCGCTGGTTCTCACGATGGCGGCGCGACATTTACATCACCCGTCGCAGTGAACGACGATTCCTCACACAACGTGTTCATCGGCGATCCATCGGTTGGCCCCGCGGGGCAATTATACGTCTCTTGGTTCGACATCACCGACGGCGCTATTCGCATCGACCGCGATTTAGACGGACTGTTCAACGGCGGCAGCATGTTCGGCAGCGACATTACCGTGGTGAACAACAGCACCGCGCGCCCAGCGCCCCTGTCGGGGAATATCGCGTTGTTTTTCGACCAGATTGTGCCTGCCCAGCCGAATCATGGCATCAATTCTCTGCCGGAAATGGCGGTCGATCGCAGCGGTCTTTCGACCAACGGCAACGTGTATATTTCGTTCGTCGATTTGTATAGTGGGCCCGATAACGACACGGATGTTTATGTTGCTCGTTCCACCAATCAAGGAACGAGTTGGGCAATTCTCCCGATGGCCCATTCCGGCGCGACCGAGTTCATGCCCTCGATTTCCGTCGATCAATCGAGCGGCAGTGTGAACGTGATGTACAACTCGACTTTGGGGGAGGCGAGCAAAATCGACTCAAACGTGGAGATTGCAACCAGTATCGATGCCGGTACGACATTTGTTATCGATCAAGCACTGAGCAGCGCCACGTCGCAAGGTGCTTCAGTTGTGGGGGGCAACGACCTGGGCGATTACAACGGCTTGGCTGTTTTCGACGGCACTATTCAAGCCATTTGGGCCGACAATCGGGGACCGACGATTGAATTGGAAGCATTCACTGCCAGCGGGTCGTTCTCGAGCGCCACCAATGCCAACGTGCTCACTTCCAATGGCGACGCCTCCGGCTCAGCTACCGACGATCAATTTGTCATAAGCCTTAGCGCCGCTAATCCGGCGTTTCTGCAAGTCACACTTAATGGCCAACTGATCTATGCCGGGCTGATTGCCACGCTCGACGGCAGCAACGTGAACGGGTTGGCCGGTAGCGACAAGTTGACCATCGACAATTCTTACGGCGTGGTTAACTTGCCCATCGTATATGACGGCGGCACTTCGCCCAGCGACGATGACAAGTTGGCGCTCACTGGAAATCCAGGCACGCCGATCGCGCGCGAAACGTATCTCGTTGGAACTACGCTCGGCACCGGCACTTGGGTGCTGGACCCGGATGGCTCGATGGGCGCAGGCGCCAGCGGCACAAAAAGTGGCGATGAGTGCATTGTCACTTTTTCCAACTTGGAGCCGGTCGATTCCGATGTGCCTGCAACCATTTTCGACGTGATCATGAACGCCGCCAATAACGATGCCACCATTTCCGACGGGGGTCTACTCAATGGCGCAAATTCGCTGTTGGTGACTGATAACAACAGCACGTTCGAATCGTTTCGGTTCGCCAACAAAACGACGGTGCGAATCATGGGGGGTAGCGGAGCCGACCGCATTGAAGCCGGGACTTTCACGACTGCTTCCGCCGGACTGGCAGAACTCGATCTTTATGGGCACGTGGCCCCCGACGTGCTCGGCCAGCCCGCGGATGACAATGCCACGGATACGCTAAATATTTTGCGCGACCCGGCCGGCTTGACCGTGCAGTTGTTTGGGCAAGGTGGCGACGATTCGTTTACTGTCGGCAATGGCGATTTAACGCAATTGCTGTCGTCAGTAAACGTGATTGGGGGCGACGGCTCGCGCGATGCGCTGGGGGTGAGCGATTTCAATCGGAGTTCCGCCGTCGATTATTATGTCGATCCCACCACATTCGCCATCTGCATGGACCCCAATCCCATGGATGTGCTGGTCCACTTCGATGGCACACTGGAATTCGCTTATTTGATCGGCACGCAAGGAGCCAACCAATTCGACGTTACCCCCAGCAGCAGCACCGTGATAAACATCAATGGCGAAAACCCGACGACTGCGCCAGGTGATTTTCTTTCAGTGCGATTTGCAGGCGTCACCAACCCGCAATTAATTAACTCTGCTGGCAATGGCTTGTGGACCTTTGGCAATCGCCAGCCTGTAGTGTTTGAAAATATCGAGCGGTTCAATTACTTCCCGATTTTGGTATATGCTGCCGACGCAGCGCGCAACGGCAAGCCAACAGTAAAGGTTTTCGACGCCGACACGAAAACGCTTGTCACTTCATTTACTGCGTACGAAGCGAATTACACCGGCGGCGTGCGAGTGGCAGTGGGAGACATCAACGGCGATGGCATTCCCGAAATTGTCACAGCGCCGGGCGCAGCCATTCGCCGCTCGTCGAAGTGTGGAACATTTTGGGGGCCAGCACCAGCGTTGCACCAACCCTGTTGGAATCATTTCTTGGTTATGTGAATTCGTACCAAGGGGGTGTGAACGTGGCCGTGGGAGATGTGAACGGCGACGGATTCGACGACATCGTTCTCGCGCCCAGCCGAGGCACGTCGCAAATTCATACGTTCATCAACATGTTTGCCTCGACGCCATCGACTCCATTCGATACCGTCCACCAGCTAAACTTTTTGGCGTTTAGCAAATCGTTCATCGGCGGGGCCAGCGTGGCCGCGGGAGATGTTGAAGGCGATGCCAGCGCCGAAATCATCGTCGGATCCCTTACCGGAATGCGCGATACGGTCGAAGTGTTCAAGGGCGATACCAGCGCCCCTGTGACCTCTCCCGCCGCGCCGCTACAGACCATTCTGCCCTTTGCCAACAACTACCGCGGCGGGGTTTTTGTGGGAGTAGCAAACATCGATTCCGATCCGCAAATGGAAATTGTGGTTGGCGCAGGAGTGGATGGACACTCGCAGATGGCCACCTACGATCTGAGCAATCTCACCACCCCGGTCGGCACGTTTACGCTATACGCCGGCAATGGCAGCAATGCCGCGGTGCGCGTGGCGGCGGTGGCCGAGGTAAACGGGAGCGGAGCGCTTGTGACAACGATTTTCGTAGCGCAGGGGCCCGATGGCGTCAGCCAGCTTATCCGCAGCACTGCGCCGGCCGGCCCGCCCGTCGATTATCTGATGGAAAACGACCCGGAATTCCACGACGGCTTCTATATTGCCGCCGATGTGAACGCGATCCCGCCGTTTGTGTGCTGAGCGGAGCAGCTAGCAATTAGCTACTAGCCTGGCAATTTATGATACTTGCTAGCTGTTCGTTGCTGCTTCTCACCAACCGCTCTTGACCGGTTTTTTTCCTTCCGTTATTTACCCGCCGCTGGCGCGAGCTTCCGCGCTCGCAATCTCGTCATGGTTATCGCTTTGGCAGCCGCCGCTACTCGTCTCGCGGATGCCGGTGCGATCTTCGTCTCATATTAATCTGGATGAATTCGTGATCGCTCGGCAGCGATTATTGATCGGCTGTTGCGCCGCTTTGGTTCTGGCGTTGACGACTGTCAACGCAGCCTGGGCTCAGCGTGTGCGCTTCGGTTCGCAATCTGACGACGATGTGCCGGCAGAGGGCGAAATCTCGGTTGCCCAGCGCCCGACGGATTCCGATTGGCACGCGCCGGGATCGCCTAACTCGTACAACTCGTCTGGCAATTCATCGTCAAGTGCGTCGTCGCAAGTCACGCCGATCTACATCGTCGAGCCGCGCCCCGATTCGTCGGCGGTATTCACTGCCGGGCATCCAGTTCAATTGGCGGCCGCCTGGGATCCTTATCAGGTTGCGCAGGTTCCCTCGGCGAGCTTTACCGGAACAATCACCTCGACCCCGGGACAATATCTCTTGCCGCAGCCGATGCCGCGCGTTCCCTACTATACGCAGCAACCGGTGGTCGTGGCCCCGCAAACAGCCCCAATCGTTTTTCCCAGCCAGCCAGCCGTTGCTCCTCCTATTTTCCCCACCACGGTCCAGCCCGGGCCGATTGTTGCGCCGACGATTCCATCGCCCATCGTGGCGCCTCCGCCGGTAATTGTCGCTCCGCCACCGCTTGCGGCTCCGCCAGTGCTGCCGGTAGTTTCCACGAGCACTTGCTATGTCGCCGCCGACGCCATATTTTTCAAGCGCAATGCGGCAAATCGGCGATCGCCCGCTCATTCTGCTCGACGGCAACGGCCCGCACGAAACAAATGTATTATTGAGCACCGCCGATTTGAATTTCGGTTGGGAAGTTGGCCCGCGAATTACGGTCGGCCACGATTTCGACGCCTTCCACGCCGTTGAGGCTTCGTATTTCGGCATTTACAACTTCCAGGCCAAGGGGAGCCGCACCGGTACGAACGATTTGAACTTGCCCGGCGATTTAGGTGCGGCGGCGAATCTCGATTTCACCGATGCTGACGCTATGTCGGTTACATACGACGCGGTCGTGAATAACGGCGAAATCAATTACCTGCGCAGTTACGGCGAACTTTCGTGCCTGATGGGTTTCCGTTATTTCGAGCTGGGCGAAAAATTCAACATCAGCTCGACCGATCTGCAAACCGGCACCAGCTTTTACGATCTGAACGCCTACAACAACTTGTTCGGATTCCAAGGCGGTCTGCGGCTAAATCATCCCTGCTCCGCGGATTGGTCGTACGACTTAACGGGCAAAGCCGGCGTGTACTACAACAGCATCCACTCCTCGCAGGAAGTGGGCGATTTCAGCGGCTTCGTGCTCCGCAGCGAAAAAAATCAAGGCAATCAAGCAGCCTTCTTGGGCGAAGTTGATTTCAACGTGAACTACCAATTCACGCCCGTCTGGTCGCTGCGCGGCGGCTATCAGGTTTTCTGGGTCGATGGCGTGGCGCTTGCACCCAATCAACTCGATTTCACAGATACTCCGACCAGCGGCACACACCTCGACAAAACCGGCAGCCTGTTCATGCAAGGCGCGCATGCCGGTTTGATGGCACGGTGGTAGTGCTTAGCAGATGCATGCAATCTGCTGCTGACCTTTCTTCTAGCAAACGAGCACCGAGACTGCGCGCCGCAAACTCGCCGCCGCTCAAGTCAAAGTTGCTGTCGAACCGCAGCACGATTTGATTGTTCTGGGGATCGTAGGCATACGCTTCCGCCCACTCGTCGTCGTTGGTGTTGGGGTTTCCGTCGGGCCCGGTCCTGCGATAGCGCCATACCAGGCGATCGAAGGCATTATTAATGATTGAAGGCACACGTTGTCACGCACGCGGCGTGCGTGACCTACTTCTGGTTTGATGGCGCGGTGGTAGCAGTCGATAGGCCGTAGGCGAAGGTCATGCGGACACCGCATCAATAACGCGTTGCCAATTGAATTGATCCGGCGGAATAAAATATTTACACCAAATAATTCCCAGTTCAAACGCAGCCATTTCGCGCTCCAAATAGACAGTCGTTTTGAACTACGGATTGCGATATTGATCGAATAGCTGGCAAAAGTCCGTTGACAGCAGCCGATGATCTTGGAAGGTTGGCGAGTGTTGGAACTCCTCAGCCATGGTTCGATAGAGCGAATGTTCCTGGGTGTGGAACTTGAATGATCGGCGAGTTTTGAGCAGTTTGGTGAACTGTTTGCGATCGTCGGCGATCAGTGCCATGCGAACGGCCGAAAGATAATCGGCCTGAGCTTGGTCGTCCCATTCGTTGCCGGTCCACATGACGGCCCAGGCTTCGAAATCGAGCGAGGCCTGCGCAACGTCTTGCGCCGAGAATGTGCCATCTAGCATGCTCTCGCATACGCGCGGACGCGGAGCGCTTCGCCATGATTAGAGGGGAAAGAATTTTTGACGTATTTGTCCTCTTGGAAATTTACTTCCGACATTGCCCGATCAACGATCGATATCGATGCCAGCAGGAATTTTCGGGCTATAACCTCTGGACCATTGCCGTATAGAACACAACGCCCGTTGCGAAAAAATCTATCCGCCATCCTGCCATGACTGCTAACCCTCTCCCAGTTCTCGAACGGTTCGATATCACGCTCAAAGAACGCGCGTTCGCGATCGTAGTGTGAAATCCACCAGGTTTTGTAGGTCGGCGAGTTCATTTCAACAGTATATCCTCCGTGAACTCGAAGCCAGTTTCTTCGGTAATCAGCGCCTTGATGTTTGGATCAAAGAAGGTTTGCAAGAAGTCGCTGCCCCACAAGCGAATTTGTGCGGTCTTCTGCTCCAGTTGCTCCAATAGCGTATTGCGCGTGGTTTCATCCAGACCCGCAGTCTGCAACCCTCAACCGCATGACGACGTGCGGTTGCCATCGGCATCGAAACCCTGAGTGAGCATGACGGAGGGCGAAAAGCCGGCGATGGTGGCAGTAATGGTTTTGATGGCGCGGTGGTAGCACTAAGTCTGGTGCTTGCAACTGGCTCTCTTCTGCTAGCAAGTGGACCGACAAAACCGCGCACTGGGTTTCGTGCCCGCAATCTCGCCGCCGCTTCTCTAAACTCACGCGGGTTTGACGGTTATTTCGATTTCAAAGATCGAAGCGACCGTTTCGGATAATCTGACGGCCCGCTTTATTCCGAATATCCCCCTATGAAGCCGCGAGACTGCGGCGGCCGGTCGGAAACATTGCGCAAGTAGCCTCGAGTGCACCCCGGGCAATAGCACACGAGCCGCGCAAGTTCGACCGATGCCGCGGTCCAGCCGTGGCGAGTTACAGGGGGGAATATCATGAAGGCGTTCTGCTGCGCCGCGTGTTGCGCAGTTGTTCTGTATATCGGCGTCGGGTTACTAACGGCCGACGATGCTTTGCCGCCGTCGGTGCTTGGTCCCAGCGTGGCGCCGCTGCGCACCGCCGGCGACTCGTCGGCGGGTTCAGCCGCATATTCTTACCCACAGCAATCGAGTATTGGGCAATCGCAATCCGGGGGCATCTCCACGGCAAGCGAAGGCGGAAATGCTTCGTCCGCGATGCAAATCGATCCGCTGGTTGATCATTCGGTCGTTCGTCAGCGGGCGAAAGTCAGCGCAGCAAACGTCGAAGAAAAAATGGCCGCTGCTCCCAAGCCGCAGTCCGAAAAATCCGTCACCGATTCGCCGGAAACGCAAAATCAATCGCCAACTGCAGCCGAGCGCCCGTCGCGCTGGCACTTCGTGCAAACAGCATATCAAGCGAGCGACGGAACTTCGCCGGTGCCCGGCAAGTCGGCCACTGTCACGCCGAGTCAGTCGTCCGACGCCACCGGCTCCACGCCAGTCGCGCCGCCGGCCGAACGGCCGATTCCATCGGTTCGCACCAATAATCCCGATGCAGGGACGAGCGTGCAGCCCGCTCAATCGTCTACAGCCACCGGTTCAGTGCCGGTCGTGCCGCCGGCGGAGCGCCCGCTCGTTTCGGGCCAACAAAACTCCGCTGCCGGATTACCTAGCGTAAATGTCACGCCGGGCGAAGTGATTTATCCCGATGGCCAAATGCCTCCATCGACCACTTATGGCCCAGACGGAGCTCCGATTCCTGGACCTCAAGGACCGGGTGGCCCAGGCCCTGGCGCACCACCCCCGTTCACTCACGCGCCGGGTTGCCCCGGCCGGCCGGGACCAGCCGCCGCGGAACGGGCGGGGAATCTGGGTTGCAGTCGACCCGGTGGCTGCGGCGACCCCAAGGGCTGCTCGTGCGTGTTGCAACGCCTGGCCTGCTGCATTTGCAAACCATATCCCGATTGCAGCAATCCCTGCGTTGATTTCTGTCATAATCCAATTTTCGAAGAAGATGAGTGCTGGTTTACGAGCAATCATAAATGCTGCGCGCCCTGGTGCGGGCCATATCGTTACGGCAGTTGCGGCGACGACAATTCAGGCATCGGCCCCAATTCCAATTGCAATTGCGGGGGCAACTGTGGCGGCGGTACGCCTTGCGGCGACCGAACGGGTTTGGCCAATAGCTGCGGCGGTTGTGCCGGTTGCGGCGGCGGAGGGGGAGGATGCGGTTGCGGCGGTGGTGTGCCATGCTTGCCTCCGCCCGATTTGTATTTCACCGCCGAAGCGCTGGTGATGACGCGCGACAACGAAACGCGCGCTCAAACGTTGGGCGAAGACTCAGGAACTCCGGTGCTCTCGACAACAGGCTTCGGCTTTGATTGGGAAGCCGGGCCGAAATTCACCCTCGGTTACCGGCCCACGCACTGCGATGCCTGGGAAGTGAGCTACTTCGGCTTGATCGATTGGGACTCGACCCAGACTGCGACCGGCGCGGGCACGCTGAGTTTACCCGGCGACGTGGGCACACTTGCCGGCTTCAATGGAGCGGATGAAATTCGCACGACGTACTCAAGCAACCTCAATAACGCCGAGTTCAATTACCTCTGGAACCACGGCTGTGTCAATTGGCTAATGGGCTTCCGTTATTTCCAAATGACGGAAGATATGGACATTCAATCGGTGGTGGCGCCAGATTCGGCCAGCGACTATGAGGTTCATACCATTAACAACTTGTACGGTGGTCAAATTGGCGTGCGCGCGGCGGACGCACCAGCCGCTTCGGTTGGGATTTCACCGCCAAGGCCGGTGCGTTCGGCAACGCTATTCAAGATCGCCAAGGACTTATCGGCAGCGATCGCATCGACATTCGCGACGAGTTCATTCGCCAAAACCACTGGGCCTTCGTCGGCGACTTGGGTCTCAATGGCGAGTGGTATGTGTGCAAATGCTGGTGCGTGCGAGCGGGCTACAACATTATGTGGGCCTCGGGCCTAGCGCTGCGCACCGATCAGCTCGACTTCACCACCACGGCCACCAGCGGCACAGCGCTCAATCACAACGGCAGCGTGTTCTTCCAAGGCGTAAATGCCGGCTTCGGCTGCAGGTGGTAAGAATTCTAAGACGGCTGAACACCGTCCGCGCGCGACGTCGGTGGAATTGTGGGCAGCGGAGGCTTCGAGGCGAAAATCTGCTCCAATACAGATATAGCCGATCCTGGATAAGTTACGTGACAAAGAATCTTAGTGTGGTCACCTTTTTTCGTTTTTGTCACTTGTCGCAGCTCCACGTCGACACTCGAATCTGCTCCGCATTTCGGACAGGTCGCGGCACGCACCACTAGTCCTCCAGCAGATGCCGATCGACCGATTGCGCTCAGCAAATCCAAATTACCTTGTTCGATCGCACTTCGCGCATCTTCTGAGGGACCACGAATGATTCCAAGTTCTTTCCGAGTTTTCCAGTTGCTGCATAAGTTGCAGTAGGGCTGCTTGGCCCCTAGCATGCCGATATAGAATGCAAATCCGGCGACAATAACCACTTCGCTCGCCCAGTAGATGTAAGTGCCTTCGTATCCTAAATGCATACCTTCCTTCTCGCCAAGATTGTGCGTGCTTTTGATCGATACACCAACATGTGCTTCGTAATCCATGTAACTGAGAAAGTCGTGAACCAGCAAAGCGCGAAACTCCATTGGATGCGATTCCAGCTCGGCAATGATCGCCTGAATTTCGGCCGGCTGCTGGTTTCTCGTCGCCACTAAGTGCGGCAACTGCTTGATTACTTCCGCTTGATTGGGCGGTAAAGCATCGAGTTCAGATTGCATCGACGATTTGAATTGCATGTAGTCGTAGAAATGCATGGCGAACATTGCGATGCAGCCGGCAAGCAATGAAACGACTCCGGCAATCAAACTATTTCTGAGATGACCCAGCCTAATGGCCCAAACGGCCACTCCACCCACTAGAGCGCCGATCAAAATTGGGAACAGAAAAACCAAGTAAAGCCATTGATGAATGATTCCGGCCAATATTCCTAACACCACTGCGGAACAAAAGGTCGAAACAACAAGCAGCGCGGTGCCGCTCGCAGACAAGTTACCATCGGCCGAAAATTTCTGGGCCTCGAAGCGCTGGCTCACGATCATCCCCCATTCACATGAATTCAGTGATGATATCGCCGGTCGAACGATCCTTATACACCGGCAGAACGCCAATGCGGCATTAATTTAGGCGGATGGCTATCCAAATTCAATTAACGCGTCGACAAGCGGTGCTCATCGGTCATTGTGCTGGAACCGCGCCAAATTTCCCGCAGCATCTAGCGGCAAATCGTGCAGCGGCGAAATAATCTCCAAATCGTCGCGCTCGCGGGCTTCTTTTAGATACGCCGCCGAACATTCCACTTCGGCGAGGTGGAGCGTGTTTTTTATCCACAGCATTTTTGCCTCTGGCGGCCCGGCCAAACCGATCGTCGGCAGCGCGGCATCGAGCAGTTCGCGATCGGTTTCGAAATGAATGGGAAGCATTACCGCATCGACGCTGCCGCTAGTTAGCCCATTGATCCAGGTGGCCTTCTGATCGGTCTGGCGGACCAAACGGGTGGTGCAGAACTCAGCCATGCCAATGCCAATGGCATTGCCGTGCGACGGCTCGGTCAGGCCCCGCACCATAATGCGCTTCACTTTGGGAAACTCGTGCTCGGCCGCTTCGTGTCGATGGTATTTCCGTCCCACCACGTTGGTATCCATGCCCGAGCCGCTAATATCTTTGCCCATTTCATCGACAATGAGAATATCGACCAGCCGAAACGGCAGCCGCGGCATCCACTCTTTTGCTTTTTTCAAAAGTTCCTTTTCGCGCGGCTCAATTTCCGCAGGCGGCATCGCTTCGATCAGCGCCGTATCGTCGTAGCCGTTTTCAACAATGCCCACGCCGCACAGAATTTTTTCCTTGGCCAACACCTCACTTGCGACGCTGCGCACAATGCGGTCGAAATTGTGATCTTGAATCGCGCGGTGATAGATTTTCGCGCCTTCGTGCTTCCCCAGGCCTAGAAGCATCATTTTCATCAGACCGCTTTCAATATCGCCGACGAAATTCGTATGCGGCTTGATCCGCCCGCAAACGACCACATGGTCGGCCTCATAAGCCTGCCGATCGAAATGGACCGGAATCCCCTCAGGCGTTTGACAAACCACCACCGTTTCCATGCTGGCTTTGATCGGGCAGCCGCAAAACGCCTCGGTAATGCCATACGATTCGATCACCGCCCGCTGGCCTTGGGCCGTGCCGCCGCCGTGGCTGCCCATCGCCGGCACTATGAACGGCCGCGCGCCTAGGCTCTGCAAATGCTGCGCTATCGCTCGAATGATAACGGCGATATTGGCAATGCCGCGGCTGCCGGCGGTTATTGCGATCGTCTGGCCCGTTTTAATGCGACTGCCAAGCTCGAGCCGCGCAAGCTGGTGTTTGACTTCACCAGCTACACCTTCTACGCGCGGCCGCGGGAATTTCTGGCGCACACGAAAAAACTGGGGATATTTGCTAGCACTCATCGCGGTTTCATTTGGCAATGCTGGCGAAACCTCCATGATAAACAACTCGTTGCCGGTGCGTCGATGCGCTTGAATTCTCCGAATGTTTCCGAGGCCGCGACCAATTGCCAAAGCACTGTTATTCGCCTAGTCGCAGCTAGCCCTAAACTCTAAAATCCCCGCCCCTTGGGCATTAGGTGTCTCGGTGGTCTAGGTGTCTGGGTGCCTGTTGAGGGACAGCCCACGCACTTTTTGATCAGCAGCCACCTGGGTGCCACAAGTAACTCAGATCGCGAGAATCTTCGACACCCACCCAGATCACCCAATCATGGCCAGCGTCTCTCAGCGCCGCACGCGGCGCTATAGCAATTACGAATCACCCCGCCAAGCGCCGGCATACCGCCCTAAGCCGCGCCGCTGGATTAAGCGCCTGGTCATCGGCACCACGCTGTTAGGAATCCTCGGCCTTGTGGCGCCCATGATTGTCGCTAACACGCCGCTGCGCAACGCCCCCTTGCGGTCTGGCGCTGCGTGATATTCACGGCACCGTGCAAGCCGGAGGCGCTTCGCTCTCGTGGTTTAGCCCCGTCAGCTACACCGATCTTGAAATTCGCAACGAGCGCGGCGAACTTCTGCTCGCGCTCCCCAAGGTTTCCAGCGAGCGCACGCTTTGGGATATCGTCACGCACTTGAATAACCTGGGCACTTTTCGCATCGAACGGCCGCAAGTGTCGATCGTCGTGCGCCCCGACGGCAGCAATTTAGAAGATGTCTTCTGCGCGCCCCCGACATTGCAAAAGGCACCTGAACCCGCGCCCGAGATTTCCAAAGCGCCCGCCAAGCTTCCCACCATGGCGGTCGAATTTGTCGATGGCACAATCGGCCTCGTCGATAGTGCGCAAAAGCAAAAATGGGAAATCGACAAATTCAATTTTCTGTTGCGCACCTCTGCCGACAGCCCGCTGCCAGTGGAGATGAAGCTCACCGGCCAGGTGCCATATGCAGGCCGCACAGCCCAACTCTCGATTTCCGGGGAACCGGCGGCCGGCGGGGGCGTCGATCATATCGATGCTAAAATTGACGCCCTGCCCCTGGCCATGTTCCGTGCCTTTGCCGATCGCTTTGGACCGGGCATGCAACTCCAAGGCACGCTCGCGACCGACTTACACGTCGATGGCCTGGCCAGCTTCCCCGCCAATGCGCTGCGCATTAGCGGCGGTGCAACCGTCGATAATGTTTCCGTCACAGGCGGCCCGCTGGGCGCCGACCGTTTCGCGCTTGCGCACGTCGATCTCCCCTGCCAGCTCGCCTACCAAAATCGCACGCTCACAGTTGATCAGCTTGGTGTCACCTCGGATGTCGGTCAGCTTACGGCCACCGGCGTCATCGAATTTCCGGAGCAGGTCGATTCGACGCTCGTGGGCCGTCTTGCCCAATCGACCTTCAATGTCAATGGCCAGCTCGACCTCGTGAAGCTTGCAGCGCTTTTGCCAAAAACACTCCATGTGCGCGAAGGCGCACAAATTACTTCGGGCCAGGTGAAGCTCGCCATCGCTAGCAAGCCCGACGGCGCCAATCACGTTTGGACCGGACAAATTTCCGCCAGCGATTTGGCTGCCGTTCACGATGGTCGCCGAGTAGCGTGGGATCAGCCCATCAACTTGCAATTTGCTGCCCGCGCTCAAGGAAATAATTACTCGCTCGATCAGTTCGCCGCCAGCGCCAGCTTTCTCTCGCTTTCGGCTAAAGGATCGCTCGATGGCCTCCAGGCCGAAGCCCAGTGCGATCTCGACCGATTGATGAACGAACTGAGCCAGTTTGTCGATATGGGCGATGCGCGCTTGGCGGGCCGCGCCGATTCGCACCTCAACTGGCAGCGCGGCGCCAATGGCGCATTCCAAGCCGCCGCCGATTTGCAACTACAAGCCTTGCAAATTGCATTGCCCGGCCGCCCGCCCTGGCAGGAAGACTCGCTCAAAGTCGCCGCCAATGCATCCGGCGCTGCCGACAATCTGGGTCTTACCGCAAGCGCACCCACGTTGCACCGTATCGATTCCGCCGAAATCACCCTCACGGCCGATAATCCAACCGCCCGCACGCACGAACAAGTCGGCGTGCGCCTGATGCAACCCATCGAGCAAATTGCCGCCAACACGCATTGGCCGATTGAAGTGCAAATGCAAAGCCAGCTTGGCCGTTGGTGGCCGCGAGTCGCCGCTTGGCTGAAAATCGACGGCCTCGATCTGTCGGGCGCTTGCGATGCCAGAGCCCAAGCCGCGTATTCCCCTTCGGGCGTCGAAATTCAATCGCTCAAAGGCAACATCAATTCACTGCACGCCTGGGGCTGGAACTCGCTGTTTGTCGATGAGCCGGTTGTGCAGTTGGATTGCTCGGGCAATTACGATTTCGCCTCGCATAAGCTCACGCTAAATCGTTCGTCGCTGCTTACCACGAGTGTGTCGGTGCAGACCGATGCCGCCACCGTTGCGCTGCCCGTCAACGCGCCGTTGGCGATGCAGGGCGTTGTCAACTATCAAGCCGACCTTGCTCGTCTGCTTCGCTGGGTAAGCGACCCGCGCACTCCGCCAAAATATGTTTTGGCCGGTCGCCTGACCGGCAGTGCCAATGTTTCTCGCACAGGCACAGCCAGCCATGCGCAAATCGAAAATAGCATCGACGATTTTGCCGCGTACGTGATCGACGATTCCCCCAACAAGCTTCGCACCGGTGCGCCCGCCGCTGCACAACTCCCGCCGCCGGTCTGGACCGAAAAGAAACTTACCGCCTCGATCGATGGCGGCTGGGACCAGGCTACCGACAGCGTGCAACTCGCTTCGCTGGTCGTCGGTTCGCAAGCACTGGCCTTGCGCGCCTCGGGCAAAATTGATTCGCTCTCCAGCAAACAAAATGTCGATCTCGCCGGCACGGTCGATTACGATTGGCAATCGATCGGCCCGCTGCTGCGGCCCTATTTGGGGAGCAAAATCACCATTACGGGACGCCAATCGCGGAAGTTCGACGTCCACGGTTCGATCGCCGCAGTCGCAGCCGCGCCGGCCGCGGTAACCACCGTCGCTGCCGTTTCTCCCGCCGGCTTGCCTGGTGGATACATCAAGTCTAACCCGCTGGCGCCGGCCAATGGCGATTCGTTCGCATACTTGCGGCCGCTGGTGGCTAATATGTCGATCGGCTGGACCGAAGCGAATTTCTACGGCATGCCGGTGGGCGCGCTCGATCTGGACGCCCATCTGGAAAATGGGACGGTCACCACCAAGCCCATTAGAACCGCCGTGGGCTTCGGCGTCTCGCCGGGGCGGCTTACCATGTCGCCGGTTGTGCAGCTTACGCCAACGCCATCGGAATTCATCCTCGGCAAGGGCACGCTGCTCTCGAACATTCAGATTACGCAAGACATGGGCAAATCGTGGATGAAGTTCGTCGCGCCGGTGTTGGCCGAGTGCTCGCGCGCCGAGGGATCGTTCTCGTTGACGCTCGATTCGGCACAAATCCCGCTCAATAATCCCGATGCAGCCGATATCAGTGGCCAATTGTTGGTGCATGATGTCTCGGTGACACCCGGGCCATTCATGCGGCCGCTGGTGCTCATTTGCCAGCAGCTCGAAGCGCTCATCGCCCGCCGCCCGCCGCCGGTCGATCTCAACGGCAACCCGGTGCTCGTGAAAATAGACGATCAGAAGGTCGATTTCCGCGTGGTCGATGGCCGCGTTTATCACCAAGGCTTGAGCATGCAAATTGGCAATACCACCGTGCGTACGCGCGGCTCGGTCGGTGCCGACGAATCGCTGTCGCTGGTCGCCGAAGTGCCCCTGAAGCGCGAGTGGATGCAAGGTAACTCGAAGCTGCAATCGGTACCCGATCAAACCATCCGCATTCCTATCACGGGCACGCTTTCGCACCCGCTGATGGACGGCCGCGTCATTTTGCAGCTTTTCGGGGCGACGCTGGAAAACATTGGCGACAAGCTGGAAAGCGGCTTGAACAAAGGCCTGGAAAAGCTTCTCCCGCAGCAGCGGTGAATTTCGGCCGGACTGTGCGGATGGCTTTATGCCGGTCCCTCTTCGTGCTGGTGTGCCGCGACGGCTAGTGTCATCGTTTGCAGCCGTGGCTTTCTGCTAAAATGAGGGAATGAGCGGCTGGTATTTTAATCCTGTCGGCAGTTATGGGCTGGTGGTATTGGCCGCCGGGACGCTGCTGGCCGTCATGATGCTCACCAGCCGCGAACTGCGGCGGATGCCTCCGCAACGCCGCTGGATTCTGGTCGGGCTGCGATTATTGGTTTTTCTGCTGGTGATCGCCGCCATGTTGCGGCCCACGCATGTGTATACCGAGATCCGCCAGCAGCCTGCCACACTGGTGCTGTTGGCCGACCGCTCGAAAAGCATGCAAACGGCCGACGCGTTCGGCGACCGCCCACGCTGGGAAGCGCTGCGCGATGTAATCGCTGGGTCGCTGCCGCAGCTCTCGAATATGGGCCAGAATCTGGAAGTGAAGGTTTACACGTTCGATCGAGACGTGAACCCGGTCGATTTCACTCCCGGGAAGCTCGACATGGGCAAGACTGCCGATGGTAAAGAGACAGCCATTGGTGCGGCACTGGAAGATGTGATGAAGCGAGAAGCGGGGAAGCGACTTGCCGGTGTGATTCTACTTTCCGATGGTTCGCAGCAAGCCTACGCCCCGCGCGATACGCAACCGCAACTTCCCGCGCGGCGGCTGAACGATTTGCCGGCGCCGCTATTTACTATTACATTCGGCCAGGATCGATCGGCCACACAATCGCGCGACGTGGCGCTATCAGATTTGATTTGCAGCCCAAGCGTGTTCATCAAAAACGAGCTGAGCGTGGCAGGCACTGCCCGCATCGAAGGTTTGGTGAATCAGCCCATTCAAGTGCAGCTATTATTCGAGACCGAGCCAGGAAAGCTGACCCCGGTCGCCTCCACCGAACTTCGCGCCAAGCAAAACGGCGAGCAGATCAAGTTCGAAATGAACTACATACCGCAAACGCCGGGGGAACGGAAGCTAGTCGTGCGAGCTACGCCCCAGCCGGGTGAGCGCATTACCACGAACAACGAATTGAGCACATTTGTGAACGTGCTCGATGGCGGGTTGAATGTGCTCTATCTCGAAGGGGAGCCGCGTTCCGAACTGACATTTATCCGCCGGTCGCTTGCTTCGTCACCCGACATTCGCGTCGATTTTCAATGGATCGACAAGCGCGATCGCCAACACTGGCCGGTGAATATGGCCGATAAATTCAAGGCGGGCAAATACAACGTTTACATGATCGGCGATTTAGATTCCTCCGCGTTTCGCAAAGAAGACCTCGAGAGTTTGCGCGACGCGATCAATCAAGGCGCCGGGTTCATAATGCTGGGCGGGTTTCATAGTTTTTGGGCCGGCGGTTACCAAAACACCGCGCTAGCCGAAGTGCTCCCTTTGGAAGTGAGAGCGGCGGATCGGCTTTCAACGCAAGATTTCGATGGCAAAATTCGCGAAGATTTGCAACTAATGCCGCAGCCTATTCCGGGACAGCCGGGCAAGAGCGGCATAAAAATGTTGCCCGATCCGCGTTTCGGTTATGAAGCGCCCATGCGCTTGAGTTCGCGTGAAACCAATCGGCAAGCCTGGGAAAAATTGCCGCCGCTGGACGGGGCGAACAAGTTCGAGGCGCTTAAGCCCGCCGCACGTCCGTTAGCCGTAACGCCCGACGGCAAGCCGCTACTGGTGGCCGGCGAACTGGGCAATGGTCGCGTTCTGGCGTTTGCAGGGGATTCAACCTGGCACTGGTACATGCAAGGTTTCCAGAAAGAGCACAAGCGATTCTGGCGACAGGTGATCTTATGGTTGGCAAAAAAAGAAGAATCGAGCGATCAAAACGTGTGGCTGCGCATGGTGCAGCGTCGATTCCCGCCGGGGGCAAAAATCGACTTCTATTGCGGAGCGCGCACTCCCGAAGGCGAACCGCTCGCTGGAGCAACTTACGAAGCAGAACTGGTTAGCCCCGACGGGACCAATAGGCCCGTTTCACTCTCGCGCCAAACCGAACAAATGGCCGGTCAATTGCGCGATGTTGTGCAGCCCGGCGATTACACGATTGACGTCAACGCGACCAAAGACGGTGCTCCAGTGGGAGAAGCCAAAGCGCGCTTCAGCGTTTTCGAGCAGGATTTGGAAATGGAGAACGCGGCTGCACGGCCCGAACTCATGGCAAGTTTGGCCAAAATGACAGCCGCCAGTGGCGGGCAAGTCGTCGCGCCGGAGCAATTGCCCGATCTGCTGAAACGCATTAAAAACGAGCCGCGCGACCGCGAAGTGGAGACGGAAACCAAGTACACGCCTTGGGACAGCCCGCCTTTCTTCTTGCTAATCGTTAGTTTGCTCATTACCGAATGGTACCTGCGCAAACGTTGGGGCTGGGTGTGAGTTTGCATATTTAGCGGTAATCGCTAGACCGTGCGCGGCGGGCAAAAGCCGTGGGGTGTGCGGGAGGAACCCGGCCACCCGCTTATCCCCGCACAAACGACCCCTTGGTAATCCGGGCACTTTGGCATTAAAATGACCGGCTTAGATTACCGCAGTTGAATATATTATCGACGGCAGGTCACCGCAGTACCGGCACAGACGTTTTGGCCGGCGCTAACGGTAGGGAGATAGCTTCGTGCTGATCAACATCGCCATGCGGCATGGACATTTGAGCGCCGCTACGCAAGCCAAAATAACAGCGAAGGTCGAGCGATTGTCGCGGTATTTCGAGCGCCTGACGGCGATTGAAGTAACCGTCGATTTAGAGCACGAAACGACTCCCGCAGTCGATATTCGCGTTGACGCGGAACATAAACACGATTTTGTAGCCACCCAGCAGTCGGGCGACCTTTGGCGGAGCGTCGACGGCGCGGTGCAGAAACTAGAACAGCAAATCAGAAAGTACAAAGAAAAAGTTCAGGGCCGACATCGGAAAGCCGTTGTTCGGGAGCAACGCGCTTCCGCAAGCGAATAAATCTGCGCGACCGAGAGCAAGCCCGCATGGCGGGCGCCCTTAAAGTCGTCGGCGCTTCGAGGCCGGGTAAAACTCGTCCGGCCTTCCGCCAAAGAATTCGCCAAGGCTATGACTCCCCTTGCCTTGCCGTTTGTAGGTCAGAAAGGACAACCGTTTCATGAAGTTCGCAGACTTTATCAGTAAAGAGGCGATTCGGGCAAAGCTCAATGCGGATGACAAGGAAGGGGTCATTCGAGAAATGACGCAGGCACTTTTGGAAGCCGACAAAATCGCCCCGGGCGAAATGGAAAGCATCGTCAAAGCCATCCTCAAGCGGGAAGAACTCGGATCGACCGGCATTGGCCGCGGGGTGGCAGTGCCGCACACTAAGCATCCGAGCGTCAATCGTTTGGTGGGAACGGTGGCAGTGAGCCAGGAAGGAGTCGATTTCGACAGCCTCGACGGAGAAAAAGTACAGCTTTTCTTTTTGCTCATTTCGCCCCCCGATCGCCCCGGCGATCACTTGCGGGCGCTTGAGAACATTTCCCGGCAGTTGCGCAACGACACGTTTTGCCGATTTTTGAAGCAGGCAAAATCGCCCGACGAAATCCGACAACTGCTGGACGAAGCCGACAACAACCAGTTTGGAACATAGACGAAGGGACTTAGGAGAACCGCATTGGCAGACGGATCTGAGTTTTGGGTTTTGCGTTTCGGCAGGTGAGATAATCTCCAACTCGAAACGCGAGGCTCGAAATCGGATCTAATTCCGATGCAAACAATGAGCGACGTGAAGGTCACTCGGACAGTGGTGGTACAGAACCCGCAGGGCATCCACGCGCGTCCGGCCGACCTAATCGTCCGGTTGGCACAACAGTACCAAGCCAAAATCGAGTTTGTGAAAGACAACTACCGTGTCGATGGCAAGAGCATCCTTAACTTGATGACACTGGCCGCCGAGCAAGGCACGCAACTTGTGATCGAGGCCGAAGGCCCCGACGCCCAGCAAGCTATCGATTCATTGGTCGAACTGTTTGCCGCCAACTTCGCGGAAAACGAACAAAACAACAACCAATCAACCTCGAGCTGAACGTCGCGCGGGGAACGCGAGATATCTCCTCCCCGGCGGCCGCCAGCTCGCTCGGCGCGCAGCCGCCAGAGCCGGTCGAAAGGTCGAACGAGTCGAAACGTCGAAAAGCTACGGCAGGCGCTGGAGTCCTTTCCGACATTGCGACTACGGGACTTTTCGGCATTTCGTCTCTGCATGCTGCACCGCTGAGCGAACGAAACACCGATCCCATGCAGCGACTTCAGGGGATTGCCGTTTCACCCGGCGTCGCCATCGGCGAGGCCTTGGTGATCGACACAGAAGGCTTCCGCATTCCGCGGCGCTTTGTCGCGCGCGATGCGGTCGACGGCGAATTAGAGCGGCTGGCGCAGGGCATCGAGGCTGCCGGCGTCGAGGTGCAGCATAATCGCCAGGCGGTCGCCAAGGAATTGGGCGAGCAATATGCCGCCATTTTCGACGCCCATCTGCAAATTCTCCGCGATCCCAAGCTGCGCGCCGAGCTGGACGAAATGATTCGCGGAAAACATTTCTCGCCCGAGTACGCGGTCAGCCGCGTGCTGCGCCGCTATGCGAAAGTATTTCAGGAATTGCCCGGCGGCACGTTTGCCGAGCGGGCCAGCGACATTATCGATGTGGAAAAACGTCTGCTGAGGAATTTGCTCGGCACGCGGCGAGAGGCGATTTCGCGGCTCACCTCGCCGGTGGTCGTGCTGGCGCACGATCTCACGCCGAGCGAAACCGCCAATCTCGACAGGCAATTCGTTCGCGGATTCGTCACTGAGATGGGCGGCCCGGGCAGCCACACAGCCATTGTTGCCGAAGGCTTGGAAATTCCCGCGGTTGTCGGCGTGGGCACATTTTTAACGGACGTTTCGGGCGGCGATTTGGTAATTATCGATGGCCGCCAAGGCGTCGTCATTCTGCAGCCCGACGAAGAAACGATTGCGCGCTATCGCCACGAAGAAGAACAGCAACTCTCCGTGGCAGCTCGGCTTGAAACACTGCGCGATTTGCCGGCCGAAACGGCCGACGGCGTGCCGATCGACTTGTTCGGCAATATCGAATTCCCGTATGAAGTGGATCATTGCCTGGAGCGCGGCGTGCGCGGCATTGGCTTGTACCGCACCGAGTTCTTGTATCTCTCGGCTGAAGTCGAGCCGAACGAGGAGACACATTTCGAGGCGTATTCGCATGTCGTGCGTGCGATGCAAGATAAGCCGGTGGTGATTCGCACACTCGATTTGGGAGCCGATAAGCTTGCCCAAGTGGCCGCCCCAGAAGAGGAACGCAATCCCGTGTTGGGGTTGCGCAGCATTCGCATGTCGCTGCGCAATTTAGGAATGTTTCGCACGCAATTGCGCGCCATTTTGCGCGCAAGCGCGCTGGGAAACGTACACGTGATGTTTCCGCTGATCACCACGCTTATGGAATTGCGCCAGGCGCGCATGGTCTTGGCCGATGTGATGGAAGACCTCGAAGAACGCAATATTCCCTTTAACCGCGAGATGCCGGTGGGAATGATGGTCGAAGTGCCGGCGGCCGTGATGATGATCGACAGGTTCGTCGAAGAGGTAGCCTTTGTGAGCATCGGCACTAACGACCTGGTGCAATATGCCTTGGCGGTCGATCGCAGCAACAAGGATGTTGCCGGTTTGTACAACTCTTGCGATCCAGCCATTTTGCGCTTAATCGACATGACCATTCGAGCGGCGCAAAAAGCCGAAATACCCGCGAACTTATGCGGCCGCATGAGCAGCAGCACGACGTACACGCAATTGCTTTTAGGCATGGGCCTGCGGCAATTTAGCGTGCCGCCAAGTGCGGCCCCGGAAATCAAACGCATCGTCCGTGCGACGACCATCCCTCAGTGCGAAGCCATCGCCGAGCGCGTGATGGCGATGGAGAGCGCACGAGAAATCAAGCTTTTACTGCGCGAAGAGCGCCAAAAGATCGCTCCCGAATTGGAAATTCGTTAGGCCATGACCGTTCTGAACCCTGAACCCCGAATCCTGAACCCTGCCGTGATCCGCCAGCGCGTACGCATCCGTTTCACCAAGCTCGACGATCTTCGCTGGATCAGCCATCGCGATTTGATACGACTCTGGGAGCGATTGCTTCGCCGCTGTGGCGTGGCTCTAAGTATGACCGAGGGATTCCATCCCAAGCCCCGTCTGAATTTTCCTTCCGCTCTGGCGGTGGGCATTGCGGGAGCTGATGAATTGCTGGAACTCGATTTGGCCGAAGAGCATACGCGCCGCGTCGCTGCGCGCGGCATTAACTGACCAGTTGCCGCCGGGCATGGGCATTAGAGACATCGAAGTATTACCGGCGCCCGATCGCAAAGCTCGCGTCACCAGCGTGACGTTCGAAACACCCATTCCAGTCTCGCGCCAGTGCGCACTTGCCGAGCGAATCGCCTGGGCGCTGAGAACAAGAGGCGTTGCCGATCGAGCGCGAAGGCCGCGCGAAGCCGCTCGATTTACGGCCGCTCGTGATCGAGCTGGAGCAGGCCGACGGCTTGCTTCGTATGAAATTACGCGTCGAAGCGGAAGGAAGCGCGCGCCCGCGCGAAGTTCTCGAATTACTTCAAATTCAAGATTTAGAGTACGAAGGATCCTTCCTCACCCGAACACGAGTTGAAATTGAATGAGAAAGAGCGGCGAGTTGTCGTCAAAAACACAAGCACAATAACAGTCTGGCGTGCGGACACGCCGGCTCCATCAAGCTCACGAACCATAGAAAGTTGAATGTCTTGCAATGAAACAGGAAATGCTTATTAACGTATCGCAGCCCGAAGAGTGCCGCATTGCCATTGTCGAAGACGGCATGCTGGAAGAGCTCTACATCGAGCGCAGCAGCCAAGATAATTATGTCGGCAATATCTATAAAGGACGCGTGGTTAATATCGAACCCAGCATTCAAGCTGCGTTCGTCGATTTCGGCGTGGGCCGCAATGGATTTTTGCACATTAGCGATCTCGAATCGCAATATTTTCGCCAAGGTGGCTACGATCCCGAGAAGCCGATCGACTACGGCGGCCGCCAGCGCCGCGACGAGCCAGTGCACAGCGATGACGCACCGCCAGCCGCCGACGAACTGCCTGCCGACGGCGACGAAAACGAAGATTTCGATGAAGATGGCCCGCGGCAACCGCGCGGAAGGCGCCGCGGCTTTCGACCGGGGTCCCGGCCGCGCATCAAGCCGCCCATTCAAGACGTTCTGCGCCGCGGCGACGAATTGCTAGTGCAAGTCATCAAAGAGGGGATCGGCACGAAAGGTCCCACGCTTTCCACGTACATCAGCATTCCGGGGCGCTATTTGGTGCTGATGCCGGCGCTGGGGCGCGTGGGCGTTTCGCGAAAAATTGAAGACGAAGAAGCACGCCGAAAGCTGCGCGACATTATGGCTGAGCTGAATCCGCCGCGCGGTCTTGGCTTTATCGTTCGCACGGCCGGAACCGATCGCACCAAGAAAGAAATTTCGCGCGATTTGGCGTATCTGTTGCGGCTGTGGAAGGTCATTACGCGGCGGATCAAAAAGCATCCCGCGCCGGTGACGATTTACGAAGAAAGCGACATGATCATTCGGACGATTCGCGACATTTTCACCGGCGAAGTCGATTCAATCTACATCGACGAACCCGCCGCCTACGAACGTGCCAAGGAATTTTTGCAAATCGTCATGCCGCGGTTTGTGAGCCGGCTGCAGCTTTACGAGGGCAAGGAGCCTTTGTTCCACAAATACGGCATCGAAAACGAGATCGCTAAAATTCACCTGCGCAAGGTGCCGTTGAAGCAGGGGGGCTCGATCGTGATCGATCAGACCGAAGCGCTGGTGGCCATCGACGTGAATAGCGGCAATTTCCGCGCGGACGACAGCGCCGAGGAAACCGCCTATCAAATGAATCAACTGGCCGCCAAGGAAATCGCGCGGCAGTTGCGGCTGCGCGATTTGGGAGGCGTGATCGTGAACGATTTTATCGACATGCGCAAAGAGCGGCACCGCCGCAACGTCGAGCGGGCCCTGCGCGAAGCCATGAAGCGCGACCGCGCCCGCACAAAAATTCTGCGCACAAGCCCGTTTGGTCTGATTGAAATGACGCGGCAGCGCATTCGACCGGGGCTGAAGCGGAGCGTATATCAAGATTGCCCCTGCTGCAGCGGCACGGGCGAAGTGAAAACCGCCGAAAGCATGGCGATCGAAGTCGTGCGGCTGCTCATGTTCGCCGCCCAGCGCGAAGGGGTGTCTCGCGTGTCGGTCACGGTGGCCGAGGTCGTGGCCAACTATCTGCACAATAAAAAACGCCGCGAGATCGCGAAGCTCGAAGACCAGGGACATATGGACATTCAGGTGTTCGGCAAGGAAGAAGCCTCGCCCGAGCACCTTGTGCTCGAGTGTTTCGATTCGGCCGGACGGGAAATAAAGCTCCCCTCAGCCGGCTCAGCCGGAAATCCAGCCAGAGAACCTGTAGGACGGTAGGTGAGATGAGCGAGCATTGACCGTCGAAATGCATGCGCGTCGCAACTCCGGATTATTTCAATTTCGGTCGGCCCTGTTTAGCCGGCTGAAAACACTAAACCTTGACGCTCATAACTTTCCATGTGCCGTTGCCGCAGCGCGCCCAAAAACCTAAACTTGCGACATGCCCACAACTCAATGATTGAACTTGCCCCCTCCATTCTTGCCGCCGATTTTGCCCGGCTGGGGCAGCAAGTGTCCGATGCGCTGGCCTCGAACATCAAGCGGATTCACGTCGACGTGATGGACGGACATTTCGTGCCCAATATCTCGATGGGGCCGCACGTAGTGAAGTGTATCAAGCCGCTGGTCGTCAAAGCCGGCGCGATCATCGAAACGCATTTGATGATCGACCAGCCCGAACGCTATCTGGCCGATTTCGCTCAAGCCGGTTCCGACTTGATCATCGTCCACGTGGAAACTTGTCCGCATTTGCATCGCACACTTCAGCAAATTCGCGAACTGGGTGTGCAGGTGGGCGTGACGCTCAATCCAGCCACGCCGCTGGTGGCGCTGGAAGAAGTGCTGGGCGATGTCGATCAGGTGTTGGTAATGACGGTAAATCCCGGCTTTGGCGGGCAGGAGTTTATTCCAGAGAGCGTCGAAAAGATTGCACGGCTTAAAAAGATGCTTGCTGATCGAAAGCGCTCGCATGTGCACATTGAGGTGGATGGGGGAATCCACACGGCCACCATCGCACTGGCCGCCAAAGCCGGCGCGACCATTGCCGTGGCGGGTACGGCCGTTTTCAACAACTCCGTGAGCGTGGCGGAGAATATCGCTGCCTTGCGCAATGCCGCCAGGCTATAGCCCGTCCGTTTCAGACTATATGCGCGGCGGCCTTTCGTTTGCCTTGCACTACTCCGCCGAGATGTGCTCGCCCTTTTCAGTCACCGAGCGCTTTAGCAGCAGGACCAGAACAACCAGCACGGCGGACAGGACGACGCCGATCCAAAACACGTCGAAGTACGACAGCGACAAGGCTTGTTGTTGGCGCAGTTGATCGAGCGAGTCCACGCTCATCAAGCGCGATCGCGACGGATCGCCGCTCCATTGCTGGAACGTCTGCTGAGCGGATTGTAAAAACGACTGGACATGGTGATTCAACGGAGTGAGCCCGTCGCCGATGCGCGACAAATGCAGTTGCAGCCGCCGCTCTCGGATCGTCGAAGCCATCGAGGTGCCCACGCTTCCTCCCTCGGTTCGCAGCAGGCTGAGCAATCCAACTGCCGCCCCCCGCAGATGCGGCGGGACGTATTTGTAGGCCGCCACGCTGGTTGGCGCGAACATCAAACCCATGCCAAGCGTCAGCAGCATTCTGGGCCCAACCATTTGCCACGGGCCGACCTCCAGATTCAGCCGCACCATCCAGTAATTGGCGGCCGCCATGACCGCCAGTCCGGCTGCGATGAGCAGCCGCGCGTCGGTCCCGCGCGCCATCAGCAAGCCGACGAGCACCATGGCAGTCAACGACGACGCGCCCGATGGAGACATGATCAACCCAGAGCGCAGCGCGTCATAGCCCATGAGCGATTGGACCAGACCTGGCAGTGCGATGCTGGCGCCGTAGATCACGGCGAAAGCGAAAAACATGATGATGCAACAGATTGCGAAATTTCTTTCGCCAAGAACGCGAAAGTTGATGATCGGACTAGCCGTCCGCATTTCGCGAATGATCAACAAGCCCAGCCCGACTAAGAAGAGTGTAATGAGCGTCTGCACACATTTCTTCACACAAATCTGTGCGGCGCTGCACGTCGGCTCGCGATCACGAGCGGAGGCTGCCGAATTTGGCGCGCCAGCAGGCGCGCGCAGCGCCAATTGGCGTGCGCTACTCGGGCCGAGAGATGCCGAGCTTTTTCATCTTCCAATACAACATCGATCGCTTCATGCCCAGGCGCGCGCGGCTCCTTTGGGTCCGCCGACGATCCAGTCCGTTTCCTGGAGCGCGGCGATGATGTGCTCACGCTCCGCATCGGCCAGTGTCACCGGCTCGCCCGGCGGAGTAGCCGTTTCGGCGGGCTGCGTGACCGCATGGTCCGCTGAAGTCGCTGCCTCGCGAATCACACCGGTTCCAGGTCGCCGAGCGGAACCTGAAGCGCACGGCCGGGAGAAAGGATCACCGCACGCTCAATGACGTTTTGCAGCTCGCGGATGTTGCCGGGCCAGGATATTGAACCAGCGCCTCCATGACGCCGCGACGGAATCGTCTCGATCCGCCTGCCCATTCCCCGGCGAACCGCTGCGTAAAGTGGCGGACCAGTGGCGGAATGTCATCGCGGCGCTCTCGTAGCGGCGGCAGCACGATCGGAAATACGTTCAGGCGGTAGTAAAGATCACTGCGAAATCTGCGATCGGCCACCATCGCAGCCAAATCGCAATTGGTGGCAGCCACCAAACGCACGTCCACTTTAATGGTCTTCGTGCCGCCCAGACGCTCGAACTCCTGTTCTTGCAGCACGCGCAGAAGCTTCGGTTGCAGCTCCGAGGGAATGTCGCCAATCTCGTCGAGGAATAGCGTTCCCTTGTGGGCCAGCTCGAAACGGCCGACTTTCTGCGAGACAGCGCCGGTAAACGCGCCCTTCTCGTGTCCAAACAGCTCGCTCTCCAAGAGGCCCGTCGGAATGGCTGCACAGTTTAGCTTCACAAATGTGCGCTCACGCCGCGGGCTGAGTTCGTGAACGGCGCGGGCGATGAGTTCCTTTCCGGTGCCAGTTTCGCCGCGAATGAGCACGGTGGAACTTGTCGCGGCGACGGTCTCGACCTGCTTGAGGACGCGGCGTAGCTGCGCCGCTTTGGCCGACAATTTCTCCGAAGTTGTGCTCAGTGCGAACCTCGTCCTCAAGATAGGCCTTTTCTTGCGAAAGCTGGTCCTTCAGCGCCGCGATTTCCTGAAAAGCCAAGGCGTTATCGATAGCCACGGCCACCTGGTTCGCAACGAGCCGCAGGAAGTCAATATCTGCGGAATCGTATGCTGACGGCCGCTTGCACGCGAATACCAAAGCTCCAAGTCGCCGGCGGGCCGTGGTCAGCGGAAGCCAACAGAGGCTTTGGACTTCAAACTGCTGCACCCATTCCAAGAATCGCGGCCAGCGCCGCAGATCGTCAATCGTTGACGCAGTGAGTGGTTGCTGCTCTTGCCATACTAGTCCTGCTGGATCGTCTTCAATCGGAATTTCTACGCGCGAGTTGCTGGGCGGTGGAGTCGGATGTCTCCAGCAAGTGCAGACGCATTGCATTTCTCGCCGCCTCGTGCAAGACAAGAGCGAGGCCATCGAACTGCACCACCTGATGAAGCTGACCCGCCAGCGCCTGAAACAGAGTAGGCAAGTCGTGGTGTAAGACGATGGCTTCTGATACCCCCAGCAAAGCTCGATGGCCGTCGCTCGTTGCCTTTACCTCAGTAGCTGGCGCCGCTGTCATGCCGAAATCTGTGGGCTTGTTACTTCTGGAGAGTCCATGAAGTCATCCGGTCTGGACCCGTCTCTCGGCGTCAGCCTACCCCCAATTCCGCCCAATGACAACTTATTGTCCACCGTCGACCGAACTTAGGGGCTTATTCCAAGAAGCAAACCAATGAAGTAGCCAGACTTTCGAGGCTTTCCTTCTGCCGAAACAGGTCGTCGACGAAGTGTCTTTTGAGATTGCGACGGTACTCTCATCCGCTTTCAACTCACGAATTCGATGAACCAGCCGGCGGAGGATAGCGTACTCGCTGCGGATGGTTTCAATTTTCTCCTGTGCAGCCAAAGTGCATGTGAGCATCTCCTGCCGCGACTGCAGCTCAGCGACTTCGGCGCTCTGATTCATGGCGGCGACGCCGTCAGTGCCGTTCGGAAAGATATCGATCGAAGCAGATTGTACAGTTGACATGGCTGGCGACCCTTTCGTGCTTGTGTATTCGTACGGCAGCTTGGCTGCCCGAAGCTGCACCCAGGCTATGGCAGAAATCATGCCGAGGGATCTGATATCGCGCAAATTGTCGCGTAAGTTATCACCTGCAATGCGATTGCGAATCAAACATGCCAATCGCCGGGAGGTTGAAGAGCAAATTGTAAAATCCTGGCGCGCCAGTGGGCGCGCGCGACAATCGGCGCGCCGCGGCCGATTTAGATGGAAGATTGATAATTTACAGTCCGGGTGAGGCACAAAGGGCTTGTTGCCGCCAGATGTTTTGAGCAAAAGTTACCCAATTTGTGCATTCGCAAGCTGGGACGTTCCTCTAACTGCGACGGAACACTCTCTTGGCGTCTTCCAGGGCACGGCCGAGCGTCTCGATCTCTTCAAGCGTGTTGTAGAAATAGAAGCTAGCGCGGCTCGTGGCCGTTAGTCCCAGTCGCTTGTGCAATGGCATCGCGCAGTGGTGGCCTGCGCGAATGGCGATGCCGTGGCGGTCAAGCAATTGGGCAACGTCGTGCGCATGAATGCCTTCGACGACAAAGCTAAGGATGCCGGAATGATCAGCGGGGAGAGGCAGGGCTGGGACATCGGTCGATCCAGATCGGAACTCGGAGACGCCGGCGCTGGCCTTGAAAGCGGCCCAATGAGGCGGACACCCTTGATATTCGAAAGCACCTCAACCGCATGCGCAGTGAGTTGGCTTTCGTACTGGGCGATTCGCTCTCGTCCAATTTGCTGCAAATAGTCAATCGCCGCCCCGAGCCCAATCGCGGACACAATCGGCGGAGTGCCGGCTTCGAATTTGGCGGGTAGTTCGGCGGGCTCGAAACCATCCGTGCGTACTCGGCGGATCATGCTGCCGCCACCCAAAAAAGGCGGCATGTCTTCTAAAACCTCGCGGCGGCCCCAGAGCACTCCTACTCCGCTGGGTCCCAGCATTTTGTGGCCGCTAAAGGCCACGAAATCAGCCCCGAGGCTTTGGACGTCAAGCGGCAAATGGGGCGCGCTTTGTGCGGCATCGACGAGCACAATCGCGCCAGCAGAGTGGGCGCGGCGAGCAATTTCTGCAACGGGATTGATCGTGCCCAGCACGTTCGACACCGCGGCCACGGCGACGAGCTTTGTGCGCTCGGTGAGATACGAGTCGAGTAAGTCGATGCGCAAGCGGCCGTCGTCGGCAATCGGCAGCCAGCGGATTTGCGCCCCGCGCGCACGGCCAATTGCTGCCAAGGCACAATATTGGAGTGATGTTCCAGCTCCGTAAGCAGGATTTCATCGCCAGATTTCACATTCGCGTCGCCCCAACTGCGGGCCACCAGGTTAATGCTCTCGGTCGTGCCGTGGGTAAAGATGATCTCCTCGCACGCGGCGGCATTAACGAAGGTGCGAATTTTCTCGCGCCGCTTCGTACAGATCGGTCGTTTGATCGCTGAGCCAATGAATGCCACGGTGTACATTGGCGTAGTTCTGTTCGTATACGTCGACAATGGTTTGAATCACTTGCCGCGGACGCTGCGTGGTGGCGGCGTTGTCGAGATAAACCAGTGGTTTGCCGTCGGGCCGTCGCGCGGCGAGGATCGGAAAATCTTCGCGGAGGCGAATCACGTCGAGTGGTTGCAACTCAAACATTTCTCATTGCGAATAACACGAATTTAGCGGCGATAGTTTACCGAACCCGACCTCAAATACCGCCAAGGATGCAGTGATTCATTTGAATAAATGAAAAGACTCAAATTGCATAGCCGCCTGCATCGGCGCATCCTAGGCTCTCATTCATTCTTGTTGATTTGTGATTGATTTGGTTCTTGCTTAACCGGTGCAAATAGCGCGCTTTGCAGCACGCGCCAACTCAACAGGCAGCACTTCTGGCGATTGGGCGTAAGCCGCGCGCCGAACAGCCGCAGCATGTCTTCGCCGGTGAATTTCTGAACTTCGTCGAGCGTTTTGCCTTCCACCGCTTCGACCAACATCGAGGCTGCCGCCTGGCTGATGCAGCAGCCTTCGCCACTGAACCACGCTTGCTCCACGCGGCCGCTGTTTACCGCCAACTCGACGCGCACCACGTCGCCACATAGTGGATTGTCGTCTTCATGCGCGTGCGTGCAAGTTGCGCACTTGCCGCGATGGTATGGCTCTTCGAAGTAATCGATGATGCGATCTTGGTAGAGTTCGTCGCTTGGTTGGGGCATATTCCAATTCTATCTTATCGCCGTGGAAATAGAATTGTGTCGCACGCAGCCCCCAGCTCACAACGCCCGCATAAATGCCATGAGATCCGACTTTTCCTGCTTTGTGAGCTTCACACCGAGAACCAGATTAAAGTATTCGACTGTATCCGCATCGGCCGATTCCATCATGTCGTTGGCCCTATGTGGCGTGACGAACCGTTCGGCTTTGACATCGTGCATTAAATTAATCAGTGTAAAACGGCAGCACCTGGCACTCGGGGAATTCGCTCGACGGAACTGCCAGCGGACACCTGGCTGTGCCCGCGCCTGCAATTTATCAACCGCCGTTACCGGCAACAAGCTGCCGCGATTTGGGCGTCGTGGAGAATACAGATCGCGGTCGACTGGCTTCACACACCGAGTAATTTGGCCGTCGCGAACCAACGCAATTGCCCTGCGCCTGCTGTCACTGGACCGTCGAATTCGATCGCCGCGACGCCCCCCTTGGCAAAGCGAATCGAAAACTCGCGACCGCCTAATAATTCCGATGTAAGCCGTTCGACATCGGGAGAGTGCCCCACCCAAGCAACATCAATGCCGTCTTGATTGGCTGTCCATTTTAGCAAGTCTGCCAAATCAGAACCCGGCGCCAGTGCTTCCAGCAGCGTAATGGACGGACGGTTGGAAACCTTCTCCGCAATCAATTCGGCGGTTTCTCGGCAGCGCAAGGGGGCTGGTGGCGATCGCCGCCGGAGAAAACTCGGCGTCAACCAGCCGTTTCATCATTTTCGCAAACCGCTTCCGGCCTTCGTCGGTAAGCGGCCGCGCAGTGTCACCTGGCCAGCGCGAATCGTCGCGCTCTTCGGCCCAGGCATGACGCACAATGTAGAGGAGCATGGAAAGGGGCCGAGGATCGAGGGACGAAGGCGAGGAAATTTAAATTACCGCTGGCGCCACAAAATAGCGTCGTCGATCGCCAGTTCGCGCTGTACCGCGGCAATCTGTTTTTTGAAACGGTATGAATCGACCGGATAGCCGGCCGTGGGCGCAAGCCCGGCATGCGCTGGCACCAGAACTGATTGAATGGGCGCATTGCCGTTTCACGCAAGTACTTGGAAACCATCGACGCCAAGGCAACCGGCAAAAACCGCTCACCTTCCACCCAAAAGCCGACTTCCACGCGGCGCTCTTCGGGACCGAAACGATAGGAACTTTCAGCGGCCGATTCGACTCGCACCTCGATCCAATCGTCGGGAAATTGTGACTGCAACAGCTCGTGGTACCGATTGCGCCCGCCATGCTTATCGCAGTACACGTGCACCGGTTGATCGTCGATTAACTTGAGCGCTTCGACAACTAAACCCAGCGTGATGCGTGAGAGAGCGTCGGCTTTGTTCGCACATTCGACACACAATCGATTGAACTCGTCGGGAAATACGCCGCGGCTGATGATGCCTTTCAAGCGCACGCCTGCCGAATGCATTCCGTCGCGCAGGCGAATTGCCAAATCGAGCAGGCCGTCGGACTCGAGCCACATCGGCACCGAGGTCGAATAACCGCTGTGCCAGGGTAGATCGCTCAAGCGCGCTTCACACACTGGATCAAGCCGCCGCCAGAGCGCGCTCCATTCGTCGGGCAACTGGTCGAGCATCGCCAGCGCCGCCAAAACGCCGCGCTCTAAATGGTCGAGCCCATCCCCGTTTTTGTAAACGACTTTCGAATCGGCCCACACGATGCGGTTCTTTGTCGCCTTTTCGACTGATTTGACGATGAACTTGCGCAACTGGCGATACAAATTCGCGCACTCGATGCCATCGTCGATTTCCCACACCGTGGCAGTGACCACCAGCGGACCCAAATTAGGTCCGTAACCGGCTTCATCCGTGCCGATGAGGTAAGGCATCCTGAAAAGTGAACGGGTGAGGGGGTGTATTTAGCCGCGGTGCTTGCACCGCGCTTGAACAATAGAAGCCCGCCGTCGCGCGCCAGAGTATATCGCGCGGCTCAATAGCCTTCCAGTGGTTTGCCGAGTTTACGCTAGTTTCCCTGTTGGACAGCGATTACACTCGGCACGATGAACTGGGAGATTTTTTTAGTGTGCTCTGCGGCTCTGTTTGCCGGCGCGGTGAATTCTGTCGCCGGGGGTGGCACATTGCTCACCTTTCCGGTCCTAACCGCCGTTTTGTTCCATAAACTGGGCGATCACAAGCACGCCGATGTGGTTGCCAATCAGACCAGCACCATGGCATTGATTCCCGGCATTTTTGCGGCGGCCTGGGGATATCGCGGTCAACTTGTGCATTCCAAGCAGTGGTTGAAATGGCTGTTGCCCCCCAGCCTGGTCGGCGGCTTGATTGGCGGATGGTTGGTCGTCGCCTTCCCCAATCAGTTTAGCGACTTGGTGCCGTGGCTCATTTTGATGGCAGCCGTGCTGTTCGTACTGCAGCCACAAATTGCCAAGTGGACGGGCATCGGCGCGCCGCATGCCCAACCCAGCGGCGGGACGGTCGCCGCCATTGTCGCGTTTCAGTTTTTCGTGGCGATCTACGGCGGGTATTTCGGCGCTGGCATTGGCATTCTCATGCTCAGCGCGCTAGGTTTGATGGGGCTAGCCGATATTCACGTGGTGAACGGCCTGAAAAACTGCCTGGCGTTTTCCATCAACATCATGGCGCTGGCGATATTTCTAACAAAAGGTGAAATCGATTGGACGCTCGCCGGACCAATGATTGCTTGTTCGATCGTGGGGGGCTTCGTCGGCGCACTGCTGGCGCAGAAAATCGACCGCAGCGTAGTACGCAAAATCGTCGTTCTCATCGGCTTTACGCTGGCGGTTTATTACTTTTACCGGCAGTTCTACAAGGCCTGAGCTTTCACGGCTGACTTTGAACCGCGCGCCGCACTGGTCTTGATTCCTGCCCGCAGCACCTCGGCCACGCTCCATGCCTGCGCAATGCAGCCCCGCGGCTTGTAGGGGGGTTCGGCATCGAAAACTTCGCTGATCGAACCGATGCATGCCTCGTTCATGTGGTTCTCAAACGCATCGAGCAATTTATGCGCGTGCTCGGCCTCGTACGGATACACGCGCAGCCACGCGTCGATATAGGGTCCAATCAACCACGCCCATACTGTCCCTTGATGATAAGCCGCATCGCGCGAGCGCAAATCGCCATCGTACGTCGGCTTGTAATCGGGGTGCTCAGGCGCCAAGCTTCGCAAGCCCATTGGTGTGAGCAAATGATTTGTCACCTGCTCCATGACCGCCTTCCACCGGGCTTTGTCCAATATGGGATGATCCAGCGAAATCGCAAACACCTGATTGGGGCGCAGCGCCGCGTCGTCCCCGTTCTCTCCATCCACCACGTCGTACAAATAATTTCCCTGCCCATACCAGAAACGTTCGTTGAACGAGCGCTGCGTTTTCTCGGCAAGCTGCGCCAGCCGATTCGCTGCCGCGTCATCTCCTACCCGATGGCTCCAGCCCTCCAACAGCCGCAAGGCGTTGTACCACAGTGCGTTAATTTCTACCGCCTTACCGCGCCGTGGAGTGACGACCCAATCGCCCACTTTGGCATCCATCCACGTGAGCTGGTAGCCTTGCGCGCCTTGCGAAAGCAATCCGTCTTTTTCATCCACGTGAATGCCAAAACGCGTGCCGCGCAAATGATGCTCGACAATGTCGTGCAACGTCGGCATGAGCAGCTTAAGCGTTTCCCAATCCTCGGCGGCTTGCAGATAACGCTCCAGCGCGTGGAAATACCACATAGTCGCATCTGCTGTGTGGTATTGCCCCTGATTTTCCCCTTCAGGGAACAAATTGGGAATCAGCCCGTCGTGCACATAGCGCGCAAACGTCCGCAGCAAATAGCCTGCTTCTGCCGTGCGGCCCGTAAGCAGCGTCAGCCCTTCGAGGCTGATCATTGTGTCGCGCCCCCAATCGGTGAACCAATGATAACCGGCGATCACGGTCCGCACGTCGTCGCCGGCGGCGTGCGCGGCGGCGGCATCGGCCACGCGCGTCACCGGACGAATAATGAACTGATCGGCCGCCAACACCAACTCAGCCGGAAATCCTTCCTGCGCCTGCGGATGGGCCTGATACAGCAACTTTTCCTGCCGCGCCAATTCCGACTCGAGCGCCTTCTTGGGTTCGACCGCCGAAATAACATCCCACGTTTCTGTCGAGGCGATGAACGCCGCCTCCTCACCCGGCTTCAAATCGGCCCGAAAATAACCTGGGCTCCACAAGCTTCCTTCCGATTCATATCCGCGCGATTTCTCCACTCGATAAAAAATCTGCCGATAGCAGCCGTCGAGCACGAAGTTTTCCTTCTGGGCTCTCATTTGCATTCGCAGCGGCGGGGCCGGCTCGCCGCGAATTTCAATGCGGTCTTGCACAGCCGTGAGCGCATACGGGTGCCGGTGCGGATCGCTGACCGGCGCTTCGTGCGGCCGAAAGTGCAGCGAAGGCCGCAAACGCAACCGCACGCTTCCAGGGGCCGCCAGCAAGCGATAGATAACGAAGACGGTGTTTTGCAAATAGGGCAGCAGCACGCGTTTTTCCAACCGCACCGAACCAACTTCGTATTGCCAAATGGGAAGGCCTGTTTCAACACGGAACTCGCCCAATAATTCCGAGTGTCGTTTCGGATCGCGGCCTGGCGCTTCCTCGCCCCCCAAGTGCAGCACCTTGCGGTCTTCCAGTTTCAATTCTTCAGCCAGATGGTTGAACATCACAAAGCGGCCCAACGGAGCGGCCAGGGCGGCAATGAGCAAACCGTGATATCGCCGAGTGCACGCGCCGCACACCGTGCCCGACGCATAGCCGCCAAGCCCATTGGTTACCAGCCATTCGCGCTCCAACAGCACTTCCGGATTCCGATCCGGAACAGACGACCAAGGCATGTGATGCAAAATGGGAGTTTTCATTACTGTTGCGCGGGGTTCGGTTGGTTTGGGCCTTGCTGTGCGCCCGCCGATTGACCGTGCGTTTTTTGCTGGTCGGCCGCAACTGCGCAAAACAATAGTGCACTCGGCGGCAAGAAACCAATCCTCACTCCGCTCCAGCGGTGCGCCTCCCAATCCACCGTAGCAGCGCTGATTGGTGTCGAATATCTTCCGCCACTTTTTACCGATAGGGGGCGCCAGTAGCGGATGCGCGAGCACGACCATGTGCAAATCGGCGCCGAAATTGGCAATCACCAGCCGATCGTCATTGTCATCGCCGAAATATCGCACTATCAAAGCGTCGCCGGTAAGCACTGCCGTTTCCAATAGATCGGCTCTCTGTCGGCAAAACACCGGATCCTCGCGCCGCAATTTCAGCAAATCGATATGGAATTGGTAAATCTGGCTGTGACGCTCACGCTCCGATAAATCCAACTTGCATCGCTCGAATACCGCCGGATCAAGCGGATTCGGCAGCGATTTGCGACCATCGGGCGTGTCGACCGTGGGAAACTGCGAAAGGAAATCCGCGCGGCCTTTGCGAATCGCCTCGGCGATTTCGCCCTGGTAATCGGCAAAAAATTGAAAGGGCGCGCTGGCCGCAAATTCCTGCCCCTGAAAAAACAGCGGCGTTTGTGGGGCAACAAGCCATAGCGCGGTCATCGCGCGGTATTTTCCTGAACTGGTCAACTGCTGAATCCGCTGGCCGGTGGGAGAATTGGAAACCTGATCATGGTTTTGTAGAAAACTCACAAAGGCATTCGTGCGCAAGCCGCGCGTTGGCGTACCGCGCCGTTTTTCCTGCCATCGGGAATACTGCCCCTGATAAATGAAACCCCACTTCACGGCCGCCGCCAATTCGGCAGTTGTGCCGAGGAAATCGGAGTAGTAGGCAGGGTTGTTCCCCGTGAGCCGCACATGCGCAGCGTGATGGAAATCATCGTTCCACATCGCGTCCATGTCATAACCGCACTGGTCGGGCGATTGCACCAGCCGCACATCTTCCGGTTCGTTTTCGGCGACGAGGTAAACTCGGCGATTGCCCGCAGCTTCCCGTGCCGCCGCGTTTACCACCGCTAAAATGTGCTCGCCGGAGCAATCGAAAATCGATTGCGTCGCGTCGTAGCGAAATCCATCGAGATGAAATTCCTGCACCCAATAACGCACGTTCGCGGTGAAAAACTCGCGCACTCCATGGCAATGCGGCCCATCGAAGTTGATGGCCGCCGCCCATTCGTTTTGGTATTTGCTCGTATGATAGTGCTCCGAATACACGCCCAAGTAGTTGTCGATATTGCCGAAATGGTTGAACACCACGTCGAGAATTACGCCCAGACCCAGCGAATGCGCCGTATCGACAAAGCGGCGAAAATCGTCGGGCTGTCCATACAGGCGCGAGGGGGCGAACATCGATACGCCGTCGTATCCCCAGCCATACTTGCCGGGGAAATCGGCCACCGGCATCACCTCGATCAGCGTAATGCCAATGCGAGCAAGCTCGGGCAACTCGCGCATCGCGCCAGCCCAAGTCCCCTCCGGCGAGAAAGTGCCCAGGTGCATTTCGTAAACGACTTGTCCTAGCGGTTTGGGGCCTGCCCACCGCTCGTCGGTCCATTGAAAACCGTTTGGGTCGATAATTTGCGAAAGCCCGGCAGGTCCATCGGGTTGAAAGCGAGAGGCAGGATCGGGATAAATCTGCTCTCCACCGTCAAGGCGAAAGCCATAGCGCATGCCGATTTTGGCCTCCATGGATCGCAGCGAACAATAACCGTCGGATTCCGCTTCCATCGGAAATAGCACAGGCGGATTCGATGGACTGGTCACTAGCGCCAATTCAACGCGTTTAGGCTTGTTCGCCCAAACTCGGAAGTGAACCGCGCAGTCCGATTGGAGTTCCGCGCCGATCGGCAGGCGACGATTAAGCTGCGGACTTTGAAGCGTCCCCGTTATTGATTGGGCGACATTTTTCGAAGTTTTATTCTGGGGACCTTCGACGCGGTGCAACTGCATGGAGAATCCTCGTTAACAACTACAATCGTTCGGGTCAAATCAAGTGGCACTCGCAATTCAGGGGCCGAAAATTTGACAAGTCGAATAGGCCTTGGTCGCAACCGATCGTTGACACATCTGATGGATTGCTAGCCATTATGGTTGAAATCTAACCAAATTTGGCCCGCCGTGTCATGGTGAAGGTCGATCCAGACTTCGCGGCATTGAAAATGCGGCGGGAACCAAAACGAGCGTTCTGTAGTGACAATTTATGTAACTAACCCGCAAAATGAATACAAATCGCAAACAAGCCAACGATCATTCTCTTCGTGCTGGCTCGCGGAAATCGTCTGCAGGACGCGTCGACAAAGCATCGAACGAAATCTTTACTTGGCGCGATATATTTCATCGTTTCTCACAGGGGAGTGCTCGTGTTTTAGGTTCGGCATGGGCATTCGTAATTGCGATTGTTGTGATCGTCGTTTGGGCGGTCACCGGGCCCATCTTTCATTTCTCCGACACATGGCAACTGGTCATCAACACCGGCACTACGATTGTCACTTTTCTGATGGTATTTGTCATCCAGAATACGCAGAACCGCGACGCTCGCGCGTTGCATTTGAAGCTTGATGAATTGCTGCGGGCGATTACCGAGGCGCGGACGGGTTTAGTCGATTTGGAAGATCTGTCGGAGGAAGAGATCGACCGCTTGGAGAAGGAATTCAAGAGGGTGCGCGAGGAGAATTGCAAAATCAAAGACCAACTGCCGGCAGCAAGTGAGTAGCCCGGAAAGTTAACTGTTCGATCTCTTTATTGGAGCAAACGTCCCCGCGATTCGCCGGCGAAGCGAGCAATCGATCGAGCGGCATAAGATTTGTTGGTTCTTCGAGGTGAAAGTTAGTTCAACTTTTCCGCACTTCGAATAAGGAGGCTCACCATGCCACGCGGTGACAAATCTAAATATACCAATAAACAAAAGCGCCAAGCCGAACACATTGAAGAAGGATACGAAGATCGGGGTACGTCTAAAAAAGAGGCCAAGCGCCGTGCCTGGGCGACAGTCAACAAAATGACCCACGGCGGTCGCAAGGGAGGTTCCGGCGCCGGTCAGCCGACGAACAAGGAACCTGCCCGAAAAGGAGGGCGTTTGGGCGGCAATGCCTCGGCAGCCCGGCCAGCCAGCGAGCGTTCCAAATCAGCCCGCAAAGCTGCACGCACTCGTGCGGCACACAAGCACTGACCATCGCTTCGGTGAAGACTTTGCTTGGTCAATCTGGCGGCCGCGGAGAAAATCGCGGCAGCCTCTCGCGGTCAACTGCCTGCGGAATTTCGGGATTAATGTCCCTGCATCCGCTACAGTCGTCGTGCCCAAAGGGGTAGTATATTTTGGAAGCCACACTCAACTCGATCGTATCCGAAACCATCGCGGGTTCTTCGATGTCGCAGCCCCAAACCGCCGAAACGACCAAGCCCGTTTCGTCGGAAATTAATCCCCTTTGGTACAAAGACGCGGTTATCTATCAGGTGCATGTTCGTGCTTTCTGCGATAGCAATGGGGACGGCATCGGCGATTTTCCCGGTCTGACCAGCAAACTCGACTATCTCCAAGATCTGGGCATAACAACCGTTTGGGTCTTGCCGTTCTATCCCTCGCCACTAAAAGACGATGGTTACGATATTGCCAATTACACCAATGTCCATCCGTCGTATGGCACGCTGCGCGATTTCAAAGTGTTCTTGCGCGAGGCACACGCGCGCGGCCTGCGCGTCGTCACCGAATTGGTGCTGAATCACACCTCCGATCAGCACCCGTGGTTCCAGCGTGCTCGCCGTTCGCGGCCCAATTCGCCCTATCGTGATTTCTATGTGTGGAGCGATACGCCCGATAAATATAAAGATGCCCGCATCATTTTCAAAGATTTCGAGCCGTCGAATTGGACTTGGGATCCGGTGGCCAAAGCCTACTTTTGGCATCGCTTCTACTCGCATCAGCCCGATTTGAATTTCGACAATCCGCAAGTACGGCACGAACTGCTGGGAGCCGTTTCATTTTGGCTGGACATGGGAGTCGACGGCTTGCGGCTGGATGCCGTGCCGTATCTCTTCGAACGCGAAGGAACCACGTGCGAAAACCTGCCGGAAACCCATGCCTTCTTAAAGGAGTTGCGGGGTTACGTTGACGAGCGTTTTCCGGGCCGCATGCTATTGGCCGAGGCCAATCAATGGCCGGAAGACGCCGTCGCTTATTTTGGAAATGGCGATGAATGCCACACCGCGTTTCACTTTCCGGTAATGCCGCGGCTATACATGGCCAAGCAAATGGAAGATCGCTTCCCGATTGTCGATATTTTGCAGCAAACGCCAGCAATTCCTCCCAATTGCCAGTGGGTGCTGTTTCTGCGCAATCACGATGAACTCACGTTAGAAATGGTGACCGACGAAGAACGCGATTACATGTATCGCGTTTACGCTCACGATCCGCAGGCGAGAATAAACTTGGGCATTCGCCGCCGATTGGCTCCTCTGTTGAACAACAATCGCCGCACCATCGAATTAATGCATGGGCTGCTTTTTTCGTTGCCCGGCACCCCGGTGATTTATTACGGCGACGAAATCGGCATGGGCGACAATATTTACTTGGGCGATCGCAACGGCGTGCGCACCCCCATGCAGTGGAGCGCCGATCGCAACGCCGGCTTTTCGCATGCCAACCCGCAGCGGTTGTATTTGCCGGTCGTCATCGATCCCGAGTATTTATATGAAACGGTGAATGTCGAAACGCAGCGAAACAATCCGCAATCGCTTTGGTGGTGGATCAAGCGATTAATTGCCGTGCGGCACCAGCACCCTGCGTTCGGCGGCGGCACGCTCGATTTTCTGCTTCCAGATAACGCTAAAGTGCTCGCATTCTTGCGCAAATACGAGGGCGACACAGTGCTCGTGGTGGCGAACCTCTCGCGATTTTCGCAGTATGTCGAGCTCGATTTGTCCTCCTATGAAGGATATGTGCCGGTTGAGTCGTTCGGCCACACGAAATTTCCCCCTATTGGCAAATTGCCATACTTGCTCACTCTGGGTCCCCACACGTTCTATTGGTTCTCGCTGGAACAATCGGCCGCGGCAACGGACGCCATAATGCACGATCAGATACCGCGCATTAATCTGCACGCGAATTGGGAGGAACTCTTCAAGCGCCGCGGAAAGGCACAATTCGAGACGGCGCTGCGCGGCTGGTTGCCGTCGCGCCGCTGGTTCGCAGGCAAAGCCCGCATCATTCAGAATGTAACCATTACTGACACCGTGCTCTTGGCCGCGACCGAGTCGCCCGATGCTAAATATCTGGCGCTGAGTGCGCGTCGATTACGCCGACGCCGAGGCGGAAACCTACGTTCTGCCGCTGGGTTTTGCCACTGGCGACGATGCGCAGCGCTTGGCATCGCAAACGCCTTCGCCGGTGATCTGCCGAATTCAGTTGCGCGATCTTAAGCAAATCGGGGTCGTTTTTGACGCCATCAACGATAACGATACGACCGCCACTCTATTGCAAATTCTTTTGAGGAAGCGCCGCTACAAAGGTGCCGCTGGGGATTTGGCCGTCTCTCAGTTGTCCGGGCTCCGCCAGTTGATTGAAGCCGACCACGCATGGCAGGCGGCAACTTCAGTCAAAGGCGAGCAAAGCAACACCTCGATCGTGTACGGCGAACAAATGATTATGAAGTTGTTTCGCCGCGTCGAGCCCGGAGTAAACCCCGATTTGGAAATCGGCCGATTTCTCACGGAAAAAGAGCAATTTCTGAATACCCCGGCACTGTATGGCGCGATTGAATACAAGGCCAACATCGGCGAACCACTAACCATTGCGGTCGCGAATGCTTTCGTGCCGCAGGCCGAGACCGCCTGGCATTTCGCGCTCGACAACCTGAGCCGCTATTACGAGCATCTGCTCGCCCAACCGATGGAATCGTGGCCTGCCATCGATGATGCGAGCCGCCACCCCTCGATGTGGAATTTGGCAGCCATCTCGGCCCCGCCCGCCGCACACGAACTCGCTGGCGGATTTTGGATGGCCGCCGGACTGCTCGGCCAGCGCACCGCCGAATTGCACAAGGCTCTTGCATCGGACGACACGCTATCTGCCTTTGCACCCGAGCCATTTACATATTTGTACCAGCGATCTTTGTATCAGTCGTGCCGGAGGTTAACGGCGCAGGTCATTCAAATGGTGAGGCGGCGCTTGAACCAACTATCCCCGCGGCGCAAGAACTCGGTCGCTGCGGTGCTCGACCAGGAAAAGCAGCTCGTGGAAAAATTCAAGCTGATTGGCTCGCGAAAAATTATCGCTCAGCGCATCCGCTGCCACGGCGACTATCATTTGGGTCAGGTGCTTTACACAGGCAAAGACTTTCAAGTCATCGATTTTGAAGGGGAGCCGTCGCGTTCGCTCTCGCAGCGGCGGATTAAAGCTTCGCCGCTGCAAGATGTAGCCGGTATGATTCGTTCCTTCCACTATGCCGCGGCACAGGGATTCAATCATTTGCTGGCTAGAGGCTTAACCACGCCCGATAATACCGAGCGAATCAAGAGCGCCGGCTGGTATTGGGCGCTTTCTAGCGTGGGATCGTTCTTGAAGGATTATCAAGCAATAGCTCAGCAATCGCCGTTCTTTCCAACCGACCAGGAAGATCGAGAACTGCTCTTAAACTTCTATTTGTTGACCAAAGCGATATACGAAGTCGGATACGAATTAAATAGCCGCCCCGACTGGGTCGATATTCCCTTGTCGGCGGTAATTTACTTGCTGGGAATAAAAACGTGACCGCAGCCGCGTAAATGCACTGCGTGGCGAGGTCGTGTGTTACTTCGGGAAAGTTTATGCCGGAATCTTCCAACTACTTGCCGCGCTGCACCTATCGGCTCCAACTCACGCCCAGCTTCGGCTTTCTGCAAGCAGCGGCGCAGGCGGAATATTTGGAGCGGTTAGGCGTCAGCCACGTCTACAGTTCGCCGTATTTACAGGCGGCGCCCGGCAGCACGCACGGCTACGACGTGCTCGATTATCAAAGCGTCAATGCTGAATTGGGCGGCACGATGGGTCACGAGCAGTTCTGCAATCTACTAGGCAAACATCACTTGGGCCAACTGCTCGACGTGGTTCCCAACCACATGAGCATTTCCCACAGCGGCAATCGCTGGTGGTGGGACGTGCTGGAAAACGGCCCTTCGAGCCGCTACGCCGATTACTTCGACGTCGATTGGGAACCTCAGGAGCGCAAACTTCACAACCGCGTCCTCTTGCCGATTCTCGGCGACCATTATGGACAAGTCCTCGACGAGCGGCAAATTCGCTTGGAGCGCGAGGGCGGATCGTTCCGCGCGCGATATTTCGAACGCCTGCTGCCGCTTGCGCCGAAAAGCCTCGACGACATTTTGTCGCGCGCCGCGGAAATATCGACGTCAGAATTCTTGGCATTTGCCGCCGATGTGGCCGCCAATTTACCGCCGGCCAATCACATCGATCATACGAGTATCTACCGCCGGCATCGCGATAAAGAGATCCTGCGCCGCATGCTCGAACAAGAATTGCGCGAACACGCCGATTGGGCACAGGCCGTCGATTCGGTGCTCGCGGACATCAGCAATTCCCCCGACGATCTAGATGCCTTCCTCGAGCGGCAGAATTATCGGCTCTCGTTCTGGCGAATGGCAAAGCAAGAGCTCGACTATCGCCGTTTCTTCGATATCAACACTCTAGTCGGAATGAACATGCACGATGAGCGCGTATTCGCCGATACTCACGCGCTCATTTTGTATTGGCTCAAGCGCGGCGTGCTCGACGGCCTGCGAATCGACCATCCCGACGGCCTGCGCGATCCCCAGCAGTATTTCCGCCGGCTGAAAGAATCGGACCCCAATGGCTGGATCGTCGCCGAGAAAATTTTGATGCCGGAGGAGAGGCTGCCGGAATCGTGGCCGATCGACGGAACCACCGGCTACGACTTTCTAAACCGCGTCATGCGATTGTTCATCGATCCGCGCGGCGAAGCGCCGCTCACCGAGTTTTACGCCGAATTCAGCGGCGAATCGACCGATTACCCGGCGCTGGCGCGAGACAAAAAACATCTGGTCATGCGCGATCTGTTCGCCAGCGATATCAATCGGCTGACGGCCCAGCTTGCCGACATTTGCGAAAGCCGCCGCCGCTACCGCGATTATGCGCGCCGCGACTTGAACTCCATGCTCCGCGAAGTGATTGCCTCGTTAAGCGTCTATCGCACGTACGTTCAGGCGCATGATGGTCAAATCAGCCCATCTGATCGCAACTACATCCAGGAGGCAATCGGTGCGGCCAAAGCCAATCGACCCGATATCGATCCAGCGCTGTTCGATTTCTTCGCCGGTATTTTGCAACTGGAAGTGCGCGGCCCGCGCGAAGCCGAACTGGTCATGCGTTTCCAGCAAAGCACGGGTCCTGTGATGGCCAAGGGAATCGAAGACACGCTGTTCTATTGCTACAACCGCTTTGTCGCGCTCAACGACGTGGGAAGCGAGCCCATCCGCTTCGCAATGTCAGCCGAAGAGTTTCACTGCAAGAACAACGATATGCTCGCGCGGTATCCGCGAACGCTGCTGGCCACCACCACGCACGATACGAAGCGCGGCGAAGATGTGCGCATGCGCTTGGTGCTGCTGTCCGAAATTCCCCAGCGCTGGGCAGAATTGGTGCGCGAGTGGTCAAAAAATAACCAGCAATACAAAACACAGTTCGTGCCGGATCGAAATCTGGAATACCTGTACTATCAAACGATCGTCGGCGCCTGGCCTATTGAAATCGAGCGGTTGCAAGCATACATGCTCAAAGCGGCCCGCGAGGCCAAGCTACACACTTCCTGGTCCACGCCGAACGAAACCTATGAAACCGCGGTCGCGGCATTTGTCGAAAGCACCCTTGGCGACAAGCAATTCTGTACGTGGGTTTCCAAATTTGTCGACGAATTGCGGCCATTTGGTTGGGCAAATTCACTCGCGCAAACACTCGTCAAGCTCACCTCGCCGGGCGTGCCCGACATTTTCCAAGGCTCCGATCTTTGGGATTTGCGATTGGTCGATCCCGACAATCGCGCGCCGGTCGATTTTGAACCGCGATCCAATCTGCTCAACGAGCTGCAAAGCCTCTCGGTCGAACAAGTGCTGGCTCGAGCCGATGAGGGGCTGCCCAAGATGTGGTTAATTCAAAAGGTGCTGCAATTCCGCGGAGAACGCCCCGCGATCTTCGACAAGGGAGACTATCGGCCGCTTTCTGCCTCAGGCGCGAAAGCCCAGCATGTTGTGGCATTCATGCGCGGCAGCCAAGCCATTAGCGTTGCGCCCCGCCTGGTGCTGGGACTAAAAAACGACTGGGCAGATACTTCAATTCAACTGCCGGAGGGGTGTTGGCGCAATCCGCTCTCGGGCGACGAGATTCCCGGCAGCCAAATTAAATTAGCCGATCTTCTGCGGCGGTTCCCCGTGGCATTTCTCGTAAAGCAATAGCGCGCGAAAACGCCCGGCTGCTCGCAATCGAACTGCCGGGCGATAATCGCATTTGAAGCGCCGACACAATCCAGCAAGCACGGCTATTACCGGCACCCTGCCGACTGCATCCTGCGCTCTTTTGATCAATACATGTCGTCGTATTCGCCGCCGGCCGGTGGGCCTTTCTTCTTCTCTTCCTTCGGCTTCTCGGCGATCAGCGCGTCGCTGGTGAGCAGCAAAGTCGCCACGCTGGAGGCGTTTTGCAGCGCCGTGCGCGTGACCTTCGTCGGGTCGATAACCCCGGCCTTCACCAAGTCTTCGTACTGGCTGGTGGCCGCGTTGTAGCCGACGTTGCCTTTGGCCTCGATCACCTTTTCGCAGACCACAGTGCCATCCTGTCCGGCATTGGCCGCGATCATGGTCAGCGGCGCGCGGCACGCCCGCACGACGATGTTGTAGCCAACCTCTTCGTCGTGCTCGAGCCCTTCGGGCTTCACCGAGCCAGAGGCACGCAGCAGTGCCACGCCGCCGCCGGGCAGGATGCCTTCCTCCACGGCCGCACGCGTCGCATGCAGCGCGTCTTCCACGCGGGCTTTCTTTTCCTTCATTTCGCTTTCGGTCGCGGCGCCAACATTCACTTTCGCCACGCCGCCGGCCAATTTTGCCAGCCGCTCTTCGAGCTTCTCGCGATCGTAATCGCTTGTGGAAGTTTCGATTTCCTTGCGAATGGCGTCGATGCGGCCTTTGATGTCGTTGGCCTTGCCCGTGCCTTCGATGACCGTGGTGTTGTCCTTATCGATAATCACCTTCTTCGCCCGGCCCAGGTCGGTCAGCGTCAAATTCTCGAGCTTAATGCCCAAGCTTTCGAACACTGCCGTGCGCGCCAGTCAAAATGGCGATGTCTTCCAGCATGGACTTGCGGCGGTCGCCGTAGCCGGGTGCCTTGACGGCACACACTTGGAACGTGCCGCGCAGGCGATTGATGACCAACGTGGCCAGCGCTTCGCCTTCCACTTCTTCGGCCACAATCAATAGCGGCTTGCCTGCATTGACCACTTGCTCCAATACCGGCACCAGCTCCTTCACGTTCGTAATTTTCTTCTCGTACACCAACACGTAGCAATCTTCCAGCACGCACTGCATTTGCTGCGGATTGGTCACGAAGTACGGCGACAAATAACCGCGATCGAATTGCATGCCTTCGACCCATTCGGTTTCGGTCTTCAGGCTCTTGCCTTCGTCGACGGTGATGACGCCGTCTTTGCCCACGCGCTCCATGGCGTCGGCCAGAATGCTGCCGATTTCGCTATCATTATTGGCGGCAATCGAGGCCACTTGGGCCATTTCGGTTTTGCCTTTGATCTTGATCGACATCTTGTGCAGCTTGTCGGTGATGTCGGCCACGGCCTTCTCGATGCCGCGCTTCATCTGCACCGGGTTCACGCCGGCAACCACGCCTTTTAGACCTTCGTTGAAAATTGCTTCGGCCAAGACCGTGGCGGTCGTGGTGCCGTCGCCGGCCACGTCGCTGGTCTTCGAGGCGACTTCGCGCACCATGCGGGCGCCCATGTTCTCGTACACATCTTCCAGATCGATTTCCTTGGCCACGGTGACGCCGTCTTTGGTCACCGTCGGCGAGCCGAAGCTTTTCTGCAAAATGACGTTGCGGCCTTTGGGTCCCAGCGTAACCTTTACGGCCCGAGCCAATTTCGAAACGCCGCGGCGCATGGCATCGCGGGCTTCCTGGTCGAATGCAATCATTTTTGCCATTTTGAAATTACTCCTGAGTGAATTATCAATTTGTTTTAGTGTTGATGAATTGATTTACCACGGAGGCACTGAGACACCGAGAAGGTTTTTTATAAGGAGGCCAAGAAACCATGAATTAAAGAAAAGGAAAAGATGACGAGAATTGACAATAAATTCTTTTTAATCTTGTTTTCCTGGTTTCCTTATAAATCTCTCTTTGTCTGCTCCGTGTCTTTGTGTCTCCGTGGTAAATATTCGCTTTACTCAATGACCGCCAAAATGTCTTCTTCGTGCATTAACAGCAGTTCCTCTTCTCCGACTTTGAACTGCTCGCCTGCATAGCTGGTGAAGAGCACTCGGTCGCCGGGCTTCACTTGCAACGGCTGCCGTTTGCCATCGTCGGTCAATTTGCCTTCCCCTACGCTGATCACCGTGCCACGCGACGGCTTGTTCTTCGCCGTGTCGGGCAGCAGAATGCCCCCCGCGGTGCGCTCTTCCGATTCCTCGCGCTCCACAACCACGCGGTCGCCCAGGGGTTGCAGACGAACTTTACTTGCACTTTTTGGTTTCGATTTGGTTGCCGTCGCACTCATTTCCAATCACTCCCAACTAAAAATATTGCGGTTAATGAAAAACCGTCGAAACGGTAAAAACGGGTTATGTGAGTGGCTTAATTCTGAATGATTCGGGTCAGTTTGTTCTGTCAAGCGCCCATTGATTGTCTCGCTGTCGATCATTCATTACGTCGCCCCGCGCCTGCCAAAAGGGGCAGACAGAGAATCAGACGTCCGATCTAGAAGCAACCGGTGCGCCGGGGCTTGGCGGATAAAGCAGAAGTCACTTCACTATAATGGTTTAACGGCTTTCGAGGGGTTAAATTGCCTATCCAACAACCCGGTAAGACGGCTCATTCAACACTGCCAATCTGACAGAAATTGCAGGATCCGCTCGATGATCGATACCGATCGAATTCTTGCCGAAACCTTCGTTGCTTATGCCGAGCATCATCCCGTGCTCGACAGCACCCAAACTCGCGCCCGGTCGCTTGCCGCCTGCGTGGTCGAAAGAGGCACCGAACTGCCGGCATTGATCGTTGCCGATCTGCAGACGGCCGGCCGGGGCCGAGCAACGAATCGCTGGTGGACCGGCGAAGGGAGCCTGGCCTTCAGCCTATTGATCGACCCCAAGCAGTTTGGTTTCCCTCCCCGTGCCGTCCCGCGGCTGTCTTTGGCCGCAGGCGTGGCGATTATCGACTCGCTGGCTCCCCAATTGACTGATTTTCCGTTGGGGTTGCACTGGCCCAACGACGTTTACGTTGGCCGCGGGAAACTCGCCGGCATCCTAGTGGAAGTGCTCCCCGATGGTAAACACATTATCGGCGTGGGCTTAAACAGCAACTGCACGGCGGCCGGCGCGCCAGCAGAATTGCGCGACTCGATTGCCACCCTCGCCGATTTGACCGGGAAGCCGCACGACCATACCGATCTGATTGTTTCCATGATGGATAATTTCGAAGCCGCGCTGGCATCATTGAGCGCGCCGATGGCGCAACTTGGAGAGCGATTTGATCTACTCTGTTTGCAGCGCGGCGATACGCTGACGGTTTATCAAGGCGAGCAACAAATCACAGGTCGCTGCACGGGAATTGGAGTCGATGGCTCGCTACTGTTAGATACGGCCGACGGACGGCGAGAAATTCTCAGCGGAACGCTCAAGCCCCCCGGGCAATGGTGAGTTCAACAGATGTCGCCTGTTCATTTTTCCGTTTGCCGATCCGACAGATCCGCTCGCCAGGCTTCCCAATTCTTTTTTGGGTTCATTCCATAACCTACGATCACAGTCCCATCTGCCGATACGCCGGTCGCCGTGTAGAGTTGCCACCCTGACATATCTACACCATGGTCGATCAAAAGCTGGCGAATTGATTCAACGCCTTTTTTTTCGGTCCAGCGCAGGGCTTCTGGTGACGAACCGGCATAACCCCCGCCAACGATCGTTGATCCGTCGCGCGATATTGCACTGGCCGTGCAGCTTTTGGCCCCTTTTAGGTTCTCAAGTGATTTCATTCCATCTGCCTGACTCCATCTGAACGCTTGCATGTTCCCCGCGTCGAAATATCCAACAACCACCGAGCCATCGCTATTCTTAGTCCATCGAAACCCTTCTTGACCAAGTTTCGAGGAGCTGAATCCGACAATCGTATTCCCGTCACTGGAAATTGCAAGCGCCATGCTACGCGGTCCGCCTGCCATTTGGTCTCCGCCTGGCAAGCGGCCGATCCCCGTCATTCCATCAGCCTTGGTCCAACGAAACGCCTCATCTCCTCCGTCTACGGAGCTTTCTCCGACAATGGTCGAACCATTCCCGGAAGCTCCATACGCGGAACTTGCGGGGTTTTTGAGAAACGTGTTTGGTAATGCGCCGAGATCTTGAATCTCGCCGTTTTTGGTCCAAATGGTTGCTCTCGTGCTTCCTGGCTCGCTGTAACCGACCATTACCGCACCGTCGTCTGACACAGCCACTGCCCGACTGTTAATTGCCCTTGGCATTCCGAATTGCTTGTCCTTCTTATCATCTCGCAGTCCGCCAAGTGCTTGCATTCCATCGGCCTTTGTCCAACGAAATGCCTCTTCATTTCCATTCTTCGAGGAGCTGCTTCCCACGACGATTTTTCCGTCGGCACTGACTCCCCAGGCATGGCTTTCAGGTGTAAAGTTTCCAGGCAGACAACCTAGGCCCAGAAAGGTTGGGCTATCATTGTCCGCAAGCAGCGGACTTGACCAAAATGCTGTTGCTAACAGATTAAAAGTCAGTCCGATCATTATGCGTCTAAAATGTAATTGGAAATTCACAGATAAACCTTTTCATTCTCAGTTGCTTCGCCTCGCCACCACGCACACTTCTTGCCGATTATGGTGCAATTGTCGGGCGCGAACATGCCCGTAGCCCCACGAGCGAATGCGGTCGAGATACTGCGGCAATTCGTCGGCTAAGTTCCAGTCCAGCAGCTTTAAGGTCAGAATCAGCCCGCGAATTTTTACCTCCGGGTGCGTCACGATGCTTTCAACGGTATCGAGTGTGTACGCAGGCGCAACATTGATATCCACTGCCAGATAGCGCACATTGCGGTAATCTCGACGGCGGACGTCGGCGCCCCGTTTTTTCCAGTGCGTGAAATTGGGATTGGCGATTACGGCTGGATCCATCTCGGCGGGATCAATGCCGATCACTTTCAAGCCATGATTCAATAGCGCTTGGCTGGCCCCGCCAGGGCGCTGCCGATTTCGGCCCAGACATCGCCTGCTTTCAGTGGCATGCGCGACCAGGCCACCGATTCTTCCATTTTCAAATAGCGCGCGAGACGGCATCGGGAGGCAGTTCGAGCGGATACATGCCGCCGGGCCAGCGCGACGCAATCGACGAAGCCCGGTGGTAGCCCAGCCACCACTCGTTGGGTTCGACGATGACGCAGTCGAGAACCAACTTCCCAGCGCGCGGAGCCAAGCGGTTCGTAGCGCGCCTTTTTGGTGGCAACTGCTAGGCCACCAGGCGAGGTTTCTTTTTCTGATAACTCGGTCTCTGGCGACTCAGAATCGACGACGGTCCCCTGACCACTCGCCTGTCCACTGGGTATCGTCGCTCGAATTGCGCCTCGGCTTCAGCCGCCAGCAGCGTCGGCCCCGGCTCGTAACTTCGATAACCCGGTTCGTGCAGATCGCGCTGCCACACGTGCAAGCAATCGAACTGCTGCATGCCGGCCGTCTGAAACAGTTTCCAAACATTCGTCGCGCACGCTTCGGCAGTTTCGCCCGTTGCCTTGCCGATCGAGAATCCGTAGGAGCGTGCGAACACGCTATGCAAGTCGAAATCGTCGGCCAATTGAGCGCCGGCAGGCAATTTGAATGTCAAAAACCCTGGTCGTGAATATGCAAACCGAAATGCCGGCCACCGGCGCAATCTCGCTTTTAGCCGCCGGCTCAGCGCCAACTTGGCACGTCACGAAGATGAAAGTCGATGGAACCACCAGATCATCGTAACACGCTTTCGCTTGCGGCGCAACAAAAACCCGCGAAGCATATCCGCGGGTTTTTCAGATCTTACAATTGCAACTGCTTGATCGAATCAGGTCTTGATCTCGATCTTGCGCGGCTTGGCCTCTTCCGCCTTGGGAACTTTCACATTGAGCACGCCGTTTTTGTACTCGGCTGTGATCTGATCGGCCTTTACCGCAGTATTCAGCGGAATAACGCGCAAAAACTCGCCGCGGGTCCGCTCGACGCGATGATAGGTCTTTCCTTTTTCCTCAACATCTTCCTTCTTCTCGCCCGAGATCCGCAGTTCGTTCCCCTCCAACTCAACATGAAAATCTTCCGGTTTCATGCCGGGAAGTTCAACGCTAACCTCGTAATCGGTCTGCGTCTCGGCGACATTCACACTCGGCGAAAAACCATCGTGCGCCGGAACCCAATCTTCTCGGTTCGAGAAGAATCGATTCACCAACTCGTTTTCAAACGAGGGCCAAAGCCAATTTGTGCGTGGAATAAGCGTTCGTGCCATAGTTACACCTCCTCTTGAAACAATTCTTCAAACCGCAAGCCCGCAACAGCAAACCCTGCACGCCGCGTACCCGCGACTGGAAACTGTTCAGTACCATCTCGCTATTCTTACTACGAAATTCGCGAACAGCGGGATTTCTCGTTTGTGCCCAAAGATGACCATTCTGCCAACGTCAATTTGGCAGAGGATCATTTGCAATTGCTTAGAGCAAGCAAACAATATGCCGTGACGAGGTTCGGGTCTCCCTCCATGAAGTTCTTGTCGCCGTTAACCCAAGAGCCATCGGCGTTTTGACGCTTGGCCAATTCGTCCACGAGATCCGCTTTCCAATCGTGCGCTGACCCTTTGGCATCGGTGATTTTGTCCTTGCCCAGCGCTTTGAGTGCTTTGGCAAAGGTGTTATAGCTGTAGTACAGGCCCTTTTGGCCCATTCCAGGATTATTATCCAGATCGTAATTCTTCGCGATCCAGTCGATGGCCGCCTTCACGCGCTGGTCGTCGGGCGTCAACCCGGCATAGATCATGCTCTTGAGGCCTGAATAGGTCATCGAGCCGTAGCTCCGCAGCCCGCCGTCTTCGGTTTTTCCGCCGGGCGCGCTCTTGCCGTCATCCGCAATCGTGTAAAAAAAGCCGCCGTCGGGATTCTTCTTCGCAAATTCGGTCGTGTTGTATTTGCTCGGCAGGTTTTGGCATCGCGATACGAACACGAGCACCGCTCGATGGCTTCGCTATTCGACTCATCATTTACTTCATGCAACGCCTCAACCAGGAATGCTGTGTTCGAAAGATCGGGACGCGAACCGGTGCGGCCGTACCCTGCGCCGCCAAATTTCAGATCCGATTCGGCAACCTTTCCATCGGCCCCCCATTGAATGTTTTTGATGTAGTTATTGGCGTCGGCAATGATCTTTTTGTAGCGGCCATCCTTATTGGCTGCCAAGAAGCACATCAGCGAAATGCTGGTTTCGTAATTCTGGATATTCGAGTTCGGCTTGTAGATGCCCCCATCGGGCTGCACGAAGCCTTCCAAGTACTTTAGGCTCTTGGCAACTGCCGGATCGTCGGGCGATTTGCCATTGGCCAACAAACTTGCGGCGCAAATGGCGGTTACGGCCGGACTGGCTTTGGCGCTGTACGATCCATCTTCGGCTTGGCCTTTTTCGATCAGATACGACATCCCCTTGCTGACGATGCTTTTGTACGTTTGTGGGTCGATTTTTGCGTCGGGCGCAACATCGGCCGCTCGCATGAGCCCGGCGGCAAAAAAACCGACGCTAATTACGGCCAAAATAGTTAAAACCGTGCAAAATTTCGTGCGCATTTGGACCTCAATGTATTTAGACAGGCGCGTGAGAGAATCGCATTTCCAGCGAATTCGACGCCCAGGGTCAATTCGACCGCGTGTGGCACAGCGCTAAGGCGGCGGAGAGCGTCTTTGAATTATACAACAGGCTAAGGGACGACGGCCAGCAGGTCTTCCTCGCTCATAATCAGCAGTTTATCGCCGTCGACTTCGACTTCCATGCCCGCATAAGAGCCAAACACCACGCGGTCCCCTTCTTGCACCTGGCTGCCGATGCGAGTGCCGTCTTTAAGCAACCGCCCGTCGCCAACTGAAAGCACGCGCCCTTGCTGAGGCTTTTCCTGAGCAGCATCGGGCAGCAGAATTCCGCCGGCCGTTTTTCGTTCAGCATCCAAACGTTTAATAACCACATGATCGCCCAAGGGGACAATCTTCATTCGCCAATTCCTCCGAGAGCGCACCGTGAAGTGATTCCGGCTGGCTCCTTCCGCAATCCCGTGCGGAAATTAACTAGCCGACGACGTGCAGGATTGTCGCATGCGAAACCGCCATGTGCAAGCAGCGCTAAGAACCTGTTAATGGACCGCTTTGCCCAGCATCACAAGCGCCGCCATTACGGCGATCCAGGCTAAAAGTAAAATCGTTGCGGCGGCCAAAATCAATCGCTGCCGAAATTTCGGCGCAGGTCGAAGGCGCTGCTCAATCGGCTGCTGCGGCTGGGCCGCGCGGGCGGCTGCGAGATCTTTTTCGTTTTTTCCGGCGGGCGCGTTTTGCTCATACCCGTCATTCCGCTTCGCGCGCTTGCGGCGCGATGTGGAACTCGCGCACGAGCGCCTCCTCGAAATCGAAAACGTTGTCGAAATCTTCGCGGCGGTCTTTCTTCGTCTTCCGCATTTGACCGGCGTCGATCAAATTGAAAACAATGTTGCCAATGTCCGCCGTCGAACGCACACCCCAATTGTTGAGCACCGACTTGGCCATCAAACCATATTGCTCTTGAGCGTAATGGCGAATCGCTTCGCAGAGTTGCTGCCCGGTCAAATGCCGCTCCGAACGCCGCGGCTTATCTTCCTCGGGCCCGCCCGACGTTTCTTCCTCAGTCGGTTGCTGTTGCCCCAGGCCCAATTTTTCGTGCGCAAAATTGAGCGCTTCGAACACGAACACATAAGCGTCGAATTTGTAGCGCTTGTCGCGGCGCAATAGCTCGGCAAGCGGATGGGAAGGATTGAGCATCGGCATGGTGCAAAAAATCAATTGAAGCGCTGGGCCTATCGGTTCAGTCGAGCGTAAATACCAACGGTCGAGTCTCTAATAGTAACAACAATTTCAACCTACCGCGGCACTTGATCTTCGGAGGCCGGCGCCGACGATTCCCCTTCCGAAAGGCTCGGCCCGCGCTTGAGCACCGTCAGCACGTCGGCCGCGGGAATCAACAGCCGGCGGTGGTCTTCGGTCTCGACCAACAGTTGCTGCGCCAGTATCTCATGCGCCAGCACGCGGTTTCGTCCTCGCCCGGTGAGCACCTCCGACCCGACCGGCGGCAATTCCTTCTGCAAGGCTTCGTACGTATCGTACTCGTATCGCAGGCAGCATTTAAGCCGCCCGCAGCGGCCGGAAATTTTTGTCGGGTCGAGTGTGGCTTTTTGCAGCTTGGCCATTTTCATGGATACAGGCGGCATTTCGCTCAAATGCGTGTTGCAGCAAACGGGCTTGCCGCAGTCGCCATAATCAGCCAACAGCTTGGCCTCGTCGCGCACGCCAATCTGCCGCATTTCGATGCGCGTTTGAAACTCCCCGGCCAACTGCTTCACCAGGTCGCGAAAATCGACGCGATTTTCCGACAAGTAATACACCACAATGCGCTCGCCGCCAAAAATGCGTTCGAGATCCACCAACTCCATCGCCAGGCCTGAAGCGGTAATTAAGCTTCGGCACTTTTGAAACTCATCGCGCTGCTGCGCCAAAATGCGCGATTGCTCCATCGAATCGGCGTGCGTCATCGGCCGCAAAATTTGCCCTTGCGAAGGGTTCTTCAATTCCTTCGTCGATTCCTCGGTCGCCTCGCAGAGCACGATCGCACATTCCAGCCCGCGGTCGGTGCGCGCGATCACCTGCGTGCCGCGCGCAAAAGTTTCATCGCCGCGAGGATTCATGATTCCCAACAGCCGCATCGAACCGTAGCGAACGACATATTTCAGCATAAACGACCACGTCATTTGTCACTGGTTGTTCGTCACCTGTCAGTGGGCGATTGTACCAAGGGACAAACGGCCAATGACGAAGACCAAACAGTGCCCAGTATATCGTCGGCGTTTGGGCGATAGAAGGCGATGCTGATTGATCGCCTAGTTAATCACATCACCCAATAACAACCGCACCGCATCGCCAACGAGACATTCAGCTTGCAGCCAAGTGAATTCCCGACACCGCGATCCTTAAAACAGCGGCGCGTTGCCCAACTGCCGACGCATGAGCGAAAGTTGCCCCACGTGCAGTGCAAAGTGCGTGGTCATTAATAACGCCACCAAATCGCCCACATTAGTGAGCGTCGAGGCCGCCAGCGACGCAAGGGTCTTCGGCTGCGACATCGCCTCGGGGGACGCTTTCTTCACTGCTGCACTAATATGTTCATGCCCCTTCTGGATCATCCCCATCAGCTCTTCCTTCGACGGATATTCTATTTTCATTTTCGCCGGATTGTTCCCCGGCGCGAACGGTTCGGACCACTCGGGCGGGCACACCGGCGGCTGGCCCAGCAGCTTCAATGTGAAATCATTGCAAATCGCCAAGTGCCCGAGAATGTAAGCTGGCGGATTCACCGCGCCGGGCACCGCTTTGGTTAGATTCGCATCGGAGATATCAGCTACAACTGCTTTCAAGTAGTTGATCATCGACGCGAAAAGTTTCGATTCTTGTTCGAACATTGCTGAAGTCTCCGTACTGATTGCCAATATTGTCGCACACCCCATTATTATTCGCACTGCGTATTATCTCGCGCCGCACGACTAATTCGAGCGGGTGTTCAAATAAACTCGGTCCGATAGCAGTCCGAGGCGGCGGGCTGCATTCGATTCCAGCCGCTCTTTTGTATTTCTTGGACAGCGCCACAGGGCAGCGAGCGCAACGAGCTTTGTATTTCCCTTTCGGCTCTTGCAGTCAACAGGGCTTCTGTTACCTTCGAGGAAAACTCCAAACTGCCCCGCTGCCGAAACTCCATGCCTGTTGAATTGAAAGTGCCCGAGGTCGGCGAGTCGATCACCGAAGTCCATATCGCCCAGTGGCGCAAGCGCGTGGGTGATACTGCGCAGAAAGACGAGAACCTCGTCGAAATCGAAAGCGATAAAGCCACAATCGAACTGCCGGCGCCGGTCGCCGGAACCATCACGCAAATCTTGAAGCAGCCGGGCGAAACGGCACACGTGGGCGAAATCATCGGCTACATGGCGGCTGGAAGTGAAGCGCCTCCGGCGGCCGCCCCGACGCCCGCACGACCCAGTGCGGAATCGGGAACTGCGCCGCAAGGGAAAATCGCGAAATCCACAAGCGCGCCGTCTTCTGCAAAAGCGCCCTACGGCAATATTTCGCCCCCGCCCGCAAAAGAAAAACTGACTGCCGAAGCGCGCGTCATGCCTGCCGCCGGACGCATGATGGGCCAAGAAGGGATTCCCCTACAAGCCGTGCAGCCGACGGGCCCTAGCGGGCGCGTTCTAAAGGAAGATGTTGCTCGCGCCGTCGAGAGCCGAGTCCAAAGTGCCTCCCCGGTGCGCCCGCTGTCGCCGCAAGTCGAACCTGGCTCGCCGGAAACGCCGTTCGCGGCCCCGGTGGCAAAAGCCGAAATTGTGAAAGCCGATTTGAACCGCCCGCAAGGCGCGCACTTCATCGCTGAAACCGGGTATCCGCGCGAAGAAGAATTTGTGGTCATGAGCCCGATCCGCCGCAGCATCGCGCAGCGCCTTGTCGAAGCGCAACAGACCGCGGCACTGCTTACCACGTTCAACGAAATCGATATGAGCGCCGTCATGGCGCTGCGGGCCAAACACCGCGACCAATATGTCGAACACTACGGCGTAAAGCTCGGCTTCATGTCGTTTTTTGTCAAAGCCGTTGTTGACGGCCTTAAGCTTGTGCCACAACTGAACGCCGAAGTGCGCGAGCCGCACATTGTATATCGAAATTATTACGATATTGGCATCGCCGTGGGGGGCGGCAAGGGCTTGGTTGTGCCCGTGCTGCGCAATGCCGAATTCATGAGCTTCGCGGAAATCGAGCAAAAGATCGCCGATTTCGCCCGCCGAGCGGCCGAGAACAAGCTCAAGCTCGATGAACTGCAAGGCGGCACCTTCACCATTTCCAACGGCGGCGTGTACGGCTCGATGCTTTCCACTCCCATCATCAATCCTCCACAAAGCGGAATTTTAGGGCTGCACGCCATTCAGGAACGGCCCGTGGTGAAAGATGGCCAAGTGGTCGCTCGGCCGATGATGTACCTGGCGCTGACCTACGACCACCGCATTGTCGATGGCCGCGAAGCGGTGAATTTCCTCAAGCGCATCAAGGAAGTCATCGAAGATCCCGCGCGGATGCTCTTGGAAATTTAATTAACCACGGAGTCACGGAGACGCGGAGAGGCATGACGAATGTCGAAATAATGACCGAGTGTGAATGTCGAATCAGCTAATTCGCTTTGTCATTTGGCAGTACTCTAGATATTTAGCATTCGACACAATATTGTTCTTCTCCGTGCCTCCAGTGTCTCCGTGGTGAAATAAATCTTTCAATGATCCAGCACGACCTCATCGTCATCGGCGGCGGGCCCGGTGGATACACCGCCGCCATTCGCGCGGCGCAGTTAGGCTTGAACACGGCCTGCGTCGAAGTGGAATCGCGCTTGGGTGGAACGTGTTTGCGCATTGGCTGCATTCCCAGTAAGGCCCTGTTAGAATCGAGCGAGATATTCGCCGAAACCAGCCACAGCCTAGCGCAGCACGGCGTGAAGGTTAGCGGCGTCGAACTCGATTTGCCCACGCTATTGCGTCGCAAAGAGCAGATCGTCGACATTCTGTGCAAAGGGGTCGATGGGCTGTTCCGCAAGCACAAAATCACGCGCTATTTGGGCTACGGCCGATTGCGCGCCCCTGGCATCGTCGCCGTTACCGACGCCAGCGGCACCGTGCAAGAACTCGCCGGGCGTCACATTTTGCTCGCGCCAGGAAGCAAGCCTGCCACGCTGCCGGGCATTGAACTCGATGGTGATCGCATTGGTACGAGCACCGAAGCCCTGTCGTACGTCCAAGTGCCCAAGCGGCTGGTGGTAGTCGGCGGCGGCTATATCGGCATGGAACTCGGCTCCGTGTGGAATCGCCTGGGCGCGAAAGTAACCGTACTTGAATTCCTCGACCGCATTTTGCCTGGCACCGATAGCGAACTGGCCGGCGAAGCGCTCGGACTGTTTCAAAAACAAGGCATTGAGTTTCATTTGGGAACGCGTGTCACTTCAGCCAAGTTCGATAAATCACGCGGAGTGTGCATCGTCGAGCGCACGGGATCCGAAGCACTCGAAGCCGATCGCGTACTGGTGGCTGTGGGCCGTGTGCCTGCGACTGGCGATTTAGGCTTAGAGACGGCCGGCATCAACCTCGATCCTAAAGGCTGCATTCCGGTTGACGAGCAATTTCGAGTTATTTTGCCCCCCTCGCCCCTCGCCCCTCGTCTCTCGCTCCTCAACATCTACGCCATCGGCGATTGCATCCAGGGGCCGATGCTCGCCCACAAAGCTGAGGAAGACGGCGTGGCCTGCGTCGAAGGAATTACGACCGGCTATTCGCACGTCGATTACAACCTGGTCCCCTCGGTCATTTACACGCATCCCGAAATCGCTGCAGTCGGCAAAACAGAAGACCAGCTAAAAGCCGAGGGCACGCCCTATCGCAAGGGTGTTTTCCCGTTCCGCGCCAATGGCCGAGCCCGCACCTTGGCCGACGTGGACGGCAAAGTGAAAATCCTCGCCCATCAACAGACCGACCGTGTGCTCGGCGTGCACATCATGGGCCCGCGCGCAGGCGATCTAATTGCCGAAGCCACTGCCGCCATGACCTTCGGCGTCTCGAGCGAAGATATCGCCCGCACCTGCCACGCGCATCCCACGCTCTCGGAAGCCGTCAAAGAAGCGGCGCTGGCGGTCGATAATCGGACGCTCAATTTGTAATCACAATATCGCTTCATCCGCGCGCCTTCCGCACTATTTCCAAAGCGAACTGCCCGTTCCGAAATACACTCCGCCAATATCCCCGCCGCCCCCGGCCGGATAAAAGCTGACGTGCGGATTGCCGTTCTGCCACATATGAAACAGCAATGTAAAATGCCCCTGACCCTTATCGACCATCACCGTTTGCGTCTTCTGAATCGGCACCTTCTCAAATTTCGGATTCTCAGGATCGTTCGCATTCACCGTGGTAAAGGCCGCCAACATTGCCTTGTCGGCGGAATTCAGCATATAAGTGCCTTTGACTTCATACACATTGCCGGCGGTCATGGTATCGGCAGTGCCGTGGACTTCGTCGATGGTAATCTTATCTCCATCGGGAAGTTGCGTACGCCCAACTTCAAAATGGACGACATGTGATAGGTCGTAGCCGGCGGTTGCAGTTCCCGCAGTTTTTGACTTCCCGTCCCCGTCGCGATCGGCAGCCACAAGTCGCCAAGGGGTAATTCCTAAAATTGCAGTCAAAAAAGTCACTCCGGCACTAATTATCAAACGCTTTCGAGAAAACGGTTTCAGATGGGTCATGGCTAGAATTCTCCTTTCTAGATTGAGGTAGGCGCCCAGCACTCCCGCCGTGGCCAAGCTCGCGCGCGGTTCGCCAGGTGAGCGTGTGGCCAGCTTCAAGAGTAATTCACCATATTCCGACGGGCGGGCAGATTGATTTTGAACCAATTGCTCATCGCAAGCGGCTTCTTGCGATTCAAACCAAGCGCGCCGCAACAGCCACACCAGCGGATGAAAGAAAAATACCCAACAGGTGATCGTCGGCAGCCAGTTCCAGGCAAGGTCGCGCCGCTTGAGATGCACCAGTTCGTGCCCCAGCATGAGGCGCAGCTCGGACTGCTCAAATGCGGTTTGCCAATCGGCAGGCAGCAAAATAGTGGGTTTCCAGATGCCGGTTAGTAGTGGTCCGGAAATTGTTGAAGAAATTCGCAGTTGCGGCAGGCGGCGAATACCCAGTCGGTCGGCTTCAGTTCGACAAATCTGCACTAGTGAATCGACTAAAGCGGGTGCGGCCCGGCGACAGACTCGGCCTGCGACCAGCCACGCTTTTAAGGTAAATGCGATGCAGATTGCCCCGCCGAGCGACCAAAATGCGAACACAACCGAGCGAAAATCAATTGCACTTTCCTCGCCGCCGTTTTGCGCAATCACGGGCCGCGTAGGGATGACCGGCGGTGTATCATCAGCTGGCCTTGTATCCACCAGCACAGGTGTGGCGGCAGTTTCAAAGTTCGATGCGGCTGCCGCTTGCGGCGGCGGCAAAACGGGAATGGCTACCGGCTGAATCCAAACCAGCGACACCAACAGCTTCAGACACACCAAGCGCCACATCCATTGCACGACCCGCGGCGAACGGAAAACGCACCAGCGGGCGATGATCCAGGCAATCGCGATGACGATTGCTCCTTGCCACGACGCGCGCCACAGATTTTCGGACCACGATATAGCCCAGGGCTCGATCGAATTTAGCAGGTGACTCATGACTTACTCCTCGACTCGCGAGATTTGATGCGTTTGAGCAATTGCTCTAGTTTGCGAATTTCGTCGGCACTGAGTTTCGCTGAGCACGTTAGATGCGCGACAAACGGCGAGACATTGCCGGCCAATACGCCGTCGACGAAATCGGAAACGATGCCTTGCAGCAACTCGGCCTTAGGAATCGTGGGGGAATATTGTTGTCGGCCCTCAATTTTGCGGCGGGTCAAGTAGCCCTTGCCGCGCAATCGCTCCATGACTGTCAGCACCGTGGTGCGTGCTTGGCCCGAGTGATTGGCGAAGTGATCGGCCACCTCGCGGACGGTGAGGGGGTGATGGTCGGAGACGTAGCGCAGCACGTCGAGCTCCAGGTGGCCGAGTTTTTCCTTGCGGTGACCCATTCGTTTGGCTCCTATAGACTACTGTGGTAGTCAATTTATCGAAGACTACCACCGTAGTCAAGCGATTTTTGAAAAAATAATGGCGGAGGGAATAGATGCAAACGGAAGGCTGTTTGGACTGAATTTAGCGAGAGGCCGAGGCTCTCGAGCGCGCGCGACGGCCGCCAGCCCAAGAACGCCAGCGAACATCAAGACGAGTGTGGCGGGCTCCGGCACCGGTGCAACATCCGACCACGCCAAGCCATAGTCTTCCGTCAGGTTCGCATCGGGCACGTCGCTTAAGTTCCAATTCACTCCGTCGAACAGCACGCGCAGCAAGTAAAAATCGTCGCTGGGCAATTGAAAATACAAATGCTCTACGTTGTTGTATTGGCTGTCGGAGGTGGCAATGAGCTTCGTTGGAACTCCATCGACCGTTCGCCACACTTGCAAATCGAGATTGCTGAACTCACTCTCGGCCGTAGCATTGGTCGCTAAATCGATCGTGCGCTGGTTAAACCAATCGAGCGTTACCGTCATCGTCGAGCCGGCCGCCAATTTGGTTACAACGGGATAATCGTTTGCCGCGCCGTTTTGAACCCGGCCGTAATCCCATCCGATTGGCTGCACAGGCCCGCCCGCTAGCCCCGGCACGTCGGTCGTGCCAGCGGTCAACTGATCGTAAGCATGATTCAAATCGAGCGCCCCGGCTCCCGATGCGTAATCGAGCGACTGCTTCGTTTCGATGACCCCCGCGCCGTTGACCGCCTGGCCATTGTTCCACCCGGCGATTTTATCGGCCGAATTCAAGAGCACCGCCTTGACCACGCGTCCATCGATGGCCTTGGTCGTGGGACCGAACATCGTCCGCGCCGCATCGACCACCAATGTCGCTCCGCCTGCGACAATCGGTGTGGAAAAGCTCGTTCCGTCGAGCCCAATCGAGTACAGGTCGTTTTCGGTGGTGTTGAATAACAGCGGAGTTCCCAAGCTCGGATTGTTGCCCCCCGTCGGTCCTCCGTAGAACGCCAGCACCACATTCGTGCCAGGCGCGGCAATATCGACGCTCGCGCGCACGCCCACAATCGTCTGATTCGTCGCCGGGTTGTACACATCGCTGGGGCCGCGGCTGCTGAAATCGGCCACGCTCCCATAAACCGGGTTCGATGTATCGGATGTCAACGCCGCCACTGCAATCTTGTTGTAGCCCGCGCCGGGCGAACTGACCGTGTCGTCCGCCGGTCCTCCATTGCCTGCCGCCGTGACAAATGTTTTGCCCGACATAGCCACCAGTGCATCGATCGCGCGGGAAAAATCGCCGCTGGCGCCGGTCGAATCGGTAAATCCCCAACTGCTATTCACCACGTCGGCGGTCTGGCCGTTTACGCCCGTCACCATCACCTGCTTGTACACGTTCGCGAACGAATTCAAATTTACTTCGAACGAAGTGGAATAGCCGGGAATCGTATCGGGCGGGTCCCATTGCGTGGCGATCGAGCCGGACCAAAGCGTGGCGCCCGGTGAAATGCCAATTTGATGATCGCCGATATTGGGAAATGCGTAATGGCCGTCGATCATCGCGCCGACCCATGTGGCGTGCAAATCGAATTCGCCGGTCTGCGGCCCAGGGCTAACCGTATCGTTCACATAGGTGTTTACCTGCGTGAGCGTCTCTTGCCCGTTCCAAACCGCGCCCGCCTCGACGTTGGCCACGATTGCGCTTGAGCCGATGTAGCCGGCGTTGTAGAAGCGATCGGCGCCGACCACTAAATTGATAACGACTCCATCGAATTCGGTCGGCAACCCCGCCGAAGAAATGATGCTGACATTCGGGGCCGGCCCTTCGGTGGCGTGCGCTATTTCGCTGGCGGCATTGAATTGAGAAGTGCTAAGGTTCTGTGAGAAAGCCGCCCGCGCTGTCACCGCGAGAATGATTGCCGAAAGCACGCCGCCAATGCACTTTAAACGCGGCCGGTACGGAGAGTGACGGAGCAGCCTCGCGGCCAAGGTGCGCACAACGAAACCGGTTTTGCTCATTAGCCGCTCCGCACGGGTTCGAGATCTACTTCATTAGCCGCCGTCCAGGTTCAACTTCTTTGCGGCCGCTTAGGTAACGCCGCTTCGGCCCCACAGTAAGCAGCGTTAGCGCCAGCGTCAAACATTTTGTCGTGCCGCGCTGACATTTCGAGCGAAATGTCGCAATTTCGGGCACGCGCCAAACGCTTTCCGCGCCCAATTTGCCTTTACCCCCCGTCTCCGTTTCGGTACTCTTCGGGCCGCTTTCAAGTCAATCCGTGCTAGCAGTTCATTGGTAATTCCGCCAAACGATCGGCGACAGGCATTCGGGGAGAAATCATGACCGCCACACAACGCACTTTCAGAAATCGTTTAATGGCCGCGTCAATCGTGCTATTGTCCGCGCCCTGCGCAGCCCTCACCTCCCACGCCGAAGAGTTTCGCGTCGAGTCGAAGGTCTATGCCGACAACAGTCAAACACCCGCCGTCGAAAGCACAACGCTGTTTGCCGATTCGCGCGTTTATGGTTTTCAAACGACTCCCCACGAGATCACGCTGTTCGATATTCCGCGCAACCGTATCATTCTGCTGGATCCCGAGCGGAAGGTGCGCACCGAATTGCTTACCGATGAGCTAGCGGCGTTCGTCGAACAAGTGCGCGTCCACGCCTCGCAGCAAAGCGATGCCTTGCAAAAATTCGCCGCCGAGCCGAAGTTCGACGAAACCAAGGAAGACGATGGCTGGATCAAATTCGCCAGTCCACTAATCACCTATCGAGTGCGGGCCGCTAAACCCGACAACGCTGCCGTCGTGCCGGCATACCGCAATTATTCCGACTGGGCCGCGCGGCTGATTACCATGGTCCACCCTGGTTCGCTCCCACCGTTCCCCAGCCTGGCGATCAACGCCGCCATGGAGCGCGAAGGGCTAGTACCCGAAGAAGTCGAGCGCACCATCATCACTCAAGGCCGCCTTGGCAAAAAACCATCTGTCATGCGCAGCGAGCACGCGATCGAATATCATCTCTCGGGCACCGACCGCAAGCGCATCGAAGAGGTCGGCCAATATCTAGTGACTTTCCCCAAAGTCCCGCTCGAACAATACCTCCGCCCGGTGGAACAAGCCCGGCGGTAACCGTAGAGGGATGTGGGGCAGGGGCGACGGATGAGAATGTTTCCGCACCGGCGTCTCCTCGCGCGGCTCAGGCGCGCTGGCCCGACCGCGAGTTCGCCAGTTACACTTAAAGTAGTGTATTGCTGCGCTCATTCTTTCAACCGCGTCGCCCCTCACATCATGTCCCTCGCCTCTCCAATGTCTGCCGCTCAATCGCCGCTGTTGTCTCCTGAACTCTTGGCGCAGTTGGAACGCCTCGAGCTTGTCAGCCGCAAGATTTTCCGCGGCCGCATCAAAGGCGAGCGCCGCAGCCGGCGCAAAGGGCAAAGCGTCGAGTTCGCCGATTTCCGCAGCTATGTGGCTGGCGACGACCTACGGTTCATCGATTGGAACACCTATGCCCGGCTCGATCGGCTGTTTCTGAAAATGTTCCTGGAAGAAGAAGACTTGCATTTTTACGCGCTCGTCGACGCGAGCCCGTCGATGGATTTCGGCTCCCCCACCAAGCTCGTATACGCCAAGCAGTTGGCCGCGGCGCTGGGCTTCGTGGGCCTGGTCCACGGCGACCGGGTGCGGGTGGAAACGCTGGGGCAAACAGCGCGCGCCCCGGGGCCGATCCTGCGCGGGCGGCGCAGCTTGTGGCGCATGCTCAATTATTTAGAGTCCATTCAGCCCGGCGAGAAAATATCGCTGGCCGAAGGAGTGAAGAATTTCTGCCTGCGAAATAGCGGAAAAGGCATTCTCGTTTTGATTAGCGATCTGCTGGATAAGGCCGGCTACGAAACTGCGCTGCGGTATTTGGTTTCGCAGCAGATGGATGTGTACGTCGTCCATTTGCTCAGCGCCGAAGAGTTGCAGCCCGAAATGCAGGGCGATTTGAAGCTGGTCGATTGCGAAGATGCCGACGTGGCCGAAATTACCGTCACTGCGCCGCTTTTGGCGCGATACAAAACAACATTGAACAGTTTCATCGACGGGGCGCACACGTTTTGCACGCGCCGCGGAATGCATTACGCTCTGGTTCGCAACGACGTGCCGGTCGAACAATTGGTGCTGGGATTATTGCGCCAGCGAGGATTGGTGAAGTGAAAGATGCGTGTCTGGGTGTCTAAGTGCCTTAGTGTCTTTGTTTCTGAAAGTGTCCCAGACATCAGACAGACACCTAGAGACCCAGACACCCAGACCACCCAGACACCAGACCACCTAGACACCCAAAGATGGATCTCCTCAACACTCTCACCGCGTGGCAATGGGCGCTGTTGGCTGCAGTGCCGCCGGCGATTGTGGCGCTCTATTTTCTTAAGCTGCGCCGCGAGCCGCTCGAAGTGCCCAGCACGTATCTGTGGCGCAAATCGATCGAAGATTTGCACGTCAACAGCCTCTGGCAGCGCATTCGCAATAGCTTGCTCTTGTATTTGCAACTGCTCGCGGTGGCACTGGTAATGTTCGCGCTATTGCGGCCCGGCTGGCGCAGTGGCGAGCTGGCCGTCGGTCGTTCCATTTTCTTAATCGACAACTCCGCCAGCATGAACGCCACCGATATTGCCCCCTCGCGGCTGGCCGAAGCTAAACGCCGCGCGATTCAAATGATCGATCAAATCCCCAGCGGCGACGAGGCCATGGTAATCAGCTTCGCCGACGATGCCCGCGTCGAACAAGGTTTCACCTCGCAATATAGCGATTTGCGGAAGGCCGTGGAAAATATTCAGCCCACCAACCGCGCGACCAACATCGACGACGCTCTGCGCACCGCCGCCGGCCTGTCGCTGCGCAGCGGCACGGCTTCTGCCAGCGAAGAAAAATCTACGAGCCAAACCGAGCCCACGAAACTTTTTATTTTAAGCGATGAAAAATTTCCGCCGGCCAAAGACATTTCGCTGGGGAATATCGACCCCGTGTTTATTTCAATCGGCCAAACCGAAAACGGCTCAGCCGCCGTGTCGAACGTAGGCATCGTGGCTTTTAGCGCCCAGCGCAATGAGAACCAAGATGATCGGCTTCAGGCCTTCGGCAGCCTGCAAAACTTTGGTTCCAAAGCGGTCATCGTGCCGGTCGATTTATACTGGAACGGTTCGCCAATTGACGCATCGCAAGTCACCGTGCCGACTGGCGGCACCGCAGGCGTAGCGTTCAACTTGGGTCAAATCGATTCAGGCGTGCTCGAATTGCGGCTCAATTTCGACGATGCCCTCGCGCAAGATAACCGCGCTTGGGTGGCAGTAAAATCCTCCCGACGGCCCGATGTGCTGTTGGTCACGCCCGGCAACGAGGTTTTGAAACTCGCCCTTTCGACTCCCCGCGCCGGCGAATTGGCCAATGTATCCCTAGCCGAACCCACGGTCCTTCAATCCAAGGAATATCGACAAGCGGCCGACCGGGGCGATTACGATCTGGTCATTTACGACCGCTGCCATCCCTCGAACATGCCGCAGGCCAACACTTGGTTTATCGCCGCCACACCTCCGCCACCAGACCAAGATGTGGCCTCCGGCGGCGAAGAACTCACAGGGGATCAAGGCGGCCCGAAACGACATGAATTGCCCCAAACCTCGGAACAAAACTTGCAGCCCCAACCCTGGTCGCTGGGAGCAACCGTCGTGCATCCACAAATAATCGATGTCGATCTAAACCACCCGCTCCTCGAGTGGGCCGATTTGGCCGACGTCGATATTGCCGAAGCGCGGCCAGTTACCGCTCCTGCAGGCGGAAAGGCGCTAGTCGATTCCAATAAGGGCACACTTTTAGCCATCGCCGACCGCGACCAATTCGAAGATGCCGTGATGGGCTTCGAGATCTACGGCGCCAATGACAAAGGCGAACAATACGCCAACACCAATTGGCCGATCCGCCGCAGCTTCCCGACGTTCGTGTATGCCGTGCTCGAGCACTTAGCCAATCGCGGCGCAATCGCCGGCCAATCGATTCAGCCGGGCCAACCCATCGCACTTAAGAGCGAAGCTGCCGCCGACGAAATCGAAATCCGCTCCCCATCCGGCACGAAAACCAAGCTTATCCGCAATGCCGACGGCGAATTTCGCTTTTACGACACAGGAGAATTGGGCGCATACGAAGTCCTGGAGCAAAATCGTGTTGCACAGCGCTTCACTGTGAATTTGTTCGACCCGGCCGAGAGCGACATCCGCCCGGCGACCGAAAACTCCATCCAAATCGGCCATGTTTCCGTCGCCGGCCAGGCGGGCTACGAGCCCGTCCGCCGCGAATTCTGGAAGTGGCTCGCCCTTGGTGCTCTGGTTGTTCTTTTGCTCGAGTGGTATACCTACATCCGACGGATTTCCGTGTGAATTTCCAGGCGCAGGTCCTCCCATGTCGCGCAGCTCTCTTGCCACAAAGCCTCCCAAACGCCGCAAAGCGATTAACCGCTTTGTCGAGACCGATCTTTGGGAGAAAGTGAGCTATCCCGAATACCGCGACCAGGTGCGCCGAGTTTACGCGGGACCAAAAGGCGCACTTTTGTGGGCCTGCAGCTTGATCTCGCTGCACGCCCCCTTGGGCGATCGCTTGCTGCGGCAACATCGTTTCGACTTGCGCGGCAGCAAGCGCATTTTGGATGTTGGCAGCGGCGCGGGGCAAATCGTGCGGCATCTGCTCAAATACGCCGATGCCGATGCCACGATCACCGGCCTCGATATCTCGCTCGAAATGTTGCGCCGCGCGCGCACCCGGCTCGAGAGCGACCGTCCGCGCTTCCTGTCGGCCGATTTGAGCCACTTGCCTTTTGCCGATGCTGCGTTCGATTGCATTACCTGCGGATATGTGCTTGAACACCTGCCCGATGCACGCCACGGTCTCGAGGAACTGGCCCGCGTGCTGGCTCCGGGCGGACGAATGCTTTTGCTAACGACCGAAGATAGTTTTGGCGGCGCGTGGACCAGCCGGCTGTTTTTGTGCCGCACCTACAATCGCAATGAATTGCTGCGCACCTGCCGCGAGATGGGGCTTGAGCCGGTGCAAGAGCTCTGGCTTTCGGGCGTCCACCGAATGCTGCGCGCGGCGGAATCTGTGTCGAACTTCGCCGCTTGTGAGTTCGCCGTTTGCCGCCTACTGCATACCGCCTACTGCGTACTGCTTTGCTACTTTCGCCGGCACAACTTTCGTATCCCTCGCAACAGCACCCAGCCGGTAATTCCCCCCGCAATAACCAGCGGCAGCATCGCCGCCGGATCGCAAATCGGTTTGAATTGCGTTTGACCGTCGCGCATTTCAATGTAGCCCAGCGGCGAAACTTGCACGCCTCCACCCCCCCCTTGGCCACGCTTCTTTTTCTTAAAGCCAGTGCCGCCGCCAAAACCCCAGCGCACTTTTGCCACAGGAATCACGGTGACGCCATCGTGCTCCACCGGCTCGGCATACACTGCCTTCGCACTCGCGTTGGTGCGCAGCCGATCGGCCAAACGCTCGACAAACGACGATTTGCGCACTTCAGGATTTTCAGCGGCAGGATTATTGCTCATTAAATTGCTCATTTCATTGCAGGACGTGATTTTGTCTCCGACGGAATTTCCATCCGCCGCTAACAAGGCTACCTTACGCCGCTGACCCACGGTTGAAAAGTGGCTGAAAACCGCCCCATTCCGGCGATTTTTCGCAAGCCGTTCGGCCCTGTCCGTTTACGCCCGCGGCTCCGTGGCAACCGCCAGCTAGCGGTCGCTCTCAACCTCGCGCGACAGCTTGCCGACGAGCCGCTCGAAGCGCTTGCCGCGCTGGGCGAAATCGCGAAACTGATCGGTGCTGGGGCATGCCGGCGAAAGCAAAATCGCATCCCCCGATTTCGATTTTCGAAAGCACCACTGGAGCGCATCTTCGATGTCATTGGCTTGATAAGAAAGCATTCTGCTTTCGCTTTGTTCCAATAGCTGCAAAATTCGCGGCGTTGCCTGCCCAAATACGGCAGCCCCCAAGCATTGCTTTCGCACGCGCTCCAATAGCGCCACAAAATCGAGATGCTCGTCGACCCCGCCCAACAAAATCCACGTAAGTTGGTCCATCGCGTCCAATGCGGCCAATGTGGCTGCCGGCGTTGTGGCCTTCGAATCGTTGTAGAACTGCCTCCCGCGCACTTCGGCAACCCATTGCAATCTGTGCGGCAAGCCGGCAAACGACTCGAGCCCTCGCGAAATCGCCTCCTCAGAAACGCCAAGGGCCTGAGCCATTCCCGCGGCGCAAGCGGCATTCACCCGATTGTGCTCGCCGGAAATTTTTAGCGGCGGCAAACGCTGGTGGCTCATTGGGTAATTCACTCCCTCGCAAAACTTTCCCCATAGCTTCACGTTTGGGTCGAATTGGTTTAGCACCGCCACGCCATCGGCCGGCAAATTGCGCAAGCAGCCGCCGCTTGGCGGCCATGTAGTTTTCATAACTGCCGTGCCAATCGAGGTGGTTCGGCGAGCAATTCGTGACGACTGCCCCTCGTGGCCAATGCGTCCGCTCGCTAAGCCAATGCAATTGAAAACTGCTTAGTTCAAGAACCACGACATCGTGAGCGCTTATCTGCGGCAACTCGGCGAGCAAGCTGTGGCCAATATTTCCCCCCAGCCAAGTCGTTTTGCCTGATTCCTTCATAATCGCCGCCAGCATCGACGCAGTCGTCGATTTTCCCACTGTGCCAGTAATGCCGATCACCTGCGCCGGGCACGCATCTAAGAACAATTCAATCTCAGAGGTGATCATCGCGCCGGTGCGCTGCGCCAGTTCCACAAACGAATTTCCAGGCCTCACCGCCGGATTCACCACAACCACATCGGCGTCACGAAAATCGTCCTCTTCGTGCCGGCCTAACGTGAATTTGGCGATCGGCACATCGGCCAATCGATCGAGCGATTCCCGCAGCGCGTCGGCATCCGCCAAATCGGTCACGCGAACGATTGCGCCCGCCAGCGCGTAATACCGCGCCGCCGCCACGCCGCCGCCATGCCGGCCCAAACCGAGAATCGTCACTTTCCGGCCTCCAAGTTTCGGCGTCATTTTGCAAGCATTATGTTCTTCAACAATTCGCGGCGAGCTCGAGGCCGATAACTCCCCGTTCTCGACTAGATTTGCCAGCAACTCTCTTAATAGGCTTACCGGTTGACCTGGGCGCAATTCTCTAACCGTTCGATTAAGACGATCCAACTTCAATCGGATCGTTGAGTAGCTGACACCATAGCCTTCAGCCAAAACTTTCAGCGTAACCCCATTGCCAAAACAAAAGCGATTCAAAAACTCGCCTTCGGCCTCGTCGAGCAGCTCTAGCGGTTGAACGGCTTCTACTTCGGTTTTCAGCGCTGATTAAGCTTCGGAATACGCCGCGCGCGGTCATCAGCCGGTGTGACATAAACACTTTCAAATACGGCATTTGCGGCCGTCGCTTTGATGCGGATGGCCAATTGTGATTAGATCGGAAAACAGGTATATTTTTCCTTGCAATTTCATCGTACCGCATCACGCGCCACCAATGCTACCCGACGCTTCCCACAGAAGGACTTAAACGTTGTCAACCGACGCCAATGACCCCAACGGACCGGATGATTTGCCTCCCGATCAAAATGGCGGACAGGGTGCTGTGCCCGGCGGCGATGCCACGCCTCCGGGCAAGCTGATCGAGCTGTCGATTGAACAAGAATTGAAGGAAAGCTATCTGACGTACGCCATGAGCGTCATCGTCAGCCTGTGCGCTGCCCGATGTGCGCGATGGGTTGAAGCCTTCGCAGCGGCGCATTCTGGTCGCCATGAACGATCTGAATCTCACTCCGGGCGCCAGCCGCGTGAAATGCGCAAAAATTTCGGGCGACACCAGCGGCAATTACCATCCCCACGGCGAGAGCGTCATCTATCCGACGCTGGTGCGCATGGCCCAAGAATGGAACATGCGCTATGTGCTGGTGGATAAGCAAGGTAATTTCGGCTCGATCGCCGGACTGCCGCCGGCAGCCATGCGGTACACCGAAGCGCGCATGTCGCAATATGCAGCATTGCTGTTGGACGATTTGAAGCTCGACACCGTCGATTTCATTCCCACCTACGACGAGCGGCACAACGAGCCGACGGTTCTCCCCTCGAAGCTGCCTAATCTATTGGTCAACGGCTCGGGTGGCATCGCGGTAGGCATGGCCACCAGCGTTCCGCCGCACAACCTGGGCGAAATTTGCGATTGCATCGTCCGCGTGATCGACGAGCCCGACGTGTCGATCGATCAATTGCTGGAAATTTGTCCCGGCCCCGATTTTCCCACCGGCGGCATCGTCATGGGGCGCAGCGGAATTCGCAAGGCCTACCATACGGGCCGCAGCACCATCACTTTGTGCGCCCGAGCGAGAATTGAAGAACACGGCAAGAGCCGCTTTCGCATTGTTGTGAGCGAAGTGCCATATCAGCAGGCCCGCGACGCAGTCGAGGAGAAAATCGCCGAGCTGATCGCCGAAGACAAGATCAAAGGCATTTCCGCCGGCCGTAATGAAAGCGATCTCAAGGAGCCGGTGCGGCTGGTTTACGAACTAAAGCGCGATGCCGATCCCGAAGTGGTGCTCAATCAGCTCTATCAATTCTCGCCACTGCAAGATACGTTCTCGATCATTTTTCTGTCGCTGGTCGATGGCAAGCCGCGGGTTTTGTCGTTCAAAAGCCTCTTGGAAGAATTCGTTCGACATCGGGCAAGCGTCATTCGGCGACGTACGCAGTTCTTATTGGCCAAAGCGCGGCAGCGCAAGCACACGGTCGAAGGCTTGCTGTTGGCCTATGCAAATATCGACGAAGTCATTCGCATCATTCGCTCTTCCGCCACGCAAGCCGAAGCCAAAGCGCGGCTGATGGGTATCGAGTGCCCGTCGTCGCTAATGCAGCGAGCGCTCGGCGATCCCGGTTTTGCGGCTTTTCAGGCTGATCGCGGCATCCGCGACGCTTATACGCTCACCGCCGTGCAGGCTGACGCCATTTTGAAAATGACGCTTGGCCAGTTGGTCAATCTAGAACAAGAAAAACTTGCCGGAGAGCATCAAAAACTGCTGGAAGAAATCGCCGAGCACGTCCATACGCTTTCCGACGAAAAGCACATTCGCGCGATCATCCGCAGCGACTGCTTGGAACTAAAGCGCAAATACGGCGACGAGCGCCGCACCGAAATCAGCGGCGAAGAAATAGGCCAGATCAATCTGGATGAACTCATCGCCGAAGAGACAATGGTGGTTTCCATCAGTCATAACGGCTACATCAAGCGCACGCCGGCAAGTACCTACCGGCGCAGCGCCGCGGGGGCAAGGGGATCATCGGTTCGCGCACCGAAGAAGAAGATCCAATTCGGCACTTGTTCGTTGCCAGCACGCACGACTATCTGCTTTTTTTCACGAACTTCGGCAAAGTGTATTGGCAAAAAGTTTATGATCTGCCACAGCTGAGTCGCGAAAGCCGCGGCCGCGCCGTGGTCAATTTGCTGAATCTCGCCGAAGGGGAAAAAATCGCCAATTGCCTGAACATTCGCGATTTTTCGCTCCCCGACCATTTCCTCGCCATGGTCACGCGCAAAGGTCTGGTGAAGAAGACGGCGCTGTTGCTTACAGCCGGCCCAAGCGTGTTGGCATCATTGCCATCAACTTGCGCGAGGAAGATGAATTGATCGACGTCGTGCTCACCAAGCCCGGCGACGAATTGGTTATTTCTTCTGCAAAGGGCCAAGCGATTCGATTTCGGCAATCGGCGGTCCGCCCGATGGGGCGCAACTCCACCGGAGTACGCGGCATACGCCTGCGCGAAGGCGATCGCGCTGTGGGCATGGTCGTGGCTGATCCCACCGCTTCGCTGCTCACGGCTTGCGAATTAGGCCAGGGCAAACGCACTCCATTCGGGCCTAATAGTCCAGCGGACGACGAACCCGAAGTCAAAGCTTCTGATTCCGCCATCGACGAAGCGGCGGCAGATATCGATGAACCTGATGTTCCTGAGCCGGAAGCCGTCGAAGTGGAAGAATCCGAATCATCGAGCGCTCGCTATCCGACTAAAGGGCGAGGGGGCTTGGGAGTCCGCGACATCCGCACTGACCGCAACGGTCCAGTGGTCGGTGTCGCTTGCGTTTACGAAAATGACGAAGTCCTGATGATGACCGCCCGCGGGAAAATTCAGCGCGTGGCAGTTCGTGAAATTCGAGAAACCGGGCGCAATACCCACGGGGTGCGCATTATGAGCCTCGAAGAAGGCGACACTTTGGCAGCCATTGCGCGGGTCCCGCCCGAAGAGCTCGGCGAGGGCGAAACTGCGGAAAACCCAGCATAACGACATGATGTTGCTAGAGGATTTAGCAAAGACGGCGCGCAGAATCTCTTTCCAATGCCCCTTCGTGGCAGATTAGACTGAATGTTTGGCGCGAATAATGCTTGAAACGGGCAGCTTTAACTTTCCCATCATCTACTTTCCTGCATTTGTGGCCTGATTATGCGCATCGCTGTCGTCGGTACGGGATACGTCGGCCTCGTCACAGGCACCTGCTTTGCCGAAAGCGGCAATATGGTCACGTGCGTTGACATTGATCAGCGGAAAATCGAATGCCTTCGCCGCGGCGAAATTCCGATTTACGAACCAGGGTTGGCTGAACTAGTCGGACGGAATCTGGAAGCGGGCCGGCTGAATTTTACCACCGATTTAGCCGCGGCAGTAAAACCAGCGAGGCTGATTTTTCTTGCCATTGGCACTCCGCCCAGCATCGACGGCTCCGCAGACTTGTCGGCGCTTTGGTCGGTGGTCGATTCGCTGGCGCCAAATTTGCGCTCCGATGCGATCGTCATCACAAAAAGCACGGTCCCGGTTGGCACAGCCAGTCAAATCGCTAAGCGGCTCCAAGAACTGACAGGGCACGAATGCGATGTTGCCAGCAATCCGGAATTCCTTAAAGAAGGCGCGGCGCTCGACGATTTTCAAAAACCCGACCGCGTCGTAGTTGGCGTGCGGCGCGAGGAAGTCGCCGAGGTGCTCGACAACCTCTATCGACCTTTTTTGCGCACAGAGAACCCGTTCTTAGTGATGTCGCCCGAAAGCGCCGAGATGACCAAGTATGTGGCCAATGCACTCTTGGCCACGAAAATCAGCTTCATCAATGAAATGGCCAACTTGTGTGAGCGCATGCACGCCGACATCGACGATGTTCGTCGTGGCATCGGTCACGATGCCCGCATCGGATTTTCGTTCCTGTTTCCCGGCGCGGGGTACGGCGGCAGTTGTTTTCCCAAAGATGTACAGGCCCTTACCTCCATGGCCCGCCAGCACAATATCGAGCCGCGAATTGTCGATGCTGTGCAAGAAGTAAACAATCGCCAAAAGCGCGTGCTGGCCGATAAAATCGAAAAGCACTTCGAGGGTCAGCTCAAAGGCAAAACGATCGCCATTTGGGGGCTCGCGTTCAAGCCGCGCACTGACGATATTCGCGACGCCCCCTCGCTTGCGCTGATCAATCGCTTGCTGGAAGTCGGCGCGAAACTAAAAGTACACGATCCCGAAGCCATGGAAAACATTCGCGCCATTTACGGAAACAAGCTGACCTATTGCAATTTACCCCTGGAAGCGGTCGATGCGGCCGATGCGCTGGCCATCGTCACCGAGTGGGGTGAATTCCGCAATCCAGAATTCGACGAAATGCGAACCCGCATGCGACAACCGATTATTTTCGATGGCCGCAATCTCTTTAATCCACGGCATATGAAGTCGCTGGGCTTCACGTACTTCAGCATTGGAAAAGCGCCGGTTACGCCGTGATGCGAGCGTGCGATAGTGCTGATGCGAAGCACGCCAAATAAGCTGTCCAATTGTGGCAATTCGATTTGGCGGGATCGGATTTGGCGACTCGCGAATTTTCCCTAAAATCTTGCCAGCGCAGGCATTCCGGCAATGTTTGCGCAGTCTTCGCATGTTATCGGAAAAATGGTAGGATTTTCTGTTTGCGGGACATAGCGAGTTGCTATTTTCAAATTCTGCTATTTTTTGTTAGCTGGCCAGCGGATACTCTCTGCCCACTTTTCCCATATTCCGAATTAATTAAACGAACCGCCCCCCTATTGCGCGGCTTCATCGACAAGTTTTAGGAGTCGAAAGCGTGCGAAAACGCGTCGTCATCACCGGGCTGGGTTGCGTTACTCCCCTGGGATCCGATGTGGGTCAGGTCTGGAATCGATTGACGGCGGGGCGCTCCGGGGTAGGTCGACTGACGCTCTTCGATGCCAGTCGCTTTCCGGTGCAAATTGCCGCCGAAGTGAAAGACTGGTCGATCGCCGAAGTTGGCGAAGACCCGACCCATTGGCGGCACCATCCGCGGCAAACGCTATTCGCCGTCGCTTCAGGCATTCGCGCCGTCGAGCAGGCCGGGCTGATGCAAAACGGCGGCCCGAAATTCGATCCGCTTCGCTTCGGCGTCTATTTAGGCTGTGGCGAAACGTATCAGGATTGGAACCAGTTCGCTCAGATGATGGCCAAGTCTCTGGACGGTGACCGGTTCAACGCCGAAAAATTCACCCAGCAAGCGCTCCGGCTGTGGCGTCCCGAGGACGAACTGGAGCTAGAGCTCAATATGCCGGCGGCGCATCTGGCTGCCCGATTCAATGCACAAGGGCCCAACGCCAATTGCATTGCCGCCTGCGCCTCAAGCAGCCAAGCGATCGGTGAAGCGGCAGAAATGATCCGCATGGGCGAGGCAGACGTCATGATGGCCGGCGGCGCCCATAGCATGATTCATCCATTCGGCATTAGCGGCTTTCATCGTCTCAGTGCCCTTTCGCAGCATAACGACGATCCAGCACACGCCGTGCGTCCTTTTGACCGCGAGCGAGATGGATTTGTGGTAGGCGAAGGAGCCGCCATCGTGATTCTCGAATCGCTCGAACACGCGCAGCGCCGCGGAGCTGATATCCTCGCCGAGTTGAGGGGCTACGGCTCGGCCCAGGATGCTTTCCGCATTACCGACACACATCCCGAAGGCCGGGGGGGTGCCAGTTGCATGACCCGTGCATTGGAAGATGCCGATCTTGCCCCGGAGCAAATCAGCTACGTAAATGCCCACGGCACGGGCACGGTGCTCAACGACAAAATTGAAACGCTCGCCATTAAGCACGTGTTCGGCGACTCTGCCTACCACGTGCCGATTTCCAGCACCAAAAGCATGCTCGGCCATTTCACGACTGCGGGCGGAGCCATCGAGCTGATGATTGGGATCATGGCCATTCGCAGCGGCGTATTGCCACCGACGATTAATTACGAGACGGCCGATCCCGACTGCGACCTCGATTACGTGCCGAACGTGGCCCGTGAAGCTGCGTGCCGGCACGTGCTTAGCAATAGTTTCGGATTCGGCGGCCAGAATGTGGCATTGGTCGTGTCGCAGTTCGACGAGCACCGCCGGAACATGGTAGCCAAACGCGCGGCGTAATCTTCGTCCTGCCTGCGTCGAGTCGGCCTGCATATGGCCGCATTCGCTGCTACTATTGCTGCGCGGGGAATTCGCACTGAGCCAATTCGTATGCAAATTCGCGATAGCTCGTTTCTCATCACCGGCGGGGCAAGTGGGCTGGGCGAAGCATGCGCGCGGCGGATGGTAACAGCCGGCGGAAATGTGCTCATCGCCGATTTGAACGAACAGGCAGGCGAGTCATTGGCCAGTGAACTAGGCAGCGCGGCCAGGTTTATTTGTGCCGATGTCGCCAGCGAAGCGGATGGCCGCGCCGCCGTCGATTCGGTTGTGCGCGAATTCGGCGCGATTCACGGCCTAATTCAATGTGCTGGAATTCTGGTCGCGGCACGCCTCGCGGGAAAAGATGGCCCGCATGAGCTGGCAATGTTCGAGCGCATTGTACGCGTCAATCTCGTCGGAACATTCAATATGCTGCGCTTGGCCGCGGCAGCGATGGCGAAGAACGAATCCTGCGATTCCGGTGAGCACGGCGTCATCATCAATACATCGTCGGTGTCGGCATTTGAAGGACAAATCGGCCAAGCTGCATACGCGGCCAGTAAAGGTGGCGTGGCAAGTCTCACTCTGCCCGCCGCACGCGAGTTAGCCCGCTTCGGAATTCGCGTGATCGCTATTGCTCCTGGCGTGTTCGACACGGCCATGATGGGCGCAGCAAAAGAAGAAGTTCGGCTATCGCTGGCCGGCCAAATTCCATTTCCTCCGCGTTTGGGAGAGGCCGACGAATTTGCGCAGCTCGTTCAGTCGATCGTCGAGAATCCGTACCTCAACGGCGCTGTCATACGTCTAGATGGCGCGCTGCGAATGGGGCCGGATTGAACCTGACCGCAAAGTCATCGCGCTATGGCCATCTGCGGATTCGGAATTCAACGCTCGTGATCGAATTTTGTCAGTGACCCGCTTCCGGCCTTGCTCCCTTTTCGGCCATCTGCTCGCGAATAATCTGGCTCAATTGCACTGCGTCGCTTGTGCCTCGTTCCATCGCCTGTTCGACCGCGTGGCACCGCACCATGTGTACGTCAACTGATCCGTTCACGCCGCTTGGAATTGCGGCTGGTAAGATCAACTCTTTGGGCGATGTGGTGCGGCACACATCCATCGCCAACGGGCAGCGCGGATGAAATCGGCAGCCGGACGGAGGATTGATTGGGCTGGGCACATCCCCTTCCAAAATAATTCGCTTGCGCCGCCGCGCTGGGTCCATCGATGGTACGCTCGACAAGAGCGCGTGCGTGTATGGCATGAGCGGATTGCGATACAGTTCGCGGCTGGGGGCCAGTTCCACGATTTCGCCCAAGTACATTACCGCCACGCGGTCGCTAATGTATTCGACGACGGATAAATCGTGCGAAATGAACAAATACGTGAGCTTCAATTCTTCGCGCAATTGCACGAGCAAATTGATAATTTGGGACTGAATCGAGACATCGAGCGCCGAAATTGGCTCGTCGAGCACAATGAACCTTGGCTTAAGTGCCAGCGCCCGTGCAATGCTAATGCGCTGCCGCTGCCCGCCGGAGAATTCATGTGGATATCGATTCAAATATCGCGGATCCAAGCCGGTTTGCCGCAGCACTTCGACCACACGATTTAACCTCTCGGGGCGCGAGCCCATGCGGTGTACGATCAGCCCTTCTTCCACGATGCTCCGCACCGTCATGCGCGGATTGAGCGAACCGTAGGGGTCTTGAAATACGATTTGCATGTGGCGGCGCATCGGCGCAGCGCAGCGCCGCGCATGGCGGTGATCTCGCGCCCTTCGAACATAATCCGCCCCGCGGTCGGTTCAAGAAGCTTTAGCAAGGTGCGGCCGGCAGTCGTTTTTCCGCAGCCGCTTTCGCCGACCAGCCCCAATGTTTCGCCGGGGGAAATCGAAAACGAAATGCCGTCGACAGCCCGCACATGGCCAGTGGTGCGGCGAAAAACGCCCTTGCGCACCGGAAAGTGCTGCTGTAAGTTTTCGACTTTGACGAGTTCAGCCATCCTCGCGCCAGATTTTAAGATCTCCTGCAAGTGCCCCCTGTAGGACTCGAACCTACAACCCATTGATTAAGAGTCAATTGCTCTGCCAATTGAGCTAAGAGGGCGAAACAGCTTACAGTAAAACAACTTGTGTGCGCCCGCAAGGGTCAGCTTTCCGCAAACCGCAGAATCTCGTGGGGAGTTTCGCTCAATGTTTTTCGTGGAGCAAACTTATCCGAGTACCAATTCAATTTCTATCAGTCTGCAGCAGCAGAACGACATGCGCATAGGCTGCTTGCCGAGACGGCTTCAACCGATAGACAACTCTAAAAGCCCATGATCAAGTAAGACGAGCGACGGCTGCCTGCGCATGCTAGTCCGATCCAGCAATTTGCTTGACCCCCCCGTCGTTTAGGAGCTACTATCAATGCTTCCGCAAAATGCTGTAAAAGACGGCACGCTTGAAAACAGGAACAGATCTAATCGGACCGGCGCGGCGAATTCGTGCACAATTGCGTGTTGGCAATCGTGTATTGCACGCTCGTGACTTGCGCTGCTTTTTATAAGACGCGGGACGCACTATGCGCAGGCGAATATATCTACTTGCTTTAATCATTACGACTTCCCTTATAGCCTCTGCGCATCTGCCAGCGCACGCGGCTACGCCAGTGATCGTTCAGAATGAGGCGGGGTTTGAGGGCCTGGAGGAACCCAAGGTCATCTATTTCCCGGCCACCAACACATTCCAGAACGATCCCACGAACTATCAGAACCATGTTGACGAAGGGGGTGGGCTGTTTCGCGACACGCTGCGGAATGAATACCCCACGCCGCTTCCTCCCTACGCTTCCGGACCAGGCTGGTGGGATGGCGACGGCGCCAACTCCGCCAATACCGACCGCCAACGCTCCGAACCCAAGGGCATTGTCGGCCTCGGGCACCAGCAGGTCGAGCAGACGTTTGAATACTCGTTCGATTTCCGCACCGACCCCACCTTCACCGCCACCAGCAACTTCGACCACATCTTCCAGCTTAAAGCCACTAACGGCGACGACAGCCCGCCGCTGGCCACCATTTCCCTCTACAAAAGTGGCTCCGGCATCCAGGGCCGCGTTGACTGCTTCAGCGACGGCACCAGCGGTACTCCACAGACCGAAACCGTCCCCACCACCTTCAGCTATACCGCCGGCCAGTGGATCCACTTCGTCATCCGCATCACGCCCTGCGCCAGGGCGAAACCACCGGCGGCATTCAACTTTCCGTGAACGGTGGCGCCTTCACGGGCGTGACCAACCAAGCCATCGATCTCCAGGGATCCACCGACTTCCGCCCCAAGTTCGGCTTCTACCGCGAAGTCAGCATCTCCAACGGTGTGACCAACATCCCCGCTGGCGATTCGTGGGTCGAGCACCGCACTGTTACCGGCTACATCGGCACGAGCAATGTTCTTACCTGGAACGGCACGGCCGGCGTCAACACCTGGGACAACAACACAACGATGAGCTTCTTGAATGGGGCAATCGCAGCCTCGTTCAACATCGACGACCAGATCAATTTCACCGATGCGGCGGCCAATACGAATGTGAACATCTCGGGCAATGTGTGGCCCAACTACATTCGCTTCAACTCCACCAAGAGTTACGTAGTCTCAGGCACTGGCGCGATTACCGGCGGGGCTACCCTGCGCAAAGACGGCACCGGTACGCTAACTTTGTCGACCACGAACTCCTATCAAGGACTGACCGACGTGCGGGCCGGCACGCTGTTTGTGACCGGCTCGGTCGGCAACAGCTCTTTAGTCTCAATTACCGGTGGAACGCTGAAGGCGGGGTCGACTGCGGCGCTGGGCACCAATTCCACGATTGGCACGCAAATTGACGGGGGCACGCTCGATATCAATGGCTTTAACCTCAGCACCGAGCCGATTTCGGTGGATGGCACAGGCACCAGCGGCGCAGGGGCGATCGTCAACACCGGCAGCCAGCAAACCAGCGCTCTGACCAATGTCACGCTTACCGGCAATACAACTTTCGGCGGCACGGGGCGCTGGGATATTCGCGGCTCGGGAGCAACCCTAAGCACCGGCAGCACCAATTACGCCCTTACCAAGACTGGTACCAACCAGATTTCGCTGGTAGGCGCGGCCGTTGATCCGGCCTTGGGCAATATCAACATCAATCAGGGCATTCTGGCCTTTCAAACCAGCACCAGCTCGATGGGAGATCCGACCAGCACGGTCAGCGTGGCTTCAGGCGCGACTCTGGGCTTCTGGGGGGCGTCGAACGTGATGAACAAGCTGTGCACGCTCAACGGTGGCACGATTTGGGGCGAAAGCGGCACGGGCACGCAAAACACCTTCGCCGGCGCGATTACCGTCAATAGTTCCGGCGGCACGCTGGATGCCGGTAGCGCGCTCACTGGCGGCACGCCCAACGCCAATGCTGTTTTGAACATTACCGGCGCGATTGGCGGCAACGGACGCATTACCAAAAACGGCCCCGGCACAGTCACCCTCAACAATGCCGCCAACGGTTACTCCGGCGGAACGACCGTGAATGCGGGCACGCTGGTAGTGGGCAATTCGCACGCGTTGGGAGCGGGGGGATTATTGATAACCGGTTCCAGCAACGTGAAGCTGCAAGCGAATCTTGGCGCGCCTGTAGTGTTATCGAGCTTATCGATGGTGGCGCCGACGACCACGCTCGACCTGACGAACAATAAGATGGTGGTCACGAATACAAGTTTTACCAATGCTAAAAACACTTATCAGCAACTGTTGGGGCAGGTGAAGAACGCCTTCGACAATTTTGCCTGGGATCAACCGGGCATCACTAGTTCGCAAGTAGCCGCTGACATTGCTGGCGGCATTCCCACCAGCGTGGGCATTGTGCTCAACAATAATCTCGGCGGCGCAGGCAACGCCAGCGACGAATTGTTCTACGGCAATGGGACGAGCCTGCCGCAATTCGCGGGTGTGTCGGTCGATCAGAACTCGGTGTTGTTCAAGTACACCTACATCGGGGACTCGAACCTGGATGGTATGGTCGATTCGACCGACTTCGGCCTGTTTTTGGCCGGCTACAACGATCCGGGCACGGCGGCCTCGCTGGGCTGGGCGGTGGGAGACTACGACTACAGCGGCACGGTCGATTCCAGCGACTTTGGCTTGTTCTTAGCCGGTTACAACTACTACGCCTCCAATCCCGTCCCACTGGTTGGCGCTGGCGGCGTGCAGCCGGTGCCGGAACCAGCGGCCTTGGTGCTGTGTTTGATCGGAGTCGCTGGCGTTTATTGGTGTCGGCGGCTTCGCACTAAGCACTCGATAACCACCTGACACGCTACTTGTAAATCAACTCGAACGACACCAGCGTGTTTTTACTGCGCGGGTCGCCGTTATCGACCACGCCTAAGAGCGCCCAGTTGCCGTCGGCGAGTTTGGGACCCAGGCACAGGCCTTCGAGGTTTTCTTCAATCGAGTTGCCAGGCTTGTCGGCGTCTAAGGCATCGAACAGCAGTTTTTTGCCGACGGGTCTATATTTCTGATCTTTGAGCCCGCGGGCGAGCGCGCCGGTGCTGATATCGGTCGCGCCAGTGAAATCGACCTGATAAATGCGCGTGTTGAACGTCGGCAGGCCTTCAAGGGCCGAACGCTCAAGTGTGAGCAGCGTGCCGTCGGGCAGTTCGCACAGATCGCTTAAGCCGCCGCAAAACGGCTTGCCGATGCCCTTGTGAATTGGCTCAGTCACGTAGGCATATTCTTCGGCTGGGCGCACGTTGTCGCCATCGACGACCAGCCGCACGAGGCGCACCACAGTGCCTGCCGAGGTGGTCGATTGCGGACCGTCGGCGGTGAGAGCTTCTTCGTTGGCAGTCCACATTTCTTTGCCGTCGGCGCGGCGGGTGAGCGATTCCAGGCCGCGATTGAAGACCTGCGTTTTGAAAACCGGCGGCATGTCGATGGTTTGCAGCCGCTTGCCGCTTTTGGCCAGTGTGTATTCATACACTTTGGGCGAATCGCCCACGGGGGCTTCGTCGCTGATGAACACGCTATTGCGCTGGCGATTGGTATAAGCAATGCCTTCGAAGTCGCGCGTGTCGGCAATGGCGTCTCCACCCGTCACTTTGTAACCACTGATTTTTCCAACGCTGTCGAAAGTGACTGCCAGGGCAACAATGTGATTTGAGTTATCCATCACGGAGATGTAGTTGTTGTCGCCCAGGTAGGTGATGCCGCTTAAGCCGGTGATGGTGAACGGGACCCCGTTTTGATCGTGGATTTTGGCTTCTTCGTCGGTCAGACGGACTTTGCCGCGGTAGGTGAGCGTGAGATCGGCGGCGGGGGCGTAACTAGATACGAATGCAGCAACACACAGAGCAGCTGCGAGCAGATTTCGATTGAGTGTCATACGTTCGACTCGAATATTGCCCTCAGCATGCCCCTCACCCCGACCCTCTCCCAAAGGAAGAGTGAGAAAAGTACGCATCCTCAATTTGGCTTAGCGAGCGGGTTCTCTATCGGGGATAAAAGCAATCAGCGGCGGATTGCGATTATTACGCCCAACATTGTAATGCCGATGGCGGCTAGAACCATGGCCGCAGGTTCTGGCACGACCAGCAGTTCCGAGATTTGCACGCTGCCCTGGGCCGACGACGTGTCATCGCCGAAGAAAAGAAAGTTTGGCTGATCGTACGGGAAGTGCGGATGCGTGGGGATGCCGGAGTTAAAGGCCGAGTAATCTCGAAGATTGCCGGTAAGCAGCGGAGAACTATTGGCCAGCAGTGTGTATGTATTGCCGGAGATCTCTAGCTGGTAGTTGGTTAGTGCCGCGGTCGTGTCGAACATCGCTGATTCGCTGCTGTGAGTGAAATCGGCATTCTGGGCCCAAACTTCATCTTGCCAAAAGCCAAGTTCGATACCTAGCGCGGGACCACTGTTCGAGAGCGCGATAACGCTGAAGCCCGCGCGATCGTTGCTTGCGTGCGATTCGCTGAGCAGCTTCACGGTAAAATCGACCTCAAAACCTGTGGCGGCGTTCAGCGGAATGGAACTATCGTGCGTGAAGCTGGTGGATGACAAATCGGGAATGTGCGTGGTGTAGCCCGCGTGGATGGTATTCGACAAAGTGGTGTCGAGCGTGGTAACGCCGCCCGAAGCTGTGGCAGAGGCAAACGGAATGGCCTCATAGCCCCAATTCCACGATGGATCGTCGGGGAGCACGTTCGACGAGCCTTCGTATTGCAGGATAGCGGCGCGGCTCGAAGCGGCCGACACAAGCACCAGCAATGAGAACGCCGCGGCAGTAACGATTCGCATAGTGTGGGTTCAGAAGGTGCGAGTTTGGGTGACGGCGGTCGAATGACCCGAAAACGAATCATTCCAGAGTAATCGGGCAGACGGGCGCCGACAAGTCGAGCGAAAGGGCGAAACATCGTGCCAGATGGGCAGCGCAAGCCTCCCGCCGAGCCGCCTCCGAGGATCACGACAATGCTCAGCAGAAGCTTCGCCCTCCCGGAGGTTATCGCTGGTTGTTACCAGGTGTGCTGATAAGCGCCGGTTTGGGCGCTCGTGGGGCTCGCGGCGCCGTAGGCAGGTTCGCTCGTCGAGACAGAACCTTGGTAGCTGCCGTATTGTTCTTCTGCGGGTAGCGTCGAAGTTGGTTTGGCCGCAGGGGCAGTTGGAGACGGTGCAGCGGATGGCGAAGTGGTAGCAAGCGCCGCGGAGGAAGACTTAACACTGGTGTTAGTCACCGTCGAAGCGGCCGGCGCTTCGTAGCTGGCGGGAACGACGCCGGCGGGTTTCGACGCGGTTTCTGAAGGCGGAGCGGTTGAGCTGCCTTCGGCCGAGGGGCGTAGCATATTGCCGCCTGGCGCGTAGTCGCTGGTGCCGCCGGGACGATATCCGGAATCTTTGTGGAGCGTCGAATCCGAAGCTTGCGAGTTGGTGGTCGAAGAAGTTGTCGGCGCGAATGCGTTGGGCGGGTTGAAACCCGTGTTGCCCGGCTGATAGTTCGTCGCACCTGGTTGATAATTCGTAGCGCCTGGTTGATAGTTCGTAGCGCCGGGACGGTAATCGCTAGCGGGTTGCGAGTAGCGATCGCCAACATCGCTGGGTGCCGCGGCGGGCGTAATTGTGCCGGTCGGGGCGGCGCTGGGCATCGACGTAGCGGAAGGATAACCGCTGGCCGGTTGTGACGTCACGGCGGGCATTGCCGCCGACGTTTGCGGCGATGCGTATCGATCCCCCACGAGGTTCGACTGACTCGATCCATAGCTTTGCGTAGCGCTCGCGGCCGGCCCGCTTGCGGTTGGCGAACTCATCGAGGCGGCTGCCGTTGTGGCCGCAGTTGGCGATTGCGTCGCGCCGCGCACATCGGCAGTGCGGTATTCGGGTACGGCCGAGGCCGTAGCGTTTGGCATCGAAGCGTTATAGGCCGGATTTGAGGCCGCCGCCGGAGTCGCGCCAGCACCCTCGTACCCCGGATTGTAAAAGCCGCTTTGCGGTTGGGTACTATTGGCTACCGACGCGCCCGCGCTATATCCCATTGGCGGCGCCAGGGTGCCAGTGGTTACGGTGTATCCGCTGGTAGATTGCGTGGTGGTCGGACTAGCGGCGTAGGCCGACGTGCCCGAGCTGCCCGCCATCGTACCCGCAGCGGCGGACGATGAAGCAAGTTTAACCGGCGAATATGGCGTCGTCGGATAAGCCGTTTGTTGATAGGCGGCCGGCGTGGTGGCATACGAGGCGCTCAAACTGGGAGTAGCATTGGCAGGCGCGCCGACTAAGGCCGACGAGCCCGTGCCGGGAACATTGTTTTGGATGTTGCCGGGCGTTTGGCCAGCGCTGGGTAGCGTGGGACTGGCGGCGCTCGGCGTGGTCGAAGCGACACTGGCGTTAAAAGCGGGAGCATCCGTCGTGGGTTTTTTCTTGCCCCAAGCGAACATGTTGCTTGTGCTTTTGCATCCGCAGAAGCTGATGGACAGCAGCCCCACCAACGCGATTTGGCCAAGATTGGCTCGCATGGCTCGACGCACCTTTGCGATTCAACGGGGCGCAAGCGATTGCCGGGCCGATTGCGCGACTTCCTTGCCGCGCCGACTCGGTGAATCCTCGTCCCTGAGGAAACGCAGAAAAGAGAAAAGAAAATGATGTGACCGCCAGGCGCATTGCCGGCGCTCTAGTTGAGCATCGGCAAGGGGCGCAAGGAAACTCCACGCAATCGGCTTGAATTCACCAATTGCGCAGGTCCGCAAGCGCCTGCAGACGGTTAGGTCGCGGATTCTAGCGTGCCGTGTCCCCCCGTCAACATCAGTATTCATAAGAAGATACGCGGCTTTGCAGCATTACTATTCGTCCTCGTAATTCCCCGCACGGCAATCAACGCCGAAGTGAAGAAGGCAAAATGGAGAATGAAAATTAAAGAAATGCTTGCACGAGCGTTTCGCATGCATGCAACGTATTCCCTGCATGCATACGCCTCGTGCGACTTTATTGGACGCCCCGTCCGAGCGCGAGCAATTGTCTCATGAGGTGCTTGATCGCCTGGGACAGTAAAGCGAAAAAACCGCGGTGCTGGCCAACCATACCGCGGTCGAGCATGTGTCTCATTCCAAGCTTAATTTTCACTTTGCCATCAGTTGGAGGCAACCGTTTCCGAAGCCGCCCTCCCGGGACGTACCCTGTTTGCACTGTCCGCTCTGCATTTTGCAAACTTTCCTCTACATCAAGTGATGCGCACGGCCTTAAGAGTGCCGCTTGAGCGATGCGCCTTTTTCAGGCGGCATTTCGCACGGGGAATGGATTTTGCATTGAAATATGCCGGCCGGACTCGACCAGCCGGGGCCGGAAACTTGCAATTGGGATAGGGGCACCCTATGGTGATTGCAGTTTTGCAGGGAATTTCCCAGAGCGACTTCACCAAGTGCGGCAAAACCATTCGCGATTAAAACTCGAATGCTTTCTCCAGGGATATCAATCAATATGACGAAAACGCTCATCAGTTCGATGACAATCATCGCGGCATTTGCTGTGTGTTCAAGCGCGTTGCTAAATGCGAGCGATGACAAGAAGAAGGGCAACTCGGGTGCATCCAATGCTTCCAGCGGTCAGCAGAACCAAGAAAACCAAGGACCGAACACTCAAGGCCAGGGAAATTCTGGGCAGCTCTCTGGCAATGCGAATAAGAATCAAAACGGGGGCAAGCCGAACAAGGTCTCGTCCGAAAAGGGACCGCAAAAGAACATTTTGAATTCGACCCTCAACAAGAACGCCGGCTATTCAGGCGGTATCAAAGCGAAATTGGGAGATGCGAATTTCGATAAAAACGGGATTGGGCCAATCGACGAAAGCAAACACGCCGGAGACAAAGGTATTGGCTGGCGCTATCAAAAACTTGGCAACGATTGGTGGTTTTGGACCCCCTCGGGACATTGGTGCTACAACCGCGGCGGTCAGTGGTGCATTTATAACCCCAGCACTTACATCAGCTTAAATGGCGCGAAGGGACCTTTTTACGAAGATCAACAAGGGTTTTTCACGCTGCAAAATGGCCAAAAAACTTATGATTCAACGATTCATCGCGACGGCACACAAGCTGCTGCTCAGGTAACGGCCGGCACCTTGACAGCCGGAACTAACTCCTCGGCCAGCGGAACTTCGGCCGATGCAGCCACCACGGCAGCTTCATCAACCGGCGGCGCGACGGGAACGCCAACCGACGCTGCGGCACCCTCAGTTTCGTCGACCGGCGGCGCGACAGGAACGCCAGCCGACGCCGCGGCACCCTCAGCTTCGTCGACGGGCGGCGCGACAGGAACACCAGCCCCAGCTACTGGTACGCCGGCCGACGCGGGAAAAGGAACGGGCTCATCGACCGGCCCCACTGGAACGCCGTCTGACGTTCCTGGTGGTGCGCCCAGTCCACCGCCCAACTAAGAGTAACATCGCTCAGAAATACCTTAAAACTACCACTATAAAAACCGTGCGCTCGAACTACGGCCACTTGACACCCGCCTTTGGAGCGACGAAGTTGATCCATCTTCACACGTTTTTCGCGTCCCGGCAGACCATCCACTTTTCTAAGGGATCAGGACTATGAAATCGGGGAATCCAAAGCTTTTGAGGTTGCTTGTCTGTGGGTTGGCGTTAGTGGCCTTCACGTTTTCCGCGGTAGTGGCGCAGCAACAAGCACCGAGGAAGGCTGCCCAGCCCGCGAACGCAAAAGCGTCGACTTCAAATGGTCCCAAGTCGGGAACGGTCAGCTTGGCCAGCCTCAGCGCACCGCTGAAAGCCAAGGTGCCGGCAAACTATGTAATTAAGTTAGGCAAGCAGGTTGAGGCTCCTACGTTGACCTTGGCCGATTTAAAGGATCCTAAGACCGGCAAGGTGCCTACTGCGACCGACACGATTACATTGCCCAACGGAACGAAAGTTGTCGCCCAAACTTTGTTGGACAAGTTGAAATCATTAAATGCGCAGTTCGCCGAAGTCGGTGCTCCGCTACTCCGATCGCCCAGCGGGCAAAAGACCATAGTCCAGGAGCTGGCTTTTAATAAGCCGCTGTTGGAGAAACAAGCAGCGGCCGTCAAAGCGTTGCCCGCCGTTAACGCCAAAGCGCAATCATTATCTGTGGCATCGCTACAACAGGAATACAAAGCGGCGGTCGCCGCGCAGAAAGGAGCGGTCACGAATAAAGCTCCCGCGACGACTCCTCAAGGGGCCAAGGGAACGGAAGCAGGGGGCGCCAATGCCGCCGGGCAAAAAGGCGCGAAAGGCGCAGGCAATCAAGGAACGGCCGGAACTCAAAAAGGCGCGAAAGGCGCGGGCGGCAGCAGCGCTAATCAAAGCCAAAAAGCAATTGTGAAAGTTCCCCCGGGAGAAGTTGCTCCGATTCGAGGAACTCTGGAACCCTACACGGTCACTAAAACGTTCAACGATTCTTGGGGAGATCCTTCGATTTTTGGCGCTGGGGTGAACTGTTCGTTGTCCCTGTCCGCCAGCGGGACCGGGGCTAGTTTGAGTTCTTCGGCCAAAGCTACCGGATCGGTCCTAGGAAACACCGAAGATATTGCTGTCGCCACGGCCTCGCTGAATGCTCCCCACAGCGGCGTGCTCAGCGCGAATCTGAAGGTCACGGTTTTAGGCGTCGATGAAGTGGCTTACAATGCCAGCCAATCGGTGAATTTTGACAAGCAAGACACTTATTCCAAGTCCTTACCAGATTCGCTCAAGGTCCAATATAACTTCACCATTTGTGGCATTCCGGTAACTGCGGTCATGGGCGCTAAGGGCAGCCTGTCGATGCCCTATTACATTGCGATGACGCCGGGCGACACTATTGCTTATATCATTCCGGACGTTCAATCCAGCGTGTATGCCCAAGTCGGTATCGGCGGCGAGTGGGACAATATTGGCGGTTCGGTTGGCGTGGAAGTCGACCTAACGCTGCTGAATAACAAATTGACGTTGGCCGGCGGCGGAAGCGAAGGAACCGACAATACCGGAACATTTCTCAACTACTGGTTGACTTCGCGCGACGATTTGAAGGCCTTAGCAGGGACTGTCGATGTGTATTTGACCATTGATTTGGGGGTTTGGTCACACACCTACAGCGAATCATTCTACGACTATTCCACAGGAATCATAAGCACGTTTACTCCGGTCGCCGCCGATGGCAAGCAATATCTGCAAACGAGCAACGGACTAGAACACTCTCCGGCGGCGGCGACGAAGAAATAGATGTTTGCAGTTTGCGGTCGCCGGCAAACCTGCTGGAACACCCCGATTCAGTCTGTTTTCCGCTTGCGGTCCGCCAAAGCCGCAAGCGTTTTTTCTTCGCGAATTGAACAATGACAGCCAACGGCATCGAGCCTGCTGGTTTGCCGCCGGGACGCCGCGTTCCATGGTCATTGCTGGCGTCAGTGCTGGTCGTCGTAGCGGCCGGCATTGGCGGGCTTGCGGTAGGGCACCGCTTTGCGGCGAAGGCCAAGCCTCAGGAGTCGTCGACCGCGGCAATCGTTCAATTTGCAGTCGGCCAACAAGCGGTTTACAAGCTCGATTATTCCAGCGTTGCGGCTTCAAATATCGGCGCGATTTTTTCAGAGGCGAATTCAGCGTCGCCGACACCGTCGCTGTTAGAATCGGGCTTTGTGTTCCAGACCAATGTGGTCGGCGAACTGGCCGTAAGCGTTTTAGAGGCGGACTCCGAGCATACGCTGCTGGCGATTGAATTTCGCCATCCACAGACGGAGTTTCAATCGTATGGGATTGAAGATGAGACGCAGTCGCAGCGGATTCAATCTGGTCTGTCCCAACCCTTATTTTACGCACTAAACGCGCGGGCGCGGTGCAATCGGTGTGGTTCAACTCAGGGGCGCCTACCGTCGTCCAGTCCATGGTCTGTTCGTTGCTGGCCACCATGCAAATTGTCCAGCCGGATTCGACGCCGACGTCCGTCGACTCCTGGGTAGCAGAAGAAGAAGATCCTAACGGCAAAGTCGTTACGCATTACGAGCGATATCCCGACGGAACGATCCACAAAGCGAAGCTCCGCTATCTGCCGCAAAAACTCCGAAAGAAAACGGCGATCATGCACTTGACGCCGACAATTCAAACCAACGGAGAAGTCGTGGCGGAGCTAGATGCAAACGGAAGATTGTCCGCTTTGGTGGCGACAGAAGCCCAGTCGTTCAGCTTTCAAAACAAGAACGTTGGGCACGGAGTTCTCAAAGTAGATTTGCGGCTGGAAAGGGCAAACGATTCGATATCGAGCGATTTAGCGCGGTTGCGCAATATTGCGAACGAGGTAATGAAAACCACCCGCGCGATTTCGTTATATGCACCGCTTTCGTGGGAAGAGTCGAACCTGGTTGTTCAACGTCAAGCATTGGGGAATTCCACCTTGGAAAGCTTGCAGGCGGAGCTAGCCGCGGCCGAACAAGAAGCGAGTGACCAACAAAAAATCACGCAGTTGTTCCTGAAATTTAAAGCTCTGTCCCTCGTACACCCAGAAGCATGCGCGCGCGTTGGAGAACTGCTAGGTGCCGCGAAAACTGGCAGCCTGCGAATGCAAGTGCTGGCCGATGCGCTGCAGGCGGCGGGCAATTCCCAGGCGCAAGCCGCTTTGAGCGCGGCGATTCTCGCCCGCGCGGCGGATGTGGAAGCCATGCGTCAGTTGATTCCCACGTTAGGATCCGTGGAATCACCCACGCCGCAAACGGTCGAAACGTTGCAGCAACTGGCCTTCGGCGATTCCGATAAAATAGTGACCGCAGCCGCGCGCTCAGCGCTGGGGAACGCAGCACGGAAATTAAGTGATGAGTCGCCGGCAGCGGCTACGAAAATCGCAAAACGCCTGTTACGGGAATTGGCAGCGGCATCGGCTGCGAACACCTGGGAGCTGTTATTAGCCCTGGGCAACGCCGGTTCTGCTGACGCATTACCCACACTACTGAGTTATTTGGACAATTCTGATCCAAATTTGCGCGGCGCCGCGGCCTGGGCGATGCGCTGGATCGATTCACCGCAAGTCGATCCATTGCTGACGGCGAAATCCCTAATGGACCCCGCGCCGACGGTACGCCGGGAAGCAGTTCGAGCACTCAAATACCGCGATAAAACTGCAGCGAATATTACCGCCCAAGAACAAGCTCTAGCCCGGGAAGACGATGCGCAGGTTCGAATCGAGCTTGTCAACAATTTGTGGGATGCGCGTGAATCCAACCCGGAGGCCAGGCGTTCCATCGAACGGGTGGCAACGGAAGATCCGTCGGAAGATGTGCGCAAGGCCGCTGCCAAATTGCTAGAAGGCGCACAAAAACCGGGGAACAACTAAATGGGAAACTCGAATCGTCGATACGGAACAGTCGCAAAATAAATCGCGCCTGGTTCGGAGGGAGCCGGGGCCAGCGGTTAGCTCTTCAATGCCGCATCGTAGCGCTTGCCGATCGAGTCCCAATCGAACACATCCCAAATGGCCGCAAGATAGTCGGGACGGCGGTTTTGGTACTTCAGATAGTAGGCGTGTTCCCAAACGTCGACGCCCATAATCGGCTTGTTGCCGCTGCAGCCGTAGGCCGAACCCATGAGCGGGCTATCTTGGTTGGGGGTACTTTCAACAACGAGCTTGCCCGACTTGTCGAGACTCAGCCAAGCCCAGCCGCTGCCGAAGCGCCCGGCGCCAGCTTTGTTAATGGCTTCTTTGAAGTGGTCAAAGCCCATCAGGTCTTTTTGAATGGCTTCGGCCAGCGCGCCTTTGGGTTGGCCTCCTTTGCCTTTCCCCAAAATGGTCCAGAACATCGAGTGGTTGGCGTGACCGCCGCCATTGTTGCGGACGGCGGTACGAGCGCTTTCGGGCACCTTGTCGAGCTGCGTGATGAGGACGTTCACATCGAGATTCGCAAGGTCATTACCGTCGAGCGCCTTGTTCAAGTTATCGACGTATGCCTTGTGGTGTTTGTCGTGATGGATTTCCATCGTTTTGGCGTCGATGGAGGGTTCCAAAGCGTCGTATGGGTAGGGCAGCGGTGGAAGTGTGTATGCCATGGCTTATGCTCCTTTTTGGCGGGTTGTTGAGTGAAAGCGCACAGAAATCAACAACGAGCGAACCGCCGCGCAGCATACACGATTGGGGACGGGTTCGCAATTGGCTGGGATAGGCTGAGAAAAGCGCAGAAATCGCGAAGTCGCAGGCGTTTGCCAAACCTAATCTGGGTGCCCGAGACTGCTAAATTCCGCGCTTGGCGGCGACTCTACTGGGATTCTTTCGCGCGACCGAATGATAAGAGCGAAGTCGCTTTTTGCAAGATACCCCCGCTGGATTTCACAGGCGTTTCAGTGGCCATGAGGTAGGCACGTAAGCTGTCCATGGCTTGGCGCGCGGTCGGCGGCGTTGCTCGTGCGGCGGTCGCGGCCGCGCTTGGGACGCATGACCACGTGAATCCGCGTTTGCTCGAGCGTTTGAGTTCCCCATCGGCTAACGTTTTTCTGAAGATCGCGCTCCAGCGAAAACTCCATTTCGACCAAGAGCACTAAGGGACGATCTGTTAGACGCCGCAGTAGCACGTGCTTGCCGGCCGGCAACAGAAACTCGACGCGATCGCCATCGATTTCCGTGAGTTGCGCTTGATGGTCGGCCAAAAATCCGCGGAGCTTCTCCAAAGTGATATTCAGCGGCACGTTGGTGAGCAAGTCTTTTTCCAACAGCGCACCAGCGGGAGGGTTGTTCCAGAGCCAACGGCCACGGCGGCGCTCGCCCTTTTCAGCAGCCATGCCCGTGCCCAACTGCACAACGATGTTGCGGCCGCTTTCTTTTGCTTGGAGCAGCGCTCGATCGGCGCGGTTGAGCATGGTTTGCGGAGTATCGCCGGGCTGAATTTCCGTAACGCCGAAACTGGCAGTGCACGTCTTCGTGCCCAAATCGGGCTGCGGCAAGCGCTCGAAATTTCGGCGGATCTGCTCGGCCCGTTCGGCGGCCGCGGCGTTGTTGCAATCGGCGCACAGCACGACGAACTCTTCGCCGCCATAGCGGGCGACTAGGTCGCCAGGGCGGCAGGCGCTCTTTAAAATTTGCGCGAAGCTTTTGATAACTTCATCACCGGCCACGTGGCCGTAAGTATCGTTAATCTGCTTGAAGTTGTCGAGATCGCAAATGACTAAGCTGCACGTGAGTTGGCGCTCCATGTGAACCGCGACAAATACAGCATGAACGCGGTCGAACTCGGCGCGGTTGGCCAGTTGCGTTAGCGGATCGCGCGTCGCTTGCTCGTAGAGTTTTTGGCAGCGGTCTTCCAGCGATGCGCGGCCGGAGGCATCGTGCACCACGAGCGCCACACCGTGGCAGACGCCGCTGGAGTCGAGCACGGGAATGGTGTGAATATCAACGGCCAGTTCGCGATTCTGGCGGTCGTGTAATGTAAAGCGGCGAATGGAATGTTCGGCGTTGTGAATCGCCAGAGTGAAGGGGCAATGCTCGTCGTCGATTTTCCTGCCCGATTCGTCTTTCAACTCGAGAATGCTGGGCACGAATCGGCGATCGATAATGCTGGCGCCCAGAATACCGCTCAAGCGCTCCATGCCGCGGTTCCACAGACTGACTTGCAAGTTAGCGTCGAGGAACACGACTCCATCGTACATGTTCGAAAGCAGGTTCTGCGGAAACAAGTCGGCTTCCAGCGGCGCGCCGGGGACTGACGGGGACTGCAAGCGCCACAGACTGTTCGATGTATCGGGATCGAGTTCTTGGAGCCAATGGCTGGCCACGCGGCGGTGAAGTTTTTGCTGGTCGCTCGATTGTAAGGACGCAAAGTGGAGCACTAGTTCCGGATCGAATTGAGCGCCCGCGTTGTCGCAGAGTTCTTTGACAGCCTGCTCGCGCGATAGGGCCGGCCGATAGACTTGCGGCATGGTCATGGAGTCGAAGGCATCGACAATGGCCAGCATGCGAGCGCCTAGCGGCAATTGTGTTCCGTCGCGGTCAATGCGCATCCGGGTGCCATCGAACCACGCCGGCGCATGGCGCACAATTTCGAGCACTTCGTTGGAAGCACAACAGCCTCCCAGAATGCTAATGCCCATTTGGCGGTGGCGATCCATAAGCAAGTGCTCTTCGGCCGAGAGACGTGACGGCTTGAAGAGCACGCGGTCGGGCACTCCCAATTTGCCGATATCGTGCAACAGCGCCGCCACTTCCAGCGCGTTGCGCGTGCTGTCGGGCAGTCCTTCCGCGATGGCCCAAGCAGAGCATCCCAAGGCCACGCGCACGCTGTGCGAAGCAGCCGCGGCATGGCGGCACTGCAGCGCGGCAAACAAACCGTTGGCCATGCCGAGCCGCACCTGAGCCAGATGGTTTTCGTGCCGGCGTTCAGCGGCGGAAGCTGAGTTTGGATTCTCGATCAGTGGCGAAGCTAAGCTCGCGCTGGCGGCGAGGCGTTTAGGCTCGAGACGATCGATCAGCGCAGTGAGCGCATCGAGCCGATTGTCGACGCGCGGCCCAGGAGCCGCGCCTGGTGGCGCTCCGGACACGGGAGCGGATGCTCCCAGCAGAGCATTGTGATCGGTATTCGATTGCATGCCTGTCGCGGCGACGATTTGCGCCGTTTCAGCCGACAATGATTCGCCCGTGGCCATCCCGCTGGTCCTCGTTTGGGGGCAGAACAATATTGAGCGATCGATGGCGCAAAACATCGATCTTTGAAAGCCTACCTCAGACCTAGACAACCCGCTGACGTACAGCCAACGTTCCTCGATGATTCGCCACCGCCAGACCTCTGGCACGCTCTGGCGGACACACGGCGCTACGACGTTGCATTTGGTCGACAAATGGATGTTGTTTTTTTGCAACATAGGCAGCGAATTCGCGATTCTATGACTGGACCGGCGGCTACTTGAGCGACATGCGGGGAAACTACACAATGATTCGCGCCGCTGGCGTCGCTACATCCGCGGCACGCACTTTGGCAATTCGTAAAACACCTGACCCCAAGGGAATTCAAGATGCGACTGGTTTCATATAGCGGACCCAACGGCGCGCGAGCGGCCGCAGTGGTTAATGGCAAGTACGTTGACTTGAACGACGCCGAGGCGACATTGCCGGCTTCAATGATGGAATTCCTAGCCTTGGGCACGGAAGGCCTGCGCCGCGCTCAAGCGGCGATTTCCAAAGGAAAACCATTGGAACCATCGTCAGTTAAGCTTCTGCCGCCGGTTCCGCGCCCAGAAAAAATCCTGTGCATCGGCCTCAATTACGCCGACCATGCCAAGGAAACTGGCAAAGAGCCGCCGCCGGAGCCCGTGGTGTTTAACAAATTTGTAACGGCGCTGCGTGCCCATGGCGAACCGATCGAGTTGCCGCGCGCCAGCCAAAAGGTCGATTACGAGGCGGAGCTAGTGGTCGTGATCGGCAAGCCGGGGCGGCACATCGCCAAAGAGAATGCGCTGGCACATGTGGCTGGCTATACCTGCGGACACGATGTTTCGGCCCGCGATTGGCAAGCCCATAAACCGGGCGGGCAATGGCTGTTGGGAAAATCGTTCGATAGCTTCGCCCCCTTGGGGCCTGAATTAGTGACCGCCGACGAATTGCCCGACGCCGGGAATTTGCGAATTTGCTGCCGTTTGAACGGCAAAACGATGCAAGATAGCCGCACGTCGCAGCTAATTTTCGGCGTGGCCGAGCTTGTCAGTTACATATCGCAGGTGTGTACGCTCGCGCCGGGGGATTTGATTTTCACCGGCACTCCGCCGGGGGTCGGGCAGGCCCGGAAACCGCCGGTGTTTTTGCAGCCTGGGGATGTGGTGGAGGTCGAAATTGAGCGGATCGGCGTGCTGAAGAATCCCGTGATCGCCGAGCCGTGATCAGGTTTTTATGCCAATTTAATGCAGGAAAATGGCTTTTATTTGAAAAATGTTTGCCAAATGCTTGCTATCGCTGTAGCGCGTGGGCATAATCCGAATCAATTGGCTGCATCAATGTAAACGTGGGAATGAGGGAAACGTTTCAGTGTGAGGTGCCAAGGCCTGAAAACAACTGCTGGTTTTTGACGGACAACGAACTTTACAACAACGAAACGAACCCTCGGTCAACTGTGGAGTAACGCTCATGAAGATTACGAAATTGTGCTTTTCTCTTTTTGCCGCTCTGGCATTGTGTTCTCTAACGGCAACCGCCCAAGCTGGAATTATTGCCGATTGGACTTTCGATACAACTAAGCCGACGACGGCTGGCCCTATTGCTCCTGAGACTGGCGCTGGCTCAGCAAGCGGTTCCCATGCAGGTGCAGCGATTTACAGTGCGCCGGCTGGAAACGGATCGACCAATTCATACAGTGCAAATCTCTGGGCTGTGAACGACTATTGGCAATTCACAGTCGCGCCCACTCCAAGCTTATCAACCTACTACATCAACTGGGATCAGATTAGCAGTTCGACAGGTCCTGGTTCATTCCAACTCGAAGCAAGCGAAGATGGTGGCGCATTTACGAACATCGGCAGCCCATACACGGTGATCGTTAACGCAACGCCAAATACATGGACTGCGGCCGGACCTCCCGTCGTCCTCAGTGAATACACTGGCAGCAACATTACCTTTGGCACTACCCCGGTTACATCTGTGACCTTCCGCCTGGTCGATGCCTCAACCGTCAGTGCCGGTGGCGGAACTGTGGCCGTTGCTGGTACCGACCGCGTTGACAATGTCATCATTTCCGACCAGCCAATTCCCGTGCCTGAGCCGGCTACGTTTGTTTTAATCGGTTTGGGGCTCGTAGGATTGGCAGGTGCCGCCAAGTGGCGGTCAGTAACCTACGATCTCGACCACAACTAGTCGCTGCGATCATTTCTTGCTTTGAAAAAATCCTCGGTTCACGCCGAGGATTTTTTATGCGCCGACTAGAGCCACATTGGCGCTTTATCGCTTGTGCCGCTGCTGGCCGAGACAATAATCGGTATATGTGCGCTGCGGATTGGAACGAGCGAACCGAGCGAAACAATTTGATGAGGCCATTGGCCGATCGGATCGAATCGCACCTTCCGGCGGCTTTTCTCTTATTGACGTTCCTTGCGCTAGCCGCCTATTGGCCGGTTTTTCACTGCGGCTTTATCTGGGACGACGATTCGCTGTTGACCAATAACAGCATGATTCGAGCATCCGACGGCCTGTACCGGTTCTGGTTCACCACGCAACCGATCGATTATTGGCCGGTAACTAACTCCAACTTCTGGCTGGAATGGCGCATTTGGGGCACAAACGCGCTCGGCTACCACCTCACCAATTTGGCATTGCACATCGCGTCGTCAATTCTCATCTGGTCGATTCTGCGGCGGCTTGGGATTCCGGGGGCATATCTGGCGGCGATCTTGTTTGCAGTGCATCCGGTGAACGTTGAATCGGTCGCTTGGATTTCGGAGCGCAAGAATACGTTGGCGATGTTGTTCTTTCTGCTTTCAATCCTGTGGTATTTGAAAGATGAACGGCGGATTCCACACGGAAGTGTGGGCGCGGGCCGTTTTTATTGGCTGAGCCTGGCGGCCTTCGTTTTAGCAATGCTCAGCAAGGGATCGGTGGCAATATTGCCCGCGGTGCTGCTCTTGATCGCGTGGTGGCAGCGACGACGAATTGAAATTTCAGACATTCGGAAAACGACGCCTTTTTTTGTCCTGGCGGCGCTCTTGATCTATGTAAACATCTGGTTTCAAACGCACGGCTCGGGCAACGTCATACGGACCGCCGATACAGGGCAGCGACTATTTGGTGCAGGCGCCGTGGTCTGGTTTTATCTAGCAAAAGCAGCTTTGCCGCTCAACCTTTCGTTCGTGTACCCGGCCTGGAATATTGAACTGAAAAACTGGATCTGGTGGATGCCGTTGGCAGCCGCCGTGTTCGCCAGTGCTTTTCTATTTCGCTACCGGCGATTTGGTTGGTGCCGAGCGCTACTGTTTGCCTGGGGCTTATTTTTGATCGGGCTTGTGCCTGTAATGGGTCTTGCAGACGTGTATTTCATGAAATACTCGCTGGTGGCCGACCATTACCAATACTTGGCGATCATCGGCGTGGTGGCCGCCGCGGGCGCGGCATGGCGCTTCGTTGTTCAATTCTCGCGCCCGGCGATTGGTTTCGTTATGGGCTTAATCGCGATTGTTTGTGTGGGAAGTTTGGTCGTTCTTACCAACCACCAGGTGCGAATCTATCGCGATCAAGCCGCTCTGTTTCGGGCAACGCTTGCGAATAATCCGCTGTGTTGGATGGCTCATAATAATCTAGGCCTGGAACTCATGAAGACTGGCCGACCAGCAGAGGCGCTGGTTCAATTTCGCCAAGCCATAGCCATCAAAAACGATTATCCCGAAGCACACAATAATCTGGGAATGCTGCTGCGCGATTCCAGGCAGTTTCAAGCGGCCGAAAACGAATTCCAACAGGCGATTCAACTCAATCCGCAGTATGCTGATGCGGTATTCAATTTGGGCTTGGCCTTCGTAATGCAGGAAAAAATGCCGCAGGCCGTTGAAAGCTTTTATCGTGCGCTGGAAATCGATCCCAATTATGCGGAAGTGCATAACGATCTTGCGAACGTTCTTTTCGCCCAAGGGCAAATTGAAAAATCGCTCGCGGAATATCGCAAAGCGATTGAATTGAAGCCCGATTACACTCTCGCGCGCGTCAATCTGGCCGATGCACTACTGGCGAGCGGAGATCTGCGAAGCGCGATTTCCGAGTATCAAACTACTTTGCAGATGGCGCCAGGCGATACTGCAACGTTCGCCAAATTGGCAAAGGCTTATGCCGCTGCCAAAGAGCCAGACAAAGCCATTTCGACCGCCGAGGCGGCGCTGAAATCGGCGCGCGAACAGGGGGATTTGGATCTGGCCAAACAGATAGACGCTTGGCTGTTCAACTATCGTGACTCTCAAAAGATTAACTCTCCAGCACCACCCATAGGCCGGTAATTTTTGGGTCAGGAATGTCTGATGCGGAAAGCTGGCGGTCGCGAACAGTGGCTGTGATTTTGCGACGGGGAATGCATAATACGAGCGAAGGAAAATGCAACTCTGAACCGTAATGAAATGTCGAGCGTACCCTTGGATCATGTGCGGCCGCCAGTGGCCATTGACTCGACAGGTTCGCGCCGCTGTCTGTGGGCAGCCATATTGATCGTTGCCACCATTTGCGCGTACTGGCCGGCGATGCACGGTGGCTACCTGTGGGACGACGACGCCAACGTCACGCGACCGCAATTACGGTCTCTGTCGGGATTGGGCCGCATTTGGTTCCAGTTGGGCACGACCCAAACGTATTATCCGCTGATGCACACCGTGTGGTGGGTCGAAAGCCAATTGTGGGACGATCACACGCTGGGCTATCACTTGGCGAATGTGATGCTGCATCTGGTTTGCGTGGCGCTGTTCTATGCAGTTCTTTGCCGCCTGCAGATTCCGGGAGCGTACCTGGCAGCTTTTCTGTTCGCGTTGCACCCCATTTATGTGGAAAGCGTAGCCTGGATCACCGAGCAGAAGAACACGCTTTCCAGCGCCTTCTGTTTGGGTTCGATCCTCGTGTATTTGCAGTTCGACGAGCGACGAACCAAGGCGAGCTATGTCCTGGCGCTATTGCTGTTTGTGTTGTCGCTGTTGACCAAAACGATCACGGTCACACTGCCGTTGGCGCTGGTGGTTATTTTATGGTGGCGGCGGCCGGCGCTCGCGTGGCGACGCGATTTACGGCCCCTGTTGCCGTGGCTTGGCTTAAGCCTGATGTTTGGCGTGTTCACCATCTGGTACGAACGCGCGATCGTCGGCGCAAGCGGCGCGGAATTCACGCTCTCACTAACGCAGCGCTGTTTGGTCGCCGGCCGCGCGCTGTGGTTTTATTTGGGCAAACTGTTTTGGCCCAGCGACTTGACGCTCTTTTACCCGTTGTGGCAACCCAACGCCGCCGATGCTTGGCAATATGCGTATCCGCTGTGCTTCTTGGCGTTGCTCGCGGGAGCGTGGTCGATTCGTGGGCTGTGCCGCGGCTTGATAGCGGCGCTGGCGCTCTTCGTGGTCACTCTCTTTCCACTGCTGGGGTTTTTTCAGACATACATTTTTCGCTACACGTATGTATGCGATCATTTTCAATACTTGGCCAGTTTGGGAATCGTGGCGCTGGTGGCCGCGGCCGTTGCGCGGGGAATCGCAGGGCTGGCGCCCGTGCTCAGTAAAATCGCCATGGGAGGTTGCGCGCTGGTGGTGGGCTTGCTGGCGGTGCTAACCTGGCAGCAATGCCATCGTTACCAAGATGCGGTGACTTTCTATCGTTATGTTCTCGAGCGCAACCCCGATTGCTTCATGGCCTATAACAATTTGGGGCTATTGTTGGGGGACGAAATCGGACCAACCGAGGCCAGCAAGTTTTACCGGCATGCCTTAGAGCTGAATCCTAATTACGCTGAAGCTCACAACAATTTAGGACTCGCGCTAATGGGCTTGGGTCAAATTCCAGAAGCGATTGAGCAATATCATTTAGCGCTCGAGGCCAACTCGAAGTATCCGTCCGCGCACGTGAACTTGGGAAACGCTTTAAAGGATTCTGGCCAACTCGCGGAGGCAATCGAAGAATTCCAGCGAGCGCTTGCGATTCAACCCAACGACGTGATGGCATTCTATAACCTCGGCAACGCGATGCTCGAGCAGAACGACTTGGCTAAGGCAATCGGCTATTATCAGCAGGCGCTTGAAATTCAGCCCGATTTAGCCAACGCGCATTACAACTTGGGAATCGCATTGGTGCGCACCGGCCAAATGCCACAAGCCATTGCGGAATTTCGCCAGGCGATTCATTTCCAACCGAATTTCGCCGAAGCTTACAACAATCTCGGGAATGCGTTATTCGATGCCGGACAATTGGACGACGCGGCAGCCCAGTTTCGAGAAGAAATCCGGCTTAAGCCCGGCGATCTACCGAGCTATGCCAAACTCGCGAAAACATACGCCCTGCTCGACCGTCGCACCGATGCCATTGAAACCGCGAGGAAAGCCCTCGAGATCGCGCGCTCAGCGGACCAGCAAGAAACCGCGGAGCAAATTAAGACTTGGTTGGAGCATTACACAAGTGGAGATCCATCGGGGTCACGGCTTCCGCCGGAGTCGGAGAAAAGCTCGGCTAAATAATCTTACGTTCGGCACAGAATCGTCCTGAGCGCTCATTCATCGAGGCCGAATTAATCTGCCATGTCGATCGCCGATCAGCCCAGACAACTTGACCGCCAGGGGCAACATATTGCCGACCCACGGTTGGAAATGTGGGTTGGGATTGCAATCATCGCCGCATTTTCGTTGTTTATCTACTGGCCGGCACTTAGCGGCAATTTCATTTTAGATGACGACGTTTACTTAACGAGCAATCGGGTCATCGCGGCAGGCGACGGACTCTATCGATTTTGGTTCACCACTCAGGGCATCGACTATTACCCAGTCAGCAATTCGTCGCTGTGGCTGGAATGGCGGCTGTGGGGCCTCCATCCATCGGGGTACCACGTCACGAATCTGCTGATCCACATTTTCTCGGCACTGGTGCTCTGGGGGATTTTGAAGCGGCTGGCTGTGCCCGGGGCGTTTCTTGCAGCCGTTATTTTCGCCGTGCATCCGCTGAATGTGGAATCGGTGGCGTGGATCGCCCAGCGAAAGAATGTGCTAGCGGTGCTTTTCAGTTTACTTTCCATTTGGTTTTACCTTGAGGATAAACCAAGCGCGGAACCACATAATCGACCGCTATATTTGTCGGGGCGCGGCTATTGGCTCAGCCTACTGATGTTCGTGCTGGCCATGCTCAGCAAAGGTTCGGCCGCAATCGTTCCGCTCTTATTCCTGGCCTTAGATTGGTGGCGCAATAAGAGACTTATCTGGGCGCGGATCGCAGCCCTTGTGCCGTTTTTCATGATCGGCGGCGTGCTCACGCTGCTCAATATTTGGGTTCAAACCCGCGGTTCGGGCGAAATCATTCGCGCAGCGACACTTCCCCAGCGATTGTGCGAAGCGGGCGCAACCACCTGGTTCTATTTGGCAAAGGCGCTATTGCCGCTTGACCTCGTGTTTGTTTATCCGCGCTGGGAAATTGATGCGGGGCAACTTAGATGGTGGATTCCGCTGCTGGCCACTACGGCCGTTACGGCGCTGCTCATCTGCTTCCGCGCACGACGCTGGATGTGGAATTTGCTAGCCGCATGGATCTTCTTCTGTGCGGCGCTATTGCCGGTCATGGGGTTTACCGACACGGGCTTCATGCGCTATTCATTGGTGGCCGACCATTACGCATCAATCGCGCTGGTGAGCGTAGCCGTCATGGCGGCGGCGGCTTGGCAATTATGGCACGATCGTCTGGGTGGCGTGGCGCGCATGTTTGCAACCGTGGCGATGATGTGCATCATCGGCTTGCTCGCACTTGCCACTTGGCGACAAAGCCAGCAATATCGCGGCCCGTTTTCGCTCTATCCAGCCACGCTTGAGAAAAACCCGCGGTCGTCGATGGCCTATTTCAATTTGGCCAACGCCGTATTGAGAAGCGATCGAGCGGCCGACGCATTGAAACTCTACGATATGGCGCTGGCAATCAAGCCCAACAACTCCCAAGCACAAGCGAATCGCGCAGCGGCGCTGGCCAGCTTGGGAAGGCTTCCCGCGGCAATCGAACAATACCAACAGGCATTGCTTTCCGACCCAGAAAACTTCGATGCATGGGCTAATATGGCATTAAGCGAGGCACGAATGAATAAGCCGACCGAAGCGATCGATTCTGCCCAGCGAGCAGTGGAGCTGGCCCACAAACATGGCGACGATGCGTTTGCTCAAGAGGTAGCTAGCTGGCTGACTAGCTACCGGGCAACTGTCGAGATGGGGCCGACGGAAGCGTTTCCATCATCTCCCAAATCGAACGCACGATAGGCTATTCATATCAGCATATGGCAAGCACAGAGCCCATCGAAGCAAGCGGCAAAACGGAAACCCGCAGCGCCGCCGCATGCGCCATTTGGCCGTGGATTGCCAAGACATGTTACGCCAATGGTGTCCTGTGGATGAACCAGCACGCACGCAACGACGAAGAGTTGGCTCGATTCCGCGAGCAAGCGCAAAGGATGATTAGCGGTGCGGGGGAACCATAATGAGAAGCTGTTGCGATTCTGGATTTCAAACGCCGGGCATATCATGATTGATATCGAAAATTGACCTGCGATATCATGAGATAGCACACGCAATCAGCCCACTCGTCCGGATTACTAACGATTCATGTCGAAACGGAAGTTAAACGACAAGCGGGCCGCGACAGATTCTCAAAATTCGCTTGAACAATCGCGTCGGCGGCGGCGCTGGTCGGGCGCGGCATTGCTGTTCGTTCTAATTCTCGCCGTCTATTGGCCGAGCATCAGCGGCGGGTTCATTTTGGACGATGATTTGCTGCTGACCAATAATGAACTTGTCAAAGCACCGGACGGACTCTATCGCATCTGGCTCACCACTGAACCGACCGACTATTGGCCCGTCACCAATAGTAGCTTTTGGATCGAATGGCGCCTGTGGAAAATGAATCCCACAGGCTATCACGTTACCAATCTCGCCTTACATTTCGCGGCATGCTTGCTGCTTTGGAAAATACTCGAAACACTCCGCGTGCCGGGAGCATTTGCGGCGGCGCTTTTGTTTGCCGTACACCCCGTAAATGTCGAATCCGTCGCCTGGATCGCGCAGCGCAAAAACACGCTAGCGCTCGTGTTTTTTTTACTGTCGATTTTGTGGTATCTGAAAAATGAACGCCGCGGCGGGCGCGCTCTGATTTCGTATGCGCTCAGCCTGGCGGCATTCGCGCTGGCGATGCTGAGCAAGGGCTCTGTCGTCATTTTACCAGCGGTTCTATTGCTGCTGGCTTGGTGGCAGCGCGGGCGTATCGGCGCGATTGACTTGGCAAAGGTGACGCCTTTCTTAGTGATCGCGGTGGCGTTGAGCGGGGTGGATCTCTGGTTCAAATCACACGGCACGCCTTCGAAGATGCCGCCGGCCACTTTCGCTCAGCACTTAGCCGAAGCAGGAGCTATACCCTGGTTCTACCTGGCGAAAGGGCTATTACCCATCGATTTGCTATTCATCTATCCGCAATGGAATATACAGCCGACCTATTGGCTGTGGTGGCTGCCGCTGGCCGGTGCAATTTGCATTTCGACGCTGCTTGCGCGATCGGTCGGGGCGAAGCGAAGTATCTGGAAAGGTTCCCTCGCGTTTGCGTGGGCATTTTTCGTTGCAGCACTGGTGCCCGTGATGGGATTCGTCCACATCGGTTATATGAAGTACTCTCTGGTAGCCGACCATTACCAGCAAATTGCCTTATTAGCGGTAGTGGGATCGGTGGCGGCGGCATGGACTGTCGCCTATCGCCTGGCGAGCGATCGTATCCGCGGACTGCTCTCTTTTAGTGGCGCTGGAGTCGTGCTTTTGCTCTGTATTTTGACGTTGTGCCGGAGCAATCAATTCCGTGATGCCGAAAGCATTTACAAAGCAACGCTTTCGGGCAATGAATACACGGCGCTTGCGCATTACAATTTAGGTCTGGCGCTGGCTGAGGCGCACCGCGATCGCGAGGCACTGCCGCATTTCGAGCGAGCCATCGAACTGGATCCGAACTACGCCGAAGCACACAACAATTTGGGAAATCTATTGCTGCGCACAAACCAGATACAGCAGGCGATCGATCACTATCAAATTGTGGTCAAGCTTCAGCCCGATAAAAGCCAAGCATATACCAACTTGGGGGCAGCATTGGCAGCAGCCGGCCGTCCACAAGAAGCCCTAACGCAATTGCACTTGGCGCTGCAGCTTAACCCCAGCGATCTCTCGGCCGAGACAGATGTAGCCATGGCGTACGCACTCATGAATTCCTATGACGACGCGGTCGCGGCAGCCGAACGGGCCATCAAGCTTGCCCGCGCGCAAGGGGAAACGGCCGATGCCAAAAAACTGGAAAATTGGCTCGACCATTATCGCACGAGACACGGCCATTTACCGGGTTCATCCCCTTCGACCGTGAATCCTTAGCCGGCGTGCTCGAATGTCGCAGAAACATCAAACGTCGCCACGCTCTAAGTCATCCAGCGCGAAAAGCCGTCCCGTGATATCGAGACGACTTTCGATCGTTTTGGGATCCTGCTTGTTGGCCGCTCTGGCTATAGCCGCCTATTGGCCGTCGCTGGGTGGTGGCTTTTTGTGGGACGATGACGAAGTGCTCACACAAAATCCGCTGGTACATTCGCCTCATGGCTTGTATGGCATGTGGTTCACGAAAGAGACGATCGATTATTGGCCGGCGACTTACACTTCGTTTTGGCTCGAGTGGCGATTATGGGGAATGCGCGCGGTCGGCTACCGCATTGACAATTTGCTGTTGCACGTTGCCGCCTGTTTGCTCGTTTGGCGAATCCTATCGGTGCTGGATATTCCCGGAGCATTTTTCGCGACGGCATTGTTCGCAGTGCATCCGATGAATGTGGAATCGGTCGCCTGGATCGCCGAGCGCAAGAACACTTTGGCGCTAGTATTTTTGTTGATTGCGGTCCTTTGCTATTTGAAACACGATTCGCGACGACTACCCAAACTTTCAGTTTGGTATTGGTTTAGCATCATTGCCTTTTTACTGGCAATGCTCAGCAAAGGATCGGTGGCGACCGGTGCGTTGCTATTGCTGTTAATAGTTTGGTGGAAGAACAGGCGCGTTACACTTGGCGACTGCGGAATGATCGTTCCCTTTTTCGCGATCGCGGCGGCGCTGACGGTCGTGAATATTTGGTTTCAAACTCACGGCACCGGAGTGGCCATTCGATCCGCCGAGTTCGCAGAACGCCTCGCCGGAGCGGGCGCCATTGTGTGGTTTTATTTGTCAAAGGCGCTATTGCCGATCGATTTGTTATTCGTGTACCCGCAATGGAAAATTAGCACACTCGATTGGCATTGGTGGGCCCCTGCCGCCGCAGCGCTAGTGGCGACAGCTACTCTGTGGATGAGCCGGCGTGGCTGGGCGGGTCGCGCGACGGTTACGGCTTGGGCGTTCTTCGTGATCGCTCTTGTGCCGGTGCTAGGGCTGACCGACGTCTACTTTATGCGCTATTCCCTGGTGGCCGATCATTACGCGCAGATTGCTCTGATTGGTGTTGTCGCTTTCTTCGCGGCAGTTTGGAGCCGCTGGTGGGGTAACCCGGTTTTGGCGACGAAGTGGATCGCCATCTGTGCGGCAGTCGCTCTGATTGCGGCACTCCTGCTGCAAACCCGGGCGCAAGCCAGTCTTTACCGAGATTATGTTGTGCTATTTCAAGACCTGCTCGAAAAAAACCCCACCTGCTCGATGTCCTATACGAATTTGGGTATCGAATTGGCCCATCGAGGCGAGCCGCAAGCTGCCGTCGAGAAGTTCAAAACACTTATTCGAATGAACGCGGCCGATGCCGAGGCGCACTACAATTTGGCCAATGCGCTAGTGCAAATGAATCGATTGCCAGAGGCAATTGACGAATTCAACACCGCCATTCGATTGAAGCCCGACCATGCCGAAGCCCAAAACAATCTCGGCAGTACGCTCATTCAAATGGGGCGAACCGACGAAGCGCTTGCGCATTATCGCAGGGCCGTCGAGATTGACCCAAAGTACTTCAAAGCATTGAAGAATCTGAGCGTCACGTTGTTATCGCGGCACGAACCGCAATCGGCCGTTGCGCCGCTGCGCCGCGCCGCCGAAATTCAACCCGACAACGCCGATGCGCATTTTCTCCTGGGCTGGGCGCTTCGTGAGAGCGGCCAGCCGAGTGAAGCTATTGGCGAATTCAAAAAGACATTGGAGTTGGACCCAAAGCTTTTGAAGGCCTATGCCGATCTGGCGATCGCCTATGCTCAAGTGGACCAGCCAATGGAAGCGGTTGCGGCGGCTCGGGAGGGGATCGATCTAGCCGTCCGCGCGGGTCAAATGGAACTGGCGCGCCAGATGGGTGTCTGGCTGCAAGATTATCAATCGCGCCAAAACAAAGGATTATCACCGTCTCAAAAACCGATCGCGCCGTAATCGATGCATGCGACCTATGACAAGGACACAGCAAAACGGTGTGCGCATCGAAGCGGAAACAGACCGCGCCGCCGCATGCGCTATGTGGCCGTGGATTGGCGGGGCCTTGTTAATCCTAACCACGGTGCTCGCCTATTGGCCGGCGCTTGCCGGCGGATTTATTTGGGACGACGACCTGCTTGTCACGAACAATCGTCTGATTCAATCTTCCAATGGGCTGAGCCGAATTTGGTTCACGACCGAACCGATCGACTATTGGCCGTTAACCAACAGTAGCTTTTGGCTGGAGTGGCGTTTGTGGGGCATGCGCGCGGCAGGCTACCACGCCACGAATTTGTTCCTGCATATTGTTGCCGCTTTGCTCGTGTGGGCACTTTTGAAAAGGCTCGCAATTCCCGGAGCATATTTGGGAGCGATGTTGTTCGCCGTGCATCCCGTAAATGTTGAATCGGTCGCTTGGATCGCCCAGCGAAAAAATACGCTGGCAATCGTGTTCTATTTCCTTTCAATTCTCTGGTATTTGCGCAGTCAAGAAGCGGTACAGAACTCAAAACATTCAAACGACTCTGCCCAATCGCAACTGGGAAAATCATTTCCCTTCGATCGCTTTTACTTCTTCAGCCTGATTGCATTCTTGATAGCGATGCTGAGTAAAGGATCGGTGGCGATTTTACCGCTCGTGCTGCTCATTTTCGTGTGGTGGCGAAACACGCGGCTTACACCTCTGGATTTTGCCCGAATCGGGCCTTTTTTTATGGTGGCAGCGCTGCTTACGTGCGTGAACATTTGGTTTCAAACGCACGGCGCTGAATCCGCGGTCCGACACGCCGACTTTTTTGAGCGATTGGCGGACGCTGGAACCGCCGTCTGGTTTTATCTCGCAAAGGCACTATTGCCCATCGACCTGATGTTCATTTATCCGCAGTGGGCAATTCACACCGCTGATGTGCTATGGTGGTTGCCGCTTGCGGCGGCAGTTGTTTTGACTGCGTTGCTGGTTTGGAAGGCTTCGCGGAATTCTAGTCGTTCATTGTTGTTGGCGTGGAGCTATTTTTGCATCGGTCTTGCGCCGGTGGCCGGATTTATAGATGTGTACTTCATGAAGTACTCGCTAGTAGCCGACCACTATCAGTACCTATCGCTCGTTGCCGTAACTTCGCTGGTCGCAGCCGGATGGTGGGAAATATATTGTCGATTCGGCCTTGCCGCGCAGCGTGCATGGATCGCGGCCGCAGCCTTCGTCGTGGCCGTGCTGACCTATTTGACGATGCAGCAATGCGCAATGTATCGCGACTCCGCGAGCCTCTGGCAAACTGCCATCGATAAGAATCCCGCTTGTTGGATGGCGTATCAAAATCTAGGACTTGTGGCTCTGGCCGAAAGCAAGCCGCAGCACGCAGTCGACCTGTACCGGAAAACACTGGCCCTAAAGCCGGATCATGCTTCGGCGTATTACGATATCGGCGTCGCGCTGGCAAACATGGGGAATATCGGCGAAGCGATCGAAAATTTTCGAAAGACGATCAGGCTAAAGCCCGATTACGTCGAGGCGCACAACAATTTGGGCGCGGCTCTTTTTAATGTTGGTAAACAAGAAGAAGCGCTAGCGGAATTTACTCGCGCGATCGAATTGAAGCCGAACAACGCCGACGCTCATAACAATTTAGCGGCGGCATTGAACGCAATGGGCCGACCTCAAGAAGCTCTTGGACACTGCATGGAGGCGCTGCGATTGAATCCGGACGACGCGAGCGTGCACAACAATCTGGGCAATGCTTATGTAGCTATCAATCAACTTGACCAAGGCGTGGAAGAATATCGACGCGCGTTGGCAATTGATCCAAAGTTCGCCGAAGCCCGAGCAAACCTCGGAGTCGCACTGGCGCGCAACGGTCAAGTGGCTGAGGCCGTCGGCCAATTTCAAAAAGCAATCGAACTAGCACCTAATAATTTGCAAACGTATGCAAACCTGTGGACTGCATATGCCAACTTGCACCGGCCAAACGACGCCATAGCGACAGCCGAACAGGCGTTGAGAATTGCCCGCGACCATCACCAAAATGATTTGACCAAACAAATTGAGGATTGGCTAAGAGAATTCCGCACTTCGCAGGGTCTTGATGGCGGCAGTGGGCCGTCGGCCTTAGAGCCAAACCCGCCCGCTGGCAAGTGAATCGCAAGGCGCCGTCGCGGCACCCTGGCTTCTGCGTTTGTCGTTTAATCGCTGAAAACATCGAATATGGGTAAACGCGAAATGCCGCGCAAACAACGGTCGAAGCGTGATTCCCAGGAGAGGCCAGGATTCGCACCGTCGAATTGGGACCGGACGATCATTGGCGCCGTCCTCATTACCGCGGCAGCCATTGCCGTTTATTGGCCCGCCCTGTGGGGCGGATTCTTCTTGGATGACCGTATTCTGTTGACCGACAACTGGCTCGTTAAGTCCCCCGCTGGCCTCTGGCACATTTGGTTCAGCACCAAGCCGATCGACTATTGGCCAATCACCAATTCAAGCTTCTGGTTTGAGTGGCGACTGTGGGGCATGGCCCCCTTGGGGTATCACGTCACAAATCTGGCGCTACATGTCGCATCGGTGTTCATGCTGTGGGCGGTGCTCCGCAAGTTATGCGTGCCGGGAGCTTTTCTGGCGAGTGTGTTTTTCGCAATTCATCCAGTAAACGTGGAATCGGTCGCCTGGATTTCGCAGCGCAAAAACCTGTTGGCGTTGTTGTTCTTTCTAGCGGCGATTTGGTGTTATTTGAACGACATGGCCGTCGATGCGAAGGGAAAATCGGCCCCGCGGGACTCAGCACTTGAGACCGAAAATGCCCGCAATCGAAGCCCCTTTGCCCTCAACCGCTGGTATTGGCTGAGCCTGGCGGCATTCGTCAGCGCCATGCTCAGCAAAGGTTCAGCGGCCGTGTTGCCCTTGGTGCTAATGCTGCTGGCATGGTGGCAGCAAAAGCGCTTACGTTTTGCCGATATCGCGCGATTACTCCCGTTTTTCATTGTGGCGATCGCCTTGACCGCAGTGAATGTTTGGTTTCAAAGCCACGGCGGCCAGACGGCGGTGCGCGACGTGAACATAGCGCAACGGTTGGCTGGCGCAGCGCAGCGGTGTGGTTTTATTTAGGTAAAGCACTACTGCCGATCGAGCTGCTGTTCATCTACCCACAGTGGGACATTGAAGCGGCAAATTGGCGCTGGTGGATCCCTTTGGCGGCCACAGTGGCGACAACCATCATTCTTTGGAGGCTCAATCGCTTTAGACCCTGGGGACAAAACCGCCGGGGACTGGCTCATTTTGCGCAGTCCGCCGAGTCCCGCGCGCCGGGATGCCTGTCCCCTTCTCTGAGCGGTTTTGTCCCTCCGTTTTTAGTCCAGCGCAATTCATTTCACTGTTTGTGGCGTGGCTATATTTTTGCATCGCGCTGGTGCCGGTCATGGGATTGATTGACGTCGGCTTTATGAAGTATTCGTTGGTCGCCGATCATTACGAACACATGGCGCTTGTGAGCGTTGTCGCAATCGCCGCCGCGGCAATCGCACGATGGCACAGTAGTGCGGCTCCAATCCCGCGATTCGTTACTGAAATCGTCGCAGGCGCGATGATTCTCGGCCTAGCGATCACCAGCCGCCAGCAAGCCAATCTATATGCCGATCCATTTGCGCTGTTTCAAGAAACGATTAAAGCGAATCCATACAGTTATTTTGCGTATGACAATTTAGGCAACATGTATGAATATCAAGGAGATCACGAGCTGGCCGCCGCGCAATATCGCCGCGCAATTAAAATAGCTCCCGACTATGCAACTGCGCACAACAACTTGGGAAGCGTGCTGAAAAGTTTACACCGGCTGCCGCAGGCCGTCGGCCAATACCGGGAGGCGCTGCGATTAGATCCGAGCTACGCCGCCGCACACTACAACTTAGGGATCGCGCTGTTTGCACTGGGCGACGCCGCCGGCGCTGTTGACGAATATCGCCGTGCTTTGGCCGTGAAGCCCGATTTCGTCGAAGTCTATAACAATCTCGGACATGCATTGCTTGCAATGGGCAGGGCGCAGGAGGCTATCGAACAATTCACCACCGCATTGCAAATTGACCCCGGCCGGATCGAAGTGCGATTGAACTTGGGTTTTGCGCTTGCGCAAATTGGCAGTATCCGGGAAGCGATCGAACAATACCGCGACGTTTTAAGGCGCAAGCCCGATTATGCTGAAGCTTGGTTCAATCTCGGCAATGCGCTCTTGGAAATCAGTCAGCTCGATGAAGCCATTGCAAGCTTTCGCCGAGCTCTGGAAATCAATGAGAATTACGCCCAGGTGCATCAAAGCCTGGGGGTGGCGCTAGCCAAAGCGGGAAATTCGGCTGCAGCGGTCAATGAATTTCGCAAAACAGTCGAACTGCAGCCGCGGAATTGGAGCGCTTATCGGAATTTAATTATGGCGCAGCTGCAATCTCGCGAATTGGAGAAGGCCAGGGACACCGCGCAAGATGCGGCCAGCACTGCTCGCGCCGCGAATGATTCGTCTGCCGCTTTGCAATTCGAGGATTGGCTTCGGCAGCATGCGCCAGTCAATTTGCCTCGCGGCGAGCCAACGCAATCGCAGGCAAAGTGAGATATTGCGCGGCGCGTGGCCGCAGTGGCTCCGCGAGATGAAGTCGTTCACCCGACGCAAAACCAGTCCGATGGGGGGATCGCGTGTCGGTGCGAAACACTTTTCTAACACTTTTCAAACAAATTGCTTGCTATCGTCGCATTACCAGACAATAATCCCTCTTTATATAAAGCGTTGTTGTTTATGGGGAGTTGGCGAATGCGTGCTGTTTGTACCGGAGGTCATGTCGGAACGCTGGTCTAGAAGCAGAGGTTGACCGCAAGCTCGATTGAGAATAGTTGTCGCCGGAGATCATTATCCCCACTCCGGTCTTTCTTTCTTGTTCCTGCTACCGCCGGGTCAACCGGGCCAGGGCGACCCTGCCGTCCCTTCTTTCGACTGGTTGTTCGCCGGCATCTTGTCTTTGAAAATGCACCCGTGGAAACTGTTCCCCAAAAAAAGTTTTTCGAATCGATTATCTATTGGAGTTGTCAACCATGAAGAATTCCCGCCGTCGATCGACGCCCAAGGCCGAGAAAAAACCGTTGCGCTTGTGCTTCACCTTATTTGTTTTTTCCGGGCTCTTGTCGATCTTGCTCCCGCTGGGCATCGCCAGCGCCGATGTGTTGGCGACATACACCATTAACAGCAATGCGGGCGCCGGCCCGCTGTCGCCATCGGCGACCAATCCCAATGCCGCAATTGGCCAATTGACCTTGGGCTCGGGGGTTAGCGCGTCAGTCACGGCGAACACTTTCGGCGGCACCTTGTGGGGAGCTGCCTCAAATAGCAGCGAGTCGACTGCCATTGCCGGCAGTTTCTATGAATACTTCACGGTAACGGCAAATGCCGGTTTCAACGAATCGTTCACATCGTTCTCGCCTTACAACGCGCGTCGGTCGGCCACTGGACCCGATACGGGCATTTGGCAATATCAAGTTGGCGCTGGATCGTTTATCGATATCGGCAGTGCGATCACTTGGGGAACCGTCACCGCTGGTGCTGGAAATCCTCAAGCTTCGATCGACCTTTCAGGCATTAGCGATCTACAAAGCGTGGCCGCCGGCACAACGGTTACCTTCCGCGTACTAGATTGGCGCGTCGCAGCCGGTGGCGGCACCGGCGGCACCTGGTATTTAAACGGCCAAGGAACCGACGGCGGTTTCTTCACCGTGAACGGTTCAGTTATTACTACGCCGAACGATACGGGGCTGTTCTGGACCGCCAATGGCACGACGCTTGGCGGCACCGGCACCTGGGGCGATACGACTCCTGCCCACTGGTCTACTTCCGATGTATCGGTAAGCGGCGCGAATTGGAACAACTCCGGCTTTACCGCCGTGTTCAAGGGCACCCCCGGCACCGTCACTCTTAGCGGCACGGGTGTGACCGTTAATCCGACAATGGGCAACTCGTTGCGCTTCGACGTCGGCGGTTACACGGTTACCGGTGGCACCATTAACTTGGCCTCTTCCACTCCCACCATCTATGTCACTCGACCACAAGACACCGCCACGATTGGCTCTTTGCTCTCGACCAGCAACGGCGTAACAAAAGACGGAGCCGGCACACTGGTTCTAACCGCGAATAATACCTACGGCGGCAACACCAACGTCGCAGCCGGCACCCTGCAAATCGGCAACGGCGGCTCGACTGGCTCGATCACCGGCGACGTAACCAACAGCGGCACCTTTGCCTTCAACCATTCCGGCACGCTCACGTATTCCGGCAATATCTCAGGCGGCACATTCGAACAACGCGGCCCCACGAGTGATGCAACGGTCGTTCTCACCGGCAACGATTCGCCGGCAGCCACTAATGTCACCGGCGGCGTGCTGCAGGTTGGCGATGGCTCCAATGGTTCTCTGTCGGGCCCTGTCGACGTAAGCAGCGGCGCGACCATTGCATTCAACCAGCCGGGCACCACAACCTATAGCAGCGCGATCACCGGCTCCGGCTCGCTGCATTTGATTTCGCCTACCACGCTCAAGTTAACTGGCCCTAGCACCTACAACGGCGGCAGCACCGTCGAAAACGGTGCTACTTTGCAGGTTGGCGATTCAAACGGCACCACGGGCACGCTGTTTGGCAATGTGAACCTCGTCGGCGCAAGCAGCACGCTAAGCTACAACCGCGGCAATGGCGTAACTTTCAGCGATAACGTCACCGGCATCGGCTCGCTGGTGCAAGCTGGCACGGGCACGTTGAGCATGACGGGCACCGTCGCACCGACCGTTAGTACGTCGATCAACTTCTTCGGCGGAGCCATTCAAATCGGCAACGGCGGCGCGACCGGCGAAATTCAAGGCAATGTCGATACCGGCGTTGCCAACGGCCGGCTCATTTTCAATCGCAATAACAGTTTCACGATGGCCGGAAACATCATCGGCTCCGGCTCGGTTACGCAAGCCGGCTCGGGCGATACAACCGTCAGCGGCAATAATAACTACACCAATGGAACCAGCCTCACCGGCGGCGGCATTCTGCGGGCTGCCTCGGCCACGGCCTTTGGCGATTCCGGCGGCGCAATCGGTGTCACCAAAGGAAGCGCGCTAGCCAATTCCGGACTGACCATTCCCAACACAATCAATGTGACATCTGCCTCCGGCGTCAGCGGCAATTTGCTCGTCTACTGGGATTTCGACAACTTTACCGCTAACGTCAACTCGTCGTTCCCCAGCACGTTCAATTCCACATCCGGCGGCACGGGGTTATCGGAAGTGTACGACTCTGGCACCAAGAAGTTTACCGGCGCCGGCGCGGGCGTATTCGCCGGCTCGGCGTACATCGACGTTAGCGGCATCCAAGGACAACAAGGCCAATCGTTGCCTCCAACATGGGGCAGTTTTACGGGAACAACCGTGAACATAACGACGCCAAACGGCCCCGGTAACGGTGGCGGCAATGGCTCGTTTATCCTGAGCGGCTCCGCCAACGAAGGCAGTTCGCTGGTCTTTGAGGTGCCATCAAGCGGATTCCACAATCTGGTCGGAACTTATGCCACGCGCTACTCATCCAGCGCTGCTTATGATACTCAGCAATGGTCGTATAGCACCGACGGCAACAACTACACGGACTTGCCGTCATCAGTGACGGTATCGTCGTCGAACTTCGCGCTTGAAACTGTCGACTTCTCGGCGGCGGCCGGCACCGCTCTGGACGATCAGGCCAATGTGTTTTTGAAAGTCACCTTCTCCGGCTATTCGAACACTGCGACGAATAGCACGTCGAACAACCGCATTGATAATGTGCAGATTCTTGCCAAGCCGTTCGTAAATTACGTTCCCGATGCCAGCATCGGTAGCGATAGTTCTTCCGGCACGACTTTCTTCACCGGTCCAATCACGCTCAATGCCGACGTTGGCCTAACGGCCGCGACCGGCGGCACAGTCGAAATCGACGGCGCCATTTCCGACGGATCGATTACCGGCAACTACGTGGTGAAAAACGGCGGCGGTTTGGTATTGCTCACCAATTCCAATTCCTACAGCGGGCCGACGACCGTGAATGCCGGAACCCTTCAGCTAGGCAACGACAATGCCATAGGGCCTGGCAGCGGAAATCTGATCGTCAACAGCGGCGGCACGCTCGATATTAACGGCCATAACACCAATGTCGGCGGCCTGGGCGGCAATGGCGGCGTCATTACGACATCGGTCGCCGGGAGCAAAACGCTCACGGTAGGCAATGGAAATGCCACAATGTCATCTGCCACCTCCATTCAAAATGGATCCGGCGTGATTTCATTACTCAAGACCGGCACCGGCACTCAAACGATTACCGGTTCCAGCAGCTTCTCGGGAGGAACCACGGTAGCTAATGGCGTACTGGCGGTCGGCGGTTCGTACGCCTTGGGTACAGGTCCGCTTACCGTCAACAGCGGCAAACTGGCCAAGCTGGTTACCGGCACCGCCGGCGGCCCTGTGGTAATGACCTCGCTGGCGCTGGCAGGCGGCGCATCGCCAACTGCTACGCTCGATATCACCAATAGCAAGGCGGTCATTACCAACACCAGCTATGCCAGCGCCGTGTCGGCCTACACGGTGGCCCGGCGCAAGTCACCAATGCCCTGGATGGCTTTGCCTGGGATCAACCCGGCATCACCAGCTCCACGGTGGCCAACGACATTAATAACCTGGGGGTGCCCACCAGCGTGGCGGTGATCCTCAATAATAGCAGCGGCACGGCCGGTGGCGGCGCAGGGGATGCCACCGATGAGCTGTTCTATAGCGACGGCTCGGGCAGCCCCACCACCAATCCCAACGGCCTGCCGCAGTTCGCCGGCACGTCGGTCAATCAGAACTCGGTGTTGTTCAAGTACACCTACATCGGGGACTCGAACCTGGACGGCATGGTCGATTCGACCGACTTCGGCCTGTTTTTGGCCGGCTACAACGATCCGGGCACGGCGGCCTCGCTGGGCTGGGCGGTGGGAGACTACGACTACAGCGGCACGGTCGATTCCACCGACTTTGGCTTGTTCTTAGCCGGTTACAACTACTACGCCTCCAACCCCGTTCCCCTGGCTGCGCAGGGGGCGTGCAGCCGGTGCCCGAACCGGCGACCTTGGTGCTGGCGGTGCTGGGCTTGTTTGGCGTTGCTGGCGTAGCGCGCCGGCGCTGCGGGCAATGTCAGGCAGTTGGCAGGAGTTGAATTAGCCGGAGCTTAATTTTGTAATGAACAATGGCGCGGGCAAGCATCTACAAAGTGCTTGCCCGCGCTTCCATTTACCAAACCCAGGAAACATATCAGGTGGCAAGTTGCGATTCGAAGTCGCAGGCTAGCCACGCGGAACATCGCGGGAAATCGCTAGACTGTAGGTAGCGCTTGCGGTAGAGTGAAGTTTGCTTTGCCGAACCTTTGGCAAGGCGCTAGTTTAGGCGGCTAGTTGATCTTTGGATTATTGCTTTTCGCAGGCGGATTCACGTCGCGGTCAAAAATCGCCGCTGCTTTGGCGATGTGCTTGGAAAATAACAAGCTTCTGTCCCTCGGTAGGAGCTTGTAGATGAAAACAATATATTTACTGAAAAGAATTGCCAATCGTCGTAGGTGACTCATGGAAGACCGCAGTAGATCGGCCCCTCGTCGGCGCGGTTTCACGCTGGTGGAACTGCTGGTGGTAATCGCCATCATCGCTATTCTCATCGCTTTGCTGCTTCCCGCCGTTCAGGCGGTGCGCGAAGCAGCCCGCCGCAGCCAATGCCAGAATAGTCTCAAACAAATTGGCTTGGCACTCTCGAACCACTATAGCGCGAAGAAGGTGTTTCCCGAGGGGCGCAAGTTTCCAGATTGGTCGACAGATGCCGGCGTGAGCCAGAAGACCGGCGGCTACAGCAATTATGACGGCGTCAATGTCAACGACACTAACACGAGGGTTGGGTTTTATTCCGTTCATATTTGGCTTCTCCCATTCATGGAGGAGCAAGCGATCTACAATCAAATCGACTTCAAACATCCTATTTCGACGGTTATGACTTCCGGTGGCAATCCGGTGAATCCAAGCTACTACGCATTTGCGAATGCTGATGCTCTGTTTATCTGCCCGAGCGACCCCAATACTGGAATTCGCGTCTCGGAAAACAATTACCGTTATAACTTCGGTGGCTCGACGCCATACGCAGGTTTTGCAACGACCAGCGCCACCGTGCGCCAGACATCGCCGGTCGATAGCGGCGGGAACGGTGCCTTCACCATTGGGAAACCGTTAAAAATCAAGGACTTTCCCGATGGTCTTACGAACACGGTGTTCTTTTCGGAGCGAAACAAGGGCAGCCTGGGCGTAACCGGTAAGGATACACCCACACCATTCGACGTTTCGTCTCCATCCTCCCTGCACCGGGATATGGTCATGATTAATCCACAGGCCGCGGCCGCGGATATCGATGACGGCTCCGGCAGTGGCCTCTTCTATACGTGTAGAGACTACACCCCCAGTTCAGCGCAGTCGTTCGACTTCATGGCCTCGGGCCGCTGGGATAGCACCGGAGCTTCGTATCCTGCGTCGCCAACTATGACCTGGACTGATGGGTGGCCAATCGCTGGTTACGTTTCCACCATGTACAATCATGTCGCACCGCCCAATTGGTCGGGAGAGGATTGTGGAGCTTTCAGCAACATCGCTGACACGCCGGGTGAATCCGCCATCATCTCGGCTCGCAGTTCGCACAAAGGCACAGTGAACGCCTGTTTCGGCGATGGGCACGTGGCCACTGTATCCGACACAATCGACAAGGATGTGTGGAGGGCTCTCGGCACCCGAAACGGCAGCAACGGTTTTTCCAGTCAGTTCCAAAACAATATGAACGAAGCCGCGCCGAGACTGCCGTAGTTTGACCTGGATGTGCTTCTGAACTCGTTGCAACCCTATTGCGGACGATTACCATAGGCAGCTAATCTGTCGCAGATTCACTTCCTGAATTTCGTGCAGTCGTAGGTGACTCATGGAAGACCGCAATCGCTCGGTCTCTCGCCGGCGCGGTTTCACGCTGGTGGAACTGCTGGTGGTAATCGCCATCATCGCTATTCTCATCGCTTTACTACTTCCCGCGGTGCAAGCTGCGCGAAGCCGCCCGCCGCGCCCAGTGCCAGAATAGCCTCAAGCAAATCGGACTGGCGCTCTCGAACCATTACAGTGCCAAAAAAAGCTTTCCAGAAGGGCGAAGGTTGCCGGACTGGGTCGATACCTCCTCGGGCACGCCGGCAGTTGGGCAATCGGATTATGGCAACTACTTGAACGTTAAGGAGGTCGCGACGCAGCAAACCGGTTTTTATTCCGTCCATATTTGGCTCCTCCCGTTCATGGAGGCGCAATCCATTTACAACCTGATCAATTTCAAGCTGCCGCTGTCGACAGAAATGGAGAAGCCCAACGGCACGCCGGGAGACCAGGTAACGCCGCCGATTCAAGTCAACTATTCGGCGTTTGCCAAGGCTGAGGGTCTATTTATTTGCCCGAGCGATCCGAATACGGGCGCGAGAATTTCGGAGAACAATTACCGTTACAATTTTGGCGGATCGACGCCGGCGGCCGGAGCGGAATGGGTTACAACAACGACAACAGCTCCTTTTCACAAGATTACCGATTTCAGCCGTGGCAACGGCGCATTTACGATCGGCAAGTCGCTTAAGCAAAAAGATTTTCCCGACGGATTGTCGAATACCGTTTTCTTCTCGGAGCGCGACAAAGGGAGCCTCGGAACGCCCGGCACCGACAAACCCACACATGCCGACATTCCCGACGTTTACGGCTCAACGCATCAGTCGCTGACAATGATCAACGCACAGGCATTCGCCGCCGACATCGAGGGGCAGATGAGCAAGTGCGCGAGTTTCGTCCCTACTTCCGCGTCCACATTCGATTTCACCGGCATGGGACGTTGGGATCAGAATTACAACGCGCCGGCTGGACCCAGTTACTGCGACGGTTGGCCGATGGGTTTTTACATGGCGACGCAATACAACCACGTGGCCCCGCCGAATTGGCAAGGATATGATTGCGCGGGATATAGCTCCTATCCCGATACGCCCGGCGAATGGGCCATCGTCGCCGCCCGCAGCTCGCATAAGGGCATCGTCAACGCCTGCTTCGGCGACGGGCATATAACTTCGGTTTCAGATACCATCGATACGAACGTCTGGCGAGCGCTGGGCACGCGCGAAAGCAGCTTCTCGAGCCAGTATCAAGGGAACTTGAACGAAGCCGCACCTCGGGTGCCCTAGTTTGCGGCGTTTCGACCCGTTGCAACACATCGTTCTGCGATTACCATAGGCACTAACTGGTTCGCACCTTCGCTCTTCCTGCTTCCCAAGTGCGGCTCCTCTTGCCTATGAACTCGCGATGCTCCTTTACCCGCCTGGGCTTGTTTTCCGTCATGGCGGCCGTGGCGGCCTCGTCGCTGGGCTGGCAAAAACAAAGTCCTCAGCCGACCAGCGAGCAATGCTGGTCGCTGTATGCCGATTTGTGGATGCAAACCTCGGGCGAGTACGTGGCCTGCTGTTTGCAAACATACAAACTGGCGGCGGTACAGCTTGAGCACGACATGCAGGAGTTGCAAGCCAAGCAAGGGGCGCTGCGCCAAAATTCAGAACCCCCCCGCCCGCGGTGATCATGGATTTGGACGAAACCGTGCTCGACAATAGCGCCTACGAAACCTATTTGTACGACACCGGGCAGAATTTCACGAACGAGAGTTTTTCGAAGTTCATGACCAATCACTGCGATGAGGTGCGCTTGGTGCCTGGGGCGAAAGACTTCATCGATCGGGCTGAAGCGCTGGGCGTCACGGTGGTTTACATTACCGATCGCCCCGAAGAAATTCGCAAACCCACGATCGAAACGCTCAGCTTGTGGGGCATCGACATGAAGGGAACCGACGACACCGATTCGCGCCTGCTGATGGCGCAAAAAGGAGAGGCCAACAAGACGCGCCGCCGCGACGTGGCGCGCGGAAAATATTCCGTGCTCATGGTGGTGGGCGATCAGCTTGGCGATTTCACCGACGAGTTCAACCCTCGCGATGGCACGATCGCCTCTCGCCGTGAAGCCGTCTACGAAGCTCGCGGCAAATGGGGCGCGAATTGGTTCATTTTGCCGCAGCCAGTCTACGGGCAGTGGCAAAAACTCTTGCAAGGCGACCCCGCACAGTACCTGCGCCGCCTGGAAAAATAGCCGGTTCTTCGGAGATTGCCCTCGTTCTCAAGCTGCGCAAGCGCTCTTGCTTCGCACCGCCGCTAGTGGCGTACAATACCGCGCAACAATGACCGTGGATAAATGGGAAACAAAGCACACACGCAACCAAGCGCATGGAAGCTGCTACGAGAGAACGAAATCCCGCAGCCGGGCAGGCGATTAGGCTAATCGTTCGAGCGATCGCGCTGGTGGCTGTCTGCCACGCCGCGCTGCACGCCGCCAATCTAGCGCCGCCCGCCGACACCGCGCAATCAGACGGCTCCCCAAACAATGCTTTGGCGGCGCTTGCGAACGATGCGCTTCTGAAAAGCTTGCCTCCTCAATACGAAAAACGCGACAACTGGGGCCACCAAACGCAAACAACTGCCGGCTACGAGTGGCATTTCCGCGACGGCAGTTGGCATCTCGACAATCGCACGAAGATGGCAAACGATGGCCGCTGGCGGATGTATCGCCTGAATCTCGTGGATCCCGAGCGAAATTTGAGCCTGCAAATCAGCCCTTTGCGCGCGGCCGACGGCGCCAAAACCGCGCTTGATATTGTGCTCACCGCCCGCTTGCACGCCGACGCCTGGCAAGAGCAGTGGACAGTCGGAATCAAGGGGTTCAATTATCACATTGAAGCCGACGCGACCGTGCAGGTTCGGCTGGCTGCGGAGGTCGGCATGCAGCCGTCGCCCGAGGGGAGCTTCGGCACGATCGAAATTGTGCCGCACGTGAACACAGTGGCGCTGCGGCTGATTGATTTGAATGTCGAGCGGATCGATAAGATTGGCGGCGACCTGGCCAAGGAACTGGGCCGCGCGCTCAAAGACGTGGTGGCCGATGAACTTAAAAAACGCGAACCGGAAGTAGCCGCCAAAATCAACACGGAAATCGCCAAGCATCGCGATAAATTGTGCTTCTCGCCAGCGCAAATTGCGGACTTAGGTTGGGATAAAATTCAGGCCCTTTTTGGCCCGCCCACAAAGGCAAATGCCGCAAGCGCGCCAGCGAATTCTCCGCCCCCGAAAACAACTGCGGCGGCGCCGGGCAAAAGCACAGCCCACTAGCTGCCAACCGACTATGTTTGGCTTGATGGCGCGGAAGCTAATCGTTTGCGCGCAGTTCGAACACGCGGTCGAACATCGCTTCAGTCAGTTTGCCTGTGAATGTATTTTGCTGGCTGGGGTGATAGCTGCAGATCAGCCAGCGTCGGTCGGCCAGCTCAATCACCGCGCCATGGCCGAATTTTGGCAGCGCTCCGCTCCACCAGCCGCGCCGCTTGGCCTGATCCATCACTACGCGAAAGCCAATTTGCCCCAGTGCAACCATGCCGTGCGGCTGGAGCAAGTCGAACGTCTCGTCGAGCCACGTGCGGCAATTCAGCACCTCCTTGGGGGTCGGCTTGTTGTCGGGGGGCGCACAGTGCAATGCCGCCGTAATGGCGCAATCGATCAATCGCAATCCGTCGTCGGCCGCGGTGCTGTGCGGCTGATTGGCGAACCCTGCGCGGTACAGCAGCGAAATAGCCACTCGCCGCTTCGATCGCCGGTAAATGCGCGTCCGGTGCGGTTGCCGCCGTGCGCCGCCGGCGCCAGCCCCACGATCAACAGCCGCGCTCGCGGGTCGCCGAAATTCGGCACCGGTTTGCCCCAGTAGGTCCAATCAGCAAAGGCTCGGCGTTTTTCCCGGGCGATTTTCCGGCAAAATGCGCGCAAGCGCAGGCATTTCTCGCAAGATATAACCCGGCGATTCAGCTCGCTCCAGCCCGGCTGGTGCGAAAGTTTCTGTCGCGGCATTCTCAACAGACGGCGTGGGGACTTATTGCAATAATTTGTTGCTATCCTGCTGGAAGTCTAATGAATTTGGAAGTTAAAATCTGCATGGGGAGCATTAAATCAGGCCAATTACACAATGCCTACCTTCGCGCGCTGTTTGATGATCGGTGCCGTCTTGCTGTGTTTCGGAGCCGCGCGATTGCCGGCGGCCGAGCCAACGACGGTCCTCTTATGGCCCGACGGTGCGCCCGGCGCGCATGGCGGCGAGAACGACGATAAACCGACGCTTACCATCTGGCCCGCCCCGCCCGAAAAGGCGACCGGCACCGCCATCATCATTTGCCCCGGCGGCGGCTACAATCACTTGGCCCTCGACAAAGAAGGGGAAGTGTTCGCCAAGTGGCTGAATCCGCTGGGCATTACGGCGTGCGTTTTGAAATATCGCCAGGCCAGCACGGGCTACCATTACCCGGCCCCGATTCAAGACGGCACCCGCGCCGTTCGCTACCTGCGGGCGAATGCCGAGAAATGGAAAATCGACCCCTCAAAAATCGGCATCATGGGCTTTTCAGCCGGCGGCCACCTTGCATCGACCGTGGCCACCCATTTCGATAAGGGCAATAGCAACGTCGATGATCCCGTGGAGCGCGCGAGCTCGCGCCCCGACTTTCTCATTTTGTGCTACGCCGTCATATCAATGACAAGCGAGTACACGCATAAAGGATCGAAAAAATATCTGCTAGGCGATAATCCCGATCCTGATCTAGCGAAAAGCTTGTCGGGCGAGCTACAAGTAACACCCGAAACACCGCCGACCTTTTTGTTTCATACCGATGCCGACACCAGTGTTCCGGCCGAGAACGCCGTGCAGTTTTATTTGGCCCTGCGCAAGGCGAAAGTGCCGGCCGAGCTGCACATTTATCAAAACGGCAAGCACGGCGTGGGAATGGCCAGCGGCGACCCGGTGCTGGCCACTTGGAAAGATCGCCTGGTCGATTGGTTGAAAGTGCGGGGTTTGCTCGAACGATCTTCCGGCGCAGACGCTGACGCACGTTGATCGTTCGCAGCCGCGCATATATTGGCGATTACGAAGTAGCTACCTCCTGCTCCGGTCCAAATATCTCGGCCAACTTCTGCTCTCGGTAGTCGAAGATTTGGTCCAACTGCCGCCGCACAAATAGTCCTCTCGCAAATCTTCCAATAATTCCAAGCGGCATCTGATATTCGACCGTATCAACCGCCAGCGTGCCTCCTTCAATGTCGTAAAACCGGTGCGTGTGCCGCCACAATCGATAGGGGCCTTTCGCCTGAACATCGACAAATTCGCGCGGCGCGTCAACGCTTTCAATTACTGTCCGCCAGCGAAACCACATGCCGGAAATCCGCAGCTTGTAGTCGATAACCGCACCCGGTTGAATGTGAACTGGCGGGGGCGTGATAATTTTGAATCGCAAATTGGCTGGCGTTAATCGCTCCAAATTCCCCGCATCGCTAAAGAAGGCAAATACTTCCTGGATCGGTCTGGCGATCCACTGCACCCGCTGAAAGCGATACGTTTTCGGCATTTTGTCACAAATCGTTTTTACTTGGAAAGAATGTCGGCCAGCGCGCCCTGAATTTCCGGATGGCGAAATTGGAAGCCATTATCCTGGGCGACGTTCGGCACCGCCCGCTGCGAATCGAACAGCACTTTGGCAAATTCACCCAATGCCAGACGCAAGGCAAAGTACGGCGTTGGCAATAGTGCCGGCCGGTGCAATGTCGCGGCGAGCGCCTTGGTGAACTCAGCGTTGGTGACCGGTTGCGGCGCGGCGCCGTTCATTGGACCCGATACAAGCGATTGCTGAGCGGCGAAAATGAAGAGCGCCGCCAAATCGGCAACGTGGATCCACGGCATCCACTGCCGGCCATTTCCCAACCGCCCACCCAAACCCAGCTTGAACGGCGTGAGCATCTTTCGCAGCGCCCCACCGCGACCGAGCACCACGCCAGTGCGCAGGCACACCACGCGCATGCCCAATTCCGTGCCCCGCATTGCTTCGCGCTCCCAGGCCACGCAAACGTCCGCCAGGAAGTCGTCTCCCGGCCCGGCGACTTCATCGAGAATCTCATCGCCGCGCGAGCCGTAATAGCCCACGGCCGACGATGAAACGAGCACCGGCGGGCGATTTGCCAACTGCCGTAGACCCGCCACCAAATTGCGCGTGCCGATCTCGCGGCTGTCGCGAATGGCCTGTTTTCGTTTTTTAGACCAGCGGCCGCTGGCGACCGATTCGCCTGCCAAGTGAAACACCGCATCCACGCCATCGAACGCCTCTTGCGGCGGCGCCCCGGCCATGGGATCCCACGCGAATACCGTCGCATCGTATTGATTGAGCGCATGCCTGGCTCGGTTTGCATCGCGACTGAGCACCACCGGTTTCTCAATCAGAGGCAAGAGTGCCCCCCCGATGAACCCTGTGGCCCCCGTGACCAGCGCGCGCATAACGCCTCCGCGGCTTGTGAGTGTGCAATTCGCCCAGGGCCCATCATAGGCAATTCAGCCCGGCGCGGCACCCCTGCGCAAACGATCGTGAACTGCTCGCCATGCATCTCCTTCGGGAGGCAAGTCAACGACAATGACGCTTGCGCCGGCGTCGTCGGCCTCGTGCAAAGCGGCGTACAAGCGCGCTGAATACGACGCAGCATCGAAGGGCATCTCGATAATCAGAACTCCCTCTTCCGTTGGCAGAGGATTGGGGTGAGCTGGTAGCCGCAGCCATGCAACTCGTGCCTCTTGCGACGAAAGTTCCTTAATGCTCGCCGCTGCTAAATCGCGCTCGACGAGAATGATCTTTGCTCGCGGCGCGTAATGTCGCGCGAGCAGTCCCGGCGACCGCAGCGGCGTGTCGCCCGGTTCCGACGCGGAACCATAGCGCTGGCTGTATTTTCCCGTATCAATCGCTCCAATGACTGCATGAAGCTGCCCAATGGTAACCAACCCGGGGCGCAATAGGCGCGGCGGATTGGTCGTCACGTCGAGCACCGTCGATTCCAACCCGCCTGGCGTCGGGCCGGCGTCGAGTATCAAATCAACTCGCCCGTTCAGATCACCTAGCACATGCTCGGCAGTCGTCGGTGAAATTTGCGAAGAGCGATTCGCGCTGGGGGCGGCAATCGGAACCCCAGCGGCATTCAATAGTGCAAGCGCCACCGGGTGCGCAGGTACGCGCACGCCTACTGTCGCACCGCCAGCCGTGACGATTTCCGGCACGTTTTCGCCCTTCGCCACGACGAGCGTTAGCGAACCAGGCCAAAATCGCTCGGCAATTACCTCGGCAACTTTTGGCCAGTGCGCCGCGAGCTCGCGCGCTGCCGCGGCATTGGCGACATGAACAATAATAGGGTTTGCCGCCGGCCGTCCTTTGGCTGCGAAAATCGACCCAGCCGCCTGCTCATCAAGCGCGCTGCGCCCAAGCCATACACCGTCTCAGTCGGAAAAACGACCAATCCGCCACGCGATATTACGGCAGCCGCCTCGGCAATAATTGCCGGCTCGGGCGACTCGGCCGACACGCAGCGTACGACGGTACTGCGGGGATTGAACATTCGCGTGCAATCGTTGAAACTGTGGACTGAATTGTGGATTCTAAGCTTAGGAGATGCGCTTCGCCATGAGCACTACAGCTTCGCCTCGAGTGGCCATTCTGATGGGAAGCAAATCGGATTGGGAAATCATGCGCGCCGCCTCCGAAACGCTTGCCAAATTCTCCGTGCCCCATGAAAGCCACGTCATGTCGGCCCATCGCACGCCCGACCTGGTGGTGAAATTCGTATCAGAGGCGGAAGGTCGCGGCCTAGAGGCAATTATCGCCGCGGCCGGCGGCGCGGCCCATCTGGCCGGCGTGGTTGCCGCCCACACGCTGCTGCCGGTGCTGGGCGTGCCCATGGAAACGCACGCATTGGGTGGCCTCGATTCTTTGCTCTCGACCGTGCAAATGCCGGCCGGAATTCCCGTGGGCACCCTGGCAATCGGAAAAGCAGGCGCGACGAATGCAGCACTATTGGCCGTGGCAATTTTGGCGAACAAGCGCCCTGAATTGCGCGACGCGCTGCGAAAGTTCCGCGCCGAACAAGCCGAAAAAATCCGCGGCGAAAAGCTGGAATGAGCGACCGCGACTAAATACGAAGCCACAGCTCTTAACCGCTGATTGACGCTGATGGAACGCTGATGTGCTCCAGTCTGGTTTAATGAATTAGCGTGTATAAGCGTTTTATTAGCGGTTCAGTCTGCTGTTTCCTTACGGGTTTCGAAAAATCGGCACTCGCCCCAGCATATTCAAATACTGCGGCGCGGCAGGATCGTCGGGCATGGCCTTGGCAATTTGCATGTAAATGGGCGCCAACCGTGCCTTGGTCGCTAGCGATAGTTCAGCGAACGAATTCACATGCCGCTCGCGCATTTCTTCGGTCACTAAGTTCATCGCCAGTGCATTGAGCGGATCGAAATGGATTTGAAACTTCACCAGCCGCGATTGCCGATCGCCCAAAAGCGGCCGCATCACCGCGTCGCCCTCAGGGCTGTGCACCGCCCCCAGAAAATGCCCCAGTTCATGCAACATAAATTCCAGACATTCCGATTCGCTGAAATACCGCGACCATTCACGCAAAAGAATATGATGCGCCAGCGGCCCTTTGGTGCCCCCCATGTGCATGCGCCGCTGGGCGTCGTGTAGCGGCCGGTGAAGCCGATGGCCAGCCGCGCCTCGCCCGGATTCACTGTCCGTACAAATTCGTTCGCCGCCGAGTCAAAGTCGCTCGCCGCCGCGGGGCAATGCCAAGTACCAACTGCCACAATTTTGAGCTTCATGCCGCAGGTGTGATCCAAAATCTCCGATGCCGCGGCCAATCGCTCGCGCCAACGGTGTTCCCAGACCGCCCGGGCCGCCGGATCATCAGCATCCCCCACAAGCTTTACCGTAATCGTGCGGGCGGCTTCCTCAGATTCAGCCGTCGCCGGAGCTCGATTAGGTGCGGCAACCGGCAGGCTGGCAATCTGATCGGCCGTGGGCATGCCGTCGATGCCAATCCGCGCCAAATCGACTTTGCCCGACGGCGATGACCCGAAGTAGTAAGCCGCGTCGGGCTCCAGTGCGTATGTGACGCTGCTCGTTGTCAGCCGCGCGGTTTCGCTCCCGTGCAGCCGAACGATGGCCAAATCGCCGGCGGCAACGGAATAGGCGACGGGCTGGCTCCCTGATTTGAGGGAACTATCGTCGAATTTGGCAGTGCTCGCGGTAATCGCCTCGCCATTTGACTTTACCGCTTCCGAAACGGTGAAGCGAATTTCCGCTCCAGTGCGGTTGGCGATGACCGACACCTCAGCGCGGGCCTGCGCAGGCCATGATTGCAGGACAAAAGCAATAATCGCCCACGTCAAAATGCTCGCCCGGCGGCTCGCTCGTACTTGCCAGCGGCGTTTGATCTCCATTCCTTCAATGTAATCGAATCAATCGTCGCTTGCGATGCGCGATCGCGTTTCTGGTTCAATTGCTATAGACAGTCGCGTCTAGCCATTGCTGCAGGTCTTGTATTACTGCCGCTGCTTACCGTAACACATCAAATCGCTGCTGGCGATTTCCGATGCGCTGCTGGCTTATATCTTCGCCGATACTGGGGCCGAAATTGCTGTTGAACCAGTTGCTCGGGTCGCCTCAATTCACCACATTCCGTAGCGGCTCGCCCAACAGGGCCCGCCGCACTGCCTGCGCCCCTTGGTGCGCATATCCATGAAGCCTTCTTCCGTGTAAAAGGCGGCGTGCGGCGTAATGATCACTCGATGATGGGCCGGGTGATTTGGATCACGCCAGGCGCGAACGAGCGGATCGTCGTCCGGCGGCGGCTCGTGCGCGAGTACATCGATCGCCGCCCCAGTCAATTGCCCCGACGCAATGGCCGCTGGAATCGCGGCCGTATCAACCACATTGCCCCGTGACGTGTTCACCAAATATGCGCCACGCGGCAATAGGGCCAGCGTGCTGGCATTTACCATATGCCGCGTTTCGTCAGTCAGCGGGCAATGCAGACTCAGAATAAAAGCCTGGCGGAGAAGTTCCTCCAATGTTTCCGCCCGGCGAATGCCTAGCGCCTTATCGTAACCATCGTTCAAGTACGGATCGTAGAACACGACATCCATTCCTAGCGCTTTGGCACGCAGGGCCGTCGCCGTGCCAATGCGCCCTAAGCCGACAATGGCGAATACTCTGCCCCGCAACCGCGCGAGCGGCGCGGCAACGGTGTATTTCCACTCCTCAACCGCGGCGCGGCACTTGGAATTTTCTACTGCGATGCCCCGCGCAAGTGCCAGCGCCGTGCCGATGGCGAAATCAGCCACATCTTCGCTGCCGTAGTCGGGAATGTTCGCGACCGGAATGCCTCGCATTCGAGCAAATTTATAATCGACATTGTCGATGCCGACGCCGCAGCGAACGATCAGCTTGCAACGCTCGAGCCGCTCGATGGTGCGGCGCGAGACCGACAAATTGTGGTACATCAAAATGCCGTCAGCCTGCTCGATTTTTCCCGCCAGCTCGTCTTCGTGAAAACAATCGAGCGCAACCACGTCGGCAATATCGCCCAATATTTTTTCTTCCGGCTCAACCGACCCGCTCACAAAATCGGTGATGAAGACCTTGAATCGCAACATAAAAGCAGTTCGACGCTAAATTGGTCACGGTGACAAACCATTGCAACAACATACCTTACGGCTGAATATAATTCCCATTACACCACCGCCGTAAGGCCGCTAGTATTGTCCTAGATGCAGCCCCCTTGATCCGCCCATGCGTTTTCTTCGAAAAAAATTACTCGTTCTCCTCAGAATCAATCACCATGTCGTCAATCGAACCCATCGAGCAAAAAGTCGGCAGTCTTAGCCTGGAATTCGTCGAAGGGCTGATGGCTGACTATTTGAAAAATCCCGAAAGCGTATCGCCCGATTGGCGCAGCTACTTTAACGAGATCACGCACGGCGCGGGCGGAATGGACACAGGTGGGAACGGCCAGCAGGCAATCGGCGGCGCTTCGGTCGGCGAATACCCCGAAGATAAGGGCGCTGCCTTTGACAACGGCCTCGGAAACGGCCACGATTTTGCCGTCAAGCAGATTGGCCCCTCGTTTCGGCCGGCGAGCTTATTCTCGCCCCCGCGGCATTTCACCACAGTCGCGCCTGCGCCTGCCAAGCCCCCGGCAATTTCGCAGCGTCAGGAACGGCGGATCGCCGAACTGCAAGATCGAGTCGATCAGTTGGTGCGCGCTTATCGAGTGCGCGGGCATCTAGTGGCGCGCATTGATCCTTTGGGTTTGCCGCGGCCGGAATTGCCCGAGCTCGACCCTGCGTTCTACGGATTTACCGATGCCGATTTGGACCGCGAATTTTCGACCAATACGATCGAAGGCCCCAAGTCGATGACGCTGCGCCGCATTATCGAGCGGTTGCGCAACACGTATTGCCGCAGCATTGGTGTGCAATTCATGCACATGGACGATTTGAAAGTGCGCCACTGGCTTCAAGAACGCATGGAAGGCACCGAGAATCGTCTGTCGCTCAGCCGCAAAGAACAACTGCGCATTTTGCACGGGCTCACCAGCGCCGCCGTGTTCGAGGAGTTCATTCAGCGGCGCTTCCTCGGCGCAAAAAGTTTTTCGCTGGAAGGAGCCGAAACGCTGATTCCGCTGTTGGAGCTGGCCATCGAAAAAGCCGGGGAGCAGAAGACCGACGAAATCGTGCTGGCCATGGCGCACCGCGGGCGATTGAACGTGCTGGCCAACGTCATGGGAAAAAGCCCACAGCAAATTTTCCGCGAGTTCGCCGACATCGACCCCGAACTGCATCTGGGCCGCGGCGACGTTAAGTACCACCTCGGTCATTCGACCGATATGAAAACCGCCAGCGGCCATCGCATTCACTTATCGCTGTGCTTTAACCCCAGCCATTTGGAATTTGTGAACCCGGTGGCGCTGGGCCGCGTGCGGGCGAAGCAAGACCGCGCCGAAGATGCGGCTCGCCAGCGCGCCATGCTCATTCTCATTCATGGCGATGCCGCGTTCGCCGGCGAGGGAGTGATTCAGGAAACGCTGAATATGAGCCAATTGCAGGCTTATGAAATTGGCGGCACGCTGCACGTGGTGCTGAATAATCAGATTGGCTTCACGACGTCCCCCAGCGAAGGGCGCAGCACGACTTACGCGACCGATGTGGCCAAGATGCTTCAAATCCCTATCTTTCACGTCAACGGAGAAGATCCGGAAGCGGTCGCCCAAGTCATACGCCTTACGATGGATTTCCGCCGTGAATTCAAGCGCGACGTGGTGATTGACATGTATTGCTATCGCCGCCGCGGCCACAATGAAGCCGACGAGCCGCAATTCACGCAGCCGCTTCTGTATCAGGCCATCGAAGAGCGCAAAAGCGTGCGCGAGGGGTATTTGGACCACTTGCTGAAGCTGGGCGGCATCGAACGCGAAGCTGCCGATCACATTGCCGCCGAGCTGCGCAATCAATTGGATCAAGAACTTTCTGTCGCCAAAAGCGAAGAGTACGTGCACCGGCCCGACATTGCCAATTTTTGGGCGTTTTACATCGGCGGGCGCGAGCGCGAAGCGGCCGAAGTCGAAACGACCATGAAACGCGAGCAATTGATCGACTTGCTGGGCATGCTTTCGCATGTGCCGCGGGGATTTCATCCGCATCCGAAAATTCAGCGCTGGCTCGAGAGCCGCCGCGAAATGATCGATGGACGCAAGCCGATCGATTGGTCGGCCGCCGAGGCTCTGGCGATCGGCAGCTTGGCCGTGCAAAAATTGCGTGTCCGCATGAGTGGGCAAGATACTGAGCGCGGCACGTTCAGCCATCGCCACGCGGTGCTGCACGATGTCGTTACTGGCCAGCACTATATGCCGCTGGCGAATCTGACGTTCGATCAAGCGCCGGTGGAAATCTATAACAGCCCGCTATCAGAGGCCGGCGTGCTGGGCTTCGAATATGGCTACAGTCTCGATTGCCCTGATGGATTGGTGATATGGGAGGCTCAGTTCGGCGACTTCGTGAATGCGGCGCAGGTGGTCATCGATCAATTCATCGTCAGCGCCGAAGACAAATGGCGGCGGCTTAGCGGCATTGTGCTGCTTGTTGCCGCACGGCTTCGAAGGCATGGGTCCGGAGCATTCCAGCGCCCGCCTGGAGCGGTTTTTGCAACTTGCCGCCAAAGACAACATTCAAGTAGCCAACGTGACCACGCCGGCGCAGTACTTCCATCTGCTCCGCCGGCAAGTGCTGCGCGTGTGGCGCAAGCCACTGGTGGTCATGACCCCCAAAAGCTTGCTGCGGCATCCGAAATGCGTGAGCACCCTTGACGAACTCGCCAACGGGCAGTTCTACCGCGTGATTCCCGATGTGCCACCGGCTGGCCAAACCACGGTGAATCGCATATTGCTTTGCTCCGGAAAAATATATTACGAACTCGAACAGAAGCGGGCCGAGCTGGGCAAACATAATGTGGCGATTGTGCGCTTGGAGCAACTTTACCCGCTTCCCAAGGAACCACTCAAAGCCGCGCTAGCCGCATATGCTGACGGGACACCGACGTTCTGGGTACAAGAAGAGCCGGAAAATATGGGCGCATGGCGCTACTTGAAAGTACATATTGGTGAGTGGCTCTTTGATCGGCTGCCATTTTCGGGAATCTACCGTTTAAGCGCCGCCAGCCCCGCCACCGGCAGCGCCAGCAGCCACAAGCTCGAGCAGGAAAAGATTTTGATGTCGGCGCTGGGAGATTGACGCGCAGCCAGATGGGCGACAGATCACGTTCTTTTGTATCGCCCAATTAGTTCGTTCGTCGAGCTATCGTGTTTCAACTGTCCATCTACGGAGCGTTCTAACTCAGGGATGATTCGCTGGGCCAGCACCTTTCCTAACTCGACACCCCATTGGTCGAACGAGTTGATGTGCCACACGGTTCCCTGCGTAAATACCTTGTGCTCGTACAGAGCCACAATCTTGCCTAGCGCATCGGGCGTCAGTTTATCGAGCAGGATCGTATTGGTCGGATGATTTCCCGCGAACACCCGGTGCGGCACCTGGTAATCGGGCACGCCGTCGGCGATCACTTCTTCGCGCGTTTTACCGAATGCCAGCGCCTCGGTTTGGGCAAACATGTTGGCCATGAGCAGATCGTGATGGCGCCCCAGCGGATTGAGCGTTTGCCGGAAACCGATGAAGTCGCACGGGATGAGTTTCGTGCCTTGGTGGATGAGCTGATAGTACGCATGTTGGCCATTCGTGCCGGGGGTGCCCCACACGATTGGGCCCGTTTGATAGTTCACGGGCCTACCGTCGAGATCGACGCTTTTGCCGTCGCTCTCCATATCGAGCTGCTGAAGATACGACGAGAGGCGGCCGAGATAGTGATCGTACGGCAAAATGGCCACGGTTTGCGCACGAGAAAATTGTTGTACCAAATGCCGATGAGACCCAAGAGCACGGGCAGGTTTTTCTCGAAAGGCGCGGTGCGGAAATGCTCATCCATCGCGTGGAAACCGGCGAGCATTTGACCGAACTGATCGGGCCCGATGGCAATCATCAGCGACAGGCCTATAGCCGAATCGTACGAATAGCGGCCGCCCACCCAATCCCAGAATTCGAACATGTTGGCCGTATCAATGCCGAACTTCGCGACTTCCTTGGTGTTAGTTGAAACGGCAACAAAGTGCTTGGCGACTGCCTTCTCGTCCTTAAGCTTCGCCAAGCTCCATTGGCGGGCTGTCTGGGCATTGGTCATTGTCTCCAGTGTGGTGAAAGTTTTCGACGAGATAATGAACAGCGTTTCTTCGGGATCGAGCCCGTAGGTGGCTTCGGCGAAATCGGTGCCGTCGATGTTCGACACAAAGCGAAACGTGCGACTTCGGTCGCTGTAGTGGCGCAAGGCATCGTAGGCCATGGCCGGCCCGAGATCGCTGCCGCCGATGCCGATATTGATAATGTTCTTGATTGGCTTTCCCGTATGCCCGCGCCACTTGTCCGACCGAATTCGATCAGAAAATGCCGCCATTTTGTCGAGCACCGCGTGGACTTCAGGCACAACATCTTTGCCATCGACGAGGATTTGCTCTCCCTTGGGCGCTCGCAGCGCCACGTGCAGCACGGCGCGGCGTTCGGTCACATTGATCTTCTCGCCGCGAAACATAGCGTCGATTCGGTCGCGCAAACCGCTTTCGGCCGCCAATTGCAACAACAGCCGCAGCGTTTCATCGGTGACCAAGTTTTTAGAGTAGTCTAAGTAAATGCCCAGGGTGTCGAGCGCCAGCCGCGTGCCGCGCTTCGCATCGTCGACGAAAAGTTTTCGCAACTGAAGACCGCGGATTTGTTCAGCGTGCTTGGCCAAAGCCTTCCAAGCTGGTCGCTCGGTAACCGGCAATAGTGGGGCTGACATAAGTACCTCGGAATCTCGAATCAAGGTAATCCCGAATTGGCCGCGTGCGGAAGTTCCAATTCGGCACTAGGGATCGCTGCTGATTGCGGTCGATTTGTGTTCAACCGCCACACGTTGATAAGCATAGCGGGCTTGCAGCCCAATTGCCCAGGGTCGAGTCGATCGATCTCGCTATCGAAAAGCGGCTGCGGCGTTATAATCGAGTCGTTCTAACGATTTGAGCCTTGGAGTTCGTTATGCCTGCCGATCCAGAACGTTTGCAAATGACGCTCGACGCGTTGCACCGGCAATTGGCCGAAATTGGCCCGCTCGATGTCGATTCGCGCAATCGGCTGATAGCAGCGCTCCACGAAATTCAAACGGCTCTGCGCACCCAGTCGCCTCCCGCGGAGTCGCTCCTGCCGCGATTGCGCGATGCCGCGACTAGCTTCGAAGAAAAACATCCTGCAATATCGACAACCGTCGCCAACCTCATCGATATTCTCGCCCGGATGGGAATCTAATCACCGAATATCTCCGAAGGGCACTTCGTCCCGCGCGGCGATTCGTAAATCCGGCTTTCGCAATTAATTTGCTGAAGTCGTAGATGCCGGCTTCGTCGAAAGCGGCTTCTTCGACGGATCGCCCAGCGCCTTGGTCAGGGTAATCTTTACGTTATCGGCGATCACGCTGTTAGGCCTCGTAGCATAGCCCTGAATATCGATCTTATCGCCTTGCTGCGCAATGCGCGCGTCGTTGGTGTTGATCTTGATCGTCGCGTTGGGGCTCAAACTCGCGGCGACGATGCCGTTTTGACTTTCGACGGTCATTTCGTTGTTATTAAACGCCTTAAGCACGCCCATCACCATGGTCGAACCTCCGGCCGGCGCGGTGGCTGCAGCAGCCCCCTTTTTCTGGTTCGCTTCCGCCAAGGTGCGCGGCTTCTGTTGTTGCTGCACTGTAGGCGAAACCACTTCCAAATCGTTCACAGCGGCGGTCGCTTTGCCTTTCTTGTCGAACTCGGCGCTGAATTGCACCGGCATGCCGGTTTTGAGGAAACTCGCATCGGCGGTGCCCGTTACTTCGACGCGGCAATTCTTATCAGGCGACACCAAAACTTTTTGACCGTTGACATCGACCGTCATGCCGCGCGAGCCGACCGAATCGATCGTGCCGCTAAAATTAACCGGCTGCTTCTGCTGCTGGTTAGGGTTCTGCGAATAGGTGTTGCCCCCCTGCATTTGACCGTTCTTAGGCACCACTTTCATGCCGGGCATGCCGCCATATATTTGCCCCCAAGATGTCGTTGCCACCAAGCCGCATGCTATCAAAACCGCCCCCGCCACCATCTTTTGCCAAACACAACACATAAGTCACCTGCTGAAAAGAAGTTTGCCTCTTCGTGCCCTCTGCAATCCACAATTTACGTCTACCACGGCGTAAAAGTCAATCAATTCGCCTAAGTTCGAGTTACACGCCTGCATGGCCCTATCAGCGGCAATAGGCAGTAATTGCTAGTAATTCAACCGGAGTTCAATCCCCCGCGTGCTGTCACGCCCAACAATCGCGGCCGTCCGAAATCGCTCCAAACAGACACAAGTTAGACAGCCCCGGTAGACGATAACGACTTTGACGATTTTAACGTTTTCGGGCGTCGGCGCTGTGCAGTGCCGCGCCGCTGTGCCCCACGGGCCGGCAGGTGCATCGTTCTAGGGAGCGAAGTCGATGAGACTGTTTATAAAGGCTCGCAGTGTGAAAGCAGCTATGGGCGTTGCGGCAATCGCAGCTACGGTCGGCCTGACCGGCTGCACGGGCGAATACGCCGGCCAAAACCTGCCCAGCGGGTATTACCTGAGCCAACAGGTTCAATACTATCCGCCGGGACCGCAGTTCAAGCTGAGCCAGGAGGCCGCGGCGCAGAAGGCCTATCGCGATTCCCAGGCCGAACTCCCAGCGCCGCCGGTGCCGCAACAACAACCCTAATTCGACTCGATTGGCGACTCGCTGGCCGAGCCGTCGCGGGAGCGAAACAAGAAACCATTAAGCGCTTCGGCCGATAAGGCCAAGCGTCGGCTCGCGGCGTGAAATTACCGCTCGAGCCGCACAAGTTTGTCGCACGCCATGTGTCGCGGTCGCTTCGCCCGTTTGATCGCTCGATTAAATTGGCACAACGCCCTGTGGCAACTGGCGCGGGGGGACGACCCCCTTCGCACTGGCGTCTGAGTTGGCGCCGCGCACTCGCAGCGCACGCTCAGACGTCAGTCGCGTTGAGGGGAATTTCTCTCGCAGTGCGCGATGCTCCCGGCCACCGAACCCCGAACTTTGCTCCCTGAACCCTTGCTTCCATGACCGATGTGCAGTTCTCCACAGCGCTACAGGCCGCCGCCCACGATGTGCTCGTGTGGGTTGGCTTCGGCACACTGGTGGGATTGCTCGCCAAAGCGATCATGCCCGGCCGCGATCCCGGCGGCGCAATAGCCACGCTCATGATGGGAATCGGCGGCACAGTCATCGGCTGCGGAATTCTCTCCTACTTTTCCGACGAGCGTATCTCGCCGATTAGCCCGTTGGGCTTTGCCGTCGGCACGGCAGGCGCTTTTCTGCTTTTGTTTTTCTACCGCCTGCTGGGCGGTTATATTTTCCGCGAAGGCGTCACGGCCCCGCCGCCAGGAACCCGGTCGCCGTATTACCGCCGCTGGTATGGTCGCCGCCGCGTGCCCTACGACGAATAATCGCTAATCGACGCGGCCGCTGACTTACCGCACTCGATGTGCCGCTTCGATTGGCCGTGCAGGGCTATTTCTCCCGAGCCAGCGCTCCAAGGTGCGCTTCAAGCGAATCGATTGCGCCCGCCACGCGCTGGGGCGGAAATGCGTGTAGTGATATGCAGGCTTAAGTTGCGTCAGCCAATAGCGCTTGGCATCCAGGTAGTTGGGCCCCAAATCCACCAGCCGGTCTCCTCGCCGGCAACTATCCTCAAGCATTCTGTGCGTAAGCACCGTGCCGGCTCCATCGTCGGCAAGCTCTCGGTCATAACCCGACCGCACGCCATACACCCAGCCGCGGTAGCAGTAGTTGTAAGCAAACGCAACCGGCCGCCCATTTAAGAGCAGCAGATTCAAATCGACCGCCCCGGCCCGCGCGGCACTTTCGTGCGCTGCGCAAATAATCGCGCACCGAATCGTGCGAGAGCGTCGTCCCGCTAGTTGAAGCACCTTGCCAACTCTGCTGGGCCAATCGCACGCACGAATCGTACACGTCCCATCTCGGATCGATGTCCCGGTGTTCTTCGCCGCGCGGCCGATAGCGCACATGTTCGACCGAGCCTCGATTGCCAAGCAGCCGCTCGGTGCGCCGCACATTATTTCGCCATCGCGAAGTGCGGCTGGTCCAGTAATGCTCCCAACCTCGGTCGAGTTCTACTTGTGCCGAGGTGTGCCAGACGCGCGCGTCAAAGTTGAATCCCACCTGGCAAAACGCATTCGGCGTCGCATTCCGATCGATATCTGCATCGACCCATCGCAAATCGAGCAAATCCCAATCGTGCGGCGTCGCCTGAATGTGCGCAAGTCCTGCTTCCAATATTTCCGCCGGACGTGTGCCAATCGGTCCGTAGAAGCTTCCCCAGCCCGCCAGCGGATACCCCAACACGCGTACCCGGCCCACACGGCTGGTTTCAACCGCCACTGCCAGCGGCAAAATGCCAATCGGCTCTCCGGCCTCCTCGACCACCAGTACCCGCAACTGCCGCTCGCGCCCAAAGAATTCCGAATAATTTTTCAGCCAATCGAACGATTGAAAAAACGTGGCTCCGGGTGTTTGAGCCAGCAGACGATTCCACACCGGCCGCAGGCTGGCTAGCTCGTCGAGCGTGTTGTATTCGACAACCTGAACCATTCAATTTCTCAATCAGCACATAAAACTGCCGCAACCGCGTGTAAAAGCACCGGAGCAACGAGAACGCCTGCACCGTCTCCCCTCCAACAAAAGCCTACCTTCGCCTCGCTGGTCTGCCGCTTACCCTTGCCGCTTAACCACTTGCGCTTGGGCGTCCGTCCGGCCCGTCATTCCCCTCCCGTCCTCGGCTTGTGGTAATTTGGCAACATTGGCCGCCCACGCTGCCCGCCTTGGCCGCTCGCCTGTCCTAAACATCGCATATCATTGCTATTGTCATGGTTAGGGCATTATTTCGTACTGACGAGCGTATGGCGGCCACGAAACCGAAGTCATAAGGGCGGGGTTCAAATAATAAGGCCGCCCCCCGCAAGCCCTAGCCCCTTCACCGAAAGATTCATAAGCCATGGTCGGGCGTCGCGTTTTCTTAAGCTTGGCATTGGACCTCCTCGTCGCCGCGGCACATTGCGCCATCTCCAGCGCCGCGCAGCCGACAACAAATTCGCCGATTCGCAAAAAACCCAAACGATCAAAAACCCCTTCGTCGCCGCAAAATTGGCAGAAGCCTCAAAAACCACCCCCGCCAAGCCGGCCGATGCCCCCGCGCCCCCCGTCAAGCGCCCCGTCGATCTGCCAAAGCAAACGGCCGCCGCGCAATCAGCCGCCAAGGAAATCGACAAACTACTTTCCGACGAACTCGTCGCGGGCGATTCCACAAAGGCCGCTCAATTCACCCACCAAGCTAGCGACGAAGTTTATCTCCGCCGCGTCTATCTCGACTTTGTCGGCCACAACCCCACCCCTGACGAAGTGACCGCATTCGTGCTCGACCAATCGTCCGACAAGCGGCAGCAACTAGTGAACCGCCTCCTAGACGATCCGCGCTTCGGCGAGAATTGGGGCCGCTACTGGCGCGATGTCATCATGTATCGCCGCGGCGACGATCGTGCGCAACTCGCCTCGCCATCCCTCACCGAATATCTGCGAGACCAGTTCAACGCCGATGTTCCCTGGGATGAAATCGCCCGCTCGTTCATTACCGCCACCGGCGATGTGCGCGAAAACGGCGCTACCGGCCTGATCATGGCCCAGTACGGCAACACGGCCGATATCACTTCCGAAGTGTGCCGCATCTTCTTGGGCATTCAACTGCAATGCGCCAATTGCCACGACCATAAAACCGATCGCTGGAAGCGTACCCAATTCCACGAAATGGCCGCCTTCTTCCCGCGCATCGCCATTCGCCCCGTCCAAACCGACGACAAGCGTTCCTTCGACGTCGTCGGCGTCGATCGCGCCCGCCCGCTGGCCGCCAAGCAGGCCAATCGCCCCGTCGGTAGTCTCGAACACTACATGCCCGATTTGAAGCATCCCGAATCGCCAGGCACGAAAATGGAGCCGGTCTTTTTCCTTACCGGCCAAAAGCTCCCCGATGGCGATTCCGATGCCGAGCGCCGTGCGACGATTGCCAAATGGCTCACCGCCCCGAGCGACGCTTGGTTTGCCAAAGCCTTCATCAATCGCGTTTGGGCGGAACTCGTCGGCACCGGCTTCTACGAACCGATCGACGATATCGGCCCCGACCGCACCTGCAGTGCCCCTAAAACGCTCGACTACCTCACGCGCGAGTTCATCAATAGCAAGTTCGATGTCCAGCAGCTCTATCGCATCATCGCCGCCACCGAAGCGTACCAGCGCGAAAGCCGTTCCCGCGGCAACCCCGAACAAACCCCCTTCGCCAATAATTGCCCGCAGCGCTTGCGCGGCGACGAACTCTACGATGCCCTGCAAACCGCGCTCGGGCTGCCAGATCCCGGCTTGCTGGGGGCCATTCGCTACGCCGCCCTGCGCTCGCCGCGCGGCCAATTCGACCAGGTCTTCGGCTACGACCCTAGCATTCCGCGCGATGAGATTTCCGGCTCCATTCCGCAGGCACTCTTGCTCATGAACGGTCCGCAAATCAATCGGGCCATTAACGGCAGCGCCCGCTTTACCGAACTCGGCAAACTGCTGGCCTCGACCACCGACAACGAAGCCGTCGTGACTGAATTGTATTTGCGCAGCCTCGGCCGCGAGCCCAGCAAAGAAGAATTGAAAACCTGCCTCGATCAAGTGAAGCAATCGAAAAGTCGCAGCGAAGCGTTCGAAGATATCCAATGGGCGCTGGTGAACTCGACCGAGTTTTTACACCGGCGCTAGCAGTTTAGCGAGGTACTCTATGTCACTGCAACTTCACCACTGCCAATGTTTGAAAGTCAATCGCGATGGCGTCTTTGGCCGCCGCGATTTTCTCAAGGGCATCTCCGCTGGGGCGCTGGCCGCCGGCGCGCTCAGTTGGACCGACATCATGACCGCTCATGCCGACGACCTGCGCCACCGCGGCATGGCGTGCATTCTCTTGTGGATGCAAGGCGGCCCCAGTCAATTCGAAACATTCAACCCCAAGCCCGGCGTCGCCAACGGCGGCGAAACCAAAGCCATATCCACCGCCGCCTCGGGCATTCAAATCGCCGACAACTTCCCCGAACTGGCCAAGCAAGCGCGCGATGTCGCCTTCATTCGCTCGATGACCAGCCGCGAAGGGGCTCACCCCCGCGCCCAATTGCTCATGCACACCGGCTATTTGCCGATGGCCACCGTCAAATATCCCACCCTAGGCTCGCTCGTGTGCCATGAAATCGCCTCCACCGGCGGCGACTTGCCTTCGTTCGTCCGCGTTGGCGGCGGCCGCAACGGCGGCAGCGCAGGCTTCCTGGGCGTCGAATACGATCCGTTCGATATCGCGCAACCCCAGCGCCCCTCCCACCAACGCCACACCGGCCACCGACGTAGCCCGCTACCAGCGCCGCCTCGATCTGCTCGATCGCATGGAAGTTAGTTCGGCCGGCAGCGAGTCGCAACTCTCCCCCGAAGCAGCAGAACACAAAAAGCTCTACGACCGTGCGACGAAAATGATCTTAAGCCCCGAAATGAAAGCCTTCGATCTCTCCAAGGAGACTGATCAAACCCGCGATGCCTACGGCCGTCATAATTTCGGCGCAGGCTGCTTGCTCGCGCGGCGCTTGGTCGAAGCGGGCGTCACCTTCGTCGAAGTGGTGCAAGACGGTTGGGACACCCACGACGACAACTTCGCCCGCGTCAAAAAACTCGGCGAGCAAGTCGATAAGCCCTTTGCTACACTCATTGCCGATCTCAAAGACCGCGGCATGCTCGATAAAACACTGGTGATCTGGATGGGCGAATTCGGCCGCACCCCCAACATCAACGCCCGCGGCGGCCGCGACCACTATCCCAAGGCGTTCAACGTGGCGCTGTCCGGCGGCGGCATTCGTGGCGGCCAGGCCATCGGCGAAACCGACGCCAACGGCGTCGAAATCAAAGATCGCCCGGTCACTGTCAACGATCTTTTCCAAACCTTCTCCAAGAGCCTGGGCATGAAGGCCGAAAAGGAAAACATGAGCCCCATCGGCCGGCCGATTAAAGTCGTCGACGGCGGAAAGCCGGTCAGCGAACTGTTTGGCTAACAGCGCATATTCACTGTGTAGATCGTGCGCATCAGCGGAGAAATTTCGAATATCCGCGACGGCGCAAATTGGACCGTCGCCCAAGCTTTGCTCCGCTGGTTAAGCCAGGGGATGGATTCCCGAGCTCTCTCAATTTTCCGAAGTCCCTGCCGCGCCGCTCAATCTTACTTTGCGCTAACTTCCAATTCGCGGAAGAACGCCACGTCGAATTTCGGCTCAAGAGATACTGCTTTGATGGTGTAATCTTCTCGCCATTTCAGCTTCTTTTCGCCGCTTTGCAGGGCAGGGTCGTCGTAGCGGGTAATTTCAGCTAAGATCGGAAACCAAATTCCCTTCCTTATCTCGCGCCACTCCGCAACCTCTCCCTCGGCGCACGGCACATCTTTGGACCAGCGAAACATATAGCTCTCGAGCTTGGCGGGAATGAAATTCTTCGATTGCGCCAGCCATAAGACCCATCGAACGTAAACCTCATCTGTCTCTTTCTCCGATTCGGTAATCCAAATTTTTTCGCAAGGCAGTCCTCGGACGTCCTCCACCCCTTTACATTCCGCCGTAATCTTGAAGGCGTTCGAATACCGATTGTCGGGATACGCGGCTATCGCCGATCGGCCGCGAAGATAAACCGATAATGGGAACACATAGTGCATCGTGCGCAAAAGCAGCATGTGTGGTCGCACGATTCGCGGATCATCGGAGCGACCTTGGACGACGTCAGACAGAACAGGTGTCCCGTCACCAGCCCCTTCAAACATCTTAGTCGTAACACCATCGAATAATCGAAATCGCGAGCTCAATTCGACGCGATCGCCAGTGCTCAAGCCCGTTTGGGTTTCTACGCGAAACATATTGTCCTGACTGATGAACCGAATTGTATTGTCTTGCGCCGTTATCTCCTTGAACTGCGCGTTAGAGATTGCCTCCCCGAAGCTCCGGTATGATTGAAATAGTTTTACGTCGACATCGCTATATAGCTTTTCGGCCGTCTCAACGTCCTTAATGACTTCAACAATTTCATCGTCCGCGACGGCAAAGCCAGCACCCACGTTATAAAAAGGGATGCAATACAGAATCGCTGCGATGGTAAAAATTCGTCGCATCGCTCTTTCCACAACTAGACTGAAACGCGAGACTCGGGCAATTGCCTTTATACAGTTTCCACTCCTCGAGTGAAATAAAAGCCGGGTAGGTCACGTACGCCGCGTGCGTGACAATTTGCTCTTCAGCAGTAGCCAAAAACACTGTTGTGGCACCGCCTCCCCAACCGTTCCGCCGCACGGTAGCAGTCTGCTGGTCAGGAAAAAGAAGTGGCATGGGAGCCGGAAAGAGGGGACCAACTCAAATTAAGTTCGAGTTGCTTCCCCACAGTCAATCCAATCCTAAGCTTTGCTCCGCCCTGCAAGCCAGATGCTTAAACGACGCCTGGCTTTCACCCGAAGGTCGTCCGGCAAGCAATCCCTCGACACTCAAATCTTTCGGCCGAGCTTGCAGATGGGCGAGTCATTTCAGGGCGCGTAGGGTCGAAAAGCAAATACGTCCTATGGCCACCGGCGATATTCGACGCCGAAAAGCCCTTCTGCCGTAGAATTCGAGTTGCCAGGTACCCGCGCTGACCAACCTGACAATAGACGGCGATCGGGCGGTCTCGCGGCAGTTCGTCCAATCGCTTCCGCAGCACGTCGATTGGAATATTAAGGGCCCCTGGGACGTGTCCGTCGACAAATTCCTCCGGTCTGCGCACATCGAGCAGCGTTGGCCTTTCGCTCGCTGGCGCCGCAATGATCGCCTCAACATCGACTTGCGGATGGTCGCCGCGCAATAACCCGGCCGCTACAAAGCCAGCCATATTGACGGGATCCTTGGCCGAGCCAAATTGCGGAGAATATGCTAATTCCATTTCCTCCAAGTCGTAAACCGTCATGCCTGCCTGAATCGCCACTGAGAGCACGTCGATTCGCTTATCGACGCCTGCACCGCCGACGGCCTGTGCACCCAGCAATTTTCCGCTCTCAGGATCGAACAAGAGTTTTAGCGTCATTGCTTCCGCCCCCGGAAGGTATCCCGCATGATCGAGCGGATGAACGTAAACTTTGCGAAACAGGCGATTGACGCGGCGAAGAGTTTTTTCCGATGCGCCGGTCATGGCTACAGTACGATTAAAAACAGCGACGATTGCCGTCCCTTGCGTGCCGCGATATTTCACGGATCGACCAAAAATGTTATCGGCGGCAATTCGCCCTTGGCGATTGGCGGGTCCGGCCAGCGGAACTTGCGTGGCATCGCCGGTAACCACGTCCTTCACTTCGATAGCATCTCCCACCGCGTAGATATTCGGGTCGTTCGTTTGCAGGTATTCGTTGACGCGAATGCCTCCGCGCGGCCCAACATCCAGGCCCGCGTCAACCGCCAATTTATTCTCAGGCCGTACACCCACGCCGAGAATCACAAGCTGCGCCCGAATCTGTTGTCCCGATTTGAGGTGCACGATTAGTCCGCCGCCGGCTTCCTCGAATCGTATGGCCGATTGACCGAGCAAAAGCGTTACTCCGTTGTTCAAGAGCACTTCGCTGATCGGCGTTGTCATTTCTTTATCCAGCGGCGGCAAGACTTGGTCTTGCAACTCCACGACAGTCGTGGCGATGCCGCGCTTCACAAGATTCTCGACCAGTTCCAGGCCGATAAAGCCCGCTCCGACAACAACGGCTTGCTTGATGCCAGAATCGACGCGCTGCTTGATGCGGTCCACATCCTGCAAATTCCGCAGCGTGAATACCCCCGGCAAATCGATTCCAGGAATCGGCGGCCGTAGCGGTGCCGCTCCTGGCGCAAGGATCAGCTTGTCATATGGCTCATCGTACTGCCGACCCGTCGCCAATTCCCGCACACGGACCTTCTTCGCCGTGCGGTCGATCGACTCCACCGATGCACCGGTTCGCACATCAAGATTAAAACGGCAGCGCAATCGCTCGGGGGTGGTGACAATTAGCTTTGCTCGCTCGGCGATCTCACCCCCGACATAATAAGGCAAACCGCAATTTGCGAAGGAAACGTCCGGCCCCCTTTCAAATAAAACAATCTGTGCATCTTCAGATAACCGGCGAGCACGCGCTGCTGCGGAAGCTCCGCCGGCCACGCCTCCGACGATGATCAATTTCATAATGGCGCTCCTCCAATTAACTCGTTTTGCCCTTGGTGAGCTAATTCGCACGACTCATTGGACTCTGCGCTTCGATTCCACGGCATTGTTGCCAATAGCAGACCCATGCCGCAGGTATCGGTGATCCCTGCGAACACCAAACCGGCGCCGACAAAAGCAGATAACGCAAGGAATGCTGGATGAATTACCGACAGCGCCACTCCCAGCAAAACAAGCGAGCCAGCGGCAATTCGCACCTGGCGTTCCAGCGAGATTTGCTTTTTGCCGCGCACAACTGGAATCCCGGCTTTGACGCAGGCCATTGTCCCTCCAGCCACGTTGATTACGTTCGGCCAGCCGCCGTCGAGCAATCGCTGGCATGCCTGGCGGCCTCGGCTGCCCGAATGACATACAACATAGAGCGGTTGGTCGTTTGCCTCGTTACAAGTCCTTGCCAAGGACTCTACGTTCAATTGATCCAACGGAATGTTTCGGGCGAAGTTAACATGCACATCCCGAAACTCAGCAGGCGTACGCACGTCGATCAGTTCGACGGTCGGACATTGCTGAAACTGAGCGGCCAAGCCGTCGGCGGTAATTTCAGGAATATTCATGGCTTTCCTCCTCACTTTGAATTGCTCACGACCAATCCGGCACCAATATTCATACATGTCCCGATATTACGATATGTTGTCGTAAAAAAAACTACCCTTTGCGGTCGCCGAACCGAGCTTCCACACAGGCCATGATGTTCGCCAGGTGGGATTCCACGATTTTGTAGTACGCTTTGCGCCCCCTCCTTCTCGCTCGACAGAAAACCGCAGCGCTGCATGAGCCGCAGATGTTCCGAAGCCATGTGGCTGGGTATGCCGCACGCCTCGGCCAGATCGCCGACCGTATAGCGCCCCTGCAGCAGCATTTGCACCATTCGCAGCCGATGCGGATGAGCAAGCGTCTTAAGACATTCTGCCGCTTGGGATAGTGCGTCCAAGCTTGTCAGCTTGGACCGCGTATTCGACTTTGTTTTCACAGGCATGATCAGCTCCTTACACTCAATTGTATCGGAACATTACGATATGTCAATGAGTAATTGTGCCTGGGTCAAGGAGAATTAGAGGAGGCATCAGCGACACGGATCGCACCGTATTGCCGCTAAAAAACAAACTTTTAGCTGCTGGAGCTCCACCGCAGCCGTCGGGCAGCATTTCGAAACTTCTCGCGCTATCCAGCGGTCGAACCTTGATTTTGCGACGACCCCCACGTAAGAATGGGTTCGCCAATTGGCATCTTATCTACATCAATCCCTTCCATGGAGCACGCTCATGAGAAAATTTCTGCGCGGTCTTTCGGTTTTAATTGTTGCTGTGGCATGCGCAGCGCGTGTCGAGGGAGCCTCGATCGGGATGAACTTTACTGCGACGAGGTTCGGTGGCGGACCGTATCCGATTTTACCCAGTGAAACAGCAGGATTAGTGCCCCAAACCAACTGGAATAACTCCAACCCGGTGGCCAACGGCTCGACCGCCGACATTGCCAGTCCGCTTGCTGGTAAGTTAGTCAACAATACAGGGGCCGACAGTGGTGCGTCAATTCAATGGTTCAATGCGAATGCCGAAGTGAATTCATCGGGAGGCAACACGACACCGAACGAGCGCCTGTACCGCGGCACCGTAGAAGGAGATTTCTTTGCCCCGCCTGATCCACAGTTGGCGGTGTCGGTTTCTAATATTCCCTACGGGCAGTACGACGTGATCGCCTATTTGGCCGGCTTTAGTTTCTCGACGACGGCAAGCGTTCAGCTTGGGGCGCAGGAGTTCTACTATATCCAGTCAAGCGATTTTACTACCGACGGTTTTATCCGCGCCACCGCAACTTCTCTGGGAACGGCGACGCTAGCGACCTATGCGGAGTTCGACAATCTTACGGGCAGTTCGTTTACCATCACGTTGAATAAACTCGATGGCAACCGGCCGGCGATCGCCGGTCTTGAGATTGTGTCGGTTCCAGAGCCCAGCGGTCTATCATTAGCGGCAATTGCCACATTGTTTTGCACGGCGGCCGTTCGGTGGAAACGAATCAGGCACTCCTAAGTCGGAACGAGCTAGGTAGGTCACGCACACTGCGTGCGTGACAACGCGCTATCCACCCAGTAGCCAAAAATTATTGCGTGTGATGCCCGTCGAATCTTCCACCGCCCGGTGGCAGTCCGCTAGTCATGGCACCACTTGCGGGACGATCCGTAGATGTGGGGGCTTCCACTTTGCAAATTCAAAGCCTGGATTTGATTGCAAATCCCGTAGCCGTAACTTCTCCTCCGGACCCAAAACCAGAACTCTACGCCCGCACCATCTCCGCCAGCAACTCCAAACTCTCCACCAACCGCGGCCCGGGCCGATTGAAGAACGCGTTGCCGTCGGTGGCGTGGACCCGACCCGCTTTCACCGCCGCAATGCTTTGCCAGCCCGCGCGCTGCTCGAGCTCTAGCAGTTCATCCTTGGCGCGCGTCAGATCAAAGCCGCACGGGCAAACCACAATCAGTTCTGGATCGAACTCGAGTAGCTCGTCCCACGCAATTTCCCTGCTGTGCTCGCCGGGCTTGCTTAAATCGCAGCACCCGCCGGCCATCTCCACCATCTCGGGCACCCAATTTCCCGCGAGCATGAGAGGGTCGGTCCATTCAATCATTGCCACTCGGGGCCGTGTTTCGACTGCGGGCCCGAATGCGCCCCACTCTTTCCATCAGATCTTCCACAACTTTTCGTGATTCCTCCCTCCGTCCCACCGCCTCACCAATTCGCATCATGTCGTCGAACACTTCCCAAATCGACTGCGGATTGAGCGAGATAATTCGAGTTTGCTTGAGCCGCGTATCGTTACGCACAACTTGTTGCACGTCTTCGTATGCCACGGCGCACACGTCGCATTGCGACTGCGTCACAATCAAATAGGGCGCTAGCCGCGCCAACATTTCGCCATCGATTTCATACAGTGCTTTCCTCGCCGCCAAGCGCTTGCGCACCTGCCGATCAATATCGCCGCTGGCCGCCGCACCATCCACGTTCGACTTTGTCACCCGCGGCAGCTTGGCACATTCCGCTGGCCAATCGCACTCATGGCTAACGGCCACCAACTGTTCGCCAAAACCAAGCGCAAACAGCATTTCCGTGCCGGCGGAGATTAATGAAACAATCCGCATATTTTCAATCCGCATTCACTTTCCAAGCGCGACAATTGCCAAGAGTGCACGTCATTACGTGGCACGTGGGCATTTCGCACTTTACATTTTGCACAAATTCCGCCCTAGCCCACAACAATAGCCTGCTCAATAATAAAAATCTGCCATCAGCACAGGAGCGCGACAATGAAAATGTTTCTAGCCGGCCAGTGGGCCGATAAATCGCAAAAAATCGAAGTCAAAAACCCCTACGACAGTTCGGTCGTCGATACGGTCCCCAAGGCCGATGCCGCTGATGTCGACCAGGCCCTTACCGCCGCGGTCGAAGGGGCCAAACTCATGCGGGCGATGCCCGCCTACCAGCGCTACAAAATATTGAGCCGCGCTTCACAACTGATGCACGAGCGGAAGCAGGAACTGGCCAAAACGCTTACGCTCGAGGAAGGCAAGCCCATTCGCGAATCGCTGGCCGAAACTACGCGGGCAGCCGAAACCTTGGAACTTTCAGCCGAAGAGGCCAAGCGCATCAACTCCGAAGTGCTGCCGATGGACGCCGCCTCGCACGGCGCAGGCAAGTTCGGCTTTACGCTGCGCGTCCCCTGCGGCATTGTTGCCGCCATCACGCCGTTTAATTTCCCGCTGAATCTACCGTGCCATAAGCTTGGGCCGGCATTCGCGGCGGGCAATGCAGTGGTGCTCAAGCCCGCTAGCGACACGCCGCTGGTGGCCTTGAAACTGGTCGAAATACTGCTGGAAGCAGGCCTGCCGCCACGAGCGATTTCTTGCCTGACCGGCGGTGGCGGTGAAGTTGGCGAAGCCCTATGCACCGACCGCCGCGTGCGAAAAATCAGCTTCACCGGCAGCCGCGATGTTGGCGAGCGCATCGTCAAGATGGCGGGCCTGAAGCGCGTCACGATGGAACTCGGCTCGAACAGCCCGCTCATCGTAATGGACGACGCCGATCTCGACAAAGCCGCCGAAGCCATTGTGGCCACCGGCTATGCGAACGCCGGCCAAGTTTGCATTTCGACACAGCGCGTGCTTACAGACCAGAAAATCTACGGCGACTTGGTCGATGCACTTAAGCCGCAAGTCGCGGCATTGAAGATCGGTAATCCGCTCGAAGAAACAACCAAGCTTGGGCCGATGATTCGCGAGGCCGATGCCGCTCGCGTCGGCAAATGGATCGACGAAGCGGTCGCCGCCGGCGCGCGCGTGGTAACCGGCGGCCGCCGCGAAGGCACCCGGCACGAAGCAACGCTAGTGGCCGACGTGAACCCAAAGATGCGGATCAGTTGCGACGAATTGTTCGGACCGGCGGTCGGCGTAACGCCCTGCCGCGATATTGACGAAGCCATTCGCCTTGCCAACGACACCAACTATGGCTTGAGCGCGGCGATTTTCACGCGCGATTTAAACCGGGCGCTCAGATTCTGCCGCGAAGTCGATAGCGGTAATTTGCACGTGAACTGGGGCCCGCAGTGGCGGGCCGATTTCATGCCCTATGGCGGGCTCAAGGAAAGCGGCATGGGAAAGGAAGGACCGCGCTACGCGATCGAAGAAATGACTGAAATAAAAATGGTCGTCATACACGGCGTGTGAATGCTGGCATTGGTGCCGGTGCTTATCCGGGCGCGTCTTGAACAGCTTGCCGAATTTATTTTTTGCCGTCCGCCTTCCCGTCAGCTTTTAGCTTGTTGTCAGGTTTTTTCGAATCCGACTTCGTTTGCTCGACAGCCGGCGCTTTTGCGTCCGTCTTTGTGCTCGTCTTCGTTTCAGATTTGGCGGGTGCCCCTTCATCGCCACTCGGCGGCGCTGGCGGAGTTATTTTTCCATCGCGCTGGTCGAGGATATCCTGCAACACGAATTTCTCCGGGAACTTCTTCCCGATCTTCCCTAGGAGCTTTTTGTACTGATCGATGTCGTCACCCAATTCGTCCGACATGATGGTGCTGTCGTGCAGCACCGGAAATTGACCGAGTGCTACGTGCCACTCGTCAAACGCCTTTTCGTACAAATTTTTGGCGTCAAACAGCTCCCCGTTCTCGTAGGCCTTGTCGGCTTTATAGAGCGACTCGCGCGCGGCGAGCATGGCGTCGGTTGGCTCCGCCTGACAACGGGCCAGCCAGTAGTTGTAATTGACAATGTCGCGATAGGTGTCGATCGTGTTCATCTTTTGCGTCACGTCGGCCAAATCGTCAATCAGCTTGCGCGCTTTGGCGCGATGCTCGGGCGCTGCACGTAGAGCTACCTCATCCCAAGTTACGGTCGTTTTTCCGTCAGCCTCGCCCGCCAGCTTGTTTTCTTCTGGCGTGCGTTTGTCGCGCGGCTTGTCGTAGGCGGCCCGTTCTTCTGGTGTGAGCTTCGTGCGCTTCTCTTCCTTGATTTTCTCGTATTCGCCGGGCACGAGCTTATCAATTTGATCGTGAAGATTCTTAATTTGCTGCTTGGACAATTCGAGATCGATCAGCCGTACGGTGTAGCCGTAGGAGGTGGGCAAATCGCGGTAACTGTACGATTGCCATTCGTGGGCGGCGTTTTGCCACTGGGCTTTCGCGGTTTCGCCAAAAGTGCCTTCGTCTTCGAGCGTGTCGGCATAGTTGATGAGCGCCATGGGGGGCTCGGAATGAAAGAGCACGGGGCTCGGGGCCTTTTCGCCCGGCTTGGAAAACCGCGCATCGGGGCCGCCCAAAATGATTCGCAGATTCTTGCTGCCCGAATCGACTAGCTTTTGCGCTTCGATAAACCAATCGTAGCCGACCAGCCAGTTGTCGGTGTGTTTCTCGCCTTTATCTTCCTGCATTTTTTTGAACAATTGCCGATACTCCACGTGCTCATCGGCGCGGCCCAGTTTGTTGCTGTAAATCCAGCCGATGCGCCGGAAAGCGCGGATCGGTGTTGTTGAGTTGCGCCCCTTGCTTGAGGAATTCAATGCCGTTAATAACCCAGTAGAAGCGATCGCGATAATCATCGAATTCGACGGACATGTTGTAAGCAATGTCGTGCCCGAGAAAATCCCAAACGCTGAAGAAATTGGGCTGCAAACGAATGATCTGATTCACTACGGCCCTGCAACTAGTCCAATCTTCATTCTTCTGGTACTCGTGCGCACTATTCCACAACAACTGCACGGCGACGCCGCGCATGCCCAATGTCGCCAGCTTGATGGTTTCGCTCGTCGGATCGATTTCGCCCAATGACGCCTGGCTCAAGTGATATTCATCACGCAATTGCGCGAGCTTTCCGCCGGGAGAGCGAACGCCGTCCGCATCGACGGAAGCCGGCTGGCTGAACAGCGATTGTACGATCAAGAGCACCGCGATCAGGGCCAGGAACACAACCTTGCGATAAAAACTGCGACGTTCGTTCATCGGGCCACCTCGCGCAAGCGCAGGAAGATGAAGCCGGCCAAAAACGCGCCAATGAAATAGGCAGCCATGCGCGTAGCCTGCTCCAAAATGAGATCGCTGGGAATATTAAAGCCGCTGGCTAAATAGTTGACGTTGCTAAAGCTACCGAAATCAGGCAACAAGCTGGTCCAGGCATCGATAATGCGCATGAACACCTTGTCGATAAAGTAAACGACCTCGATGCCCAGGCTCTCGTCGTAGGGCACGGTAATGGTCTTTTGCGTCACGAGGCGAATGAACGCCTCGACCGGACCGCCGCCGGGCATGAGCTTGCGATTGTTTTCAATCACTCCCTGAAACAAGTCGCTCACGAATCCGGCGAAGTAGCCCATAATCATGCAGCCCAACGTGGCCAGCATCGCGACCGATCCGCTTAAGAACGTGCTGAACATGACGCCGATGGCGATGACCAGCACCATTTGGAACCAAATGCCGAGGTAGCCCTTCAGAAAGTTGAGAATAAACGGAGCGTCGCCGGCGCGAATGTATAAATCGGCCGGGGCCATACCGAGGTATTGTGCGGGATCGGGGCACTGCAGAATGACTTCCAATCGGCCGTTGTTCACCAGATCTTTGAACAGATCGATTTTCGGATCGCCCGGCGCGGCCCCCTTCTTTTCCAACTGTCGATTGATGAAGCGGCTGTCGAGTGTGGCGTCTTTGATCGAAAAAATAATCGGGGCGCTTTCGAGCTTCGTCTCGGGGTTACGCAGCACCAAGTTGCCTTGAATAAGCTGTTTAATGTTGCCTTTGTAAGTGCGGAAAACGCGGATGGTCATTTCCAACGGCAGCCCGCGTTTTTCCGGCGACACATCGGGGAAGAGCGTGTCTTCGTCGATGTTGTCGAAGGTCCAAATGGCGAGCGCCAGCCAGCCGCCCTCAACGAATTCGCGATAATCCGATTCTTTGCCAACATTGATGCCGCCAAGCTTCCCGCGACCCTGGCTGCGCCCTTTTGGCTCGGCTGCCCGTCGCGGTCCAAAAATCGCAAATCCCCATAAATTGGCACACGGGCCACGAACATTTCTTCCGGCGGTCCGACGATGAAATGCTTCTTGCCGTCGGCGTCGGTCTTCATAGTAATTTCGTGGCGGTGGCCATATTTGAAATCGTCTGAAGCGAACCGTCGGGATTCAAAATCACATCGTGAATGTGGTTTTGGCCAACTTTTGTGACCCCAATTTTTCCCGCTTTCCCGGCGGCCAGCGCCTGCAGGTTGATATCCTCCAAGCGAATTTCATGCGTGTGATCGAGTGACCGCACGACGAACACATAGCTGCAAACGGCCATAACGGCCAAAAGGGCGGTGCCGATGATCGTGAAGCCCAGAATGCGCCCAGTACAATTTCGCCCGAACGAACCGGCTTGGTCACGACCGTGTGGATGGTGCGGTTTTTAATATCGTTGGGTAGACTGAACGCGCTGATAAACAGAGCCAAGAGTACGATGAGATACGTGGTCCACGACAAGACAAAGGTAACGTACAACGGCCCGGTCGCCGGCGTTTGCGGATCGAGGAACCAGCCGGCAAACATCAAAATGACGCCAAAGGCCACGAGCGCCACCCACACGCGTCTGGCGCATTGCTGCTGAATCGCCAAGGCGTAAGCGCCGAAATGCGGCGCGGCGAAATCTGCACCAGATCAATGACCGAGCCTACCACCGTGCGGTAGAGCAAATCGCCGGCCGGCAATGGCCCATAACGAAATGCTGCAATGAAAAAGCTGATGACCGCCGCGGCTAGAATGACGAAGAATGCTGATTCCCCAAAATGGCGCAGCGCCGTTGGAAACCAGACAGAATACGGTTGAACGGCTTGCTCAAGAATCATGCGATCTTCGGTCTTTGGTGATCTGGTGTTGGGGTATCAAGTGGTCTGGTTTTAGCGATACATTCGCGACCAGGTACCTAGACACCAAGGCACCCAGAAACATTCGTCTCAGTTCTCTACATTCGCTCTGCGGCCGGGACTGCGATTTCACTGTCGCGCACGATCGACAGGAACAGTTCTTCCAGCGTCGTCGTGGGATTTTCGATGCTCTGAATCTGTCCATGGTGGCGTTCAATCGCCGCACGAATTTCTGCTTGGCATTGGTCGCTAAGGCCGCTCGCGCGAATTTGCGTTACATCGCGAATTTTCAGCAGACTATCGACATGCGCCCCAGTTCCTTCAGCTCTCCTTCGTGGAGAATGGCAATGCGGTCGCATACATCCTGCACGTCGGCCAACAAGTGGCTGCACATCAAAATCGTCTTTCCCTCGGCCTTGAGCTTCAAAATCAAATCTTTCATTTCCCGCGTGCCAATTGGGTCCAGGCCGCTCGTGGGCTCGTCGAGCAAAATTAGCTCGGAATTCCGGTTGATAAGCATTTGGGCCAACCCTAGGCGGCGAGCCATACCCTTGGAATACTCGCCGATCTGACGCCGGCGAGCGCGGCTGAGGCCAACCATGTCGATCAGTGCTTCGGCCCGCTGCTTGCGCACGGCCGGCGGCATGTCGAACAACCGGCCGTAGAAATCGAGCGTCTCTTCAGCATTGAGGAACTTGTAGAGATACGTTTCTTCCGGAAGGTAACCGATGCGCCGTTCTTTTTACTTCCGTGGCATCTTTTCCCAAAACGATGGCACGGCCAGTGGTCGGGAACAATAGGCCCAGCAGCAATTTGATGGTCGTCGATTTCCCGGACCCATTAGGGCCCAGCAAACCAAAGATCTCGCCGCGGTAGATCGTCAAATCGATGTCGCTCCGGCCGCCCGCACCTTTTGGCGACCCCAAAAATCGCGATAGGTTTTTGAAAGATTACGCGTTTCAATAACCGGCTCGTCGCTAGCGGGAGTCGTCGGTTTTGGGTATGCAACAGGGGCCGCTTCAATCGACATAGTGGAGTCCTTCAGTGTGTATTCCGACCGTGCTTGGCTCTTTGGGCGTGATCGGTTGGCCCCAGTGCCGCCAAATGCGGCAACAGCCGATAGCGCTAGCGAGACAGGAAAAGACCCGGTTCTTTTTACGCCCGGGCGCTTTCTAACGGTTCGACATGCCTGCCCTTAACCCGTGTCGAATATGCACTATACGATGCGGCACGGCGGCTTTTCAAGAAACCAAATCGGCCGCAGCGCGGTATGAATTCAATTTCGAGAAACCGGTTGCGGGATTGGGGGAATTTGCTGATTTTCAGAGGCCAATCACAGTTTTCAACACGCGATCTTGGACCTTGAGGCCGTTTTTCGCTTTCCAGCTCTGTCAAATTGTAAAATTGCACCTGTATGACAGTGCTTGCGAAGGCTCGGGGGGATGGCGACGCGTGAACCCCGATCTATTCGCTCGATATGTAAGTCGTTAGACGCCAAAGGTTTCGGAATTGGCGGCGGCTTCTGTCGCCAATCAATGGGTTCCCTTGGCATAGGGCATGCACTTCTACCCATCTGCGCCGAACAACAGTGCATGTCGGCGAACCATTCAATTGGCTGGAATAACGATATTTATCGAGGGGTGATTCCATGGATCGGAGTCGAACTTTCTTGTGGATGAAAGATTTGGTTGAACATTTGCGAAAATGTGCCGATGGCTGGCACACTTCTGTCGGCAAGCAAGGTGAGGCGATTTGGGCCGACGCGCCGCGACGCGATTTGGATGAACTCCAAAAACTCTATCTTTCGCTGCGCATAAGCGGTGACCGATCGTAAATCCGGCCCCTTCGAAGCAGCACTTCCGCCAGCACGGTGCTACGCGACACTTACCGGTGCCGGCGATACACTGAGTGAATTCCATCGACTTCGAGCGCCATCGCAAACGCCGCGATGCGGATGTGCGCGATCATGACGAACTCCGACATCTCAAACAGCCGTGCCTCCGCGATCCAATTTCTGCTGGGCGCATCGACTACGAACGCGCGCTGGCGATTCCCTACGACCAGCGGGAATTCCACCTCGACCGCATGCGCGAGCTGGTAGCAGGCCTGGGCAATCCGCATGATCGGCTCAAGATCGTTCACATCGCCGGCACTAAGGGCAAAGGTTCGACCGCAGCAATGATCGCTTCGGTTCTTTCATCAGCGGGCTATCGCACCGGCTTATACACCTCTCCCCATTTGGACCGACTTGAAGAGTGCTTTTGTCGTCGATGGTTTGCCGTGCTCCGGCGACGAGTTAGCTGAATTGGTCGAGCGTGTGGCCCGTCGTTGAAGATATGGACAAACAGTATACGCGCCACGAGCCTCCTGAGCTTGGGCCAACCTATTTCGAGATCACCACCGCCATGGCGTTTTTGTATTTCCTTGTGCGCCAGGTTGATTTCGCAGTGATCGAAGTCGGAATGGGGGGCCGCTTGGACAGCACCAATGTTTGCCGGCCACTGGTTAGCGCGATTACGAGTATCAGTTTCGACCATACAAACCAACTGGCAGACACTCGCAAATCGCCCGCGAGAAGGCTGGCATCATCAAGCCGGGCGTGCCGGTGGTGAGCGGAGTGGCCGAGAATGAGCCGCGGTCGGTGATTGCCGATGTGGCAAATCGCAACGTGAAGTTGGTGCGAATTGGCGTCGATTTTGAATATCATATTCTGCGCCTATTCGTTTTCAAGACTCGAACAGCGGCCGCGGCTTAACTAGTTTTCAATCTCGACGCGCCGGCGCAATCGAAGATATCAGAGATCTCGATATCGGTTTACTCGGCCGGCATCAAGCAGCCAATGCCGCTGTGATGCTGGCGGCCCTTTCCGAGTTGCGGGCTTTGGGCTGGAGTATTCCGGAAATAGCGATTCGTCGGGGCCTCGCGCAGGTTCATCTGCCGGCGCGAGTCGAAATTATGTCCCAGCGGCCGACCGTCGTCATCGACGCGGCCCACAACGTGGCTTCGATTCGTTCGCTATTAGACACGTTGGCTGAGCAGTTTCCACGGGGGCCGCGAATATTAATCTTCGGTACGACGCGAGATAAAGATATGCGGGGAATGCTTGAACTGCTACTGCCACAGTTTGAGACGGTAATCTTTACGCGGTATTCGAAAAACCCGGCGCGGCTGACATTGTTACGCTGGGCAGAATCGCCGCTGATATTGGCGGCACAAAGCGTATCGTTCGATCAAATTCTGAAGACGCGTGGGCGCTGGCCAGCGAACTGACAACCTCCAAACATCTAATTTGCGTGACCGGCTCGTTCTTTTTGGCTGCGGAGATTCGCCGCGAATTACGACGAAGGCAGCACAGCCAGTCGGCAACGGAGTTACCGAAGTATCCGCTGACCGTGCCACCGCCCGTCAGCTCCGATTTCAAAAAATCAACAGCCTTGGCCAATGGCGGATCGTGGTCTACGTCTAGACCGGCGGCGGCCTCAGCGCCCTTTTTCGACTGCGGCCGCAAAATATCGCGGTCTTGCCGCCAGTCGCGCCAGCGTCGCCAATCGGCGTCGGTCATCTTCACCTGTTCTTTAGCGTCGGGTAAAACTCCCCATTCCTTGCTGTCGTCGTCGCCAGGGCGCTTGTGAATGTTATGGCCATTAGGCCGACAGAGGCGGCAGTGGTGAGCTTCAGTCGGCCATGCTTGTCGCCCAGCGGAATGATCGTTTGCACGGTTCCCTTGCCCCAAGTGTGCTGGCCGACAATTGTGGCCCGGTGCTGATCTTGCAGGCAGGCGGCAACAATTTCCGCCGCACTGGCGGAATAGCCGTTCACCAGCACCACCAGGGAAAATCGAGGAATTTCGGCCCGGCGGTCGATTCGTAAATGAGCTTGCTGTTTGGCTCTCGCCCCTCGACCGAGACAATTTCTTCACCCGGCGGAAGCAACAGACCGCACACACCGATCGCCGCGGGCACCAAGCCTCCCGGGTTATCGCGCAAATCGAGAATCAGTCCTTCCAAATGATTGGCTTTTAGTTGTTCGAGCACCGCGGTCGAAACTCTTCGACTGTATGCTCGCCGAATTCGACGATCCGCACGTAACCGATGTTTGGATTTCGCGAAAGCAAGAAATTCCAATGGTCGTTCTTATTGCGCGTATCGCCGAGCACCGAATCGACCTGCACGACTTCGCGGCGAATTGGCGGCAAGGTGATCTCGCCGCTCTGACGGCCGCTGAACCGACAATTGCACTTCCGTGTGCAGCGGGCCGTGCAACCGCTGGGTGGCTTCTTCAAACTTCATGCCGGCAGTGGAACGACCGTCAATTTTCGTGATGATATCGCCGGCTTCAATTCCTGTGCGTACGGCGGGCGAATCGGCAATGGGAGTTAAGACTCTGGGCTGGCTCGATTCAGGATCTCGCACCACGACCACTCCGATGCCCGCGAACTGCTCATTCAACTCCTTATCAAGC
>CAWGBP010000047.1:0-17467 GCA_963820835.1 Pirellulales bacterium | reverse complement strand
GGAGGCCGCAATGATCTCGACGGGTGGTGTGTTGTTAATCGCCTTTCGATTTCTTCATTACCATTGAGCGATCGCACCGGAAGCAACTGCACCTGCTAGACCTTGCGCTTTGTTCGTGCCCTCGTCAGCTTTGCGCGGTTCAGGGCGGGCACGCCGGCGCATTAAGAACCAGCCGCTGGATTGATCGACGTCGACTGGGGAGTCAAAAGAAAGAGACTTCGTGATGCCGGATGATTTTCCTCAGGAGGTGAAGTGGTTTATCAATCAGCACATTGAATCGCTGGCGGAATTGGAAGTGCTGCTGTACATCCGCCAGCACCGCGATCGCCAGATTCACCCCCACGAAGTTGCGAACCGCATGGCGCTTACCTCCGAAATGGCAAATTCGATTATGGCAAATTTAGTGCGCGTTGGTTTCGCGGCTAAGAAAGAGTCTTGCTTTCAGTACCAGGCCAACGAGACCGCAAGCGACGAATTAATTGGCAAGTTGGCTGATATTTATCGCGACCGTCGCTTGGCGGTGACGAACGAAATCTATTCCAAACCGCTGACGAAAGTAAAAACGTTTGCCGACGCCTTTCGATTCCGCAAGGAGAGCTGAGATGTCAGGCTTTATCTATTTGCTATCCGCAGCAACATGTCTGCTTTGCGCGGTCATGTTGTTGCGCACCTTCACAAAACAACGCGTGACATTGCTCCTATTGAGCGGTTTGTGCTTTGTCGGACTGATGTTGGAAAACGTATTGATGTACATCGACATCGTGATGGTGCCAGACGTTGACTTGTCTGTCTGGAGAAAACTGCCAGGCTTGATCGCACTAACATTGCTGCTGTTTGGTTTGATCTGGGAATCAAAATGAGTTGGTTTCTAAATTGTAGCGAGCTTTGTGATGAATGATTTTTTGCTGGGCGCAATGGCAATGGCTTGTTGGGCATCGGCGCTTTTCTTTCTGCGCTTCTGGTGCGACACGAAGGATCGGCTGTTTCTGCTATTCTCCATGTCCTTCTTTTTGCTAGGAATTACTCGGATCGGATTGGCCCTATTTCACGAGGTCAATGAACCCCAGACGTACTTTCATTGGATCCGATTCGCGGCATTTGTCATGATTCTCGTTGCGATCGTCAACAAAAATCGCAAGTAGCCAGCGACAATGCCGGGCTGTCGAGACGTATCTTTAGATTTACATCACGGTGGACGTGAACGACCTACGGCAGGTAATTGCTGCGATTTAACGCCGACCTTCGACCTGGATGTTACAACGGCCAATGCAGGAACTCTCTCCCAGCGAGTTGAGAAAATTTTTTGACATGCCCCCCCCGTTTGTTACAATAGGGGGGCTTCTAATCTCGTCCCGCCAGGCAATGCTAAATGTCTGCTGCCTGACGTGTCGCCCGTTTCCGTTTCGAGCGTTGCTCGCTTATGCATCGGGCTAAGTGCGAAATCTTTCGATGCGATATTACAAACTGAACTGTGTCGTAATCGCCTTCGTCCTGGTCGCGTTTTCGACGACGGCTCGGGCCCAGTTTCAAATGTTGCAAAACAAATTTGGTTCAACTTATATCTTTCGAGACTTCTATTACAACACCATCCCCCTCGATAGCTGGGCCAATGGCAACTACGCCCCGTATACGTCTGATATACTTCCTCCGACAACCTACAACTTGGCAGATGGAAACATCGTGGACGCCAGCTACCACCTGAGCAACGCATTCAGTTCCCAGTCCACCCAAGCCTCCGTATCGGGGTCACTGAGCGTGGGCGGTCCCGCATCGGCCTCCGTGTTCGTCGATTTCGGAGCGGAAGTAACCTATCATATTGACTCGGGCACGGGTGTTTTCGCAGAGGCATACGCACCGGGGTTTTCAGGTTATGTGTCAGCGGGTGACTCGGTGACGGTTCACTACATACACAGCAGCTTCCTAGATGGAACATTTGTGGGCCCTGTTTTTGGCGATCTATTGCACATCGACGAGACGCAGGAGATCGACGGCCCCGGGTTTTTTAGCTCATCGGCGTATTATTACTCCAATGAGTGGCCCAACTATACCCAGCCAAGCAACGGCAGCGGCTCGACTGCCTCGGTGTACGTCGATTGGTGATTACACGGTCCGACTGACGGCACGCGAACTTCGGTTGGTCACGGCGACGACGCCGTCAATTTGCACTGCCCATGGCCTGAGCCATTTGCTTCCTGTTGCCGCCTAAGGTTTTTCGGCGTAGCTGCCGCCTTCTAAGGTGGCTTAAAACCGCGTGATCGAACTGACCTTAATGTTCGCACAACGGGTAGGGGCAACTGGCGGTACCGGCCCAATCTGTGTTCTCACATCGCGATTGCCGTCCCAGATCGACGCCGGCTGTTTGTGCTGGACGATCGGCTGCTGAATCAAGACGAACGCCAAGTGGAACATTAACCAAGGGCATCGCGTCATACTCCCTCGTCTAAAGTATCAACATATGTGGTCGGCGAAAGGGCGTGCGCTGACCGATCCGTTCATATTCAAAATGAGTTTGTGCCCAGGGCATTTCCTTGGGCGTCATGTTTGTCGGCATCAGAGCCGCTTAAATCATTTTCCAATTCCAATTCCACGCTCAGGAAGCGGAGCAAGTCTTTCAAGCTGATAATGCCCAGAAGATGATCGTCCTCGATGACCAGCAGGCGACTGGTGGTGCTACGTTGCATTTTGCCCAAGGCGTCAAACGCTTCGGCATCCGGAGAGATGGCCACCGATTTCACGTCGCGCTGCATTACTTCGCCAATCGTATGCCGAGGCCAATCGGCTCGCGGGGTTTTGCTGAGTTCCTGGGTACTTATGTATCCTTCAACGTGCCCATTGGAAGCTACAGGGAACGATCGATGGTGAAATCGGTAGACATAATCATCAACCCAATGCTGCAAATCGAGCGTTGGTGGGACCACGATCGGCTGAGGATTCATTAATCGACGGACGGGTTCCCCCTTCAGCACATCGCGAATGATCACCTGCTGGTAACTGCTTTGGGCCGCATTGTTGAGAAACATTCCTATCAACCCCGACCAAATTCCACCGAGCCAATTTCCGCCAAAAAACTGAATAATGCCCCAGGCAATCAGCAGCCAGGCAAAAGCTTGCCCAGCTGCTGATGCCCAGCGTGTGGCCCGCCGCACATTACCCATTGCAGCCCATAAGATCGAACGGAAGACCCGGCCGCCATCAAGCGGGAATGCCGGAATCAGATTGAAAATCAAAAGTAAAAAATTGATCGCGCCAAGGTAACCGAGCACGACGACAATCGGCGGGGACCAAGCATTGTGATATCCGACCCATGCCAGCAGTCCAAATACGATGCCCAAGGCCAGACTAACGATCGGGCCCGCAATCGCCATCCAGAATTCCGTGGCCGCCGACGGGGGCTCTCCTTGAAGCTCCGAGACCCCGCCGAACAGAAATAGCGTAATCCCTTGAATTGGCATTCCGCGGGAGCGAGCCACGAGGGTGTGTCCCAATTCATGCAGCAGTATGCACGTGAAGAATGCGAGCGAAGCCAGCAGTCCCAGTCCCCAATCGATCGAGGGACTCAATACCGAAGTGGCATCTCCATAGTATTCGTGCAGCCAATACGGTATCGAACTGGAAATGGTCAACGTGATTAGCGCCAGAACCACAAGCCAACTCACGTCGATAAAGACAGGAATACCATGCAGCCGAAACAATTCCCATTTGTGGCCAAGCATGAATCGACCTTCTTCTGCCTACATCGAATCGCGTTCGTACTGCAAAGGTCGGCTTCCAAGCGAACGCGCTTCAACAAATGTTCATCCGCAGATTGATGCCGATAGTGTGTGTCATTTTTTGGCGTGCTGCTGACTCGATTCAATGTAATCCGATAAAACGCCGTTGTCGGGTATGAATTCCACAAACGGATAGGATGTCTCCCAAGGATTTCGCGAAAGTGAAATGGCTCGCAGCAATTGGTCGCGTTCATTTGCCGGTAGATCTTTCTCGCCATCAATATCTTTACGAATCTGTTCGCGCGAACCTTGAAAATCTCGTGTGTCGAGTTTTCCTTTATCGTCTCGATATTTGATTTCCGCTTTATAATGATCCTTGTCGGTGCGTGACAGCGTCAGCGAGTCGAAGCTGGCCCAATTGGCTTCTTCTTCTTCCGCAGTCATCGGTCGCTGGGCGCGTATCGCCGTCGGCCACCGTGCGCCCGTCGGATGTTCTTGCTCCGTGGCGAAAGCGAGTCGCTCTCCCAACGTGGCGCCAGACCACCTCGAGTTTACCGTCGTGGATCACGCCCAGTTTGACTCTCCGGTCGGGCTTGTCGTAACGGATCAACTTCACAAACTGTTCAGGGGAATACAGCCGCTGATCGTCGTAGGTAACTAAGACGTCGTTGACTTTAAGTCCCGCCTTATCGGCCGGAGAATCGGTTGCCACGTCCGCGACCAATACGCCAGAGCCTTCGCTAAATGCTTTGGGCATTTGGGAAATAAGGGCTTGTGGCAACGTTTCGACCCCAATGCCCAGATAGGCTTGAGTTTTGCCGCTGGAATTTGACGACGAGCTTGTCGCCGCCCACGTCTTCTCCGCGGCGCAGCATAATGCGGCGATAATGAGAGCGCTGCCAATCGTGAGCATTCGTACGTTCGGCTTATACATGATCCGCTCCTCGTTCGGTAATGTTAGATAATCGAAAGATCGTGAACTGCCGGACGCTTTGCTTCCAGCATCGCAAATTGTCAGAAGCAGCCTCTTTTGATCTCTTCAGAAATGGAATTCTTGATCCGCTTGATGTTCTTTTCCTCCTGCTCTTTCAAATCACGCCACAAGCTTTGCAACGATGTATGCCCCTCTGCATTGGCAACATATTGGTTGTAGCGCCACAAGGAATCGAGCCGTTTGCTAAGTTCATGCACTAAATCGTGGTCATGATCCGCGCAGCCACAACTTTCCCCAAGATGAGCAAAATGCTGTTCCTTGGGCTCCTTAGTCATCGACGCCATTGCACACCTCCTCATTTATAAAATCGAACACACGTCAAACTACGAAACGCTATTCCCTGACCGCCGATGCGGCTTCGGTTGAATCAAATGGCGAACCGTCGTCGTCGGCCTAGGTCCGAACTTTGATTTTTCGAGTTTTAGATTCCTCGGTCTTTTGTAGGGTGATTGTGAGAACGCCATCGCGATATTGGGCGTCAACATGGTCTTCCTTCACTGCGCACGGCAAGATAATGGATCGTGAGAACGAGCCTGTCCGCCTCTCGACGCGATAAGCGGTGCGCCCCTTTTCTTCGTATTCTTCCTTGCGTTGGCCGCTGATAGTCAAATTTGTTCCATTCAATTCGATATCCAATTCACTAGGCTTGACTCCCGGCAGATCGACGCGTACTTCGACGGTCGATTCAGTTTCGGTGAGGTCCAGAGGCGGTAGCGCGATGCCGACCGGCCAACCATCACCGGCCCCGCTTAAAAAGTTCGAAAACAAATCATCAAACTCTTCGCGCAAGGAGAATAACGGTCCCCGTCGGAACCATGGGCGGAGTCGACGTGGTTCACGTGTCGCAATTACGCTGGTCATGTTTGTACTCCTTTCAGGCTAAAACGCGCGCCCCAATTCGAGGCCCAAACCGTGCACAACAACTAGGACTACTGGAACTAGGCAAACTCGGGGAAGAATCGAGATCTGTTTGGGCGCGTCTTCAACTGATTCGAATCGCTTCGCTCACGGAAGCGATCGCGAATTTCGTCCCGAAATATGCAGACCTCGCGAGGCGCGTCGACACCTAGCCGTACACGCCCTCCTTGCGATTTCAGCACCTCCACTACGATGCTATTGCCAATGATGATTTTTTCTCCGACTTTGCGTGCGAGCACCAGCATTTCGTTTCCTCCTTGGCGACCCATACGAGCCTTAAATGCTTCAAAGACGACACCGTTTAGTTACGTCAATTCCGTTTAGTAAGGCCACCAATTTGATTGTTGGGCGGGAACTGGCTCGCCTCAATCGGAAGACGGCCAAACATCGTGTAGTACATCGCCAACATTGCTTTGTAGGAACAAGCCCTACACACAAATGCTGTCAGGCCTGGCTTATCGGATGCACGCAATCGATTAAAATGAAATAGTACAGTAGGCTTGCGTCAATTGAGATTTGCGGCACGCTGCCAGCCGGCAACCGCCCGGATGAGGGCCATTGCGCATGAATGGGAAGCGATCGTACAGAACTCGAAGATTTGCTTTGGCGGTTGCCGTCATTTATATTGCCGCCGTCGCTGTTGTTGACTTTCTGACGCCGCTGGTGCTCGACGTTTGGGTTCTCTATTTGCCGGTAATCTTGGTGCCGGTGTGGTTTAATGCGCGGCGTCAGGTTGTTTTCACCGCGTGCGCTTGTTCATTTCTGATGATTTGCGACGCATTGATCTCCCATCCGCGCACTCCGCTTTCATTTGTGATTGGAAATCTAGCGATGGGCCTATCGGCACTGTGGCTGACTGCCTTGGCGGCCGTCACGATCGTCAAGCGCAATCGGGAAATCGAGAATAAGAACGTTCATCTGGTTGAATCAGAAGAACGGCTGCGGCTAGCGATGGGAGGCTCAGGGATGGGAACCTGGGATCACAATCTTCGCACCCAACGCGCGACTTGGTCTGAAACGCAATTCCGAATGTTGGGTTATGAACCGGCAGTCGACGGTGTGGCGTCGATTGACATGTGGCAGGCACTACTGCACCCCGACGACGCGCAGCGCGTTTTGGATGAGCAGGAACAGGCCTGCCGAGACCACGCGCCTTTTAGCTCCGAATATCGCATTGTGCGAGCCGACAACGGAATAACTTCATTCTTGGCTGTTGTCGGCAGATTTGCGTACGACGACGTGGGCGAGGCCATCAGATTCATCGGCGTCTCGTTCGATTTCACAAAACGCAAGGAGCTAGAGCGGGAGGTTTTGGAAATCTCCGACGAGCAACAACGGCGCATCAGTCACGAGTTGCACGATAATGTCGGTCAAGAGTTGACCGGAATGGGCCTGATGGCCAATGCGCTTGCTCAGTCGCTGCCGAAGACCGCTCCGGAGCAGCGCGTGGTCGCCAGGCTTAGTAGCGGACTGGACCGAATTCGAATGCAGGTGCGAAATTTATCGCGCGGATTAATGCCAGTGCAAGTTGAGACGAAGGGATTGTGGGCAGCTCTCGACGATCTCGTTACCACGGTGAAACTACAGTCCGGTATTGATATTCGCCTCGAGTGTCCCGAGGACATTGACCCCCCGGAGCATGACACAGCCACCCAATTGTTTCATATTGCACAAGAAGCTTTAAGCAACGCGTTGCGTCATGGCCAGCCCCGACATATCAGCGTTCACTTGCAACGCGGTTCTACAGGCCTGCAGTTGAGTATACGCGACGACGGTGTCGGCTTGCGGTCAAGAGAATTAGAAATGAGCAATGGCATGGGCTGCCACATTATGCGATATCGAGCTCAACAAATCGGCGGCTCCTTCCACATCAGCCAGGCGGCCGAGGGCGGCACCGTTGTGACATGCACATTACCGCAGAGAAACTGTACAGTCCGACAATATGCAAAACGAGCTAACGGCAATGGCCAGAATTCTAATTGTTGACGACCACCCGGTCGTACGCGAGGGACTTGCAATCCACATCGCAACGCAGCCCGACTTGGAAGTGTGCGGCGAGGCGGATGATATTTCCACAGCGCTGGCCTTGGTTGAATCAGCCCGGCCTGACGTTGCAATCATCGACATTTCGCTCAAAAACTGTAACGGCATCGATTTGATTCAGCGCATCAAAGCCCGAAAAGATCAGATGCGAATGTTGGTGTGGTCAATGTATCCGGAGAATCTTTATGCCGAACGTGCCCTGCGAGCCGGTGCTCAAGGGTATTTGAATAAAGCTCAACCGACGGAAAACGTGCTTGAGGCAATACGAGACGTACTCGCCGGGAAGCTGTATGTGAGCGGCGAGACTGCCGATGAGTTACTCCACGCGTTGGTCGGAGAGCAGACGAGAACCTGTTCCCCCTTTGAGCAGCTTTCCAACAGGGAATTGCAGGCCTTTGAACTGATTGGACACGGTCTGACCACAGAATCAATCGCGACCAAGATGCACGTCAGCCGCAAGACCGTCGACACTTATCGCGCACGCATCAAAGAAAAGTTAGGCGTGAATAACGTTCCCGAACTGATTCAGCGAGCAGTTCAGTGGGTCATGGACCAGCACCAAGAACATTGACTTCGACGTCGCTTGAATGTTCTTACAGGCTTAGGGACAAAACGTCGGAGACTGTCCCGATTTTTCGGTGCCCTGGGAGAAAAATGGGACTGTCCCCCTCTCCGCGGACGTTTTGTCACAGGCTCTTAAATAGTCACTCGCGATTTCTGGGGAATATCGCGGCGCCACCCGTGCCTAGTAAGCAAGCACTCTTCGACATTCGTTAGCGCATTCGCGGCAAGCGCGAACGGTCCCTTGTGCTTGGCCCGCGCCAAGCGGTTCGCACTCTCCGGCGCATGCGTCACAAATCTCAGCACAAAGTCCACACACTTCCTTGATGAAGTTAGAGCCGCGCTGCAAAACGCCCGCGGTCGATCGACAAAACTGGGCACAGTTAGCGGCGTTGCGGCGGAGCAAACGCTCAGCCAATTGTTGGTCATTAGCAGCACTGTTTACAAATTGCTCGCATGCGTCCGCGCAACGGCCGCAGCTTTCAATGCACGATGTAAATTCGATGCTCGCATCTCCTTCCCCCAACACCGCGGCTCATTTCCGCAACAGTGCCCCCCCGCGCAATCGCTCGAATCGCCGGAGCCTCCGGTTACGTGATCTCTCACGCAGTGCGAACCACTGTCACTCGGTGCGAACCACGGTGCGATCTTGCAGCACATGCAGAGCTCGAAGTGCGGCGGGTGGCAGAGTCACTGCTGGCTGGTAACCGTCGAACTGTTTCAGCATTGGCAGGAGGAACTTCCACCTCATTTGATGCGCGAAATGCGAAATCACATGATGCGCCCCATCGCGAACCCAATTGGAGCGCGCCCTAGTTAAAAGCGCAACCAGCGCTTGCTTCAGCCCTTCTGGACCGAGCGCCACGAGGCCCTCCGCTGCCACCCAGCGAACACTCTGCTGATCGTGATCCAGCGCCTCAGCCAAAGCGTTCGCGGCTGCGGGGTCTCGGATCTCTGCCAGTGCCTTCACCGCTTCCCAACACATCGTCTCCGACGAGCTCTTCAGCGCGTGCAGCAACGGGATCACGGCGCCGTGGCCGCGCTCAATAATCAACTTTCGCAGCCGTTCTCGCTCTGTCGGATCGTGGCTTCCCAGCCCTTGTATGAGAGCAGATGTTTCTAAATCGCTCGATGTTGGAGGCTCGCATACGTCTCGCATTGCACTTCCTCCTTTTGATGCCATTCCTATTTCACCGTCCCCAACAATCAATACGCATCTCGCCGCCCAACGGTTCCTTCTTGCACCAAGCGAGTGGCCGTTCAAAGTCTCGCTTTTCTGAATTTCTGGCGTGATGCACCTCCCAAAAAGGAAAATCGATGACAAAGAAACGGTGCTGCAACCCTTGTACCCCTCGCCGCACCATTCTTCGCATGTATTAGCGTCGCGGCCAGTTAAACCGTGATATGCCCATTGTCGAATCTCAACTTGTTCAGCGACTTTTGCCTAATGACGCGAGTTGTACAAAAATCTCTGACTTGAGGTGCGTCGTTGCGCCGCTTTGAGAGCCTGCAATCCATGGATTAATTACTGCCAATTTGCGCGCCGTTTACTCACTCGCACCGCCCTTCGACACGGATCCCTCGAACCGTTTTGGCCAGTGAAGTTGCCAAGCATCGTCCGAACAGAATGCCCAAAACGCGGTTGCATTTGCCTGCGCAATAGCTTGCCGAAGATATTTGAACACATGTATAGTATAGCGATGTCTACGGAGTGGATTCCGGCTCCTCGCTGCCGCGAGGTTCACGAACCCGCAAAACCCCTTGTCGTTTCCCGCACAACTCCGCGGAGTGCCGCGACAAAACACGCCGCTACAAGTACCTTCGGCGCGAGATCGTTTCCCATTGGGGTTCCACCTGTCGCCCAGCACGGGTTTCAATTGTGCTTCGCTGCGCAAGAATTGTCGCTTGTCAGGGCGCTCGCCACTGGTTAAGACCAAGAAGAGAGAACTCGCTTAAACAGCCCTCGTAGCTCAGGGGATAGAGCAAGTGTTTCCTAAACACTAGGTCGCAGGTTCAAGTCCTGCCGAGGGTACTGTTTTACCGAAGAAAAGTGAGTTTTTCTGAGTGGCCCACTGATTGAAACCGTTCGGCGCTACACCGGCGCTACGGTGAAGAGGGGGTGATCAAAATGGACCGAATACCGATCGGCATACGTGAAATCAAAGAAACTGGAGTGGTCGGACGGGAAGTTATTGCTCGCTTCGATTATCGGTTTCCCGGGCTAGTTTCCAGTGAAAGCGTAAAGCAGATTGTTCTCTTCGATGAGCCTTATCAATTATCGGTAATTGTCGGGAAAGAGTATGAAGAGTGGCAAATTTCCAATTGGGTGAAAGCCCATGATGGCCGATGGAGTGCGGCAGATTTTCTCAAAAACAAGATTATCGAAAACGGCGGCTCACTTGCGCCAAAAGTGTGACCCCACGCCGGCCGCTTGGTAGGGCACCGCCTTCGCCTATAATGGCCGTTTCCCTCGGCAATTCGCCGTAGCAGAAAAAATAAAATGGTAGTTTACCGGCTTACAAACAAATGGGGAAAGCAATGACCGACCAACTCAACCAAGACCGATCGAAAACCAGAGAGGCATTCGATTACTGCAAAACAAGATTCAACGACTACGTTGTTGACAACGGTAATGAATCGGAGATGCTCGGCAACAAGGGGGATGGTGTGGACTACGTGGTCCTTAATATGCACGGCCGTGACGACGAAACGAATGGTATCCAGACATCAGTCACGCTTTTAGCGACACGATATCGGAACGGCGAGTACGAGATTATCGACATTGACCGGATCAGGGTAGCAGCACCTAGTTTAGAAAAATGGAAGAAAATCCTAGAAGAAAAGGTCGCTAAGATGGATCAGCAGTACAAAGTGCGCGCCTTTGAAAAATTTCGGGGTCGCAATAGATAACCGGTCAAAAACCCTCAATAGGATTGCGCCTGCCGCACTTTATTGGGTCGGGTCGATGTTAGACACCCCCTCGCCGGCCTCTACTTTGGCAATCAGATCCTTGGAACCTTTCTCCAGGACAACGGCAGCGCGATCGACTAGACTGCCAGAGACGTTGAGCGCGGCGCCGGCGGCATCGCGGGATGTAGAAGTAGGTTCTGGTAAATTTACCATAACCTTCTTTTGCCTTCCGTTCCCCGCACTCTTTCCACCGGCTTTCTGTCTCTGCTTTGCTTCTGCCGCGAACATCTCTTTGATGCGTGCCGCAACTAGTGACCGCTGCGATTCGTTAAGGTGTCGCCGATATTTTTAGTCCGCCGGTAGAATCTTGCGTGCTTGCAGCTTGCCTTCCCGTTGAACGCAGACAAAGCGAACCCGCCGGCCGGTCAGTTGTTCATCGAACGCGAGCGCGGAATCTAAATCGCTCTTGTGGAAGAAAATATCCGGCTCGCCAGGCGGAGCGATGAAGCCGAAGCTCCGGTCAAGCTTCACGGCTTGAATGGTGCCTTCCATGTGCTGATGTTCCAATAAAAAACCCGCGCCTTGCGGCAAGTTAGCACAAGGCGCGGGCACGGAGTCCGCAGCGACGAGCCGCAGGAGAATTGTTAACCGCTGATGCCGGTGAGCCGATGGAACGCGCCCAGGCGCGCCACGTTGCAGCACCAACGGGTGAAAACTTTGATCCATACTTGGTGCGCCGCGAACGCAGTGCCGGCTTCGGTCGAAACTTCGATGCGTGCCTCTGTGCGGACGCCGAACAACAGCTCCGTAAAGTCGCCCGCGATGATGAAACCGTCGGGCATTGTCGTCGTGGAGAATTGATCGACGGCCGCCACGTTCGATGGCGGGGGGAGCCAGTTCTTCGCGGCGTTGGTGCCGTCGCCGGTGGTCAGGCTCGCGAGACGATTTTGGGTCGTCGGGCTCACGAGGTAGGCGTTAGGTTCGATGTTGGAATTTCGGATGCCCGTGACGGCGGTTTGCAGATGCGACCACGCCAACGTGCCGACCGTGCCAGTTTCCGCGATGTTCGGTTGCGTCAACAAACCAATAGGTTGCGCGCTGCCAGTGCCATTGATGGCGTAGCTGTCGATGGCCACGGCCAGCGCCTTGGTGAGCGTTTGCTGGAGCAGTTCGCTCGCGTTCGGCGCATCTTCAATCAGTTCGCGGCTCACGGGAATGTAGTTTCCAATGACGACCGGATAAAGGCCGATGCCGTCGAATCCAACTTGCGTGCCGCTGAACGGTGCATTTTCGCCCTTGACGGTGAACACGGGATCCGTCGTCACCCGGGCAATCGTCAGGTTGTCGCTGGTCATCGGAATTGTTTTTGCGCCGGCGCGTAGGCAAACAGTTTTCGCGCGTGCCAGGTCGATAAAATCTGTCGCCAGCACTTCCGGCACGAGCACGCCGCCCGCGGAATTGATGCCGCCGGCTTGCGCCAGGAATTCGCGCTCTGGGATCGAATCGTCGGACCACCTTTGCGTGATAGCGCCGCGCAGCAGGCGGCCCAGGTGCAGCGGGGGCGAGCCGGACGGCGAGCAGTGCGAGCAGTGCTCTCGAAGCCGGTCAGTGACCGACAATACGGCAATGGCGTCGCCAGTTTTTGTGTCGTACCATTCCGCCGCGGCTTGGCCGTTCGCATGAAAAGCTATCTCAGCGCCGCCGTTTGGGTTTCCAGTGCTAATCACTTTTGGTTCTTCCTTTGTGTGTGGTCGCGCCAATACTTCGTCCGCCGCGGCGAGCTGGGATTTCAGTTTATTGAATTCTTTATCCTCGGCGGCCGTGAATTCGTTGCGATTTTCGTGGTCTAATTTCGCCACTAGCCCCTTCATTAGGCGGACGCAGTGGTCGCGCTGATGTTGCGCCTCAAAGTTCGTCATGGGATTTGTGCCGGTGCGATACCGGGGTCGGGGATGAGTTGATGCAGGGGTGCGCTCTTGCGGGTCGCCACGTCCGCGGCGAAGCGCTCAAACTTTTCGATATCCGCACGGAGCCAGAGCACTTTGCGCCGGCCGATGCGCAGCGGTGGCGGGAATACACCCGCGGCAATCCACCGCCGCACGGTGATCGGCGTGCAGCGATAGCGCTGGGTCACGTCTTTAATGGTGAGCAAGTCAGTTTGCATTATCGGTTTTCCCTTCCGGCAGTTGTCGCAAACGGTGTCCAGCTTCCATCGACACGGCGAGCTGCAATCGCTCGGCGAATTGTGACGCCGAAAAATCGTTGCAATTGTGGACGAGTACGGCCGCGGCTTCCACCGCGCCGGCCACGTCGACCTGCGACCACTCGGCCATTAGCGGCAATCCGCAGCAATGCCGCCGCGTCGCCGTGGTTTCGCCCTTGCCACGTCTGGACTGTTCCACGTCACACCAGCCGTGCAGCCATTGGCCGAACGTGGGCGCGGCTCGCATCGCCGACAACGCCAGCATCCGCAGCTCGGCCAGGCCGGCGTCGGAAACGTCAAGCGGAGAAAAATCAACGGTTGGTGCAATGGTGCTCATGGCGGTTCACTACTCCGATTTTAGAAAACTTTGGGAAACAATTGGGGACACGGTTTACTTGCTTTAGTACGGCGCTTGCGGACGGTGCCGGGTGCGGCAGATTTCCTTGCCGGCGGTCGCGCCGCAAATATCGCAGCGCAGGAATCGAATGGCGCGATCGGCTTGCCAGCGGGTGCAATACACCACGAGCCGGCCAATCGGGCACGTCGGGCAGTCGTCACCGGTTTTCACTTGAAGAACCTCGCTTTGGATTCGTCGCGCTCGAATTCGGCAGAACGGTCGCGCTTGGGGATGCCACGGTCACGGTCCAGAAATTTGCTAAATGCGCTTTTTTCTGGCTCGGTAAAATCAAACTTCAGCGCCGTGCGATCAGCCGGGCTCAATCCAAACTTCGCGGCAAGTCGGTCGAATTCGCGCCCGTAGCCAATGACCGCCATGCGAGCATCGCGGTCTGTCGGATCCCTTTGGGCCGCCTCTTCCGCCTTCACCCACAATGCCCAATAGGCAAGCAACTGGGCGTATGCCGTAGAATCCGTCGGCGCCAGGATCGGTTCCAACTGCGGAAGCAGCATTTCATTCAATTGCTCGGCGAGGGGGTCTTGGCGAGCCAGTGTGAAAATGGCCGTATCGCCAGCGGCAGGCGGTTCGGTCTGTGCCGATCCATTAGCCAATTCGGACGGTCTTGGGCCATGCCGATCGCGGCGATATGTCCCAGCGACTAGGTGATGTTCTAGCGGCTTGCGTTTGCGGCCACTGCGATGATTACCGGCCATTGTGTTCTCTATTTTGAAGTTTCATTTTTTGACAAAAGTTGTGCGCGACTAGGCGACGGTTTTTTGGCGAAAGGCCCAGGTTTTGCTATGTCCCCTGCCCATCTTCGCGCAATGCTTCGTGACGTGGTCCGTTGCTCCCGTGGTCTGCCAACCAGGTCGCAAGTCGGCGGGACGTGGTACGTGGTCGGTTGTCGCCCTATAAGGGCGCACAGCCGTACCGCTCCCGACGTGGTCCGGTGGTCCGGTACGTGGTCCACTAGTGGCGTACCACGTGGTTCAGAATGGTTCGTTTCGGTCTGCATAGTCGGTGTCCAGGTCGATGGATTCGTAGATTCGGCATGGGTTGCCGCGGATCATGGTTTCGGTCCACTTGACGCTGCCCGAGGCTTCCAAGTGAATCGAGCAATCGCTCACAGCGGGCCTTGCCCAGGCCACAGCGGCCACGCAGCACGCGTACAGTCGCCGGGCCTTCGCTCGATGCACTGCCGCCAGCTTGCCGATACCTTCGTTGTCGCGAGCGCTTTGGCGTTGCTCTGTTTGCGTCAGCTTGCCCTTTAGTTTCGCTGGGTCTAGGTCGTCATCCGGCACCCAGAGCGGGAATTGCCAGCGCAGGCACATAGGCTCAATCGGGGCGAACGATCGAAGCGCCGCATCGAGCACTACTGCGTCTGCTTCTTCATGCTCGCGGAAAATGATATGGGCATCGACGCATCGGCTTTGAGTGCCGGCGCCACTGCCGACGTCGGTTGTTCGCTTCTCGCTTTGCGAACCCTTCGATGAATGGTGAATATTGAACCATGCGCACCCGAGGCGTTCGGCCGTGGCGTCAATGGCGTTGTAAAGTGCCATCACTTGCGCGTTGTCATTTTCACTCACGCCAGGCGGATAGCCTCGATAGAATGCGTCGAACCCAATCGCTTGCAACGTCCCGGGCTCAATTTCCGATTCAAGATATTCGAGCACTTGATGCAGATTGAGTAGGTGTCCGCGCAACGGCCATATCGTCAACTGCTCCCGGAGCTCATCCATCGGCGCGCCCATCGCATTCGCAACGGTGTCGATCCGATGCGCGATCGTGGAACGGTGCAACTCGTTATCGACAAGCAACACCTTCCCGCGCGTACACTGAAAACGACCCAAAAACTTCCAGCCCAGAGCAATGCAAATCAGCAAGTGATATTTGAGCCAGCTTTTCCCGACCTTGCTTCCGCCGACGATATTGGCGGTTTCGCCTTGACGTGATAATCCATCGACCACCACCGGCTGCAAAGTCGGGTTTTCGTCAATCAATTGGCCCAGCGGGATCGGCAATAGTTTTGCTTCCGGCGCGGCCTTGATACCCTGCAATTCAGCGATTGCATCTTCGATTGAATTGGCCGGCGCTTTGCCGTTGGCGCTTTCCACTTGCAAGCGCTCACCCAGATTCCCCAATTGTCGCCTCGCTGAAATTTCGCGGACGCGCTCAAGGTAGAACGTCCAATTGGCCGACGTGCAATTCCTACTTAGCTCGGCCATTACCGCCGCGGCCTTGCAGCCCAATTCGCTTTCATGTGCTTTGAATCGAGGGAATAGCAGCGCTAGATCGATCGGCGCACCTTCCGCATGGATCCCGAGACAATGTTCGAAGATTTTGCGATGCGCTGGGTCGTGAAAATCGCCAGGGCGCAGGGCGACAAGCTCCGGCATGATTTCCGGCTTGAGAATCAGCGAACCCAGCAAAGCCCGCTCGGCGTCCAGGTCATGCGGGGGCGAGGCGTCCAGAATTTCGGCGCGGCGTTTCATTTCGCCACCCCCACGGCCGAAAATGCGACCAGCAGCACGCCATCATCATGGATAAGCCCAACGAGCCTAACATCGGGATCGAATCCATCCCTGTCGTCGATGCCATCGACAATTTCACGGAAGCCCGGCAAATCGAACCATTGCAGCAAGAACATGTCGAGATCGACAATTCGAATTACGTTAGGCGTCCTTTGGTCGCCCGGGTCCAGGTGCGCTTCGAGCACTTCGCAGGGTCTTAATTGCAAGCCGCGGGCCCGGTCGATCAGTTCGTGAATCATCGGTGCGCCTCGATTCCCGGCAACTGCCGTTGTCGTGCGCCCTCGATTAGCCGCTCGGCAATCCACGGTGCGCAACCGGCCCATGCCGGCGCGGTGCGTTTAATTTCGGCCAGAAGCTTTTGTACGGCTTGGCGTCGCGAAATTTCGGTCGCACGCTCAAGACACAATTCTGGTTTTTTGTTAGAATGATTTTGCATTGAATTTCGCCTCTGGCCGGCACGTTGATCGCGTGAGCCGGCTTTTGGTGTCTCTAGGGGTTAGCCTTCCGCACCGCAATCGACCGTGCGCGCTTCGAGAAACTTTTCGAGATCGGTTAACCGATATTTCGCAAGTCGGCCAACCTTGATGAACGGCAGACGATATCGCCCGAGTGTGGCCCATGCGGCTAACGTCTGTTCGCCGACGCCAAGAAATTCGGCCGCTTGTTTGCGGGAGAGAAGCGGAGAGGCAACTGCAACTGACATAATGCACCTTTGGTTGTCGTGAAGAACACGAATCAATCTAGGTGCATTCTCGTAGAGGTTTTCCCCTGCGGAAGTGCGATAGTAGGCGTTTGTCCACTTAACGCCTGATATGGCAACTTGTGGTCACTTAGCCGGCTTCGGCAGGTCGTCTAAATGAACCGAATAGCTGCGATCGGAGAATTTTTTGTTGCGGATTTTCTGACTGGCAAAATGTCTTACAATCGTTCTCGCTGAACAATTGAATTTTTTCGCCCATCGACTTGGCGAATCGGTCTCGGACCACGGGCCATCTGACTGACCATCGGGAGAATTAGCGGACTGTATCGCTTCCGATTCGATTACCCTGCGCATCTCAATTATCTTGTCAAATACTTCGCCCGGTTTTCCACTGACATCGGCCTCGAAAATATGATGAGTCACTTTCATTTTGCCGCCGCCTTCCGTTTGCGTTTCTTCGGTTGCGTCGCCGCCAACAGCGCCGTCGTGGCTGCGTC